>NZ_CM001403.1:0-1200000 GCF_000166195.2 Mucilaginibacter paludis DSM 18603
ATTTTCTGAAAAAAGTCTGATTAACAGCTCAGTATGCCTCTATTTTTCAGTTAACTATTCTTTATTATCAATTGCGTTTATTATGTTTATATAACCTTTAATGTTGCAGCCTGCTTGCAGTTTTGTCCGGAAGGACCAACTTTTTTAATAGCATTAACCAATAAGGTAAATCATCAGCATGAGCTGGGACATTTTAATTATCAACTCGAACAAACCGGTTGATCTTGAAGAAGGCGAATGGCCCAATTTCAAATCAAGGCAATCGGTTATCGATGCCATCCAGGCGTCATTCCCTGATTCCGATTGGAGCGATCCATCCTGGCGTCGATTGAATAAGCACAATGCGACTATTGAGTTTAATATGGGCGATAGTGAGGATATTGGAAATAGTTTTATGCTCCACGTACGCGGAAGAACAGATATTGCACTGGAAATAGTAAAAATGTGTAGCCAAAATAATTGGATAACTTTTGATGCCTCTGGCAATCAATTTTTGGACGAAAGCAACCAGCATCAAAACAGTTTTAACAATTGGTGCGCTTATCGCGATCAGATAGTTTCGGGCGATGCAGAGAAGAAACCCTGGTGGAAATTTTGGTAGATATTAAAATGCTATAAAAAAATAACGATGTTTAGATCAACAAATCATTCCATATTTAATTTAAAAGCCAGGCCATATAATTTATTGGGCATTGCAGGCTTGATGACGGGCCTGATGTCTTTTTTACCAATACATCAAGAGACATTGGAGATCAATTTGCGCGATACATATTTAGTGATTGCTGCTCCGTCGATATGCAGAATTTTTGCCGTTGTATTATTATTCCTGTGGTCGCTTTATCTGGTATCAGATCATTTAATGCTTTCGCGTAAGCTATCCTGGTTTCATATAGTGGGTACACTTTTATGTTTAGTTTTCCTTTTCTTCTTTAGTATTTACAAGCCGGATGTACCGGAAGTTCCGATGAGATACTATGCGTTTACTGGCTCTGAAAGTCAACGCCCTGGCTTCAACATTTCCAATCTATACATACCAGTTGTATTGATTTTACTACTTGCGCAATTATTTTTTTCCATTAACCTTACTATGGGTAGTATTAAGGTTTTGTTTCAAAAAAAAACAAGTGATGGTCAAGAGAGTAACATCAACTTAGTGAAATAATTTATTTATGTGGAGATTGCTTACTCCCTCAATGACGCTTGGAGATGGTGATTTGCGCAGATTGCCATTATTAAAACTATCGTCATCGAGTATCCTACCGGGCCTCACCCCGGAAAAAACAGGGATGACATTTGAAACCTGTAGGCTATTTTGCGCAGATAGGAAAAGTGCGCAAAAGCCTGACTGCACGCCGGGCCGGGAGTTGGCCTGTGGGCGGAAGGATCGGGCAGTCCAAAGCCCCCTCTAAATCTCCCCCGGTAGGGGAGACTTTTTAAGCCCTCCCTACCGGGGAGGGTTGGGTGGGGCTTCTTCACGCGGCGATTGAGCGTGCCGATGATCTAAATTATGAATACTGATTATCTGAGCAAAGATAGCACATTGATAATCAGCGCACCGAATATGACGCATACTTACCGCTTTTAGAAGATCCCTCCTCCCGTCGTGACGACATGATGAAGAGAAGTTTAGTATTGACAATCAATAACTTACATAAAAGCCATATTATAAGGAGGAACGACGAAGCAATCTCTAAATTATGCAGAACCATGCAGCGCAGTTAAGCCTACGTGATATCCTCTACATGCGGCACTCTGCTATCATTTCACCATTTACAAACTGTAGGTTAAAAAAACGAAATGACAACTCTTTCTCAATTATCCCAATATTCTTTGTTTTTGAACTAAAAATTCGCTTTCTGTCAATACACCGCTGTCTCTTAATTCGGCCAGCTTCTTTAGTTCGTCGCCAATGCTAAAATTTGCATGAGGAGTTGCCTGCGGTACGATTTCAAGAGCGGTAAGTATTTCAGTTACCTTATCAACAAACGATTTTGCTTTATCTTTGGCTACATTGCGGATAATCTCGCCAGAGCGGCCGGTGTTATAGATGGCAATTTCGGCGAATATCATTCCGGAGCCGTAATTAACCGAAGAAATCTGTTTAAGAGGGAAGCTTTCGAGCTTAGCGCCAAAAAAGAAACCTTTATCGTAAAATCCAATCCGCTTGTTGCTTAAAAACAACACGCCTTGCTTACTATTTAAGTTGCCCTGCACAATGTGAATCAGTTCTTCATCGGCCATCAACACGGTGGTAAGGTGTTTAATTTCTTTCTGGCCTAAAAAACGGTCCATTTTCGACCACCCTAATTGTTCAATTTTTTTGTCGAGAGAAGCAAATGTTTCCATTATTCAGTGATGTTGTACTAAAGTTTCAGGCTCACATTTTTGAAAGATGTCAAGGCCCGGTGCAGGTGCTAAAGATAAATCATAATTCGGAATAATTGAGGAAAGTATTCAAACAATATTGACCTGTGGCCACACCAAAGGTTGCTGCCTTTACAGCTATCTGCATCAGCTTTAACATTTGATATTTATAAATTAAGGCTTGCCATTTACTCGGATTACCCGAACGGCACTCGCCCAACCACAACAACTCAAATTAAGGAGGCCAGTGCACTTCACAGATATGGCTTAACAAGGGAGTTCGCTGTTTTGCGCCTGATGGTAAGTAATTGTAAAAAGCTTTTTTTCTACAATTAAAGGATGGCAAAACCAAGATCAACCTTGGATATTCCGAAGCTGTAGACCAGGGTATTGCCAAGTAAATACTTTGCCGCCTTCAACAGGATGAAACCTCGTTAAAAGCGGCTTTGATCTGTATCTTTTAAAAGCGAACGGTTCTTAAAACAAGCCTTCACATTATACGTTCACAACAGCAGGCTTTTCAACTACCTTCCACAAGTCACCCAATATGGTATCTGTAAATTGTTTTACATCGCCATTGGTTAAGCGGTAGGCCGATATGCTATCACGATCACGTTTAGGCCCGGCAGACAATAAATCGGCTACGTGCAAATCAATAAGCGCCACCGGTGTTTGGCCTGTTCTCTTCTTCAACTCGCCGGCAAGTTTCGGATTAGCGCCATCAGAGCCTCCGCTTATTGAAACAAAAGCATACGGGCTTGGCTTAGCTTTAATGTAATTGAGATAAGCGCGAAGCGGCGTTGCCACATGCCCCATCCAAACCGGCCCTACAAAAACAACCAGGTCGTTTTTGCCCAGTGCGTCGGCCTTGGGGCTTACTTGCGGCGTCCGGTCAAATAAAACATCCAGCATAATGGTAGTTGTGGTGCGGGTTTTAAACTCTGTGATTTTGATGAGCTTTGCCGAAAGTTCTGTAGCTAAACTGCTGGCCAAAGCTTGGTTGTTACCAGTTAACGAATAGGAAATAACTGTTATTTTCATGGTTATGTTGTTTAATCATTTTATTAAGCGGGTGCCACCATCAACAGGGTAACCGATTAGTCAAATAGCGCGAAAATAAATCCGCATCTTACGCTCTACCGCTGTTGAATATACACGCGCCATTGTTAATAGCACTCTTATATCATGGCATTTTCTTTTACGGCCGTTTCAACCTTTACGCTCTCTAATGGCTGGATCAGGTCAACATAGTCTTGCAGGCTTCCGTCATTTAAACACATTTCAATAATCTGCCTGCCCAGCGGATGCAGATCGGGCACCAGGTACTCTTCTAACTCCTTCTTAAAAAAGTCCGTTAGAATTTGCGCCCCGGCATCATACCCCTCCACACCATTATCCTTTTGTAAATCAACTTGTAAAAAATGCTTAGGTATCGTTTGCCCTTCAATTTTTAGCGATTCGAGCGCGAAGCCTAAAAGCGGGCAACGCGACGGTGCCAAAGGCTCCTTCTTAAAGTTTACGTTACCTCGTCTGGATAAATATTCGCGCGCTATCCACTGCCCGCTAAAGCCAACCTCGTAAGCGCCAATATGCTGGTTGGGTATCAATATATAGCGGGTTAACGGTGTATTTAAGATTTGCTCGAGCAACAAATTGGCCTGTACAACTTTGAGCCCGGTTGCAAATGGCCAATACGAGCCAACGCCTTCGCTTATCATGCCTTTGCCTGTGCTAATTATACTTGGGTTAGCATGGCCGCGAGGTGCAACCAGACGCCATAACCAAGCCAGAGCAGGTGGCAAAACGTGAAATATACCTATAATGCCATAGGTTGGATTATCCCTTGTACACGGCGGCGTACGGATACCAAAGCTGCGGATATCAATTTCAGCCGGATCATCAATGGTGTTTTCAACATGCCTGCGCGGTAAAATAACGCGCGGGTTGGGGCAAGGCTTACCGGGCGCATCCATGGATGGCTCCCATATTAAGCAAGTAGCCTCGGGCTTGCCATTGATGCTCAAAAACATCAGGGGCTCTTTAGGGTGAATGGTAGCGCGCTCGATATCCGGATCGGTACCGTACTGGGTAATGTGATTGATACGTAAAAACCAGCCGTACTCGGCATCGATCACTACCAATTTTTTTCCGTTTTGCAAAGCTGGTAACGCCAGGGCCATATCATCTGTAATAGGTTGCAGCGACGATTCGTCCTTGATCTCGATATAGTATTTTTCAGCGCTTTTTAAATTGGTACCCAAAAGCAGCCGACCATCGAGTTCGCGGTGCGATGCCGTTGTCATTTCGCTTTTACCGCCCCCGCTGGCCCCCTCGTGCATAATTACAAAATCATTTTCGTAAGGGGTAGTTACCTTCACGGCAGATGCATGCAGGGTTGTCCAGCCCTCCTCCTCACCTATGTTCAATAAAATACCGTAAACACCTTTTTTGGCGCTTGGGCCGGGGTACAGGTTATAGGCAAACATTTCGTGCATTTTTTCGAGGCGATTGTGTACCACCACCTGTTTGCCGGCAAAATGAGTATGCCTGAAAGGTGGCGCCACGTAAATGACGGCGCGAGGTTTAAAACCGTAAGGTATTTTACTCCGCGGAATAAAGCCTTGCAGATCTGCCAGGCAGGTGGCAAAAAAACCAGCATTAGCCGGAGCTACCAATAATGAGGGGTAACCATTTTCTTCGCCGCCAGACATAAAAGGAACGATAATCAATTCGTCCTGGTTGGCAAACCACTCAAAGCTCTCTTTGCGCAAGGCGTCAAAACTGGTGCCGTATCGGTTTGTAAAAGTGGGCTTATCGGTAGGCTTGTCATCACCAATAACCATGCAATCCGGATCGCGACGGCGCAGGTACGGATCGGTATAATTTACGGATACTCCATTTTTACACCGCACTACAGTGGCTTCAACAATGTTGCCAAAGCCTGGCGTGTCGTATGATACCTCGTAGGTATGATCTACAGATCTGCCAAACGAAAGGTCAATCAGGTCCTCGCGGCTCTCGGCAAGTATTACTTCTTTATTTTCGAGAAGATTTCGCAACTCCTGGGGAAGTATAAATTTTTTTATCAGCGACTTTTCCATTGTGTTTTATAATTTTCTGAGTCTGATTTTGATGCTTTACCGGCAAAGTATTGCACGTTTAATTTCGCCTCAATGGTAGGCAAATGGAAAGCCTTAATAAATGATAGGGATCATATAGCGCCGAAACAGCAAAATTTACCAAACTGACAAAATCAAACACCAAAAAATACCTGATTTTATTGAAATGAAAATTATGAGCCAATAATTATTGATATTTATCTAAATATACCGGGAAGCTATCCATTTAAAATGCTCCATGAGCGGTACGCAGCCCTATTTTTGATCATGAGCAGTATTACCTAAGCAATGAGAAGCTCAAGCGTTCAATTTTTATAATATTTACAGGGCAACTTTTAGCGGCAATCATGCTGCTATCATACTCATCATCACCCACAGTTACCATATAAATGCCTTTTTTTTCCGTACCGCCAATCAGGGTGCTTTTACCGTCTTGTTTTGAAATTCGCCAACGGTAAAAAGATGCTTCCACACAAGCGTTGCAACCAATGCACTTATTGCGGTACTGAATAATACGGATCATGTGATTAAGCGTTCACCAATTTATATAAACTATCCGATGGGCGGATCTGGCTATCAACCGGGATACAAAATGTTTCGCCTTTGTAAACCGTATCCCTGGATACGTCGTCGATATTTAAGGTTTTAACCGTTGTTTGAATAACGCCCGTGGTTGGCCCGATAATTAATATTTCGTTACCTACATCCAACGTAAAAGCCTCCAGTTTAAACTGGGCTATACCTACTTTTTTGAAGTAGTTGATACCTTTACCCAGGTATATTTTCCTTTTGGTGGCCTTTGAGCCCGGGCTGCTTGTCCACTCGCCCATTTTGCGCCCAAGATAATAGCCATCCCAAAAGCCGAGGTTAAAAACGTTGCCGAGCTTGTCTTTTAATAAAGCCGCCAGAGTGGGGTTATACAGGCCTTTGTAATAAGCATCGATGGCTTCTCGATAGCATTGGGTTACTGTATAAACATATTCTGGACTGCGGCCACGGCCTTCTATTTTCAATACCGATGCTCCCGCATGAATAAGCTGATCTAAAAAATCGATGGTACATAAATCTTTAGCCGACATAATGTACTCGTTATCAACTTCAAGCTCGTTACCAGTTTCTTTATCAGTCACCAAAAAACTATGCCTGCAATTTTGGATACAAGCGCCGCGGTTGGCCGAAGCAAAATCAGAGTGAAGACTGAGGTAACACTTTCCGGATATGGCCATACACAAAGCACCATGCCCGAATATTTCAATTTTAATTAAATTACCCGACGGCCCGGTTATCTTTTTCCTGGCAATCTCCCGATTGATATCCCCTACCTGTTTTAAACTCAACTCACGCGCCAAAACGATTACATCAGCGTAAGCGGAAAAAAACTCTACACTCTGAATATTGGATACGTTGGCCTGTGTGGAGATATGAACAGGCATATTTTGCTTTTTAGCATATTGTAACACAGCCGGATCTGCAGCGATAATGGCATTTACACCGTTTTTAACTGCTGCGTTGATGATACGCTTCATTGTTGCCATATCATGATCATACAAAACCGTGTTAACTGTTAAGTAGCACTTAACCGAATGGCTACGGCAAATACCGGCTATAGAATTAATATCATCAATTTTAAGGGCGCTGTTGTTGCGGGCCCTCATATTCAGTTGCTCAACGCCAAAGTAAACAGAATCCGCACCCGCTTGTATGGCCGCATATAACGACTCGAGCGAGCCAACGGGACACATCAGCTCAATTTTATTACTATCCATATTTTTACTACCTCAAAACTGAGCAATAATCTGCGTGAGATATATGATGACGGTCATATTTGGCAAATAATGCCCGAATGGTATGGTTTGTACGTTGTGCAATATGGTATAACTCAAAAACACTATGGAAACTGACTCACTTTTGTGAAAGCTAAACGGTGAATTACTTGCCGACTTCAGCCGTATTAAAGCGCCTAAAATTTGGGGATCAGGTTTTCGGCCACGCCTGCTACATGCGTACGGGTTCGTTTGTTTGCATACTTTGCAACAGTGGTTTTTTGCCTATTTAAGTTAGCCTGGCTGTTAACAGTTACCGGCCTAACAGCAGGTATCTGCTGAGTATAGGTAGCCTTAGTACATTTTTTTGGCAAACTGTTTCTAAACGCCCGCCGGGTAGTATCAGTTCCCGAAGGTTTAGAGGTCTGACTGGCGTTACAATAGCATGCCAACAACATAAGCAATACCAAGGCTATAGCTTTCATTTTAAATCGATCTTTATCTTAACACATTGTCTGTCTTCTTCTTACAGTAAGGATAGAAACAAATACAAAATTAACAGACCACATGAAAACAAAATGAAATTAACCTTTGATTTGAAAACAGATTCGACGTTATTACAGCAAAGAATGATAAAAAATTTTACATTAAAGAAGCCCAACTGCAATTTGAATTTGATAAAGATAAAAATGATGTTATAAAACTCTCAATACCAATGGTAAAGGTGCCGACTGGGTAAAAGTAAAATAAAGAATATTCAGCAGTTTTAAAACTATGACAGGGTACAAAAAGCCTCATAAATGTTTCAATAATACTATTTGATACCCATTTTTGTACCTATTAGTTAAACGCCTGCCTAAATTCCAGCGGCGACAAGTTCGTTTTCTTTTTAAATAGCGTGCTGAAGGACTGCGCATGTTCAAAACCCAAGGCATAAGCGATCTCGCTTACCGAAAGACTGGTCGTGGAAAGCCGTTCTTTGGCTTTCCCGATCAGCTTTTCATGGATATGCTGCTGCGTACTTTGTCCGGTATGCACCCTTAGCAAATCACTCAGATAATTTGGTGACAAGTTCATTTTATCTGCGATATATTGTACTGTGAGCAAACCGGATACCTCGCCAGCAAAATACTCGTCAACGATTTTTTCAAATTTGACAAGCAATTCGGAGTTGTTATTTTTACGCGTAATGAACTGCCTTTCGTAGAAACGTTTAGAATAATTTAAAAGCAGCTCGATCTGTGATAAAATAATCTCCTGGGTATGCTTGTCGATATGCTGGCATTCTTTATCGATCTTATGCAGAATCACCAACAGATCCTCCTCTTCTTCTGCTGATAAATGCAAGGCTTCATTCACCGCATAATCAAAAAAGCCATAGTTATGAATAGTATTAGCTAAAGGATGCTGACGCAAAAAGTCCGGGTGAAAGATGAGCAATTCACCCGAACCGCACTCCATCTGCTGTAAGTCCAGGTATTGTACCTGGTTAGGTGCGGTAAAACTAAGCACGCCCTTATCATAGTCATAATGCTGCTGCCCATACCTGATCTTGCCTTTTGCTTCCCGCTTTAACGCTACGCAATAAAACCGGTTTACAAATCCTTTCCAGACCTCCTCATCCAAAAAAACGCTTTCGGCCAAATTGATAACGCTTACCAGCGGATGTTTAGGCTCAGGCAAAGACAACAGTCGGTGGAATTCAGAGATGGAATTAATGGCGTTCATAAACAAATTTAATCATTTAAACCCATCCCGAACTCATCATACGGAGCACCAGTATCTGTACCCAGCGGCACAATGCTTTCCAACTGCGCCAGGTCGGCCTCACTCAGCTGAATTTTAGTTGCCGCAATATTTTGCTCCAGGTATTTCCTGCGTTTAGTCCCGGGGATTGGTACAATGCCTTTAGCCATAATCCAGGCCAGCGCTAATTGCGAAGATGTGATTTGTTTTTCAGCAGCCATAGCCTCAATGGCTTTCACCAATTCGATGTTCTTGTCAAAGTGTCCTCCTTGAAAACGCGGCATGGCCCGACGAAAATCATTCTCCGGCAGATCATCCAGGGTTTTGATCTGACCCGATAAGAAACCTCGTCCCAGTGGAGAATAAGCTACAAAACCTATACCTAACTCTTTTAAAGTGTTTAGCACTCCGCGCTCTTCGACGGTACGTTCAAACAAAGAATATTCGCTTTGTACCGCTGTAACCGGATGCACAGCATGTGCCCGCCTTACCGTTTCTGACGAAACCTCCGACAAACCAATATAACCTACTTTTCCTTCCCTTACCAGTTCGCCCATAGCTTCCACCGTTTCTTCTATAGGCGTATTTTTATCCAAGCGGTGCATATAGTATAGATCGATATAATCTGTATTCAGATTTTTCAGGGAACGTTCCAAAGCTTTTTTAACATAAGCCTTCTTACCATTGATTGCCCAGGTCACTTTATTTTCGTCGTTGATCTCCCAGCCAAACTTTGTAGCAATGATGAAATCCTTACGTTTACCGGCTATAGCCCTGGCTATCAGCTGCTCGTTTTTTAGCGGCCCATACAAATCTGCAGTATCCAAAAAATTCCCGCCTAATTCTAAAGAACGGTGAATAGTAGCGATGGCTTCCTGCTCATCAGCCGGGCCATACATGTGCCCTTCTTCAAAACCTGTCATGCCCATACAGCCTAATCCGATATCCGGTACAACCAAACCCTGGCTGCCCAAAGCAATTTGTTTTATTTCCATAACCCAAAGGTCGTTCTATTTAATTTACAGGATGTATGCAAATCCCTGATACTTGTAAGCGAATCACGGTGTGGCCAGTTGGACATTTTATCGACTTTAAAACAGCATCCATCGCAGCACTCTTCGCTTCAATATCAGCACAATTTTCAAGAAAATAGCGAACAAACAAATAGCTGATTATCAAAACCCAATAAATCGAGTAGGAAGTAAGGGAGTAATTCTCCCTTACCGTCCTCTCACACCACCGTACGTACCGGTCTGGTATACGGCGGTTTGTCAGAATATAGATAACTGATGTTTAGTTTTCCAGAAGTATCTGTTCTATTTCTTCCAGCATACTTCCTTTTAAAAAAAACATTTGTTTCCGGCTTCCGATCGCCTTCTTCGCATGCCGCACCTCAACTCCTCCTGCATTTTACTTTCGGCTTCCGGCCTATCCTCCTACAGGTAGTTCGCTTATGGGGTTCCGTTGTTAGCGGTGACGACACAGAAACATCAGCGTCTTGGCCTATTCCAACATGCAGTCATTCATCCTTTTGTGAGGCCTCCGCCTTAACCCACCCTCGGGTAGCAGCTCGTTTCCAGACTAATATGACGTTTGCTGACTTCTGCGCTATACGATCACGTCGTTACGCAGACCTCCCAGGGTAAGTGTGCACGCTTTCAGTTCATGAAGCCTCTGCATTTACGTTATAGTATCCTGTACAGTGTCGGGCTTTTGCTTCTTGTGCAGCATCACCCATACTATCCCGCCTCATATGCAGTTTCTGTTCGTAGGCTCGAACTTTTGTCGTCGGCTTCCTTCAGAGACGTAGTCGCCTACCATCTCCTTGCCTTTAGCTAAGACTTCCCACTGTAAAGTGTCTTCGGGACTTACACCCTATAGCTGACACTCATGCCTGGCACACAACAAAAAAAGGATTGCTCTTTTTGGAGCAATCCTTTTTGAATTCTGATAGAATCCCATGTTGTGCGGAACCTGTGCAGAAGTTAGACACCTTGAAGATATTTTATTGATAATCAAAGATAATACAGAAGCCAGGAAAGTAGGTACTCAATTTTGTTTACCATTTTACTGATGCTTTGAGAAGCTTGCCTGTGCTAAATATACTGTTACCATGATATTAAAATACTGATATTTAATTACGAGTATTCTAAGAATAAATCAAACATCTTGCAAAATTTGAATTCAAATAATAAAGCCACCGAACAGATATTGTATTGTGGTATAAAATGGGTTATAACTTCCGTTATTTGCTTCCTTCCCTGCGAGATAATTTTTGACATACTGAATTAAGTCGTCTTCGGAAAGTGTTGGATCAATAAAAGTTTCGACAATTTTCCCTCGCTCGGCAGCCAATCGGTCTATATTTAATTGGCAATGCAGAATAGTTAGATCTGCAGCTTCGTCATCATCAATTGACGGATAAATACGTCCATCCGCTGTGTACATAAATTTGGTTTCACAATCGGCTTGCAGGGGGCTAATCATAAGTTGGTCATCGTACCAACTGCCTTTACTAACACCGCAATGCCTGGGTTCTTTTGGGGCCAAATTAAGCTGGCAACATGCCAGCATATTATCATATTCACATGAATATTCTTCATAGTACTCCTGTGGCATAAGATGTTCGATATGGCAGTCTCCGTCTTTCAAAGTACGTTCGCAATAACAGCAAATATTACCCTGATCTACACGAAGACTATTTAAAATGGGTCTCCTATAGAGACCTTTAATCCTCTCGAAATTCGGTAATCCTTTAATATACTTTTTGTCTTGTGCTTTCCAATCGGTTAACGCTTGAGGTTCAGGCGATTTTATAATATGTTTCATTTCCCTATTATCGCGCGCCGTTTAATGAGCGTTTGGGCCTTTAGCAATTCAGGATCTTCTCCAATCAGCTTAAGTAAGTCTTTTATAATTGACTGCGCCTCATCAATATGACCTTGCTGGATATTCAAGTAGACTGATTGAATCATTTTCTTTTCGTGCAACGGTCGGGCATCCACGCCTAAAATATCTTCCAAAATCCTGTCAGTATTCAGTCCATAGGATTCGATAGCTTTTGAAAATTTTACCTTATTATGTTCCACACGTAAAATAAACATAGACTCTGCTTTAGTGTGGCTTATGACCTGTGGCGAATGCGTGGTGACTATAAATTGACAGTTGGGAAAAAGTTCAGTTAGTTTTGGAATCATTAGCCGTTGCCAGCCAGGATGCAAGTGCAAGTCAATTTCGTCGATCAGAATGATACCTTTACCCGCCATGGGATTTTCGCTATAGGGATTGGCCATGGAAAGCCTACGAGCTATATCGCCAACCATCGCAATCAAATTTTTCTCGCCGTCAGATAATTGATCAAGGCTAATGGATTCGTTGTCTTTATCAATCAAAAGATGCGGTCGAGGAACTCGACGAACTCGTAGATTACTGTAACCAGGTACAAAATTCTCAATGGTACGAGTAACAAAAAACAGTTCCCGTCCTTGGTTACGATAGGCATTCTGCACCCTCTCAACATCGTTTTTTATTATCCGTTCGAGGTTTTCCATGAATTCACTTGTATTATTTTTTACGATACCGCTACGTAGTCTTGCAGGATTGTTTTTTACAAACAATGTTTCGATTTCATTTCTGGCTTTATCACTTAGCCACCATAGGCTTAATTGGCTGGAGAACAAAAGTGCCTCCCATATAAAATGAGTTATTTGTGTTCGATATTTTGATATTTCGTTCTCCTCATGTAGTTTGAATAATTGTTGCAGCACTTCCTCTATAATTCCGATAGGATAGTCGTTAAATTCGATCAAATCGTCTTTACCAGAATCAGACAATTTGGACATAGTATGCAGCATAAAATCAATTTCACGGAACGCAGAACCCAAGCCTTCTTCATTCTTGCTTCGGTATATTGCAAAATGGAAAAGGTCACTTAGTTCATGAAGGAAGTACCTTGCGTCTTCATACATGGGTTCAAGTCTTCGAAAGCGATCTTTGAGCCTTCTTTTCATATATTCAGCTTCGTCTACATTTTCCGGCGGTATCAATTTATCAAGATAGCCTAATAATTTATCTATCCTTTTGTTTATCCAAGAACTGTTACTGACCATCCACTTCGAACGCGAATTTGCTCGTTCATTTGCAATATCATCCTGCAAACGAAACCATTCAAAGAAAGCATGATAATTTGTTTGCCCTCCTAACGCATTTTCATAAACATCTAATGAAGCAATACTTTCACGGCCGCTAATATCCACAGTAGCATTACCGACAATACGGTTTACCGGATAGTAGGCAATAACAGGATACGATTGCTGTAAATCATGTTCTTGAATATAAAATGATGCAAGTGATGACACCTCTCCCAAATCTGACTTTTCATGCAGCAATGATCCACTTTGTACTCGTGCTATCCGCCAATTAAACTTATTACCTGCTTCTATAAGCTTCGCGGTTATTGACGAAAATGGCGTATCGTTTTTAATACTTTGTAGCGTTATTGGTTTTCCTGGAGCATTCTGTCGCTGGATTCTCGCAACCAACCAAGAAAGTGAGATTACAATACTATCAAGAATAGTAGATTTACCAGAACCGTTGATACCGACAAAAAGATTTAATTGATCATTTAACTCAATAGTAGCATCTTCAATGCCGCGGAAATTTTTTATCTCAATTCTTTCTAACTTCATAATCATCGGATTTCACCGTTTATCAAAGATATTAAATGTCAATGGATTGTTTAGTGTTAATATGCTCAAACCAAAAGTAGTGTTGCTTGCTTAAAACAAGCATATTTAAAGAATAGGCAAAAGTCCTAAAACAAAGCTATTAAACAGTTTACAAGAAAACCGACCAGAATTTATTACAGAAGAACTTGAGCTATTAAATTTAATGGCGGAACTTATTACAGAAATTATCATTAAGAAACTTCTAAAGATGATTCGATTATGATTACCAACTACTTTAAATTGGGAATAAAAGGGTATTCGAATCCCATGTCGTCCTGACTTCAAAAGAGATTCTGATAATACTGTCTAAATGTCATTAAAACAAGATTTTTCGGTTTCGTAAATCTGTGCATGAGTATTGTGTCCCTTTTGTGTCCGTTAACGTAAAAACCCCCTGTATTGTTACGTACAGGGGGTATGTGCGGAAGAAGGGACTCGAACCCCCACGCCTCGCGGCGCCAGATCCTAAGTCTGGTGCGGCTACCAATTACGCCACTTCCGCGTTTTTTTGGTTTTTTATAGGACGGCAAAGGTAACTTAAAAAGCCGAAAATAAAAATCAAATCTGTTAAAATAGTTAAATATTCGCCACAAAACGAGCTAACATTTTTACCATCAACACTTTAATATTTTAATTAAATTATTAAAATAAGCCACAGCCTTTAACAATCTGCTGCCATACCACGAAAACATTTCACCATCAACCAATACTATTTTTGCTCCGGGTAGCGCTTTCCGTAAAACTTCGGCATGTTTTTCTTTAAAGGGATAGGGCTCTGATGATAACATGATCACATCGGGATTGCGCCTATATAATTCATCTACTGTTACCTCAGGGTATCGCGATGCGGTAAACACGTTCAACAAACCGCAGCGTTGCAGCATATCATCAATAAACGTATCCCTACAGGCAGCCATATAAGGCCCTTTCCAGATCAGGTAGGCCACTCTTACAGGTTTTTGGGGCAGATATAAGCTTGCAAAATCTGCTTGGATGTTACAGGCCAGTAATTGAGCCTGATTCGGCTTGTTTACAAGTTCGCCAATGGCCGTAATCATGCAGATGGCATCAGGTAGATTGACAATATCACTCATCCACACCGGGAATTGCTGCATCAGGAATTCTATCTCCCCGCGATCATTCTCTTCTTTATTACCGATGATCAGGTCGGGCTTTAAACTAATGATTCGCTCTATGTTTAAATTTTTGGTTCCGCCTACTTTAATTTTCGCTTTAACCCAATCTGCCGGATGATTACAGAACCCTGTCACCGCTAAGACCTCCCTATCAAGCCCCAGATCGAACAATAGCTCCGTTTGCGATGGAACTATAGAAATGATGCGCAAGGGCGGAAAAACAACGCTTACAGGCCGGGAAAGCTGGTCAACAAAATCCCGAATTGCTAACATCTATGGGCAAAAATTTAAAAAGCGTTCTCGTCACCCTTTACCGAATTCCAGAAGGTGAGGAAGATGATTTTGATATCAAGGATAAACGACCAATTTTCAAGGTACCACACATCCGCTTCTACACGCTCAAGCATGGCTTCGGTGGTTTTGGTTTCACCGCGTAAACCGTTTACCTGTGCCCAACCTGTTATACCTGGCTTTAGGAAATGACGAACCATAAACCTGTCGATCAATTGAGAATATTGCTCGGTATGGCTGATCATATGCGGACGGGGCCCAACGGTTGACATATTACCCATCAGCACGTTAAAAAACTGCGGCAGCTCATCAAGGCTTGTTTTGCGTAAAAATGCACCAACCTTGGTAATCCGCGAATCTTTACGGGTGGCCTGCACTTTGTCGGAATCGGCATTAACACGCATACTTCTAAACTTGTAACAGTTAAAAGGATGGTTATCGCGGCCAGATCGCAATTGAACGAAAAAAATCGGCCCGGACGATTCCATTTTGATGATAATGGCCAGTATAGGAAATAGCCAGCTAAAAATAAAAATGATGATAAACAGAGAGAATAAGATATCAAATATCCGTTTCATTCCACGATTGAGCATATTTTCCAGGGGCTCGGGACGGATAGAAATAATAGGTATATTGCCAAAGCTTTGCAGATACGTGGGCTTCTTAATGTACTCGTGATATTCGGGGACTATTTTAAAACGTATTAAATTTTTATCCGCATCTATCATCAACCGCTCAATGGTATGATGTTCAGAATAAGGCAATGCACAATAAATCTCGTCAACCTTGTTATTCAATACATACTCCATACAATAATCGGTACTGCCAAGGTAGAGGCCTTTTTCGGTTACTCTTGTGGCCTCATCGTCAAAAAAGCCCAACAGATCATATCCCCGAAACGGATTATTTTTAAAATAGGTGCGTAACTCGTTACCAGCGCGGCCGGCGCCTACAATGATAACCTTGCGCGAATCATTTAATACCGCGCGATCGCTTTTTCTGATAGCCAAAAAGATGAGCTTCCAAAGCCCGAGCATGGTACCAAATAATACGATTGAATAAAAAAGATATTCGCGCGTAATAAAGTAAGCTTTAGTACCGATAACAATCAGGATGGTGATACATATCAGGCTTACAAACAGCAAATAAGTTTGAAAAACCACCCTAAAGGTTTTAACAGAGTCCTTATTTAACACATGCTCATATAATCCTGTAATATTGGCCGATAACAACCAAATAAGATTAAATACCAATACAACCGGGAGATACTGTTTATTATTTATCCATACGATTACCGAGTCATCTAATATAAGATAAGCGGCAACCATAGATACATTAAGTACAAAATAATCAACAGTGAGGTTTATTGCCTTGAAAAATGTAGCGTACCTGTGAACCATAGAGATTTAAACGGATGTTAGAGTACACTAAATTAGCACTTATTTACTATTCAGCAAGAATAATATTGATTTGTTTTTTTCATTCTTGTAAAGAAAATAACAATAGTTATAAATTTCTAAATCTTATCTCCTATCTGTTTAAATTTTATCAACAATCCGGGTAAAGGTCTTAATCTCTGTCTCCGCCTCAAAATACCCGTACAAGCATTAAAATTTAAAACAAATCGTCAATAGCAGAACATAGGATATGGCCTATTAAAATGTGCATTTCCTGGATACGCGCCGTTATCTGGCTATCAACCACAAGGTTTACATCACAAAGATTTTTCATCTGGCCGCCATTGTTACCCGAGAGGCCGAGTAATTTACAATTCAGTTGTTTACCAGCCAACAAACCTTCGATAACGTTTTCGCTGTTACCACTTGTTGATAAACCGATCAACACATCACCGGGGCGGGCCAAAGCTTCTACCTGCCTGGCAAAAACTTTTTTATAACCATAATCATTGCTGATAGCAGTTAGGGCCGAGGTATCCGTTGTTAAAGCAATAGCTGGAAGGCCTTTCCTTTCTTTTACAAATCGGCCTGTAAACTCAGCCGCTATATGCTGGGCATCGCTGGCGCTACCACCGTTACCAAATAGAAGCACTTTATTACCCTGCCTAATACAAGTTGTAATTAAATTACAAGCCAACACGATAGTGTCGACAAAACCATCCTGCCTTATTAGTTTAGCAACAGCAATGTGCTCATCAATTTGATGCAGTATCTTGTTATCCATCAATTAAAAAAAGGGGTTAAATTATTTATCTCCTCCAAAGTTGCAACTGCACTACCTGCTTTACCAACAACAATGGCAGCTGCGTGATTGGCAAAATCGCAGGACTGTTGCAACGAGAGGCGATTTGCCAACCCGAATGCCAGGGCCGCGATAACCGTGTCACCGGCACCAGTTACATCAAATACATCAAGGGCTTTAGTAGGCATTTTGATCAGGTGGTTATCATGATAAATGCCTATGCCATTTTCCGACAAGGTTACAACTACCGATTTACACTGCGTGGTTTCACTAATTATCCTGCAGGCCTGCTCAAGCGTACTATCATCAACAATACTTATTCCTGAAGCTAAAGAGGCTTCTCTTTTATTAGGCTTGATTAACGATGCCCCAAGGTATTTAGATAAATCCCTGTCTTTAGAATCAACAAGCGTAATAACATTATGTTGATTACATAAGGTTATTATTTCTTTTACCAAGTCTGCGGTAAAAACTCCTTTACAATAGTCCGACAGGATGAGCGCATCAATATCCTGAATTTTGGTTCTTAAAAAATTAACGATATCTGCAGCAATATCCGTATCAATAGCATGTTTATTTTCTTTGTCAAGCCTCAACAGATGGTGCTTGCTAGCCATAACGCGCGTTTTGATTGTTGTTTGGCGAGAATCATCTTTAACCAAATGATAAAAAGCAGGCTTTAAACGCGATAATTCCTGCTCCAATATCCTACCAGCGTCATCATTGCCGCAAACGCTGATCAATGAGCTTGAACATCCGAAGGCCTCCAGATTTTTCAACACGTTGCCAGCGCCACCCAGCATGTGTACTTCGCTGGCTACGTCAACAACCTGTACGGGGGCCTCGGGAGAAATACGCTCACAGGTACCATAAATATAATGATCTATCATGATATCGCCAATAACAGCGATATTGATGTTTTTAAATGGATTGCCGCCGCTCAAAATCATTTACAAAAAAATTAAATTAATTTTTAGTAATGTTAAGTACAGCTATAATAATAGCCCCCAGCGATGCCAAGCTACCCAGTAAACCAATCGATTCAGCGGTTGACAAGCCTCTTCTGACAGGTTTCTTAGGAACAACGATTTCGCTACCGGCTTTAACGTTCGGGTAGCTGTTAAAGAATAAAAATTTCTTCGTTCCTTTTACTGTCCCGTTAGGATAAACCACATAAGACCTGTGTCTTAACGCGCCGGGTGAAAAGCCCCCAGCATTGTCTACATAGTCGGCAAAAGTTTTACTTTTGTTATAAACCACTGCGCTTGGGAATAATACTTCGCCGTCAATCTTAACAATTTGCTGCTCTTTTGGAATACGCACTACATCTCCTTCTTCAAGTATCAAGTCGATCTTTGTGCCGGGGTTATTCAATATTCTTTTCAGGTCGATACCGACAAAATCGTTACGAAGCTGCTCGTTTACATCCGTAAGAGAGTCTCTGAAGGTTTTTTGCAGATGCTGTAATCTTTGAACTTTTTCTTGCTGTAATTCATTGGCATCAATTTTGCCTTTTTCAGCATCAATCCCTAACTGGTTTGTCCGCTTCAAGGTTCCGCCTTCAACATCGGCTGATGCCGTTAAGCCACCCGCCCTTTTTAGCAAGTCGGATATTTTTTCATTTTTTGAGCTGATGGTATAGCTACCCGGATATAATACTTCACCTTCTACTTTAACGGTTTTTTGCTTTTGGTATCCTGGCAAACTATAAATTGAAACAACATCAAAGGGATGAAGCACAAATGGCTTACTGTTAAGTTTAAAATTTTCATCTACATTGATAATAGATACACTGGCGATGGGTGAGTTTTTTTCGTTTGGATCGCTGTAATTTATTCTACGGGCAACCTCTATTCGCTTGGGGCTGGCACTTTCTGTGAACCCACCTGCTTGTATAACCAGATCCTCCACAGACATGCTATCGGCATAAGCAAATATGCCGCCTTTTCTTACTTCACCATTAATGGTTACAGTATAGTTATCACGAAGATCAAAAATGGAAGATATATTAACGATATCTTCCCGTTGCAATAAAATATCTGTTTTAGTTTTGTTTAAAACTCCTTTTACATCGAACGGAATAAGCTCGGTGGTGTTGTCGGGTTTTAACCGCGTAATATATCCACGACCGGTAAAAGCATCTTCTTTTAAACCGCCCGCTTTCTCAATTAATCTTGATAAGGTTAATCCATTATCTAATTGAAACTGACCTGGCCTGAATAAAGCCCCCTTAATTGTTACGCGATTTTCATACCGTTCCAAAATCTCGTCTATAATATAAATATCACCTCTACGGGGTATATAAGTATTAAAATCGGCATTGTTAATATCGGTAACACGGCGTTCTTTATCGGTTAACTGTAACACTTTAACGGTAGCTGTATAAGCCTGGTCGCTGAAGCCGCCACTAAAGTTCACCACATCCTGGAAAGTCTCTCCGGGCAATACTTCATATTTTGCCACCTTTTTTACCTGTCCGTTTAAGGTTACCCTTACTTTGTAAGTGGGTACGTTTATAATATCACCGTCCTTTAAAAAGATGTTGTCTTTTTGGCTACCCTTTAATAAAAAATCGTATGTATCAAGTGTTTTGATCATCTTGTTATTTCTAATCACCTGTATCTGCCTGTACGACCCATTATCATTGGGGCCACCTGCTGCGTAAAGCGCGTTAAAAACAGTTGATAACGATGATAAGGTATAACTTGCCGGCTTAACCAACTGGCCAACCATAATAACCTTAATGCTGCGGATATTCCCTAAGCTTACAGAAACGCTGGTACCATGCCCCACGGCATACCTGTTTTGGGCTAACTTGGACTTAATAATGCCAGTAGCCTGTTCAATAGTTTTGCCACCTACGTTAACCAAGCCTATTCCGGGGATCTGGATATTGCCGTCGGGAGAAATTTTCAAATTCCAATCAACTTGTGAGTTGCCATACACATTAATAATAACCTGGTCGTCTGGCCCTAAAACATAATTTTGAGGTGTAGCAATACGCAGGCTTGGCTCAAACGTTAAATTACTATTGCTAAATAATTCCGATCCAAATACGGGTATCCCCGCTGTTGGTTTGGGTGCAACTCCATTTTGTCGACCATCCGAACCGTAGGTAACCTTACGGTCTCCCACTGTATTTTTGCCAGTATCTATAGTTGCTGAATTTCCGTTGCCACTGTCGGCAGCTCTGATGGCGGTGATACGGGTTTGCAATTTGTTGGCCTCATCCTCTGACAAGCCCCTTGCAATGGCAGCACTTCGCAATTGATCATCACTTAACCCTGAAGCCTCCGCTCTTTTCATCATATCGCGCACCTGGCTGTCAGACAAGTTATCAGATTTTAAATTTGCCGCGTTTGACTCCTGGGCCAATACCCCACTCACATTGCCAACATTTAACAGAATGACAATTAGTAACAGTAACCGAAAAAAATATTTCATTGTTTATTTTTTATGAGAATTGCTCTCAATTTTATTTTGTTATAATAAGTTCAATTAATAAAAATATACTCAAGCTGCCAAATTTACAACCTCCCATTTGCAACTCCAGCGTCTAAAATACCTTTGATATCATAAATAACAGATTTTTCTTCCTTTTTTAATTCATTGAAATTCAATTTCTTAAACTCATCGTGCGAAACCGCTAAAATAATGGCATCGTAATTTCTGCCCACCTGCTCAAAACGGTCAATGGTACTAATGCCATATTCCAATTCCACTTCCTGTGGGCTTGCCCAAGGATCGTACACATCATAGCGGGCTTCAAAATCTGTCAACACATTAATAATATCTATAACGCGGGTATTGCGTACATCGGTACAGTTCTCTTTAAAAGTAAAACCCAGCACTAAAATATGAGCATTTTTTACGGCGATGTCGTTCCTGATCATGAGTTTGATCACCTCCAGGGCAACATATTTACCCATACCATCATTTAGACGACGGCCTGCCAAAATAATTTCGGGATGATAACCCAACTCCTGTGCTTTTTGCGCCAGGTAATATGGATCAACACCGGTGCAGTGGCCACCTACTAAACCGGGTTTAAAGTTTAAAAAGTTCCATTTGGTACCTGCCGCAGCCAAAACATCATGGCTATCAATTCCCATCAGGTTAAATATTTTGGCAAGCTCGTTTACAAACGCAATGTTGATATCTCGCTGCGAGTTTTCAATAACCTTACAAGCTTCGGCCACTTTGATACTTGGTGCTTTGTGTGTTCCGGCAGTAATAATTGTGCGGTATAAATTATCAATAAATTCGGCCGCTTCGGGCGTTGAGCCTGATGTGACTTTTAAAATATTGGTTAACTGGTGAACTTTGTCGCCGGGATTAATACGCTCGGGTGAGTATCCGGCAAAAAATCCATGGTTAAATTTTAATCCCGAAGTTTTTTCTAATATAGGCACACATATCTCTTCGGTACAGCCCGGAAACACGGTGGATTCGTAAATTACCACATCACCTGTTTTTAACAAGCCTCCTACTGCCTCTGTAGCTTTAATAATCAGACTCAGGTCGGGCCGGTTGTGATTATCTGTTGGAGTAGGTACTACAATGATATAGACGTTGCTACCGGCTATATCGTCAACATCAGCAGAGCATTTTAAACCTTTTACAGCATTATCTAATGTTAAAACGGCCTTTAGCTTATCGTTATCAACCTCAAGCGTACTATCAATACCGTTGTTAATTTCGTTAACACGTCGTTTTTTGAGATCAAAACCCGTTACCGCGTATTGATTCGCAAACTCAACAGCCAGAGGCAGCCCCACGTAACCCAAACCCACAATAGCAATTTTTATTTTTTCCGACCTGTTAAACATTTTTATAGATAGCGCCTCAAAATACTGTGCAAATATATCCAATTTGTTAATATGTATTTCTAAATTTCCAATGCTGTATGAGGCATCAAACAAAAACGCATCCGATGCATTTTTTATGGCTGTTTAAAATAACCCTGATTTTGAAATTTAGTTTGCAGATTAAACACTATATATTTGATAGACGCCAACTACCCGATGCTCTGCGGACGAACCTACAAGCACAGTAGCTATTTTGCGTTCCATCATCAGTTGCTCAACCTGGCTAACGTGCTCTTCCGAATCAACAACTACCGGGTTCCTGGTCATCATATCCCGAATGTGCAGTTGTGTGGTATCTGCATTGGTTACCAGAGCACGCCTAAGGTCGCCATCGGTAACCACGCCCTCCAGTTTATCCGGTTCACCTATAATTACCATACCAAGCCTACCTTCCGACATTTTCAATACCAGTTCGGTAAAGCTTGCTTTTGAGCTGATGTAGGGTAGATTATCCGTGCGCATCAAACTACTCACCCTGATCAATAATTTACGACCAAGGCTACCGCCTGGATGGAAACGTGCAAAATCGGCTGGCTGGAAGCCACGAACCTCCATCAGCGCTACGGCTATAGCATCGCCCATTACCAGTGCAGCCGTGGTTGACGATGTTGGCGCCAGTTTTAAGGGGCAAGCTTCGTGTTTTATGGCGATGTTTAAATGATAGTTGCAGTTTTTAGCAATGGTAGAATTGGGTTGACCAGTTATCCCGATTAAAACATTACCGTTCCATTTAAGGTAAGGAATAATTTTAAGTATTTCGTCGGTTTCGCCCGAGTAAGATATTAGAATGACGATATCGTCGGCACCAACCATACCCAGATCACCATGAAAAGCCTCACCGGGGTGTAAAAAAAAACTCGAAGTACCTGTACTTGATAGGGTTGCTGATATTTTTTTACCAATTAGGCCAGATTTACCTATGCCTGTTACCACAGTTTTACCTCTACTGGCCAATATCGCTTCTATTACGTTGCTGAAGCTGTCATCAATCATTTCCGCTACCTGTTGCAAGGATTCGATCTCTACATCAAAAACCCTTCTGGCAATATCTTTCATCCCCGTGCCTATCTAATCAATGGTTCAATAACAGCTTCCAGTTGGTGTAATTTTACCATGTTAGGGCCGTCGCTTAATGCATTATCCGGATCCGGGTGTGTCTCGATAAAATAGCCATCTGCTCCAAAAGCTTTTGCGGCCAGCGCCATCATCGGCACAAAATTGCGGTCGCCACCGGTTTTACCCCCTGCCCCACCGGGCCGCTGTACAGAGTGGGTGCAATCCATACAAACGGGATGGCCAAACTGCTTCATATCATAAACATTTCTAAAATCAACAGCCAGGTTATTATAGCCATACATGTTACCCCGTTCCGTTAGTATAATTTGGTTATTACCCGCTTCAATTACCTTTTGCGCAGGGTAAAACATATCCTGACCGGATAAAAACTGCGCCTTTTTTACATTTACTATTTTACCGGTTTTAGCAGCAGCTACCAGCAAATCGGTCTGCCGGCATAAAAAGGCAGGTATCTGTAAAATATCCACCACTTCGGCAGCGATGGCCGCCTGGTAAGGCTCGTGGATATCGGTAGTTAAAGATAGCCCGAAGCGCTCTTTTACATGATTGAGCATCTCCATACCTTTTTCTATACCCGGCCCGCGGTATGAATGTATTGATGTACGATTGGCTTTATCAAAGGACGATTTAAAAACTACAGGCACTTTGTATTTCTGCCCAAGAGCCGCAACCCGCTCAGCAACGGTAAATAAAAGATCCTGATTTTCCATTACACAGGGGCCCAAAATGAAGAAGGTATCACTCTTTATCTGCTCAAATAACATAATTGCCTTTAATTAAATACCGCAAAGATGAAAATTATTGTGAGAATGTGGTGGTAAAAAGCCAAGTACCATCAAATTTATATTAGCCTTTCGGCTAAACTTGTGATATGGCCTTTCGATGAAATTTAAACATTAAATTTTACAAGGGGCGGACATAGCCATATAAAATATAAACATTGATGCAACAAACCATTCAAATATATTTAGCCAGCTTATTAACATATTGATTATCTTGACAATGTGGAAAAAAGATGTGTTAAAAACACGTTAAAATATTAGTCTGCTAACCCTATAGATTTTATATTTGCTTAATTGTTAATTTATCAATTTAAACCACTCGTTCTTTATGATAAATAATGAGGTCAGTTATAAAAAGAGGGATAGCCAAAAGCTGTCTCTCTTTTTTTGTTAGCCCGGGGCACAATTGAGCATATAAGGTTTCCATTTTATTTTAGGTGCCAACAACATTTCGGCCATAATAAAGTTTATTATTTAAACCAATAAAAGATCAATGTATCGGTACGTATCTATAGTGCGTTTTTTATTCTTAATAATGGTTTGCTGCGAAGCAAAAGCTCAAACTACGTTACAAGGCCGGGTTTACGAATATGGCACGCATATACATCTACAGTCTATCAGGGTCACCAACTTAAATACCAAACAATTTACGATAACCGATACCGCAGGATTATTTTACATAAATGCTAAGGCTGGCGATCTGTTGGCATTTAAGGGTTATGCTTACCAGGCCGATACGTTAGTGATTATCAACAAAAACCGTCTTGAAATATACATGACACCCGAAGGCAAAACCTTAAAACAGGTTAACGTAACTGCACCTGATATTAAAACAGGGAGTTTAAAAGACGCCAACTTAAAAGGCAATACAGTTACCTACCAACGCGACGCAAACGGGGCCTATAAGGGTGGAATAGCCATTCGTTTTGGGTATGGGAAAGATAAAAAGGCACTGCGAAGCAAACAATTAAGCGACGAGGAAATTGCCGACCAGGAAATAGAAGATGCCTTTAGCGAAAAAAACGTTGCCAAAACTATACCCTTACGGGGACAAGAGTTAAAAGATTTTATAGCCATGTACCGGCCTGACATTAAAACCTTTAAAGCGCCCACTTTCAATTTAACGATCTATCTTAACGATTGCTACAAAAAGTACCAGGCCCTTCCGCCTGAAAAAAGAAAACCTGCTACGCTAAATCCTTGATAGACTGGTATTGAGGCTTTAGCCGTGAGTCTTGAGTTAAGGCTCAACACTCACGGCTCAGGACTCAAGAATTATACTTCCCTACAATTACTTTGTAAAACTGATCAAAATCAAGATACTGATTGGCCAGTTTTAATATTTCATCAGATGTAATATTGCGCACTACATCGGTATACCGGTCGTAATATTCAAAATCCAGGCCAGAGAAATAAACATTCTTAAATTTATCGGCATGCGAAAAAACATTTTCCAAACTACCTAATAACGAGCCCAGCATGTAATTTTTCACCAATGAAAGCTCTTCCGGACTAATCAGTTCTGTTTTCAGGATGTTAATCTCCTTTTCAATCTCGTTCATGGTGGCGTTGGTAAACTCGGCGCCAACCTCGGTAGCTATAAATATGGCTCCGCTGTTTTTCATGGACGAAATGCCCGAACCTATGCCATAGGTATAACCTTTATCCTCGCGGATATTGGCCATCAGGCGCGAACCGAAGTACCCACCTAAAACAGTATTTAATACCTGCAAGGCCGGAAAATCAGGATGGTTTCGGTTAATGGTAGTGGTGCCTATACGGATGGCCGATTGTAGCGCGTCTGGTTTTTCAATATAATTAAACAACTCGCCTGACGGATCGGCAACTGGCTGGGTGGTATCAGCCGCCTGGCCGGTGTTGGCCCAATCTTTATCAAAAGAATGTGTTATAGCCTTCAGCGTGTTATCGTCAACTTTGCCTGACACAATTAGGGTGCAGTTATTGGGTTGGTACATTTGTTTAAAATGAGCCAATAAGTCTTCGCGGCGAAGGTTTTCGTAGTCGGCAGCGTCCGGACTAATGCCGTATGACGTATTACCATACACGGAACGGTTAAAGCCGCGCCTGGCCACAAAATCGTTTTTCTGCAAGCTAACCTGTAATTTCTGCTGCTGGTTACGGATAAAAGTATTTAGTTCCTTTTCAGGAAAAACTGAATTGGTTAATATATCCTTAATAACCGGCAGGGTATGTTGCAGGTGTTTGTTTAAGCAATATAAACTTACCTGCGAATGGTCAAAACCGTAGTCAACCTGTAAAAATGCACCGTAATAATCAACCGCGTCGGCAATTTGTGCTGTCGATAACGTATCGGTACCTTCGGTAAGCATGGTATTCACCGCTACGTTGAGCAATGGTTTTTCGGGATTAAAGCGCAAGTTGCTAAATATCCATTCAATACGTACCAGCTTTTGCTCGCCCGAATTAAACCAATATAGATTGCAACCGTTATCCAATTCAATAAAACCCGGTGTAATTAAATTAATATGGTCAATCGCCTTAAATTGAGGCGTCAAAGTTCTGTCTAACATGCTATTGGGCTAAATATACAAGCGTTGATGAATTGTCTTTTTGAAATAGAGCTTGGGCTTGCTGCTGTATCTGTTCCGCAGTAATGGCAAGATAACGTTCGGCTTCACCGTTTAACAATTCGGCATCGCCGAGCAACTCAAAATAAGCCAGGTTCATGGCCTTGTCTAATAAAGACATTTCTGAAAATACCATGGTTGATTCTGCTTTGTTCTTCACCTTAGTGAGCTCGTCAACCGGCAACAAGTTGTTTTTAAGCGCTTCCAACTCTTCCCAAATGGCCGCTTCCGCGGCTTCCATACTTACACCGGGCAAAGGTTTTCCGTCAATCACAAACATACCCGTATCCAGGCTTCCAGTCATGTAGGCATGTATTTCGCTAAATAGCTGTTTATCCTTTAACAAATTACGATACAACCGGGATGAGTTTCCGCGCGAAAGGATATCAGATATCAAGTCTGTAGCGTAGTATGAATTATCCTTGCGGCCCTTCATCTGGAAAGCGATATATAAGGCATCAAGCGGCACTTTAGCTGTGGTTGTTTCCCGGCGCTCATCTTTTTGAACGGGCTCCTGGGGCAAATCGCGATTGTATTTTTCGCCCGCGGGGATAGAGCCAAACCATTTTTCGGCAAGCTGCTTTACCTGTTCGATATCTACGTCCCCTCCTACTACCATGATGGCATTTTGCGGATTGTAATGTTTTTTGAAGAATGCTTTTACATCCTCAATCTTCGCATCTTCGATGTGTGATAATTCCTTACCAATAGTTGCCCAACGGTAGGGATGTTTTTTATAAACCAGCGGACGCAATTTTAGCCAAACGTCGCCATAAGGCTGATTGAGGTATCGCTGCTTAAACTCCTCCATAACCACGTTGCGCTGCACTTCTAAACTTTTCTCGCTAAAGGCAAGGCTTAGCATGCGGTCGCTCTCCAGCCAAAATGCGGTTTCGATGTTAGCGGAAGGCAGGGTGATATAATAGTTGGTAATATCGTTACTGGTAAAGGCGTTATTCTCGCCACCTACGCGTTGCAGGGGCTCATCATAACTGGGGATATTAACCGATCCACCAAACATTAAATGCTCAAATAGGTGTGCAAAACCAGTTTGATCGGGATCTTCGTCGCGTGCACCTACGTCATACAATACATTGAGTACTGCCATAGGTGTAGTTTTGTCTTCGTGAACAATTACCCGGAGGCCGTTATTCAGCGTGAAACGGTTGAATTTAACCATGTAGTTTATTATATCAGTTTTAAATAAAAACGGATTGCAAAGGTAAAATTTTTACTGAAGTTTAACATACTATGCCTATGAGTTGTAACAAGCTCAATTTAAATACGATCGGTATTTACCTCATATCAAATCAACTTGAGAAATGCTATTGTAACAAAAATACGACCCAAAAACTAAAGAAATGGACAAACAATCAGGTGGGCTGGCTGGTTGTACAATCTCTATACTATCAATGAAAAACATTCTTGTACTCATCAACCCTTCTGCCGGGGCAGAACGGATAGCCCGGCTGGCGCTTAAAGTTGCACAACAAAGTGGCTCTAATTTACTATTATGCAATACATTTGAGCTACCAATGGCCAAAACTTTGGTATTTGCCGGGAACGATGATACACAATGGCAGCAGGAGCCTGTTTTATCAGTTGAAGCATTAACTGATAAACTGAGTTATGAGCGGCAATACCGTTCCAATCGCGCAGAACACATGCCACAAATTAATTGCCTTACCAAAACCGACTTTAATGACGACAAGGTTAAAAAAGTAGTGGTAGATAACCAGGTTACGATGATTGTAACAGGCATAAGGGATTTGCTTGACCTCAAAACGTCCGACCTGATGCAAATGGTTAACAAAGCAAATTGCCCGGTTTTTGTAATACCCGACAATACGAGCTTTAGCTCGCTCGATAGCTCAGCCTATTTAACTGATTTACGCTATTGTGATATCGAGGTGATTAAATTTTTAAAAGCCTTTAACTCCAAAATATTTGTAACACACGTTTCTGCGAGCGGTATTCCCGATATGGAAGACGGCTACGCACAAAGCTTACTATCAGATGCGGTGGCCGCGCGCCTGGGATACAATAAACTTTTTTTAAGGAATGTAAAGGGCAACAACCGCAAAAAAGACCTCGAGACAATTACCAAAACTGCTTCTATTAAGTTTTTTACCATTGTTAACCAGAAACATAATGTGCTGGAGCGTTTTCTGTCAGACACAACCGAAACCAAACGCGCCTATCACCATTTGCCTTTGCTAATTGTTCCATATTTAAATTGGCACCAGGCTTAGACAGCGAAATTCTATAGTTTTATTACAGTAGGGGTTTCGCACTTCGGTATCAGCACTAAGAGGCGGAATTTATTCTTTAATATGAATCGGTAACGGACAGTCAGCTCGTTTATCAAAAATCCGCTCCTTACAATATTGTTTGATACTAAATAAAATTAACCTGAAGCGCTGGGCACATAACCTGGCCCTTTAAGTTTCAACCAATCTTTTTTCAATTATATCATCTATAAACTTACTTTTGTTTGTAAGTTTGGATATATACTACTAAAACCATCAACTTTATCAACTAAATACCATGTGGCATAACAATATATTAGAAACCGTAGGCAATACGCCTTTGGTAAAACTAAACAAAATCACTAAAGATATCCCGGCGACGGTTTTAGCCAAGATTGAAACTACCAATCCGGGTAACTCTATTAAGGATCGCATGGCACTCAAAATGATTGCCGACGCGGAAAAAAGCGGCTTACTCAAGCCTGGTGGAACTATTATTGAGGGTACATCGGGCAATACGGGCATGGGGCTGGCGATGGCTGCAATAATTAAAGGGTATAAGTGTATTTTTACTACTACGGATAAGCAATCAAAAGAAAAGGTTGATGCATTGCGTGCTTTCGGGGCGGAAGTAATTGTTTGCCCTACCAATGTTGACCCGGAAGACGCCCGCTCCTACTACTCGGTTTCATCGCGCCTGGTGCGCGAAACGCCAAATTCATGGAAGCCTAACCAATACGATAATCTCTCTAATTCGCAGGCTCATTACGAACAAACCGGTCCCGAAATTTGGGAACAAACCGAGGGTAAAATAACACACCTGGTGGCGGGTGTTGGCACAGGAGGAACGATATCCGGAACGGCAAAATATTTGAAAGAGAAAAATCCGGCCATCCAGATCTTAGGGATTGATACCTATGGCTCTGTGTTTAAAAAATATAAGGAAACCGGCATTTTTGATAAAAACGAAATTTATCCTTACATCACCGAAGGTATTGGCGAAGACTTTTTGCCACAAAATGTTGATTTTAGCCTGATAGACCATTTTGAAAAAGTAACCGATAAAGATGCCGCGCTGATGACGCGCGAAATAACTTTAAAGGAAGGGATATTTGCAGGTAACTCTTCGGGATCGGCTGTGGCAGGTACGCTGCAAATGAAACACCTTTTTAAAGAGGGCGATGTGGTAGTCATCATCTTCCCCGATCATGGTTCACGTTATGTAGGCAAAATGTTTAATGAAGACTGGCTACGCGAACGCGGCTTTTTGGCCGACGAGAAACTAACCGCCCGTAGCATCATCGCCAAGAAAGAAAAACAGGAGATCGTAACTATCGATTGCGAAAAAACAATTCTCGAAGCCATCAACACCATCAAATCCCTCAATATATCGCAGATCCCCGTAACGCAAAAAGGAATGGTAATAGGCAAAATTACCGAAAGCGATATTTTAGATGCCCTATTGGATAATCCTTCCTTACGCTCGCAACCTTTAAAAAGCATCGCTACTGCCCCCTTCCCTTTTGTTGATTTAAATACGGGCATCAATAAAATCTCTTCGCTGATCAACAAAGAAAACAGCGCCGTTTTAGTTGAGGATGACAAGGGAGCTATTGAAATTATTACACAGTACGATATTATTAATGCCATAAGCGGGTAGTACATACCACTATTAAAGGTGGCTTGGGTTATGTGATAACCATTGATAAAGCTTTCCCAATTTATGCGGGGTAATTTGTAATCAAGCCCGGTTGGCTCCTAAGCTTATCTGGTTCCTTAAGCGTTTGCAATATTCAAGTTGGGCGTTCGCCATAAGAAAAGCAGCCGTTCTTTACGATGCGGCTGCTTTTTTATGCCATAATATACTGATCGCCTAATATCCAGGGCTTTGAATATATAAACCAGGTGCCGCGTCTAATTGCGATTGTGGTACCGGGTAGATTACGTAATTTGCTGTAATAGGGTTAATTTTATTTTGAGCATCTTCCTTAGTCCTCCAGGCATTCATAATATCAACCAATTTGCCGCTTCGTTGTAAATCAAACCAGCGTAAGCCTTCGTTGGCAAATTCTTTTCTGCGTTCGTCTAACAATTGGTCAAAAGTTACACCTACCAATGGAGTTGTTAAACCGGCTCTGGCCCTTACGGCGTTCACAACGGCATCTACATCCGTAGCTTGCGAACCGGTAGCTCCATGTAAAACGCATTCGGCTTTTAACAGCAAGATATCGGTGTAGCGGATAGCAATGTAATTAATTCCCCAATCGAAACGGCTGGTAGTTGGTATTTTGGTAAAATCCAACCACTTTCTAAAGAAAGGACGATTTTCTGTGCTACCAGCCTGCGTGTAACCCGCTGTATAGATAGTGGCAGCTTTACGGGTATCGCCGGTTGCATAATCGTTCACTAAATCATTAGATACCGGTATAATTTCCAAACTCCCATTTGATTTGCTATCCTTAATAGAAAGGAAATATCCGTTAGGTGTTAGCTGCCATGGAAAGTCAGCACCGTAAATAGAAGAGCTTCCGCTCAGACCTGTTTGATACATCACATCAAATACCGCCTCCCTATTCCCTGTCGGCACCGGGCTTTGATTGCCATATGAAAAGATATTGGCATAGCTCGTAGTATTTAATGAAAATAAACCACTGCTAATAATATCATTTAATAATGGTATGGCTAAATTCCATTCGTTTAATCCTAAACCGGGGCCTTCAATACCATACGTTGCACCGGACCTGGCCATGTATACCTGTGCAAGCAACCCTTCTGCGGCGTATTTACTTGCCCTGCCTACATCTGTGCCTGTATACGAGGCTGGCAAGTTAGCTATGGCGTATTGAAGATCTGAAATAATGAGCTTATAAACGTCAGCTACAGGGCTGCGTGGTATGCTGACGGCATCGGTTGCCAATATCGGATGATCTACAATCGGCACTTTTCCAAAGTAACGAACTAAGTCAAAATAATAAAAAGCCCTTAAAAACTTAGATTCTGCCTGATATCTTGTTGCAATACTGGTTGAGCCAATAGCACTTCCATTGGTTGCTATTTGATCAAGTACCGTATTCGCTTTGAAAATCCCGTTAAAATCTGCACTCCAAGCTTCCTCAACATAGGTATTTGGAGCGATTCCCCTTGCAAAATTATTGATAGGATCCCAATCGCGAACGGTTACCGATACACCATAAATATTATCGGAGCGTATTTCAGATAAGTAATCTAGTCGGTCGGGATAGTTACGTAAAGATGAGTAAACTGCGTTCATTCCCTGGTAAAAATCGCTCGGAGTTTTGTAAAATGTCACTAATGTAGCCTGAGAAATCGGCAATTGATTCAATTCTTTTTTGCACGACGATATAAAAAATGACAATGCTATGGCGGAAATAAAAAATATCTTTTTCATTTGTTTTGATTAATAGGATGATTAAAATGTAAAGTTCAATCCGAATATCAACGATTTAGCCAATGGTAAACCTCCGTAATCCCCGGCCTCTGGATACACGCTATTTGAACCAACAGAAGTATTTTGCGCTTCCGGATTTAAACCGCCATAATATTTATCATGACCAAAGAAGTTCTCGGCGGTAACATAGATCCGCGCACCCTGAACAACCGGTAACTTAATCACATTTTTTAAATTATAGCCTAAAGTAATGTCCCTCACCCTTATATAATCGGAAGAGTACAACCAATCTGTATTACCAAGGAAACCAAATGTTGAGTAAGCCTTACTTACCCGGCCCGCGCCTGTATTATCGGCAGATTTCCAACGATTCACATAAAATTCGGGAGCGTTGTCTGTAAAGCCTTGGCCTGTACGGGTAATTGCCCTTCCTAATAAGGAATAAATAGAGCCCCCATTTTGGCCTTGAACCAGTACGCTCAAATCAAATCCTTTAAAACGAAATGAGTTAGTAATACCCCAGGTATAATTAGGACTTGGATGCCCCACTATTTGCCTGTCATTTGCATCGATTACGCCATCGTGATTATAATCTTCATATTTAGGATCACCAACTGTTTCTGAACCTGATAGGGCAACTTTATTGTTAATATCGGCCTGAGTTAATATACCAACTTGCCTAACAACATAAATACTGTTGATTGATTCGCCTACACGTAAAATAGTATGGCCATTATTATTGTCTAAAGCCGAGGGAATAATGATCTGGCTCTGATTACCATATAATGATACAATCTTATTGGTGTTGTGGCTTATATTAACCGTTGTATTCCATTGGAACTTACCAATCAGGTTACGTGATGTTAATTCAAGTTCCTCGCCGATGTTGCGAACTGCACCCGCATTAGAAATGATATACGAAAAACCTGTACTTTCCAGTGTAGGCACGTTTAACAACAATTGTGTATTGTATTTATTGTAATAGTCAATCGATCCGGTTAAGCGGTTATTAAACAAACCAAAGTCTATACCGCCGTCCCAGGTTTGCGATTTCTCCCATTGTATATCTGGGTTAGCTAAAACATTTTGAGCCTGGCCATTAACTGCAGCTTGTGTTGTACCTAAAACATAGGGAGATGAAGCGATGGTGGCTATGCTGGCATAATTTCCGATATTGTTATTACCATTTACACCAAAGCTCACTCTAAATTTCAAGTCGCTCAAAGTGGATTGCTTTTTCATAAAGCTTTCTTCGATCACTCTCCAGCCCAACGATGCAGATGGAAAAATCCCGTATTTAACATTCTCGCCAAATTTGGATGAACCATCATCCCGTAAGCTGGCTGATAACAAATATTTATCTTTATAGCTGTATTGTACACGGCTAAAATACGATACCAGCACATTTTTCTGACTGGTTGTATTACCTGAAACATTTGCAGCGGCGTTTAAGGTTTGTATTACCGCGCTTGTATAGCCGCCAACTGAAGAAAGCGAACTTTGATCTAGCCTGTCGACGTTGTACGATTGTCCAAGCAATATATTTAAGCTATGTACTTTATTAAACTCCTTGTTATATGTAAGTGTATTTTCATTTACGAAGGTTTGCCTTCTGTAGCTACCGTATGTTCCAGATGTATTTGCCGTAAGGTTGGTATTAGTTGAAGCATTGAAAGTGCGGTTAGATAGCTGCAAAGTAGTTATGTATGGCACGTATGTGCTTGTATTGTTATCAGTGTTGTCCAGGTTAAGTGAGCTTCTGAAATTTAAGCCCTTTATAATTTCATAATCGCCATAAATGGTTGCCAGCGTACGAAACCGTTTGGTTTCACCCACGTTGTACATTAATTTACCGTAGGGGCTATTGGTGGTATTACTCCAGGCATATTGTGCATTTTTACCAATATTAGCCAGTAGGCCAACTGAATCTTCCTGTATCGGGCTCATGCTCAAGGCTTGATGAAAGATGTTATCTTTACCCTCAACACCAGGATCCTCGGTAATAGAATAGCTTGGTGCTATATTAGCGCCGAACTTTAAATTTTTAGCCACATTTACTTCCACATTTGCACGCATGGAGTAAATTTTATAGCCCAAGCCGCGCACAAATCCGTCTTGATTAGTATAGTTACCGGATATAAAGTAATTGGCTACATCGCTCGCACCACTAACGTTAAGTTCGTTTGTCTGCATAAAGCCCTTACGCTCGATGGCGCTTTGCCAGTCAACATATTCTAATCCAGGATGCCCCGGTAATGTCCAACGGGGATCAAGTTGATAGGCGGTACTAAAGGCTCCCCCATTCATGGCGGTACGCGTTGCTGCGTTATCATTAGCTGTAGCACCGGCTGCACCATATTTGGTAACATAAGCGGCATTAATCATCTCGGTAGCCCGGTCAATCCATTCATCACCATTAAGCATTTTTAATTTTTTACTTGCTTCGTTATAACCTAAAGATGTATTAAAGGTAATTTTAGGCTTACCTTTGGTACCATGCTTGGTAGTGATCAAAACAACTCCGTTGGAAGCCCTTGATCCATAGATAGCAGCCGCTGCGGCATCTTTCAAAACTTGTATATTTTCAATATCAGCCGGATTGATGTTATCAAGTGGGTTGCCGCCAACAAAACTGCCATTACCTGTATTGCTTGAATTGTTAGATAACGGAAACCCATCAATTACATAAAGGGGCTCGTTACCCGCTGTAATGGAGCCAGAGCCACGCACCTGAATGCTAAAAGCCTTGCCTGGGACACCTGTAGTTTGCTTTACGGTAACACCCGCTAACTGGCCTACAAGCGCCTGGTCAACGCGGGTAATAGGTCGCTCATCCAAATTTTCATTTCTTAATGTAGCAGTGGCGCCTGTAACATTTGCCCGCTTTTGAGTACCATATCCAACAACTACAACCTCGCTGAGTTGTTTTTGGCTTGATACCATGCTGACGTTAATCACTGGACTGGCGCCTACAGTTATCTCTTGCGGATTAAAGCCCAGAAATTTGAATACCAAAACTGCTCCTTTGTTGGCTTTGATGCTATATTTACCATCTAAATCGGTAACGGTTCCAATGGTTGTGCCTTTTATCAGTACCGATACAGAGGGCAAAGTGGCACCTCCATCGTCTTTAACAACACCGGTAATATTTCCGTTTTGAGAAAAAGCACTTGAGATAAACAACACTGTAAATAGCGACACCAGATACAGCTTCCTACTCCTGCATAGAAGTATAAGTAAATTTTTATCCATAAAAGTAATTAATAATAGTTTAAAGCTTATTGCTTGTTAATTGGTTATTGCAAACTTAGATTAATAAAAAAAGTTTTGCATCCTGTAGTGTGCTGCCCTGTAATAGTAATAATACAAAAAAAGGGCGTAACCAAAATGAAGTGAACCCCAAAAGTTAGACAAAAACTTTTGGGGTTTATTATTTATGTCAAAGCACACATTTGAAGAGAAACTTGATGTAGTTTCTCAAGTAAGAAAGGGAAAGCCGATTCTACGGATATCCCGCGAACGCCATATCCGTGAAGGCATGATATTGGAATGGGTTCGGAAATATGATCTTTATGGCGAAAGTGGGCTGCTCAAACAACCTAACGTCAAGCCCACGCCTGATTTCAAAGAAGAAGTTGTAAGGCTTGTCATAGAAAAAAAAGTACCTTTAAATCAGGTTGTTCTGGAATATAGATTAAGCAAGACTGCTTTAGAGCGCTGGGTAAGATCAGTACGGGTTGAGGGATATGCAGTACTATACCAGCAAAAGAATCCTGGACGACCACCTAAATGCATGGGAAGATCAAAGAAGCTTGAACCTGAAACAGAAGTAGAGAAGCTCCAGGCGGAAAATAGCCGTTTGCGGGCGGAGAACGCACTATTAAAAAAAGTCACGGCCTTAGTCAAGGAAAAAGAAGCCCGCGAACGCATGAGTGGGCAAAAGCCATCGAAGAACTAAGGCCCGAACATGATGTTTCAATTCTATTGGATTGCAAACAGATGGCTCGTTCTGTATTTTATTATCATCGCAAGCGCCTAAATGATGATAAATACAAGCATGAAAAAGAAGAGATCGCAAGTATATACCACTTGCATAAAGGCAGATATGGTTATCGGCGGGTCACCGCCGAAATGAAGAACCGGGGTTATAGCATAAATCACAAGACTGTCCAAAAATTGATGGGAACATTAGGCCTAAAATGCAATATCAGGAAAGTAAGTTATCGCTCATACAAAGGTGAGGTTGGTAAAATTGCCCCTAATGTACTTGAAAGGGATTTTGAGGCAAATCTGCCTAATCAGAAATGGGCTACGGATGTCACTCAGATGAACATTAAAGGGGAGAAGATCTATTTATCTCCTATAATTGACATGTTCAACGGGGAAGTCATTTCTTATAGTATTTCAAAATCTCCAAATATGCAGATGATAGATGAAATGTTATATGAGGCTTTTGATAAAGTGAAAGATATAAGGGGACTTATTTTTCACTCTGACCAAGGGTGGCAATATCAACATTATGGATATAGAAAGGCTTTGGAAAAACATGGAATTATTCAAAGCATGTCCAGAAAGGGAAACTGCTTGGATAATGCCTTGGCCGAAAGCTTCTTTGGGATCTTAAAGACAGAATTACTGTACAAACAGAGCTTTGAAACTGCGGAAGAATTTATAACTTCGTTAAAAGAATACATTCATTACTATAACAATGAAAGAATAAAAAACAGGTTAAATGGAAAGAGCCCGGTGGAATACCGAGCTCTCGTACAAAAAACTTAATTTTGTAAACTGTCCAACTTTTTGGGGTCACACCAAAATTGCCACGCCCCTTTATTTTCTTAAAATAATGCTAATCATTAACTTAACATAAATCCTTTATCCGATAAGGTATATTAAGCCGACATTTCTAATTAGCTTGAGTTATTTTTTTGCTATCTCTACAGCGTAAATTTGCTCCGCGCCCTCAAAATTAGCCCGGAAAATGATCCATTTTTCATCCGGCTAAAAATGCACATTCGGCTCAAGGTGATAGTTATGATGGCTCATATTCACTAATTTTTCTGATTTAAATTTGTCCCCCACGGGTTTAAACAAATAGATCCACTCGCCATTGGGAGCTTTAGCTACCTGGCCAGGATCGCCTCCATCTCCGGCAAATGTTTTTTCGTCGCGCGATACGTTAAAATGGATCGACCACTCATTACGGTCCATCTGGTAAATGCGGTCTTCTTTACCGGTTTTCATATCAAAGGCAGCCAGGTAAAACGTTTTGCCCTTTGGCTTTTGCAAATCAAACCATTCCCGGTTTCCACTTACGCCAAAAAATTCGTGACCGGCAATTTCGTTCTCCATCGTGCGTACGTGCATCAATGTGTTTTTACCGGTTTTGATATTGATGTTCCAGATCCGGTCGTTCTTTTCCCAGGGGCCCTCATGGCAGTATGATAAAATATCAGGGTCGGTAGGCGAAAACAACAAATGGTTAGTCCACTCCTTTTCGCGGTGAATCTCTTTGATCTCTTTTGTTTTAATGTTAACGGTGTACAAAACATGCTCTATATGCGCTTCCCAGATCCTCCGGAAAAAGTCCTTCTTTTCAGGATATTTGGCATAGATTTCGCGCTCCTCATCACCGACTGCTTTCACACAAGCCAGGTAAGTACCATCAGCATTAATTGTACCGGCACGGCCTTTAAAAGATGGCTCGAATGCGTATACCAGATTGTTCTTTTTGGTATCCACATTTACGGCAAAAACACTATCGCCGCTTTGGTAATAGGCCGACCGCGTTTTGGGGCAAACCATCTCGCCCGCTATTTTGCCTGCATGGTTTGTTAACTGTTCTATTTTTTTTGTTTTCAGGTTGATGGAAAATAGTTGGTTACCAATAGGAGTACTGCCGTAAAATACCATCAGGTCGCCCTCGGTGCCTATTTGGGGTATAAAGCAATTGTTATTAAAATAAAAACTGGCATTTGTACCTGCACGGTTTACCAGGCGGATCACTTTATGGCCGGTGCTCTTGTCTGTCCACTCGCTGGGCATCGGTTTTTTTGATCCAGTTTCTAACACAGTTTGTGCCCGGGCTTCATTAAAAACTATACCCCACTGCACAGCACATAAACCGGCGATGGTTAATTTCCGAAAGTTTCTCATTAGTCTATTGTTTAAAAATTGGTGTCAGTTCAAAGGCCTTGTTTACATCTATGTAGCGCTTTAGATCGCGCATAGCAATTACTTTGTAGTGGTTATCATGCATATATTTCAGATAACCCTCAAATAACTCCGGAGGCGTGTTTACCCAAACATGGGCGCTATCGGGCACGCCATGAATAGTTAATACAATCACCTTACCATCTTTAGCCTGTTTTAAAGCATCATAAATAGTGGTTGAGTTATTCTGCAAAGTGGTAAAGCCGGGTATCAGGTAAGGGTGGTCTGTAGTTGGGTTATATGCCCTGTCCCATCCGGCACGGGCAAACAGGTATCCTTTTTCTTTAAGCACAACCATCGCTTTCGGACTGGTATCATATCCCGGATAGGCAAAACTTACCGGTTTAGGGATATGGTATTCTTTGCATTTGTTTTCGATGTATTCCAGTTCGGCAATAAAATGAGCTTTATCCAATTTATTAACGTGACTATGATTTTGAGTATGATTGCCAATTTCAAAACCCATCCGGCTGAGTTGTTTAATCTGCTCCCAGCTCATGTACCTCGTTTTATCGCTAAAGGGAGGTTTCAAAAATTCGCATACAAAAAAGGTTGCGCCAAAACCATATTTCTTTAGTAATGGCGCAACTATGGTGGCGTGGCTCAGCACTGCGTCGTCAAAAGATAATACCACCAGTTTATCGGGTATGGGTTTACGCAATACCTGTGCTACGGCTATTTCAAACAGCAACGGAAGCAGCAATAAAATGGCAAATAACTTTTTCATTAAACCTCAATTAAATCAGCAGGCCAACAAATTAGCTTTCCGGCTTGATGCTTTTCTTCCCTCTACTCCTTAATTACCGTCTGGTTTAACCAACGTGCCCTGCAATACCGGGCTCGGCGGACTTGGAGGCAAGAAAAACGATTCTACCGGGTCGGGGTGCGAAGGATCAAAACGCGGCGCATCAATCAGGTATTTTCCTAATCCTAAATGATTCCTTCTGATTCCTTCAATAATACATTTGGCAATCTCGTAAGCGCCGTAAACATTAAAGTGCGTATTATCTTCCAGTAGCTTATCCTGCCCCGGATAGGTGTTGGCAGGGTAATGCACAAACGCTTTTTTTGATTTTTCCACGCCAAGCGCGTTGTAAAAATCCGCTGTCATGGCATTGATATCAATCAAAGGCACATTCAACTCCTGTGCTACCTTACGTGCGGCAGCCGGGTACTCGCCCAAAGTATTTACTACCTTACCGCTATCATTAAATGCACGGCGGCTGGTGGATGTAACAATAACCGGTATAGCCTTTTTTGCACGAGCTTCGTTGATATAAGCTTTTAATCTTTCGGTATATGATTTATAGGGCCCATCGTTGGCGCCTTTCTCTTTCTGGTCGTTATGGCCAAATTCAACAAACAGGTAATCTCCCGGCTTAATCATACTCATTACCTTATCCAGGCGATGCGAGCCCATAAAGCTGCCCAGCGTTAAACCCGATTCGGCATGATCTGCAATGGCTACACCCGGTTTAAAAAAGCGCGGTATCATTTGCCCCCACGATGCCCAGGGCTCGTCATCCTGATCAACCACAGTAGAGTTACCAGCCAGGTAAACAGTGATCTGATCGTCTGCCTTTGTAATTTCAATCGCTTCAACACAAGGGTGGGCACCCGCAAATTCGAGGGTTAGCTTATTGTCCCAGTCCAGTTTTCCTAACTCGCGGGGTTTTAAACTCACTTTACCACCGGTACCGATATTAGGCTTCCGTATGTTAACAACAAAGGTTTTAGTCACAAATTCGCCAGGGGCGGTCGCCACTTTTTCGAGCATTAACCTTCGCGATTCCGCCTTAACCGTTGTTTCGGTCTTTTCTTTAACATCGCCCAGGGTTACCGTTACCTTATAATTGCCCTCCGGTACATTTACCGAAAAGAAGAAGGGCTTATCAGCAGTTAAAAAGCTACTTTTCAAAGTCATTTTTGCATCGCGGCTTACTGCCCGGGCGGTTGAGCCAAAGTCGATACCATAACCTGCATCTTCGTTAAAAACCGAAGCCGCAGAAATTAGTGTATAACCGGCAGGCGCCCCGCCCGTACCCAACTTAAATTTAAAATTTGTTTGCTGTGCCGATACCGTTCCGGCAAAGGCAAGTAAACCGCAAATACTTGTTGATAGCTTTTTAAGTTTATTCATATATATACAGCAGGATATGTTCCTGATTTAACTATTTATAAGAAACCTTGATCACATTGACCGATTTAGGTTTCAGCTTTAAAGGCGATTTACCCAGATCGGCGGATGCCAGAGCGGTTTCTGCCGGATAGACCCTTTGAGGATCATTCAGCGTATTGATATCCAGATCATTTGCCGAGCTAAGCTCCGTCCAGGTGGCTTTGCCATAAGCCGGGCCATTTTGCAGGCTAAGCTTTACCGGCATTGGCTTAGACGACGTATTGACTATCTTTACAATTAACTGGCGGTTGGTTTTATCAATAACCGCGCTCGAGTAAAGGCTATCCTTGCCGGCCAATATCTTGCCGTCCATTAATGCCGGTACTACATCTGTACCTTTATTATTGGCAAATAACTTTTGCACATAGTAATTAGGTGTTGCTACAGAACGTAGGTTATCAAACCAAATTAAATCCGGACGCCATTGCCAGGCTTCCACGTGGGCCAACAAGGGTGCGTACGATGCCATTTGCACTACATCGGCATTGCGTTCCAAGCCGGTCATAAAGGCGGCTTCGGCCAGGGCGCTTATCCAGGCGTTCATGGTTTCGGCATCTTTGGCGGTTTTAGGTTCTTTGATGTGTGCAGCATATTCGCCTGCAAATATTTTGCTGCTGTTGCGGTCGTAACCGTCATACCGCGAAGCGTTTTGCATAAACCAATCGGGCGACTGGTAATAGTGCTCATCTAAAAAATTTGCCTTTTGCACGCGCAGTTCCTTTTGCAAATAATCAAACTGCGCTCCTGATGGCGATGGGCCCGAGCTGGTAATCAGCTTAATATCGGGATATTTTGCATTCAGGGCTTTGGCAAACAACTTATAGCGGTCCAGGTATTGCACATCCCACTGCTCATTACCCACTCCCATCATTTTAAGGTTAAAGGGCGCCGGGTGGCCCATCTCGGCCCTTAATTTACCCCATTTGCTGGTTACCGGGCCATTGGCAAATTCAACCAGGTCAAGCGCGTCCTGTATAAAAGGATCGATCTGATCAAGCGGGGCAACCTCGGCGGTGTTATACTGGCAGGCCATGCCACAATTTAAAATAGGCAGCGGCGCAGCACCAATATCTTCGGCTAACTGGAAATATTCAAAAAACCCAAGCCCGTACGATTGAAAATAGTCGGGCGCGGAGCGATGAGAGAACTCGGTGTTCCAGCGATTGATGATCAATTCACGATCTTCAACCTTGCCTACCGTTTTTTTCCATTGGTAGCGGTTTGCCAAATCGCGCCCCTCAACGATACATCCACCGGGAAAACGGATGAAGCCGGGTTTTAAATCGGCCAGTTTCTGGGCCAAATCGGCACGCAAACCATTAGGCCTGCCTTTCCAGGTATCTTTCGGAAAAAGCGAAATCATATCCACATCCAAAACTCCCTCGCCCTCAAATAAAACGGCTAAATGCGCTTTAGCATCGGTAGCGGTGGAATTAAACGATACCGAATATTTGTTCCATTGATCTGTAAAATTTTGCAGGGCGGCTTCACCTAATATTTTGTTATCAGTGCCAAGCAGCTGTATTTTAATTTTAGTAGCGCCGCTGTTTTGGCGGGCAAATACCGAGAAATTGTATTGCTTGCCGCCTTCAATCCCCATACCGCGGAAACCTTCATTCTCCAGCCCATAGCTACCCGAAGCACTTTTAACGGTAATACGGGCAAAGCGCGGGTTGTTACTGTTAGCTTCACCACGGTTAATAATCAGCGTACTGCCGCTTCCACCATCGTGTTTAACTTCTTTCCAGCCCATCAGGGGGCTTAAAAACTCAAACGACCGGTTTTTAACCAGTTCGGCATAAAGGCCGCCATCAGCCGCGAAATTAATATCCTCAAAAAAGATGCCCCACATATTCGGGGATACTTTTGCAGTTGGCTTATCAACCAAAACAGTGATATTTTTAATATCCTGCCCAAATAACGCGTTGCTCAATACAACGCAAACAAAAAAGATCCGGGTTATTTTTCTCATAATAATTTAAAAGTAGAAACATTTCAACTTCTTTATCAAAAATTGAAAAATATTTTTCTGACTCTTTGGTTTATATCGGCATGATGCAATTGCCTGCATCAAGAATATTTAAAAGTAGATCAAGCCTGGATTATAATCATCCTGCCCCATCCTGTTATTGGTGTGTGTAACTTGATTATTACTTAGGGGGAAGCGAGAGGCAGGAAGCAAGAAGTTAGAAGCAAGAAAATTTGGAAGAGGAAAATCAGACCTGCACTTGTGGCTAATGCCTTGCACTGAGCCTGACCCGGAGGAGATGCCTCACAAAGCAAAAAAGCGGATGCGAAGGTATGAAACCCAACTCCTCGCTTCCCGCTTCTAACTTCTTGCTTCCTGCCTCTATCCTCTTGCTTCTAACTTCTTGCTTCTTGCTTCCTGCTTCTAAAAACTTCACTCCCCTACGCCTATCGGCCTGCCGAGTTTTTCAAAGGGGATCACTCCGGCGCGGTTTGCCCATTGGTTGTACAGGGCGGTCAGTTCGGCTACTTTTTCGGGGTATTTGGCGCTCAGGTCGTTTAGTTCGGAGCGGTCTGTTTTAATATTGTATAATTCCCATTTGTTGGCCGGCTTTTGCGATACCAGTTTCCAGTCGCCCTGCCTTACGGCGCGGTTACCTTCGTGCTCAAAAAATAAGCCGTTGTGGCCCTTCCAGGTGTGGCCGGTGAACAGGGGTTTTAAGCTGATGCCTTCGGTGGGGATGATGGTATTGCCATGATAGATTTTAGGATAGCTTATACCTGCAAAATCAAGACAGGTTGCCATCAGGTCAACAATGTGGCCAGGCTGACTGCTGATACCGCCGGGTTTAATCACTCCCGGAAAATAGGCTATAAAAGGTGTTGCGGTACCTCCCTCATATTCCCAATGTTTAAATAAACGGAAGGGTGTATCACTGATGTTGGCGCCAAGGCTTTCGTACGAAGTGAACGAGGTTGGATCGCTTGCGGGTTTCTTACTGGCTTCTAACACAGCCGGAGTAAAGCCCGGCCCCTTGATGCTCTCGTTACTTGCCCCGTTGTCCGACAAAAACATGATCACCGTATTTTTATCCTCACCCAGTTCTTTCAGCTTTTGTTTAATACGGCCAATGTTTTGATCCATCCTATCAACCATTGCCGCGTAAACTGCCATTTTGGTATCAAAGCGGTCTTTTTCTTCGGGCGTAAGGCTGTCCCACTCGGGCACCAGGCTATCGCGCGGTGATAGTTTAGTATCCTGGGCTAAAATGCCTAATTGTTTTTGGCGGGCCAAACGCGCTTCGCGCAACTTATCCCAACCCTGCATATACTTGCCTTTGTATTTGGCAATATCTTCGGGCAAGGCCTGGATAGGCCAGTGCGGGCTGGTAAAGGCCATGTATAAAAAGAAGGGCTTATGGGTTTGCTTGTTTTGCTCAATAAACTGAATGGCGTAACTGGCATACTCGTTGGTAGAGTACCAGTTAGGGCCTGGTGTAAACTCCTTATCATCAAGCGCTATGGTTAATTTTTGCTTGGGCCGGTAAGGCATGGTTGGCGTAAAATAACTGCTGGCGCCATCTATCAAACCAAAATAATGATCAAAGCCCCGCTTTACGGGCCAATGTTCCGGCGACTGGCCAACATGCCATTTACCGGCCATCAGCGTATTATAGCCGCCTGCTTTAAGCGCCTCGGCTATGGTAACGCAGTTTTGGTTTAGATAACCCTGATAAGCCGGTTCGTTACGGGTGTTCATCATATCGCCTACCCCGGCCTGGTGCTGGTATAAGCCCGTAAGCAGCGATGCTCGGGTTGGGCAACAGCGCGAGGCGTTGTAAAACTGTGTCATGCGTAAACCACCCTGAGCCATAGCGTCAAGGTTAGGCGTCTGGATTTCTGATCCGTAGCAACCTATATCAGAGTAGCCCATATCATCAGCCAGTATGATGATGATGTTAGGCTTTTTAGCTGCCGTTTTGGTTTGGGCTACAGCTGTAAACAGGCTTACAGATAGCGCTAAGGTAAATGCCGCTTTATATATTTTCATCGGTTTTAATGTATTACTCAAATCTAAAAATAAACTACCAATTTAGTATACTTTATATTAATTTCGTACCAGGGTAACAGCCATTAAGCCGATCATAACATCGTTAGCTAACGTTTTTAACTGTAAAGCCTTTAATTCCTTGGCGGGATTTAAGGGAAGATCCAGTATGGTACCTGCTCCCCCATCGATCCCCCGGTTAGAGAATCCTTTGATGCTTTTAAAATCATTAAACGCAGTAGCCGCTAAACCGCTTTTTAAATACACCCTGATGGGCCTGGCCGCGTTGAGTTGAAAGGCATAGCCATCATCCTCATAGTCCTGCTCAATGGGCCACCAGGTTTGCGGATTTTTCAGTTCTAATACCTCGGTAGTATGATCAGTATATTCAATAATGACCTCGCCATTGGTGATGCGGCTTTGCATCGGGTTGGTTGAACCCGCCATCAGGAAATAAGCGTGAGATGCCCGGCCCGTTAAAGGGACTTCGGCCTGCTTTGGATAATTATCCCATTGCGAGGTGAAGAGGATGTTTTTCTCGCCTGCTTTTCCGGGCGTGGCAAAGCGGATATGCTGTGGTGTATCAAACTCGTTTTTATCGCCGACGGCGCGCCTTAAGCCCGAATCGTCAATATTAGCTTCCACCAACGGATAGCACCAGTTGCCTATCCCCTGCCATGGCAATTGTAAGGTTACCGATTTAGGGCGTGGCGACAGGTATTTATTTTTGAAAATATTGGTTACCTGATCATTAAAGTATGGTGTCAGGTTGATGGTTTCCTGTTGGGCGGCACTCTCCTTTTTGATATTCCAGTTGGTGATGGTTTGCTGAAGAAATTTGTTATTATATTCGATTCGAATAACATTGCTACCAGTAATTAAATTATTTATTGGGACAGTTATAGACTCGGATATATTTTTTTTTCCAATTACTATGTCTGAAACAAACTGGTTGATTCCAGGATTTACGACAACCTTCCCTTTGAAATCATCCAGATTAATCTTCAATTTGAATGTCAGGCTATTATTATTTAGCTGATCATTAGCAATAATTTGAACATCTGGCGCAATTTCAATATCAGCAGCTACCCACCATTTAAACTTTCCATATGCAATAGGATAAAACACTGTGTGATCAGCGTAAATAACAGCAGTATCACCATTTAACATTTTAAATGCTTTTTGAGGGTCATAAATTAACCTATTGTCTTTTCCGGAAATCATCTTGTCGATACGCAGATCCTTATACCCTACAGAGATGGGACCATCGACATTCCTGATAATCGGGTTCATTTCCAGTGATGGTTGTGATTCATCTGTAGCCCAGTTTACTTGAATATTATACCTTGCATATTTACCTAGACTTATTCTCAACATTGGCAATGTGATAGCATCATCAATATTCTCCCAGTTAACCTGTCGACCATTAACAATTATTGATTTGACACGAAGAGTTTTCGCTTTAATCTCAATAACTAAATTCATCCTCGTAGGAAAACTTTGAATGATAGTGTAACTGTCCGTAAAGATATAGTCGTCCTTTTTTGAATTACGCGGTTTAATTTTTGATTCTTTAAAATCAAATTGAATATCTGGCGTATGCAACGATGCATGATCCCACTCCATCGGGAAACCGGGTTTGATAAGCAGTTTACCGTTTAAGGCATCAGGATGGATACCGAATAAGCCTTCTATCAACGATCTGCCTGCCATCCCGATAGGGTCGCCAAAATCGCGGTACAATTCTCCGCGTGTCGAATCATAAAAGGATAACTGGTCGAAATTGCCGGGGCTGCTTTCTAAAAACATACTGTTCAGCAGTGATCCTTTCCATAGCTTAAAAGCCTCTTCGGCCCTACCGCCCTGCCAGTAGGCCAGCGAAGTATGGAGTACTTCAGCCAGCACCACGTTATTGAGCGACCAATCATAAGGCATCCAGTTGGTGGTGGACATGGTGTAGAAACCATCGGGTATTCCTTTTACCCTGATCGGGATATGAGGAATGTTATTATCTACATAGCGCAGGGCCTGGTAAGCCTGAAAATTATCCGGAACCTGAGAATCTATCGCGTGATAAACCGTCCACAAGGCGGCCGCCGGGTGCAATAGCTTATTGCCCAGCAAATCCTGGTACTCGGCGTATTGGCCGGTTTGCGGCATCCATAAGGTTTTATTGATGGCGTTTAGGATATGTTCCGCCTCTTTTTGATAAGGGGCCGCATCCTCACCTATCAGCTTAGCCAGTTGTGCAGCCGCTTTATTGGCCCGGTAATTATAGGCTGATGAATGGGTTACCCCACCGCCACTGTATTGCAGGGCATCGCTGGCCCAAATAGCGCAGTAAGCATCATACAAACCGTCGCCGTCGGCATCAAAATTCCGTTTTTCCCAGGCTAAATGGCGTTTAATTACCGGCCACATTTGTTTTACGTAATCCAGGTCGCCGGTCCAGTTAAAGTGATTGAGCAGTTCATCAATAAAAACCAGGTTCATATCGTAATGGTGAGGCTGTATTTTGCCCCCTGGATTACGGCTGATGTACCCGCTGCTAAACATGGCATTGCCCAGCCTTTCCTGCTGGCGGGCCAGGTGCAACGCGGTATCGGCCACAACAGGCCCGGTTTCTGGGCTGGTGATCTGCGATAACGCATAACTGCTAAAATGCGAACGAGCCCTATCGTGCCAGCCCAATACATCGGCTACATACGGGCCTCGCCAGGCATTTAAACGCATACGCCAGGCTACGGCACCATGCATGTAGGACGGTGTTTCCCAAATGGCATCGGCAGCCACACTAAGCACCCCACCGAGGGTATTGATATACGGGTCGGGGGTATTAACCTGTACCCTATCCGCCAATTTTTGGCGTGCGGCCTCGGCAGCGTTAAACAAACCGGGGAGCTGGGTATAAGCGGTAACAGCTTGCTCTTGCGGGCTCTGAATTAAAAAGTATAATGCTTGCTGGTTGACCGGTTTAATTGTTCCGCTAATGGCCGGGGCCTCCGCAGGCCTTGAAGCCCAAAATTCAAGCGGAGAGTTTTGCTGTGCGGCATCGCCGATATGCAATTCGGCACCGACGGGAAACAGACCTGTTAGCTGGTTTTTTTGACTTGTTATTTCAACTGGCTTATCGCTACCAGGCTGTTTTATTTCATACCGGTCGGCCTCGCTACTGGCCTTGCCGGTATATTTTAGCGAGAACGAAGTACCGTTAACCTGGTATAAATTTCCCTTGCAATACTCGGGCTTTAAATAAAACGACGATTCGGGATCGGCACCCAAATCGCCATCCCGTGAAAACTTTTTACCCGTTGCCCCGCCAAATGCCCAAAACAATTTTACAGGTACATCGCCGCCCTTCAATTCGGCCTTTACAATCATACTTTCGGTTGTTGCGCCTGCCAATATGGTGATATGCAGGCTACCCTTCCCCAATAAAGCGTCGTGGATGGTATACAACATCGATCCGGCCCTGTAGCGGGCTTCTATCTGGCTGGCATCAATCAACCATTTGCTGGTATTGCCGCTAATTAATCCAAATCGTAGATTACCGCCCATGCCGGGTAGGTATAGTGCAAACTCGGGCAAATCGCCGGCCTCTACGCGGAAAGCCGTATTGGTACCGTACAAAGCCCGGTTAAACCGGTGCTTGCCGTTTACCAGTACAATATCGCGGCCTTCGGGGCGATAATTGATGCTTCGTTCCCGGTTATGCCACAATTTTGTGGACGGCCCATTTTGGGCCAGCAAAAAAGTTACGGGATAAAAAAAAAGGGCTAATGATAAACATATAGCCCTTTTTATTGGGTTTTTAAACATTTTTAATTGATTAAATTAAAACTTACTCAACCTCCATTTTGTGCGACATGGCATAGTACTTCAACTCGATCATATCGCCCGGAACAGGTTTGGTATTCCAATGTTTATGGATGGATAGCGCTGCACCAATAGCGGTAGCCTGTGCAACCGAAGCCGCAAAAACCTCCAGATGTGGAAACGCCGCGGCAAGCAAATTCATGTAAACTACGTTTTTACCAAAGCCACCATCCACAAAAATGCGTTTAACATTGGTATCCTGAATAACCAGCGTGGTTGATGCCTGCTGCTGTATCATGATATCCCGTATCAGGCAATGGTAAGCTTCTTCGTACGATGAAAAAGCCGACAGGTTGCGGTCGCCAAATAGCGATTGCTGCATGAGTGCCTGACCAGAGGCACCCGCAGCACCATCATCTTTCAAAATATACTCGGCATTGTACTTAACCTTCTTGAAATGATCAAGCGGCTTATTAAAATGTTCGGCTATCCGTTTGGTTTGCTTCTCGTGCTCGTTACCGGCAAATAAACGCGAAGCCTTTACCGGCCTGCCATGATACTCCATATAGCACAGGCAATCTTTGTTTAACTCATCAACCGTAAGCGGGTTATCGTTAAAAGGATTTAAGCTGATACACCAGGTGCCTGTAGAAATTAAGATAAACGGTTCTGAAAAACTGGTGAGGTAAGGTATCAGAGCCGATGAGCTATCGTGCAAGCCGCTGCCTACATGATATTCGTTCCCCTCAATTACGGTTGTCATCGCGCTGTCCGAAGGGAACAACGGAGCCAGTATGCTATCGATACCTTCCTGGTATACCCAATCGTGGTAATCATTTTTAACAAAATCCCAAAGCTGCGTATGGCAGCCTATGCTGGTAATATCCGAACAAAAAACACCGCTCACCAAAAAGTTAAGGTACTGCGGCAGATGCAGCGAATATTTGATCCGCGCGTATAACTCAGGCTTTCTGTGCTTGATGCGGTATAACTGCATACCCGAGTTGAGGTTACCCAGCACCGGGGATGCAGTTTTACTTGATACTTCCGCTTCGCCGCCATATCTGGCGTAAAACTCGTCTTTCAACTCATCCGGAAACGCTTTGAGATAATTACATAACGGGCCGGCAACTTTTCCATCCTGATCAATATGCACAAAGCTTGCACCATAGGTTGAAAAATTCAACGCTTTGATATCAAACTTTTTAAGTGCAAATATATCCTGGAGCGATTGCTTAACCCAGTTAGTCAGCAGGTCTATATCCTCGCAAGGGTCGCCGTCGTCATCTACTGTTTCCTTAAAATGAGCTGTACGTTCCAGTACTATTTTGTAATACTCATCAATCAGAAAAAACTTTTTATTGGTTTTACCAATATCAAATATGGCTATTACCGGAACGCTCTTCATGTTTTAAATTATAAGCCTGTAGCCACTGTTTTAGCGCCACGTTCTTTAATCAGGTTCTCTCTCACTTGTAACTTGCGGTAAGCTCCTATCGGATCGATAGCGCCGCCTGCGCGTAAGCTGGCTTCGGATACCAGGGCACGTACATCGGTGCGGTAAGCTTTTTGCAAAATTTCTTGCGCCAACGCTACATCGTTCACTTTTTGAGCGGCTACCAAAGCTTCCTTATCAACTATTAAAGCCTGTGCGTAAGCAATCTGGATGGCCTGGATAGACTGTAACAGATCTTCAATAGGATCTTTCAGGTTATGCGATGCATCGATCATCCAGCCTAAATCGGTGGCGTGGTTCATGCCACGGGCATCCATACCTTCAACCAGTTCGTTAAATATCAGGAACAATTGGTAAGGATTGATGCTACCAACAGTTAAATCGTCATCTCCGTATTTAGAATCGTTAAAGTGGAAACCTGCTAAACGGCCTTCCATCAGCAATAAAGAAACAATTTGCTCAATGTTGGCATTTGGCAGATGGTGGCCTAAATCAACCAAAGTATAAGCCTTAGGGCCTAACTTGGTCACATATAATAACGATTGGCCCCAATCTGCAACGGTAGTTGAGTAAAAATTAGGCTCGTAGCATTTATACTCCAGGTACAATTTCCAATCATCCGGCAAGGCAGCGTAAATTTGTTTTAAGCTATCTAAAGTACGCTCAAAAGCGCCGCGGAAGTTTAACTGGCCGGGGAAACTTGAACCATCAGCCAACCAAACGGTTAGCGATTTTGAACCTAACTCGATACCTTGTTTAATTACTTCGATGTTGTGGGCGATAGCCTGATCACGAACGGCCTTATCGATGTGTTGTAACGAACCGAATTTATAGCTTTCGGGAGCGCCGGCCTGATCCTGGAAGGTATTGGAGTTCATGGCATCAAAACGTAAGCCATGCTGAGCCGCAAGGGTTTTGATGGCCTGGTGATTTTGTGGGATATCCCATGGAATATGCAAGGAAATAGCGCCGCTTGATTTGTTTAATGCGTGCAATACACCCACGTCCTCAATTTTTTCTTCTAAGCTGCGTGGCTCGCCACCGCCCGAAAAACGACCAAAACGCGTACCACCGGTACCTAATGCCCAACTGGGGATAGCAATTTGAAATGCCTCCAGTTTTTGCAATACATCATCCACGTTGGCTACATCAGCAGCAACAAATTCAAACCTGCGTTTGTGATCGGCTAACAAATCGTTGTTAAAACCGTCAAGCTTATACTTCTCTACTTGCATTGTTTTTAGATATTGAAGAGAGAATCAAAAAGTTAGAATCAAGAGTCGAGACAAGACCCACTCATTCTATTTCTTTAATCCTTCACTTCTGGTTTTTCAATTTTGGTTTTGTTTTCTCTTTGAAGAAAGAATCAAGAAGTCAGAATCAAGAGGCAAGACAGACCCACTTATTCTATTTCTTTAATCCTTCACTTCTGGTTTTTAATCTTGGTTTTACTCTTTAACAAAGAATCAAGAAGTTAGAATCAAGAGTCAAGACAGCCCCACTTAATTCTATTTCTTTATTTCTTCGCCTCTGTTTTTTTATCTTGGTTTTGTTTTTTCCTTGCTTCTTGTATCTTGATTCTTGCCTCTTATTCCTGATTCTTGCCTCTTCTTTCAAGGCATATAAAACACATCCAGTAACGGAATGCTCACCGGTGAATGATCCGGATTGCTCTCCATAATGTCTCCCATGTACTTCCACCATTTTTGCATTACGGCATGTTTAGGCAAATCGTCCAGCTTTGCCGGATCCTCCGCTTTTAATACGCCAAACAAAACATGGGTTTCCTCATCCAAAAAAATGGAATAATCGCTGATGCCTGTCTCTTTTAACAACGCTACCAGCTCGGGCCATATTTCATCGTGGCGCTTTTTATATTCCTCGGTATAACCGGGGAAGAGTTTCATTTTAAATGCTCGTCTGTACATTTTCAGATTTTAGATGTGAGATATTAGATTTGAGAAAACCCAAACCTAATATCTGTATTATGGTGAGCTATAAAATCTGAAAGCAACGTCTCAAATCTCATATCTCAATACTCAAATCTACCTAACAAATCCCATCGCAACACCACCGTCAACGTTTAACACGTTACCGGTTGATTTGCCCAACAGGCCACCAGTGAAGGCGAAGCAGGCATTTGCAATGTCATCTGGTAAAATAATTTCGTTAAGTAAAGTACGTTTTGCGTAGTAAGCAGGCAACTCGGCAACGGTTATACCGTAAGCTTTGGCACGGCCCTCTGCCCAGCCACCAGCCCAGATATTGCTATCGCTGATTACGGCGTCGGGGTTAACTACGTTTACACGGATCTTATCGGCGCCTAATTCGGCTGCGTTTAAGCGGCTCAGGTGTAATTGAGCTGCTTTGGCAGAACCATAACCCGCATTGTTCGGCCCACTAACTAAAGCGTTCTTGCTTACAATGTTGATGATATCGCCACCAACTGCTTGTTTCTTCATTACGGCAACGGCTGCCTGGGTAACAAAGAACTGGCCTTTCACCAATACATCATATAACAGGTCCCAATCTTTTTCTGTATGGTCTGCAATTGTTTTAGAGATAGATAAACCGGCATTGTTTACAATAATATCAACACCACCAAAGGCTAAAGCGGCAGTATCCATAGCGGCCAGTATCTGGTCTTCTTTGGTTACGTCCATTACAGCGGTAGCGTACGAATCCTTGCCAAATTGAGTTTTAAACTCCTCTCCTGCCGACTCTAAACGCTCGGCGTTCATATCATTCAGAATAACAACGGCACCTTCGGCAACAAACTTTTTAGCGATAGCTTTACCGATACCACCTGCGCTGCCTGTAATTAAAGCAATACGGCCCGATAAGGCTTTAGGTTTTGGCATACGCTGCAGCTTAGCCTCTTCTAACAACCAGTACTCAATGTTAAAAGCTTCCTGGCGTGGTAAGGATGTATACTCGGAAACAGCCTCGGCGCCTTTCATTACATTGATGGCGTTGGTATAAAACTCGGCGGCAACACGCGCAGTTTGTTTATCTTTTGAAAAAGAGAACAAGCCTACACCAGGGTATAATATGATAACCGGGTTAGTATCGCGGATGGCAGGGCTATCAGGATGCTTACAGGTTTCGTAATACTCGGTGTACATTTTGCGGTAAGCCTCAAATGCCGGGGCCAAACGCTCTTTAATAGCGGCTACATCGCTTAAATCTTCGTTAGGTGCTAAATCCAATACCAGCGGACTGATTTTGGTACGCAGGAAGTGATCCGGGCAACTGGTTCCTAATGGTGCCAGGCGGTCTAAATCATTCGAGTTTATAAATTCAAGCACACGGGTATCATCGGTAAAATGACCGATCATCAGTGTTTTGCTCGAAGTAAAGCCACGCAGTATCGGTGCCAATTTTGCAGCTTGTGCTTTACGACCGGTTTCGTCAAGGCTTTCAATTTTTTGTCCGCCAAAAACAGGTCCTTTTTTGCCATAGTTTTGTTCCAGGTATTCGGCACATTTCTCGATAACTTCCAGGGTGTTGATGTAGCTTTCGTAAGCGGTATCGCCCCAGGTAAATAAACCGTGCGAACCTAACATAATACCACGAATACCCGGATTAGCATCTAAACAAGCTTTTAATTGCAAGCCTAATTCAAAACCGGGTTTTTTCCATTCAACCCAACCAATGGTTCCGCCGAATAGATCCTGAGTGATCTGCTTACCGTCTTTGGCTGCCGCGATAGCAATAGCAGCGTCAGGGTGTAGGTGATCGATATGTGCAAAGGGTAAAAAGCCGTGCAAAGGCGTATCGATAGAAGGCGCTTTTGACGACAGATCGAAAATGCAGTGGTTAAACAGCTCCACCATTTCATCCTCGTGCTCTACGCCGCGGTAAATATTTTTCAAACTCCTTAAACGGTCAACGTATAAAGCTGCCAGTCCGCTTTTTTTCAAAGTACCTAAATCGCCACCCGAGCCCTTAACCCACATCACCTCAGTGTTTTGTCCCGTTAACGGATCTTTTGAAGTTACTTTGCAGGAGGTATTTCCACCACCATAGTTGGTTAACCTTAAATCGGCACCTAAAAGATTAGAGCGGTATATTAAAAGGGCAACTTCATCGCCCGCCAATTCAGCGGCCTTAGCTTCGTCCCATAAATAGCTCACATGCTTAAATTGTGTTGTGTTGATAGACATTGCGTGTTTTATTTTGTTTTTGTTTGTGTTTTATTACTTGATTGTTTGCACCTGCGCCGTTGCCGGTGCGTCGGCTGGTTTTACCGAATTACCATATCCTACTATAATTACCGAGAGGATAATAGTTGCTATACCGATAATTACGGTTGTGAGTGCTTTTTTGCTTACACCTTTCCATTCCTTTAATACCAGGCCCCACATATTGGCTATCAAAATAATAAAGGCCATGTGCAGTATCCAGGAGCTGGCGCCGTTACCCAACTTACTTTCGCCCATGCCGTAAAAAAAGAACTGCAAAAACCAGGTAGTACCGGCTAAGGCCGAAAAGATATAATTTTTTAATAATGGAGTTTTAGCATCGGTATAGTTACCAAACGTTTTGTTGCGGGCGTTCAATATCATACACCAGATAAAGTTGGTGGTTAAGCCTCCCCATAGTATTACAATATAGGTTACATTGTTTTTGTACAGAAAATTCCTGGTAGGGTCGGTAATATGCTCGGTAATTCTCCAGGCGTTGTTGGCGGCATTAGCCATGTCGGCACCAGCATCAATACCAAAGGCAAAGCAGGCGCTTAACACACCAGATACGATGGCTACAAAAATCCCCATGCCAAAACGGTAATCTTTGTTCTCGTTAACCGCCGCACCCTCTTTGTTCAGGTCGCGCTCCTTTAAAGTACCTGCCCTACCGCAAATAACGATACCTATAACACATACTACGATACCCACCAATACCAGTTGGCCCCAGTGTGTGGTAGCTAACATACCTATACTATCTTTACCCGCTTTAGGCGAAAACTCGTAATATACAGCCGGCACCAGGGCGCCGAACACCGAGCATAAACCTAATATAATGGTGCTGCCTAATGATACACCTAAATAACGTACACCTAAGCCGTAAGTTAATCCGCCTATTCCCCATAATAAGCCGAAAAAGTACGTTAACATGATGATACCGCCATTAGTAGCGCGAATAATATCAGCAAAATGCGGAACGGTTAAATAAGCGGCAACCGGAGGAACGATAAGCCAGGAGAAGATGCCTCCCACTATCCAAAAGCTTTCCCATGCCCATCCCTTAACTTTTTTGTAGGGGATATAAAAACTACCCGAGGCGAAACCGCCAATAAAGTGAAAAATTACGCCGAAGATTACTTCCATCTATATTTAGAGTTATTTATGAATTGGTTTCATGTTTTTAGAGGAAATAAAAATAGAAAAGGTGTACTGCACAGCCGTCATGCACTGTCATGGTATTATTTCATCAACAGCTAAACAATTAAACTAATTTATTGTATAAAAGCCCCTTAGCAATTCTATTTTGATTAATAAACATATTTATAAACGGTATGCTATTTGCAACAGCCAACAGTTTTTGCAAACTATTAACCAATTTTTTAAACAAATTTAATGCAACTATATTATTTGTTACAAAAACTCAGTACTCTTGTTCTGCAAAATAAACCTTGTTAATTGTATTGAGATGCAGCTGCCGTACAGTTAACGTTTAATTATGTTTTTTTATATCGATCAAAATGAAACAACCGCCAATATTTGAATGTATTTTTATCGACTACTACTCATCAACGCCCAAATACCTGCAGTTGGCCAATTCAATTATCAAATGCATCGGCGATGGAAAAATCAGTAAAAACGATATACTGCCTTCAATTAACGAGTTGAGTTATAATTTTGAAATATCACGCGATACCGCCGAAAAAGCTTATAAATATTTAAAAAAAATTGGACTGCTGGGCTCGGTGCCCGGTAAAGGCTACTACGTTAAAAGCATCGAGCTGAGTAATAACCTGAAGGTTTTTTTATTATTTAACAAATTAAGCTATCATAAAAAAATAATATACGATGCCATTGTTGCTTCGCTTGGCGAAATGGCCGCAGTTGACCTATATATATATAACAACGATTTTTCCCTTTTTAAAAAACTGCTGCAAAATAAAAACGACGATTATACGCATTACGTTATTATACCTCACTTTTTAGAAGGCGGCGAAAAGGCACACGAAATTATCAATACCATACCAAAAGAAAAGCTCATTCTGCTTGATAAAATAATTACCGGGGTAGATGGAAACTATGCCGCCGTTTACGAAAACTTTGAGACCGATATTTACCATGCCTTGGAGCAGGCACTGCCCCCCTTAAGTAAATACCATACTATTAAGATAATTTTCCCGGAACATTCTTATTACCCTGAAGAAATACTGACAGGTTTTTACAACTTTTGCCATCAGTACGCTTTTAACTGCAAGGTTATTCATGATATAGCCACCGAGAGCATCGGTAAGGGGGAGGCTTATATCAACCTGATGGAGAGTGACCTGGTTACACTGATTGAAAGAGTTATAGCTACTGATTTTAAGCTGGGAACAGATGTTGGAGTTATATCATACAACGAAACTCCGCTTAAAAAGATAATTTTGAACGGCCTGACCACCATATCGACTGATTTTCAAACCATGGGCGAAAAAGCAGCACACCTGATATTAAATAACCTGACCGAGCACATAGAGACACCGTTCTATTTAACACTCAGGGCATCCTTATAATTAAAGAATCAAGATTATATCCACCAATGTTGCGGGAGCATTGCGCACCAAAAACACGGATGATTGCTGATAATTTCACTTAGAGTTAACAACATATAATATATTTTTAACGTATAGAGCTATAAAGACAGCAAATTTTGCAATGAGCAATAATTTACCGTTCTTTATATCCGATTTTATACGTTTTTCGATATATGCTTTCTAAAAAAACTAAATATGCGATTAAAGCTTTGGTAAGCTTAGGCAAAAACATGGGAAATCCGCCCGTGCAGATATCAAAAATCGCAGAAGAAGAAAAGATACCAAAAAAATTCCTGGAACAAATACTCTTAGATCTAAGAAATGCCGGCTTTTTATATAGCAAGAAAGGTGCTGGAGGCGGTTACAGCTTGAATAAAGACCCCAAAGAAATATTTTTAGTACAGGTAATGCGCATTACTGACGGGCCAATTGCGATGGTGCCCTGTGCGAGCCTTAATTTTTACCACAAATGCGAGGAGTGTAAATCCGAACTGACGTGTGGCATCAGGAGCGTTTTTATTGATGTAAGGGATGTTACCTTGAAAATTTTAAGCGAAACAAGTATTGCCGATATTATTGAACGGGAAGTTAATCTGATTTCATTAATATAATTTAAATGTAAGATATTAATCCAGCTGAATTATTTTACTATTAAGACTATCTTTTCTATATACTTTATATATCTTTGTAAAATGAATTTAAACAAACTCTTTATGCTTAACCGTTGTTGCCTGTTATGCAGCGTTTTATGGTGATAAAGGGTAAGTTGATGACGATATGAAGTTAATAAATACCCCTCTTTAGCCTGGCCAAAGGGGAATTTTTTTTAAATGATAGTGCTAAAATTATTATATGCAAAGCTTTAGGACCGAGCTGGAGAACCCGGTAGTTGAAAAGGATATTATAGACCTTGAACAAAAGATACGCGATTTTCGCGAGGGCAAAATTCATGATGAAAAGTTCAAGAGTTTACGCTTAGCCCGCGGAGTGTATGGCCAAAGGCAACCCGGCGTACAAATGGTACGTATTAAACTGCCTTTTGGCAAGGTTACCTTTAAGCAGCTTTTAAAAATTGCCGATATATCTGACGAGTACGCCAGCAGTAACCTGCACCTCACCACTCGCCAGGATATCCAGATCCATTATGTGAGCCTGGAGCGCACGCCCGAACTTTGGGCTAAGCTTGAACAGGATGATGTTACGCTGCGTGAAGCCTGTGGCAATACCGTGCGTAATGTAACCTCCTCTCCTGCTTCGGGTATCGACCCGCAGGAAGTTTTTGATGTTTCGCCTTATGCACATGCTGTGTTTGCGTTTTTTCTGCGGAACCCGATCTGTCAGGAAATGGGCCGTAAATTCAAGATCTCCTTTTCATCCAGCGAAGCTGATACAGCCTTCTCCTTTATTCACGACCTGGGTTTTATCCCGAAGGTAAAATTTGAGAATGGCCAGGAAGTACGCGGCTTTAAGGTAATGTTAGGCGGCGGCTTAGGCGCGCAACCTGCATTGGCGCATGTTGTACATGAGTTTTTGCACGAAGATCAGATCATCCCTTATACTGAATCTGTGATCCGGGTGTTTGACCGCTATGGCGAAAGGAATAACCGGAATAAAGCGAGGTTAAAATTCCTGATCCAAAAAATTGGCTTGGAAGAGTTTTTAAGACTGGTTGACGAAGAACGAATTGCCAACAAGGTAAAAAGTTACAAAATTGACCGCGATGCAGTGCCTCAACCTGAAGCACCCGGCGTGGTTAAATATCCCGAAGTCGAGATCACTAACCCCGCACGCTATAAACACTGGAGAGCCACCAACGTTTTTGAACAAAAGCAAAAAGGTTTTTTTGGCGTATATATTAAGGTAGAAGTTGGCGATATACCTACCGCGCAAGCACGCCAACTGGTTGATGCCATAAGCCCCTACGTTGCCGACGAAATACGCATTACCCAAAACCAGGGCCTGCTTTTAAAATTTGCACGCGAAGAGGCTTTACCGCATTTATTTAACGGGTTAAGCGCGCTGGGCCTTGCCGCCCCGGGGTTTGACAGCGTTGCCGATGTAACTACCTGCCCCGGTACCGATACCTGTAACTTAGGCATCTCAAACAGCATGACCCTCTCTAAAGTATTGGAAGATGTGGTATATAGCGAATATGAAGACCTGATTTATAACCGGGATATCAAGATCAAGATCAGTGGCTGCATGAACTCGTGCGGGCAGCATGGGCTGGCCCATATTGGCTTTCATGGCAGCTCGTTAAAAGCGCAGGGTAAAGTTCTACCATCGGTACAGGTATTACTGGGCGGTGGTATTGTTGGCGACGGTATTGGCCGCGCGGCCGATAAGATAACCAAGGTTCCGGCTAAACGCGCTACCACTGTTTTAAGGGCGGTGCTGAACGATTATCAGGCCAATACCAATGACAACGAACTTTTTAACGATTATTACGACAGACAGGGTAAAGATTACTTTTACCAGTTGCTGAAGCCGATTGCCGACCTGACCACGCTGCAAGATGATGAATTTGTTGACTGGGGCCACGAGGAAACCTTTGCTACCGCTATTGGTGTTGGCGAATGCGCCGGTGTGGTGATTGACCTGGTAGCTACCCTGATATTTGAAGCTGAAGAAAAATTTGGCTGGGCCAGGCAAGCATTTGATGACAACAGATTTGCCGATTCTATTTATCACTCTTATAGTGTGTTTATTAGTGCAGCCAAAGCCTTATTGCTTGATAAAGGCGTTAACAGCAGCACCCATGCCGGTATTATCCGCGAGTTTGATGTGCAGTACGTTGCCACTGGCGAAATTGAATTAAGCGGATCAACCTTTGACGAACTGATTTTACAGATCAATAAAAATGAGCCGTCGGAGCAATTTGCCGCTCAATATTTACAACAGGCGGAAAGCTTTGTACAAACTGTAAAAGCTAAACGCGAGGCGCTGATCCAATTATAATAAAAGATAATGAGCTTGGTGCCAAAAAACAACGCGATAACCGAAAGCCAGGATGCCGTTCAGGATGGCAACCCGCTTTTCCCGGTTTTTTTAAAGCTTAACCAGTTACACACGGTATTGGTTGGCGCGGGCAATATTGGGCTTGAGAAATTAACGGCCATATTAAGCAACAGCGCCCAGGCTAAGGTAACTATCATTGCCGAACAAATATCAACCCAGGTGTACGATTTGGCAGCCCGCTTTCCGCAGGTTACCGTTTTGCAAAAAACCTTTGCGGAGGACGATCTGAAAGGCGCCAACTTAGTAGTGGTTGCTACCGGGAACGAGTCTTTAAACAATTACATCAGGGAGGTAGCACATCAGCATAACCTGCTCATCAATGTGGCGGATAAACCTTCGCTGTGCGATTTTTATTTAGGGTCGATAGTGCAAAAAGGCGATTTAAAAATTGCCATATCTACCAACGGAAAATCGCCAACGGTAGCCAAGCGGTTAAAGGAGGTTTTAAACGATAACCTGCCCCAAGAACTGGATACTACCCTGCAACAAATGAGCCAGCTGCGCGAAACTTTGAGCGGCGATTTTGCATCCAAGGTTAAAAAGCTGAACGAGGTAACATCTATTTTAGTTGAACCCAAGGCAGATATCTCCGTACGGAAAAACTTCAATTGGCTGATCTGGTGCTCCATTATAGCCTCACTGGCTATTACCATAACTGCCTTCTGGCTTAAAAACCCCGACTTTCAGAGCTTTGTACAAACAATAAGCCCAACTTTCTATTACTTTTTAGCGGCGGGTTTTGTATTCGCCATGATAGATGGAGCCATCGGCATGTCGTACGGGGTGACATCAACCACCTTCTCGTTAACCATGGGTATCCCTCCGGCCACGGCAAGTATGGGTGTCCATTTATCCGAAATTATGAGCAACGGCATTGCCGGGTGGATGCACTACCGTATGGGCAATGTTAACTGGCGCTTATTTAAATTATTGCTCATTCCGGGCATTATCGGCGCAGTTTTAGGAGCCTACATCTTATCGTCGCTCGAGCACTACAGCATGTACACTAAGCCTGTAGTATCATTATATACCTTAATTTTAGGCTGTGTTATATTTTCAAAGGCTTTTAAGGGTAAACGTAAAAGAGCGGACAAAAAAATTAAGCGGATCTCGTTACTCGGTTTTGGCGGCGGCTTTATTGATGCTGTTGGCGGCGGCGGATGGGGATCAATCGTATTATCGTCATTAATAGCCGGTGGGCGTAACGCCCGCTTCTCCTTAGGCACAGTAAAGCTGTCGCGCTTTTTTATCGCCATGATGAGCTCACTCACCTTTATCACCATGCTAAGCCATGGTAACCATTGGGAAGCCGTAGCCGGCATGATTATCGGCAGCGCCCTGGCCTCGCCTATCGCCGCCAAGGTATCCAATCAAATCTCTACCAAAGCCATTATGGTTTCTGTGGCGGTTATTGTAATTTTGATTAGTTTATATAGTATTGAAAAATTTATAGTTAAAATACTATAAATACAAGGCCATGAGCAAAGTAGTACAACAAATAAAACAGCAAACAGAAGGCTTAAAACCTGTTGAAGCCTTATCCTTGCTGGCTAAGCTTTTTCCGGGTAAAATTATATTTTCAACCAGTTTTGGCTGGGAAGACCAGGTGATAAGCCATATCATATTTGCCAATAACCTGCCCATTAAAGTTTTCACTTTAGAAACAGGCCGCCTTTTCCCAGAAACTTACTATACCTGGAACCGCACACTCGAAATGTACGGCAAACCAATCCATGCTTACTATCCGCAACATGATGCCGTTGAGCGCATGGTAAGCACCAAAGGCCCGAGCAGTTTTTACGAATCTGTTGAAAACCGTAAGGAATGTTGCGGTATCCGCAAACTCGAGCCCCTAAAGCGCGCGCTGGCAGGCAATGAGGTATGGATAACCGGCATCAGGGCAGATCAATCGGCCAACCGCGAAGAGATGCACAACGTGGAATGGGACGAAGGCAACCAATTAGTTAAATTCCACCCTATTTTTGACTGGACGCTTAACGACGTTAAACAATTTATTAAAGATAACAACGTACCCTATAATCCCTTGCACGACAAAGGCTTCCCCAGCATTGGCTGCGCGCCTTGCACCCGTGCGGTACAGCCGGGCGAGGATTTCCGCGCCGGAAGATGGTGGTGGGAAGATCAATCAAAAAAAGAATGTGGCTTGCATGCTACCGGAACGCACGAGGAGGCGGAAGAAACTTTTTTTGAAAAGAAGTAATTAGACTATTGATATGAGTAGAAACAAACTGGATTATTTAGACGATCTTGAAGCTGAGGCGATATATATTTTACGCGAAGTAGCAGGTCAATTTGAAAAACCTGCCCTGCTGTTTTCGGGCGGTAAGGATTCCATTACCCTGGTACGCCTTGCCGAAAAAGCTTTCAGGCCGGGTAAATTTCCTTTCCCGCTGGTACATATCGATACCGGCCATAACTTCCCCGAGACGATTACCTACCGGGATGAGATGGTAAAACGTATTGGCGAAAAATTGATTGTAGGCTATGTTCAGGATTCTATCGACCAGGGCAAGGTAGTAGAGCAAAAAGGCAAAAATGCCAGCCGCAACGCCTTGCAAACCGTTACCTTGTTAGATACCATTGCCGAGCACCAGTTTGACGCCTGCATAGGCGGCGCACGCCGCGATGAAGAAAAGGCCCGTGCCAAAGAACGCATTTTTTCGGTACGCGACGAGTTTGGCCAATGGGACCCTAAGCGCCAGCGCCCCGAGTTATGGAATATTTATAACGGCAAGATTCATAAAGGCGAAAATGTGCGGGTTTTCCCGATAAGCAACTGGACCGAACTGGATGTTTGGAACTACATACGCCGCGAAAACATCGCCCTGCCATCAATTTACTTTGCCCATGAGCGCGAGGTAATTACCCGCAACGGGCAACTGATGGCAGCGGCCCCAGCTCTGAACATTGATGCCGATGATGTGGTAGAGCGCAAAAATGTACGTTTCCGTACCGTTGGCGATATGACTTGTACGGCGGCGGTAGAATCCTACGCGTTTGAAATTGACGACATCATCAGCGAGATAAGCGAATCAAAGATAAGCGAACGTGGCGCCCGTATGGACGACAAAGTAAGCGAAGCCGCCATGGAAGACCGTAAAAAAGGTGGGTATTTTTGAGTTGGAAGCGGGAAGACAGAAGCAGGAAGTGAGAGGCAGGAAGTAAGAGGTTGGTTGCCGGATACTTTTGAGTTGAAAATCTTAAATCAGGAGCCTCATGCGGAAGTTTTAAACAAATAACTTAAAGCGTCATTGGGAGCAACAATCCGTCTAACTAAAAAAAGATGACGTTTGAACCTCGAAGACTATTAGGTGCAGAAAGAAAGTGCGAAGGCCCCGACTGCACGCCGGGCCGGGAGTTGGCCTGTGGGTGGAAGGATCGGGCAGTCTTGACGTTATTCACCTGTTGTTTGTTTTTTTTAAGGTGTTCATGAGCTCCCTACGGTCGGTATTGGTTACTTTTGTGTCAAGACAAAAGTAACAGCCCTTCACGCGGCGACTGAGCGTGCCGATGCTATAAATTAAGGATACTGATTATCAGAGCAAAAATAGACGCACTGATAATCAACACCTTAAAAAGACGTCATGATAAGGTATGAAAGCAATCGCGCGGAGGCGTGTTCGCTTTGCATAAGTAGAGATTGCTTCGTTCCTCGCAATGACGAGTGGAGAGGAACAAAAGAGCTTAATCAGAACCTTAAAAAGGCCGCATTATAAGGTACGAAACAATCACACTGAGGCATGGTCGCTCTGCATAAGTAGAGATTGCTTCGTTCCTCGCAATGACGCGTGGAGAGGGACAAAAGAGCTTATTGATAAGCAGAACCTTAAAAAGGTGTCATTATAAGTGACAGACCCCGCGGGCCGGGAAAAAACGCGGATGACGTTTGAACCTCGCAGACTGTTAGGTGCAGAAAGAAAAGTGCGCAAAAGCCCGACTGCACGCCGGGCCAGGAGCTGGCCTGTGGGCGGAAGGATCGGGCAGTCTTGACTTTTTGGTTACTTTTGTGTCAAGACAAAAGTAACAGCCCTTCACGCGGCGACTGAGCGTGCCGATGTAGTAAATTAAAAATACTGATTATCAGAGCAAAAATAGATGAACTGATAATCAACGCCTTAACAATATGTTATTATAAGGTACGAAACAATCGCACGGAGGCATGGTCGCTTTGCATAAGTAGAGATTGCTTCGTCCCTCGCAATGACGCGTGGAAAGAGGGACAAAAGAGCATATTGATAATCAGAACTTATAAATAGTGTCATGCCAAACAATGACACGCTAATATAACACATGGATATTCTAAAATTTTTAACAGCCGGTAGTGTTGATGATGGTAAAAGCACCCTGATTGGGCGCTTGTTGTACGACAGCGAATCTATTTTGGTTGACCAACTGGAGGCTTTACAACGATCAAACCGTAAAAACGACGATGGCACCATTGACCTGGCCATTTTAACCGATGGCCTGAAAGCCGAGCGCGAGCAGGGCATCACCATTGATGTAGCCTATAAATATTTCCAGACGGAAAAGCGCAAATTTATTATTGCCGATACGCCGGGGCATATCCAATATACCCGTAACATGGTTACAGGTGCATCAAACGCCGATTTGGCCATTATATTGATTGATGCCCGCAAAGGTGTTATTGAGCAAACTATACGCCACTCGTACCTGGTATCGTTACTGGCGCTGCAACATGTGGTAGTTGCCGTTAACAAAATGGATATGGTGGATTATGACGAGGCTGTTTTTAACAAAATTGTTGATGATTACCGGGCCATGGCTGCTAAGCTAAACCTGGGCGAGGTAACTTATATTCCGGTTAGTGCTTTAAAAGGTGATAACATTGTTTATAAATCAGACAGGATCAACTGGTATGATGGCAAAAGCTTGTTGGACCATTTAGAGACCGTGAGCATTGCGGTAGATGACAGCGCCGACCACGCCCGCATGCCTGTGCAATGGGTAGTGCGCCCCCAAACAGAAGAATTACATGACTACCGCGGCTACGCAGGTCGTATTTTAAGTGGCTCGTTCCATGTAAACGATAAAATTACCGTGTTGCCTTCGGGATTTAGCTCCTCTATCAGTAAAATTGAAATTTTTGATCAGCAACCATCGGAGGCTTCGGCAGGGCAATCGGTTACTTTGCATTTGAAAGACGAGATCGATATCAGCCGCGGTGATACTCTGGTTAACGCCGAGCATCACCCCAAGGTATCACAACTGATTGAGGCCGACCTGTGCTGGATGGATACCAAACCTATGGATACCTCGCTGACCTACCTGGTGCAGCATAACAGCAAAACAACACGTTGCCGAATATATGAGGTATTATATAAAGTAAATATCAATACCCTGGAACAAGTTGCTGCCGATAGCTTTAACCTGAACGATATTGGCCGCATTGTAATTAAAACCGCCGAGGCTTTGGCCTTTGACCCCTACCAGGAAAACAAAGCAAATGGTGGCGCTATTATAATTGATAGCCGTACCAACCTAACTGTTGGGGCACTGATGTTCAGAAATATAGCGGATTAAGATTTTTTTGGGAGATAAAGATCCCGGGAAAACTTTTACCTTAGTGCTTATGGATAAACGTTTTAAATGGAGGATACAGCTTGCCGCTATTTTGACAGCGATAGGCTCACTTTATTATCTTATATTTTTATTTTACCTAAGCGGGGGTGCCCCCATTGAAAGGATACACTCCAAAATAACGGATGGTTGGCCCGACATATTGGCTGATAATGTGCCCTTAATATCGCCTGCATTTTTAGTTTTTGGGTTATTGCTCTGGTACTCGTATTATTTAAAAAACCTACCTAAACCGCAAGCGGAACCAGAGTACAAATTTGAATTTAACAAAGTAAATGCAAGCGAACAGGCCGGAAAAAAGATTAAAATACAAGAAGCGGAAAAAGAATAACAATTGTTGACAATAAAATTACATGTTTAAACAACAATTTGTTTTAGTTTGTGTTATAATTTAAATTAAACCAAAAAACTACCATTATGGCAACTACAAAATGGGTATTAGACCCAATGCACTCCGAAGTACAGTTTAAAATTAAACACCTTGTAATTTCGACAGTAACAGGCTCTTTTAAAAAATTTGAAGGCTCAGTAGAAACTGAAGGCGATACCTTTGAAGGTGCAACTGTTGAATTTGCATTAGATGTGGATAGTATCGACACTAACCAGGAACAACGCGACGGTCACTTAAAATCGGCTGAATTTTTTGATGCTGAAAAATACCCTAAGATTAGCTTTAAATCAACTTCGCTTGAAAAAGTTGACGATGAAGATTATAAATTAAACGGCGACCTGACCATTAAAGATGTAACTAAACCGGTATCACTGGATGTTGAATTTGGCGGAACAGCTACCGATTTTTATGGTAACTTAAAAGCTGGTTTTGAAATTAAAGGTAAAATTAACCGTAAAGAGTTTGGCTTGGTTTGGGATGGTGTTACAGAAGCTGGCTCAATTGTTTTAGGCGAAGATGTGAAACTAACCATTAACGTACAATTTGCAAAACAAGCTTAAATAGTTCTGCAAATTTATATATGATATTAAGCCGTCCTGTTTAGGGACGGCTTTTTTATTTTTAGTAGTTTTGCCAAAGCAAAAAATAACTTTGATAAGTATTTTATCGGAACAGATATTGCTCTACATCTCCTATCATGCTAATAAAAATTTATCCTGAAAACCCTAATGAAAAATCTATCGATCAGGTTGTACAGATTTTAAAAAGAGGGGGCCTCATTATTTATCCTACTGATACCGTGTATGGCCTTGGTTGTGATATTACCAATCCAAAAGCCATTGACGCCATTTGTAAAATAAGGCACATCAAACCAGAAAAGGCAAATTTCTCGTTTATCTGTTACGATCTGAGCCATATCTCCGATTATATAAAACCAATTGATAACGCCACCTACCGGGTTTTAAAAAAAGCCTTGCCAGGGCCTTTCACTTTTATATTCAACGCCAACAGCCATGTACCCAAGCTATTAAGCTCCAATAAAAAAACGGTTGGTATCCGCGTGCCCGATAATAACATAGCCCGCGAAATTGTAAAGGCTTTAGGCAACCCTATCCTATCAAGCTCCATCAGGGACGAAGACGAGATTATTGAATACAGCACCGACCCCGAACTGATACACGAAAAGTACGAAGGGCTTGTTGATTTGGTAATTGATGGTGGCTACGGCGATAATGTCCCATCTACAGTAGTTGATTGTACTACCGGCGATTTTGAAATTATCCGCGAAGGTAAGGGAGATTTGGAGTTGTATTTGTGATTGAAGCTGGAAGTAAGAAGATAGAGGCAGGATGCAAGGAGCAAGATGACGTTCTTCAGATTGTAATTGATATCCATTTTTACCTAAGTTGCTTACAAGACACCAGATGGTGGATTACCGGCCGCAGCAGCAGTTTTCAGACCTGTGGTGGCTGAAGCTAAAACAATACCTAAAAGGGCGCCTGAGATGGCTGTTACCAATATATTCCAATATTTATGAACCGGTAATCCCAAAACTACCCTCAACGATAATATGATAAAAATGCTGATGCCTACGATTGGCCAGTAGTGACAGTTTTGGGGATGCTGCTTAGTTGAGGCCTGCAAAGGCAATTTACAGATAGCCGCAATAATAATTGCCCCACCAACCAACGTACTTAAATGCTGAACAGCTTTGTATAGTGGTATTTGAAAAAATAGTATTTTGACTGGCGATGCCATATTAAAATACTCAACAAAATACCCCGTGACGTGGGTAAAGCTATCCCATAATAAATGTGATGTACCGCCAATTAGTATAGATAAAACTACAACAGGTAAATTTTGCTTAGCATACCGGCTCCAGTTAAAAGCAGCGTACCCGGCAAAGCGATGATATAATTCCCTCGGTAAATTAGCTATAAACGCAGCCTTAACCGTATTATGGTAAACAAAGGCCAACATCATAGCAACAGGCACATCAAACCAAAGCAAACCCAACCAGGTATGGCTGTAGATGCTGTATACTTTCATCCGGAAAAAGTACTCAAAATCAGGTGCAACACGTCCAGCTACTAAACCCGTTAACGAAACCCAGCGTTTAGGTAAATAACTTAGCGGTAAAACTATTGCCGGATGTGAAAAAGTTAAGGGCATGGGTGATTGGGCAATTGTGAAAAAAATTCGGGATCCTATTTGTAAACGTCTTTGCGATGGCCTGCTTTTAAGATATGAATAATCAATTCATGATCCTGAATGCTGTAAATAACCCTGTAGTCGTTAATACGTATACGATATAGATTTTAAAATCCCGAGAGCTTTTTTACACCCGGAGGACGAGGACTTTGAACAAGCATAATAAACTCCTGATACAATTTTTCGACTATTGAAAGAGGGAGCCCAGCTATTTCCTTTTCGGCTGACTTCTTGATAAGCATGGTGTATTCAGCCATCTATTTTTTTGACGCAATAATTCTTTCCATCACAACCCGATATTCTTCTTGCGGTTCACTCAATCGTTGTTGTGCCTCAAGTCCGTCTAAAAAATCCTCTAATTGCTCGCCGTATGTTTTAATATCAATAACAACCGCCGATTTTTCGCCGTTGTCGTCTGTAATATATTGAATCCCTTTCATCATATAAATTTACAAATTATTTCAACAAGGGGTCTTTCTCTTTAGTAAATACGTTGTAAACCATCTTATCTAAAAACGCAGGCAAAAACTTACTCAAAAAAACGGTGAGCTTACCTTGCAAAGTCATGATGATGGTGCGCTTGCGGCTCTCCACGCCGTTTACAATCAGTTTGGCTACTTCTTCGGCAGTCATCATCTTGCCTTCGTCCATGCTGCTTTCGCCTTGCTGGCTGCCATCTTTGGCTAAGGCCGTATTACGAATATTGGATGCCGTAAACCCGGGGCAGGCCGTCATCACATGTACGCCGGTTTTAAGTGTTTCCACGCGGAGCGCATCCAGAAAACCGTTCATCGCAAATTTAGAAGCCGAATAACCGGTGCGGCCGGGCAAACCTTTGTAACCGGCAATGGAAGATACACCTACAATACTGCCTTTGGTATTGATGATGTAAGGCAGCGCGTGTTTGGTACAATAAACCGTTCCCCAAAAGTTAACGTCCATTAAGGTTTTCAGTACATCAAGGTCCACATCTTTTAACAGCGCCCGCATAGATATACCTGCATTATTAACTAAAATATCAATATGGCCAAATGTTGTTATAGCTTGTTTAACCAACGCTTTACAATCATCTTCGTGGGCTACATCGCACCTTACGGCAACGGCTTTAATATTGTATTGCTTTTCGAGCCCCTGCCCTATTTCGCACAGGGTAACATACTGCCTTGCACCCAATACCAGGTTAGCACCGCGGCGGGCAAACTCTTCGGCCATGGCCTTGCCTATCCCGGATGAGGCGCCGGTTATCATAACTACCTTATTTTTTAAGCTCATTAATTTGTTGTTGTTTATTTGGATACGGCGCTGTCGTACGGCACGCGTGTGGTAATAGATCGCCCTAAAGTGATCTCGTCTACATATTCCAGCTCGCCGCCAAAGGCAATGCCACGGGCAATAGTTGATATATGGATGTTAAATTCTTTCAATCGCTTGTGCAGGTAAAAAATGGTGGTATCGCCCTCCATAGTAGCGCTTAGGGCAAAAATCACTTCTTTCACCTCGTCAGTACGTAAACGTTCTATTAACGAGTCTACCTCCAGGTCTGCCGGGCCAATGCCATCCATCGGCGAGATGAGCGCACCCAGCACATGGTACAATCCGTTATACTGACTGGTATTTTCCACCGCCATTACATCGCGGGTATCCTCAACCACACAAACCAGTGATCGATCTCGCTTAGGCGCCGAACAGATCTCGCACACCGGCAAATCCGAAATATTATGGCAAACCTCACAAAATTGAATTTCGTTCCGCAGCTTGCTTATCGCTTTGCTAAAACTTTCAACCTCTTCTTTCTCCTGATTTAATAAATGCAACACTAACCTTAATGCCGTTTTTTGCCCCACTCCCGGCAGTTTGCTAAACTCGGCCACTGCCGCCTCCAATAACTTCGACGAAAAGTTCATGACGCTAAATTAAGGTTTTTACGTGAGCGTTCATAACAGGTTATGTCATATAGTCCGTGGTTGATGGGCCATATTCCAGGGCATTATACCACAGCTCTTTGAAAGCCTGTTGACAATTAACATAACAGAAACAGTAATAAGGCCGGTAGCCACAGTACAGGTAAACGTGGGTAGCCTAAGGGAGATCAAAACCAATCACCACAGTAGGGCATTAAATAATAACTCACTAACCTAATAACCCATTAACTTAATAACCACAACTATCAACCAAATCTTTGTCACAAAACACCCTATAATAGTCCTGTTTCGCCATTATCGTTTTCATCCGGACTGCTTAACTTTGATACAAAGCCAACTGCAAAAATCAAAATGGAAACCATTTTTAACGATACCGATCGCGAAGAATTAATCAGCCGGATCAGCTTGCTAAACAACCAAAGCCAGCCCCAATGGGGCCGGATGACGGCATACCAGATGCTGCGGCATTGCGTACAATGGGAAGAGATGGCCCTGGGAAAAACACAATACAAGCAAACATTTATTGGCCGTCTGTTTGGAAAAATGGCCTTAAAGGATATGCTTAAAGACACGCCCATTAAGCATAACCTGCCCACCGTTCCGGCGTTTAAAGTCAGCCAGGAAGGCGATGCCTCAGCAGAAAAAGAAACTTTGATTGCACGGATACAAGAGCATGCCCGTTTGCCCGAAGTCGATTTTGTGCATCCTTTTTTTGGCCACCTCAACAGCCAGCAAGGTGGCATTATTGCCTATAAACACGCCGATCATCACTTAAAACAGTTTGGTATTTAAGTACCCTTGAGTAACAGCGTACACCCGGCATGGCAGACTTTTTAAGCCCCGTTTACCGGGCTACCGGGGGTGGTTAGGTGGGGAACTTTCCGCGGCGATTAATCAATTTGCAAAGTCTACAATAACTCTGTTATAACACATCAGCTCACCTTGCCAAGCTGTTTTTCTCCGCTCATTAAGCCTAAAACAGCCATTAATCTCTAAATATTACTATTCTGTTTATAAATAGCCCACTTTACCAACAACTTTTTCGGCATGGCAGCAAGCATTAAACAAATCTGCATTGTATATTTGCCCCATATATGGCAAAGCTTTTTATCGTCGGTTTTCCGAAAGACATGCAGGAGATTGAACTTGTTGAGCTGTTTAGCCAACATGGTATTGTAAACACCGTAACCATTGTAACCGATATGCAAACCGGCGAAAGTAAGGGCTACGGCTTTATTACCATGACCGATGATGCCGGAGCGCAACGGGCGATAGACGCGCTAAACGGCGCCAGTATTGACGACAGAACCATCAGCGTAAGGTTTGCCGAAGAAAAAAACGTAGCCAAACCCGTTAGCAACCCACCCTTTAAAAAACATTTCGCAAACAAACCCACCACAACCCGAAGGGATAGTCAGCCCGGCACACCAAAACCCAAACGCCCAAGGCGCTCTTCGTAATTGATATTGCATATCGCAATTTAATTAGCGAGTGTAGGTAATATGCTTGAATTTGGAGTCGCAGGCTTCATGCCGAAACGCTAAGGCATCAATACACTCGGCTTTCATTCTTAGCGTCTTTGCGCCTTTGCGTGAGCATCTCTACATTTTTAAATTAACTCTGCTCTTAATTTAGCAAATTTCCGGTTAGTTTTTTTACCTTTGCGCTAACAAAAACACTGTTAAGCCTTGAGCCATGTAATGTCATTTACACATTCCTGTTAAATGATCTTCCCCAGCCGGGGAGGAAGTAATTACTCTTTATTTTTACTTTACTTATTACAATATGGCTATTTCACAAAAATATGGTCGTACTTATCATTATCCATTTTCGCCGGGCACCAGCAGCGACGACCGGATACAGCATAACTACTGGGAGCACCTGCAACGCATTCCCCGATTAATACATACCGAAAAACTGGATGGCGAGAATAATTGCCTGTCCGGCCTGGGTGTTTTTGCCCGCTCGCATGCGGCACCCACAACATCCGCCTGGACAGAAAGCCTGCGCCGCTATTGGCAATTGATTAAACACGACCTGGGCGACCTGGAAATTTTTGGCGAGAATCTGTACGCTATCCACTCCATCTGCTACCGCAAACTGGAACATCACTTTTACGTTTTCGGCATACGCCAACAAAATCGTTGGCTAAGTTGGGAAGAAACTCAGTTTTATGCCAGCCTGCTTGATCTGCCCACTGTACCGGTTATTAAAACGGAAACTACTCCGCAGAACCAACAATTATTTGAAGCCGGCATGCTGGCTTTGGTAAACGGCCCCGGAACATTTGACCCGGTTGACGTACACGATAAGCGTAGCACAACTATGGAGGGCCTGGTAAGCCGCAACGCAGACAGCTATACAACAGATGCCTTTGCCCGAAACGTGTTTAAATATGTAAGAAAAGGACATGTTAAAACCAATGAACACTGGACGCGAGACTGGCAACGCGCCCCACTGAAAAACGAAGGAGGTAAACATGTGGACCTTTAGCGAAAACAAGGAATGGCGCTACCTGGAGCATACTTTTGATTGGGTAAAGCAAATGAACGATGTTCAGCAGGATACGTGCTACCATGCCGAAGGCAACGTAGCCATCCATACCCGGATGGTGCTGGCCGCGCTGCAACAGGATGCCGCCTTTGCCCAACTGACCGCGCAGCAACGCGAAATATTGTGGACAGCAGCTTTACTGCACGATGTTGAAAAGCGCAGCACCACCGTTTTTGAACCCGATGGCAGCATCACATCAAACGGGCATGCCCGCAAGGGTGCGCAATTTGCAAGGCAACTACTTTATAACCAACACCCTGCACCCTTTGCCATACGCGAGCAAATTGCAGGCCTGGTGAGGTACCACGGCTTGCCGATATGGCTGTTTGAAAAACCCAACCCGGTAAAGGCTTTGGCAAAAGCCAGCATGGAGGTTAATACCCAATGGCTGGCTTTGCTGGCCCGGGCCGATATGCTTGGCCGCCATTGTGCCGACCAGGACGAGATGCTTTACCGCATCGACTGCTTTGAGGCCCTGTGCCGGGAGCATAACTGCTGGGGCAATGCCCGCACGTTTAAATCGGCAGCGGCGCAGATGTATTATATGCAGCACGATGATGCTTACCTTGATTATGTTCCGTTTGAGCAACCTGCCCCCAAGGTGATTTTAATGAGCGGCCTGCCCGGCGCTGGCAAGGATACGCTGATTAAAAAGCAATACCCCGGCTGGCCCCTAATATCGTTGGACGACATGCGCATGGAGCACGGAATTTTGCCCACCGATAAAACCGGCAACGGGCAGGTGATACAGCTGGCAAAAGAACAAGCCAGGGCATACCTGCGCAAGCAGCAAGGCTTTGTTTGGAACGCAACCAACACCACCAGCCAAATGCGCATGCAGCTGATTGATTTGTTTACCACCTACAGGGCCGAAGTAAGCATCATTTATGTTGAAATACCCTACCGGGAGCTGCTTATCCAAAATAAAAACCGGGAAGCCAACGTACCCGTAACGGTTTTAGACAAGCTAATACACAAGCTGGAAGTGCCCGCACCGTGGGAAGCACACCACGTAAGCTATTGTCTTACCCATTGAAACCCGTAGCAGCGCATCAATAACAGGCCATATTTGGCATAACAACCGGGCAAGCCAGCAATGCCTTGCCCGGGTCTGTTTACCACCATTTAGCGTTGATTTTAAACCATCAGGTGCAGCTATGCACCCACTCGCCTACTGCTGCAAAAAATAAAAACCCTGTGCAAGAGCCAATTACAATTTATTATATTTCTGCTTTGCAAATTTAACGTAAAGGTATATATTTGCACTCCGCAATTAAGGGGGATTAGCTCAGCTGGCTAGAGCGCTTGCATGGCATGCAGTATTTGAAAATAGGCTTTCTGCCTGGTATCCAACTACTTATAAGTCCACAATCCATCTTGTTTTAGCAAAACTAAAACTAAACTAAAACTTGTCCATTCTTGAAGGATTCTTTTCACCACTATAGTTTTATTGAACACCAACAACGATATATTTTGATAAACTCCAAATGAGTCTTTATCGTTTTCACGTTTCTGCATAATGAAGGAGGCCGGTTTGATTTTTAACAATTATGCTTTTTCATTGGTGAAATTATGGTTAAATATTGCTTACTTGAAAAGCTCGGGCACCATCAAAGTTAAATCCAATATAACACTCAACCAGTGTTCCTTTTTCAGCATCACTGTGATAGTGCCCGAATTTGCCTGGTTGATAGATCACAAGAATGCCGCTACCTGCAATTTCAATAAAGCCTTCCTGCGGACGGTTGTATTTAACAACTTTCCCGTTCACTCTGTATAAAAACCTATGATTGCCGTCTTCAAAGAATTGTTTTTCTTTATTCCAGCGTCCGATATCTTTATTGTTCACCAACACGATGCTATTATCTTTAAAACCTAACCACTCGGGACAGAAAATTTTATTATAAGGCCCGCTAATTCTTTCGTTCATTCGTTGAAGGTTTTTTTCGTAATTATCTAACGCGCTGCCCGACCCACCAGTCAGAACTTTAATTGCATAAAGGCACATCAGATAATAAGCCGAATGTATCGTCTCTATCTTAAACTCCAGTTCTTCAAGACGGCTAACCAACAAAGCGACATTTGTGTTCAATCTTCTGGACACCTCAAACCAAAGGTTAAGATCTCTCGCATCGAAGGTGCCCTCCAGGTTTTCCGATGCCAGCGATTGTATTTTTAATAAATCTCTACCCCTTAGCTGCGCCCAATCAAAATCGCCCTTAGCTAAATGTGCGTAGGCCAAATTTCTTCTGATGATATTTTGATCATGGTGTTGATCTCCTATAAGGCTTTGCCATGCATTGATCATTCTCTCTTTCTCTCCCCAAAATTTCAACAAGATGATTTTATACCGTTCAAGGTGTTGGCTTGGTATTTCGAAATTTTTATTGTTATAGCGATCTATCCATTCTTTGGCTGATGCAAGAATGGAGCTATACCAAGTATTTGCGGGGTTTGTGATAAACTGCGTGTAATCCTTATTTTGTGTTTTTAGTAATGAAATGGAATATCCAAATTCAATCGTTTGTATGGCCATTTGAACAAAAGCCACATAGCCATGCTCATTAAAAGGAGCCAACTCTGCGGTTTTATCAAACTCAAATTCGGCATCATCGAAAAGTTGTTGTAGCCTGGTTAGAATTTCTTCGCTCACTTCATCCCGAAGGCCATAATATTTATCCCTTATCCGGTATAACTCTGTTCGGTAACACATTCCTTTGATATGAAACAAACGATAATCATTTGGGTCTAAGTCAGTAGCTACGTTAATGGTTCGTATGGCATTATCAAAATCTTTATCAATACTATACAGCCTTGAGAAATGTCCCCAAAAGTGTGCATGTTCAGTAGGAAATTCTGTTGTTAATACTTCAAACACTTCAATCCGTGATTGATTGGTTTGCAAGTCTGAAATTAATAAAGAAAACTTGCTATCCCCATTACCGTTATCCTCGTCAATTTCTTCGTCATTATTATGCCAGTCCTTTCGTTGAATAAACACACTGTCCAATAATTGAAGTATTTCTGCACTTGCAAAATTTGTTATTTCACGAACTGAACGGATGATGCGCATGGCAAATATCTTCAATATGGAGGGGTTCAATGCTCCCAAAAGATTAGGCTCGAAAGTATCTTTCAATATTTGAAGGGATATGATAGGATGGATTGTTCGCCAATAGATATATTGGTCAGGCTCCGTTTCTATAATCAAATCCAGAATTTTGGAATTGTCAATATGGTTTCTCAATCTAATGAAATTTTCATCCACCCCCAGAAAATTGCTAATTACAAAATGTGGTACATCTCTTGACTTTCCCTTAGCATAATAATTAAAGAAGGCCAACAATAGGATTAAATCTTTTTCCTTAGTCGTAATACCAGCTAACCTTCTTTTAACATAATTCTCAATAGTAATAAATGCTTCCTCATAAGCAATCAAGCCAAAATAAAACGGGGTAAGGATGGCAGGATTGTTTTCAATAATAATTTGTTTAAATGCAGCCTCTTGCGCCGGAAATTCCTTAATAAATTTACTGAGAAAACGATTTACTTCAGTTTTCTCCAAACTTGGTTTTAGATAAAACGCATTTTCCAACTTTTGCGGTACGTCAAATCCGCTCTCAATAGTTAGGATGATGGCTTTAACAAGCCTGTGTTCAATGGTTCGTTTAAGTTGCTGAATTTGCGCTTTACCTATATTAGTATTATCAATGATAACCAGTGCGGGAAGTTCTGTAAGAGTGAATAGCTGATGAAGTCTGTCTGTTATTTTAGTTTCATCAAAACTAATAGTCATTTCGTTGAGAAGTAAAACAGGATAATCCCGATAGAGCATAAACGCTATCCTTCTTGCAATTGTCGTACCTCCTGAACCTGGATGGTGAACCAGTGTAAATAAACCGCTGTCACTTCTTGAATGTAGCCAGCTCCTAATAGAATCGTGAATGTTTTTAGTGATATCACGAGTAACATCGTAATTGTTATCTAATTCCACCCATTCAATATTTCTGCCTTGATAAAATGTTTTATCACTAACATTTTCCAGTGCGTCCGTTAGGATATCCAAATGCACTATTTTAAAATATTGTTTAAGATCAAGGGTCGTTTGAGCGGGGATTTCGATGGATTGGCCTTTATTGGAAATGCAAGGAACGCGTAAAACGTGAGGCTGCCCATTTGGTCTACTATCTAATTGATGAAATCCTTCTAATAATTGCACTATTGGGACGTCAATAGACTTTCCCTTTATTTCATCGATTAAATCAAAACAAGCTGTATTATCCTCATTTGCGAAAATAAAATTGACATTAAGCTTACCATCCATGCCTTTAATCGCATATAATAAATCTTTGACATACGGGGCTTGCGTTGAAAGAATTATAACATTGATTATAGTGGACTTTGCTCCGAAATTGTCCTGGTAAAATTTAACCATTAACCGGGAAGTAAACATTCCATAGGTTTCTCTCCAGTCGGAATAATTACCGCTTAGGATCATGCTTTTCAACACATGATGGTTACCCTTTAGGAAATACCAGAAAGTCGTTTTGTCCGGGAAGGGAGGTAATATGCCACGGTCATCAGTATGATGAATGATCTGATTAATAGCCTGACTGTTTTTAGGCTTCACAGCGTGTAAAACGCCGTCTGTATCCGATGTACTGTCCAGGTCAAAAACAAAATCCCAAGTCCAATTGGCCAGGTTAGATAATTGAGATTCGGATGAATTTAATCTATCGATAACAAGGAAATAAGCTTGCCTGCGATTAAATTCAGCACAAAGTGTTTTGAATACATTCCAATTAGAAATATTGTTTAAAGCAAGTTGATGAACAACCTTCTGTTTAAGCCTGTCAATATATTGGTAGGTGATGAACAAATAGATAGTTACAATTTCCTTGATCAATAACGATTTTTCGTCATCGTCGGTTTCAGGATCAAGATGGCCCTCCTTATTTCTAAGATCATAAGTCAATTTGAATTGTTTGCCAAAAGGAAACTTTGTTATGAAATAATTGGGTTGAAAAAGCGGTACATTATTATTATCCTTAACCACAAATTCTTTGTGGGGTGCAGAGAACACGGTATCGTCTGCACTTGCGAAGAGTGGATCAGCGTAAGTATATTTAAAGCCTTTGACGAAGGTTACAATTTGGCCTTTAAGCATATTTTGTTCACCTGTCCATAGCGGCTCATTGATAATTTTATATACCCGTTTAAAAAAAGATTCTAATTTCAGGGCAAGCATCGTCACCGCGGTTCCATAATTATCTACATCCTTATCTTTATACCTAACCTTTAGAGCTTTGACAACTTTATCACGGTCGTCCAAATCTGCTTCACCCAATTCCTTTTCCAATACACTACGCAGCGTATCGATGACTTCTTCAAAGGGTACTTTTAAAACGCCAATTTGTGTAATGAATAGTCGATCAAAATTTTTTTTTAATTCGGACTTAATGGCTGCCCATTCCCTGTCTGTTATCATTTTGTAATTGTAAGGTAGTTTGAGGTTGAATTTTTTAGGACAAAAATTACTTAGTTTGTTAATGCTTTGTATTCGTCTGCGGCTTTGTTGAGTATGAATCGCAGTTGATTGTATACCATCCAAACCGAAGGTTTATCATAAGGTTTTCCTTTAGGATCAAAGTAAGAATGGAATGTAAGTTTGATTTCCAATCGTCTGTTATTATTCAGGAACTGTATAGGAGTTGTGCTGTTATGATTTGTAGCCTGGTAGGCGATCTCTTTTAAATCAACATCTAATTCGGCGAGTCCTGGAAATTTGCTTTCAAATTCCCTTAGCTGTTGTAGCAAATCAGCAGAATAGAGAATTGTATCCCCTAAAAAGTTCTTGCTTAAATGACAATGTATTTCCATATTATACTACTATGTTGATCACCAGATTGATGTTACCAAGTCATTTGTTTACTGTCTCCTCGGGTGTATGACCGATTTCGTTACAGTAACGGGAATGTGTGGAAACCCAATAATAGCTAATTTCGCCATTTACATCCTTATATCAGCAATTTCCATTCAAAAACCGAATTACTTATCTCCAATGATTAAGTTCGGTACCATTATATAACAAATTTAAGGTTGCACAATATTTAGATTGATCTTTCTTTGGGGCAATTGCATTATTATAGTTTGAGGTTTAACGGATGCTGCAACGGTTATCTCTGTCATTATTTTAATAACGCTTCCATTTTTAACTATTTCACTTTCATCATGTTGAGGTTGAGGTAAAACGGGTTCTGAAAGTTCTATTCTATCATTATTTTTGTCTTTCGAGACATAGTTCTTTTGATTAGTAATATAATTTTCGACCATGACAACAAAGTCGATAGTGTTTGCTCTATCTGATTCAATTTTAGTTTGAGTTACTGTTTGTAAAAGATCGAATGCCAATGAATCAAAACTGATTAAGCCATGTTCATGTCTAATGAATTTATGCTGCTGTTTAGTAAAATCAACCAATATCGGCACATTGTAAGCAATTTCATGTGCTTGATTTTCAGGCTGTATAAGCCCATTGTATCCCTCTAATAATTGCGTTTGGATAGCATAAAACACATCTTCGATGAGTTTTACTATATTGACCTTGATGGTATCATGCAATGATATAAGATTAAAATTGGGGTCTGTATATTCTTCTTTCCTAAATCTAATACCTAAATTAATTGCTCCGTTTTTAGGAGGGAGTCCATTTTCGGCGTGGAATTTCAAGTTATGAAATTGGAGGTTTTTTATCAAACCGCTGAACATTTGTAAATACAAAACGAGATGCCTACCCGGCCGTCCCCATTCGTCATCTGTTAAGTCTCGGACAATAAAAATATCAATATTTTTGTTTTTAGCGTATTGGATAGCTCCCTCTTCATACCCCTTCGTTGTGAAAATAACCCCCTTATTTGCGTTAAGGTCTTCTACTGATGCGGATAAGACATCTATGACTTGCCTATCAACTTTACTCTTCCAAAGCTTACATTCTATTATCGTTTTGATAGTATGAAGTTTTGTTTTTTGAGTAACTAAAACATCAATTTGCCTCTTGGCTTGTGATTTTCCAACCTCCGTAACATTGTGCTGTATAATTAAATCCCCATCGTCTTTATATAATTCGGCAACAAATAGCTCAAACTCTTTCCAGTCAATTAAATATGTTAAAAACTTCCCAGAATCAATATTAGTCATATTTATATTAGTTTTTTTTAACAAAAAATGATGGATGATAATAATATCAATGGCATTCGTATCTGTGAGGTTTATTCAAAGATGATAAATAAAGGTAATGGTTAAAGAAAGCTTTTAAAGAAAATTTATTGGCTATACCATCGAAACACTTTTTTATAGTAGTAGTAATAATGAGTATGTGTTTATATGCAAAAATAAAAAGCACTTATGGCTTTATTCCGTAAGTGCTATATATTATGTTGTGGCTACTGTACAAATTTCGAACTATTTCCTATCCGATTTGCGGTTGATAGCTAACTTGGACATATAAACGAATGAGTCCAAAATAATTGCCTTGATTTGGTCTTTCTGAAAACTATGAATATCAAAGAAACTTAATATGACCTTATTCAGATGGAAAATTTTTTAATGAACATTTTCAAAGGCAAAAGTAATTGCCCGTATCAGCTTATCTTCGCTAATTTTTTGTGTCGGGGTGTCGTAGAAAAGATCAATATATTGTAAATGATTAATTGTGGTATTATCGGTTATCGGTATTGCTGGAATTTCACACTTTGAAAATCTAACGGGAATTATAAAAATACTGCCTTGCCGAAGTGTTCGTGTTATTTCAATCGCATCATAAATTTCTGGATACATGCCGGACTTGTTTTTTTCCAACATTTCGGCTGAAAAACATACCATCATACAAAACGCACTTGTCAGGGCTCGTTTAATTTCAAACTTCCAATTTTGTCCGGGTAAAATATCTTGATCCCACCAAGCCGTAAATCCGGCATTCAATAACGTAGCTCGTAATCTCTCAACTTTTTCATGGTCACCATGAAAATAAGATATAAATACATGCTTATCCTTTCTTTCATTATTTTTAGTCGCTGACGAAGTTTTTTCATTCGAGTCCATAGTCAATATTGAGGTAAAAGTGTTTAGTGAAAGTTTCGAATCAGATATAGACTTTAAAAATGGAAGATTGTTATCAGAATTTAGAACTATCAGATTTCCAATAGTTGTTTTTTTCGTTTGTATATTATAATATGAACATATTGCCTCAGTTATCGCTAATCTTTCTGGCGAAGATAAATAAGTACCGTTAATAATTGCAGAAAGCGAAAGCATCCGAATTACATACAAAATCACGCTTTTTTCTTTCTCCGCGAAGATTCCAGACTTGGCGCTATATAAACGGATGGCATTCTGCAACAGTTCATCCTCTATTAATTTGTCCAACTCTGTTTCTAAGTATTTGAAAACTTCATTTAGTTTTTCATAATCACGGTGGTTGAAACTATAAAGCTTTCCATTGTAAAAATTGTCATGCGTTATTACCGAGGCAAAACCACTTGCTCCGCCGGTTTCAAAGCCTATCAACGAAAATGTTCTTAAATAACCGAGCATTTCATCAGACAAGTTCTTATTAAGAACAAAAATTCGGTGATGCCAATAACGATCAACAACAACAGTTTTTGTAACGTCAATCATCGTAGCCATTTTTAAAAGTTTGTCCTATGCCATGAAATACATCCTGTTGCGAGTGCCTTATTTTACCGCCTGGAAAATCAACCAAAATATTTTCGAAACAAAAATCTGTCATTTGCTTCGATAGTTCGGTCAAAAATTCTTGGCATTTTATTTTTTCTGTTTGTAATAATTTCTCAAGAAAATTACACCATTCAAGACCTTTTAACATTGACTCTTCGGAAGAAAAAAGCAGATCGGTGCACTTGTGAAATTTGGCACATTCAAAGAGTTCATCAAATGAAATTTGTCGGCATTGTAATGTTTCTTGAATCGCTCGAATAAGAAATGCGGGTAACTCTTGCTCATTAGGCAAACCACAAAGACCATGAAAAAGAACCAATAGAGATTTATTGCTCATTTCAATTAAGCGACGCGCCACGGCCCACGCTGGGAAAATGCCAAAGCCAGCGTTTTTAACAGAGGCAACCCAAAATTGGTAATCAGTATTCGCCAATTTTTGAAAGAGAATGCTTTGATTTATTGATTCTTCAACTGTACTAAATTTGACCTTCTCTCTTGAGGTATTGGATTGGGATGAGAGTACCTCAAATAAATGCCAATTATATCGGTTTATATTTTCAGCAACCATCAGTGATTCTCGCTCATCAGAAACGCTCGATAGCATCGTTTGAAATATAATAAATGTAGATGAATCAATATTTTCAAATCTCGCAAATGTTATCAAGGTTAACCTAAAAGCTTGAATCATTGCGCTGCGCATTTCTGATTTATATTGAGAACACCGACTTGCCAATTCAAACAGTCGACTGACGTTTAAGCTCCAGGGATAAATAGCTTCAGCAGATAACGGCACTCCGTCTAATCGGCTAAAAATGCTTATTGATGATTCAGGTGATTTTTTAATTGCAGATGTAAGCCAATTTGGCGTCTCAAATAAATCACAAATATCTGACAGCGACAATTCGTTTGGTAATTCAACTTCTTTGCCCTTAATACTTAAATAAGAACGGATGGTATCATGTATGTTCGGTATTCGCTGTGGATGAACACAAATTCTTAGATTACATAATTTCAAAAAGGGAATGATATGACTATCAGAATATTCTCGGTAATCTTCGAAATAGATAGTCTGTATATCTGAGAATTTTTTGCAAAAAATAGATATTACTGGTAATATAGTTTCTGATTCATTACCCAACTCAATGCCCAACAAGACCATCATATCTCTGGTAAAAGAAGAATGAAAAGGATCAATTCTTATTTGTGCCTCATATAAATATCCTTTTACGAACACATAAAATAACTCTTTTGGATAATGTAAATATGGTACAACAAAATCATTGATCATTTCAATAGCAATAATTGGCGATTTATATATACCACCTGGATCGATTATTATTGGTTTACCAAAAGGTAAAACGCCAATATTGTCCGGTTTAAAGTCAACATAACGATGCCCACCTGCATGTATGGTTGCAAAAAATTGGCCTTGCTCAAACAATCCGAACACAGCTTGATGTACGGAGGTTGGTGATAAACTGCGTATGTTTTTTAAGGATTCACCATATTCAATATGCCAAATAGGATTAGAATGACTCTGTGATTGCTCGTACATCCGATTATACGGTATAAGTTTATCATCATAAAAATAAGAGAATAAAAATAAAATACAGCAAATAATTCATTATCAATTCCCTTAATATTAGAAGACTTTATTTATTCTTAGATTTATTTTCGAGGTGAGTAGAGTCATTTTACAAATCAGAATGACCGATTTAGGAATGATAAAGTATCAACAAAACAGAACTTATAGTGTTTACCCATCTCCTGGTAGAATGCACCCGCCAAAATTCTGTAGCCGAAATCTAAAATCCACGAAATTCGGATTAGGCGCTAACGATGATGACGAATATTAAGTACGTAATATAAGCAAACCTGAATTACATAAAAAAGTTGCCAACAAAGTTGACAACTTTTCTAAAGTTTGTGGAGAATAGCGGGATCGAACCGCTCACCTCTTCCATGCCATGGAAGCGCTCTACCAAATGAGCTAATTCCCCGTTTTGTGGAGTGCAAATATAGGATTTCAACAGAATAAATCAAATCATCTTTTAGAAAAAAGAAAATACATCTGGAGTTTTGTCACCAAAGTTAATCGTTTCCAAAAAACAATCTCCCAAGCAGGATTATTCCCCCTGCTACCAAAACACCGTTTACAAAGTCAACTTGTTTGCTATATGAATATCCAGTTTGCACCACATTTGCAAAATTCTCGCAATTGAATTTAGCAAGATCGTAGTTTTGACCAATTAATGAGACCGCTTTTTTTATGGCTTCATTTCTTTGATGGTCGTCCCCATTAAAAAGGCGAATCCTTTTAACGATTGAGTTTTCAAGGTTAAGTTCGGTTTCGGTAACCCATCTTACTCCTACATGTTGGTTATTTTCCAAATAAAAATGAGTACCATTCGCGTCTATTCCCATATAAACCAGATAGTGAGCAATTAATTGCAACTCACTCTTAGGGACAATAACAACATCAGCGGGTCTTAACCCATTAGTAACGGCAAAGGACATAAAAACACGTTTAAATTTGACCAAGGTATAATTACCTATACTAAAGATAAAACAATCAATGGTAGGCTTATAATAAAGCATACAAATTCAGACATTTAAAGACTTTTGAGGTTTGATTATTCGGGGTGATTAGCTAATAATATACCTACCATATATCACCAGTGGGTGATTTTCACAATATCATCTTTGTCAAAGATGGCCGCCAACAGGATGATCAACCCGATAATAATGAGAAAGGTGGAAAGGAAGGCCGCACAGTTTTCGAGCAAGGTGGAAAAAACGGAGCTTTCGTAGGATTTAAACACTTCCAGCCCGGCCATATTACGCCGGTTGAATTTGCGTTTGCCGCGCCAGTAGCTCAAATAAAGGGACAGTAATACACATACGATCCCTACGATATAGAAGATGGTCAGTACTAACATAACTTATCCTTTTCGTAAATTAATCAGAAAATAAAAACGGTTAACGGGTCATTGACATTTGACAAATGTGGCATAGAAGCAACAAAAATCATCAACCGTGTTTTCTTTGCTTCTTTCTTTTGGTACGGAAAAAGAAAGAAGCCCCCGGCTCGGAGTTACTGTTGTTGGAGAAACGATTGCAGGTTCCTTAGTTCCTGTTGGTTCTCATTCCCTGATGGCTCCCAATCGCTGGCTATATGGTGCAGGATTGCAGCGTAAACAATCATGCAAAGGCGGTAACTACCCGGCGGCTCACGGGATATGTTAACCGCACCACTGCCAATAGCCTTAATAAATAGCCTTTCTATTTCTATTGCCGGGTCGTTCATGATTAAGAACGATTTGAACTGCGCAATAAATTCTATCCTTTCCATAGTGTCATGATTTTACTTTTTTGATAATTATACCCCTGCCGGGTATGCGGACTGTAGTATATCCATTGGTTTCCATGATGCCTTTTATCAGCCGCTCCGCTTCCCGTGCGGCAAAAGCGTCTTCGGCGGTCATTTCCAGATCAGACAGTCCGTCCAAATATTTCAGGCAGCGTGCAATGGTTTTAACTGCCGCCTTTTCGGTTTTATTGGCTAAAATGCTCATGTGGAAATTTGTTAAGTGTAAAGGATGCACCGCTTTGAGGGCGGCACATCCTATTATTGTGTTATTCTGCCAAGGCGGTCAACCTGCTGATTTTCTTTTGCAGTTCCATTACCCTTGCATCCAGTTTCTCTTTGCGGTCGTCCGCTTTCGCCTGTTGCTGTTGTTCGATACCGTTAATATCTATCCCTGCGCTTTCGGCCACCCTACGGGTCATTTCCCCGGTAGGCGTATTGGGCAGCTTGCTATCTGATTTGCCAACCAATGCAGCCCGTATCAGGTAGCTGTATTGCTGTTCGGTCAGGTTTTGCAATTGTTCGTAAAGCGTTAACCGCTCCCCGTTTTCATTTACTGTCCCTTCTGCAAAAAGAACATTGTCCACGTTGCGTTTCATAGACCAGTCCAAAGACTGGTACACCAATAGCCTTGCTGCAACCCTGTCGGCATCCGTTAAATCCGTTACGTTCTGCGGGTCGCTGATGGCCTCGGTAAAGGCGGTATGGATGGTCAACTGGTTTTTCTCCCGATCGAGTTCCCTTGCCCTCTTTTCCCGTTCGTTCAGGCGGGTAATTTCCGCTTCCAACAGTTCCGGCGTGGCCTCGCCTGACTTAATGGCCTCCTGTACTTCTTTGGCGGTAACGGTCTGCCTGTTATCCTCTTCGTGGGTGCGTTCGGAGAACAGCACCAGTTCGGCAGCATCGGTTAAAATCAACAGCCCTTTCTTTAAATCCCCGTCCTGCACATGCCTGTGGTATTCTTCGAGTTCCGCCCTGTATTCCAATAGGGCATCCTGATAGCCGTCTTCATCAAACTGGATGGCCGTTTCGTCCTCCTGCTCTTCTTCGTCATCATCAAAGGGGATATGGTAATCCTTTTTGTCCGGCTCCACCGGGGCTTTAAAAAGCGCCACCTCGTTACGCCCGAACCGGGGCAGTTCCTTAATCCCTTCCAACCCGTTCAGCAATTGTTTCAACGGTTCGGGAACGCCCCAGTCGAACAGCAGGGCATCGGGCTGCTCCCCATCCAATGCGTCCGTAATCAACCCTACAAAATGCCTGTTGCATTTGGCCTGATAACAACCGGGTTTGGTACAGGTGGCCTGTTCTGCCAGTTCCGGGAACAGGCTTTTCAACGTTGCTGAGTTGAAGGGGCAGTTGGTACAGGCACCCATTCCGGGGACTAATTTTTTATCCGTGGTATCGAACGGTGCATTCTTTAAATCATACTTAAACCGGGAGAGGGCATAACGCAGGTTGGTAACCCTGAAACCCGTTTGCTCCTTCCAGTCCGAACAGTACTGTACAAAAAAGTCCTCCTGTGCTTCCGTTGCCAATGCGGCAATGTCAAAAGCTTCCTGTATGGTCAGCGCATCGGCAAAAAACATCTCCTGTATGGGTTCTATCAGGTTTAACAGCCGTGTACGGCTGTACACAAAGGTTCTGGACTTGCCTAAACGGGCGGCAATTTCATCAATGGTCTTGTGTACCTGTAGCATCAGCCCGATGGCCTGTGCCTCGTTCATCGGGTGCGGGTTTTCCCGTTGCAGGTTCTCGGCCAGTTGTATTTCGGTAACCTCGGCATCGGTCAGCACCTTGATGACGGCGGGTACTTCGGTCAGCCCGGCAAGCTGCGCCGCCCTTAACCTGCGCTCACCCGCTACCAGTTCATGCCTTCCTTCCGGCAGTTCCCGGAGGGTCAAAGGGCTGATAATGCCGTGAACGGCTATTTCGGTTGCAAAATCCGCCAAGGCCGCTTCTGAATAGAATTTGCGGTAATTAAGGGGGCTAAAGTCGATTTCGCTGACCGCCACGTTTTTTAAAACGCCTTCTGTTGCAATTGGACTGATTGCGGCTGCATTGGTTTTGTACGGTTTCCCGTTCTTATGATGCGCTGTTTTTTTTGTTTTCTTAACTATGGTCGTTGTCATGATTTTTAATTTTTAAAGTGAATAATTAATTAGTTAGTTGCCGTTACCGGAAAAGCAGGTCAACGGCAAGGGTAAATTTGCGGTTGGGGTGCTGCTTCACGGTAGTGTAAATGGTCAGGCAATGGATGGCATACACGGCCAAATAGCCATTAAATAACTGGTCAGCAAATAACCCGCTGCTTTTATCCAACTTGATACCATACCGTATGATTTTCGTTTCGGCCTCCGTTACAAGCCCTAACCAAAAATCAAAACTGAACAGGCCATCCTCCCACCGTTCCCGCTGTGTGGCTTCTTCTTCTTTGATGGTGCGGCACATGGCTGCGGTAAATTCAATAAAACCGGGTATTTCGGCAGGGAACAGGTCGTGCAATAGTTTGGCCTTTTCCACATTGTTTAAACTTCCTATCGTTTTCATATTGCTGATTTTAGAATTAAAAAGAGCGGGACGGACGTTAGCCGTCCCGCCCTGATGGTTAATTAAATTGCAGGCTGTCCGCCCCGTTTTTGGCAAAGGCAGTGCAGAGGTCAAAGGCGGTCTGCGCCCTTCTCTGCGCTGTCCCGCCATCTAAAAGGCTGTTCATTTTTGCGGTGTCGTCTTTGTAGGTGCGCACATTCTGAAAGTAGCCCGTTACGGCATTGAAGCAGCCGAACACGGTGCCTTTGGTGGTCACCATTTGCTGCGTTTCGCTGGTCATCGCATATTCAAAAGCATCATTGCAGATGTTCTTAAAGGCGGTCGAAGTCTCGTCAAACTGCCCGGCAGTAAGTTTGCTTAGTACTTCCTTATTCGGACACATGGCCAACTGTATTAACTGCAATACCTGTTTGTCGGTAATGCGGACTTTTGCCCATTGGTTATAGATTTCTTCGAGCATCGGCGTTAATTTGTTCACCATGCCCATCACCTTATGGGCTTCTTTCAGCCGTTCGTTGGCGCTTTGGGTGTGCCTGATTTTCACCACGTTGGAGCAATTGCCCAAGGCGACATTGAGCGTGTTGTTGCAGACTATCCGCGTTGGGGTCAGGGCTGCGGTAATGCTCCCGGTGCCGTCATGGGAGGTGGTCAGGAAGACATATTTTTCTATCAGGTCATCGTTGCCCACCCGGATGTAATCGGGCATTTTTGCGGTGATAAAAATGCGTTCACCGTTTTTGCCCAAAGCCCCGGCGGTTTCGTACATAATCCCTTCGCCGCCGCCTACGATGGCATCAAAAAAACTGAATGCGTCCGCATTCTGTACGATATGGTATTCTTTGCCGACTACGCCTAACACCGCATCGGTATCTTTGCGGACGGTGGCAAAGAAATTGGGGACTTCCATTTCGGTAAAAAGAGTGTCCCCGTCCGTATTGGTTTCCCCACTGTCGGGCGTGTAGAGCTTGCGTTTTTCCACTACGTAATCCAGCCCGGCGAACTTCATTGCTTCCTCACTGGTGGGGTAATCGGTAACGATCTGGCCGAGGCCATGCCATGCAGTCTGCTGTACGCTGAAAAAACTGTATTTCCCGGTTTGCTCGTTTAAAAAAATATTATGTGCCATGATATTTTAATTTAAAATGGTTACTAAATGAATGTGGATAGATTAGAATGGCAGGTCGTCCTTTTCGTCCGTTGCCTTTTCCGAAGCAGTTGCGGCTGCATTGGTTTCGCTTTCCTTTTTAGCCGCATAGGCCAAAACATTAATGTAGTTGGCAAGGAAGTCGAGCGAAGCCCCATTATCCCCGGTATTGGTGGTATAACCCCGTGCGCTCAATCGACCGTCCAACCGGACTACCGCCCCTTTGCGCAGTACTTTCGCCACGTTGGTGTTAAACCAGTAGGAGCAGTTAAAAAAGGTGGCGATTTGCTTTGTTTCGTCGCTGCCTTTCGGTTTGTAACTGTCGTTGTCCACGATGCTGAACCGTACGACCTCTTTGCCACTCTCCAACGTTTTTACGGTGGCATCCGCTGTTAATTTTCCTGTGATCTGTTGCATAACTCATGCTTTTAAAAAGTGAATAAATGATTCTGTTAACTTTTCCTTTTTTAAGCCGCCTGCCCCGAAAAGCATTTTTTCAAAAGAAAAACGGAAAAAAAGAAAGCAGGTAAGTCAGGGGGCAAATAGCGTGAGGCCAAAAGGAAACGGAATAATTGGAGGGGACCCTTCAGGGGAGGCGGCCGTTTATGCCGTAGTCTTTTGGCATAGCGAAGCGGCAGCTATTGGCCACCATACCTTAGCTGCCTTTTTATCCGTTTCGATTGAAAAAAGATCGGACAGGTGTCTTTTAATTTCGTTGATATTTAAGTCAGTTACCGGAAGCAGCAGCAGGAAAATCCCGCGACAGCGGGCAACAGAACTGTATTTGGTTTCGCGTATGATGAGCAACAAGCCATGACTGCATGACCGCAGTGCAGCGAAGGGAAGTAAGGAGTGGCGGGGCGAAGAATAGCGAAATGGAATACGCCTATGGAAAGGCATATTCCTTTCGCAATATGCGATAGCATAGCGGAAGGTATAAGGCCGATATAGTGGATTAAAGGAACTATAAGATCTTCCTTTGTAGAAAAAAGCTACAGCAAACCGTTAGGGATGTGAGCGGATAGCCCGGAATGCAATGAGGACTTGCAGCGGGCAGCCCGGCCCGCAGGGAACGGCCAGATATTAAATCGAAATAAGTTGCCGGTGAAATAATAAATATGCATATTTAGCCACTTTGTTAGCAGCTTTGTACAATCATCGTCGGTTACGGTGTCGTTGTATTATGAAGCGAGGAACCGGTTGCGTTGCCACTATGAAAATTCACCAATCGCTGCCATACCCACTTTTGCCGACGGTTTTCGTTTTAGTCCTTATATTATTTTTCCCCTCGATAAGTAGTGCCCGGTTTGTATTGGATCAATCCAGTACAACTGGTGCATATACTGCCCTGCAAAGGATTGCGTTAGGGCTGGGCTTGTCAATAAACGGTGGTTTTGTGGTAACAATTAAACCGGGCTACGCACTATTGGCCCCTTTACTAAGAAATTGCCCCGGTTGCGTAGTTGTTGATATGGAAAAGGGCACAGCGATCACCAGCCAGGCAAATGCGAATCTCCCGGTCATCAATGGCATGGCAATAGCCCAATACCTTAATAAATTGACGCATCCTATTCAAATGATGCAGGTAAAAAGTAGCGGGTCAAGGGTGTTATACCTGGTTTAGGATACGTACATTTGGAGCGCAGCAACCGGTAAACTTAGCAAACTGGAGAAATATAACTTATTAGAACGGTTATTATTAAACTGTGAATGCCCTTGCTTCGCCTATTCGAAATACAAGAAAAACTAAATGCAGGCGGCCGCGCGGCCACCTGCATATCAGTAAACCCAATAAAAGATCAGATTTTTTGACCCCGTTTTTTCTTTTGTTCGGGGGCCTGTTCTTCCGTATTATTCAGTTGTTGCTTTTTTTTTGTTTCATCGATTTTCAGGTCGTCCTTAACTAAGCGGTTCTTATTGGCATCATAGGCGTTGATCGCCCGGTCCTGAGGGTTGGCTTTCAGGAAGATCTTCTCAGCGACATCTTTGTTGTTCAGCGTTACTTCCACGAGATTCCCTTTCTTTAAGGATTTAACGATGCGTTCGGTGGTCTGGTAATCATCCAGTTCTTTGAGGGGCATTTCTTTGAGGCTCCTTTCGACATCAAAGCCATAGCGTTCGGGGTATTTATTCAGCTCGAAATTGTTGTGCTTGTCTTTTTTGTCAAAGTTTACCTGTAACCAGGTGTTGTAGGTTTCATCGGTACGTTTGTACTGTGCCTGCTCGCCTTCACCGATCTTCTCATAAACATGGTAGGTCTTATGTACCGCGCGGCCATCCAGGAGGTTGTAGGCTTCCTTGGCGGTGATGTTCTGGTTCTGATAAAAGGTTTGTGTAACCCCCTGTTCATTTTCGCCCGGTTTTTTCAGGGTCGCTTCCATTCTGTTGAAGAAGTACATTTCGTTTTTATCCCCCTGCTTGAAATGCAGGGCATATTCCATCATGTCCTGCCCGATTTTGGCGGAGTGTGTTAACTGGAACTCGGGCTTTTTTTCCCCGATGTTCTTTTCAAGTTCGGCATTCAGCAAGGTGTCAAAACCGGTGTATTTGAGGTTTTCTTGCAGGTACTTTAAATTTTCTGTGTTCATTTTTATCGAATTTTTAATGGTTATGGAATCGTAATACATAAAATAGGATGGATAGACCGAAGCGAGGTTTTCCTCCGGCCGGGTTTCCATCAGGCTGCCATCATAGGTTTTCAGCCGGTTATCGGATGGATTGTAAATGGCAAATAGCTGTTGTGTTATCGATACTGGGTCATGCAGGGAATGAACAGGGTGCCATACGTATTCAGAAGTTCTGCTTTCTGTATTGTATTGACGGATCGCGGTCATGAAGGTCAGCCCGCAGCCGGGTTCCGGGTAGCCTTCCACATCCAACCTGAGCGGTTTATCCCGGAATTGGCCGACCAACAGGTAATCGTATTTTTCCCGCATGGACTCCGACAGGTTTACGCCGCCCTCCATGTACAGGCGGGCCTGTTCAAAATCTGTAAAAGATTCCAGTACGCGGTGCCTGTGCCCTATTTCGTACACCTGCCCACCCGTGTGTTCATGTTGCACCACATGGTATTGAACTACTTCATCGGCCGGGATGACTGCCTTTTTCCAGGTGACCGGGAACAGCTCTCCGTGCTGGAATACGGCTTCCATCCGGTCATACTGGCCGCCCGGCAACAGGTACAGGGATTGTTGCTGCAACAGGTGGGATACCTCGCTCATGGAAACTTCCGGCAACTTGCCGCTCTGCCCTGTTATGGCGTAACGCAGGGAATCAATGGCCATGTAATGGTAATAGGCTGGCTGGCCGATGTAGCCGGGCAGGTGTTCGGAAAGCTGCGCAGCTTCATAATTATGGCCGCTGCAAAAGTATTCCGCGTCCGCTGCGGAGTGGAAAGCGTGCATTTGCTCCGGCAGCAACGTTGCATCGTGCAGGTCGTTAAAGGCCACCCAGTTCTTCCCCTCTTCTTTGGCACGGTCCAAAAAATCAAGCAGTTGTGCCGTATGTTCCATTTCAACGTTCATGACAATTATTTTAATGGCCAATCATTAATTATTGTATCGTCCTGGCTTCGAGGATCTCTTTGCCGCTCACCGGTACGGACAGGTGCCGGTCGCCGTTCTGCTCATAGAGTTCCACCGCCAGGTTTTTATGGTCTGCGATGGTGAACTGTTTAAAGGCAAATACCAGTGTGCGGGTGCTGCCGCCCGGAATGATACCTGTACTGTCCGCATTGGACCAGATGGGGCGCACCTCCTGTTCCTGTATAGCCATCCTTTTCAACCGTTTGTCATCGCGGATATAGAACCGGCTGAAATCAACGGGATAATCCATGTGGGATTTGTTCTTTATGACCAGCTGGTAGAAAAGCACGTTTTTGCACACATAAATCCCTTTCAGGCTCATTTTCATTTTTGCCGTTTTATCATGATTATGCAGGAACCCTTTTTGAGCGGCCACTTTTACCGCGATGTTCCTGATGTCAGCTTCATTGAGCTGTACCTCCTTAAAACGAACCGCCGCTTGCTCCTGTGATTGCTGCTGGCGCAGGTCAAGCGCCTGGTAGGCCGGGTTGCTGTCCACCTGTACGGTAAAGCTGTACAGCTTGCCGTCGCCGGTGACCACGCTCAGGTTGCTTTCGGGAAGGCCCTGGCGTTCGGCCTTGACCTTCAGGATATTTTCGGCTTCTTTTACCTTTTCTGCAAGGATGCCCCTGCTGCCCCGGTCAACGCTTTTGATGGCCGAAGGGAATAATAGAACCGTTGTCTTCTGGTCGGTAACCTCCAGGCGGTACGGTACGATAACGGCAGACGAGTCGAAGTTTTTAAGCTGCTGGGCCATGCCGTGCAGGCAGGGCAGCAAGGCATAGATCAATATGCCGGTGATGAATTTTTCCATTGTGTTAAAATTGAATTGGATGAATAAATGGTTATTGGCTGAGTTGATTGCTGTTGACCAGTAAAATGCCATAGCCCGCTTTGACGGTTACCTTGACCAGCTTCGCCTTTTTGCTGAACAATCCCTTGGCGGCCTGTATCCCGGCGCTGGCCGCCTGTGCGCCGACCGATGGGGACATGGAATAAATGTCCAGCCCCTGAATGGCCTGGTCTGCCCCCTGTTTGGCCGCGTCGCGGGTGATCGCACCTGGGATATATAATCCTGCCAGTCCGTCCTGGTCGAAAACAGACAGCGATACCGGGTAAACGGACGCCTGGTATCGGATGGTTTTTACTTCAACGGTTAACCGCTCTCCTTCAAGGCTGCATGTGCCAAAGACAAAATTGTCTTTAGGGATGAGCCTGCCGCCAACGTAGAGGTCTTCGAGCAGGCGCATCTTAACGGTCGCTCCTGTCGTGAGGGTCTGCGTTTCGTGGATGACGACAGGAACGGCATTGTCCTGACTGTTCGTGTTATTGTCCTGCAAACCGAAAAATCCATTGCTTTGCAACAACCGGTTAGCCGGGGTGGTATCCGTACCGGGCATCAGCGAGCCTCCCTCGCCAGCCTCAGCCGGGCTTACCGCGAACACCAGCCCCTTGTTTTTTTCGGACTGCTCTCTGAGCCGCTGGCGGGCGAGGCCGGGATTCTGGATCTCCTGGATCTGGCTGAGCATCTCGCTCAACTGTTTTAATTCCGGGTCTTCCCCCTTGCTGCTGTTCATCTGCTGTACCATTGCCTGTAACTGGCTTTGAGTGGCTGTTTCCGGTTGTGGCGCAGCGGTTACTGTTGCGGTCTCCGGCTGGCTGACCTGTCGCTGTAGCTGTGCCAATTTCCGGTTGATCTCCGCTTCATTTTGGCCCAATGTCCCCTTGCTGCTGCTTGTAATCAGTCCTGCGTGGTAATTACCTGCACCCAGGCTGTTGCCTACAGGCCGGTTGCTGCTTTTGTGTACCGTGTCCGCTACGGTGCTGTCCTTTATATAGCGTTTATAGTAAGGGTCGTCCTTGATGGCCTCCTTGATTTTTGCGGAATCCTTTTCCGCCTGCTGGTAAAAGGACAATTTATTTTCGGTGCTGTCGGATTTCAGTTGCGCACCGGGCAGGCGGCTGTTCAGTCCCGTAGCTACCTGGTTGCTGCCTGCTTTGGCATTAGCGCCGCCGCCGAGCGACCAGAAGAACAGCGTGGCGAATGGGATCACCAATACCGGCAGGACTAACAGGAATTTAAGCTGCCGTTTATTTTTTATGTCATTTTGCATAGTCATTGTTTTTAAATGGTTTGATAAAAAGTTTACTGCTTCCTGATCGTTACGGTGGCCCGGTAGCTTGTATGCTCGCTCCAAGGACGGCAAATAGGCCGACAGGCAGTTGCCTGTTTGATACAGCGGTTCCCATTACCGGTTCTCCGTTTTTAAATCCCGGTTTTCAAGGATGTTCCATTTTTCGATCAAAAAGCCGTGCGGGTTGTTATCGGAACGCTGCACGCTGCGCAGGTAACCTTCGGTGATCAGGCTGCGGGTTACGATGGATGTAGAACGGATGAGTTTTTCCTTACCGTAACAATGAAAGGCATAGGGGTACTGGCTGATATCCACCTGTACGCTGTCAATACTCACCTGCTGGCTGATATTGGCCGAAATGAGATCGGAATAATAGCCCTGTTCTTTGAGGTTGCTGTAAGCCCTTTCCGCTGAATTATCGGCGAGGTATAAAGCCCTGGTGATATTGGACTGAATGACCTTATCGTCCGGGTCGAGGGTAAAAAAATACTGGTGGAACATCCTGATATGGTCGCGGGCTTCCACCGGGATGTTAGCCGTCCGGTCTGCGCTGAACGCTTCCAGCGCTTTGCCGCTGGCCAGGATATAAATATGCTGCTGTGCGTTTCGCACAAACTCATAACTTTTGTAGACCGTGAAGCCGCAGATCGCGGTGCAGGCTACAATCAATACCAAACTGAATGTTTTGATATGTTTGAATGCGGTATCGATATTTTTTAGCTGCTGAAACATAGCTGTTCTGTTTTTTGGGTAAAAGGATGGGTTAAGATTTGCCGGATAGTTTGTCTGCCATGTAAGCGCCGCTTCGGCCCAGCGCCCTGCCTATGGCACCGGCGGCACCTGAACCGCCGTCCTGGCCGGAATAGCCTTCATTGAAGTGTTTACCGAAGTTGGCAATACCGCTTGCTGTACCGGCAGCGCCGGACGCGGCCCCGGTAGCGGCGGAGCCTGTAGCCATACCGGCCACCGAACTCACCTTGGAGAGCAGCGCATGGCCGCCGACATTCATGATATACCCTGCGATGGCCGGAACGGTGAAGTAGCCGACGATGCCGATCAGCATAAATATGAGGTACGCTGAATTGGTTTCGCTGACGATCTGGTTGTTTGCCCCACCTGCCTGCTGGATATGGGACATGTTTTCCTGCACCTTGCTGATGATGGCGCCGAAGATGTTGGCTACCGGCAGCCACATATACACGTTGACATAGCGGGCAAGCCATTGCTTGATGGTATGCTGAAAACCGTCGAACAGGCTTAGCCCAAAACAAAGGGGGCCGAGAATGGCCAGCACGATGAGCTTGAATGTCCGGATGGTATCAATGACCAGGGCAGCCGCTTCAAAACAGATGTTCAGGAACTCATATATTCCCCGTTTGATCCAGTTTTTGATGCCCCAGCCTGAGAACTGTTCTGCAATGGGGTTGCCATTGGGGGCGGCGGAACTGTTATCCGGGTGGGTGTACTGGTACCACTTGTCAGGATCTGAGTTTCCAGGCTGCATCCCCGGTTCAACCGTGTTCTGTTTATTGCCGTCCAGCATCACCTCGATCGCCCGGTTGGAATTGCCGACCATGGCGGCGGTGGCGGTAACTGTGGGTTTCAGCACCCCGTTGATTAGCGCCAGCACCGATGGAAAGACCAGGATGCAAAAGCCGATGGCGAACGGGCGCAGCAAGGGATAAAGGTCAATGGGTTCAGCTGCGGCGATATGCCGCCAGACACGCACGGCAATAAACCACATGGCTGCAAAACCGCCGATACCCCGGCCGATATCGATCATGTTTTTGCAGAGCGGCATCATCTGGTCATAGAGGTTGTCGAGCACGCCTTGCAGGCTGTGGATGCTTTCGGCTGTTCCCTGCGCATGGGATAAACAAGGCAAAAGCGTGGCTATGGCTGCTGTCAAAGCAACCTTTACGGTTCGTTTTTTCATATTTTTTAGTTGATTACTGTGGTATGCCGTATAGTTTCTGAATGGACTGGTTATCGCCCGCTGCCTTTGCCCTCGTTAGGGCAATGCTTTGCACCTGGTTATTGAACTTCCGTAAGAAGGTGAGCTGGTTGTGACCGTCCGCGTAGATGCGGTCGATGGCCTGCAAGCGTTCATCATGGCTCATGCGGAGCTGGTTATCCCCCATGACCAGGCTGAGCTCGTCGAGGTTTTGCAGGCTCTGACTGACGAGGTTGTTATAGATCATCCCCATGTAACTGAGTTCATCGGGATTGAAATGGGTGTTCTGCCGGAACGTGTTATAAGCAGACTTGTATTCGCTGATCAGGGACGCCTGGTCGCTGATAATATCTTTTACACGGGGGTATTTTCGTACGGCGGGGCTGACCACCATCAGGCCGTTTAAAAAGGCTTCGTGCAGACTGAAATTCCCTTTGGAAACATCCTTAACGGAATTAAATCCCTTATCGACCACCTCATATCCCTGGTACATCTGTTTTAAAATACTTTTTAACCCGGCCAATTTCTGGTAGTCTAAAGCCAGTTGCTGCAACAGGTCCGTGACTGACTGCGCTTTGATGGGAGCGGGCTGCGCCATAGTGAGCGTCATGACAGTAAGGAGTAGCAAGCATTTCTTTTTCATATCCGTTTAGTTTAAGTCATACAATTTTTTAAGTACCTGCCGGTCAATGTTATCGGTATTCCGGCTGACCGCCAGTTGGTAAGCCCTGTCGCAAAAGGCGCGGGCGAAGCTGTATTGCTGCTGCATGGCTGCATAAAGCCCGTCGATCTTTTTTAGCCGCTGCTCGTCGGTCATCTGTAGTTTGCCATCAGTTATCACGAGCGTTAATTCCTCCAGTTCCGTGTTGCAGTCTTCGAGCAAATGGCGGTAAACGGTTTGCATATAGGTAATTTCATCACCACCCAGGATGGCCTTGTCCTGCTGCCAGCTCAGGGCCTGGTCAAAGGTGGTTTCCAGTTGTGCGAGCAGGTCGGTAAACCCCTTGATCTTTTTATTGCCGCGTACCGATGGGGCGACCCGGCTTAAGGAATTAAAGTAGTTTCCGTGCATGGTAAAAGTGCCGTCCTTTAAATCGTGCATGGTGTTCAGCCCGTCCTGCATCGTGCTGTACCCGCTTTTCAGGTAGCGCAGGTACGTTTCATAGGCGGCAACCTGCTGGGCCATAATTTTTGCCTTCGTGGATTGTTGGCTGAAAATTCCACCCAGTATTTGTGCTGTTGCAAAACCTTGCCCTGCAACAGTGAACAGTAGGGAAATGAAGACCTTTTTCATACGCTTATTTGTTAGGCAGTCCGTAAAGCTGTTTTACCGCATCCATGTCTTTGCGCTGCCTGGCCCTGTCCAGTGTCAGTTGCATATTACCGGCATTGAACTGGCGCAGGTCATTGAGGTTGCGTTGTAAATGATTGCCTGCGGTATGGATGATCTGCAACCTTTGCGCATCGCTCATCTGCGTACTGAGGGAGTTAATAGCCAGCATCACTTCGTCGAGGTTACGTACGCTCTCCTGCAAGATGCCGTCATAGACGGTGCCCATGTAACTAAGCTCCGTAGGCGTAAAGTTGTTGTCCTGGCGGAAAAGGCTGTAAGCATTCTTATACTCGCTTACCAGTTGTGCCTGTTGCTGAATGATCCGTTTTACGGCGTTGTAACCGGAGATCACTTTTTTGACCTGTGCCAGTTCATCGTAATACCCTTTATATAAATTGCGCTCTTTGTCCAGCCAGCCCGAAACATCATTGAGGTTACCCAATGCCATTTTGTTTTCGAGTTCTTTTTCCGCGTTCTGTAACCAGATCGTTTGGTTTTGCAGTTGCTGCACCTTCAGGTCAATGGCGGTGATCACCTTTTTTATGGCCGAATTGATCAGCCCGACAATGGGGATTTGTGCATAAAGCTGCTGTTGAGGCGATAAGAGCGCCATAAATACACAGCATAAAATAAAAGTCCTTTTCATAGCAGTTACTTTAATTGGTTCATTGATGTTGCAGGTCCTGTACTAAGGCCGCGATCCCCTTGCGCATATCGCCGCCGAATTTTGCGGCATACTGCTGTACTTTGACCTTTTCCGATTCTTCAGTGGTGTAGGCGTAATATTCTTCCGGTGATACTTCCGTGGCATAGACCTTGGATAACATGCCGCCCAGCGAGATAAAAACCTCTTTATACTTCCGGGCCGGATCGTTGGCTTTATTCATCGATAGCACCTGTGCTTTTTCCTTGTCCGTCAGCCCTAAGAGTTCCTGTACCTGGTCAAACTTGTTCTGGTACTTCGATTGGTCCAGCAGTATTTTGCAGTCCGAATTGTTGATGATGGCCTGTTTGACCACGGGGGAGGAAATAATATCTTCCACGTCCTGGGTAACGACAATGGCTTCGCCGAAGAATTTCCGGACCGTTTTAAACAGGTATTTAATGTATTCGGCCATCCCTTCCTTGGCAATTGCCTTCCATGCCTCCTCAATGAGGATCATCTTGCGGATGCCTTTAAGTTTGCGCATTTTGCTGATAAACACCTCCATAATAATGATGGTCACCACCGGGAACAAAATGGGATGGTCTTTGATATTGTCCAGCTCGAAAACAATAAAGCGTTCGGTGAGCAAATCCAGGTTTTCGGTGGCGTTGAGCAGGTAGTCAAACTCGCCGCCTTTATAATAAGGCCGCAAAACGTAGAGGAAATTGCCGATGTCAAAATCCTTGTCCTTGACCATATCGGCTTTCAGGATGGCGGAAAACTCGTTTTGCAGGTATTCATAAAAGGTATTGAAACATGGGAACAGGGAATTGTCCTTATCCAGCTTTTCAAAATACCCCTGCAAGGCATTGGACAAAGCGACATACTCCGACCTGCCAAAGGTTTCATCATCTTTTTTCCATAAGGCAAGCAGCATAGTCTTGATGCTTTCTTTCTTCTCGGTATCCAGTACATCACCCTTACCGATATAAAAGGGATTAAAGCGGATGGGATTCTTTTCATCATAGGTGAAATAATAACCTTTTACCAAATCACACAGCCCGCGGTAGGAATGGCCTACATCCACGAGGACAATATGGGTGCCCTGTTCATAGTAGCTGCGGACCATGTGATTGGTAAAGAAAGACTTACCTGAGCCTGAAGGCCCGAGGATGAATTTATTACGGTTGGTAATGAGCCCCTTTTTCATGGGTTCATCGGAGATGTCCACGTTGACCGGCCTGCCGGTGAGGCGGTCGCCCAAGCGGATGCCAATAGGGCTTATGGAGCTGCGGTAACCGGTTTCCAGGTTTAAAAAGCAGGCGGCCTGCTCTGCAAACGTGTCGAAGGTATCATTGAGGGGAAAGTCGGCTTCATTGCCGGGCAGGCCCGCCCAGAAGATCTGCGGTGCACCGTCTGTTTCCTGCTTGGGACTGGCATCCATCTGCACCATTGCGGAGGCCACCTGGTTGCGCAGGTCTTTTAGTTCAGCGGGGTTATTCGTCCAGGCCAGTACGTTAAAGTGCGCTTTGACCGGGAGCCTTTGCGCGGCAATGGCTTCGTTCAGAAATTCTGCGGTGGCATCCCTTGCGATGGCATTTTCCCTCGAATAGGCGGAAAGCGATTGCAGCCTGCGCCGTTTGCTTTCCAGCAGCTTTAGGGTTTTGGCGGTATCGTCTATAAATAGGTACTGGTTATAGATATGGTTACACGATAAGAGCTGCCCTAAAGTGGATGCGAAGCCGACGCTGAATTTTGTTTTGTCCGTGCAATATTTATCGTAATTGATCCGGCTGCCGCACAGGGCGGGCAGGTCTTCGGCATCCGATAAAGTATAGAGCTGGCAGGTGTTCTCCCCGATCTTCAGACCATCCTTAAAATGGATGTCCCGGATGGTTGGCGTTTCGCTGGGCGATTGCAGGAACAGGTACTGCGCCAACAGGCCCGGCTTACCGGTTATTCCGGCAAGGGCATCATTGTTTAAGCGATTTAGTTTCACAAAACCGCTGTCGGATAAAATCCGCTCAAACTGCCCGGCGCTGTCTAAAAACTCCTGGAACAGGGTTGGATTGACCGTGATTTCCGGCGCAATTGACCTTCTGAGCAGGTTGGAAAATAAGGAACTTGCCGGTTTACGGCCTGCCGGTTTTTTGGTGAGCAGGATATAACAGCGGTGGTTCAAGAAAGGGCGCTCGTTAAAAAAACGTTCGCTGGCGCGGCTAAGAAAGGAAATATCCTCCTTTTCAAAATCGGCCGCCACTTTATCGGAAATAAACCAGTCCTGTTTGTGGAAGATGCTGTGTTTGGGCAGGATTTTAATGGCCTTGATCCATGCCTGGTGGAATGCCTCGTATTCCTCGTTGGAGAGGCTGAAAATCTCCGGCAGGGTAACTTCATAGGCCACGGTAATATCCCCCTGCACGGAAAGCAGGCAGTCATTTTCTATTCTATAGATAGGTAATACCCGTTCGATGTCAATTGCCTGTGCCATGTGTTTTGTGGTTAAGTGTGGTAAATAATTGGTAAGAGTGAAAGCGGACATAAGCAGGCACGCTTTTCTTTGCCGCCTTTTTTAACAGGCCATATTGCCCGTATTTATGGGACAGGCGGTTGACGGTCATAAACAGGATGGTGCCGAGGGAGCCTATCAAAACCAGGCAGATGAGCACCGGTGTGCCGCAGATATACAGGATGGAAAAGAGCAGCAGCAGCCCGACCAGGCCAACCGCGAGGTAGGCGATGTACTGCGCTTTCAACCCCTGAAATTCTATGGGTTTATTGATCGCCTTGTTGATGGAATAGATACTGTTTGCCATGTTTTGTTCTTTTGATCAATCATTTTGAAGGTGGAACCGGATGGTGTTTGTAATGGCCGTGCGTAGTTTCCCGTGATGCTGGTTTTCCTCGCTGAAACCGAAGTCGTCAAAAACCGGGTTACATTCCTCCATCAGGCTGATGACCTGGTAGGTAAGCGAGCCGTTGTTGACATACCTGTAGTAGGCCGTTTCAAATTCGGCTTCGAGCACTGCCCGTATGTAATGGAAGCGTGACGGCCGCAGTTCAGCGGTAAGTACGTCCATGCATTTGTCCTCTATGATATGGGCCGGTTTACCGGAGGCTTGTATTTCAGCCAGTTGTGGTTTTACCTGTTGCAGCCGCTGCTCCATGTAGTCCGCCAGTTTCTGGCTGCCCTGTAACGTAACCAGCAGGTCTGGATTGTTATGGACGATAAAGCGGTACAGCTTTTCTAATAGCAGTTCTTCCATCACGGCCTGTTTAAGCGGGTCAATAAAATCACGGGCAGGGCTAAGAGATAACAGAGCCCTGTAGCCGCTACCGCCATGATCAGGATCACTGTACCTGTGAGCGCTCTTGCCAGGAAAAAAAGGCTCCATAACCGGGTAGCGTACCGCTGCACTTTGCAACGGGTACGCAGCGTTCCCGTTGTCATACCCCGAAAAAAGATTTCAGGACTGTTGCCACTATTACCAGGAACACGCAGCTGCCAAACCAGCTTGCTGCGACTTTGCCGGTGTCCTGTTCCCCGTGATTCCATTTGTTATAGACTTTCACCGCCCCCACGAGGCCGACGATCGCTCCAATCGCATACATCAGGTTGGTGCCTGCGGCGAAGTAGCTTTTGACCTGGGTGGTTGCCTGGTTGATGCCCGCATTCCCGTCCTGCGGGTAAGCGCTGGTGGCATATAATGCCGCTAAAAGGACTAATGCGGTTACTCTGCTTTTTAAATTGTGTTTCTGTTTTTGATGTTGTTTTTTCATTTTGCACCTGTTTAAAATGTGGTGCATGGCCATGCTGGAATCGACTGCGCAGTCGTTGTTGATTTATTGTATTCGTATTATCCTAATTGCTGTAATTCTTCGGTTGAAAAGTTAACGCCGCATTGTTCGGCAGCTTCTTTTGCCATTAACTGAAGGATGCTGTTTTTTAATTCTACCGGGAGGTTGCCTTTGATACCTGAGAGGTAATTGCTGAACAGGACGGTCAGCTTCTCCTTGGTAGCATGTTTGCCCGCTTTGGGGATCACCTCGTAGCGTAGTTCGTTGATCAGTTGACTAACCTGGTCAAGGTCGGGAGCCAAAGTACTGTTTGCGGAAACCTTCACAGGCCCCGGTGCCGAGGCGTTAGTTTGGAAAGCGTTTTCCTGTGAAGGCTGTTTTGCGCCCCGGAATAAATATAATTTCCGTTTACCTGTCGCCAGGTTCTGAAGATCATGCCTGTAGAAGACCAGGCCGAGGCTCACATAATACAGCGCGGTAGCGGCTGCGGTGTAAGACCAGTAAGTACCCCATGTAATGTTACTGAACATCTTTTTTAATTTTTAAGTGGCGAATTCTATTCGTTATTGTCGGAACAAAGGTGGCCGGACTTAAAAATTATAATTCACAATATGGACCAACTTGGGTAAAATTTATTTTTACCGTACCCTCCATGTATAAAAAAGCCCCGCATCAAATGCAGGGCAAAAAGCATGGGCACACGAATAGGCTTATCGGCTTTTTAATTAGGGTCGTCCAATCTTCGTAAAAATTCCTGTTTCATTTTATCAAGGAATGGCGCGGGCTCTTTTTTGCGCAGGGTAATATCATAGTACAGCCGGTAATAATTACCCAGTTCCATATTCAGGGCGATCTCGAAAAAACGGGCGATGTCCTTGATGTCCGCCTTGGCCTTCGTTTTGGCATTGTAGAACGCCCCGGTACTTTGCAGGCTGTACATGAGTTCCACAAAAGCCGTTTTGGTTTCCGCCCAATGCAATTTCAGGTCTTCCGCTGGGTTCATTTGTACATTGGATGCCTGATCGCAAAGCTTTTGCAGACATTTTTCCAGGTAGGGCACCAGATGCTCGTTGGCCATCATGACCGATACTTTGAGGTCGTGGCTGGTACAGAAATGCCTGTCGCAATCAAAGTAGGTAATATCCAGCCCGATCAGCAGGTCAAATCTCGCCCTGGTGAAATAGGCTTCATCCATGTGGGTAGCCCCCGAGCGGTAATATTTGTAAAACGTGTTGTTTTCCACGGAGTACCTTTTGATTTTAGCCAATTGTTTTTTCAGGTATTTCTTCCTGGCCCTTAAAGAGCCGTCAGGCTTGTTGGCCTCGATCTCGAACAAACGGAGGTAATAAATCAGCCTCGAATAAAACTTTGGCTTCAACTCCTTAAAGAACTGGATCTCCTCGGCAGCATCTTTAAAGTCATGGGCAATAATATATTCCTTTAATTTTTGCATGGCTGCCTCTACGGCATAGTAGGACTGTTTTGACCATTCCAATACATCATGGCTTTCCGTTTCGATCCGGACCAGTTGCTGGTCCAATTGCTGGTATAATGCTATCACAAATTCCATATCACAGGTATTTAATGTAAAAAATAACTTCTTGAATTACAACCGGTTGCTGAGGGCAAATCTATACAGGGAATGAGGTGATCGGGAAATTCCCGGGCTGCCAGAACAACCGAAGTAGGGAAAATAGTCAGTGAAGTATTGAATTACCGGAATGAAGTACTTGAAACGCGCACCGGTTTTTAGCGTTGCAAAGGAAAAGAGAGAGGCATTATCGGACGAACATTGGAAAAGGGAAATAAAGTTAAATTGGTTATCGCAATAAAACTACAGGTAAAAAACTTAAATAAGGAAAATGACAAAACCAGTTTTTTACCTGTAGGAGGAAAAAACCCTGCGTGGTATTTTTGCAGTTCTCTCCCTCTCTTGTCCGTGGTGGCCTGAAAAGGCCGCCTCTTGTTATTCTTCTACTTTTTCAATCAAGTATGATGATATTCAAAGCGGACGATTCCATACAACAGCAGATCAGGACTGTCAGTATTATACCTGAGCGTTATAAGAAATTATTAATGCCATCGGCAATCATTACTTACTCAGAGGGGCCATTTGGCGTCATGCTGTCGCAGAAAGTACAAGGTAATTTTTACAATATCTGGCAGCATCATTTCTTTATCTCCCAAAAAGTTGCTTTTTACCCGGACACCGATGTGAACCTGTTTATATTGAGTTATGTCTTAAAGGGCACCGTGAACTGTAAGGTGCCAGGCATCGGCAAACTGGTCATACCCGAAGGGCGGTACCATTTGTATAGAATGGCATCGAAGGACAACCAGGTTATTTTCAACCCTGGGGACTATCATTTTTTTCATATTGATTTTGAGCCTGAATGCGCAGAGCGCATGGCTCAAAGTTATCCGAGGATCACACAACTGCTTGCCAAGATCCTCCGGGAGCCAGGCGCTTCGGGGCGTTTAAAATATACAGCCAGGATCACATGGGAAATCAGGAACCTGGTCTGGAAGATCATCTATAACAAAGAACAGGAACCCGAAAGGAATTTAACAGAGATTGGGCGAATCATGGACCTGCTCGTATTGTTCATCAGGGACTTTTCAGGCATAGAAGACCTTGATGACCAGCTTGCAATTATGGAAAATAATATAGAGAAGGTCAGAATGCATATTGAAAATAATCTGCAAGAGGATTTAAGCATTGATGAACTTGCGCATTTGTCAGGAATGAATAGTTCAACCCTGAAGAGAAATTTCAGAAGATTTACGGGAACTGCCATACATCAATTTATTATCGACAAACGGATGAAAAAAGCTAAGGAATTGATAACGCAAAATATACCTGTTCACGAAGTTGCGGCATTGGCAGGCTATACCAGCCATGCCAGTTTTACGACGGCTTACCGGTCGCATTTTGGAGAAGCGCCTATCCATTCAAAAGGGAATAAGAAGCAGGAAAAGGGGTGAAAAGCCTGAAAAAACAAGAAAACAAAAACCTGAAATGACAAACAGCGTAATATAATACCGTTCTAACTTTACACCGGACAAGAGAGGAACTCATTTAAACCTTTAGGACTATCGGAGTGGGAAAGCATTTTTTAAAGTCATCTTTAAAAACTTTATCCATGAACACAAAATTGCTTTTTGAAATCATTTCGCCCATAATTGTTATCCTGTTACTAAAAAAACTTTTTACCTGGCGGGAACTGATCAGCGGGGCACTTGCCTGCCTGTGGGTCTATGCGGCGGTGTCCAAATTGCTGGATTATCCGACATTCAGGGTGCAGCTGGCAAAATCTCCATTGCTCACCGGGTTTTCCGGGATCATAGCGGTTGTATTGCCAGTCACGGAACTGGTAATAGCAGCCCTCCTGCTTATCAGACGTTTTAACACTTCCGGGCTGTACTTTTCCCTGGTCATGCTGGTGATGTTCACCTTTTACCTCCTTTTTATTTTAAACTTCAGTTACTACATTCCATGCAGTTGCGGTGGGATATTGCAAGGCTTTTCCTGGAAGGGCCATATCATTTTTAACATCGCCTGCATTGCAATAAACATAACGGGGATCATCAATCATAAATCAACGGGCGCAGCACCGGGAAATCGTTTAACACAACCTATTTAAGATATTGCCGGCCAGCAGACAGGAGTAGCCGAATACCTGTAAAAAATAGTAGGCTTTTTCTTTTTTAAAAAACACCAATCATGAAAAAGGTAAAAATTTCACTCGCAGTTATTGCATTGACGCTAAGTTTTGCAGGAGCCGTTAGTACACAGGCATCCGGCACTCAACAGGCATTCCTGTGGGATGGTTCGGGATATAATACGCCAAGCGATCCGGCACAGGTAGCGCAACAATGTCAGGGTTCACAGGTTGAATGCGGCGTTATCATCACTGACGGTACCGCTGAATACTATCCTAAAGACAACAACTAAACCCTGGTCAAGGATTCATAAAGGATAGCCGGTCCGGCTATCCTTCCTTTTAATTCCAAACTGAACCATGTGGGCAAAAGACAACTTCTTATCCTCTTATCGCTTCTGGTAATTCCGGTGTTACCCGTATGGATATTATATAAGATCACCTATCATCTTAATGAAAAAAGCAACGGGTTTGTAAGGAAGTTTCAGGACGGCCAAGTAACACTATCCTGCCAAACACCCAATACAGGGACTATTACAGATATTTGCGGGATCAATGATTCCGTGGTTTTCTTTGCCGATAAAATGCCCGGTCGTATTATCAGCTATACGCATTCGCTTCATCCCCTGAACGAAATCACCTTAAACCTGTCAGGCAATAAAAAAATGGCTTCGTACTTTTTCACGCAGGTAGATACTTCGGGCGTTTATGTATTTGCGTTCAATGCCCATACCATTTTTAAGTCCGATATGAAAGGTCCCGTGGTCACGGGTTATAAGCCACCGGTACTTTTCCACAAGGGCATACATTATAATGGTCATTTCTACCTGTTAGGGTATGATGGCAACATGGACGACCGCCGGTTCAGAAAAGTTGATCCTGCATCAAATGAGGTAAATGAAAAACGGTTATTCAAAGCAGGCTCCCCTTCATTTGACGGGATGATGTTTTTTGATGAACAGAAACAAACCATCCTATACGTAAGTTTCTTTTCTAACGCATTTCTCTGTATTGATACCGGCCTCTCCATCAAATATTACGGGCATACCATTGATACCACAGGTACGTACCCAAAGCAGCGGGCAATGATCAAAAGCCATTATGCCCGATATCTAACCAGCCCGGAGCCTGACAAAATAGTTAACCGGGCGTGCTGTGCCTATGACAGCTTCCTTTATATAAATTCAAACCTGACATCGGATAATGAACAAAAGGAAGCCTTCAGGAGTAATGCGGTCATAGACATTTATTCTGTTGCCACAGGCCAATACCAGGGAAGCTTCTATTTGCCCGACCACCATAATGAACGGGTCAAAAGGATCGCCGTGTATAAAAGGACTCTGTTCGCTGTCTATCAGGATGCACTCATGGCCTATGAACTGGGGCGTTAATACTTCACAGCTTTATCCCGGATAATGATCATGTCGATCTCCCGTTCCTCCTCAAAAAAATCCATGCCGTATTTACGCATCTGTTCCCTTACTTCCTCAAGATTATTCAGGTGGGCATTAATATCCATATCCACGTTATCATTATAACCCGTTTCATTGACGATCGGTGTCGGGATGTCCTGGAGGTATAGCCCTGCCAGGTTCTTAAAAAACAGGTCTATGGATTTATTTCTGATACGGAACCTGAAAGCATCAGCATCGATGAAGGTGGTGTCCCCTTTTGACCGGAGCCTGTCTTCCGGGCCGATCCGTTTAGCTACCAGGCATTTTACCTTTCTTTTTTCCATGCCCCCCTCTATGCCAAATTTTGCCCCAAAGAATTTATTCAGGTCAAACTGCATGATCTCAAACATCCTGTCTTCGGGGATGGATTGGGGCACCGTCAATTCATAACAGAAAGCGCTCTTTTTGAGCAGGCTGTCTTTGAGCGCCTTGTCCATCTTCCTGCCTGTCCAGTAGTAATAAAGGCTGGTGGAGTCCTTTACTTCCAGCCTCGACCTGTTGTAGGCAAAAAAATAGGGGTTAAATCCTCCAAAGGCCATTTTGTAGAGGTTCTGGATAAGGGCGTTGTTGTTATATATTTTATGCAGGTTCCCGGTCTTTGTGTAACCGCGCGGCGAAGGCAGGCCTTTTATATAGGACGTGATAACGGAGGAAAATTGCAGGTCGATGAGCGCTGAGTCTGCCCCGCCCATCAATAACGGTTTCAGCTTATTGTACTGTAGTTCGCTTTTTACCTGCATGGTAACCTGCTGCCTGTTTAAAAACGCATCAATGTTCTTAATGTCCACATCATCGGCATCTGTAAAGAACCGGACGGTCCCGTTGCCGTCTATCCATACTTCGTGCGGTATGGTCTTGTGTTTGAAAAGCCCGTTGAGCAGTACGTCATTGAAAACAATGGGTAACGTAAGTTTCCTTAATTCCCGGTCCGGCGTGTTGGAAAAAAAACGGTTGACTACGGCATTACTTTCATTGGTGACGGCAAGTACCTGTATTTTGCCGGGATACCTCTTTTGCAGCGAATCGAGTTTGGGTAACGCTTTCAGGCATGGGCCGCACCAGGTTGCCCAGAAATCAAGGATCACCAGCCTGCCTTTAAAATCAGACAAACGGGCGGCAGCGCTTTTATAGTTTTTAATATTGCCGATCTGGAAGTCGGGGCATTGGTCGCCTATTTTTAACCCGGCAGCAGGATAGGTTTTTCCATTGGGTTTCAGGGATGGTATATTTTGAGCTTTTATTGCACCCGTTGCCAGGCTGCAAAAAAGAAGGATAAGAACGGTTTTCATAAAAGGGCGTATAAGTTAAAATTGCGGCATAATACAACAAGAGGGGTATTACGCCTCCTGTTGTGGTTTTGAAGATCAACGTTGATTTTGAATGATGGATGGATTGGCGGCGATCACGTCATCGGGGATAGGCAGCGTGTACCGCGGGTCAAGTGGCGACAGGGTATAGGCAGTCCCATTAAGACTGCGTGTAAGGGTCATCGCAAACCTGCTGTCTTCATTGAGCCTTCTGAGGTCAGTCCACCTCAAACCCCTGAATATTAATTCTTTTCTCCTTTCCGCCAGTATCTTCGTTAATGCATCATCGGCATCCACAGCCGTCACCGGAACAAACGTCCCGGTTCTGAACCGGCTCTTCAATAGGAAATTAAGATCAGCCAAAGCGCCGTTCACGTCTTTCTTCCTGGCTCGTGATTCGGCCCTGACCAGGTACAGTTCATCGGTCGCCAGCCCGCAGAAAAACAGGGTCCCGGCATTGTAACTTCCCTTAAAGAATTTCGTCCCGTCCGTATTGGTCTTGAAAAATAATACCTGCCTCAGATCGCTGGCGTTATAGGAAGCATACAGGGCCGGGTCGACCTTGTGCCTGGATGACCAGATCGAAGAGCTGTTAAGGATGCTCTGGAAGATAACCTCGGCATTGAACCTGGCCATCGGGTATGCGGCAGTCAGGCTGAGGGTATTGTAATCCATCAGGCTGTTATAAAGGCCCAGTGCGCTGTCCGCATATTTCAGGCTGTTATCATAGTCGCCCATGCTCAGGTACACCCTTGCCAGCAATGCGTCCACGGCAGTTTTTGACGGCCTTGTTTTATACAAAGGGGTAACGGGAAGCATATTTTCAGCCTGTTTAAGGTCGGCAATGACCTGGTCAAAAGTTTGCTGGACGGTTGCCCTTGCTGATACCTCGTTCAGGTCGGAAGTCATCCGCAGGGGAATGCCGAGGTCGCTGCCGGCAGTGGCGGCTTTATAGTGTGGGGCAAAAATTTCAGCAAGCGCATAAAACGAGTACGCCCTGTAAAAAAGCGCCGAACCCTTTATATTGTTCCAGTCAGCCTGGTTGCTGTTGTCCTGGGTGATCTTCTCCAGGTCTTCCAGCGCGGTATTGGCATAATAGACCGCCTGGTAAGCCCGGTTCCAGTCCAGGGAAGTATTGCCATTAAAGATCTGTTTTGACCACAGGTAACAATTCCGTTCAATTTCAACGGCGGACTGCCAGTCGCTATAGGCCAGGTAATAGTTGTCGGCGCTTATTTCCCCCATGCTGGGGGACACGCCGTTCTGGTTGCCGTTCATGACCGCAGAATTGTCCAGCAGCGACTGGAGGTCGGTGAGGGTAGATAGCACTACCAGGGATTTTTTAGGTTTGACATCCAGCCAGTTATCCTTGCAGGAATTCAATACAAGCAGGAACAGCACGCATAATAAGGCCGCCCGCGACGTTCCGGGAAGTCTTAAAACGCTGAATGGTATGTGGAAGGTGATCTTTGATTTCATAATGCAGTAGTTAAAAATTTCCTTTAAAGCCAAATGACAGGGTAAATGGTTGCGGCAGCGTGGAACCATAAAGATCAGGGTCTGTCCCGGACCTGTTAGCCCGCCACAGGATGCCTATGTTATTGGCATAAGCGTAAAACCGCACGCTGTTCACGGGTAATTTCCGCCATTGTTTTCTATCCAGGTCATAACCGAGCTGCACATCCTGTAACCGGATGTGGTCACCTTTTTCAACCAGCGGCCCTGAAAATTTATAAAACATGTCCCGGTTACTGTTCAACGGCAGGGTTGGGAAGGAGGGCACATTGGTTGTTAGCTCATCGCCCGGCTGTTGCCATCGTTTAGCATAGTCTGCATTTCCAGTCCAGTTAACAAAAAGTTCTGTATAATTAATGGAGGTTCGGCGAAAATAGTACCCGAATTTACCCGCAATATTTACGGAAAGCGATACCGGTCCATAGGAAAAAGTGTTCCGCAGGGAACCAAACACTACCGGTAAAGCCGGGCCGTTATATACAAGGCCGTCCGGGGCAACAGCGGTAAGGGAGACGTAATCTTTTGATACATTGCCATTGGCATCATAGCCCATCGGGTCACCGGTGGCCGGGTCAAGCCCGGCCCATTTATAACTGTATATGGAATACACCGGGTGGCCTTCATAGGGGTACAACTGGTTAGGGTCAGTGCCGCTTCCGAAGTTCAGGTAGTTGGCGGCGGTGGTCTTTACGTTGTACCTGGTCACTTCGTCTTTATTGTAGCTGGCCAGCAGGCTGGTGCCCCATTTAAAGTGGCCGTCAATGTTCCGGGAGTTGAGCTGTATATCCATGCCATGACTTTTAAAGTCGGCAAAATTCCCCTTGACCACAGACTGGTTGGCCCCGTTAATAATACCGGTAGTCGGGTCCACTGAGGAATTGCCGATCAGGTCAACGCCTTTTTTGATATAGTATTCAACGCTACCGGACAGGATGCTGTTTCGGGTCTCGAAGTCTGCGCCCAGGTTATATTGCCCGGTCTTTTCCCAACGTAATTCAGGGTTTCCGGGGTTGGTGATCTTTACCGATTGCGCCCCCGTATACAGGTCGGTAGTGTAAGACCCTGTAGTCAGTGCGGTCACGGTTTTATCCACGTTGCCCCCGTAGCCGTAAGTTGCCCTTAATTTAAGGTAAGGCAGCCAGCCGATATGATAAAAAGCTTCGCTGCCCAGGTTCCAGGCAATACCGGCAGACCATAACGGTACGCTCTTCTGGTTGGTTTTAACACCGAAAAGGTTGCTCTTATCGATCCTTGCGCTTGCTGACAGGATATAGCGGCTATCATAAGTATAGGAAGCGTTAGCGAAATAGGACAGGTACCTGTCGGTCGCGCCCGTATTGCTGTCCGTGTTGGGGATACTGCCGGAACCGGTAATATAGAAAGGGAAAAAAGTGGTATAATCGAGCGCGGAATTATTGGTACCGAGGTCATTGTTATACCCGTACAGCCTGTTACTGTAGCTGTCATTCGTTAATTGTTTCGCTTCGGTACCTGCAAGCGCAGAAATAGCGTGTTTGGAAAATGCTTTATTATAATTTACCTGCGCCCTGGCCGTATTCCCGGTCATCGTGCTGGCCGCCAGGTCAAGGATATCCCCGACCGGTACCGGCCGGGTGACGGTGGTCCCGCTTACGGAGGTATATTTATTAATCAGGTCCCTGGTGAAATAGGTTTGCTGGCCCTGGTCGTTGCGGTTCAGGGAGGTTGACCTTTCATACTGGTACCGGATCTCCGCATTCAGCCCGTCCGCCAGCGTGTATTTAATTCCCGGGGTGAACCTGATCTCTGAAATCGTGGTTTTGTTGTCAGCAGCGTTTACCTCCTGCAAAGGCCGGTATTTCCAGTCAAGCAGTTTGCCCCCTGTCGCCAGCCCGTCAAGGTAGCTCAGCCGGTAGTAATTGGGCAAAGCAAGCGGGCTGCCTGCATCATCAGCAAGTTGAGCATAGGGATATACTGATTTTGTACCCGATAGTTTTATGGAATTATAGTCCGAAGGGGCTGATGCGCTCTCGCTCTGGACATAGTATAAGCCATAGGACAGGTCTAAGTTTTTTACGGGTTTGAACGAATTATAGGCGCTCAGGTTAAGCCTTGAATAGGAATTGCCGACAGCGCTTTGCCTGTTGTTATCATACCCGGCTGAAAACAGGTAAGTAGTTTTGGCGCTGCCGCCGCTGATACTCAGGGAATATTGCTGGCTGACGCTCTTCCGGTAAAAGAATTTATTAAAATCATTGCGCACATCGTTTGACCGTAACGCATTGATCTGGCCATCTGCATCAGTTGCAGACAGCGCACCGCTTCGTTTCTTTGCGAGGATCTCAACGACCGGGGAAATGACCGGACGGGTTGTGGTATTGTTCAGGTCACCATCATAATACCCCTTGTTGAAAAGGAGTTGTTCTACATCGACGTAATTGGAGGCATCCAGGAAATTTTTACTGTAAAACAGGTCGGGTTTATTGCCGACGGTAACATTACTGTTCCATTCCACTTTCAGGGGCTGGTCATTGCGGCCCTTTTTTGTCGTAATTACGATAACGCCGTTACCGGCCCTTACCCCCCAGATGGAAGCCGCCGCCGCGTCTTTTAATATGGTAATGCTCTCTACATCGTTAGGGTTGATGTTATTGATATCCCCGTCATAAGGAAAATTATCGATCACGATCAATGGATTGTCATTGGCCAGTATCGTACTTCTGCCCCGGATGCTGAACTTTTGTTTGCTCCCGAACCGGCTGTCAAATAAGACACCTGGCGCGATCCCGTTCAGTCGGCTGATAATATCGGTGGATACCTCCCGGTTGTAGGTTTCGTTGTCTATTTTCGCAAAAGACCCGGTAGCCCTTTCTTTAGGCAGTTGCTGGTAGCCGGTGGAAACCACGGATACCTCGCTGAGCTTACTGTTATCCGGTTCCATGCGGATGGTGACCGGCTGTGACAGGCCACTTATTGCTATCTCCTGTGTGCTGTAACCAATAAATGACATGACAAGCATCACATTGTCAGGAGCGTTATTAATTTCAAACAAACCGTTAATATCACTGGAGGTTTTTAAGTCGGTGCCTTTAACCTGTATGGTTGCGCCTGCAAGCGGCTGACCTTTCTCATCCAGTATTTTTCCGGATATTTTCATTAAAAGCAGCTTTGGGTCTGCCTTAGCCTCTTTAGCATTAGACTTTGATGGCGCAGTTATTTTCGACACGCCGATAACGCTGCCGGATTGTTTAAACGTAAGCGGAAGCTGGGATGAAATCAGTTGCAGTACTTCACCAAGTGGCTTGTTCGATACTTTAATCGTTATGGCGTTCAGGTCTTTGAGGATGGTTTTGTTGTAAACAAATGTTACACCGGCCTGCTTTTCAATAGTGGAAAAAACCTGGCTGACGTTTGTATTCCGTACGTCCAGGCTGACGTTCTGGGCGCTCGTGGTGCCTGCAATCAGTAGGGTTGCAAAGCAGGCTTGTATACCGATAAGTAAGGTTGTGATACGCATACAGGTATAGCATAATCTGTTACGGTAAATTTTTACCATATTTGTTTAGTGTTTAATGGGTGAAACTGTTGAACTCGGGTAGCTGCGTCGAAGCGTCCAAACTGTGACGTAGCAACATCAAATGATCCGGGACGGCCTTGCGCTGTCCCGGTCATTTCCGGACCCCCTCCCTGGGACATAGCCGTCAACTTTAGAAAAAAAAGGGATAAAATTTTTTTAGAGCAAGAATCGGAACTGCAAAATTGCAGTCATTATTCGAGCGAATGAGTTCGGAACTATTTGAACCAACGGTGTTAGATGGCCTGGCCCGTAAAACAGAGGCTATACAACGCAAACGAAAAGTGGGAGGCAAGGAACTATTGGATATGGCGTTATTTGATGGAGATCAATCGTTTAACGGCATGAGTATGCAGTTAATGCGGAGGGATGGGCTTGATATTTCGAAGCAGGCATTGCATCAAAGACATCACAGCAATATGACAAAGTTTGTACAAGCCGTTTTTGAGCAATTAATAGCAGTTGAGTTACCGCAAGAGCAAACACAGGGCTTGGAGATCCGTATCAAAGATTCTACCCGTTTCGCGTTGCCGGAAGTTATTGCAGAGACATTCCCCGGAACAAAAGGAAGTGGGATGAAAGCGGGAGCATCTGTACAATTTGAATTTGAAATCAAAAGTGGTAAAAGCGATATCAAAGTAACTCCGGCCAACGCAAATGACCAGGGTGAGAGTCATCTGGACAAGGCATCAATTCAGCCGGGGGTATTATATATGAGAGATCTGGGTTACACTCACTTGAGTTATATGAACAATATTAACAAAGTCAAAGCTTTCTTTATTAATAAATTATGTCCGAAAACAACGATTTATCTATTAAAGGACGACCAATACCAAAAGTTAGAGTTGTCGAAACTACAAGGCATAACCGGCGTATTTGATCAACAGGTATATATCGGAGCTGATAAGATGCCGGTAAGGATAATAATAGAACCGGTAAGTGAAGAGCTCAAGGCAAGGCGGATAGCCAATACTGAAAAGTACAATAAAAAGAAAGGCAGTACCACCAGTAAGGGATTCAAAGAGCGGGCAGGGTTTAACTTTATTGTTACCAACCTGGTGAGCGAAAAATATAGCGCTGAATTGATCCAAAAGTTATATCACCTGCGATGGCAGATAGAATTGGTTTTTAAAGCATGGAAGTCGTTTTTAAAGATACACACGTTCCCCAAAGGAAGTTCGGATCGTATAACCAGTATATTATACAGTAAGTTGATCTGGGCAGTTTTGAGTTGGAAAATATGCATGGCTATCGGTAAGATAGGTCAAATTAGTGTTTTAAAGGTGCATCGACTAATCGCTTCTACGAAAGAAGAATTGCGAGCGCAGCTTTTAGGGATATGCTCAAAGTGGTTAGCTCTGTTGGAGAAATTAAACTTAAAGCACCTTTCAAAAGAGCACAGAAAACATAGGTTAAAAATAGAAGAAATTGTAATAAGTATTTGATTATTAGATATTTAAATACTATATTTAGATAGTTAAACAAAAATAAGAAAGGCGGGGTCATCTAAACCTCCCCGCCTTAAAAAACGAAAAATATGAGAGTAAAAATACATAGGTTTGCCCATGCGGGCAAACCGCGCCTAAAAATTAAATAACTGAAAATCAACAATATATGAGTACAGCTACTTAAATTGACGGCTATGCTCCCTGGGAGGGAATACACATTAATTAACTATTATTAACTGCTCATTGATCTTTTTAAAAGTAAAGTGGTTGGAAAAGCTGATCGCTGTCAGCACATTATCTAAAGGCTGGTTACCCAGCCGCATGGTCACTTTCTCATTCAGTAGCCTGCTGTTCTTGATCTCAATACGGACGTTATACTTCCTTTCAAGGCTTGCCATGACGGTTGCGAGTGGCTGGTCATCAAACAGCAGCCTGCCCTGCCGCCATACGGCAATATCGGCCATGTCTACTTTTACTGTCCTGATAACATTCGTTGCTTTGTCAAGTATGGCACGTTCGCCGGGTAACAGGAAGGTGGATTGAGCAGAGGACGCGGGAACTACACCGACTTTACCGGTGCTGACCGTAATCAGCGTTTCCGGTTCTTTGGTAAAGGCAGCGATCTCAAAGGAAGTTCCAAGAACCGATACGTTGGTTTTCCCCGTTTGCACTACAAAAGGCTTATGGGCATCATGGGTAACGACAAAAAAGGCTTCACCCTCTTTTAATGTCACCAATCTTGTTTTGCCTTGGAAAATTACAGGGTATTGAAGCGTACTGCCGGAATTCAGCCAGACTTCAGAACTGTCCGGCAAAAAAACTTCTACCCGCTTGCCATAGGCTGCGGTCACTGTTTTCATTTCAACGGGCCGGGATAGCGACCACAAATAATAACCACCTGCAATTATTAATGTTGCCGCTATAGATGCGGCAATGCGCCAGTTTACGATAAAAGTCTTTTTGTGATGGGGACGGTCGTCGATTCTGTCCGATATTTTTTGAAATAATCCCTGGAATTTGTCTGGTTGGCTGGAAGTATATTCCGTTCCGGTATTTTCAAATGCCTCTTTAATAAGCACCCGCAAGGTGGCTTCATCCGTTGTTCCGAAATCTTTGAATAACTGCCGTAATTCTTCTTCTGAACTTTTACCTTCTAAAAACCGCTGGTAGCTTGACAACATATTTTCCGGGTTAATGGTACATTTCCCCTGATATGCTTTGAAATAAAAAAAGCATTACTCAAAAAGCATTTTTTTTGATTTTTTTTAGCCGCTGGATTACAGGCTTTTGAAAAGCACCATTGAAATTGTAAGCGCGACCCCTTCTTTGGATTGGAATAAAAATTTACGGACGCTGCTGGTTGCTTTGACCAGGTGGCTGCTTACTGTATTGGGCGAGATGCCTAAGAGTTGTGCCACTTCTTCGTAACTCCTGCCTTCTATTTTGCAAAGGGTAAAAACTTCTTTGCGTTGCGGTGTCAGCTGGTCAATGGCTTTGTCGAGTAATTCCCGGCTTTCTTTCAGGTAAATATCTTCTTCGGTATGGGAATAGCTTTCAGCGAATGTGGCAACAATGTGTTCCTGTAACCGCCTGTCACGGGCGACTTTGCGATAAAATAAGAACACCTCATTTTGCGCGACTTTATAAAGCCAGGCTTTGATAGATAAGTCAGGGTTGATCTGATCCCTGTTGTCCCACAATTTCACAAAGGTGTCCTGCAACAGTTCGTCTGCAAGGTATTCCGTTGCGGTAAGTTTTAACAGCCTGCCATAAATACGATCATTGTAAGTATAATACAACTGCTCAAAAGCCTTCCTGTCTCCCGACCTCAAACGTGTCAGCAGTTCCTTCTCAGCAACAGGAAACATTACGGCCATAACAATGAGTATTAATTCTTTAAAGTTAAAAAATTAATAATACATTGTAAAATTGACGTGAATAAAATTACACATCAAGCGGTTTTCCGAAAGCTTACCTGGCTTTAGACAAAGGAAATGTCAATGGTTAGCGTGCCGGACATGCTGAAACCGGCTGGGCCGTCCTGAACGGTCATATCACCGGTTGTCTTAATGAGCTTGCCCGTATTTTCGGAAGGATGCTTGTCAATAATGATCGGCCCCCGGTGCCTGACCGTAAAACCGACCTGGAAGGCTACATACCTGGTAAATTCATCATCAAGGTTCGCGAGCGATGCCGCCTGGCTGGCATCGAGGGCGAAATTAGCAGTCATCCAGTTCTTAAAACTGTTCTGGATCTGGTTGGACTGGGCAATTAACTCATTGTCAGAAAGCGCGTACAATTCAGCCTTTTTGGCCTGAACTCCCGCATTGGTGAAGGGTTGCTGTGGCATAACTATAGGATAAATGATGTTGATTAAAACACATTTTATTGATGTTTGTTTAAGGAAAATGCAAATTGGAGGTCAATCGTCTTTGGCAGGCCCGGTTATAAATTACAATGACCTGTACTTCAGGATCATTATATCTGTTACTGCGGCGCACATCATTGTTACCATTGGTGAAGACTATTCCTTTTTCCAGTTGCTGGTGAAGTGGGATTATTATCGCTCCCTTTTATTTAGCGCTGTAATTGCGTTTATACTCGTCAACCTTGTTTATTGGGTCATACGGCACTTAGACCGGAAGTATGACTGGAAACTTTACCCGCTTCCCCGGTTAGGGCTTCAATTTGTGCTCGCATTATTCCTTCCCGCTATTGCAGCATTTATTTTAGCTTTCCTGTATTTCAGAGCGTTCGGCTACGATATCCGTCACACCTGGTATTTGCGTTATGACTATCCCGTTATTGTTGCCCTGATCTTCATGCTCAATATTTATTACCTCGCATTTTACTTTTTCAGGAAATGGCAGATAGCGGAGGAAATGGCAACTAACGCAAGCCCGGCTGTTGTATCGGTTCCTAAAGAAAAAAATGTATTGATCGTCAGTAAGGGTGCCCAGAACATCCCTTTGCCAGTTTCATCCGTTGCTTACATTTTTCATGACGGGGGTTACAATTTTATCAGGACTTTTGAGCAGGGCGAATTTTTTATTGCAGAAACACTCGATGTGGTACAGCAGCAATTAAGCGAAAAGCAGTTTTTTAGGGTGAACAGGCAAATGCTCGTCAACTTCACCGCCTGCCAGCATTTTGAACTGCTTGAATATGGCAAACTGGAACTCATCGTTAAACCACCCTTTAAAGAGCCTGTGATCATCAGCCAGAAGCGGGCGAAGGCATTTAAAGATTGGATGGAGCGGTAAAGACTAAAGCAGCGGCAGGTTTATGTAAAGCCGTATTGTTTTTTAAGCCGTTCTGATAATTCAGTTTCATATTCCAATATCGTGGCTGGGCAGTCTTCCCTTTGGGCAAATTCAAAAGTATCGCCGGAATCATTTAATTTGAAATGAAAGCGCCTGGTTTTGTTTTCGATCTGGACATAGACCTGGAAAAGCTTGGGTTGCAGCGTATGCATGGAGTTAAACCTGAATTCAATGTTATCTATCGTAAAACTAAAGTTCATGATCATGGCATAAAGTTACCGCAGGAATTGTCGCCAATGTCTATAAAAAAAGCACCTTGAAAGGTGCTTTTATGCAGGTGTAGCCACTTGGTTATTCACTAACCCTTCGGTCTCTTTTCGCCTCTTTTTATATCGCCGCTTCCCCCTGACAGGCTGGTTGATGGCTACTTCGATGTAATTTCCCCGGCAATGCCGGTATGTTGGGTAATCGTCAACTATTAATGAAATGACGTATTCATTAGGAGAGGTAAACCGGAATGAGATACCTGTGGGCCTGGTTTCAGGCGCATTCAGGTTGATGATCCGCTCAAGCGGGTACCATTTGAAATTTAATATGGGGCTGCTTTTTACAGCGTCCTTCACCGTTTCATACAGTTTGATCTGTGGCTCTCCGGCAAGCACGGCTGGTGCGCCCGCAGGGTTTACGATGAATCTAAATGATTGCGGAAAATCAGGCTGTAGATTTTCTAATAGTTCAAACAAAACAATTGTTTTTTTGAGGGTTTTAAAAAAGATGCAGGACAACATTTATATCTGATTCATAATTCAGATAATGCTTTACCTGTTATTTCGTTGATTTTATCAATAAATTACCAGCCGTTCAATTTGTTCCCGTTCATCATCCTTACTGAAATGCACGATGTAAACACCCGACACAAAATTCAAAGAAACCTTCGCATTACCATGATCAAATTTCAGGGGCTGTTGTAGTAATAACCGTCCGCTCATATCATATATAGCTAATGCCGCCTTTCCGTTATTGCCTGCATTTACAACCCTGATCTCATTTTTTGCAGGGTTGGGGAATATGTGCCAGTTGTTTGGTAGGGCATTCAGTTCATTAATGCCTACACGCTTTACCGTAATCGTTACGGTATCGTACTTTACAGTACCGCATAGGGTTTGTTGCACCATATAGGTATTGGTGCCTATGGCAGGCTTTACCCAGAAGCCCGCCCGTAAGGTATCTATCAATACCCATCCGCCGCCGCTATCACGCGATTTTAAAGACCATTTTACATCCGGCAGTATTTCGTTGCGGCCTATAAATACACTATCACCCGATATAATGGTCGTATCCCTTCCTGCGTAAGCATCCAGATCACTTTCTACAACGCTTACATCGTCTATCAAATAATATGCGTAAGAGGTTGTTCCTTGTGAAATAGAGGTAACATAAGTGGTATGTGCCTTATCAAAGAAGTTTCCTATGGTAATGTATTTTTCGGTTCCTTTAGCTATAAAACTACCTTCAATCTTTACCCAGTTTAGGGTATCGTTAATAACGGTGGTGTCAAATACCTGTGGCACATATTGAGGGTGAGGCAGGCCGCAATAATTCCATGTATTCGTATCTATTTGACCATCGTCCAAATAAGCTCCAATGTGATTTATTGCATATTGGGATTGTTGTTCCAATGTTACATAGAAGGACACGCAATAAGATTTGCCAACTGTTAGCGGCTTATATAAATGGCCCATTAAATAATCCCTTAGATATTGGTAATTAGGTGGTAGATTAATTTCATCTTGAAACATAACAACTTGAGCCATACCATTACCATGACGGGGATAGTGAAAAAAATATTGATTTTGAGGAGCACCTGATCTCACATTATTACCCGCACATGTATTGCAATATTCAGGTGTGCAATTTGGACTTCCAAATGAATCAACGGGCGGATAACTTGATGTATCAATGGCCGACCAATATTTCGCAAATTTGATTTGGTCAAAATTATTTGGACATTTACTATACAATTCAAATCCTGGATTAAGCACATAGTTAACCTGCGCTATTACAGCAAAAGGATAAATTAAGAATGCTATAAGGAATAACAGGAAGTGCCGTTTTACGGGCACCTCTTTATTATTTGTAACTAAAAATTTCGATTTAGGCATCATCAATAAATTACCAGCCGTTCAATTTGTTCCCGTTCATCACTATTGCTAAAATGCACTATGTAAACGCCCGGCACCAAATTCAAAGGAACCTTAGCATTACCGTGATCGAATTTTAAAGGCTGTTGTAGTGGTGTGACCCCAAAAAGTTGGACAGTTTACAAAATTAAGTTTTTTGTACGAGAGCTCGGTATTCCACCGGGCTCTTTCCATTTAACCTGTTTTTTATTCTTTCATTGTTATAGTAATGAATGTATTCTTTTAACGAAGTTATAAATTCTTCCGCAGTTTCAAAGCTCTGTTTGTACAGTAATTCTGTCTTTAAGATCCCAAAGAAGCTTTCGGCCAAGGCATTATCCAAGCAGTTTCCCTTTCTGGACATGCTTTGAATAATTCCATGTTTTTCCAAAGCCTTTCTATATCCATAATGTTGATATTGCCACCCTTGGTCAGAGTGAAAAATAAGTCCCCTTATATCTTTCACTTTATCAAAAGCCTCATATAACATTTCATCTATCATCTGCATATTTGGAGATTTTGAAATACTATAAGAAATGACTTCCCCGTTGAACATGTCAATTATAGGAGATAAATAGATCTTCTCCCCTTTAATGTTCATCTGAGTGACATCCGTAGCCCATTTCTGATTAGGCAGATTTGCCTCAAAATCCCTTTCAAGTACATTAGGGGCAATTTTACCAACCTCACCTTTGTATGAGCGATAACTTACTTTCCTGATATTGCATTTTAGGCCTAATGTTCCCATCAATTTTTGGACAGTCTTGTGATTTATGCTATAACCCCGGTTCTTCATTTCGGCGGTGACCCGCCGATAACCATATCTGCCTTTATGCAAGTGGTATATACTTGCGATCTCTTCTTTTTCATGCTTGTATTTATCATCATTTAGGCGCTTGCGATGATAATAAAATACAGAACGAGCCATCTGTTTGCAATCCAATAGAATTGAAACATCATGTTCGGGCCTTAGTTCTTCGATGGCTTTTGCCCACTCATGCGTTCGCGGGCTTCTTTTTCCTTGACTAAGGCCGTGACTTTTTTTAATAGTGCGTTCTCCGCCCGCAAACGGCTATTTTCCGCCTGGAGCTTCTCTACTTCTGTTTCAGGTTCAAGCTTCTTTGATCTTCCCATGCATTTAGGTGGTCGTCCAGGATTCTTTTGCTGGTATAGTACTGCATATCCCTCAACCCGTACTGATCTTACCCAGCGCTCTAAAGCAGTCTTGCTTAATCTATATTCCAGAACAACCTGATTTAAAGGTACTTTTTTTTCTATGACAAGCCTTACAACTTCTTCTTTGAAATCAGGCGTGGGCTTGACGTTAGGTTGTTTGAGCAGCCCACTTTCGCCATAAAGATCATATTTCCGAACCCATTCCAATATCATGCCTTCACGGATATGGCGTTCGCGGGATATCCGTAGAATCGGCTTTCCCTTTCTTACTTGAGAAACTACATCAAGTTTCTCTTCAAATGTGTGCTTTGACATAAATAATAAACCCCAAAAGTTTTTGTCTAACTTTTGGGGTTCACTTCATAGTAACAGCCTCCCGCTCAGGTCATATATCGCTAATGCCGCATTATTGGTATTGCCTACATTTACTACCCTGATCTCATTTTTTGCAGGGTTGGGGTATATATGCCAGTCGTTTTGCGGGCCATTCAACCCGTTAATGCCTACACGCTTTACCGTAATAGTTACAGTATCGTACTTTACAGTACCGCATAGGGTTTGTTGCACCATGTAGGTATTTGTGCCTATGGCAGGCTTCACCCAGAAACCCGCGTGTAAAGTATCAATTAATACCCAGCCGCCGCCGCTATCACGCGATTTCAAAGACCATTTTACATCCGGCAGTATTTCGTTGCGTCCAATAAACACACTGTCACCTGCTACAATGGTAGTATCCCTTCCTGCATAAGCGGGCGTATTGCTTTCCACAATACTTACATCATCAACAAGATACCATGTTGTGCCCGTCATCGCTCCGGTGACAGAGAGAGTATAATTTGTATGAGCTTGATCAAAAAAATTACCAATAGTTATGTATTGTTCATTGCCTTTGGCAATAAAACTTCCTTCAATCTTTGCCCAATGTAGGGTATCATTGATTATATTATGACTAATTATTTGCGGTGCATACTGAGTTCGTGTCAAACCACAATTATCCCATTTATTAGTATCAATCTGTCCGTCATCCAAATAAGCACCAATATGGTCTATAGCATATTGCGATTGTTGAGTTAAAACGACATAAAAAGTAGCACAATAGGATTTTCCTGAAATTAGCTTATTGTACAATCTACCGTTTAGATAATCTCTTAGATAAGTAAATCCAGGCGGAATACCTGTTTCATCACAGAACATTTGAACCTGCGCCATCCCATTGCCTGTTCTTGGATTATTGTAGAAATGAGTGTTTTTAGGCACACTTGCATCTGTATTAGCTGGGGCGCAAGTATTACAGTATTCTGGAGTACAATTTCCACTGCCAAACGAATCTTTTTGACTTATATGATTTACTGTATCTATTGGCGACCAAGGATTAGCGAATTGAATTTGATCGGCTTCATAAGGACATCTACTGTATTGCTCAAAGCTGGGGTTAAGTACAAGGTTAACCTGCGCTATTCCGGTGAAGGAATACAATACATATACCAACATAATTATCAATACCGTGAAGCATCGTTTAAACGATGCTTCACGGCTTGAAATCTTTGAATTAAAACGGCTCATGCTACTCAATTTACGGTAAATTTCAATAAGTAGTTACGCCCAGCGTTATCCCTTAGCTGGAGCAGGTAAATGCCGGGTATTACCCCTTTTAAGTTCAACCCGCTTCTGCCATTGGTAAATTGCAGGGTGCGTTGTAATATCCGCTGCCCCTGCTCGTTCCATACTTCGGCGCGTACCGGGTTATTGTCCGTAACCAGTTGCTGTAGCTGTATGTTGCCGTTTGATGGATTAGGGAACAGTGAATACAGCTGCCCGGTTTCCTGTAGTGTTTTAACTACAGGCTGGTTCGGCACATACTTGCCAAAGCCGCCGCCGGAGGTACAGTTATCATCATTAAAAGGGCATACCTGCTTGTAAACAGCAGAGTATAAGGCCCTCGCCTGGTAGATCACATCCCCGTTCACACTCGGGCAAAGGCTTGCAAGGCTGGAAATAGTGCCGCTGTCTGCCGATGAAAGATTACCCTCCTGGTAGTTGATGTACATGCTGTAATACGTGAGATAGTTGTTTACTATCTGGTTGGCAGAGTCATAATCCACAATGATGACCCCGTTGGCATCTTCCGGTACCGGTGTCATGGCGGTGATAGAGCTGCCCATCATGGTTTGCGCTGTCGCTATGTCGCCCGTCGCCAGGCTGTTTTCTATACTGGCAAGGGTAGCGTAACGGCTGGGCGCTGCCAGGGTGTAGAAATCGCTTAGCATATAAGAGCTGTCCACCAGGGTGGTATCTTCCAGTATGGTGCGGAAGGTGGCATTCTGCGCAATCCAGTGGTAGGCCAGCAGAAAATGGGGCTTTTGCGTTGCCGGGGTAAATGATGTGGCCGGATTGAATGCCCTTGCCATACAGGGATCGGCAAAATTATTATTGAGCTTTTGCAACAGACCTGCCCCAAGTGTATATTTTGAATTTGCGATACCAACACGGTTAGTACCATTTATTGTTGGTGCGGTACTTAACGCCGGGAAATACAATTTTGAATTGGTATCAATGGATGTGTACAGATAGGTCTGGTTGGTAAACCCGCCTATCCATGAATTGTCATTAATGGCCCCATCATAGCGTTGCGAACCTATCGACCCAGTGATGATCTGCAAGCCGGTATAAAGGCTGGTCATGGTATTTCGCAGCCATTGCATACCCTGTATGCCGGTAAACTCAAACCCCTTGCCGAGGTAAGAGGTAAAATTACAGTTTACAATCCCCTTGCCGGTGCTGTTGTTTACCCTTATGGCATCCCTGTTTGCATCGCCGGCAGCGGTAAGCCCCGTTCCGCCGGATGCGCAGGTAACACCGTTGTTGTACACATTGGGCGAAGACATCTGCGTCAGGCTGATACCGCTTTGCTGGGTGGAAATCGGGTTCTTGATCAGGCTGATGGTGTTAGACGTTACCGATGCCCCGCTCAGGTTGCCGAAGCTACTTAACAAGATGCCGTTATAAGCATTGTAAATGGTGTTGCCATTGGCGTTTACCTGCCCTTTGCAGGTATTTACCGGGCAGGCCACACTGGCCAAATTGGCCGCGTAAACAGCGGTGCCGATATAGTGGCTGGCAGGTTTGGTGCCCGTGTAAGAAGGCGGCGCGTCCGCTATATAGTTGTTGTTCAAATTAATGGTGCCTGCCGCTACATTGGTAGGCGTAGTTATAAATACACCATTTTCTACGTTGACCAGGGTGTTGTTGTTAGCCTGTAGGCTACTGTAGTAATTGCCTGCTTTCACAAAACACCCTTCCGTCCAGGTGCTGGTATGGGTACTGATGACATAGTTGCCCTGGAACAGCAACTCCGCAGGGTAGAAACTGCCCACGGCATCTGCCGAACAATTGTAAAATTTGTTGGCGCGGCTGGTAGGACCTGCGTACACGCGCAGGCGGTACACCATGTCCTGCGTAGCGTTGCAATCAGCCAGGATGCCGGTGCCCTGGTTGGGCGCGCCCACCATGTTGCAGAAAGCACTGTTCACCACACTCATGTTGGAGTTGTGCGCATAAATGCCAAACTGCATGTTGTCCAGCACGTTCAGGTATTTGTCTGCTGTTTCGTCGCCTACTTTTATTTCGCGGTACAGGCTGCCGCCGGAACCTACGCTTTGTATCTGCATCCCCATCTGCGCTGGCGCACCATTTTGAAGGCTTACGGCGGTATAGTTATTCAGTGAATAAGGCGAACTGTAAGCATCGGGAGTACCGCTAAGCGCCATCAGCCCATAAGTGGTTGGCCAGGTATTGTAACTGCTGGCCAGGTTCCTGGAGGTGAATACCGTATTGCGGACAGTGAACGGGTAAACCGACAGGCTGATGCTTTGGTAAGAATTAATGAGTATGCCCAGCTGGTTACGGTTAAAGATAGCCCCATCGGATGTGAAGATATTGGAGGTACTGGATGGCACGCTGGTGATGTTGACTGCGGTAACCGCGTCTTCGATCAGCGTACTGTGTATAATGTTAAGCACTGCCGGGTTACCATTGTAGGTAATGCCGTTCCATAGCGGGTTACAACCAAACAGGTGCGAGCTGTCTATGGTTACATTGGCACCCGAAGCCAGGGTAATAGCCGAGTTGCCGTTTACCATGATATTTGCCCGCTGTATGGTCATGGTACCGCTTAACACGATGTTGCCCGGCACATAATAATTGCCGGTGCCAAAGTTAGCCGCAGTGCAGGTGGTACAGCCCAGCACCGTAAATGCCGTGCCCGGTGCACCGTGGAACGCAACGCAGGGTGTACAGCCCGCCGTTCCCATAACCGTTGCGTAAGTTTGCGAAGTGGCGGCGCAAGTACTGCCCGTTACCGATACGGTGAGCGTATAAGTGCCCGTCAGGGTAACCACCAGTATCCTGTTGGTACCAACCGTTGTTGTATTGTTGTATTTCCAGGTATAGGTGTAGCCGCTGCCTGCGGGCGCTGTCAGCGTATCGCCGTAACAGGCCTGGAAACCCGTATTGGTTACATCATTGCCATAATAGGTAATGGTGGCCGCAGGCCCGGATGATAAACTTACCGTTGTCATTTTTGATAGTTTGGAGCAGCCACCGCTCGTAACCAGTACTGTGTAGCTGCCTGCCGAAGTGGCATTGTAGGTGCGGCTTGTAGCCCCGCCGATATTGGTGCCAGATGTTTTCCACTGGTAGGAGGTGCCGGTACCCGTTGTAAAGGCGGTTAGCGTTACGCTGCCACCGGAACAGAAAGAAGCCGTTGGATAGGGGCTGACGGAATCGCTTGGCGATGGGTTGACGGTAACCGTCGCGTAGATCGAAGTATCGATACAGGTATTGGTGCCTGTTTCCACTACATAGTAGGTACCTGCTGTACCGGTGGTATAACCTGAACCGGTAGCGCCGCTGATAGCGCCGCCTGTATTGTACCACTGGTAGGTAGAGATACCGCTTGTATTGGCGGAAAAGGTAACCGTATTACCGCTGCATAGGGCCGTTGATCCCGGGGTAATGACCGCATTGGGCGGAGGGTTTACGGTTACCACTATAGAATTGGAGGATGCATAACAGCCGTTGGAGTCTATCACCACTTTATAAGTACCCGTTACCCCGGCGCTGTAAAAACGCAGGTTGGCGGCCCCTGTATCCTTACCATCTTTATACCAGTGGTAGTTTACGCCGTGGGTCAGGTTCGGGTCCTGGAGCACCACTACCTGCCCCTGGCATACGTTCGGTATCCTGTCGGCGGTGATATAAACTGATGGCAGGGGTTTCATGAATATGGAAATGCTGGCGGATGTGGCGCTGCACCGTGAGGCATTGGTAACCGTTACCTGGAAGACACCTGCGGTGATCGCCTTATACGTAGCGGCGGTAGCGCCGCTGATGTTTACATACGTAGTGCCATTGTACTGTTTCCACTGGTAGGTGTAGCCCGTGCCGGTAGCGGCGCTCATGGTGAGCGTATCGCCAACGCACAGTCCCACGGTGCCTGTTGGCGTTGTGGTGGCCGATGGCAGGGCGTTGACCACCACGGTGTCTGATGCCGTATCGGGGCAGCCGTAGTAAGAAGTGGCCACTTTGTAAATAGTGGTAACCGAAGGGGTGTCTGTTTTTACGCTGTTCGTACAACCGGTACAGCCGGTGTAGGTTTTGCCTGTAGATACCATCCAGTTGTAGTTGGTGGAACCTGAAGCGGTTATGGTGACCGCCGTACGGTTGCAGACCGTATCTGCCCCGGCCCTTACCAGCAGGCGGCCTGTGCAGCATTTTACGTACACGGTCTTGTCCACCTTGTGCTGGCAGCCATTCACATCGTAATACATATATTCAACCGGTGTAAACCCGGGGCCGGCCAGTGTCGGGTAAAAGTTGCCCGTGCCGCCGCCTGCCGCTACCGCCGGGCCTGAAAATACACCGCCTGGTATGGAGACAAACCTGCTCAGGTCAAACACCGTATCGCACATGGAAACGGTATCCGGCATGGTGAACAGCGTGGTAGCGCTCTTTGGCAATAATTGGATATCGTCTATGAACATTTCCGTGGAATAGTTAGGCGCGTACGGGTTCAGGTAAGCGGCGTTGACCACATAAAAATCGTTCAGTACAGGGCCTGCCGGTACCTTGAAGGTATCGGTATAGGCGTGCCACTGGAGGGAATCTTTAACTATCAAATGCTGGGCAAGCGGGGTAAGGTACGCGGTATTGAACTGTGGAACCAGCCCCGGGCTTGCCAGGAACTGTATATAGGAATCCCATTCCTTTACCGGCAGGGTGATGTTCCAGCCGTCATCCTTCCTGATCTTGGCCCAGTAGCTCACCACGTAGGTTACGCCGGGCTGCAGGCCGCTGGTCAGGTTTGTTTCCACGCCTTCCAGGAAATAAGGGTCTGTCGGGTACAGCGTCTGGTAGCTGGACCACAGGCCTATGAAGTTATTGTTGGGGGTACCGCTCAATGCGTGTATGCCGGTCGCTGGTGCCGATACAGCGGTAGGCACCGAATAATAAGGGTCGCTGGTGCATCCGTAAGATATCAGGTCGGGGGTACCTGTGATGGGTGTCCAGCAGCTTATGGAGGCGCTCATAGCCGCGCCTGCCGTAGCTCCGCATCCCGTACCGGTTTCAAAACCGGGGTTGGCAAGCATATTGCAGGCCGACGGGGTACAGGCGGCGCTGCCCACAAATACATAGATGTAAGTGATGTTGCCCCTGGCCCCGGTTGTGCTGTTTACGGGTATATAACGTAGCAGGTGCAGGCCAGATGCGCTGCTTGCCGATGGCGTATAGGTAAGCGTGGTGGTATTGCCTCCTGCGGTGGCGCTCAGCGTCCCGCCACCGGTGATTACCTGGAGGCAGGTAAATGAATCGGCATTGTTATCATTCGCTAAGAGGTGTACCGTTGCGTTGTTAAGCGCAATGCTGCTGCCTGCGGTCACCACGTAGGTAAACCCGCCGGTGCTGTTGATGCCGTCATTGATGCCCGCCACGTTAATGCCGGGGCAAACGGAGCCATGGTAATTGGTATCGTTAAGGGGTGTACTGCCGAATATGGTATCACAAGTATAACCTATATCGCAGAATGCCTGTCTTTCCTCGCTTTTGGGGTAGCGGGTCATCTTGCCGTAAGCGGAGGCGTAACTCATCACAAAATACAGGTTGTTGCTTGCGGGCGGGCTGAGGTAAAAAGAAGCAGGCACCTGGCATTCGTCTGCAAAATGGCTGAGGCTGCTACCGCCCTCCCAGCAGTTGGGTGTGTAAACAGGCTGCGAAATAATACCGTCTGAAAACCGTACTGCCGAGGCGCACACGGTATGGTTGGGGCTGCAGCTTGCGGGGTTGGGTTGCAGGTCGGACGTGGACGCGCTAAATGTATAGTTGTACAGGGAGCATGAACCGCTATTGCTGATCAGGTTGGTACCGGACGCATTTTTAAGGAACAGGTCGTAGCGGGAATAATATTGTTCGGCGGGGCCAAATATACTGTTGCCGTTTTTTTCGATCAGCGTGGCAAAGCCGAGTAAATGAGAAAATTCATGCAGCGCAATGCTATAAAGATCCAATTCCACAGCAGACGGTGCCGTTGTCAGGTTGGTGTGCCAGGTAAGGCTGCTGAAATTAAAGGCCGCGATCCCGTGGTAGAACGCACTGTTGGTGACCAGTGGGTTGATGACGCTGGTATAGGCATCCTGGCCGCTGTGTATGGTTGTCCATACCACGTTGTCGGCAATGCTGCCCGCTGGTGCGCGTTTGGCGTACGCGTAAAAGCCCGAAGCTGCCGCTGCGGCACTGGGCGCAAGCATATAGGCAGGGTTTCTGATAAGGATGTTTACTTTTTTGCCTGTTAATGTCAGCGGGCTTGAAATGAAGCTGCTCAGGTCATGCAGCACCTGGCAGATCACATTTAACCTTGCCTGGTGGGCGGGCACGGTCAGGAAACTGTCCATACCGCAGCCGGGTTCAAGGTAGATCTGGAAATAACCGGAGTTACAGGTGTACATAATATCGGCCTGCGGGGTGGGCCTGCCATAGAAAGAGCGCAATCCGGTATCTGTGGCTAATTGGTACAGGGGATACCCGGTGCCGAAACGATCGTAAACTGAGTCAAAAAAACCGCCGACCGTAAGGGAGGGCTTGCCTTTTACGCTGTCTGTTGAAGACGCGCGTGCCGGTAAATTACTGGCCGCCAATAACAGGAGCACAGCCCAGAATTTCCATGGAATGGATTTAAATTGAAAGTGGGATGGCATGAAACATTTTTTGTGGGTTAGGAAATGATAAACTGAAATTGTAGTGTCGAAAGAAATAAGCGCACAAGAAAAGTAATCGGATACAGAATTTTTACAGGTAAAAAACTGGTTTGTGTTAAATTTTAGAGATTATTAAAAGTTTGGTATTGAGATATTTATCTCATACAAGGTATAGGGGATGAATGAGCTTTTATAGGTGAAAAAGCATGTAGTGCATATGTGAAAAAGAATGTATAGGGAATACGTCTTTTTCACATATGGAGTATGGGGATGGTGTACACCAAATTTGGAGATACTCATTTTCATGGCGGCCTGCAACAATCATATCCTTTCATACGAGCATGAGTTTGGTTATGCCCGTGAGCCAGGCATAGGTTACGAAAAAAGAAAAATGCAGAGGGAAAGTCGACTTAGAGCTTTAGGGGCTGATATCAGGACGAAGGTAATATGACAATTTTGATATGTTGGAGTTTGCGATGTTGTATTTTACTTATGCACGGTTGTATTTTACAATTGTGGTAAATACTTAAAAGCCAATCGCTTGTTTTTAGAAGGCAAGTATTTTACTCGTTTAGATTGGTATTTTACTCAACCAACTTAACTTTATATAATGCAAACATTTAGAAAAATACACATAGGCAGAAATATTGAACGCTTACGGGAGTTCAAAGGGATCAAACAAGAGGTATTAGCCTCCGGCTTAGGTGTCAGCCAACAAACAATTTCCAGAATAGAGCAAAGCGAAACGGTTGATGAGGTAAAACTTGAACAGATCGCAAAATTGTTAGGGGTTACCAAAGAAGCAATAAAAAATTATAGCGATGAAGCGGTGATTTTTCATATCCAAACAATGAACGACAATGCATCCGCTAACTATCAATATAATTCAAATTCAGTTGAACGAATCGTTGAATTGTACGAACGTTTATTAAATGAGAAAAATGAATTGATAAAGCAGAAAGACGAGGTAATAAAACACAAAGATGCCGTGATCGAAATGTTTAAGCAGCAGCAAAAAGCTTCCTAACGATCTTCCTAAACAATCTTTTTCAAAATGAGATTAGTCAGGTTTGGGCTGTCGGACATCCGTTCAAGTTCAGAATCTATCAGTATTTTAATTTCCTTTTTTACCTGTAAGTAGTTCTGCTCAACATCCTGGCTGCCGACTTCCCGTATCTGGGGAATATCCGAATATTTCGCTTCTTCCTGTTTAATGGCTTCATGGTCGTTAATAATCTCGGCATGAAAGGTTTTTAACTCGATCTTTTGCATAGGGTCGTCCGCTACCATACCCACGAATTCACCGGAAGAAAGGCCGCTGATCTTTGAAGCCGGGATGGCACTGTCCAGTTGCATGGACTTACTGACCGATGTATCGGAACTATTAATGGAGACGCTCTCCCGTTCCTGCATGATCTTGCCGAACCGCTCGCTTAACTGCTTGGCTGTATCACCCACTACCTGCCCGCTGACAATATTACCCACGATATTCATAATGACCTCCGCCTGCTCCCGGCCATAATCTTTCTTTAACTGGCTGTAGTCCTGTACGCCCAAACAGGTAGCAACCTTGTTGGAACGGGCAGTAGCGATCAGGCTATCGATACCATTAAAGTAAATGGTAGGGAACTCGTCAAATATCAAACTGCTTTTCAGCTTGTTTTTCTGGTTCACTAACTTGATCATCCGGGAAATATAGAGGCTAAGTACCGCTCCGTAAATTTGCTGCTTCTGCGGGTTATTGCCCATACAGATCACTTTAGGCTCATCGGGGTTATTGAGGTCAAGGGTAAAATCATTGCCGTTAAGAACATAGTATAATTGTGGGGAGGCTAACCTGGCCATACTGATTTTAGCACTGGCAATCTGGCCTTCCAGCTGGTCGGTTGCCCTGTTTTTGTAAGCGGAAACAAAGGGGTTGATGAGCACTTCAATTTCAGGTTCCGTTCTCAAAACGGAAAAAAGCTCGTGGTATTCCACCTGCATGAGTTCTATCACATGCGGCAGCGTGCAATGGATACCATTCCTGTATTTTTTCAGGAACCATATAATTGCGGTAACAAAGTTGATCGGGGATTCCACAAAGAAATCTCCCTGCTTTTTGATCCACTCCCGGTTCAACCCGAGCATGATGGTGCGTGAAGATTCGGAGGCATCAGTAATATCGTCCATCCGCCCAGGCTCCAAAGGGTTACAACGGTGGGTCTGGCCCAGGTTATCAAAATTTATCACGTAAAATGCCGGTGGTATTTTATAGGCTGTGGAATTTTGTTTTAAGGTATTATATACGATGCGGGACAGGTCATCATACTTAAAGTCATACACGAACAGGCTGAACCCCTTTTTGATGTGCTGGGTAATGACATGCCGGATAACAAAATAAGACTTACCTGCGCCCGGTGTACCGATAACCAATAGCGCCCGGAATGGATTGATGATATTGATCCAGCTTTTGCGGATGTTACCTTTGAGGTTGTATTGCGCTGGCAGGTTGATGGAATACTCATTGGTTAAAAGCCTCTCTTCCTGCGGAAAGGATTCATTGAGCTTGTTAAAGATGTCGCCTTTAAACTTCAATTGCAATATCCGGGATAGCAATGCCCCGCCCCGCATGATCATCATGTACCCTATAGAAGTAATGGACATATAGAGTATTGCGATAACTTCCACACCGGCATGGATACTTAACAGGAACTGGCTTAATCCGTATATTAACAATCCAAATCCGCCATACCTTAATGCCATCCCTAATTTCAGGTCTTCGTCCTTTTTCCCTTTGGCACCGATCAGGGAAATGAGCAGGAACATCAATGCCCCCAGCTTGGAGATATAGCTGTTGTCGAACAGTCCGGTATGTTGCAAGTTTAGCAGGAGCTTATCGGTGATGCTATGGGATAAGCCCCATTGCCTGAACGCTCCATAACAATAAACGTAAAAATGCAGTATCAGCAGCACGAGGCTGATCTGCCTGGTCATATCAATGATCTTTCTTAATCCTTCGGTGTTTTCTCCTGTGTTGTTCATTACTTTATATTTTAGTGTTTATAATCTCGGGCCTTTACGTTTCTTCTTCTTTCTGTCCATTTTTAAATGATAGTCCATGCTTTGGTTTGGATTTTCAGCATCAAACAGGGCTTCCGTTATTTGGGATAATAACCCGTTGCCCAACCTTTCCTGTTGGGCCAGTGGCTCGTCTTTCTGCACAATAGTGATGGAACTGTTATCATTGTCTTTGGAGAAAGTTCCACCCAGCCGCTGGCTGATCGCATTGGCACTATAGGTTTTGCCCAGGTCGCTACCATTGAAAACTGTTCTTGTTGCGTTATCGACATAGGTTACCCCGTAGAGCCGCCCCTCCTTATTGCTGTGCCATACCACCTGGATGTTCTTTTCCTGCAATGCGGTAGCGAATGCTTCTTTGCTTTTTATTGTGGTATCGCCTATGATCTTACCCAGAACATGTACCAGGCGGTTTTTATAATCCTCCCTGCTGATCCTGTTGTCTGCATACCGTCTTTCCAGGTTGCTGGTAATTGGCCTGCCATAGATGCGGCTGGCTTTGATGGGCACCCCAATTTTATTACCATTCTTATCCAGGATGCTGTAGCTCAATCCCTTTTTATCGTGTTTCAGGCTTCCGGGTTCTCCGGGGTCGGCAATAATATTGAATTGCCGCAGCGCTGCATTCAGTTCAGCCAGGGAAGTGTATTTATAGGTCTTGACGACTTCCCGGACGGTATTGGAGATAGCCGCCTTGGTTGCTGATTGACCATAAACTACTTTTTCGAGCTGGATAGGTTTCAGGTAATACTCGTCATCGATTTTTTTACTTTCTGCTACAGTGATCCCAAACTCAACTTCGATTTCCTTGCGGGCTACTTCCGATTGGTTTTTACCAATGTAATGCAGGGGAATCCGGTTGCCTCCAGGTTCAATATTGGTGGTCACGATATGGATGTGCTGATGTGCGGCATCAAAATGCTGGTAGACTAAAAAGGGCTGTTCACCAAATCCTATCTTATCCATATAGCTATCGGCAATCTGTATCAATCGGGTATCGTCCAGTTGATCGGCCTTGTCGAAATTCAGGGAGATGTGTATGGCATTTGTTTTTGTCCGCTCGTTCTGGTTGATCAATTTCTGGAAGCGATCAAGCTTTTGGGTATAGGTGAGGTCTTCCGGCTCCCGGATAAATTTACTGGCATGGATCAATGTTGCTGTACCGTCGGCAACCTTCTGTTCATTGTAGTTCAATACGCCCCGTATCGTTTTTCCCGTAGTTATTTTGGCAACCATTGTTCGGACAGTTTAGTGATGATCGTGAGTAGCTGGTCTACCTTATTGCCTGTTACCCGGTATTGCTCGGCTGCCCCCAATGCCTGCAATAGTTTTTGTTCCTTTTCGGGGAAGGTGTTGAATTGCTTTGTGATCTGGTTGATGTTGATCCCAATGGAACGCAGTTCCTTGCGGATGCCTGAAAGTTCTTCGGTAAGCAGGTCTAATGACTGGTTCCTTTGCCCGATAATGACTGGCCTTTCATGGAGTATGTGGCGTACCAGCTCGCTCATGTTCTGGCAGGATGATTGGTTCAACAGCTTATTAAGCTCATTGAATTTGGCATCATTGACCCTGGTCTTGATCTCATGTTTCAATATTTCTTTATCTGCACGGCTCATCACTTACACTGGTATTAACTGACATTGCTTCTTTAGTTCATGACATCATTAATTACCCCCGTGCCGACTTCGGAGGCAAAACGGGCAAGATGGTTTGGGCACTTTTGTGCACAAACGTACATCTTGCTTAACACGGCGACCGTGTTAATAGCAGTGGCATCCAGGTGCTTAAAGCTTCGTTTCGTCGTCATATTTATCATTCTTATCTGAAGTCAGAAACTCCTTTAAGGCCCGGATATTGATCTCTTTTAAGGTCATCTCATGCTCAACTCCATAAGCTTTTACCTGCTTTAAAAGGATCTTCGGTATCCAGTTATTGAACTGCATCTCTTCCTCTTTTACCGGCTCGGTCTTAACCGGCTGTACCTGCTGAATCGGTGTCTGAGGTGTGGTTTCCTTTTTCAGCTTGTCGGCAAGGTTGCCCAGTTTGTTTTTATAATCTTCCATCACACACAGGTTTCTATAATTCTAAAATGAACAGATTTTGCAGCAGGTATAGAATTGCAGGTTTATAGTTTTCTAACTTCATAGAATCTTAGATCTATAGAATTATAGGGTTCTGCAATGCTATAATTCTATGTTTATGCATTCCTATAATGCTATACTTCATGGGTAAGGTGGTGAACAACTTCTTCCGCCAGGGAGGTGATTTCTTCTTTTGCTTTTTGATCTTTCCCATTGATTACCCCGGAGGTAATGATGGAACTTGCAATACTCACGCGGTCATGGATCATCGTCTTTAGTATTGGCGTATCCATCGTTGCTAACAGGTCAATGACATCTTTGGTTATACCGGCTCTCGGCTTGACAATATTGAGAATAATGACCGCTTTTAACGATGGTGTTTTCGCCTGGGCTTCTTTGATGAGGCGCAGTGTTGAACGGATCGCCATCACATCAAAAAAGCCTGCCTTTGTTGGCACTATGATCAGATCAGAATTTTCAAATAATTCAGGTAATCTATTGGACAAATATGGTGGCGTGTCAACTATTATTAAGTCGTAATCAAGTTGCCGGATATTTTGAAGCCGGTTTTCACCGACTATGGATAGTTGCGGAAAGTCATCTTTTATATGGAGGATGCTTCCCTGCGGGTCAATGTCAACTAATCCTACGGATAGCTGATCCTGGAAACAAAGTGCAAGGTTGATCGCAAGGGTACTTTTGCCTACTCCACCTTTCTGGTGCGCTATGGTGATAATTTTTGCCATGATTTTTAATATTATAGTTCGTAATTCCATTGGTTTTATTTTCCCATTTTTTCCCATGTTCGTTTTTGAAACGCATTAAGCAGTTGACAAACAATACCTTGTGGCGATCACTTTTCCCATTTGCCGAAAAAGTGGGAAAAATGGGAAAACGGGAAAAATGGGACGGTTTCAGGTATCATCGATCTTCAACCATCGGTGTATCGTACTTTTCCCCTTCCCTAAAATCTTCGCGATCTCCATGATATTCTTACCCTGCGACCGTAGCGTTTGGGCCATATCTTTCTGCTCGTCTTTCTCTTTTAACCCGCTGATGCCAACATGCTCCGCCTCGTTTACATCATCTTCTACCAGTTCAAACCACAAGGTTTGCGGGTTTAGCCTGATGAGTTTGGCGCTTTCGGATTCTTCAAAGTGTCGTGATTTTCCCCGTTTCAGAATGCGTAGATTTTTATCCTGGCAACTGCGCCGAAGGAAAAAATCACCATCGGCCAGGTCGGTTTTGATGCCGGAACCACTTTGCAGATCACTGTCGGTTAACTGGCCGGAACTGTGCTTTCTAAAGTGGTCGGTAAAGATCAATGCGGCTTTGGAGGTATCACAGAATGCCAGCAGCATGTTCATGATCCGCGTGGTCTCCTTATTGTTGTTGGTGTCGGAGGCCGTAAAAGCCATCCTTAAATTATCCAATACGATTAACCTGGGTTGCAGTTTTTGTACAATACCTGCCAGCGAGATCAATTCATTTTCAAGCCCGGCACGGGTGGTAAAAACCATTGCTTTAAATTGATCACCTACCGGGTGCGGTAGATGCTGGTAAAGCCGCTTGCTTCTTCTCCGCATGGTATTGGCGGTCAGTTCGTGGTTAATGTATAGGGTGTTGCCATGAAGGTTGATCTGCTCCCCTAAAAAGCTATCCCATTCGCCTGCCACGGCAATACATAATTGCATACATAACCAGGACTTGCCTACGCCCCGCTGTGAAGGGAAATGGATTAACCCTTCTTCGGGTACATAAGGCCCGAAAAGCATTTTAGGCTCGTTCAGGTATTCACCTTCTTCTGATAGCTTCTTCATAGAACTATAAGAGGTCTGGGTTTGGTAGTACACCCCCTCGGTCAGTTTTTGTGACCTTTGTTTCATCTCAGCCGGTTTAATTTCAATTGGAGGGATAATACCCGCGAACGTTGAATATCATAAATCCAGTTGCCAGCTACCGTCTTCCAGTTTTTGATAGGAGTGCCTGACTGTGTTTTCCATTGGTGGGCTGCCTGGTAATGAAAGAATGCTTCGGCTTCTTTGGCTGTCATACCCTGCTGGTCAAAATAAATAATGACATGCGGGAGTATGGGCGGTACGCTCCGGCCATGCCCGGTTAATTTTAGATTCTTGTTCATAATAGATGATTATTGGTCAAGCAACTTCCCGGAATCTAACATCTTTTGAATATCTTGATAGGAGTAGTAGATCATCCCACCAATTCTTGTATAGGGGAGTATCCCTCGTTTTCTAAGGCTATATAGTTTACCTGTCGATAAACTCAATAAGTCCCTGACCTCTTCGGATTTCAGCCAGTTTTTTACCTGTTGGCCATTGTTGTTGTTTACAACTTCAACCATAATTTCCTTTATATCTTTTATCAAAGTCGTTCGGAAATTGAAGAGGTCATCAACCGTCAATAATTGATCTCTGCTCACCCCTGAGTTCTCTCGATATTTTTTATCTATTCTACCCATGTCACATTATATTTATGCGACAAAGCTGGCAGGGATTACCAGTACTTTTTCACAATTTTGACCAACTTGGGTGAAATAATTTTATGGTAAAAGCACAAAAAAAGCTATGCAGGCAGCATAGCTTTTTAAATAAAATAGATGTTTTTTATGATACCTATTGCATTACGCTTACGTTAAGGCGTTTTCAATACTTGATGCAATGATGCTGTCGTCAATTTCAGCAAGATAAGTCGTTGTTTGTGTTTCTGTTTCATGACCCAATGCTTCCTGAATAATTTTGACATCAACGTCTTTGCTACGTAAGTTAGTTGCGAACGAGTGCCTGGCTACATAGGAAGTAAGCGTTCTTTCTAAACCAATATCCTTTGCCATGTCCTTTAAATCTTCATTTAAGTCTTTTAGCGCACTTTCAATTCGCTGGTCAATTTTTCTCGCAGTGCTATGTGTGCTATTTAATATTGGGAAAACATACCCAGCGTCACTTTGCATAGGGTAATTTCTGAATAGTGCGATAATTGCAAGCGCTTTAGGATGAAGTTTAAAATCATAGTCTCGCTTATTTTTTGAACGCCGATAGCTGATGTCTGCACCCTCAATATTTTTTTTATGCTTTAAAAGAGCCATATCGGTAAAATTCATTCCCCGGCTGTAGTAACTGAAAAGGAAATATTTCTGCGATCTAAAATGACGTGTGTTAGGTTCGTAGGTTAGTTTTTCAATGGATTGAATATAGTCTGCACTAACTGCACGTTTTTTTGTTTTGATTTTTTTATAGGCCTGGAACTGAATATGATTCTTTGGATGATGATCTTTATGGCAGTACCCCTTTTTTATGGCTTTATTCCATACACCATAAAATGTTCTTAGATAAAAGCTGTAAGTACTTTCTGTCTTTATGTTAGTTGTCAGATACTTTTCATATGCTTCAAAGTCGTCAACAGTAAATGCATTGAAAAGCTTGTCTTTTTCAAATACCTTCATCAAATTAGCTTTGCTGCTGGATAATATATCCGCGGGTCCAGGCTTACCAGCTTCCTCCAAATTTTTTATTAAGACATCATACCACTCGTATAATTTCAATTTTGAAGGTGCTGTCTTTTCAATAGCTACTTTCTTCTTGTTTTTAATTTTCTGTTTGATTTCCTGGAGTGTAATATCGCGACCTTCACTGCCCGCTAATTTGATCTCAAACTTTACATCGTCAATTAAGTTGTTAATCTTTGAAATGACGCTGGAATATTGGGGGTGAGATTTTTGGGGAGAGTTTTTTTCGCTGTCCCAATTTTCATTTGAAGTACTAAAACCGGTACCTAAATACTTTACGTCCTTGTAAAAGGTTAGGCGTAAATAAATTGAAAATTCCCCATTTTCTAAAGCCTTATATGTCCACAAAATCGGCTCGAACACTATGTCTTCTACTTGCATAAACCACCTCTTTAGTTTTATAAAGATACGAAAAACTAAAACCAAACTAAAACTAAAAACTAAAATTCAATGAATGAAGATGTCTATGTTTCAATGTTAAACAATTGATTTACAATAAAATGAAAATAAAATACCTGCAAATAAAAATCGATGAATGTGTGAAAATATTGCATGGCATGCAAGAGGTCATCGGTTCGACTCCGATATTCTCCACCTTGAAAAAAAGGCACTTACAAGATATCGTAATTGCCTTTTTTTATGCCCGTGCACACGATTTGCACACTTAGTTTTTAAACGATTTACCACTACAAATAAAAGGCAAAGTAAGCGTACTGTCTCGTCTTTTTAATACAACCTGGTAGCTTCCTTTATCTTTTAAAAGGGTATCGTTATTTAGAAATTTCTCATAAATTGGCAATAGCCCACCGCTTCCCTCTCTGTAACAATGGGTTTCTCCGCTATCCAAGTCCTTTCCAGTTAAAAACACTATTTCACCGTTATGTGATTTAGAATATAATACCAGGTGAAATTGGACGTCATTCTTAAATGCATTAGCATAGTCGTTACAGCCATATTTAGGTTTGAGCATCATATATTACAAACAAGCCAAATACTACCTGCGCGACATATTTAATTATTGTTATTTCTTCTCTTTCCACTTCGTTTCAATTTTTTACCCTGGCGCAAGAAAAAGCCACATCGGTATTACTTTTATAACCATCCACCGCTACCGCAAACATACTAACTCGATTTAACCAATCTATTAAAGCCTACAAATCTATTCACGATGCGTACCTCGTCCCTGCTATATACTTACCCATGGTGAAACACAAGCAAGAACGATTGCGGTATCAAACGAGACGATATAACACATAGCAAATACTATTCACTAACTATTTATTATAGAAATCTTTTCGCCTCTTATAATATTCTTTTGTTTCACCTATTGGTAACCCTATCAAAACAGCACTTTTCTCTTCCCAATTATTAGGGTATTTTTCCTTATTATACAAAAATATGATGTCGTGGGTAGAGGGGTTATCAAAATCTTTTTCCTGAAATTCTAAACTTATCTTTAGTTTTTTATGACTAATTCTCCATGAATTATACATATTGAGGTAATATAGTACTATAGATGTACTAATTCGTTCAATGTCAATACGATGAAAGTTGTCCTTTGGAGCATCTATCTTCTTCAAAAAGAAGCCGAAAACCAGCTCAAAATTAGATAAAATAATTTTTCTTATATAATCAGTATGCTGATCTATTAGTAATACATTTCGCTCGTTTGATCGAACCCGAACATTTCCGTTTTCAGATGTTATTTCCACATCAAGATCATTTAATCCCACCATAGTGTAAAGTTAACAGTGTTTGGCCTGCAGAAGAAAATAAAGGCATCAGGCGAGTGCGAATTTTGGATTACCCGCTTTAATAATGGATTTTTAAAGTGTTCGCTGTATTCCCTACAGCTTAAGTGCAGGTATTTGTTAAACGTACCCATATATGGAAGCATCCTTAGCACCGATTTAAGCCGATGCCATATATTGCTAATTCTATTGCCTCATAAGTCGATACCCGGAGCGTGGATAGCTTATACAAATTGCCCATAAACAATTGCATCTCTTTTTCATCCTCCGCGGCCTTGGTGAGCATTTTGTTTTCCAACCGATCAAAATCAGAGAAAACACTTAACTGCTTTCCGATGTCGTCTTCGGCTCTAAAAAACTTTTCGTGGTTTAAAAATTTATTTCAACCAAGTCAATTATTTCGTTCCACCTATCATAAACACTACTCTTGGGCCCGCCTATCCAGCAACCATTGTACGTATAGGTCTACGGTATAAGGTCCTGCTACCATGATGCCCCTCCCCGCCGGGCGTGCTGTTCATTTCATAAATAGTTACCTGGTAGTCGTTCATACCAAGATAACAGCTCGCGCAAAGCCCGGCCATATCCCCCCCCTATAACGATCGCTTTCTTTTCCATACCGGATGATTTTGGATGAAAATTTGAAACCCTTGTACTTCAAAAGCAATGATCCAGATCATGACGTTGGATGATTAGCGTATCGACATAAAAAACAAAACAGGCAATAGCTTTACTGAGTAAATAAACTCAATTTTTATTGCTTTCCAGCAGTTTCAACCGTTGTTCCAATTGCGCCTGGCTGTTTCGCATCTGCTGCATTTCGTTATCCTTTTCAATCAGATACAGTGTTAACTCTTCCACCTTTTTTATCAACACCTTATTCATTTCCCCTAAATTCAATCCATCATTCCTTACTTCCGCTGCGGATGGCACTTCGGGCAAATGATGATTCTGATCGATATAGGATTTTAACACCGAAAGCGGCATTAATGGATAGCTTGGTTTAAAAACGTAATCGGGCCAGGCACTTTTTAATTGAACAGTAAATGATGCTGCAATAGCCTTGCCGTTAATTGCTAAATTATAACCACTCGGCACGTATGCCGTATTAACCCCCACTGTTCCATTGGTAAAAACAAAAAAATTCTCATTGGAGTTTATCGCCTTATTGGCCATTTGTGTGCTAAACCCCTGGATCTTGATAATCCCTGAATCAGTTAGTGGATTAACAAAGGCATTATTCCCATGGCCGCTATGTCTGAGAGTTAATACCGGCTTGTCAACACCGTACGTATCTCCATTTTTTATCAATGTTAACGCCGTGTTAAATTTGTTTCCCGCGCTACCCATAATAGTATTGGTAGTAACCTCAAAACTGGCTTGTGGCGTTAGCGTACCAACACCGGCGGAACCCCATGTTGGAAATGTATTTTGTGCTTTTATGCCACTGGCGGCTGCAGATAATAAGGTGATAAGGATGAAGATTTTTTTCATTAGTATAAAGTGTAATTTGCTGCTTTCTTCCTGATTAAATGCTGCAACTATTTTGATATCGTTTTTTAAACTATCAGCATTAACCGATCAAAGTATTTCCAGAATATTAAAATAAGTTTCCAAAAAAAACCGCTAAATATTGATTTATTGCTATAAATATAAAAAATAATTTACATATTAAAACACATTAAAAATTATTTCTTTGTATTTTTTAAATGAATAAAAAGTGAACTGCAAACTAAATACCAGCTTAATGATGCTTAAACCGGCAATGAATTTGCAAATCATCAAATAAAAAATTAAAATGGCAGATGATGGAAGAACCATATTTTCTATCTTGTTTCCCCCACTACGATTAAGCGTCCACAATTGCGGCTTTAAGCAGTTTATATGCTAAAAATCCTTCTACACAAAACGCTTGCGGCAGTAATAGGCTTTCCGTCCGTTTTTCGCCAACTTCGGTAATGCGCCCAAGGGTATCGTACAGCGTATAGCTGTATTTTTTTGCCGGATACTGTTTGTCGTTCTGCGATACGGTCAGCCTGCTCAGCAGGTGATACCAGAAACGGTTCGTACCTCCGTCAGGGCTCCATTGCTTCGTTACCTGGTTGGTGCTGTTGTAGATGTAGCTCGTGGGTAGCGTATGGGGTTGCCTTCGGCCCGTGCTTTACGCTCATACGCGCGCAGGCATTAGCCACTTGGCCGGTATCCGCTGCAATCACTAACCCGGATTTTGTTCTGGAAATCAAAGAACGATTTTGAAAACTGCCACTTGTAATTCTAATTAATGCTGTGCTTATCTATATTTATAAAACTAAGCCGGATAGACCTGCATACTTGTTAAGGCACACGCCACAGGCGTGCGCCAGCGTAGGGCTTGCGGTAGCAATAAGACATCAAAATGTTCTAATTGCACGTACATGATGCAATTCGCCCCTGTAAGGAGGAGCCGCTTCAGCAGAACTTACAGCCCATGCGTACAATTCGTCAAATATACCGGCTGTATGATTAACTGAAAAATCCGCACTTGAACTCCAATAAAAAGTATCAGAAAATAAATGTAATTGATCATGCGCCGCAGATGACATCATTAGTTGTAATTCTTCCCTCGATGGCAGAAACCAATCGTTATAACCGCTAATAGTAACTCCATTAACAATGCTTGCTGCATAATAGCCGCTACCTTGAGCGGCTATTATTGCCTGCGTGTTATCTCTGCCGGAGCCGTAATCTGTTGATGTATTAAAGATAGGTAGGGATGTTCCATTCCACCAAGGAACTCCAAAACTTTGATCTGTTAACGAGGCAATTAACCCGTGGCATCCAGAGCCATCCACATAGTAGATAATTCCACCTCCATAAAACTGGCCAACAGCGAATGAACAGGTCACCGTTACAATCGTATAACTGGTACCCACAAGGCCGTTACTATCAGAAACACGCAGGCTATAAATTATTGATGTGGATGGTGTTGTAATCGGGTTCAAAACATCATCATGATTTAAAAAAGCAGATGGGGTCCACTTATAAGTTAGCCCTTTGCCGGTTGCAGTGGCCTTCAGTCTGATGCCAACACCTTGTGGGGTGGTCAAAAATGGTCCGGCACTTGCTGTTTGGGCCTGAGACGGAACGATAAAAAAATTAAATAAGATAAAAAGGATTAAATAATTTCTCATATTTTTTAAAAAATTAAACAATATTATATCATGTTAAGCGGCAAAGTATAGTTAATCAGAATCTAAAATAGATTCTTTATCCCCGCCGCTACCAGAAGCGTACATTACGCTTACAATCCATTCATGCCGCATGCCCCATAGCATGCTGTCTACTTGGCATGGTGGCCACAAGCGAGGACCTATACCGTAGCAATGGGGCGAAAAACTACCAATTGTAATTTTCATATTAATGCCGTGCTTCTTTATGAAACTAAGTCGGATAGATCTGCATAGTTATTAAAGCACACGCCACAAGCGTGCGCCAGCGTAGGGGGCGCCAGCATTGGACTCTTATTCTATTAATACAAAGTCATGTTTTGAACCATCCCAAACATCTTTAATCGGCATTTCTTTTTTCAACATAATAATACTGTTAACGTTGTCAAATTCGATTCTAGCAACTGTTCTACTTCCCATTGGAATTCCATCCCCCCCGCTACCGCAAGCGTCCTCGCTTGTGGATTTAAGCAATTTATACGCTTACAAATCAATTCACGCCGCGTACACCTCATATCAGCTGGCTACTTTGCATAATGACCACAAGCGAGGACGCTTGCGGTAGCGTAGGGGCCAGCATCAGGAGCAACAAAATTGGAGCCCAGCATTAAGTTTATTTATTTTTTAGAAAATTATCTGTTTTTGAGTAATAGCCCGTCAATATACTTGGTATCTCACCATCATTCAAGTCACATAATGAAGAATAAATCCAAGTGAATAAATCAATTCTTCTACCGTTAATCTCATTATAAGGTTGCCAAGTTTCACCATCTTCGTCTAAGACCATAAGCCATGCCCCGTTATATTTCAAATTAAACACATTACCAGAATAAGCAATAAAATAGATCACATTTTTTAAAAGTTCTGTTTTAGTAATCTTTCCTTTTATAAAACTTGCTATAATCTCATGATCGATATACGTTAAACTTTGCTCTGAGTAATCTAACTTTCCAATATCCAATTTTAATAATTGTGCTATTTTATTTCTTGATTCCTCAACCTTTTTTGGTAATTCTTTACCAAAAAAGTTAAGATCAAACAATATATTCTCCGATACCACGCCACCACTAAGTAATCTAACTATATCTTCTTCAGAATTATAGACAAAACAAGCTTTTTTTCCAATTACCAACATTGTACTGTCTTTTAAATTGAAAACTTTTGACATTCCTGGTCGGCTAAGCCTATTATTTAAAACCCCTTTTTGAATTTTTAAAAGTGAGTCAGCTTCATCGAATGTAATTGTCTTATATTTAATCATAGTTGTGTCTTGTTTACTCAAATTGGTCGCCTCTGAATAAGTACTTACAAACATAAATACTAAAAAAAACAATTTATAGAATATATTCATCATTGAATACTAAAATTTAGTTTTGTTTCATTGCCATACCCTTGTCTTTGGATACTTTCTGTTTGAATAGGCTTTTTATTGGTAGTAAGTTCTTTAGTGCTACTTATTCGAATCATATCATCTTTTATTTCGGTCTCAGATTGAAAAACCCTAACCCCTTTTTGCTCAGCAAATTTAACAAGTTGAGGATCAATTTTTGTGTTTGCCGGAGTTATAATATGTAAAAACGCTGCTTTGGATTTTGCTGCGCTTTTATTAATTTCTTTCCCAACCCCAAAAAATCTTTCAAGAAAACTATCGTCTATTTGTAATGCAACGTTGTTTTGATTCGCAAGGATGTTTACAAATCCCTTTAATTGTTCACTATTATCTATAATATTTGATTCTGAAGTTTTCGCATCAATGAAAGCACCTTCTTTCCAAACAAATGTTATATGCGCATCCTCTCCACGAGAATTTCTCCTCACCTCCTGCGTCGCAGACTCTGTTACTGCATCTGGAATGACAGATGAGCTTCGATCAAGTGGGTCGGGATAATATCGCTTAGTGTTTTTTTCGCGATCTAAACTTGCAAGGACCGCAGCTTCAAAAATTCGGCCTAACCGATATTTGAACTGTAAATATTGAACTTGAGGAGTTGATCGTGGAAATTTATTTTGCGTCTGTTTCCAAACATCATTTGCCGTTGCTAATTTTTTAAACTTTGGATATGTAAAGGCTTCCCAATCTGTTGCCTTTTTCTCTTCTGCTCCATCTAGATCTATCGACCAAATTGGTTGATTTCCAGCATACTGATATGGCGTATACCAAGGATAAGCTTCTCTCAACGGATCTACGCTCAAGAACCTCCCCACCCTCGGATCATAAATCCGCATCCCATAATCCTGCTGGTTGCCCTGTCCCTTTACCTCATTATCGTTTTCTTTACCGTTAAATCCATACCGATAATTTAAGCCGTTAGCCGTGTACTGCCTCCCCGGCATCAAACTGCCAAAGGGGTAATAATCCTGAGCCGTAGCCACATCCGCCAGATAATCCGGGCTGGCCACATTCCCGTTGTCCTGCTGTACCCGCCTGTCAGTCAGTGTGGCCAGTACGTTGCCTAAATGATTATTCAACTCATAGAACTTCCTGCCAAGGGTGTCCCATACCGCTATCGAGCTGCCCTGGTTCGCGTTGATATTCGGTGTCCACAAGCCCAAACGGCTGCTGCCGTAAAGGTGCTGCTCGCGCCACATCGTGCTGCTGCCCGTGGTAGTCAGGCTATCGTACAGCGCCAGCGTATTGCCCTGGGCATCGCGCACGTACCACGTGGTTTTATTGCCTCCCGTTTTACTGATCCGCTGGCCACCAGGGTTATACGTATAGCTGATGTTATTGGTGCTTTTATAGATGCTTTGTATCTTGCCGTATACCGTCCACTTAATGCTGTCGATCCCCGCCTGGGTGTCGTGGATCAGGTTGCCGATCGCGTCATAACGGTAATTGTAATTGTCCGTTTGGTTTTTCAGGTCGTCCGTATAAGCCCCGTCACTGGCCGCGTCGTATACCCTGGTGAGCTGGTTATTGCTGAGATACCCATTGACATCTTTATTGTAAAGATAAAGGAGGTTATCCATATTGCCCGCGTTGCCGTTGCGGTTAACCGTCTGGATGTTGCCATTGGCGTCATAGCTCAGGTCTTCGGCGTAATTGGCCGTGATGCTGTTCCGGTTCCAGCTTGTTCCGCTGATGCCGTTATGCTGCCTTGTATTTTTCAGCCGGTTCAACTGGTCGTAATGGTAGGTATACCCTACCGCTGCGCCGCTGTTGAGCGCGCTGATGGCCAAAGTGCTGTTGCTGATATTGCCGTTGTACAAGTTCTGGCCTGTGATATCGCCTGTTTGGTTTTGGTATGGAAGGTTAAAGGCCGTATAGGCTGTCCCCCCTATAGGGCGGTAGTCGCCGCGGTAATAGCCCAGCGCGTAGCCGTAGGCGTCGCGTGCTATGGTGCCGTTATCGCTGTGTCCTGTATAGCCGTCGGCGCTCATCTCGGTTTGCGGGTTTAGCTGCTGCCCGTTTACGCCTTTCAGCCAGCCTTGCAGCGTATAGGCATAGTCTATACCCTGTACCTTGCCATACTGGTCGCCCAGTTCCAGCCGCGCCAGCGGGCCGTGCAGGTAGTATTCGTAATGCGCGTCCTGCTTTTTATTATCGTACAGCAGCTGGCTGCCTGTGTAACGGTTCAATATCGCCTGCGTGCCGCTCCAGGCATCCGTAAGCCGGTTGTCGGCATCGTATTGGTACCAGTAATAAAACTGGTCGGCCTTATTTTGCTGGTAGCCTACAAAGTTCACCTTGCCGCTCACCAGGTCATACTCGTAGTCAACCCGTTTCAGGCCCAGGCCGCTGATTTGCTGCCACAGTGTTTTCACGTTTCCGTCCAGGTCGTAATTATAATAGGTGGCGCTTTGCACGGGGCTGCCCTGCGCCTCGGTATACGTACTCGCCGATACCCGCTTGCGCAGGTTATCCTGCTCCGGCAGTGAGGCGATGCCCCCTGTAGCCGGCGCCGGGGTATCGTAATACGTTTTCGTGATCTGGCGGTTACTGCCCGAAGCTAAGAAGTTTGCAGGGCTTGCTACATAGTCGGGAATCGGGTTATTGTTGATCGTTGTGACGGCCAGCGTGCTGTCCGTCCGTTTTTCGCCAACTTCGGTGATCCTGCCAAGGGTATCGTACAGCGTATAGCTGTATTTTTTAGCCGGGTTCTGTTTGTCGTTTTGCGATACGGTCAGCCTGCTCAGCAGGTCGTACCAGAAACGGTTCGTCCCCCCGTCGGGGCTCCACTGCTTCGTTACCTGGTTGGTGCTGTTGTAGATGTAGCTCGTCGGCAAAGTATGGTTGGGGTAAACGTCCGCCGTGCGGATTTCTTCCACACTGCCCGGGCCGGTAGTGGTAGGGCCGCCCGGGCTGGGCAGGTTAAAGCGCACCCAAATGTTATTAAGATCACTGTCTATCCGAGGTGCGAAGCAGTTGTTGGTAGCCATGATCGTTAATACGGGCTGGCTGAATACCTGATGGTAAAAACGGATATGCTTCAGGGTTGGATAAATATCCGGCAGTTGGATACCGCTGCTGGTGGCTGTCAGGCTCCATGACGCCATCGGAGTGTTACTGGCCTGTATCACTGTCCACATGCCGTTAATAAATATTTGCGGGCTTGTTCCATAGGCAAGGCCGTTAGCCCCTTGAATTATAACATGAGTCCAGGAGCTCAGCGGCAGCACCGAAGGCTGTATGGTGGCGCGGTAATGTTTGCTCCCCGCGTTAAAAGTGGCCATTACAGGGTTAGTACTTATCGTAATGGGGTAGATATCCAATGCAACCGTAGTTCCCTGGATAGCCACGCTGAACAGCCATTTTTGATCCGAAGATACTTCGGTAAACTGGCTGATGCCTGAGGTTGGGTTATATAACCACATTTCGATAGCTACAGGGCCCGTGCTGCCCAGGATACTGCTCAACTGATCAAGCATCGTAGCCCGGTCGTTAATTTTTGCCCGGCTGTTGTAACCGCAGGTGCCCGTAGTGGCTGTATTCCGGTTGTAGCTCACTTGTACAAGGGCTGGCCCGGTAAGCGGGTGCACGCCTTCGGGGGGCACCGTGCGCACCAGGTTATCAGCCTGGTCGTAATAATATAGCGTGTAGTGGTAAACCTGGCTCTGCGTACGCAGGCTGGCTGTGGCCTGCGCTGCCGAACACGTATTGACATAGCTTTGCCTGAAGTTGGTTTTCTCCCCTTCTATATAGGCCTGGTAATCGTTAATGCCGTTTTGCGAAGCCGTGATCACCTGCGCCTCCAGGCAGCCGTACAGATCCTGCGCGATGGAATGGAACGGTGGTTTATTGCATAATATAGCCTGCGGGCTGGTAAGCAGCTGCACTTCGTAATTATGGTAATCGTCATAACCCAGCGCAAAGCCGTAGCGCTGGTTCATAAAGTTCGCCAGGATGGTTTGATAATTAGCGTTAGCCGCTGAGGTATCCAGGTTATTGCCAAAAACAATTTGCAGCGTGTCCTTAGCATGCGAATAATCGGCCGGCGTGATGCAGCCGGTGGTTTAATCATATTGTGGGCGTTGCCTACGGCCCGTGCTTTCCGCTCATACGCGCACAGGCATTAGCCGCTTGGCCGGTATCCGCTGCAATCACTAACGCGGATTGGGTTCCATATTTCAAAGAACGGTTTTGGGAAATTATGGTTGTAATTTTCCTATAAAAAGCCGTGCTTGTTTATTAAACAGAGCGGGAGAAATCTGTATAGTTGTTAAGGCACACGCCACAGGCGTGCGCCAGCGTAGGGCAATGAGTTTGCAAATCATCAAATGAAAAAATTAAAATGGCAGATGATGGATAAAACATATTTTCTATCTTGCTCCCTCGCTACGATCAAGCGTCCTAACTCGCGGATCTAAGCAACCTATATGCTACAAATCCATTCACGCCGCGTACCTCATAGCATAAACCCCAGGTAATTTCTCCTGTATCGTGGAATGTTACCTTATTATGGTGATACTACCGCTTAGTGTAGGCTGCCCATTATTAAGATTAATCACATAATAATATGTACCAACCGGCAACCCTCCCCCATCCCATGGAACAGAGTAACCGGTAGATGTAAATACTGTTTGGCCATCACGGTTATGTACTTCCACCGTACAATTAGGTAAAGTATTAAGATAGGCTATGGTCCAAACGTCATTAATATGATCTCCATTGGGTGTAAATGTATTGGGGATAGAAGGTGGACTATTGTAAACGGTCACTGTCATCTGGCTTGATGCTAAATTACCCTGGTTATCTCCAACGGTTAAGGTATAGGTTGTGGTTTGCGCTGGTGTAACTGTAGTATTTAACACATGCGAATTATTTAGATAGCTGCTGGGGCTCCATGTATAGGATGCCGGACTTGAAGATGTTGCAATAGCTTTAGTTTTAGCACTCCCCCCTAATAGTAATGTTATATTCGGCCCTGCATTTACGGTTGGCGGGTTATTTGTCATGTCCTTTTCATAGCTCCTTTTTATGGGCGTCGGATAAGTTATTGTACTAAGCGAAGATATCGTTGGTGAGAAAAAACTAAAGTCGAAAGTCAATTGCCTATTGTTTAATGTTTTTTTTAACTGCGACATCAACCAATCAGTATAAGTTTCTCCTGAACCCGCAAAAGCCTTTGAAAAAAGAAACAAGGTCGATAAAAAGATAAAACGTATTTTCATTGATAAAAATCTATTATTATTGAAAGTAGTAATTAATAAATTTATTTGCTCTTTTATAATTTCCATTTAAAACAAAATCAGCGTTTGGCCGGTATCCGCTGCAATCACTAACCCTGATTTTATTCTGGAAATCAAAGAACATTTGCGAAAACTACCAATTGTAATTTTCATATTATACTTGTTAAGGCACACGCCACAGGCGTGCGCCAGCTTTGGGAAATTATCCTAAATTTTCCCTTACGTCTTCTAAATTCCCCCGCTACCGCAAGCGTCCTCGCTTGTGGATTGAAGTAGCTTATACACTTACAAATCAATTCACGCCGCGTACACCTCATACCAGCTGGCTACTTAGCATGATGACCACAAGCGAGGACGCTTGCGGTAGCGATGGGAGAAATCTGTATAGTTGTTAGGCACACGCCAACATATAGTACATTTAGAAAATCCATCTAATAATTTCAATTATAATTTGCAAATAATTCCGATAACCCTTTATATCTAGAGGCTATGTCATCTGGACTTCGATTAGCGTTGTTTTTGTGTCTTTTATCGGCGCCAGAGTTCAGAAAAAGTTCGCTTATTTTTATTCTGTTGCTATACCCCTTGTCGTTAAATGCAGCTGTCCATAAAGGTTGATTACCATATTTATCAGCCAAATTCAAATCACCGCCATGATTAAGTATTTTTTTAGCAATCTCATAACGATTATATTCCGCACAATAATGTAAAGCTGTACTTTTTAGAACGTCTTGGTGATTTACATCAATACCTTTGTCTATAAGAAATTCAGCCAAATCAATATAATCGTTCACTGTAGCAAGTTGCAGTAAACTACGCTTGTCCACATCCGTTTGATGAAGTAGTGATTTGTCCTTTGAGATAGCCTCTTTTATTTGACTTATTTGTTCAGTGGATAAATTTTTATCAATATCTATACTTTTCATATTTAATTTGTATCTCTGCATAGTTGTGGCACACGCCATAGGCGTGCGCCAGCGTAGGGAGGATTTGTTCTGGAAATCAAAGAACGGTTTTGAAAACTACCAATTGCAATTTCCTATTATACCCGTGCTTGTTTATTTAAATTAAGCCGGACAGATCTGCATAGTTGTTAAGGCACACGCCACAGGCGTGCGCCAGCGTAGGGTGCAACTTACCTTTTTACATAAGGCTTGTAATGTAACACTACCAACTCGTTATTATTATCCAAATAAACTATCTACGGTAATCAAGTCGATGGTCAACTTATCTTTGGAAAACTGCAAATTCAAACTGTAACTATCAAAAAGATATTTATCCCAATCAGGAACAACTCCGTACAAAAAACTAAAATCGCCTCCACCAGAAGAATTTGGCATACCTAATAAAGATCTGGTATCCTGTTGAGAAAAAGAAAAATCCAGATTAAATGGCAAATTACCCTCAAAGCGACTCCCTCCTTTTTGGCTTCCAGAATAAAAGTGTATTCCTTTTACGTGATAGTTCTTATTTAATATAATATCAATTCCCATCGATAAATTTAACAGAAAGAGGACGTCTATGCCTTCTTCTAAAGAGATAGAAGAAAAATATTCTTTATATAATTTATCATTCTCTATATCTGTATATTTTTTATCGATCCAATTTAAAATATCCATTTACAATTTATTTAAGTGGTACAATTGATTTAAAGGGAACTGATAGGTCTTGAATTACAAGATCTATATCTTTGTTAGAATATCCTTGCTTTAATAACTCTGGGCGGTAAGCATTCACATTACTCCTAATTGCCTCTAATGGATTTTGCGAATCAGCTTTTTGTCTTACAGCAGTATTTCTTCCTCCAAAGGTTTCTGAAGTCTTCATATGCATTTTAGTTTTAATGGCTAAAGTTAAAGAATTTTCCTTTAAGGTACTTTCCTCCAATGCAGTCAATGAACGCCCAAGTCGTTGTTCTTCTGTACGCTTTAAGGATCCAAAAGAAGGAATATGATCCATACTAAATCCTGATTTAGCATTTTGGGCCTTCAATATTTTATACGGCCCAGTTTGTAACGGATTTAAAGCCGTTGTATTTGATTCAGCAGCTTCAGTATTTCCATTATTAATAGCTGTCGCTTGCTGATTTGTCGTGGTTACAGCTGGCTTAGTAACTTCAGGAACTTTGTCTGTGACAGAAGATGCGATCGCTTTAGTATACATTTCACTTTTAGCATTGTCTAATGAAAAAGCCATGAGCATGATTACCGCAGTACCATTCTTTTCCTTTTCTTTATAAGTGGTGGGTAACATTCCTAAACGCGTGCCTGTTCCCACCACAATGACATTACTCGCAACACTTTCACTGTTCCACCAATTTTTCAACGTTTCATAACCTTGCTTAAGAAGCCAAGCTCCATTCCAAGCACCTTCCAAACCATCTAAATCAATATTTTGGATAGGACTATTAGAACCAAACTGATATGGGGTCAATTCTGGATATTGTTTTGCAATCGGATCCACACTCAAAAATCTTCCCAACCTTTTATCATAAATACGTGCTCCATAGTCCTGACCTCCACCAGTAATATCCTTATCATCCTCTTTTCCATTAAATGAATACCGATAATTTACACCGTTAGCCGTATACTGCCTCCCCGGCATCAAACTGCCGAAAGGATAATAATCCTGAGCCGTAGCCACATCAGCTAAATAATCCGGGCTTGCCGCATTACCGTTATCCTGCTGCACACGCCTGTCGGTCAGCGTGGCCAGTACGTTGCCTAAGTGGTTGTTCAGCTCATAGTACTTCCTACCCAGGGTATCCCATACCGTGATCGAATTGCCCTGGTTCGCGTTGATATTTGGTGTCCAGATACCTAATCTGCTGCTGCCGTACAGGTGCTGCTCGCGCCACATCGTGCTGCTGCCCGCGATAGTTAGGCTATCGTACAGCGCCAGCGTGTTACCCTGCGCGTCGCGCACGTACCACGTGGTTTTATTGCCGGCTGTCTTACTGATCCGCTGCCCTGCGGGGTTATACGTATAGCTGATGCCGCCGGTAGTTTTATAGATACTTTGTATTTTGCCGTATACCGTCCAGTTGATACTGTCGATGCCTGATTGGGTGTCGTGGATCAGGTTGCCGATTGCGTCATAATGGTAATTGGTGGCGTCCGTTTGGTTTTTCAGGTCATCCGTATAAGCCCCGTCGCTGGCTATATCGGTTACCGCGTTAAGCCGGTTGCTGCTGGTGTACCCATTGGCATCCATGCTGTAACGGTAAAACAGGTTATCCATATTGCCCGCGTTGCTGTTCCGGTTAACTGTTTGGATGTTGCCGTTGGCGTCATAGCTCAGGTCTTCGGCGTAATTGGCCGTGATGCTGTTCCGGTTCCAGCTTGTTCCGCTGATGCCGTTATGCTGCCTTGTATTTTTCAGCCGGTTCAACTGGTCATAGTGGTAGGTATAGCCTGCCGGGGCGCCGCTGTTAAGCGCACTGATAGCCAAAGTACTGTTGCTGATATTGCCGTTGTACAGGTTCTGCCCCGTGATATCGCCTGTTTGGTTTTGGTAGGGCAGGTTAAAGGCCGTATAGGTAGTGCCTCCTATCGGGCGGTAGTCGCCGCGGTAATAGCCCAGCGCGTAGCCGTAGGCGTCCCGCGCTATGCTGCCGTTATCGCTATGCCCGGTATAGCCGTCGGCGCCCATGTCGGTTTGCGGGTTCAGTTGCTGCCCGTTTACGCCTTTTAGCCAGCCTTGCAGCGTATAGGCATAGTCTATCCCCTGTACCTTGCCGTACTGGTCGCCCAATTCCAGCCGCGCCAGCGGGCCGTGCAGGTAATATTCGTAATGCGCGTCCTGCTTTTTATTATCGTACAGTAGCTGGCTGCCTGTGTAGCGGTTCAATATCGCCTGCGTGCCGCTCCAGGCATCCGTAAGCCGGTTGTCGGCATCGTATTGGTACTGGTAATAAACTGGTCAGCCTTATTTTGCTGGTAGCCTACAAAGTTCACCTTGCCGCTCACCAGGTCATACTCGTAGTCAACCCGTTTCAGGCCCAGGCCGCCGATTTGCTGCCACAGCGTTTTCACGTTCCCGTCCAGGTCGTAATTATAATAGGTGGCGCTTTGCACAGGGTTGCCCTGCGCCTCGGTATACGTACTGGCCGATACCCGCTTACGCAGGTTATCCTGCTCCGGCAGTGAGGCGATGCCGCCTGTAGCGAGCGCCGGGGTATCGTAATACGTTTTCGTGATCTGACGGTTACTGCCCGAAGCCAGGAAGTTTGCAGGGTTGGCTACATAGTCAGGGATCGGGTTATTGTTGATCGTTGTGACGGCCAGGGTACTTGCCGTCCGTTTTTCGCCGACTTTGGTGATCCGGCCAAGGGTGTCGTATAGTGTATAGATGTATTTGTTTGCCGGGGCCTGTTTGTCGTTCTGCGATACGGTCAGCCTGCTCAGCAGGTCGTACCAGAAACGGTTCGTACCTCCGTCGGGGCTCCATTGCTTCGTTCCCTGGTTGGTGCTGTTGTAGATGTAGCTCGTCGGTAACGTATGGGGTTGCCTTCGGCCCGTGCTTTACGCTCATACGCACACAGGCATTAGCCACTTGGCCGGTATCCGCTGCAATCACTAACCCGGATTTTGTTCTGGAAATCAAAGAACGGTTTTGAAAACTGCCACTTGCAATTTTCTTATTATACCCGTGCTTGTTTATTTAAACTAAGCACAGATCTGCATAGTTGTTAAGGCACGCGCCACAGGCGTGCGCCAGCATTGGTAGCGCTGACTAATGAATTGTACCTGATGGAAATTTACTGTATTTTTCTATCCATCCGTCTTCGCTATACAATTCACCCGATAATCCATCACTTATTTCCACAATATCTTTATTGGGATCAATTAAGCTTTTTTCACCTATAGTAAAAGCTTTACTTTGCTCAAACATCCACAGAGCATTATGTAAAACTCTATCGATGATATTCAAAACAATTACATCAACCTTATCATGATAGGCCGTATCAATTGAAATATAAGTTTTGAAGATATTTTGGGCATCAACTGATTTCATTTCCCCCTTTTTGATCGCCAAATACTCTTCAATTGATGCATCTCTTAGATTTTCAATTATTTCTTTCCCAAACGATTCTAATTTCTCTAAAGCTTCCATTATTTTTTTGTTTTATTCCAAGGTATATTTGAAGGTGCAGTAACATTTTGATTTTTAAGATTTTCTAATGATGCCTTAAGTAAATCGTTTGCAAAATCTTCTGTAGCTCCACCAGCCATTAAAGCTTCTTTCGCAATTCTTGTTTGCTCAATCAATGTATTAGGTCTTCCACTATTAGCCAGTTCTCTAAACAACCTTCTTTGAGTTTGAGTCATCGCATTGTGATCAAGTTTTAAATCCTTCATCAATTTCTGACTTATTGAAAACCCTTTATTAGGGTCGTAAGCTGCAACTTCTTTAAATGCCGCTTTTGCATGTATATGATGCCCTCCAACCGCCGCTACTGCAAGCTTCCTCACTTGTGGATTTAAGCAATTTATACGCTTACAAATCAATTCATCTCGCATATCTCAAGCATACTGGTACTTAGTATGATGACCACAAGCGAGGAAGCTTGCGGTAGCATTGGGCAATCACCTAACCCGATTTGCTCTGGAAATCAAAGAACGTCTGGAAAACTACCAACTGTAATTTTCATTAATGCCGTGCTTATCTATATTTATAAAACTAAGCCGGATAGACCTGCATACTTGTTAAGGCACACGCCACAGGCGTGCGCCAGCGGAGGGCACCAGTAGAATTCTTTCAATGAAGTATACTTTCTATGTGCTTTTTTATATGCTTAACCAATGTGGCTTTATTTGGATAACTTTCTTCAAAAGAAGATACTATTTTAATATTTTTTATTAGTCGCATAAAAGTTTCTTCACCTAAATACCCCGTTAAGGCAATATCAATGGCAGTATTAACAACATTATCATCACCATCAATGCCATTAATCATTATATCCATATCAAAAGTCTCATCCTCAAACTCATATAAAATATATTCCCAATTACTACTATCTACTAAAATTTCATTCCCCATTTCATTCTTCATCTTCCATTTTCCTTGCCAATCACTTTTTGGCGGCTTTGAAGGTAGAAAATGCCAACCAAAACACTTAGGCGCATTTCTGATAAACTCGCGGGTAAATTCTAACTTAACAGAATCCAAGTTTGGAGAAATTGCGAAATAATACGCATTATCTTCCCACGGACCTATTTCCCAATCAAAACGGCCAATTTTACTTATACGACTATCTATTTGACTTATTAAATCTATTCTTGCTGGTTCAAGTAATAAATTCTTTGAAATCGACTTAAACCAATTCCAAAATTCAATTATACTATCTAAATCTATTCTTTTCAAAATATTTAATTTAACTAATTATCCATGATTAATCAATAAATCACTGGCTTCCCTTTTCTTATCAGCTTCCTTTTTTTGTTGAGATTTCGATTTGGGTAAAGTATGGTTGGATCGCTGAGGAATTAATACTGGTCCTACTTTCTTTCCACCACCATATTTTGCTTCCAGTGTTTTCATACGCTGCCGATTAACTTCTCTTCTCTTATTATCCAACGTTTTTCTTGGAGTTCCTCGCTGATCCATCGCTTTTTGCTCTTGATACTGCCCCTCCTCAACGTTATCAGCATCATAAGTACCTATTACCTTTGCTTTGGTTCGGTCTCTGCCATCATTTGAGCGCCTATTTGTAGCTGGGTCTGTTGTATTATTTCGACCAACATATGGTTTGCCTGAATTTGTATATTCACCTGGAACTTCGTATATACTTCCGGTTCCATTTCCTGAATATGCCATTGCCAGGCCCCCAGCCCATTCAGTAGCCATATCGTCAACAACTCTTCCCCAAGCCTCGTTATCTGAATAGAAAACATCATCAAAAGGCATTTTTGACCCTTTCCAAATATCGAAGTTTTTGACACTATTTTCTGGTGGAATTACTCCATCAGGAGCTGGGGAATTATAAAAGGTGTAAGATTCGCCTTTAAAACTCACATGATATTGTAATGGATATTGAATCGTCTTTCCACCTATGTCTTTATATGTATCAACTTGTTTAACTAACTTCAAACTGGTATTCCCAGTCTTCGCATCTTGTTCTAATGTGAAGTATTTTGCTTCTTCTCCATCTAAATCTATATTAGCTATTGGACTATTAGAAGCAAACTGATATGGTGTCAATGACGAATACTCTTTAGTCAAAGGATCCACACTCAAAAACCGCCCTAACCTTTTATCATAAATCCGTGCTCCATAGTCCTGGCCTCCATTGGTTATATCCTTATCATCCTCTTTCCCATTAAATGAATACCGATAATTTAAGCCGTTGGCCGTATACTGCCGTCCCGGCATCAACATACCGAACGCATAGTAATCCTGCGCAGTAGCTACATCCGCCTCATTATAATCAAAGTTACCGCTGCTGTTATAATGTGGCACCAGGCGGTCGGTTATGGTAGCCATTACGTTACCCAGGTGGTTGTTCAGCTCATAATATTTATGGCCAAGCGTTTTCCATTCTTCGGCGCCGCTGCCTGGGGTGCCCGTGCTTAGGTTAACGTTGGGTGTCCAGATGCCTAAACGACTGCTGCCATACAGGTGCTGCTCGCGCCAGTTAATGTCGCCCGTACCTTGCTGGTCGTACAGGGCCAGCGTATTGCCTTGTGCATCTCTTACGTACCAGGTGCTGAGGCCGTTAATCAGTTTGCTTACGCGGTGGCCGGCGGCATCGTAACTGTATTGCAGGCTGCCGCTGCTTTTATCGATGCTTTGTATTTTGCCATATACGCTCCAATTGATGTTATTGATGCCAGCCTGGGTATCGTGTTTTAAATTGCCGATGGCGTCGTACCCATAGTTGTCGTCGGCCTGGTTTTTCAGGTCATCTGTATATGTATTGGCATCGGGTATGGCGTCCTTAACGTGCCGCAGGCGATTGTTGGCCAGTTGCCCGTTCACATCGTAATTATAGCCGTAGCTTAAATTATCCATGGCCAGGCTGGCGGCATTGCTGCCGTTTCGTGTGGCTGTTTTGATATTGCCGTTGGCATCGTATACATACGTCTCCTTATAGGTCTGGTTACCGGTATTGATGGCGCTCCAGCTGTTTGAGGTGGCGCTAAAGCCGTTATAGGCATTTTGCCGCGTCAGCCGGTTCAGCTGATCGTAACCGTAAACATACAGCAGCGGTTCGCCGGCTTTGGGGGTGTTAACGTTACTGGCAGCAATATTGCCGTTATACAGGGCTTTAAAGCCGGGTGCTGCAGCGGCGCTGGCAAAGGGATTATTGCCCCCTATCGGGCTATAATCATTATCGCCATAATAATGCAGGGCATAACCGAAGGCGTCCCTGCCGAGGGTTTGGTGCAGGTTGCCTGTGGCTCCATCGCCCCCCATATCTTTAGCTGCCTGTAAGCTGCTGCCATTTACACCTTTTAGCCAACCTTGCAGCGTGTAGGCATAATCAATACCTTGCACCAGGCCTATCATTTCGTCGCCTAATTCAACGCGCGCCAGCGGGCCGTGCAGGTAATAAAAGTACTGCGCGTCCTTGCGTTTGTTCTCCCCTTGCAGAAAGCTGCCGCCATAGGGGTTTACTACGGCTTTGGTGCCCGTCCAGGCCTGGGTTAGCCGGTTTTCTGCGTCGTACTGGTATTGGTAATAAAACTGGTCGGGCTGCCCGTGCTGGTAGCGCACAAAGTTTACTTTGCCGCTAATCAGGTCGTACTCGTAGTCTACACGTTTCAGCCCCAGGCCGCCAATCTGCTGCCATAGCGTTTTTACGTTGCCGTCCAGGTCGTAGTTGTAATAAGTGGCTTGCTGCACGGGGTTGCCCTGCACATCGGTATAGGTACTGGCCGATACCCGCTTGCGCAGGTTATCCTGCTCCGGCAGCGATACCATGCCGCCTGTGGCAGGGGCGGCAGCGTCATAATAAGTACGCGTGATCTGGCTGTTGCTGCCCGAGTTTAAAAATAACGTAGGATCGTCTATATAGTTAGAGCTTCCATCTACAGGCAGGGTTGTGCTGCTTAGCTTCTCGCCCACTTCGCTGATCCGGCCCAGCACGTCGTACTGGGTATAGCTGTATTTCGACGGGCTCTGCCGGGCATTTTGCGATGCCGTGAGCCTGCTCAACATATCGTACCAAAAGTTACTCACCCCGTCGGCATCCGGTGTTTTTTGGGAGATTACCTGGTTGGTGCTGTTATAGGCATAACTGGTGGCCAGGGTATGGTTGGGGTAACTGCCTGCCGTGCGCGAGTCTTCTGCACTGCCCGGGCCCGGCACGTTTAATCGTACCCAAATATTATCGGCATCATTGTCTGACCAGGGGGCGAAGCAGGTGTTACTGGAGTTGAACGCTAACACCGTCGAACCTAAGGTGTGTTGGTAAAAACGGATGTGCTTCAGGGTAGGATAAATATCAGGCAGTTGGATTCCGCTGCTGGTGGCCGTCAGGCTCCATGATGCCAGCGGGGTGCTACTGGCCTGTATCGCTGTCCACATACCATTAACCCATATTTGCGGGGTGGTACCATAGGCAAGGCCGTTAGTCCCCTGGATCAATACATAGGTCCAGGAACTCAGCGGCAAAACCGAAGGTTGTATGGTGGCACGGTAGTGTTTGCTCCCCGCGTTAAGAGTGGCACTTGCCGGGTTGGTGCTTATCGTCATGGGGTAAATATCCAATGCAACCGTAGTTCCCTGGATAGCTACGCTGAACAGCCATTTTTTATCCGACGATACTTCGGTAAACTGGCTGATGCCCGAGGTTGGGTTATATAACCACATTTCGATGGCTACTGGGCCTGTGTTAGCCAGGATACTGCCCAACTGATCAAGCATTGTAGCTCTGTCGTTAACCTTTACCCGACTGCTGTAGCTGCAGGTTAAGCCGGTATTCGCGGCATCCCTGCTAACCGCAACCTGAGCAAGCGCTGCACCTGTAAGCAGGTGTACACCTTCGGGCGGCACCGTGCGCACCAGGTTATCGGCCTGATCGTAATAATAAAGCGTATAGTGGTAGTTTTTGGTGGGGATAGCCGCCGTTACCTGGGCCTGCAATTTACTGCTGGTAGCAATATAATGTACCTTAAAACTATTGGTAGCATCGGCAATATAATCGTTGTATGATTTTACACCCTTGCCCAGTGCCAGCTCAAGCGCACTTTCTACCGGTGCGTAGGGGTCGGTTTCAGTGTTGCCATACGATGGGATGTTATACAGCACCGGGTTGGTGGCATGCGTATTTTCAAAATTGATATAGGTATCGTAGTTAATTAAAACGCCGAATACCTGGTTCATGTAATTAGTTAAAACCGATGGGTAATATTTTGACGATACCAGGCCCGATGGATCGGCAAACTGCGACAACAGATCGCTCTTTTTGGCCAAATAGACATCCCAGTTGATTTGCTGTGTAAGGTCTAAAAATGCCGGAAGCGTTACATCGTGGTTTAATAAGAACCCGCAATCTGCCGAGGCTTTGCGCAGGGTAACCAGATCGTCGAGGCTCATGGTCATCACGGCCCCGAAACGGCTTTTAAGATAGGTGTAAAACTTGGTATCGCTGGGTTGCGCGCCTTCGGGGGTGGCCAGAAAATCGTTATACAAGGCGGTTAATGCATTGCTGGTGGCCGCATTACTTACCATAATGGTATTGCCGGTACCCGATGATTTTTTTATAGTATATGGAGATGGCGAGCTGATGAGCCAGGGGTTAAAATCGCTGGCAAATTTGCTGTTCACGTTATACATGGACTTGATGGCCGCGCCAAAGCTTTGATCGGCATTGCCGCTCGCGGGGTTCATTCCGGCCAGGTCGCTGGCCCCAAAAGGATGTTCGGCATCACCACCTGCCGTACAAACCGCTATCAGTTTATTGCGTAAGGTAGTGGTATTAATACCATGGTTAGTGATACCGTCTTGCAGGCTGGCTATCCAGGCATCGGCATTGCCGGTGCATGAGTTTGAAACCTGTGTTTTTAAATCATCATTGTTATTGGCCTGCAATTGAGCATTCTGATCGGCATTGATAGCCCTATTGTTTGTAACAAACGAAGGGAAGCGGCTTTCCTTATTGCGGTATACCAGACAAGCATCGGTATTAATTACTGGCGGAACCGGGCACTCGCCTATGCCGGTAACTACATCAACGCCTGCGTAGCTATCCAGGCATGATAGATCGACCTCTTTCCGCGGGTATACCGGGCCTCCTATATCAATTGACTTTAATGACTGATAATCATAACTAGCAGTGGATTGGCCTGGAAGTATTTTAATAGGAATTACCGGATAACTGTCCGAACCGTATTGTGAAGGGAAAGGAAATACTCGATCGGCCACATTGGTAATATACTCCGTCCAATCGCCATTAGGATCCCAATCGGAATTATTATAATGTGAATAGTATTTAAGATTGACGGTGACTGGCTCGGTAGATGTAACGCTACATCCCTTGTAATCTTTCAAAGTAACGGTAGTCCGCCGGATTTGCTCCGGAACTGTAAAATAAACATGCATGCCTCGTGTCCATTCAAAATATAAGCCACTCATGGTGTTACTGACTACCTCTTCCGTTACTTCCGCGTGGTAATTTAATAGGCTAAGCTTGGTAACCGTACAAACAGAGCTTTTAATATGCACTACCGACGGCGGCAAATTCGACGGAATATTAAACACATAAGGAAAACCGGTATAAGGCAACGTGACCGTTTGCGTAAGCCCGGTTGTACTTACCGTTGATGGATAATAAACCTGTAAAGTTATGGTTCCGTCAAATTTGGCTCCAGAGTAGGTAATTTGCGCACTCTGCATGCCAGTTGGTGCGGTAGCGCCGGTATTCGCTACAATAGTAAAGCTTTGTGGTATGGGGCAGCTTCCGGGTAAGGCATTGGCTATCGGGGCGCCCACATCGCAACCTGCATTCTGGCAGGTGGTTGTGGCACGCAACTGCTCGTAATATTTTTGTTTGAGCTGGAAATAAAAATCCTTGTATTGGGCCCATTCCCTATCCTTCACCCTGCAGGCCTCGGCGGGCAGGGCGGCGCTGTTCCATAAATTGCTGTTTGCTGGATTTGTCTGTGTTGGGTTTTCCTGCGTGCTCCTGTAAATGGAATAGGTAATGTATTGGGTTAGGCCTAAGGTGTTAAAACCGCTCTGGCTAACGTTCAGCACAGCAGCTGTGTAATTTCGCAGATCCGCCCGCATGGCTTCCTTATAGCCTGCTCCCGGCCCGTTAAAAAAGGTATCCTGATTTAATAACCAATCGGCATTAGCCTGATCATATTGAAGGCCGGTACTGATCTGCCCTATTTGATCTGCCGTAAGGTATACTTCCTTAAGCTTTTCGTCCCAGTTTTCATAGCTCTGCATATTCTGGCAAAACAACAGCTTACAATATTCCGGATGGAATTGTACAAACTGGGCCGCCCACGATGGTTTCCAGTATTTAATCATATCCACCTTACTAAAATCATTACTATAAATGGATACTACGGTACCATCCGTACGGGTAATGGTATTATCTACGGTAAGCGCAGGCAGGGTATGCGTTGCTGTAAACGCCTGCGCAAAATGCAGGACAAGCACATTAATCTCCGGCTCGATGGCTGTTCCGTCGGCATAAAACAAGGCGTATTGCCCTCCGGGTGTAACATCCTGCTCCATCTGCGCCTCATAGCTGTTACAAGGAGCAAAATCGCAGTTGGATAGCAGGTTATGGCATTTATCGCTCAGGGATTGCCAAAGGTTATTGATCCAGGTATTAAAATCAGTATTAATATAGGGGTTTGTTTGGCGGGTGATATCCACATGGGCCTCGCCAAACTTTTGGGCTGCCATCGCTTTAAAGCTGATGCTATCTCCCAGTAATACCTGGCAGGTACGGCAATCGTTATAATTGCCGGAAACGTCTACCGATTGCAAAAACTTTTGTTTGATATAATAGTATTGCTGCATCAGCAAGCCGTCTCCAATTGCAGTGTTAATGTAAGCCCCGGCTATATCGTCAATCTTTTTCTTATTTAACGATAGCTCAAAAGTGATGTAATACTCACCAGGATGGGTAACCGACTGGGAGATGGTAGGGAGGGTATGCGTCAGGCCATCGGGTGTAAAGGGGCTGGTTGAGGCATAATCATAAACATGGGTACCGCAATTATCAATAATGGTAATTTTTAAATCGTAATAGCAATTGCTTGTAATATGGATAGTACCTGTTTCGGGGTAGCTATCTATAATTTGTTGCAGATTGTAGTTAAAAGTAAGATCCTTTTTTTCCGATAATAAATAGGTTGTTGAAGCCGTGATCTTTAAATCGTTTCCATTAAACTTAAACTGGGCCGGGGTTAGTATCTGCACCGTTTCGTTGTGGATATGATCATTGCTTCCGGCCAGCTCGTCAACCGAGGTAGGTGCCGCACCACTAAGCGCCGTAGCTATGGTTTTACCGCTCGCGTTAATATAACTGATACTTTCCTGCCCGTTAGGGTCAACAACCATATTCTTCAGGTAGTGGTCGGCATAGCCAACATCATTGCCAAAAAGCTGGTCGAGCTCCCATTGTTCGGGTTTTCCATAATAATACTTGGTGGTATTGCTTTGCTGCCCGCTAACGGTAGCCTGGGGTTGAAAAGCCGCCCCCACCCCTCCCTGCAATTTGATACGACCGGTATTATCATTAGTGTATTGCGTAACCGAGAATGGGTAATTAAGCGCATCCGGGATATAATAATTATAACTTTTAATTGTACTCGTTGGCGGGTTATGAATTAATTCGTTATTGGCTGAATAATATTTTGCTGCTCCGGTGGTAGTTGCATCCATCCCAACGGGCGCAGTTTCGCATTCCTGTAAGATGGCCGAGCCGTATATGCTGCGGATGCTATAGGGGTTGGTTGTGTTTTTTACCAGGTTAAATTGGGGGATAAAATGCAGGTTGCTTACAGCATTGCTGTTGGTTTCGTAATGAGGGGCAGGTAGTATACTGGCCGCCGGACGGCCAAAATCGTCGTATATATTCTCCTGGGCTATGGCTACATTATCGGTATTGTTAATTGTTACTGTTTGCCGGCCACGCAGGGTTCCGTCAAAATAGGATATTACCTCCTTTTTTTTACCTTCTTCGGCAAAGGCAGCCGAGTATTGCCAGTTTAAGCTCGGTTCGTTCCAGTTTAACGGCCAAACGTTATACACCGTTTTGTTGCTGCTATTTTTGTAAGTATAGTTCCAGTTACCTGTTACCCTATTGCCATCCGCACTATAATGCACATATCGCATCCGTACGATGATATAATCATCATTGTATATTAACGATATGGCGTAATCATTTTGCTTGGCGTTGGTGGTTACCCGCGTTGAATTATTACGGAACAAGTTTTCGATATCGCTGTTTGGCACATTATTAATATTGATGTCGGCAGCTATCATATTATTTACGGTAGATATGTTATCCCCATTGTTATCTGCCGTGGCCCATTCAATGTCGTATTCATCTTGCCCAGGTATAAAATACCAGCTTAATTTTAGTTGCTCTGTTGGGGCGTTTCTTAGAGTAGTGCCGCTGTGTAGTTTGGTGCCGGTGATGTTTAATGGCCTGTCGGCACCAATATCATAGGTTCTGTCTATTACAATTGTACCCCCAATTTGCAAGGCCAATGGCAGGTTTGTATCGCCGGGCATTTCGGAGTTGCTTACGGTTGCGCCGGTTATCACTACCTTATATGCACCAGTGAAGCCAGCAATATTGCTAAAATCATAAGTATCGATAACTTTATAACCTTTGCCCGAAGCCGGATCATAATCCACATGCAACGGAACTGTAATGTTTGAACTATTGGTAAGCTCTTTGTTGGTAAAATACTGTACGTTAAGCGTTACCGTAAAATGCACCACATACTTTATCAACTGAGGGTCAATGATGCGCACATATACAGTATTTTTAATTGAATTGGTATGAACTATACTCCAGTCAAATCCGGTTGCAAGTAACTTGTTATCCTGTATGGCTAAGGAAGTAGTCCGGATATCCTGGCCATGCGTCGTAAAGTTTTCGCCGGTTTCTATACCCGCCTCGCACCGGCTGGTTGCGAGCGATAACAGCGCAACTAAAAACACTAAAATTAAACGTCTCATTAAGCTTAGCATTATTATGGTATTACAAATGAATTAATTGGTACCGCTCGTATTTACCCAGCAACTTTCCTTGAGCATCTATGATATCGGCCTTGTTTTTATACTTATTTAAACTGCCTGTAGTATCACATTGGGTTAGCGCGATAGTTATCAATTTTTCTTTGGCTTTGTTCATGGGCTCGCGCACGTAGGCCATGCGGTAAAAAATGTTGGTCAGCTTTTTAGTCAGCGTATCAAAAGTTACTGTATACTCTTTGCAGGTATAGTGGTTTTCGTTGATCAGCGAAATAGTTTCTAACGATCCATTGACTTTTCCGGTTAATTGATAGTCTTCAGTCTCCAACACCTGCTTTAACTGGTCCATATTGATTACACTTACGGTGTTGATCTGTTTTTTTTCTGCAATAAAAACCTTTTTTGTATCCGGGTTAATGTTCAGGTAAATACCGTTTTCGCCTATCGCTTCCATTTTGCCCATCCGGTAATAAAAGTTATTATCGTTTTTGCTCAACACAAACTGCACATGATCCATTTTTTCGCTGGTATCCGCATTATTAATTAAATTAACAACACCGGCCAAAGTAAAGGCATGTCGCTGCCCGGCAAAAGTATTTATCACCTCATTAAGTTTTACCAGCAATGCCGGGTCATACTTTGAGGGGGGGGATGTAGGCGCACTTACCACGGGTACGGTTACCTGTTGATGTTGAAGCACCTGCATTATCGTTTTGCGATTAGCAAAGGCCAAAATTGTTGCTGATACAAAGAGCAATATACCTGATATTAATAATTTACGTTTCATGTTTATCACGGTTGTTTTTTGTACGACGATCTGCTTTCTTTAAGAGTAACTACCCCCCGCTCGGTTTCCTTTTTAACCCTTACCAATAAGCCTTCGTCGTCGTACTCATAAAAGGTGGCCATACAGTTTTCGTCCAGTTCGGCCATTAAGCGCATGGACCGATCATCATAAGCGTAGGTTTTCATTTGCGAATCCTTAGGGTGTATCCGCAGATCGTCTATGTAAATGCCAGGTGCGTCAAGAGCGATGCTTACATCCTGACCATTTGTAAAGCCGGTTAAATCTATTGTTCCTTCAATTAATTTCCAGCCTTCTACCACAGCCTTACATTTCAATGTTACAGCCGTACCGTTAACTTTCAATCCCAATGAATTATCAATGGCTTGGGGTACTCCTGCCGCCTTTACCCATACATCAAAAATGTATTGCTGCGCCTGAGGCTCAAAGCCATTTGGATACAAGCCGAGTGTGGTTTTATCCTTTACAAGCTGATTTTTAGAATCGAAATTAAGATAGGCCTTAGTTCTTTGTTTATCCGAAAATACTTTAGTAGCTAAAACCATCCCCTCGTCGGGCAGTACAACACAATAGTTGCCCGTATGAGAAACCTGAACCCCACCGGCAGATAAAGGATTAAATAATAATTGATCAAATCTTTGCCCCCCCTCTGCCCCACCACCTAAAAACTCCTTATAAGGGCTAATATCAACATAAATAGAGCTTCCGGGTTTAAACTTATAATCTTCAAAACCATTGGCATATATTTCACGGTTAATAGCGTTAGATGCTACTGCCGAGGGCAACTCCCCGTTAAAATTAAATTGAGCCGCGCTATAACGGTTAAGCGCGTCCTTGTTTTCTAATTGTTGCCCGTATTTATCATACACGGTTACTGTATTGGCCGTTACCCATTTGCCCGAAGCCGCTGTTACGGTATTTTGTACCCAGGGCGCATTAATTGATGGGCAGTACCAATTGGTATAAAAATCGTTGATATAGCCTGCATTTTTTACATCAACCGGACCGACGGCGTTTTGCACACTATTGTTGAGGCGGCTTTGTTGAAACACTTTGGTTTCATACGGCCTCCAGTTTCCTTTAAAACCATAAATAAAAGGGTTAATGGTTGTTGGCGGCAAGATACATTTGGTGCCTGGGGTATGCTGTGGATCTGTATAATAGTAATGCGAGTCAATGTTTGCGCCTGTTGTTGGGTCAGTAACATAAATTTGCAGGTCGGTGGCATCTTTTAAAGTGCGTGTGTTGTAAATAATGTTAATATTATTCAAATCGGGCGCATTGTTATTAGGGAAATTATAGATCTCCGCTCCAAAATAAGTGCTGTAGCCATAAGGTAGCCCCCAACCACTTACGGTAAAGTTGATACTATGTAACCCCTTGGTTAAATGAGTCGGCCCCGAAATAAACCAGTTCCAGTGGTCGGCACCGACAGGGTGAGGCGTATAAGGATTATCGAAGCCACCATCACAATCATCAATTGTAAAACTAAAGTTGGTTGTTCCGCCATAGCCGATAAAATAATCGCCTTCTACGGGTACGTAAAAGCTCGTCGGGATATGAATATTACTCGGGATAGCTCGCCTACCACCGGGATAGTTTGCATCCAGTAGCAAATATACCGCTTCTACACCACAGTTTTCCAGCCTGTTAGCCAAAAAATTATGGGTGTAAAAACTATCATAACTATTGTAATTATCATCATAATTAGTATTATGATACCATTTAAAGGGATAATTAGAGTAAAAGCCATCGTCGTGGCCGTAATATTGACCATAAGGATAGCCATTAGGGTATCGAATAGGATTATAGTCAAATTCATGATAATAAGCACCAAGAATACCTTCATAACTCGTCACATAATCGTGGTGCTCATTAAAGTTAAACGCAAGGTAAAAATTACCTGGGTCATTCTGGTGATAATCAGCATCAATCGAAGCCATATTATAATTATTCATATTATACTCAAAATGCTTGGTATCTGTATGCGCCTGGTTAGTTCCATCACTTTCCAAACTGGGGTTCAAATTGGCATACTCGTCAAAAACAGTGCGAAATGCTTTATTCTCAACCAAATGATAATCGGGCTGCTCAACCGACCAATTTTCATCATAAGTTGTAGCCGACGCGTTAATTACCTTTAATACATCTTTCAAATTTCCGGTAGCTCCAGACTGCGCTATGCTTAAATGCTGCAAACCATTGGCATCTGTAACAACAGGATTGTTAAGGCAAACGATATTAGTGATGCTTGCACCTAATTGGTTGCGGTAACCAGAACGTACAACCTTGATTAATGAAGGCGAGATGGGGTAATAACTGCCTGCTCTGTCCATTAAATATTTGTTATGATTAACAAAAGTTCCGTTATTGGGTAAATAGCCGCCCGATCCGGGGGCTACCGGTGCATAGGATACGTTGCCATTGTTGTCGCTCATTATATCAAGCACATAGTAGTCTTTGTGGCTATCTAAATCAATAATCTCGTCACCGGATGTAAAATAACTGGCATAGCTCGGATTGATCTTTCCATTAACATCGGTAGTAAAGCCTGAGAACAGCGCACCCAAATTTTTATATGCCGGCCCCATCCCATTATAAGCCCAATAAGCCGGGATGTTTACCGAATAAATATCATTATTAAATTCGTTTTGCGTTTTGGTGATCAGCGCATCGCCGGTAACGCCGTCAAAGGCCATATTTTGGGTGGTTATACTTGAGCCGTTATCTGTTTTTACGACCTTATCCAGTATCCCGTAGGATTGTACTACCTTAAAAGCGCATGCCGAACGGAAGAGTTTATAATCGTCATTAGCGGCGATAGGAAAGTGTGGTATATACAACGGAAAAACAAATACCAATACCACATCAAGCCCCAGGTTAATGTTAAGGCCCTTGTTGCTGCTTTCCTGCTCTCTAAAGTCGGTAAACATTTCAATATCACGGCCCATAACCGCATCCGTTACCGTGCCATCGGGCTTAACAACTTTAACCTTATTATCCAGCGTGAATTCACCGCCGCCTGTGTCTGTACTTTTATAATAATATTCCGTTGCCGATACTTGTGCGCCCGACTGGTTAAAAACACGTGTGGCCTTTGTTTTTCCGTTCATGTCGTTCAGATCGATACTGTAGCCTTGCGACATGGTTAATTCATCATCGCTTGTTGTTTTAACGAACGAAAAATAATTTGCCGGCTGAATGTGTATGGTATTGATGGGCAAAACATGCACCTTTACCGGAAAATCTTTACTGGTATAAAACTCGTTAACGATATAACCTGTTTTAGGCGTTTGTGCAGCGATTACGCCGTTGTTAAGATCGGTAACGGTAACCTTACTATAGGTAATGGTTGGCGCCGGGAAAACCGATTCGCCAAAGGGCTCTTCCAGGTCGAAATAATTATTGATGGCGCCTTTAATTTTTTGCATATAAGGTACCGGTTGTTTAAAAGGGTTCTCATCGTTACCTATCGATGGCTCGTACGTTGCCACCCCGGTGCTTGTTAACTGTCCGTTATCTCTTGTGGTATAATCATAGGATTGACCATACGTACCCAGTCCGGTAAGCACGTTGCCGCTCATTCCCTCCCAGTTATCCGAGATCGAGATCATCTTTACCCGGGCGCCCCCGCCTATCTTACCAAGTTGAGTATCTTTGCTGGACACATTAATAGCCAGCCTGACAAAGCTTTTATCAATATTTACAGCACCTGCGTAATTATTGCCGGGTTTGCCCGCTTTTTCATAAAAGCTTTGAAATAGCTCGCTGATATTACCTATTGCGGTTATAAGGGAACTAATTGCATCTGATACATCACCAGCTATACTATTCTGCGTGGTATAATTATCATAACCAGGATAAGCGTACTTAGGATAGTCGTTTTTTATTTTTTGCCAGGCAGCAATAATAATGGGGTTTTTATTTTGAGCTCCACCTTCGGTAATTTGCTCAAACCTAACCAGAGCGTACGACCCGTTCACTACCACATCACGTATTTTTGCATAACAGGGTATAAAGTCGTAATCATAAATATTTCCACCGGGATCGCTTCCATTATGCGTATTGTCATAATTATTGGTAGCTACCCTGGCATACACTTTAGTGTACATATAATCAGAACCATCAAGGTAGTTCTTTTTAAACCACGTTGTGTGATCTTCACCCTGATCGGGCGATGTACCTATAGCCAGCCTTACACCTTGGGCGTTTATAAGTGCGGCTGCATCACCAACATCAATAAGGCTCCTATCGTCGTTAATAAAACGGTCAATTTTATACATCCGCATCGCTTTTCTGTTCTGCACATACGCGTAATCGTCAGCCTCGTACTTCACATTGATTGTTCCACCGGTGGGCAGGTCTATCCTTTTTAAATGCCATTTGGCAACGTTATTATCTGCATTATTTTTATCCTGGTCAGCATACGGAAATTCATCATTTTGAAGGTTAAATCCGTTGGCCAAGTTTCGGTCCGGAGTTTTATAAACGCCCCACCTATCGGTTAGCATAAAGCCATAATCCGGATTTGCAGAGCTTATACTTTCGTTATCATAGGCATAAGTAAAATTATATTTATGGTTTGAACCTTTATGAATGTTTCCATATTCAAACCAAACGCTTTTTAAGGTCAGCTTACCACCTCCATTAATATTGTTCGGAATATTGGGGCATAATTCGTATGTATAATCAAACTTCACAATTTTGATAGGCTTCATATCAGCCTTAGAGTACAGCCTAATCTCGGTTAAACAACGCTGCTTTTGGCCCTGGGCGGTGCCGGTGCCTTTTCCTCCCATCAGCCAATCAGTTACGCCCAGAGCATCATCACGTTCTTTGGTGATAAAATAAGCTATCTTGGTTTTTGATTCGATCGAACTGATATACCATAATTCCTTTTCGCCATAGATGATGCTCCCTTTATCGTCCTTATCATCGGCAAGTAAGCCCCGGTTTATAGTGGCCCCCTGGTAAGGTGCTCGCCATTTATAAGCATAAGCATTTTTAGAGTAATGGAACTTAATAGCTGTGCCCAGGTCATCATCGGTTATCCCGTCGCCTGTTTTGTCAATATAATCCGGGGACAATATTGAGGTCAACAAAAAGCTGGTTGCATAGGCGGGCTTACTTTCTTTATGATAATAATTGTCCACCCCTCTGTCATGCCCTAATTTAAGTGTATGGTTACTCCCATCTTCATAACTATTAGTCAGATTTTTACTAACAGAGCCATTCTTTTCTACGGTATAATCAACGTCCTCTTTACCTATGGCAAAAGAATATTCATCCTGCTTTATGTTATAAACCGGTATGCCATAAACCTGCCTTTTGCCACCTTCATCGGTAACGGTGATTTCCGAGATATGATGAGCTTTATGGTCGTCATCAACACGGGCCAGCGGTGTACCTACAACCTTATGGTCAGCGGGTGGAATAAATGAGCCATCCTGGTTTACCGGGTAGGTCATGATATTTTTATCAACAGCCGCACTTGTTGCCTCCGACGCGGTTAAATACGAAATCACTGTTTTAACCGGTTGACGCTTATCCCGCGAAATATCAACAGGGGTCAAATTGCTTCCGTAAAAAGGATGATCGTAAGCGGTTTTACCATCGATATCAATTTTAACCGGATCGGTATAACCAATTCTTTTATCGATATCATCGTCTTGCTGATTTTTTTCACCACTTACTTTAAAAAAAACATGTTGTTTATTGGGGTTTGTATTATCGGGATCCTGAAAATCGCCGTGCTGCCGGTATTGGTTATCATTGACCCACTTATGGGTTTTATTATGCATCTCCTGCTGATAATAAGTTACACCAGCATGCCAGCTATTAATGCCTAATCCCACATCTATTCCAAAAGAAGAATTACTATTTTGATCCTCGGCCTGGTTATCAAAAAACATACCTGTACCTCCCCGGTACAACCTGAACTGCCCGCTACCGCCCTGACTGGTATACGAAAAAAGATCGGGCGTTTGGATAGGTACGGCCAAATTAGGTAATTCGGCCACTACCGGGTTTTCTTTCTCCCTGATAAAATCCATCATCGCGTCAGGGTCATTCTTCCCCCTTTCTGCATATAAAAAACCGTAACCGGGATTAGTAAAATTTTCATGAAGTACCGACCTGATATTGCGATATCCACTAAAACCGCCCCCTATAAAAGCCGTTAAAAAAGAGTAACCGCCGTCGATACTAAACGTTTTTGAATCACTGGTATAAGGTACCTGAACCCGTGGATTAATCGGTTCGGTATTGTAGGAAATGGAAGAATTGCCACTAAGCGCCATCTCAAAACTCGCCCCGGTTTCCTGCCCGGCACTATTTTTTCCCCTGGCGGGAATATCCGGTGTAAAACTTTCGGCTAAAGCAAGGCTTTTTAAACCGCTTCTGGAATTATAACCCAATGATGCGCTCAATCCCGCGCTACCGGTAACATGATCCGTTGCCATCTGTCCTACCGATAAGGATGCATACGGAGAAAAATCAACACCGCTTTGTGTATTTGAAGACAAGCCGAAGCCAAGCCCGGCAGTCATGGTGCCATCATTAGCGGAGGACAGGGATACGCCTGCGTTTACGGCTAACTCGCCCCCAATACCGGTATAATTGTTTTTATATACCCCGAATGATAAAGAACCGCCCCCTTTCGGTCCACTTTTCACTACTCCTTTCCCAAATAATTCAACCTTTCCGGTCACCCTTCCGCCAACAGTAACCATGGGTTTGGTATAATGCCCGGTTGCAACCTGGTCTCCGGCAAAATCGTCCGGTAATCCCCTTACTTGCCTGTTAATGGTGCCCGGGTTTAAACTCCAGCCCAGGCCCACCCAACTGGCCTCGTCGTCCATGTTAACGCCCGAGGCGTAACTTAAATTAATTGGGTAACCATCTATATCCAGCAAAGGAATGTTATATTTAAAATCGCCAATCTGTAGATCTACCATATCCGATACGCCAGCAGGCTGAAAGCCTTTGGTTTCGGGCTGCGCCGGGCCAGATGTGAGTGCATAAGAAACAGATGGAACTATTAAATTAACAAGAAAAACAACTAATAATAAGATGGCTATTTTTTTTTGCCTTGCAGATATAAAACTCATATATTCTGATTTTTACTTTTGATTTGATGTAATGCTGTAAATTTTATTATTAATGTACTTGTCGTGGTACATTAGCCGGATACTATCCCGGCTCTCGTTCTTATCCGTTTCAAATTCTAATAAATATTCATAGCTACCGCTTACACCATTTGCTATGGCCTGGGTTAGCAATGGATATATTTTTTGCTTGTTTAAGCTGATATAAAAACAACTATCCATTTTATAAGTTAACGCTCTTTGTTTTTCAGCATTAATCTGCTTAAGCATTTCTCTATTGGGTATCAACCTTACTTTATAACTCACGCCTGTATTACTTTCAGCTTCTTCCAGCTGTATTGCCTGGATAGTTAGCTCATTGTCTTTTACCTCAAGATAAGGAGGCTTACCATCTTTACAAGAAAACAGCAACAGGCAAGCAACTAAATTCATCATCAGTTTCTTCATTGTACATCCTGGTATAAAAACCTTAAACTTTTAAGTGAACCATTGGCCAAATGCACTTTAATAATATAATAACTACCATCTGTAAAAGATCCATTTTCAGCCAAGTCAATAGTCACCTTGTTCTTCCCTGTCTCAAGTTTAACCTTAGGTAGTCGCCGTATTTTTTTATCAGGGTTGCTTAAAGACACGATCTCGTATTTCAGATCGTTTGGCGCATACGGATTCACCAAGGCAAACTTTAACACGCCTGCTGCTATATAATAGTTCCCCCGGCTTAAATCCTCAATATCCCGGTAACCATTATCGGCCACCACGGGCTTGGCCTCCTCGCCGCAGTCTACCGTGAAGCTCCATATTTCAGAACGGTTTAAAATAGTTCTGTCTTTATAAACGGTTACCTGCCAGGCGTAACGCTTGCCTTTTTCCAACACCCGGGCCACGGCCGGATAGGGCAATATGGGCGAGATAATACCCGATTGATTGATTGCCGGCAGGTTGTAATTAAGGGCTTCTATCCCGTTTTGGCCTTGTTTAATTTCTGCCACTACCAATTGGTAATACGAGCCCGCTATGCCGGGGATAAGCGGCTGCCAGCTAAATATCGGCCTGGTTTCGCAAATCTTTTCCTGGTTGGCAGGTTCCATCAATCCGAGCTCAGAAAAAGGAGCCAGCACGTACGAGAAGCATTGCTCCTCCGGCAAATCGCTCTGCGCGAGCTTCACATTAAAACAGTATTCATAATCGCCCTGGGCAAACTGATGGTTGATACGGGTTAACTGCCCGAAACTATTGCCGGGGAATTGTATAGCTGCATTACGGGCTGCCGAAGGTGGCACGCCATTGGTACCCTGAATTAGGGTGAACGATGGTGTTTTAATAACGCAAACGGTTCCCTTTTTCCGCTCGGTAACGGTAATGGTGAGCACAGCGTTTTGCGTTTTACTCATATTCACAAGTTTACATTGGAACAGCCCGTCAACACTTCGTCCGGATATCTCGGGTACAAACTGGACGATCACCTGGCCGAAAACGGACGTGGCGAAAAAGAGCGATATGATGATGGAGGATAAACGACGGATCATATTAGTTTTTTAAATGATATTTTAAACTTAGTTCGGCCCGGCATGCCGCATACAGGTCGGGGTAAAGTGGCGTAATCAGGTTTTTACGCAGATCGATATAGGTATCCAGATCAAAATGGCTACCGGCCAGCAACTGTATGCTTTGCCTGATACCCGTTTGGTTGGCTATGCCGCTATTAGATAAATAAGTTAGGGCCGAACTCATGTTAATTTTGCGAAAAAGTGTATACTGATAAGTTAAATCCGAGTTAAGCAGGTTACCTATCAGGTTGTAATTTGAAAGCTCCTTATTGTAAAACATGGTGGCGGTAACGCTATTGCGCCCTAAGAGCAAACTCTGGGTGTAGTTAACCATTAACAAGCTGCTACTGCCCGAGGCTGTGATATAAGTGTTTGAGTAATCTTGCTTGCCTATGGTAATATGGCTTACGGTATAGTTTTTACCTATCTTATAGTTAGCGTTGCCATCCAGTTGAAACTTTTGAGATGAGTAAACCGGGGTACTTAAATTATCTATTTGTTTATCGGTACCACCATTGGTGTATTTTAAACTGATATTGAATTTTTTATTGATGGTATAGCGGCTATCCAACTGTACCTGGTAGGTTTTCCACTGGTCGTTAGTGGTATAGCTGATAGACCGGGTATTGAGGCTGCTGCTCACATTCAGCACCAGCTTATTTTTATAAAGCGATTTTTTAACGTTGCCCCCCAGTTTGGTACCTCCACCACCAAAACCATTATTACCTGGGTTTTGATATCCGGTACCGGCGTAATTGAAATAAAAGTTCTCGTTCAAGTTGGCCTCTTTAATATCAAGCTGATGGTTAAAGCCGAAGGATACGGCTTGAATTAAATTACTCTGACCAAAGCTCAGGCCCGATTTTTTCTCGATAACGCCCTCTGTGCCCTGAACGTAGTTATCGTAATAAAGGGTTGATGATTTAGATACATCAAACGTAAACTTACCTAACTGATCGGTATTAAATGATTTATCAATAGTTAGGGCTACGTTATTGGATGCCGACGTTGGCACGGTATAGCTATTATAATTATTGGCGCTGTTACCACCCGAGCCGATGATGGATATTTTGGCATTCCCCAAAACACCCCTGTTCATGTTGAGGCCTATGTAGGTGATGGTTTTGGGCAAATTATAATCTGATGTTTGGTAATTGGCGTCTTTAGCCGAACTGATATCATTCAGGCTACCGTAACCTAAAGTAACGGGCAGGTTACCGGCCTTATAAGTGATATGCGTACCTTCCATAAAAAGGTCATCACCCTCCGTTCCGCCGGGGGCCTTGTTGCCGAAGGCCCCGACTTTAAGGGATTGTACCCTTGTAAAAAACGATTGAACCGCGCTTTGTGGTCTCCCGGTTAGAAGCGCATTTCCGGCTTCGGTTTCGAAGGCATTTCCATTGGCCGTTGCTAACGAGCTCTGCATACGCAGCATTTGGTTAACATCAATTCCTTTATTTTGCAGTTGCCTTTTTATGTCGGTAATGGTTACCGCAACGCTATCGATCTCCTTATTTTGTTTAATTTGTTCTTCAGCGTTTAATTTCCCGGCAATACTGCTAACAGATCCCGATTTTAAGTTAGTTACCGAAAGATTGTTTTGAGCGGTGACGTTTTGATCCAACTGCTGCTTTTTTTGCTTGACCAATTCCTGGAATTTAATTTGCCCCGACGTCCGCGATAAAAACAGCTGGCGAGACATATCTTTAATCATTAATTTTTTTGCTGTATCATGCTCTTTTAAAACGCTGTCTACATACGTTGATATTTTAAACCCAGCATATGGACCTATCATGTCCAATTGACCGAGCAACTGATTATGAGCTACTGAATCGTGATTATCTTTTGCTGAAAGAGAGTTTAGCTTTTGAGCAATCTGCTGTTCGTTCATTAATCGCAGCTGCTTCAAGTTATCTGGTTTTTCAAAATATTGAGTTAATTGCTGGTTGGCTGCCAAAGCAGTAATGGCGCCAGTTTGTAAGTTTACCTGAGCTAAAGTCTCCTTCCGCGCCGAATCCGGCGTAGCCTGCTGCTGTATACCAGCACTAAGCGAGCTTTTAGTTTTACTTGCTTCAACTGAAGCTACCGTTTGTAATTTCTGCCTTATCTGTTCCTCATTTAAACTTAAAAGCGCTGTTACATTTTCGGGTTGGCTAACATATTGCGAAATCACACTGGTACTTGCTGCTTTATTTACCGGCGAGGTACTGGCCTGTGAGCGGAGTTTATTTTTTAACGCTTGCTGCGTGTAGCCGGTAAGATCAAGTCCGCCTAAAGCAGTTTTCCTGACATCGTAATACTTTTGAAGGTCGCTTTTAAGCGTATTACCAAGCTGTGCCGGGTTAAAATCAAACTTGAACAAGCTACTGCGAAGATCATTCAGCCCATTTACACTACTTTGCCCGTTACTGAAATTAAAATTAAGGGGAATGCCCCAGGCCTGGATGTTGCCGCTTATGCTAAATACATCAGCAAATTTTTGGCCCGGATATGCGTTTAAGGCAGTTGGCAAGGGTTGATACCTGATGGCATTACCAAGGGTTAAATTGAATGTAACAGGTTTAGTCGTGATGTTTTTTAAACGCTTGCTTAAATCAGGGTTAATAGAATTTGTCCCCGCTTTTAAATCGCCCAAGGAATTTTGAACGGATAGGGTATTTTTTTTAACTGCTATTTTTTTACCGTACCCGCTCAGTTTATCAACAATTTCGCTTTTTTGTATAGCGGTGTCCTTAGCTGCTTTTATCTTGACGCTGTCCGTTTTTATGGCGGAAATAGTTTGCGCCTTTACGTATCCGCCTGTAAGGATAAGTAAAAAGACAAGATGCATCCTGTGTACTGATTGACCAGCCTCTTTACAAAAATGTAGAACCGGATTCTTTTTTCTCATATTGTGATGATATAGCTTTATAGCGGCGTACTTTTATTTACTCCGCTTCTTTATTTCCAAATTACCTAAGCATTATGTTGAGATGGCAAGTCGCTTCACCGTTGTAGTAACCCGATTGCAACCGCGCCACCAGCATATTTCTGCTATGTATATTACTGATTAAGCACTTGATAAGATTACTCGTCTTCATTGATTTAACCACCATCCTGTGCTCCTTATGATCGACTTTCGGTCAGGTAATACTTTGATTGAATGGGCGCTCCACAAAAAGTAGAGGGCCAGCCTTGGCAGAAAACCTTCTGGCTTTATACCAAACCAAACAAGCACTTTAAACATCCTGTTAATTATTTGAAAACTTTGCGCGAAACCTTGTGGTGGAAATGTTTTGACATGAATAGCTTGTATACAGCAAGCCCTGCCAACGTACTACATTTGGTCTGCCAGAATGTGGGGTAAATGATATGGAATAAAAAGGAAACACCTGTACAGTCAGGTAAAATTGCTTCATATAGTTAACTATTTAAAAAATGCCTTCCAATATAATTATAGAAAAACCAAAGCTGTGGGGATAAGCGATATTTTTCTTTAATGCAATAGTTTGCTATAAAAATTGTTAAATATTATCGAATTACCAAATATATTATGAGTTTTTTGGGTGCATATTTTCCAAATGAGAATCAAGGAGTCAATCATAACTAAAAATTAACATAATTAACTTTCGCAAAATATTGACAAATAATATTATCATCATTCGATACCTCCAAACAAGTCAGAAACGCTTTCGATACAATAAAAGAAACAGCGTATTATTAGGGGCAGGTTTTTAATTGCTATTGGAGCTGATTTACCAAACTTGATAATTTGGTTAAATCCGCTGCACTTTTCATGGCATATACATTATTAAAATAAATCAGCCAGCCATTTCAAACAATGCTTGCTTTGTACAATCGCTATCCTTAGTTTTATTGATAAATATCTAATATTTCGCATGTCTATTTTGCAAAATAATCGTCTCCGTATTCAATGCCGATATTACGCCGCCAAGTGTTTAAGAACCTATCTTCTTTTATCAGCTTTATATTTTCTGACAGGAAGCCAGGCAAGAGCGCAAAATATTTCTAACGCAGGAACTGAGTTCTGGTCGGTGTTTCCAACTCATGAGGCTGATAACGGGTTGCTGGCAAATCTAAGTGTCTTTATTACCAGCAGCCAGGCATCATCGGGCACAGTAATGGCGGGTTCATTTTCAAAAAGCTTCAGCGTAGCAGCAAATTCAGTGATCGAAATACAGGTTCCGCGCAGCAATGCCTATATTAACGATTATGAGGGCAACCAGGTGCTATCCAACCGGGCCATCCATATATTGGTAGATACGGGCAAGCCTAAAATTGTGGTTTATACTCATATTTTTGCTGGGCGAAGGTCTGCCGCCTCCCTCATCCTCCCGGGTGAGGCTTTAGGGCAACAATATTTCAGCATGAATTACACTCAGGACGATGCCGGCCAAAATTATATTACCATTATTGCTACTGAGGCCAATACCAAAGTACACCTCAAAAAAGGTAATACCGAACTTGTACCTGGCGGCGTAACGTTAAACAAGGTAAATGATGTTTATGAATATTTATCGACAGACGACCTCACCGGGGTGTCCGTTACAGCAGATACCGCAGCATCAGGCTGCAATAGTTTTGCTGTTTTTTCAGGCAGCTCTGGGGTACGTATCGGGACATCGTTGTGCACCCCGCAGTCTATCGATCCGCTTTTTCAGCAATGTTACCCTGTAACCTCCTGGGGAAAAAATTATGGCTTCGTACCTTTTAGTATGAAAAGCCCAGCAGTATCCGATTCTGTGAGAACTGCGGGGCAATATGTAAGGGTGCTGGCCAAAAGCAATGGCACAATTGTAAGTATTAATGGCCAGGCGGTGGACACCTTAAATAAAGGTGAATACTATACTACTAAACAACCTTTAAAGGTAGCATCATATATAACCGGGAGCCAACCTATAAGCGTGGCACAATATGCCCTCACTCAGTCCTGCAGCAGCCCTTCGAATGGTACATCGGGGTACAGCGACCCGGATATGGTTATATTAAATCCAATTGAATACAACATTAACCATATCACAGTTTATTCGTCAACCAAAGAAAACATTACTGAACAGTATATCAATATCCTGATCAAAACATCGGCAGTAGCCAGTTTCCGCATCAATAATACCGCACCAATTGCGTTATTTAAACCAATGGGCACCTTGCCTGGTTACTCATACGGCCAACTCTCGTTAAATAGTTATAGCACTAACACTTTTAACTTAAATGCTAATGAAGGTTTTAACGCAGTAGCTTATGGATTCGGCAATGTGGAATCATATTCCTATTCGGCCGGAACCAACCTTGCTGCAAACGAATCCATTACAGCAGTTCTAAGCGGGTCTAACATCGCTGTCGACTCTACCTGTATTAAGGATGATTACTTTTTCAAACTCACCCTGCCCTACCAGCCACCGCAAATAAGTTGGCAAATGGACGAAAATGAAAACCCTACCATTCAGAATAACCCTGTGGGTACATTGATGAATTCACAAGGTATCAGCTATTACGAATATACCTTTCCAAAAACAGCAGCCTATCAGGTTGCAGGCAGGCATAAAATTAAAATACTCGCACAATACCCTACTACCATTGGTGGTTGCAGCAAGGGGCAGCAAGTGATCAATTACACTTTTACAGTTATCCCCGTTCCGGCGGTTAATTTTACGGCTAAGCCCGAAAAATGTCATAACATCATTGACTTTACCGACCAGACCAGCAGCAATACGGTGAACAACATAGCAAGCCGTTTTTGGGACTTTGGCGATGGCAAAACTTCGGCACTTCAAAACCCTGTACATATATACGCGGACAGCGGAATATACATTGTAAAACTAACCACGGCCTTTACCACCGGATGCCAGGATTATAAACTGGACACTTTGCATATTAAGCAAAAAACGTTTCCGGGCTTTTTCTTTTCGAACCCAGATTGCGTAAACAACGCAGTAACTTTTACTGACACCAGCAAAACTATAGATTTTATAATTGCCACCCGTAAATGGAACTTTGGCGATGGCGACTCATTATTGGTTAATAACAATACGCCATTTCAGCACGTATTTAAAAAAGCAGGCACCTATCAAGTTAAGTTGACCTTGATCAATACCGAAGGTTGCTTAAGCCAGCAATATGAAAAGCCCATTGTTATTTATGATAATCCGGTTCCCGATTTTAAATTGCCTGCCGTATGCCTAACCGACCAGCTTGCACAATTTAATGACGTGACGACTATTCCCGACAGTACCGAAAAATCGTTCACTTATCTTTGGAACTTTGGTGATCCAAATGCCAACGATCAAAACCCCAATACATCCACACTCAAAAACCCTGTACATCGATATATCGGGGCCAGTGCTTATACTGTTACCTTAACCGTTACAACAGCACAGGGATGCACAACAACTATCAGTAAACAGTTTATTGTTAACGGTGCAAACCCGGTAGCCGATTTCAAAATAATGAATAACAAATTATGCGCTAACGAGCCTGCTATAGTGCAAAACAATTCATCGGTTGATTTTGGTTCGATTACCAAATTGGAGTGGCATTTTGATAATTCGAACCATCCGGATAGCATTGAAACTGATAATTACCCCACTCCTGGGCAGCTGTTTAGTCATCAATATCCTGTATTCCACTCCCCGGCCAGTAAAAGTTACGTTATTAAGCTCCTGGCTTATTCGGGAACGCAATGCGTAAGAGATACCAGTCAAATAATCACGGTGATGGCCGTGCCACAAGTTACCTTAGATAGTTTAAGCAAAGTGTGCATATCAGGCTCCCCAATCAAAATCACGCGTGGACATGAAATATCAGGAATTACGGGCACAGGCGCTTATTATGGTGATGGTATTTCTACCGATGGAACCTTTGCCCCATCAAAAGCCGGGGTTGGTATACATGCCATTAAATACAAATTCAGTTCCGACTATGGCTGCGTCGACTCTGTTACCCGGCAAATTACAGTTGTTGCCGAACCTGTAATAAATGCCGGAAACGATACCACCATTATGCTGGGAGACCAAATCACATTAAGAGCCAAGGCTAACAGCTCCAATTTAACCTATAAATGGGTACCAGCAACAGGTTTAAACCATGATGATATTGCTAACCCAATTGCCTCGCCTGGCAAAAGTATTACTTACACAGTTACCGCATCAAACGGCACATGCCAGGCCGTTGACGATATTTATATTACCGTTATCCCCCCCTTGATTATACCGAATACTTTTACGCCGAACGGCGATGGGATTAATGATGTTTGGGATATCCAGAATTTAAATTTTTATTACCCCAAAGCCACTGTAGATATTTACTCTAAATATGGCCGCAAGGTTTTTACCTCAGTAGGATATGGTATTCCCTGGGATGGAAAATATAAAGGCCAGCCGATGCCTTCAGATACTTATTATTATATCATTAATCTAAACTACAACGACCAGAAAAGATTGGCCAGTTGGCTACAATTGATCAGGTAAGTTGAGTTGATCAAATAGCAAGCGATATCAAAATGCAAAATTTATAAAAGGGTATTTTTAAAAGTTGTAAATAATTCGTAAAACCAACATCAACCTACAATCCGGGCATATCGAAGATTATAACTAAAAGTATTATTTGATTTCAAAGGCACGTCGACCCCGGATTGGACTCATCTACAAATCGCTTACACAACGCCCAACCCACCGAACACATAGACTGAATAACGCTCGGTGCCTTCCCGGAATTTCTCTCATTTAATTGCAATAACAGAGCCACAAAAACAATTTACAAAGTTCATTTTTGCTACCCACCAATATTAATAATCATTTCAGATTTCCCGCATCCCCCGTAACTAATAAACAAATGTTTTATAAATCCATCAATTAATGTGCTGCAAAACGGAGCGCTGCCGATAGTTTTGCTTCGTCAATATCCAATACGATTTGGCAAACCAATAAAACCATCAGTAACCTAATTATTCGCCTGTAATTAAAACAGACTTGATCATTTCATCAGGAGTGGTTTGTAACGCAATTGATTGTATAAGATCATTTCAATCTTATCATTACCCTAAAGTAAAAAGGAGGTCTTCTATATGAAAGTTTAATTTACTTCTGTAAGCCTGGAAACATACCATTATTAATACTTCTGCTATCCGGCTTGCCCCAAAATCGTATCATACCATATTATCATCTAAACCTAAGTTAAATGAAATCTAAAACTATAAAAAGTAACTTAAACAGGCGAAACATTGTGCTCATTACACTTTTTGTTTCACTAATCAATTTACCAACTTACGCTGCTGATATAGTGGCCTGGCGGGCTAAAACCGAGGTCGGCAAGCTCGTTGCTGCTATAAAAATTACAGGGATTGTTACCGATGAACAAAATCAACCGATGCCGGGCGTTATCGTCAAAGTACAAGGTACCGAGATCTCTGCCGTTACTAACGCCAATGGCAAATACACCATTAATGTACCTCAGGCTAATTCTATGCTTGTATTTTCTTTCATTGGGTATGCTACCGAGCAAGTGCCTGTTGGCAACAGAACTCAACTTGATGTCAGGCTGAAGCCTTCCGCAAAAGAATTAAATGAAATAGTTGTGGTAGGCTATGGAACGCAAAAGAAAGTCGATCTGACTTCATCCATCTCAACAGTAGACACCAAAGAACTAACCAAAGTGCCTGGTGGTTTCCAGGCGGCGCTCCAAACTACTGTTCCGGGTGTACAAATAACCAATGGCACCATCAGGATCCGTGGGGTTGGCTCGATCAACAGTACCGATCCGCTTTATGTTGTTGATGGAATGATTGGCGGCGCCATCCCCGACGATAACAATATAGCCAGTATCCAGGTATTGAAAGATGCAGCTTCTGCTGCTATCTATGGGTCTCGTGGTGCTAATGGCGTTATTCTCATCACAACTAAAAGAGGTACAGAGGGGGGCGTAAAGGTAGATTATTACGGCTATGCGGGGCTTAAAAACTTAACACATAACATTCCTCTGCTTAACGGACAGCAACTGGCCGAGTTGATTAACGAGGAAATGTATAATCAAAACCCGGCCAGAACAGATTATTTACCTGCACTATCCAATCCACCGGCTATAGGTAAGGGATACAACATGATGGATGCATTACTTCGTACCGGAAAGTACCAGAAGCATAACCTTTCACTCAGCGGTGGTACAAAAGACGCCAACTTCCGGCTGAACGGGATTTATGGTACCGATGCCCCTGTGGTTATCCGCGATCAATCAAAAAATTACGGCTTACAGTTCATCTCTGATTTAACGAAAGGCAAACTAAAGGTTGGCGAAACGATGACGCTCGGCTATAATTCCAGGGACTGGAGTGATAAAAATGTGATTGACGCCCAGCGTTGGTCGGCTACGTTGCCGCTATATGACCCTACGAGCTCCACCGGCTTTGGTGGAGCCGGAAATGGAACGGATGGCGCAAGCCCTTTAGCCAACGCTTACCTGAACCAAAACAATAACGACAATCTCTTCGCGAACGGCAATATCTGGGGTTCTTATGAATTTATTCCCGGATTACGTTATAAGCTAAATGTTGGTATTGACCTTAACAGGTCGCGCACGCAAGGTTATATTTCCGATTATTCCGTTGGGCAATATCAAAACCATAGTCCGGATGAGTTAAATATATCCTCCAGCGAAAATAACAGGTGGTTAATTGAGCATACTTTAAGCTATGATAAAGCTTTCGGCAAGCATAATATCAGCGCTGTTGCCGGGGTAACCTCTGAAGAGTCGCGATATAAGGCTGTGAATGCAGGTGCCCGTGCGTTGCCCAGTTCGGATGTACTTATACTTGGCTTAACAACCCAGGCAGATTCAAAAATAGTGGGTTCGGCCATTGGTCAAACAGCGATGTATTCTATGCTTGGCCGTGTCAATTATAACTACGATAGCAAATACCTTTTAACCGTCAATTTCCGGCGAGACGGTTCGGCCAACTTCAGCCAATCCTATCGTTACGGTAACTTCCCATCGGTTTCTGCCGGATGGCGCGTTAGCCAGGAAAAGTTTATGAAAAATATGCCCTTTATAAGCGACCTAAAGCTAAGGGGAAGCTACGGTGTTTTAGGAAACTCTGACATTGCACAATATCAGTATCAAAAAACCGTAAGTTTCGACCATGTGTGGTATTATTTCAATGATACCAAGGTAACGGGCGCACTGCCCCTAACACCTTCTAATCCCAATGTAAAATGGGAAAGCCAATATTCCACCGATTTGGGTTTAGATTTAGGCTTGCTTAATAACTCTTTGTCGTTAACGGTTGATTATTATAACAAAAAAACAGAGGATATGCTGGTAAACGTGCCCATATCTTATACTGCTGGTTATATTGACAATTTTCCGGTTTTAAATTCTGGCAGCATCCGTAACCGCGGTGTTGATGTGCTACTGGCTTACAAGAACGCTATCGGAAAATTTAATTATGCAGTTTCCGGTAATATATCCTTTGTACAGAATAAAGTATTAAGCTTGGGTAATAATAACGAGATTTTATGGGGCGGCATTTCTCCCAGTGGCGCCAATGTATCCAGAACTGCCGTTGGCCATTCAATCGGCGAATTCTGGGGCTTTGAAACCGACGGCCTTTATAAAACGCAAGCACAGCTTGATGCCGACAAAAAGTTTGCTCCAAGTGCAGCCCTGGGGGATGTAAAATTCAAAGACATTAATCACGACGGTGTACTGAATGATCAGGATAAAGGTTTTATCGGGAGCCCGATACCTAACTTCAGCTATGGTTTTACCTTCAATGCTAATTACACAGCGCCGTTTGGTATACTCGATCTATCCATGAACTGGCAGGGCGTTCAAGGCAATAAAATTTACAATAACAGCAAATATTGGGGCGAAGGAATGTATCACTATTACAACGATTTTGCTTCTACTTTAGACAGATACCGCGCTCAAGACCTCACCTTTACCAACCCCGTATCCGGTGTAACAACTTTTTATCCTAAAAACACAGATACCAACATCCCGAGGGCTGTGTTAGGAGACCCTAACCAGAACCTGAGAGCTTCAGACAGGTTTATCGAAGATGGTTCGTATTTGCGCCTCAAGGTGTTAACTATTGGCTATACATTGCCAAGCTCGTTTAGCAATAAATTAAATATAAACCACTTGCGTTTTTATGTCGGTGGCAAAAACGTGCTTACGTTCACCAAATACTCAGGTTTTGATCCCGAGGTGGGATCTGGTGATAGCCGGTACAACCTCAGTCGTGGTATTGATGCACAGGCACCCTGGGGTTTAACATTTCCTAACACGCGTGAGATTTTTATAGGGACACAAATTACGTTTTAATTAGCAAATCGATTGTTTATGAAAAATATATTACGCACCGGGATTCGCTTCGTGATCCTGATAACTGCACTCTCATCCTGCAAACCGAATTTAGACCTGGTTAATCCGCAGGAATTGTCAACAGACACTTATTACAAAACGGCCGACCAACTGGAAGGCGCTATCATACCAGCCTATCAAGCTTTAATTGGCCGTGTACAAGGCGGCTATGCCAGGTCGTTTTATTATGAATTACTGGCCCCGGGCGACGATTATAACCACACATTTAAATGGGAGCCTATGTACCAGGATACTTATAATACCCCAGCCAGTGATGGCATGGCCGCGTCCTCGTGGAAGGATATGTGGAATGGTGTTTTTTCAGCTAACCTGGCGATTGACAGGATCAGCAATTTCACAGGATCAATTGACGCTACCCGGAAAAACAGGATGCTGGGCGAAGCCTACTTCTTACGTGGACTGTTTTATATGCATCTGGAGGAATTGTATGGCGAAACGGTACCCTTGATTGTTAAACCCGTAACATCAGACAAAGATTATTATCCTACAAACGCGCAGAAAGGCCAGGTTTATGCGCAAATTATCAGTGATTTTCAAAAGGCATCCGACTTATTGCCAGTACGAAGTCAATTGTATACCACCGCGGCTTACATAGGCAGGGCTACAAAGGGTGCTGCACAAGCTTATTTGGCCAAAGCATATCTTTACCGACCTATATTAGAACTCGGGCAGCCGGCTAATTTTACCGGAGCAGAGGCGGCTTTAAAGAGCGTTATCGACAGCAAGGAGTATGATTTAGTTCCTTACTTTAAGGATAACTTTTCTGATAAAACAGAAAATAATGCCGAATCGATATTTGAAATACAGATGCATAATGGACCAGGATGGCTGGGAGATGACATGTCGGACTCATGGCGCTGGCAGGAAATAGGCATGTTTGATGGTACCGGCGGTGCCTGGTGGAACCTTGCACCTAACAAAAAAACATACGACGAATTTGAACCTGGCGACCCGCGTAAATATATGACCCTTTGGTGCGATAACGGCGCAAAATATACTCAGGTAGATGGCACGGTAACAGATTATAACTATTGGATGAGCAAGCTTGCTACCAACAAAAATTTGTATGGTACGCGCAAATACTGCCCGGATGTTCAGCTGGCTGATTTTGATGACGGCATTAACGACCGTTTAATACGTTATGCTGATGTTTACCTGATGTATGCCGAATGTTTGAATGAAAAGGGAGATGTTACCGGCGCTAAAACCTATATCAATAAAGTGAGGGCCAGAGCCAACAACGTAGTTCCTACGGAGCAGCCTCAGCTTTGGTACCAGCACTCGCCTGGTACAATTCCGGATGTGGATGCTTTGTTGGCGCAAGACATAACCATTAATGGCATCCGTTTAAATACCATTAAAAACATTATTGCCCATGAGCGTTATGTAGAGTTTGCGGGCGAATACGTTCGTTACTTTGACCTGCTGCGTTGGGGTATGGCAGACGCCAAATGGCTGGATCCGCTGAAAAGTATCGGCTGGACTACCCGTGCCATGTATTATCCATTTCCTCAGAGCGAGCTGGATAATAATAAAAACCTGAAGGGCAACGCTATGAATAACTAAATAATGAGGGGTACGCAATTTAATATACCCTGCAAACTTTTGCTTACCTGCATAGTTTAAAAACAACCGAGCCGCTCTGTATTTCAGAGCGGCTCGGTTGTTTAGGAGGCGTTTAATCTATATAGCTCTGGCGTTGATAACGATCAAATTGAATGAAAAGGCAATTTAAATATGCAAACCGCCTTGTAATAACAATAAATCGAATTAAGCAATGACATTCATATCGCTTAGAGCAATATTTCACTATCCTATTTTACAACATTGTAACAGTTTGCTTTACGATGTTACCTGACGTCACGTTATGCTCGTCGGGCTGGGAGCCGCCTGCACTAATTGTTATTTTACCCTTGATTGGTACCAAGCCTCCATTTGAACTGGTTACGGCCAAATCGTCTGGCGAAAGGATGAAATTTAACGTGCGCCGTTCGCCAGCTTTAAGATAGACACGGGCAAAGCCTTTCAACGCTTTCAGCGGCACTTTAATCCGCTGGCTATGGTGTTTCATGTAGATTTGAACCACTTCATCGCCAGCTATTTGCCCGCTATTGGTAACCGTTACACTTAAATGTATTGCTTTGCCTGATTTAACCGTTGCAGGTACAATCAGCTTGTCATATTTAAATTGGGTATAACTTAAGCCGTATCCAAAACCGTATAAAGGTATGCCCTTAAAATAGCGATAGGTGCGGTTAGTCATCGAATAGTCGGTAAAATCGGGAAGGTCGGTATCACTTTTGTAAAAAGTAACAGGCAGGCGGCCTGCCGGATTATAGTCGCCAAAAAGCACATCGGCCACGGCTGTGCCCGCCGCTTGCCCGCCGTACCAGGCGTTAACAATGGCCGGGATATTTTCTGCCTCCCATGGGGTAGCCAGGGCGCTGCCGGTCATCATCACAAAAACTACCGGTTTGCCTGTTGCCTGTAATGTTTTCATTAAATTGGTTTGCGCGGCGGGTAGTTGAATTGAAGTTCTGTCGCCGCCGTTAAATCCAGGATAATTAACTTGCATCTCTTCACCTTCAAGTTGCGGAGAAATGCCACCTACATAAACTATAGCATCAGCGTCCGCAACACGTTTAACTAATGCTGCAACATCCGTTTTTTTATAATTTCCGGCACTAAACCTGATGTTGGCTTTACCATCACCCTGCCAAAACTCCAGGCTAATTTGATAGGATTTTCCCGGCTCGGTAGCCAGTTTAAACTGCTTTGGTCCCCAACGATTTCTTGTCCAGGCATTTAAAACTTCTTTCCCGTCAACCATCAGGCGGTAGCCATCATCCCCTTCCACTTCAAAGGTGATACTGCTTTCCTTCACCGCCGAAAAAGTGGTACTGTATCTGGCAGAAAAATCTGTCGCTTTAATACTGCCGGTTACCTCCTCTCCTTCTTGCCAGGCGTGGGCTACTGCTTCCTCATATCGTACCACAGGGCTGCCCTTTAATTCTCGGTTATTAAAATATTCGGCACGGAAACCCTGATGCCCGTCTATGTGATATTGCTGCGCAACGTCAGTATAAACAAGCATCGTATCGTTTGTAAAATTAACGGCTTTTTCGTACACCACTTCCGCCTGTGGCAGCTTTTGCCTGATACCCTGGTAAACAGTTGTTAAATTAGATGGCGTACCGTTATAATTTCCTAATATGGCTATCGGGTTATCTGCGTTAGGCCCCAGCACCACTATTTTCCGGATGGTTTTACTTAAGGGTAGGGTATGATTGGCATTTTTTAGCAATACGACAGATTGCCTGGCCATTTTAAGCGCATGTGCCTGATGTTCGGGGCTTTCTAAAACAGAAACCGGTGTTTGCGCGTATTTTACTACATCGGACGGATCAAACATACCCAGCCTGAAGCGGATCATAAACAAACGCTTTACAGAAATATCAATTTGTGTTTCGGATATTTTCCCTTCTTTTACTGCCGCCACCAATGATTTATACGCGTCTGTACCACATTCAATGTCTGTACCATGCAATACGGCATCAGTAGAAGCATCTTCGGCGGTAGCATGTGTTTTATGGTTTTTAAAAAAATCATCAATGCCACCGCAGTCTGACGTTACATAACCAGAAAACTTCCATTGATTGCGCAATATATCTACCATAAGCAGGTCGCTTCCACAGCAGGGTTGTGTTTTAAATGCGTTATAAGCGCACATTACCCCGGCCACTTTATCATCAACCACCAGTTTTTTAAAGGCTGGCAAATAGGTATCCCATAGGTCGTAGGTACTAATATCAGCATTAAAAACATGTCTTAACGGTTCGGGGCCGCTGTGTACGGCATAATGTTTGGCACATGCTGCCGCTTTTAAATATTTAGGATCGTTGCCCTGCAGACCACTGACAAAGGCACTACCCATTGCGCCGGTTAAAAAAGGGTCCTCGCCATAAGTTTCCTGTCCGCGCCCCCAGCGCGGGTCACGAAAGATGTTGATATTCGGGGTCCAATAGGTTAAGCCCAGGTACTTTTCTCCGGGTTTGCGCATTTGCAAAGCTTTATTATGTACGGCCCTCCCTTCCAGGGCAGCATAGTCCGCCATTTGATTTAATGATTGCCTGTCAAATGTGGCGGCCATAGCAATGGCCTGCGGGTATACCGTCACTTTAAACGGCGTTCTGGCTACTCCATGTAAAACCTCGTTCCACCAATCATAAGCCGGGATTTTAAGCCTTGGAATGGCTGGCGAAGAATTAAGCATCTGGCTTACCTTCTCTTCCAGGGTCATCCGCTTCACCAGGTCGTTAACCCGTGTAGTAAAATCAAGGTGATAATTTTGATAGGGATAATCTGATGTCTGGGCAATTACAGCAAAAGGCAGCATAGTCGCTACCAGAATGCAAATTTTTGAAAGTATTTTCATCTTATCAATAAAGTATTTAATGTCTGTCCACCAGGTAACGTATTGGAGATGCAGTGTATTGATGTCCCCTTGGCCAGTTTTTTACCAGGCCAAAGGTCGCCTCTCCTCAACCATACAATAAACAAGTCGGCAAAGTAATTATTTTATATATGTTAAGATCAACTTCTCAAAAAAATACCGGCCTATTACAGCCGGAATTTTCTTCCTGGTTTTAAAATATCAATGTTAATTAGGAGTAATAAGCTCAACGCTCCGGAATGTAGTCTTCGCATAGGCTCATAAACCCTCAGCCGCTTTACACCAGAGCATCAACATTCTCTTATTCAACTACTCCTACTTATCCCAAAAAATGCGGGTATCCATATTATCTGCCCCACCCAGATCAGCCACTGCGGCCTGGTAGTTAGCAAGATTAGCCGATAGCTCCAGTGTAGGGTAAACGTACCGGCGAACAAATCCGCCTGTAATACTTTGACCTGAAATAGGGTTAGGCGTTAGCGCAGGGAAACCACTGCGCCTGAAGTTGGCCCATGCTTCGGGGCCATTACCCCACGATGCTATCCAGTATTGAGTATTAATCAATTTCAAGGCATTTGCAGCATTGTAAGCATTAACCGGATTATTGATAAAGGAGTTTTCTGTAGCTAAAGGAATTATGGCAGACGCGTTATAGGTTGTCCATTGATCCATGGCCCCGCGTATGCCATTAGCATAATAAACATCCGGAGTGCTTCCGCCGGGTATCCATCCTCTGAAAGCGGCTTCTGCCAACAGTAATTGTGTTTGCGCATAGGTGATAAAAAACTGAGGCGCTGTTAAATTTGCTAAGTAAGTATAATTTATTTGCGAGTAATTGAAACCCGAGCCATTTGCGCCCCGGTAACCAGGTGCATTTGGTAAGGTAGCGCTACTATACCCTATCGGCAAACCAAACTGATTGGCAGATGTGGTGTCGGGTACGCCGCTTGTTGCAGAAACCGGGTTGGGATATTTACCGGATATATACTTCAGTCGCGGATCGCCCGAGTTTTTCAATTGGTTTACAAAAGGCTCCGCCAGGTAGTAAGTATTAGTTAGTGTTGAAAGATTTTGACTAACTGGGTTAACAAAGGTTGTAGTGTATTTTAAATAGCAGTTATCGGCGTTGGAGGCCATTACCCCGCCTGCGAAAGCGGCTTGCACAATGGTTTGCGCTTTTGCCGCGTCGTATTTTGAATACCGCATGCCGATACGTAATAATAACGAGTATCCCAATTTTTTCCATTGGGCTACATTGCCTCCATAAAATACATCTGCCTTAACAATGTCTTTCGCAGGGTCGAGCGCGGCAGTCGCGGCGGTTATTTCATTAACAAGATCTGTGTAAATAACTGCTTGGTTATCGTATTTTGGCGTAAGTATGTTGCCCAGATAAGCCTGACCTGCTTCGCTGTAGGGTACGTCTCCGTATGTATCAACCAGGGTCATAAATTGATAGGCTTTCCATATCCTGGCCTCGTTATATAAGTTGGTACGGGCGGAATTTCCTTTCAGTTGGCTTAATATCTGAACCAGTAGCTGTACCGGGCCGGCAGACGATGTAGCACCTGTATTGGTACCTGTATACTCGCCATTCCATCTTTGCGCCGTGTACGTTTGATTAACCTGGTTGAAATTAAAAGCCGAGGTTACGCCGGTAAATGGGTTGACAAATTGCTGCACAACTGTTGCATCCGTTTCCATAATGGACGCGTATGTACTAAATTCAGCATTGGTAAATAAAAACGCGGCATCAAGTTGTGTGGGGTTGTTTGGATTGACATTTAAGGCATCAAATCCTTTATTGCAACTGCACGCCAGGGTAATGCAGATTGCTGAAATTAAAAAACTGGTTATATTTTTCATATTCTATTTAGGATTAGAATTTTATGTTTACGTTAAATCCATAAGTGCGCTGGGTGGGCAGTGATGCCTGCTCATAACCTGTTAAAGTATCGCCGCTTGAAGCTATCGCTTCCGGATCAATGTTAGGTGTATACTTTTTGATGATCAGCACATTGTGGCATACTGCGGTAAGCGCTAAGCCTTTTATATATTTTTTATTGATAAACTTAGACAGATCGTATCCTAAGGACAGGTTGCGTAACTTGATAAAGCTCGAACTGTAGATAAAGGGGTCAAGAATACCAGTTGTACGATAGTTGGCGTAAAAATCTTCGGCATTGACTGCGGTGGTATTGGGCGAGCCATCAGCGTTTACACCAGGGAATACTACACCCCCAACCCGGCCCACTAACGATTCTTTGGATAACCCTTCCCTTGTTAAGTTTAAGTTGGTGCTGGATAGTACTTTACCGCCAGCCTTGTAGTCAATATGTGCAATTAAGGTAAAGCCTTTATACATCACCGTATTTATCCAGCCGCCGGTTGATGTAGGTAAGCCACTGCCAAAATTGACAGGTAATGCACTTGGAGTTGGCTTTCCACCTGTTAACAATACATTGCCTGCGGCATCCCTTTTATAGGTAAAACCTTGAATTTGATTAAGCGGCAAACCTACCACATCAACAATTGACCCAAAAAACTCGCCGCTGCCTACAACCAGTTGTGATTGGTTATTGGCTAACGATAAGACCTTAGACGAGTTGAAGGCTGTGTTAAACACTGTTTTCCAAGTTATGTCTTTGTTTCTAACAGGTATGAGCTCCAGGTTAATTTCGAGGCCTTTGTTGTCAAGCCCGCCTAAGTTAACCAACGTACTGCTATAGCCGCTGGAGGCAGATAAGCTGATTGGAACTGCCTGATTGCTGGTTTTTTTATCATAAGCGGCTATATCCACGTTTACACGGTTGTTAAACATGCGCATTTCAAGCCCTATTTCTTTTTCGTTAACTCCAAACGGTTTGATCTGCGGGTTTGGTGCAGAGGTATTATTGATGCTTCCTAACGGCAACCCGTTAAATGTATTTGATGATAGCGCAAAGGTTAAGGCATTATATGCCCCCACTGTACCGGCACTGCCGGTTTCGGCTACTGCAACCCTAAGCTTTCCGAAATTTAACCACTTCGCACTCGGGAGCAGTTCAGAAAACACAAAGCTACCGCTAACCGAGGGGTAAAAGTAATGATCAAGATCTTTTATAAATACAGAATACCAATCGTTACGGCCGGTAACGTTAAGGTAAAGGAAATTTTTATAAGAAAGCTCAGCCGTGCCGTATAATGAATTAACAGTTTGTTTAGACAAGTTATAAGTAGAGACATTGGTAACACCATTTCCAATGGTATATAAGTCTCTGATATAAAAATTGGTAACACCTTCGCTAAAAGTTGAAGATACCAAAGGAAAGGTATTACCGCCGACAGTGGCGCTAAAGGCAAAATCTTTCCAGGTATGGCCGCCCCCCAGCAAGAAATCAAAATTATTCTGAGTGGTTTTTACCGAATTGATAGAATAAGCACCGTTAAACAGGCCTGTCGGCGCCCCCCCAACACCCAGGCCTCCTGTGGCGGTATTTGACTCGAAAGAGGTTTGTAAAAGATCCATATTGGCACGGCCCTGTAGGTATAACCAGTCGAAGAACTGGTAACGCAACACAGCAGTCCCCAATAAATGATCTTTGGTTTGCTTTTGGAACTGCTTTGCCAACACCCAATAAGGATTGGTAACTGTAGAAAAGCGCGAGGTGGGGGCTTCGTTACCGTTGGCATCTATTGCGCCAGCTTTAAGTACATCAAAATCAATTGAGTTGGCAAGCCTGTACATTGATGCGGGTATCGACAGTCCCTGTACCCCGATAAACGGTGGCTTATTATTAAACTCATGGCCATAGTTCACGTAAAACTGTGCAGATAATTGATCGGTAAGTTTATAGTTGATGCCGATGTTAAATATTTTTTTGTGATAGTCGTTATTAGGTATAATGCCGTCTGCATCTTGGTTTGAAAATGAAACCCGGAAACTGCCTTTATCATTTCCTCCCGAAAGGGCCAAGGTATTGCTCCATGATGGTGCACTTCTGAAAAACTTACTGATACGGTTTTTAACCGGTGCATATGGGCGCTGAACGCCGTCGAACTGGTAAGTTGGAACATTATCAAACGGTACGCCGAAACTCCAGGCGCCCGAGCTTTGGGCATCTCCTTGGGATAAGGGGCGTTTGTTATTTTCGCCCTGGCCGTATTCGTACTGAAAATCGGTATAATCAAGGGCCTGGTTTACGGTAAAGTTTGAATTGAACTCGACACCAATGCCTGCATTTTTTGCACCGGTTTTGGTAGTGATGATAATTGCTCCGTTAACAGCGCGCGAGCCATATAGGGCTGCTGCTGTGGATCCTTTTAAAATTGTCATCGATTCAATGTCATCCTGGTTAATGCCCTGCAGGTTATCGCCCTGGTCGGTATTTTGGGAGTTTCCATTACTGCTACTTGCACCTTGTGACATCGGTAAACCATTAATTACTATCAGTGGCGAATTATCTGCCGTAAACGACGATTGCCCGCGTAACCTGATCTTGGTACTGCTGCCCGGACCGGCCGCAGGCGGCGAAACATCTAAACCTGCCACCTGGCCTTGGAGCGCGTTGACAAAATTAGTTGTGCGGTTGGTTTGAATAGCCTGTACATCAGCTTTCTGCGCAGCATAACCAAGGCTTTTGGCTTCTCTTTTGATACCAAGCGCGGTTACGATTACTTCATTTAACGCGCTCGAAGCGGGAGTAAGTGAAGCATTTACCGTAGTTTTACTACCAACAGCTATTTCAAGTCGGCTATAACCTATAAAGGAAAATACCAGCACCGCCCCGGTATTGGCCACATTAATTTTGTATTCGCCTGATATATTGGTGACAGCTACGTTACGCGTGCCTTTTTCAGTTACGGTTACACCCGGCAAGCTGTTTCCTTTTTCGTCTGATACTTTACCGCTAATAGCTTTTGCAATTATTTGTGATACAGAAGGAGGCTGACTCTTATCAAAGCCGTTCTCTTTTATAGCTTCTGTTTGTTTAACATCAATTTTTCCGGGTACTGCATTACCCGCGGCAATGGCACTTTCTGTATATTGTAAGAGCATTGCCAAGGTTAAAACAGTACACATACATAATAAGGATAATGACTTTTTTTCCATAATTTAATTAGTTAAATAGGTTTAAATTTGCAATAGAGATTCCCTTGCAGCCTCGTAAAGCCGCCTCTGTCGGTTTAGGGGAATAAAGAATGGAATTCGGCACCGCCTTGGTACCATCCTATAGTTGGTAGGTAAATTTATTTCATATAATTATAATTGGTTATGGTTATTTAATCAATTTCTATCTTCAATGGAATTATTTTTTCTAATAAAAACAACCCTTATTGTAAACCAGCAATTGTGACCACTGCCGGTAACATGTAAACAAAATAGGCAATCAATAAAAACAATGGTATTATTTAATTTATAATTGGTTTTGAAACTATTGAGTTTCTAAAACAAATAAAGGCAACTTAGCTGAAAAGTAATTTCAGTATTAAAGCAAAAAATTGTAACATATTAACAATGTGACACCCATCATACTTTTATTAATATATTGTTATAAACATTAAATCGGGCAAATTGGCCGTGTCCTTTAGCGTTTTAGTAGCTATTGAGTCCTCCCCTCAATGATAACATCGGTTTGATCGCCCAAAATATTGCGTTCCATAATTCAGCCGGACTAATAGCCATTCCTGTTTTATTGCAGAGATCGGCACCCGGTTTAGAATTTCATCGTCTTTGGGCAAAAGGAATCTATTTTAAAGCTTATTCGCCGCCGTATAGTTGGCGGCCAGGTAACGATCTCGGATCAAGCGGAAAGGCCCCATGCGGTTCAAAAGGTTTGTACTGTTATTCAAAAAAAGGCACTCCCTTAACTGCATATTTTTTTAAGCCTTCCTCATTTATTTCAACACCTATTCCTGGTTTATCGGATACCGTAAGGAAGCCTTTTTCAATAAAAGGTTTATCATACGTTACAATCTCCTTCCATTTGGGTTCAGTATCGCTTAAGGTTTGCCATTCTAAGATATGGAAGTTAGGCACCGATGCGCAAACGTGGGCTGTAGCCATTGCACCAAGGAAGGAACCCACCATGTGCGGGGAAAACGGGACATAATACAGGTTGGCTAAGTTGGCTATGCGTTGCCCTTCGCCAAGGCCGCCGCATTTTTGCAGATCGGGCATCACAATATCAATACCGGCCTCACTGAGCAAACGCGTGTAGCCATAAGCTAAGTAAAAATTTTCGCCTGCGCATATAGGTGTGCTGGTTTCCTGCGTAATGGTTTTGTAAATGTCAATATTATCGGCAGGCACAGGTTCTTCCAGCCACATCAGGTTTAAAGGCTCCATCATTTTTGCCACTTTACGGCCGGTTGTACCATCGTACCGTCCGTGCATATCCACACAAATATCAATGTGCTGGCCAACTTCTTTGCGTACAGCGGCTATCGCGTTAAACATCCGTTCCAGTTCGGCATTATTGGCTGTCCAGTTCCAGCGATCATATTTATTGGGGTCCCGGGCATCGTCAATATCAAATTTTACGGCGGTATAGCCCTTGTCAACCGCTCCACGGGCAGCTTTGGCATAGTCGTCGGGCACCGGGTTTGTAGCTGTGTATAACTCGGTATCACAATATACACGGCATTTATCCCTGAATTTTCCGCCTAATAACTGGTATACGGGCAAGCCCAATGCTTTCCCCGTTAAATCCCAAAGGGCGGCTTCAATAGCTGTAAGTACCGCTACAAACATGCCCGACTGTGCGCCGCCAAAAAAAGCGCCTTTACGCAATTGTTCGGCTAACCTGTTAGGGTTAAGCGGGCTTTGCCCCTTTAGCTGAGCACCTAAACGCTTAACAAGGTAGTATGTGCCCGAAATAGCGTCAACACCTTCGCCACAGCCCCATATCCCCTGGTTAGTATAAATTTTCACAAACAGGCCGCCGCCCGAATACGCGCATTTAATATCGGTTATCTTTAAATCCGAAGGTGCAGATGCTTGCGGTGTTCTTTCTTTCGCATCTATTAATCCCTGCCCGTAGGTTTGCAGGTTAAGCATGGGTGCGGCCATGAGCCCGGCACCCGAGAGAGCCGCTTTTGACAGGAAAGAGCGCCTGTTTTGTTTAGCATAGTTTGACATGGGTATTTGTTTAAGTGGTTGATAATTCAGTTTATCCCGGCGGTGTATGTGCAGCGCATTTACCAGGTGCGTGTTTTTAATATTTCCTGTATTTGTTCTTTCGGAACAGGCAACTTATCGATATGATCGTTAAGCCATTTAGAAAAATCTTTTTCAATATCGTCAGACCACCGCGCATCAATCTGGCCTGCGGTATAGGTACCTTCCCGTAAACGAAGGTGACCGAACATATCCCGCAGGCGCACAATTTCTGAGCTGATCACTACCTTTTCTGCCAGGTGCGGGGGTATGAATATAACGATGCCATCTTCTGCCAAAACCACATCGCCCGGCATTACCGTAACCTTGCGGATCCGGGTAGGCTGATTGATACCCATAATCATGGTATTCAAATCACCAGGCGGATTATGATACGATGGGTCGTAACTGGTTATGTAGGATGTAAAGCCTCCTATCTCTTTTAAACCGCGTAAATCTCTTACCGCCCCGTCGTAAATTATCCCGTTACCGGTTTTGGCGTAAATAGCATTGCCTACGTTATCGCCAATGGTTGGGCCGTTGGTATGTGCGCCAAATTGGTCGGCCACGTAAACGTCACCTTTTATTAAAATATCAACCGGCCAGGTGTTCTGCCCTTTTTTGCCCTGGCGTTTCCCCCGGTCGTCAATGGCCTGCCATACATCCTTGCGGGCAGGCATAAAGGTTGCGGTTACGGCCCTGCCTACCAGCACACTGTCGGGGTTAATTTGTATAGGCCAATCTTCGGCAATCTGGTAGCTATAGCCTTCGTTTTTTAAAACGGCCCATGCCTCTTCAATACTCACCAGCTTCATCCGTTTAATGATACCGTCCGGTACTTTTGGCCTGCCATCGGTATAACGTTCCCCTTTCCAAAGCGGCGTTAAAAAAATGAGTTCGTCCTTTGCTATTTGCTGGGCTTTGCCGCACAGCGGTGCCATAGCTAAACATAGCAATACACATAAATTAGCTGCATAAAATCGTTTCATATCAATATGCTTAATTGGTTATCAAAATATAAAATAAGCTAAGTAAGCGCCGTCGCTTCCTTTGGTTCATTCTTTACATCCTCCGGCGGCAATTTGCCATGCCACCAGGTAGCCAGCGACGAGCCTGATATATTCATTAAAGGGCCAAATATTGCCGGCGCTAAGCCAATGGTCGACATTCCGCCCATCAGTAAAGCCAGGCCCGAGGCCAAACCGGCATTTTGCATCCCCACCTCGAGCGATATGGTGCGACAATCTTTTTCTTTAACACCCAGCAAACGGCTTATCCAATACCCTAAAGTATAACCAGCCAGGTTATGGATAAGTACCGCCAAAACCAGCAATGCGCCCACTTTAATCAGGCTCTCCCTGCCCGCCGCGGTTATAACCATTAAAATAAGGGCTATCCCAACCATTGATATGGCAGGCAAAATCTTATCTATCCATTTAATTTTGCCTTTCACCAGAAAGTGAAACAGCAACCCGGCTACTATTGGAATGATAACTACCTTGGTGGTATCCCAGGCCATATCCCAAAAATGCACGGTAACATATCTGCCGGCCAGCAACTGCATCAATAAAGGCGTTAACAGGGGCGAAAGCAAGGTTGAAAGTGTGGTAATGGCTACTGATAAAGCTAAGTTTGCCCTTGCCAGGTAAGCCATTACGTTTGATGCCAGGCCGCTCGGGCAGCAACCGATCAGGATGATGCCGGCGGCAATTTCCTTAGGGAAATTAAACAGGCTTACCAGGGTAAAACCTACTAAGGGCATTATGGCATAGTGGCAAATGGTACCTATCAGGATAGTCTTTGGTTTTTTTGCTACGGTTATCAGTTCGGTTAAGCTGAGCTCGCTCCCCATGCCGAACATGATGAATTGCAACAGCGGGATAATAAGCTTAGAGAGCTTAAAATTGCCTAACTGTACAAAATGCGCAGGGTAATACATGGCGAAACTTACGGCTGCAAAGATGACGACGGTAAATGAGAAGCCTTTTAAAAGATTGTTATTACGGAATGCCATGGCCAGCGCTATAAAAAACAACGTGAGCGGCCATCCCGCCAGCGAATGCCGCCCAGCCAACACGGCGGCAATAAACAAAAGCAGGAACACAATTGCAAAAGAATAGCTGACGAGTTTTAAATCAGCTCTTTTCATCGCTGTAAATTATTGCCCGGCGCCATCATGCGCTCACAGCGTATTCGGTTATTGATTTGTTTGGCGTTAAATCCGCTTTGCTGCCAATTTAAAACCCCAAACTGGCTATCCATCACATTTGGACTTAGTGTGTTGCTTAGGCGTTGAGCGCTAATAAACAATTTCTGGGTACGACAAATAATGTCACCGTTTATCATAGGTAATTTTGTATTGATCAGGTTAAAAAAAAGGTGCCAGTGCAATCAATTTAAAACTGTTAATCAAACAGTCATATCACTACACTTCGATAAGCAAAAATTGGCTATATTAAGATACGATGGAGAAAAGCAAGTAGTAACAGCTACCCCAGCGATCTGATCAAAAGTATGGAATAGTTTAAGCCCCGGAATTTATTATCAAAGCAATTTTTTGTAATATATTAACAAGCCTCATTTCACACATCCGCATCGCTTTTCTTTGATTATCACATCATAAATAATTAACAATCAAATACTTAATTTATTTTAAGTGTAAAAAATACACCTTGTTTTACTGATACAAAAATCCAATTCCAATAAAACTTACGACAATAAAAACAAAACCACTTATCAAAATATCAGCTATATTGTATAAATTCATGCTGTAATTTAACCAATTATAAACCATGAAGGCTACATTAAAAAAGGCAACCCCTAATCCGGAGCACTCTTTTAATATACATAAAGATATAGGCCATGCTATGGCAAGTGCATGGCATTATCACCCGGAGTGCGAACTGTTGGTACTTAAACGAACGTACGGTACCTGCCTGATAGGCGATCACGTAGGGCCGTTTAAAAATGGCGATGTATTTTTATTTGGCTCAAACCTGCCTCATACATTCAGAGGCGAAAAAAAATACCTGGAACGGGATGATGAAAAAATTGGGGAAACGATAGTGATCCTTTTTCAAAATAATATTTGGGGAGATGCTTTCTTAAACCTTCCCGAAATTAGTCCGATTGTTAAGCTGCTCAACACAAGCAAGTTGGGCTTGCGATTAAAAGGCGCAACCAGACGAAAAGTGGCTAAAATAGCGGAAGAAATGCTTACCGATTCTCCTTCAAGAAAGCTGATCAACTTATTATCGGCCCTGGAGTTGATAGCTTCCTCAAAAGAATATGAGTTGATATCATCCAGTGGTTTTAACCCCGAAGTAAACCGTGTTGACCAAAGCCGCATCAATACCATATTTGAGTACACTTTTAATAATTACCACCGAAAGGTAGCATTAGAGGATGTGGCCAGCATTATCAATATGGGAAAACACTCTTTTTGCAGGTACTTTAAATCAAAAACAAAGAAAACCTATATCCAGTTCTTAATGGAAGTGCGGATAGGGCACGCCTGCCGGTTGTTGGTGGAAGAAGAGTACAATATGGCCGAGATTGGCTACGCCTGCGGCTATAACAACATCTCTCATTTCTATCATCAGTTTAAAGCACTCACCAAAAAAAATCCGTTGGATTACCGGCAGCATTACCTCAAAACAGAAGCAATGAGGTTAGCTGTATAAACGATAAAAAATATGTATGGTTAATTAAAATGGGCGGGGTTCTACTCCATTTTCAAGCTGATTACTTTTTAACTTCTGTTGCTGATTTAAAGTAGTTATTATCTACTATCCAATCGGTTAAACGTTGAGGCCAGGCTTTCAAGGATTGATAAGGCGACCGGTACCCCATGTTGAAAGCGTGGTTACCCTTTGCATAAATATGGGCTTCTACCGATGCTCCAGCTTTGCGATAGGCTTGCAAAAGTGCAATAATAGGCGGCGAGCAGCAAACATCTTCATTGGCAGCCACTAAAAACACCGGTGGTGCATCTGGCAGAACCTCTTTGGGCACACCTAATGGCCCCGGGTATACTAATATTACAAAATTGGGCTTTGCACTAAGCCGTTTAATGGCATCCGTGGCGCGCAAATCTCCATCGCCTGGTGCATAGGCCATCATATTAACAACTTCTCCGCCCGCAGAAAAACCCATAATACCTATCCGGTTGGCATCAATGCCCCATTGCGCAGCATTCTTGCGCACAAGCCGCATGGCCCTGTTGGCATCCTGCGGGGCATGTACGGTAATTTTGTAGGGCGACATTGTATCGCGCGCTAACCTGTATTTTAAAACAATAGCTGCAATACCCAGGCTGTTGAAATACCTGGCGGGCTCCCTGCCTTCGGAGTTTATAACCAACATGCGATGACCGCCTCCCGGGCAAATCACAACAGCCATACCCGTAGCTTTTTCTTTTGGGGGCAGATACACTGTGATGGACGGATTATGTACATCGCTAATGTATTTATCGCCTTTTTCCGGTTCGTTTCTGCGGCTCTCAAACCCAGGAGCGCCATTGTCCCATAATTTCATAGTTATCGAATCGCCCTGCCCAAATGCGAGTAGTGGGTGTAAAAGGGTTATAATGATACTCAATTTCAACAACAATTCAGCTCTCATTTTTAATTATTGGTTTTAGGTTTATATTGTGCAGTAAAACACAGTCGCAGGCATTATCTTACCTCTTGCTCAAACCTAAAATTTTAATAAAGGGGCTTATTTTATTATTGAAGCATTTTTTTGTAGTATATTAACAATATGTTGTAAATACCGCTTTAAAAGGCATATTTGCCTATCGTTTTCAATAAGCCGGGTTCTGATATAAACCAATAAACCATATATTCACCCCGACTTAAGCTTACCAATTATGATGAAAATTTACAACACCAGGCAGGGTATTATTATTAGCCGTAATGACCAATATTTTTTAAGTGAAGAGAAAAGCTGGAACATTTTTGTGAACCGGGTTAATCTTTTTGAAGTTGTGAGCAATGAATTGAAACAGCTAAACGCCGATGATCAATTAAAAGAAGTGGTCGCTTCGGATCTGTTAGCGCCTATAGACCACCAGGAAGTTTGGGCCTCTGGAGTAACTTACTTTCGAAGCCGCGAGGCTCGGATAGAGGAATCAAAAGACGCTAAAGGCGGCGATTTTTACACCCGGGTTTACGATGCCGAAAGGCCCGAGCTTTTTTTTAAAGCGCCCGCCTATCGTACGGTTGGGCCTGGTGATGAAGTCCGCATCCGTAAAGACTCCAAATGGAACGTCCCTGAACCAGAATTAACTTTGTTTATTTGTTCGGCGGGCACTATAGAAGGCTACACCATAGGCAACGATATGTCGTCGAGGGATATTGAAGGCGAAAACCCGCTTTACCTGCCCCAAGCCAAATCATACAATGGTGCAGCTGCCCTTGGCCCCTGCCTGTTGGTACCGGAAGGCCCTATCAACCCGGATACCAATATCAGTATCGAAATCATACGAGATTCGGCCATCGCATTCAGCGACCAGATCTCAATCAACCAGATGAGGCGTAAACATACCGACTTGGTCGATTACCTATTCAGAGAACTTGATTTCCCCTTTGGCGCTTTTTTAATGACGGGTACGGGTATAATCCCTTCCGACGATTTTACGCTGCGTGGCGGCGATATAGTCAAAATCACTATTGATGAGATTGGAACATTAACAAACACAGTTGCGATATGATAAGTGGAGAACATATTATCGGCTTTGTAGCTTCGGCCGAAGGAGGCGACATCATGACCTCAATAAACCCGGCAAATGGCGAAAAAATAGCAGAATTTATTGTGGCAACCCCAGCCGAGGTTGATAGAGCTCTTGAAAAAGCAGCTGCCGCCTTCCAGGTGTACCGGAAAAAATCAGGAATCGAAAAGGCAGAATATTTAGAGGCCATAGCTGATGAAATTATGGACTTAGGAGATGAGCTGATTACTATATGTTGCGCTGAATCGTCTTTGCCGAAAGGCCGTATAGAAGGTGAACGCGGAAGAACTACAGGCCAGCTCAAATTGTTTGCCAATTTATTGAGGGAAGGTTCCTGGCTTGACGCGCGAATTGAAACGGCCAATCCAGAACGTTTGCCGCTGCCAAAGCCAGATATCCGTTATATACAGATACCCCTTGGCCCGGTGGTGGTTTTTGGGGCGAGTAATTTCCCGCTGGCATTTTCTGTGGCCGGGGGCGATACCGCTTCGGCATTTGCGGCAGGTTGCAGTGTGGTTGTAAAGGCTCATCCCGCCCACCCGGCAACCAGCTGGCTCATAGGTAAGGCCATTCAAAAAGCGGCCCGTTCAACCGGTATGCCGGATGGGGTTTTCTCCCTGTTATTTGGCGACGGGCCAATTTTAGGATCACAGTTGGTTAAGCACCCCAATGTGAAGGCGGTTGCTTTTACCGGATCATTCGGTGCAGGTAAGGCGATCTATGACCTTGCGGTACGCAGAGAAGTACCGATACCTGTTTATGCCGAAATGGGCAGTACTAACCCTGTGTTTGTGCTACCGCAAGCTTTACAAAACCACACCGAGTTGTTGGCCAAAGGGTTTTCTGCATCGGTAACCTTAGGCGTGGGGCAGTTTTGCACCAATCCGGGGATGCTTATTTACGAAAACTCAGAAAGTGCCGGAATTTTTAACAGCAAGCTGGAAGAAGAGTTTACGCAAACTTCGGGCGGCGTTATGCTGGCTGCTAATATCTATCAATCTTACAATGCCGGTGTTGCTAAACATGCCGCCACTGATGGTGTAGAAACACTGGCGAAGGGGAATCATACAGATAGCCATAATACAGCCTCTCCCATACTTTTCAAAATAAAAAGTGATGCCTTAAAAGCCCAGCCTCATTTGTCCGAGGAGGTATTTGGGCCAACCAGCATGGTGGTAGAAGCAACGTCCAGGCAAGATATACTGGATATAGCCCGAAACCTTAGCGGCCACCTAACAGCCACCGTACATGGCACCGATGCTGATCTAATTGAATACCAGGATCTGCTGGATATTTTAGAACAGAAAGCTGGCAGGCTCCTTATTAACGGTTACCCTACAGGGGTTGAAGTGTGCAGTGCCATGGTTCATGGCGGCCCTTTCCCGGCTACAACCGATTCCAGGAGCACATCGGTGGGCACAGCGGCCATCAACAGGTTTACAAGGCCGGTATGTTACCAGAACATGCCGCAGGCATTGCTTGCCGACGAATTAAAAAACACCAATCCATTAGGCATCTGGCGGTTAGTTAACGGCCTTTTAAGCAAAGACGAGATATAAATTATAAACTTAAAATATAACAGGTAGATATGGGAGCGTACAGAAGTTCGGACTGGTTCGGAAAAAAGGATAAGATGGGTCTTATTTACAGAAGCTGGATGAAAAACCAGGGTATGCCGGAGGATATGTTTGACGGCAGGCCGGTAATAGGAATCTGTAACACGTGGTCGGAACTGACGCCGTGTAACGCGCACCTGCGCGACATTGCTGAAAGCGTACGCCGCGGTGTACTGGAAGCCGGCGGTTTTCCGGTTGAATTTCCAATCATGTCGTTAGGCGAAACACTGCTAAAACCTACAGCCATGTTGTTTCGTAACCTGGCCAGCATGGATGCCGAAGAATCCATAAGAGGTAACCCAATTGACGGGGTGGTACTGCTTACCGGCTGTGATAAAACTACACCCTCAACCTTAATGGGTGCAGCCAGTGTAGATTTGCCCACCATTGTGGTACAGGGCGGGCCTATGTTAAACGGAAAATACCATGGCCATGATATTGGCTCGGGCACCAGTGTATGGAAGCTGACAGAAGAGCTAAAGAAAGGCAACATCAGCTATGAAGAATATGCAGAAGTTGAAAGCTGCATGTCCCGAAGCCCGGGCCATTGCATGACGATGGGCACCGCTTCTACCATGGCCTGCATGGTGGAGTCGTTAGGCATGAGCCTGACAGGTGGCGCAGCCATCCCCGCGGTTGACGCCAGACGAAAGAGGCTTGCCCAATTATCTGGCAGAAGAATAGTTGAAATGGTTAAAGAGGACCTTCGCATCTCCAAGATATTAACGCGCGACGCTTTTGAGAATGCCATTAAAGTAAACGCCGCCGTAGGTGGTTCATCAAACTTTATTATTCACCTCACAGCAATAGCAGGCCGGATTGGTGTGCCTCTGAATCTGGAGGATTTTGACGATATTGGAAGTAAAATGCCGCTGCTGGTAAACTTAATGCCCTCGGGTAAATTCCTGATGGAAGACTTTTACTATGCGGGTGGAGTGCCAGCTGTGCTCAAACAAATGCAGTCGGTTTTAAAAATGGACGTGATGACGGTGAGCGGTAAAACCCATAGCGAAAACATAGCCAGCGCCGGAGTAACCTATAATAAGGAAGTTATTTACGAGTTTGAGCAGCCCCTGATCCCGGAAGCAGGCATTGCGGTGTTAAAGGGCAACCTGGCCCTTAACGGCGCTGTGATAAAACCATCGGCCGCCACGCCCAGCCTGATGCAGCACCGTGGCCGTGCCGTAGTGTTCGAAGATATTGAGGATTACCATGCAAGGATTGATGATCCCGAGCTTGATATCGATGAAACTTGCGTAATGGTATTAAAAAGTGTTGGCCCTGTAGGCTATCCAGGCATGCCCGAAGTTGGTAACATGACGCTACCCAAAAAATTACTTGATAAAGGGGTGATAGATATGGTGAGGATATCAGACGGAAGAATGAGCGGCACTGCCTACGGTACCGTGATATTGCATGTATCGCCCGAATCAGCCATAGGCGGAAACCTGGGACTTGTGGAGAACGGCGACATCATAGAACTTGACGTGGCTAACAAGCGCATTCACCTGGAGGTGACAGATGAAGTGCTCGCTATCCGAAGAAGTAACTGGACACCGCCGATGCCACTGGCAGATCGCGGTTATGTAAACCTGTATATCAAGCACGTACAGCAGGCGGATAAGGGTGCAGATCTGGATTTCCTGGTGGGTGGCTCGGGGCCGACAGTAACGCGGGATTCACATTAAATAAATCTATGGCGATATCCATCCTTTGTGCCTGCATCGTGATGCTCGTGCTGTTAATAGCCTGGGGCAAAGTTAATACTTTCCTGGCCTTCTTGTTGGTATCCGTGGTGGCAGCATTGCTGCTGGGCATGCCTGTGAGCAGTATTCCTCAGGCCATTAATAAAGGACTGGGCGATACGCTGGGCTCGTTAGTCATCATCATTGTATTAGGGGCTATGCTGGGTAAACTGGTAGCCTATAGCGGCGCGGCGCAAAAAATAGCAACCGTACTTAAAAACACATTTGGTTATAAATATGTAACCTGGGCCATGTCGTTAACGGGCTTTATTGTGGGCATACCCTTGTTTTATAACGTAGGCTTTGTATTGCTTATCCCTATTATATTTTCGGTGGCTTATAACTATAAGCTACCGCTTGTTTATGTAGGCTTGCCTATGCTGGCATCACTCTCGGTAATGCATGGTTTTGTGCCGCCCCATCCCTCGCCCATGGCGTTGGTGATGCAGTTTCACGCCGACCTGGCTACAACCTTTGGTTATGGCGTTATTGTAGCTATCCCAGCAATTATCATCGCAGGGCCTATTTTTGCGGGTACGTTAAAAAAAATGCAATCTAACCCCGCAATTTCCATGCGAGGGGATCAAATGCCCGATGCGCAATTGCCAGGGATAATTACCAGCATATTTTCTTCCTTGCTGCCGGTACTGATCATTGGAGGTTGTACCTTGATAACCAGGGTTTACGGCTATAATGCCGCTGTAAAAAATATCAGCGGTTTTATCGGCGATCCTACGATAGCCATGGTACTAACCATCTGTATAGCCACGTACACACTGGGTATACGTACAGGTAAAAGGCTAACTACCATTATGTCCATCTATGGCGAATCTGTGAAGGATATTGCCATGATCCTGTTAATTATTGGCAGTGCGGGCATTTTGAAAGAAATATTTGTGGAAACAGGCGTTAGCAACGAGCTTGCCGCCCTTTTACAAGGTTTTAACCTACCTCCCCTGCTTTTGGCATGGCTTATCACCGCTGTGCTCCGGCTTTGCCTGGGCTCCGCCACCATAGCAGGACTAACCGCAGCGGGGATAGTTTATCCTTTGATTGCACATCATGGCGCTAACCCCAACCTGATGGTGCTCGCGGTGGGCTCCGGCAGTCTCTTCTGCTCGCATGTGAATGATACTTCCTTTTGGCTGTTCAAAGAATACCTCGGCCTGTCTATGAAGCAAACCTTCTTATCCTGGTCATTGATGGAAACCCTTGTCTCGGTGATCGGGCTTATTGGGGTACTCATTTTAGGTGAGATTTTTAAGGTAACAACGATAGGCTAACTGGCCAAACATTGTGCGATGCGTTGCTGATTTTGTACCTTACCCCATGGGCAAATACATAAAAAAACGCGCAGAACCTGGATCTGGTCGTTTTATGGTGATTGTGATGCCGCAAAAGCTTACCTGTGGTATGCTGTCAATGGGCATATCACATAGCCATAGTGCTCCATTCGTTGATCAACCTATCCCGTTCAAGTTTTAGTTTCTCGCTTATCTGCTTGTGCCTCAACTCGAAATCGGCAAAAATGGCGTTCCAGGTTTTTACGTACACTTTTACGCGGCCATCATGAAGCGACAGGGCCAGCCAGGGATCTGCTGGGTTTTGATTACCCGCTATTTTTTGCTCCATAAAGCCTGAGTCGTCAAACTGTTGCCCTATCAAATGAAACGCCCAGTACATATTGTCGCCGCCAAATTCAGGCTGCTTTAAAATGATATCAAGGTATTGATCTACCTGCAGGTATTGTTCTTTTCCGATATTTATAGCAGGATGTTTTACCTCTACCAGGATGTTTTCTACGCGGTTGCCGAGGATTCGTTGTCCGCTGACAAAAACATCCGTGTCCCTAAGCTCATCCGGTTGATCGATTCCAGGAGCGTTGTCCCCCTCTGTCAGGATATGGGTATAGCTGCGCAGGGCTTCTTCAAACCGTGCATCAGCGGGTGTAATCAGGTGATACTGTTCGCCCAAAATCCAGCAATGGCGCTCAATAGCCAACTGCAAATGCTTAACCTCCACCGCGTTTAGCCGGGGTTTTGTAACCAACTCTTTTAACAGATGGTACACCCGGTAACGCTCGGCAACCAGCTTGGCAGTACCCGCGATTCGGTTAAGGCGTGTGGTGCTGAATAGTTTAGCAAGTTCTTCCCTTTCCTCCGGTTCCAGATCAACGATGCCGTCGATGATGGTTAGAAGCTGCTCCCGCTCGTTGGATTCGAGCAGGACATCTAAAAAACGAACAAAAGTTTTTTTCTGATCTGTATTTAGGTTGGTAAACAATTTAGGTTCAATGCCATACAAACAAAGCAATGCTTCGTTTAACTGTGCCCTTTTATATTTCCCTTCCCATTCGTTAGCATATTCCGGCAAAATGCCGTCCTCTTCAAAGCGTTCAATCATCCGCTCGCCAAAAGTGCGAAGGTAAGGCTTGCGCCGATCCAAAACATATTTACTAATTTCTTTGATCAGGAATTTATACTCAGCTGATGATTTTGTTTTTCCGAATAACTGATCCTGCTGATCGCTCTCGCTGCTTTTAAAATTAAAATCGTCAAAAAAGTCACTCTGAATATAAACGCTATGGAAAAAGTCATCTGCTTTTTTGTTCAAAGTCGTAAAATCCTTATAAACCTCGTTATCGGTGCTGTTCAGGAAATAGTATTTAGAGAGCTCGCGGTGAAGCGCCTTTTTCCATTGCACAAAAGTGATCCGGAAAACTGTACCCGACTTATCCTCATAAAATTCGAGTTCATCGCGGCTGCTTACATTGGGCGTATAATCTAAAACTTCACCATTGATGATGATACGGAAATTTTTAGAACGGTTAAGCTCCAAGAACCAACAAAACTCGGCCATCAGGTAGGGCAATATTTCTTCGTCCATCTGGTTGGAGCTTAACTGCACATCCTTAAAGGTTACGGTAGTACCCGAATGATTGCTCATGGCAACGGTTAAAGCCACCGGTTCATAATTATTTAACCGCTCGGCATTCATTTGAATTTTGCCGCTTTTTAATCCTTCGGCAGTTTGAAAAGTGGTTATCCATTGCGCAGAGAAAGCGAAAGTAAAAAAGGTGAGCCTACCAACTCCATTTTTACCATGCATAGCCGAAGTATGAACAGGTGCCGAAATCTCTATTGCCTTTTCAGACTCGTAAAAAGGCTCAAATTTAGTTCGCAGGTTATCAAAATTAATTCCGTAGCCATTGTCGGAAATCTCCAGAAACTCCAGCGTTCCAAGTGCATCTACTGTGTAATCCACAAAAACCGTATCTGCTTTCGCATCAAAACCATTCCAGATGTACTCAGCGATAGCTTGTTCTGCATTATATTTTTTCAGGATCTTCTGGATCCCTTTTGAAGTGATGTTAACGTTTGACATAAAGCTTAAAAGAAACCAGCTAAAAATTGTTAAAGATAAGCTAATCATTTTAGTAACACAAACCGGCTCATCACTAATATTAACTTGTGTTATTAAAAAATGTATGGAGGCTTAATGGCCGCATAAAAGTTGCCTTTAAGGGGGGGCTCACTGAGGAATCGGCATAGTTTAGTTTTACACACATACAACCTTCTTGCAGCTGGTTAAATGGAGACTAATAAAAGGTGATGTAAATTTCAACTAAACTTTAATTGTATTAACAATTTATCCATGGCGAATGGCTTGGACAAAACATTTTTGGATCACACTAAATTTAAATATTTTAAATTTAGTGTAAACAGTACGGCAGTTTTGTTGTTATCTTACTGTTATTGAACATAAAAAAATATTTATCATAACGTTATGACTATGAAAAATCAAACAAAATTAATAGTGGGTTTATTGGCCGGAGCTGCCGCTGTTGCAGCGGTAGGCTTATTGATTTCGACAGATAAAGGCAATGAAATCAAAGAAGAATTGACAGATTACCTTGCCGACATCATTAAATCTGTAAAAAGTAAGGCACAATCAACAGCTGATAACCTGGCTGATATTAAAGATAATGCTGTAAACTCGGCCCGGTCTGCTATTAAAAGCAAGGTTGACGAAGCTGCTGAAGCTGTAGGAAATTAATTTTCGACATCGTTGGCTAAATATAATTCATTGATTAAGGGTTTTCAATTAATTTTGGAAACCCTTTTTTTATATACTGGTATAAGCCAAATTATAACGTATTTAACAGATTATGAACAAATAAAAGCAGTTTATCAATTTGTTGATGATATTATTTTAAACTGCCAAACATTATGAATTGATCCATGTTCACTCAAAGTGGGTACGGTTATTTTACTAAAATCAGCATTTAATATTTTGCGGTAATTCACTTATAAATTTAAACGCCTGCCATACAGTTTAATTAACTATAAACAACCCCGCCATTCTTCCCGTGACTGTAAAACAATATCCTTTTTATTTTAAAACTACGGTAGTCCTTTTCGGGCTTATTTTATTAACTTATATCCTGTTTACCCTTCAAAGTATACTGGTGCCTTTTGCGTTCGCGCTTGTTATTGCTATTCTGCTTAACCCGATATGCAATTTATTGATGCGCATCAAGTTGCCAAAGGCGGTTGCCATATTAACCTCGATATTGATAGCCTATATTATTGTAGGTGGCATTGTTTTCTTTCTGTCGATGCAAATGCTTCATTTTGGCGATACTTTTCCCGCGCTCCAAGTTAAGTTCGCTCATATTTTTCACGATTTGCAACTATGGCTGCAAAACAGTTTTCACATTAGCATTAATAAACAGAACGAACTAATTAACGAAGCATTAAACAATAGCAAGGCTTTGCTGGGCGCAACTTTAGGCACAGCGTTAAACACGTTAAGCGTGCTATTTTTAATTCCGGTTTATATTTTTATGTTTTTATTTTATAAAACACTTTTGCTGAACTTTTTATTTGAAGTTTTTGCTGAAGAAAACTCTCAGCATGTGAGGGTTATTTTAAATCAAACCAAAACTGCCATACAAAGCTATATGGTTGGCCTGTTGCTCGAGGCTTTTATTGTAGCCATTTTAAACTCCGTCGGCTTATTGATATTAGGTGTAAATTATGCCATTTTAATTGGTGTAATGGGCGCCATACTGAATATGCTACCGTATATTGGCGGTATCATAGCCATTGCCATTCCCTTGTTAATAGCTACCGTTACCAAGGATGGCTATAGTACGCAGATTGGTATCGTTATCTCCTTCATGATCGTTCAGTTTATTGATAATAATATTTTGGTGCCGCGTATCGTTTCGTCAAAAGTACAAATCAACGCTTTAGTATCCATCCTTGTAGTTTTACTGGGCGGGGCATTATGGGGCGTTTCGGGCATGTTTTTATCCATCCCGTTTGTTGCCATTTTAAAAATCATTTTTGACCGTATAGACGACCTTAAACCATGGGCTAAATTGTTAGGGGATATTGTGCCCACCCGACATAAAGGAGAGATTTGGCGCAAACGAAAAAGAGAAACACTTACTGATCAAATCGCGTCATAACCCGCAAATATGGATTGGTCTTATTGCACTTTGGAGAGCAGCGCTGAGCACTGAGTTAGATGTAGTATATTGATAAACTTAATTTCAAAAGCAATCAACGTTTACTTCTATCTCGTCAAACAACCGGCAGCTTTCAAGCGTGAGGCTACCTGTAATTCCATAGGTATAAATGTCTGCGGCTTTCCTATAAAACAAAGGGAGTGTGGGTGCATGTACACCATATATCAATCATACCGGTTTTATCATATTGGCCAGGCTTGATTTTTAACGGTATTAGTATATATTTGTAATAAGTTTGTTGCAATTAGAGCATATCAACCCCTCTTTAATATATGGCTATGGATTTTTTAATCTAACTTAAATGCTTTGCATTCGGTCAAGATTATTTTTATCCCGCTTTATGGGTATAATAATTGCCCTATACATCATGTAAATCTTCATTATGTATAACAAATTAAAGAGTTTTTGTGAGCCAAATAAGTTACACTGCGCCTGTAATACCGGTTGCAGCCTTTTTAATATAACTATTAATAAAAACAAGAACTATAAATTGAGCAAGATATTACTTCCCGTAAGGAAAAAATTACCCGGTTATCAATTCATACTCATTATTACATTTTTGCTGGCAGGCGGCTATTTTGATAATACTGCTTGTGCACAACATTTAAAAAACATTACCGGAAAAATCACCGATGCGCAAACCGGCGAACCCTTGCCCTATGTAACCGTTTTTGTAAAACTAAATAACGGCACGCGTAAAGGCGCTGCTACCAATTTTGATGGCTTATATAACTTAAGCATCCCCGCAAACATTGCAACCGACAGCATTTATACCAGCTATGTAAGTTATGTGCCAGCCAGAAAATTAATACCCAAGGCTACCGAAAGCGAAATTAACTTTCAACTTGCTGTGAACACCAAAATGCTGAACGCGATAAATATTACTCCTAAAACTTATGTAAACCCTGCCTGGGAAATTATGGCCAACATGGTGAAGCATAAACCGGAGAACGATCTGCAAAAGTTAAAGAGCTACCAATACCAAAGTTATAACCGCATTGAAGTATCGCTAACCAACATGAGCGAGAAAATGAAACAGCGAAAGGTATTTAAACAAATATTGCCGCTAATGGACAGCCTGAGGAAAATTGCAGGAGACGATGGTACACCCATACTACCGATTTTTGCCTCTGAAACCATATCCGACTATTTTTACCAAAACGATCCGCTTAGAAAAACAGAGCACGTACTGCGTACCAAATCAAACGGTGTTGGCATTGAGGACGAAACACTGGTATCGCAGCTGGTTGGAACAACGTTTTTACAATATGATTTTTACAAAAACTACCTGCGGTTAGCCGGAAAAGATTTTATATCGCCCCTGAGCGATAGCTGGAAAACCTTTTATAATTACGAGCTTACCGATGAACATGATAAGATTGACGGCAAAGAATATTACAAAATAGAATTTAAGCCCAAGCGTACTCATGATTTGGCTCTGGTTGGCGTAATGTGGATTACCAAGGATAGCTATGCCTTATACCGCATGGATGCATCAGTGGGCCAGGATGCCAATCTTAACTTTTTGAGCAAGGTTAGGATACAGCAGGAAATGGCGCAGCCGGATGGCACTACTGCCTGGATACCCGAAAAAACAAGAATAACGGTACAAATAGCAGCGCTGAGCAAAAGTACATCGGGCTTTATCTGCAAGTTTTACCTATCAAATACAGGTATGCAGGTCAACAAGGAATATCCGGAGAGCTTATTTAAAGAAAGCCTGGTAATGAGCGATGACGTAAGCAAAAAGGATGAAGATTACTGGGCCAAAAATCGCCATGACACGCTTACTGCAGCCGATAAAAGGGTATACCAAATGATAGATACGGTAAAAAACCTGCCCATCGTTAAAACCTACGCCGCCTTAGCTGGCATGCTGATAAACGGCTATTATAAAATTGGTAAAGTGAGCCTTGGCCCCTACCCTTACACATTTAGCCATAACGACCTGGAAGGTACAGTTGTTAGATTTGGGGGAATTACAAACACGCACTTTAGCGATAAACTGATATTAGGCGGCTACTTAAGCTACGCCTTTAAAGACCAAAAATTTAAATATAGCGGCTCCGTCGATTATATATTTTCGCGCAAGCCCTGGTCGCAGTTTGGGGTATCTTACCTGCACGATATTGGCCAAACCGGTTACCAATATGAGAGCTTTGCCATTAATGGGAACAATGTTTTTAACGCCTCTATTCGCAATGGGCAGATTAGTACACGGGGCCCCTTTTTTCAGAATGTGATTAAAGCTTACATCCAAACCGACTTGGTACCTAATTTAAGGGCAAGGCTAAATTTTACGCACAGCACGTTTGATCCGCTAACGCCTTTTGAATATCATGACCCGGAAGACTACGAGAAGGTATATCACACCTACCAAACATCGGAAGTGGGTGCCGAATTACAATGGAGGCCAGGGATCCGCTTACTGCAATCGTCCAAAATAAATAAACGGATTACCGTAGGCAACGGCGGTGATAACCCCACTGTTACTTTGCGGTACATCCACGGCTTTAAGGGAATGTTTGATGCCGATTTTAATTACGATAAGTTTTTTGTTAACGTGCAGCAAAAATTGCACATGGGTATTTTAGGGAAAGGCGAATATTCGCTTACGGGCGGATACATCCCCAGCAATGTGCCTTTTACACTGGTGGAGAATCATCGCTTCAGCTTTAACACCATGCGTTTCCTGGAGTTTGCCAGCGACAGGTATGCATCATTAACTTATACTCAGCACATGGAAGGCCTTATTACAAATAGTATTCCTTTATTAAAGTCATTGAATATTCGCACAGTTGCGGTAGTGGATATTTTGGAGGGCAGCCTTTCGACCATCAATAATGAGGCTTTTAGACATGGCCGAACTATAGTTGACAGAAGTTTGGGCGCGGTGCCCTATGTTGAGGCTGGCTACGGCGTTGAAAATATACTCAAAATTATTCGTGTCGACTTTTTATACCGGCTAACGCACCTCGACCACTTAAACGGGCGCGGCGAACTGCCGGACCAATTTGCCACCAGGGTAACTTTACAGTTCAGGCTTTAGTTTTCAGTTGAATTTAGTTATTGGTTATTAAGCTTAGGATATATTTCTTTTAAGTTGATATGAATGGATTACCTAATTAAGGGTTAGTCGCCTTGCATCTCCCTCATATCATTAAAACTGAAAGCCTTATTTGATGTTATTGAATTAGCCGGTAGAAAACCAAAGAACTATACGGTTGATAACATTATTATGAAGACCTATCAAACTACCATCAATCCGTCTGTACATCATCTTAGCCAGGTGATTAGCGAACTGCTTCCGGCAAAGTTTAACAGTAAAGTAAATAGGGATCACTTAATCCAGGTTATAGAAAACGGAAACGCTATCGAAATTGGGCTGGCTGCCCCTTACGAGGAATATTTATACAAAGTAGAAGTTGACGGCAACAACGTCAGGATCAGCAAGTCTGAACATTATACTGACGATGTTAATAGCCTGGCCATGGAGGATGTTTTGACGGATATCGTCATTGCATTTATCGGCAAAGAGCATATCGTGTCAATTGAGCCATCCACCAATTAAGGCCAGGCATATTGTATACCATCTAAATATCGGGGCAGAGCCAGTTGGCTGCGTTAAAAAATAAATTATCTATTTTCTGCTGTTGCCAAACACGAAGTAACTGCCCTGTTATCCATTGCCAAGCTCAATCTGTAAAAACCGGTTAATAAAAACCTGTTGAGCAAGCTATCGCTGTTACGCCATTCCACCATCGCAAACCAACACCTTGCCCGTTACATACGTGTTGGCAGCTAAAAATAAAATCGCGCTTGCAATATCTTCAGGCTGGGCAACCCTACCAAGTGGTATATGGGCCGCATAGTCGGCAAAGGTTTCCTTTTTAGTTTCGGCTGATAAGAAGTCCCACCATGGGGTGTCCACAATTCCCGGCGAGACTGCATTGATACGTAAGGGATGCAATTCTTTAGCTAATATAGGCACCATAATCTCTAAGGCGCCATTAACCGCACCTATGCCCGATGTTCCGGGTATTTTGGCTGTCCCGGTGATAGCCGTGAGCAAGGTGATACTTCCATTTGTTGACACCATGTAAGGCAGCGCAGCTTTTATAGTATTAAGATGCGACCAATATTTTTCTTCAAAGCCTTTGCGGATGTTATCCAGATCGAGCTCTTTAAAATTGCCCAAGCCTTTATTGCTCCCGAGGGCAATAACCAGATGGTTAACAATACCAATGTTTGAAAAAAAGTTATCTAACTGAGCGGGGCTGGTGCTGTCCACCTGAAAAGCTGGCAAGCCTAATTGCTCCGCCGCTTTTAATTTCAATAAATCCCTACCAGTTACAACAGTTGATGCTGATTGATCAGCAAACATCAGCGCTGTGGCTAAACCTATCCCAGAGGTACCGCCAGCAATAATTACCTTTTGATTTTTAAATGCCATATTAATTTGTTTGTATTGATATGGCAAATTTAAATGACCCGGCAAACCGGTTGATGTACCGCATTATGCCTTATATATACTCAATCCTGCTTGGAACGATAGTTATGCGGTGTTTGACGAGTAGCCGATTTAAAAAAGCGGTTAAAAGAGCCCGGATCGCTAAAATTCATCTGGTAAGCAATTTGAGCGACAGAACTATCGGTGTATTTTAATAGCGCTTTAGCTTCCTGGACCAACATTTCTTTGATATGATCTGATGCCGTCATCCCGGTTAGCCTTTTAATTGTCCTGTTCAGGTGGTTTGGGCTCACCGCGAGCATGTCCGAATAGTTACAAACCTGGCGCTTGGTAAGATAATGGATGCTAACCAGCTTTTTAAACCGCGATAAGAGGCTCTCTGCGCCCGAAACTTCTAACCCAATAGTTAGCTGTTGCCTTTCATAGCTTCTTTTGGCATTTAGCAGTAACAGGTATACATACATCTTAATCGCCTTTACCCGGCCTGTTTTACGGTGTTGCAATTCGTCATCAATTTTTAAAATCAGTTCTACAGTGGTTTTAATTTCTTCTTCAGCCAAAATAAAAACTGGCTTACCAGCTGTATGATAAAACGGAAACTCATCTGCTATTTTAACAGACGGTATAACATCGTTTAAAAAATCCGACTTAAATAAAATATAATACCCAAACGCATCGGGGCTGATGTTTCGTTTTGAAAATATTTGATTGGGATACGTAAAACAAATGGTATTGGGTTGATGCACATAGTGATCAAGACCGATTTGCATGTCGAGGGTGCCTTTTAAGGTTAAACTAATCCTGTAAAATTCAGACTTTAAAGGCCCCATAGATCTGATTAATCCATCGCTCGAATAAATCTCAAATCCTTCTATCACTTTGCTCTTTTCAATGTTATTATATCCAAAGATGGTGCTAACCTCAGCTTGCCGATGAACGGGATTGAAATTACTCAGGTTATATACCGGGATATGCTCTCTTTTACTTTGAACAGATTTTCGCTTGCTTACAGGCATCAGGTTAAATTTTACTTTTTATGTCAAAAGTTAAACATTTACTGAAGGCTGGGGCTTTCAGTAAAAATAAATATACTAAGTACATCATAATTAGTAGCAATAGCGGTTTACTTTGCCTGTATAACCATGGCTACAAGTATAACGCAAATGAGTATCGTGTTAGGCAAATTATCCACCTGCTTTTTAACTAAATAAAGCAACATGGTTCAAAAAACCCGGCCAAGATTAACTTACTATTACCATTAAGTTACCTGTGTTAAAAAACCGGTAAACTTCAGATTTACTTCAGATTGTCGTGGGTTTCTTTGCAGAAAATTAATCCCCTGATATGAAGTACAAGTACTTATTTTTTAAATTTACACTATTTTTATTACTGGGTGCACTATCCTTACCGGCAATAGCCCAAACTATAAAAGGTAAGGTAACCGATGCTGAAACCAAAGAACCCATGGTAGGCACAACGGTGTCATTAAAAGAAACAGGCAGAAGCCAGTATGTAAAACTCGATGGTTACTTCACCTTCAAAAATCTTAAACCGGGTGATTACACGCTTGAATTTCGTTTCGTATCCTACAAAACCAGGCTGGTAAAGGTAAACGTAACTAACCTGAAAACAACTACGCTAAACGTGGTTATGGAACCTACAACCAACGAGCTGAACTCGGTAAGTATTGTAGACAACGAAAGCGCCACCGACAGGCGCTCCAGAACCATCGAAAAAAATTCCAACCAATTGGTGAATGTTGTTTCGGCACGAAGCATCGAATTATCGCCGGATATTACGGTAGCCAATGTAATGCAACGGGTATCGGGCGTAACCATCGAGAGAAGTAACTCGGGCGAAGGCCGTTATCCCATCATTCGCGGTATGGACAAACGCTATATCAACACTTTGGTAAACGGCATCAAAATACCAAGCCCCGATAACAAAAACCGTTTTATACCGCTCGATCTTTTCCCTGCCGAACTGTTGGAGCGCCTTGAAGTGAGTAAAACCCTCACCCCATCAATGGAAGGAGATGCAATAGGCGGCACCATTAACCTGGTAATGAAGGATGCCCCATCCGCTACTTTATTACAGGCCAGCTTTTCTGCCGGGTATAATTCAGTTTTTGCAGGCAGGTATTTTGAACAGTTTGATCGGTCTACCATCAGCAAATTAGCACCTACTGAAATTAAAGGTAACAGCTACGCCGCTACAGCGGCTGACTTTCCGGTTAACAACCTTCATTTTTCAAATAAAGCCAACCCTATTAATATCAACTTTGGGGTAACCTTTGGCGATAGGTTGTTTAAAGATAAAAAGCTGGGCTTCATTGTTTCTACCAGTTACCAGGATAACTTCACGGGTAACAACTCAACCTTCTTTTTACCCAATGCATCACCAGGGGTAAACAATGTTCCAACGTTTTCTGATTTAGAAGCCAGAACATACTCGCAGGAAAGCCGCAGGATAGGAGTGAATAACAAATTTGACTACAAATTTAATAACCGCAATAAAATATCGTTAGTGAACGTTTTTGTTCGCCTGGATGATTATCAAACCCGCAGAATAAGCGATACCATATCCACTAACGCTTTGGTAGATGCTTTTTCAAGAAGCAGATGGCAGTATCAGTCGATCTATAACTCCACATTACAAGGTATTCACCAGCTTGATGATGCTTTGAAATTTGACTGGTCGGTAGCGTATTCGCAGGCCAACAACCATATCCCCGACCAAGCTGAGTTTGACCATGAATACCCTATTACACAAACAACTGTAAGCTCAGATAACTTACAAGGTATGTCTCGTATATGGACACATAACAGCGACCAGGACTACTCTGTATATTTAAACCTGACGGACAATTTTAAGCTTTTAAACCGCAAATTTGAACTTAAGCTTGGCGGTTTGGAACGCAACAAATCCCGCGATAGCTATTATAACAGTTATTCGTTAAGCCCTTACCTGGGTACCAGCAATAACCAGGTTTATACTACTATTGATGCGGCTAATTTTACATTTAAAACCACCGATAAGTCGCTTTTTGTGCCGGATGGTAACGATTACACCTTTAAAGAAAACATAGCGGCTGCCTACATACAAGGTAAATGGCAACTAACCGATAAATTAGAGGCACTTGGTGGCGTACGCGTGGAGTATACCAAACAAAACTATGCCACTCAGCTACCTGCTTCTGTTGATGCGGCAACCGGCATCATCAATTATACCGACTTTTTACCAACCGCACTATTGAAGTATGCCCTTAAAGACAACGAGAGCATCAGGCTATCGTACAACCGTGCATTAGCCAGACCGGCTTTTAGCGATATGATACCCGGCGGGCAGATGGGAGAAGTGTACCAGGAGCAAGGAAACCCCTTGCTAAACCATACCACGGCAGATAATCTTGATTTGCGTTATGATTTATTCCCCAAAAATGCCGACGAAATTTTATTAGGCGCGTTTTATAAAAAGATTTATAACCCCATTGAATACGAGGTATCCCCAAAGGGCACTACAGCTATTTTAATGCCCAAAAATGATGAAACAGATGCTACTAATTACGGCTTTGAGGCCGTATTTACCAAGTATTTTGGCCCCATGGGTGTGGTTGCCAACTATACTTACACCAAATCAAAAATCACCACAGCAAAGGTTTTCACCTACCGTAACGATGCCGGAATCATATCATCACGTGTTCAGGATGAAACCCACCCATTGCAGGGACAGTCTGACCACATAGCCAACATGTCTTTAATTTACCGTAATGCTAAACTGGGCCTCAATTTACAGGGAGCTTTTGTTTATACCGGTACACGGGTGGCTTTTGTTAATCCTGCTTATGGCCTTGATTATTACCAGGCACCAACCGAACAACTTGATTTTTCGGCCGAAAAAACGCTATGTAAAAAGTTTACATTTTTTGCTAAAGCCAATAACCTCACCAATACACCTTATGTATTAGAGCTTCACCAGTCGTATAACGCCTACCTGGCAAACGGCCAAAGGCCACTGGCATTACAAACGGATGTAAATAAGGTGATCACAGTTCAAAAAGACAGCTTTAAAGCCAACTACTTATTCGGTATACGTTACAAATTATAATATCATGAAGAAAACATTATACATAGTTATCAGCCTGCTTTTATCGGCATCAGTTTTTTACTCGTGTAAAAAAAATGCTGATTTTAGAAACTTATCTGCGGCGATAGTTCCTATTGCATCGCCAATAAGCAACAAGGGCTGCTTGGTTCCGGATCAGGGTGCTACGTCTGCTTCAATTAAAGGGACGATGCTGGCCGGGCAAACATACAATATCTGCGCTAACGTTTTAGTTAATGTAAACGATACCTTAATTATCCAGCCTGGTGTTAAAATTAACTTTACAGGCAACTACGGCATTGGCGTACATGGCACACTGATTAGTTTAGGCACTAAAGATGCACCGGTTTATTTTACCCATTTGGGCACGGTAAAAACTGATAACATTGGAAAAAATCCGGCTACAGATTCTGCTTATGCAGGAAAATGGAGCGGTATATTTGGCGCAGCCGATTGTAAAAAAATTATTTTAAAATGGACGCATATCGAGTTTGCAGGCGCTGCCACAAGCGGAGACATCAAAGTAATTTCAAGCAGCCCCTACCCTCTTTATTTTCAAAACCCTTACGGGATGGTTGTGTTGGAGGATTCGTGGATTTATGGAAGCTTTGATGATGCAGTACGTACTTTGGGTGGCAAGCTGGAGTTTTTTCGTAATACTTTCGAAAAATGCGGGTATACGGGTGGCGAAGCGCTCAATGCCAAAGCTGGCACCATTGGCGATTTTGCTTATAATGTTTGTATTGGCATAGCCACCAACGGCCCTAAAAATTCAAATATATCAGCCATTCCGGGCGTGCCCGGATCAAACATCCGGATGTACAACAACACCATTGTCAATTGCGGTTATCGCCGCTCGGCTGCAGGCCGTGGCGGGTCTATCAATTTTGAGCAGGGCGCCGCTGGCATGGCCTATAACAACATCATGGTAAACTGCAAATTTGGATTAAGGATAGTGCAAAACCCCATTGCCGACACGGCCAATATCAGGTACGGTTATAATTACACCTACGCCGATTCCTTAACTGTAGCAAACCAAATCTATCCCTCAATAGCGGTTAGTAATGCCTTTACCAACTCCATGCCTACCGACATACCATCGCCATCTGCATTTTTACCTAATGGATGGACGCCGGGCATGGTTTACACTGCTAACCCGGCAATATTGGGCGCCAATAATCCCCAATTTATCAATGGCCCGGTGCCCATGCCTGTAGGTGCTAAGCTTTCAGATATTACAACGGTAAGCACGTATAACTTTAACTTAAAACTTACTTCGCCCTGCGTAGGCAAAGGGTTTACCAATTTTATGCCTTACGGGCTCGAAAAATCAACTGTACCGGTTGACCCCAATTATGGTGTAACCGAATATACCTTGCCCGGCAGAGATATTGGCGCTTACCAAACTAATGGCAAAGGCAACCAGCATTTTTAAAAGAAATTATTAATAAACGCACAAAATTAATTATGTAAAGCTAAAATCTACTTAAAATGAAAAACAAAAAAACTATCTCCTTATTATTTTGCTTATCTCTGCTTGTCGCTGGTTGCAAACGTGAAGTAATTGCACCCCAAACAAAGGCTGCTCTTTTATCTGTTTCGTCAGGCTCCAGAAGCCTTGCTATTACCCCAGCTACATTTAATTGGGAAACAGTCGATTGGATGCCAACCCCTCCAGGACAGTCTCAAATTCCACCACCATGGATAGGGCAGGGTAGCCTATCTTCCCTTTATGGTGCCGACGTAATTAATGACCATAAGGCAGCTGACGGCTGGGTACTTCTATATAATACCTTTGATGCCAACGCAACTGGAAACCTTGTTAATCCATATTTTATCTTATACAATCGATACAGGGGGATAATGCGAATTTACTTGTACACTACTACTTCTTTTGTATACCCCTCCACCTACATTGTTGACGGCTTGAAAGTTATTAGCAACCAAAGTTCATCGATGCTTAATTTTATGGGGTCGGATATAATTGATGCCAATTCATCCAAAAATCAAACATCTTTTTCACAAATTGAGCCAGCTCCAAGTGATGGATCGGCACCGCTGGCTTCAAATAAATGGTATATGCTTCAATACGAAATTGCATACGATCCCCAAATCGCTAACTTTTCTTATCAGGATATACAATTAAGTTGGTTTGTCAATTTTAATAGTGTTTCAACAATATCTTTAGGGGGAACAGAGACAGGCACTATTAAAACAGCAGCAGGTTCACCATCTGATCCATTAAATGCAGCCTTACAAAATGGAGGTACTGTTGCTGGAAAAGCTGCGGTGTCTTTTATTGGAAGTAATGTATTGAGCAACTTATCTCAAACCGGCGCTGTTAATAACAAGATTGGTATGAAAAATGAAGTGTTTAGTAAAATCAAAGACGGTGTATCATCTGCTTTATCAGGTGCAATCGGGAATATTCCGGGTGCTATAGTTGGTATATTTAGTGCTATCATAGGTGGAAACAGTGACAGTACGCCGACAATGAATTTGAATTTGAACTCTACAATCAATCTAAATGGGACACAAACTACTAAGGGCTCTTTTCCATCAAGCCCTACCTCAGTATATGTACCCGGATCTATTATAACATCCAGTGCTCAAAACTTTATACCGCTTTATAACAAACCTCTTGGAGTATTCAACTTAAAATCCAGACCCCACGTACTCGCAAGGCTAAATCACACTCCTGATGCAGATGGATATTATATTACTGAATATTTCCTCAACAGTCAAATGGATCAACTAATTGTGACAAACCCAGATTTAATAAACACCTCAACAACAGGAGCTTACATAGCTCAAATGAATGAGGCTATTGTATTAATTGATCCAAATACTACTTTTTATTCAGTTAAGAACGGAATTAATGTCGAGTCTATAGGGGGGCACACCGCGTTTACTCAATCTATAACTGATGGTGAGCTAGATCAAATGTCGACTGGGTATTATGCGCCTTATTATGTCCCTACAGTGGCGGTAAGAATTAGCTTTCAATTAGTGCCAAACAATGGTGCACCGGCGTCTACGTTTGTAAAGACTTTTTTAGCGGATTTGGATACCATTGGTGGCTATTAGAATTGAGTAAAGAAATTAGTGCTTTACTCACTATTATTAGTTGTAAATTAAATTGTGATATATATTCATCTTGCTGATGGCCATTGTACATAAGTTGGTAACTAACTCTGGCTGGGTTAGATTTGCAGACCTGTAAATAAACCAGAACCATAGCAAAGAAAGCTGATGCAACTGTGAAAGACAGACAGTATAAATGTGAATGTACAGCTGAACAATAAAATGAATTAAAAGAGCGCCCGGAATAAAACACGGGCGCTCTTTATTAAAGCACTTAATTACTTGCTTTAATAGGCACACAAGAGTGTAACTAAACCCAAAACGACAATAATGATTAGCGGCAAAAACAATAGCGCTTAACGCGATGACAGCTTAAGGATGCCAATGTTTATCAAATCGTTCATCGATCGCAAAAAATGCGCCGTATATTAAGCAAAAAAATACGCACACCATCTATTTTCATCCTAACTACAGATTCTGCTGGTATACTTGTATCACCTTAATATTTAAACTATTTGTTAAGCCCAGTACCTGTATCAACTATTAATAAGGCATTAGCCCAGCACTCCTGATTACCGCACCAAAGCTGAGTGTTTCCAGCCGTGGCCGATGCTTCATTAAAAGTATAATTGAGGGCATCAAAATTCAACGCCATTCAAAACACTGGTTTCGGCATAAACAGATGTATGGCAGTTGCCCTTAGGCGGCCTTTGACGGGAATTCCGGAAAACCAGAAAATCATGAAATAAACATCCAACATTGGCCATTTAAAGAAAATGAAAAGGATTTTAATAATATGTTTCGGTTTGACTATGATTTCAACTATAGCCAAATCACAAGACAATTATGAGATACAAGTTTATGGATCTGAAACGGTAGAAAAAGAACGAACTATGCTTGAACTTCATAGTAATTTCACCCTAAACGGCAGCACAACAAGTACTGACGGCACCTACCCTACCAACCATGTGTTTCATGAGACCGTTGAAATAACGCACGGGTGGACACCCTGGTTTGAAACCGGCTTCTACTTTTTCAATACCATCGGCAGCGATGGCCGTACCGGCTATGTTGGCTCTCATATCCGCCCGCGGGTTGCCGCACCTAACAGCTGGCATTGGCCCTTAGGGGTTAGCTTATCGGCAGAATTTGGCTTTCAGAAAGCTCAATACTCAACAAGCACAAGTTCGTTGGAGTTGAGACCCATTATCGATAAAAAATGGGCGGGCTTATATGTTTCGCTAAACCCAACTCTTGATAAAAGTTTTGCGGGCTCAGACCCCTATCGCGGATTCGTTTTTTCGCCCAACGTAAAGGCCAGCTACGATGTGAGTAAGGTTATAGCCTTGGGATTAGAATATTACGGCAGCACAGGGCCTTTTTTCCACTACGACCTGCTAAAAGACCAGACACATCAACTATTTATTGCCACCGATCTTAATTACAGCGCCGACTGGGAATTTAATGCGGGCCTCGGCTATGGCTTAACCCAGGCCACCGATAAAGCCATATTTAAAATTATTGTGGGCCGCAGGTTTTAGTGAAATTTAAGTGATACTTTACTAATTAAACACGTTTTTTTAAAGAGAAGCACTTTTAATTTGCCTTAATTTACTGTTGATCAAAGTCATAAATATCATCTTGAGTTTATAAGACCGGGAATATAAGTTGCATTAGCCCTATTGAGCAAAAAAATCCAACGACCCGATATATTAAGCTAATCCCTAAATTGGTGCGTTGCAAAATGCTTACCTTAGGTTTTAGCAAGCCTGGCTACTTCGTTTTCAAGTTTTTGGACTAAAGCTTGGAATGATTGTACGGTAGTTTCTAATTCTTCTACTACCGATTGAATTATTTTTGAGTATTTCCCAACCGCCTCCCATATTTCCTGTATATTATTAAACGGTAATATCGATTTAGGATTTGAAAACACACCACATTTACAAACGATGATGCCTTCTTCAAATAATATATTTTCAACTTCACAAAATACAATTTCTGTGTTAGTTACAATAACATAGGTATGACCGATCAGAATCTGGCTGAAATTCTTAATAAACTTACCAATCAACAAGTCACCAGTGTTAATATATTTTAACATATTATTGCCACTACTGTCAATCGTAAACGCACGATACCTTGCATGATCAACGATAAATGAGCCTGGAAGATCAAAAACCGGTAAATGTTTAAGATAAGATTCCGATTTTAAATTACGGGCATATTCAGCACTTTCGGTAACGTACAAAATTTTTGACGGCACCTTTTTTTCCGCTTGAATTTCCTGGGAAGATCGTGCTGAGTTTTCAACGTAAGGATCAGCCTCTTGCCCGTGCAGCAACCACTCATAGCTTTTGCTATAATAACTGGCAATTTTACTTAATGACTCAAAACTCGGAAATTGGTTACCTATCTCGATCTGCGAGTAATTGCTGCGCGATATATTTAAAATAGAAGCCACAAAGGCCTGGGAATAATGACGTTCCAACCTAACCGACCTAATTCTTTCTCCTATCTTTTTCTTTGACAGTATTTCTTGCATTTGCAAATATTTTTTAGTTGTTTTACGTTGTCATTATAAGGGCAATTCTGATGACTACAAATAACCGTCCACTTTCTAATTGGCTATCGTACGATGGTTTTAATCTTAAAAAAAACACGGGAAACAAGGCTTATGCGGAATAATATTACTCAGAATTTTCCTGATACTCCATACATTGTTATTGATAGCTCAAAAAATGTTATTTCGTTCAATCTCAGGGGAATTGATAGTATTAAAATATTATTAAATGTACCACTAAAATTGGGGCAACCTGCTGTAGAAATTTTTCCCCTGGGGCAAGAAGACTACATTTCGGAAATTATTGATCAATGCCTCGCCGGCCAAACGGTAATGGCAGATCTGAGTTTAATTAAAAAAATGGCGCAATTCCCCTTAAAAACTCAAATTCTGTTTATCTCATTAACACTAAACAACGATACACCCTATGCAGTTTGTCTTTTTTTACAAGTCCTTTGCCAACACAACGGAATTTTGCCGACCAATTATTACTCTCGGTTTGCTTCTCATGAATTACGGGCGCCGATAAGCAATATCCTCAGTTTAGCAAATTTCGACAATTACGCACAGGAAAAGTTCGGTTATGGAATAAAAATAAAAGAGTTATTGCAAAATATTTATACCCAGGCTGAAAAACTAAATAATATTATTGCTACCCTTAATAATTTAGTAGCCCCAACGGTCCATTCAGAAGAAATTACGAAATATGAAAAACTGGTGAGCGACCACATCGTACTCGTTGATGACGACCCGCTGATGAATATGATGCACAAAATGATTATTTCAAAACACAACAAAAAAGCAGTTATAAAAGCTTTTGATAAACCTCAAAATGCATTGGATTATATCTATTCAAACAAACCAGATCTTATATTTTTAGATATCAACATGCCCGAAATTGATGGCTGGACTTTTCTAAAAAGACTGGAAGAGTATTCAGCCGACTTTTGTGTTATCATCGTCTCTTCGTCAATTGATCCTATCGAAAAAATTAAAGCTTACACCTATAAATCCGTGAAAGAATTTATTGTTAAACCACTTACTTACGAAAAATTAGTCCCCCTTTTTATTGAAATTTAAAATGGAATTATCAAATGAGCTCAAACCACCTGATTACGAAACAATTACCCAAAAAAAGTCCCCTTTTGCGGCTCAATTGCCCTGGCACGTATTCCAAGAAGCCCATTCGTGGCTTATGTATTCCCCTGGCTTCCATTAATGCATTTTATCTGTTACAAGTGCACCAGGAAATTTTACCGGATTAAAAAGTGACAGATACCCGCCCATCTTATTGAAGCTTAGTTTTTAATATTCAATCACAGATTGAATATCCCCTGCCCTCTCCTCCCCTAATTTTTTTTAGTATTATTAAATCTGACATTGGTTCCGGACGTAGAATCGAACATTTGTTTAGCTGATTTTTATTTTCAGGTGACATAGCCGCGTAGCGCATAATAACTTACCGATAAGAAAAACGGATAAAAATCACTTCCCATTTTGATTCCTCCTATGCACATTTCATTAAGGTAATCATGATTTTGCAAAACTAAACTGAAAAACAAAAAACTATCTTGACGAATAGACAAGCAGAAAGAGCCATTTAAGTACAATAGCAGTAGCCTATAATAACAGTAGTAACTTTTCCAACAAATAACGCGGTTATTAAATTAAGGTGAAGAGTCAACAAGCTTTTGTAAACTTTTCAACATAATTCATCCAAATGTCAGATAAATTTCTACATTTGCTTTAAGTATTAACAAAAAGCATCAATGGCCATTAGCAATCCCTCAAAAGAAGATTTAGTGCAAGAGCAAATTCTGCAGGCTGCTAAGCGTCTTTTCCAGATACATGGGCTTTATAAAGTAACTATGGACGATGTGGCCAAGGCTATTGGTAAAGGCCGTAGTTCAATTTACTATTATTACAAAAGTAAAGATGAAATATTTGATGCTGTAATTGCTATCGAAATTAAGGAAATGCTTGGCGCAATGGCCCGCGCTGTTAATAAAGCAACCACCGTTGAACAAAAAATAAATGCCTTTTGCCTGGCCAAGTTTAAGATAGTAGGCGAAAAAAGGCCTTTTTACAAAACCCTTGATGTAGGGATGGATGCAGATGCCATGTCGCAGTTTAATCAAACTAAAATAGTGCATCATAACCTGATTATGCAACAAGAGGGCGCCTTATTAAAACAGATTTTAAACGATGGAATTGAAGAAGGCGAACTGCAAGTTATGGACGAAAAAAAGCAAGAGATGATCATTTTTGTACTGCTAAGTAGTTTACACGGCTTAAAGCGCGAACTCGTGATTGAAAATAATTTAGAAGCGATTGAGCCTGCGGTTGCTGCATTATCGCACGTGATTATGCACGGAATAAAGAAGTAAAAAAATTTAAGGCTTTTTTGACGTTTTGACAAATAACGTCAAATTATTCACGCAAACATTGAATGGACAAAAAAAACACAACCAGTATTTTCCGCGCTTTCCGAAACTACAATTATGCCTTGTTTTTTGGTGGCCAATCCGTTTCACAAATTGGCACCTGGATGCAACGCACAGCCGTAAGCTGGGTAATCTATTCGCTAACGCATTCGGCTTTTATGCTGGGGCTGGCTGTGTTTGCCCAACAGTTTCCATCTTTCTTGCTTTCGCTACTGGGTGGCATCGTATCAGATAGGTATAGCCGCTATAAAATATTGCTGATTACGCAAGCAGCTTCGATGGTACAAGCAACATTGTTAGCCGTATTAATATTAACCAACCATTATGTGATTTGGGAAATATTGCTGCTCAGTGTTGTATTAGGGATAATTAACGCGTTTGACGTACCGGCCAGGCAACCGATGATACATGAGATGGTGAACAATAAGGAAGACCTGCCTAACGCGCTCGCGCTCAATTCGGCTATGGTAAATATGGCGCGAATGGTAGGGCCAGCCTTATCGGGTATTGTTTTGCAGACCTTTGGCGCAGGCCTATGTTTTTCTTTAAACGCGGTAAGCTTTTTAGCGGTAATTACATCCTTATTGCTCATGAAATTCCCCAAATTCATCCCATCGCCAGTCAAAAAGAACGTCACATCCGAACTGGCAGAGGGCTTTGTATATCTCAGGCAAACTCCTATTATAGGTATCATTATGCTGTTGCTTATTTTTTTAAGCCTGTTTGTTTTACCTTATGATACCATGTTGCCGGTTTTTGCCAAGGTGATATTTAAAGGCAATGCAGCCACCTTCGGGTATATCAGCAGCTTTGTAGGTTTGGGGGCCATTGCCGGTAGTTTTTTTATGGCTTCGGTAAAAAATACCGACCGGCTCACAATCATCTTATTAGGCAGCATAGCAGTTTTAGGTATCGGGCTGATCATGTTTTCGCGCATCAGTTATTTCCCTGCCGCCATGCCGTTTGCAACGTTAATAGGTTTTGGCTCATTGATGCCGATGACAGCGGGCATCACCATTATACAGATGGAAGCAGCATCTAACATGCGGGGCCGTGTAATGAGCTATGTTGCCATGGCTTATTTTGGAATGCTGCCCCTGGGGAGCTTGCTAACCGGAACTATTTCGCAAAGAATTTCGGCCCCGCTTACGATGCTTTGCCAGGGAATACTTGCATTGATTATAGCCATTACATTTACCAGGTATCTGTTAAACAAACCTGTGAAAAATTAGCCGGTAAAAACGAATCAGCATATTTAACTATACATAACTCACTTAAATTATTAAACAGCTTATTATGGAATGGTGTCATTATTTAGGCGGCTTTTGCGCCGGTATGTTTTTAGCCAACTTTGTACCGCATTTTGTCAATGGGATCTCGGGCGATGACTTTCCTACTCCTTTTTCAAAACCGCCGGGTAGGAGGCCTATCTTCGCCGGTAGTCAATGTATTATGGGCTTTATTTAACCTGGTGGTGGGTTACGTACTTTTCAAGGTTAGTCAGGTTGCTTTTGACCGTACCTTATCGCTTGTGCCTTTTTTTGCCGGCTTTGCAGGCATAAGCATCATGTCGGCTAAAGGATTTTCACATAAAGAAAAAAATTGAACACCATTATAAGAGATAATAAAATGGAACAAAAAACACAAAACACTGCCCTTTTGATAATGGACATGCAGGCCGGAATAATTGGCATGCTTCCGGACGCGAAATCCCTGACGCAAAACGTGGCTGAGGCCATCGCCCATGCCAGGACAAAAAAAATACCGGTTATTTTTGTAACCATTGGTTTTAGAGAGGGCGCACCAGAAATCAGCATGAATAATAAAAGTTTTGCAGCCAGCAAAGCCAGATTTGGCACTGTTGATATCGCCCAGTTTATGAAAATCCCGAACGATATTGCTCCGCAACCCGGCGAAGTAACCGTTGTAAAACGCAGGGTAAGCGCGTTCACAGGCAGCGATCTCGAAGTGATTTTAAGAGCCTTCGGCACGCAGCACATCATATTAACCGGTATTGCCACCAGCGGTGTAGTATTATCAACCTTACGCGAAGCCGCAGATAAAGATTATCGTATCACGGTATTGGCCGACTGTTGTGCCGATGGTGATGAAGAGGTACACCGGGTACTTACAACTAAGGTTTTCCCGCGCCAGGCCGAAGTGATTAGACTGGAAGAATGGCAGCAGTTATAAACCATGCTGCGCCATAGTTAAATGAGCAAAATGTGTTAAGATCCGAATATAAGACTCCTTTCTTAAAAACAAGGTTTATATTTCTTATTTTGCAAGCTTTTGCTAAATAAACTAAATAAATTAGCATTTTTTATATATTTGCATAACAAGCAAATATATCCATGTACGCTATTGTAGATATTGAAACCACAGGGGGGCATGCCAGCGCACACGGTATTACGGAGATTGCCATTATTATACATGATGGCCATACCATTACCAACCGCTTTGAAACCTTAATTAACCCTGGTATGCTCATACCCATGCACATACAGGTGTTAACGGGTATAGATAACGATATGGTAAAAAATGCGCCGCCGTTTAGTAGTATAGCGCAACATGTTTATGAAATATTGGAGCCCTGCACTTTTGTGGCTCACAACGTCAATTTTGATTATTCTTTTGTGAAGCACCACCTGATGGCTTCCGGGTATGATTTGCAGAGCCCTAAATTATGCACGGTTAGGCTGGGGCGCAAAATATTTCCGGGGCTCCCCTCCTATAGCCTGGGTAAATTTTGCGGGCATATGGGCATTGATAACAGCGCGCGGCACCGGGCCATGGGCGATGCTGATGCCACGGCAAAGTTGTTTAGCATGATGTTGCTTAACGATAAAGAAGGGCACATTACACACACTTTAAAACAGCGCAGTAAAGAATCATCCCTACCGCCAAACCTGCCGCAACAGCATATTGAAACCCTGCCCGATGCACCGGGAGTGTATTATTTTCATGATGCCAAAGGCAAGGTAGTTTATGTAGGGAAAGCCAAGAGCCTAAAAAAAAGGGTAAAGAGCCATTTTACCAACAACCGGGCCGACCTGCAAAAGCAGGAATTTTTAAAAAACATTCACCAGATAACGCACCAAACCTGCGGAACCGAGCTATTGGCCTTTATATTAGAAACCGTTGAAATTAAACGGCTATGGCCTAAATACAACCGCGCGCAAAAAAGGCATGAGCATACCTATGGCCTTTATCAATACGAAGATCAACGCGGTTACCTGCGCTTGGTTATTAATAAATGGACTAAATATTCGGCGCCCTTATATACCTGTAATTCCCTGCTGGAGGGTTATGGCTTGCTAAACCAGTTGATAGCGGATTTTGACCTGTGCCCTAAACTGTGTTTTATCCAGAAAAACGATCAGCCTTGTCCGCGTAACTTAACCAAACCCTGCGCCTGCCAGGTTACCGAAACACCTAAACGTTATAACAGCCGAGTTAACAAAGCTACCACGCACCTCAAGGCGGCTTTATCAACTTTTGCTATACGCGATAAGGGCCGGCACGATGATGAATACAGTTGCATCCTGATAGAGAATGGCGAATTTTACGGCATGGGCTATATCAGCAACAGTACCGTTACCGATAATGGCCTATCATCAATCAAAAGCCTCATCACCCCTTACCCCGGCAACAGCTATATTAAAAGCCTGGTAGCCAACTACGCCATCAGTTACCCGGACCGGAAGCTGGAGTTTAGCTTATAGCTCAATTCTTTTGATCAACCTTATTCCAAAAAGACAATGTCGTGTCGACGATAAAATGCCGGTTATCGTTTAGTCAAAGTCATTAATACCTATAATGACGCGTTGTTAAGTTATTTATTTACAGCACCATACCACCCTCCATCATGTCATCCCGACGGGAGGAGCCATCTTTTGCGCGCGATAAGTATGCAGCATATCGGTTGCGCTGATTGTCAATCTGCTTATTTTGCGTTAATAATCAGTAGCTCTTAATTTAGAACATCGGCACGCTCAATCGCCGCGTGAAGAAGCCCCACCCAACCCTCCCCGGTAGGAAAGTCTCCCCTACCGGGGGAGATTATGCACTGTGTTTGCATTTGGTGTGCATGAGAGCTCCGCTGTTTAGAGGGGGCTTTGGACTGCCCCATCCTTCCGCCCACAGGCCAGCTCCCGGCCCGGCGTGCAGTTGGGCTTTTGCGCACTTTTCTTTCAGCGCTTAGTAATCTACAGGTTTCAAACGTCATCCGTATTTTTTTCCGGTTGGCCTGGTCTGTTACTTAGCCAGGAATTTTGCCTCAAAACGCCAGACTAAGTACTCTTAACTTTACACTGATCCTCAAGTGTTTTGAATAAAGTTCCGTAATACTGCGTTAAGGATTGCAGTGAGCCCGGAGCGGAGCGAGGACTTGGAACGGAAAGTCTGGGCCGAAGGCAACGCCCCAATTTTAATTTTACGCAATAATCAGGTTTATTATTTTATAAAAACGTTAACGCAAGTTTTGCTCTATCCAACCGCCCTTGGCCAACAAAATATCCACACCGGTAAAAATCTGCAAGCAAAACCTTAATTTCGCGGCAACAGAAAAGAGGAGAAGATTTTGGATTATTTAAAGGGATTAAATCCTTCGCAACAACAGGCGGTATTACAAACCGAAGGCCCGGTGATGATTATAGCGGGTGCCGGTTCGGGCAAAACAAGGGTTATTACTTATAGAGTGGCCCACCTGGTACAAAAAGGTGTAGACTCGTTTAACATACTGGTACTTACTTTTACCAACAAAGCGGCGCGCGAAATGCGGGAGCGGATTATGCACGTGGCCGGCCCCGATGCCAAAAATATTTGGATGGGCACCTTTCACTCGGTTTTCGCCAAGATATTACGGGTTGAGGCCGACAAGATTGGCTACCCAAGCAACTTTACCATTTACGATACCGACGATAGCAAAAGCGTATTGCGTGCCATTATTAAGGAGATGAGCCTGGATGATAAGCTGTACAACCAGAATTTTGTAATGAGCCGCATATCGGCTTCAAAAAACAACCTGGTATCGTGGCAGGAATATCAGCAAAACCCGGATATACAGGCGGATGATTTTTCGAGCGGGCGCGGGCAGTTAGGAAAGATCTATGAAAACTATGTGAACCGCTGCTTTAGGGCCGGTGCAATGGATTTTGACGACTTGTTGTACAAAACCAACGAACTGCTAAAAACCCATAACGACGTACTTTATAAATACCAGAACAAGTTTAAATACCTGATGGTGGATGAGTACCAGGATACCAACTTTTCGCAATACCTGATTGTGAAGAAACTGGCCTCTATTAACCAGAACATTTGCGTGGTGGGTGATGATGCACAGAGTATTTACGCTTTCCGCGGAGCCAATATCCAGAACATCTTGAACTTTGAGAAGGATTACCCGGACTTGAAGGTGTTTAAGCTGGAGCAGAATTACCGATCTACGCAAAATATTGTGAATGTTGCCAACAGCATTATCTCTAACAACAAAGAGCAGCTGAAGAAGAACGTATTTTCGGAAAAGGAAGCCGGCGATAAAATTAAGGTGATGCGCGCCTTTAGCGATAATGAGGAAGGCAAGATGACCGCCGAGGCGATTTTTCAGGACCATGCCAACAAGGGCATGAAATGGAATGATTTTGCTATTTTGTACCGCACCAACGCACAATCCAGATCGATGGAAGAAGGTTTGCGTAAGCTTAACATTCCTTACAAAATATATGGAGGCCTCTCCTTTTATCAGCGTAAAGAAATTAAGGATTTAATATCCTACTTCCGCTTAACTTTTAACCCGAACGACGAGGAGGCCTTGAAAAGGGTGATTAATTACCCTAAACGTGGTATTGGCGATACTACGGTTGACCGGATTATTGTGAGCGCGGGACAAAATAACATTAGCCCCTGGGAAGCGATTGTTAACCCGACTCAGTTTTTGGATAGCCGGACAGCCAATACGGTTGCCAATTTCGGGATGATGATCCAGAGTTTCCAGGTGATCACCAAAACCATGTCGGCCTACGACTCTGCTTTGTATATTGCCCAGCACTCGGGTTTGCTGAAAGACCTTTACGAGGATAAATCGGTAGAGGGACTGAACCGTTACGAGAACATACAGGAGTTGCTGAACGGTATCAAAGAGTTTTCGGAACGGGAAGACCTGGAAGAAAAAGGGCTGGATATTTTTATGCAGGACGTTGCCTTGCTGACTAACGACGATAAGGATAAAAACAAGGATGCGGATACGGTATCATTAATGACGATCCACTCGTCAAAAGGGCTTGAATTTCCGCAGGTATTTGTGGTGGGCCTGGAAGAAAACCTATTCCCGTCGCAAATGTCGCTCAACTCGCGTACCGACCTGGAAGAGGAACGCCGCTTATTTTACGTAGCCGTTACCCGCGCCGAAAGTAAGCTTACCATAAGCTACGCCACATCGCGCTTTAAGTTTGGCACCCTAATTAACTGCGAGCCAAGCCGCTTTTTAGACGAAATAGACGCCCAATACCTGGAGCTTGATTTTACTGCCAAGAAAGCGCCTGCAGGCAACCCCTTCTTTGAGGATGAACGCAGCGCATGGGCAACAAAGGATACTTTTAGCAAACCAAAAGCGGCCACACCGGCAACCAATATTAAAACAACTTCGATTTTAGCTAAAGCGCACGTACCAACCCCCGGCTTCGCGCCGAGTGATACATCGGGCTTGCAGGTTGGCATGGAAGTGGAGCACGAACGTTTTGGTTTTGGTAAGGTATTAACCTTAGACGGCAATAAACCGGATATTAAAGCGACGATATTTTTTAAAGAAGTTGGGCAGAAGCAGCTGTTATTGAAGTTTGCCAAGTTGAGGATTGTTTAAAAGGGCTGAAAATAAAATCGGGGAATTAGTATAGTTCAACAATTTGGTAAGTTTACAAGAAAGTCTTTTTTAAGTTGATGGTGGTATTAAAAAGCTTAATTGCAATTGCTGGTGTTTTACTAACCTTATATTATTTAACACTTTACTATAAGGGAAAATCGAGCATTAAAAAAGTTGTCTGGATATTTTTCTCAACATGGCTATTACTGGTTATCATTTCAGTTATTGAGTTTATGGTATATAGCCATAATTAATCAAATTGCGGAAGAAAATACTGATTAATAAAATGGTACGCTTCTGATTTCTCAAGGGGTTTAAAGTCAGCCTTCTTTCGGAGCAGTTCGATAGTGTCCCGAAGTTTTTGTTCGCGTTTTTTTTCGGCAGCAGATTGGCATCCTGCTAAACCCATCAACAAAAACAGCATAAACATTCGCATGAGCTAAATTAATCATTAAATGAATAATCAATCATAAAGCATCATCATTAAATTCAATTTCCCACCGGCCAAATTTTATACCTCTCCCCTTTTTTAACTCGTAACCTTCCTTATTTTTGATGGCTATCACCCAAGGGCCCTCAATGAACAGTTATATCAAAATTTGTATTGAAATTGTGGCAACAACTTTGGTGGCGGCCTGGGTGATCTGGAAGGTATGGCCGGAAATGAAGGCCAATAATATCTTCATCAAAAATCCATTCCGTTACAAACAGGGGCCGGCAAGGCTGCTGCGAAAATTACAACACAAGAAAGATATATTTGGAGTTGCGGTAACTGCCGGTGTTGCGGGCCTTGTGTTATCTATTTACAGGGTTATCAAATTAAAATACGAGGGGCCAAATTACCGGAGCGGTTATATTGATTATTTGCCGGCAAGATTTTTCTTTATCAGCCTCGCGTTACTCATTGGGCTTTTTTTTCACATACTGAACGATGACCCTGAAAACGACTTGTTTAGAAACTTTAAGTATGCCTTAAAAGCATGGCTCACCGGTATATTGGCATCACCTATCATTGTTTTATTAATCAATAACCATACCATAGCCAATAGCTTTAGGGCCTTTTACCTTTACATTAAAATAGCCATTATTAGCAATGGTTTAGCCTGCCCGGCATTTATCACGCTGATATTTGCCGCAAACTACTTTAGCAAAAAGCCTTGGAAAACGCCAAAGAAAAAGTTATTCATGATGATATATACCGGTGCCGTTTTTATATTATTGCTATTGTTAGCGCCTCTTGGCGTTAGCTACGGATTAGGTGGCTTGAGCAGTTGGCTTAGCCAAACTATTATTACCGGGCTTGGTATGGCCTACTATTCCATGGATCAGACCATCTACAGCGACGAAACAGCCCATCTAACCAATACTATTGACTAACTATACTACCCACTCTTAGCCGACCATAGGCCGGTTAATGTTTGAAATAACCCTGCCATTAATCCAATGGCGCCTGATTTAAATAGTGATTAGGGATATGCTTTTATTTTAACATTTTAGTTGTATAACTAAAGTATTAGTTATACATTAGCATTACCAATTAATATTTACCCTTACCCCATTAAGAATTGAAAACATAAAACTGCTCATATAAGGATCTATTTTAACCCAAATAACTAAAAACTTAGTTTAAATAAACATTAACCACTAACAATTAAAAACATGAAAACTACCTGTTTAACAATCCTACTCTTATTAAATTACATGGCTTTAAGCGCACAGGTTCGCATACATCCAGGTAAAGACTCAACCACTACAAGTAAGCCATTGACGCGGAAGCCCCTGTATGTTGTATTTTCGTCTGGCAAGATTATCATGAAGTCGACCAGTCAGGATACTTCTGTTTTAAACAAGATAGATCCGGCATTTATTCAATCCATGACTGTGATTAAAGATAGCACCGCCATCAAAAAATATGGGAGCGATGCAAAATACGGTGTAGTTGAGATCAACATGAAAGACGGCAAATTCCCCAAGCAATTAGTGATTAAAAATACCGTAGCGCAGGCGGATTTGAAAGTGCGCAAACCTTTGTATGTTGTGTTCTCGTTTGATAAGGTGATACTGAAGTCGGAAAGCCAGGATACGTCCTTTTTAAAGAAAATAGATCCGGCATCTATTCAATCTATGAATGTAATTTCGGACGGCGCCGGGATTAAAAAATACGGGAACGATGCGCAGGATGGTGTAGTGGAGATTCACATGAAAGACGGAACATATCCGAAAGGTTATAAGCCTCAATAAAAAGACTATAAGTTGATGGGACTTTAACTGAAAAAAAGTCCACATCGCCAATATGCATCCAGGAAAAAGGGTATCGGTTGTTGCTTCGGCAGGCAACTTGATATCCTTTTCTAATTAATGATGGCTACATGATGAATGAGATGCCTTAAAAATGACTAATCAGTCGCGAACAGTTTGTTTACATATAAGTTACCCACACACAGCAAGACATAGATTGGATATATAGCGGAATAGCACATGTTAGTAGCTATAGCCCGGCAAGCGAAATATTATTTCCAAAAGAGTAACAGGTGAGAGTACAAATGCATGGCTGGTGTTGAGCTAAATTGGGGCTAACACATTACTATACAATAGTAAATTCGCATTGCACAATTTAAAAATTATATTATATTTGTTACTCTAATTATACTATTAATTAACCGACAGCAAAGTGAAAAGGACTCTTTTACATTTTGGAGTTGTTGCCTTTGTTTTTTGCGTAGCATTAACAGCATGTAAAAAAACGAATGTAGCAAGTTCCGCCAGCGATCCGCAGCTCAACTTCGTACTGCAATCAGATAATCCATCATTTACCTTTGCCTCAGCAGGTGCAACCAATGGGGCAACAGGCGGCCAGGCATTTAGCTGGAATTGGGGAATAGCCAGTATTACCAAATTCCGGATGAGTGCAAAAAGAGGCGGCATGCCAGTGGAATATTCTTCTTCAAATTTAACTAATGTGGATCTTTTTTCGCTTGTGCCAAGCCTATCAAGCATTAGTATACCCAAAGGCGATTATACCGAAGTAAAAACTACAACCATATTTACCCAAACTAACGGTACAGATTTTCCAGTTATATTAAAAGGGACTTATGTAACAGGGGCAGGAGGCCATATCCCCGCTGAATTTGACTTGAACGATAACCTGGAAATTAACGTGCAGGTAAATAACATTATAGCGGACGGAAGCAAGGATTTTACCACCAAAATAGCCTTACACTTAAACCTGTTTTTAAATAGCATAAGCGCACAGGAAATTGATGCCGCTACACGTACCAACGGCACTATATTGATCAATAAAACAATTAATACATCGCTGTACAATAAAATAAAAGGCAATATGCTGGCCTGCGCAGCATCAACATTGCTAAGTGCAGCCAAAAAGTAGAGCCCCCCTGCCCCGTGAAGGGGCATAGCCGTCAACTTTAGAAAAAAAAGGGATAAAATTTTTTTAGAGCAAGAATCGGAACTGCAAAATTGCAGTCATTATTCGAGCGAATGAGTTCGGAACTATTTGAACCAACGGTGTTAGATGGCCTGGCCCGTAAAACAGAGGCTATACAACGCAAACGAAAAGTGGGAGGCAAGGAACTATTGGATATGGCGTTATTTGATGGAGATCAATCGTTTAACGGCATGAGTATGCAGTTAATGCGGAGGGATGGGCTTGATATTTCGAAGCAGGCATTGCATCAAAGACATCACAGCAATATGACAAAGTTTGTACAAGCCGTTTTTGAGCAATTAATAGCAGTTGAGTTACCGCAAGAGCAAACACAGGGCTTGGAGATCCGTATCAAAGATTCTACCCGTTTCGCGTTGCCGGAAGTTATTGCAGAGACATTCCCCGGAACAAAAGGAAGTGGGATGAAAGCGGGAGCATCTGTACAATTTGAATTTGAAATCAAAAGTGGTAAAAGCGATATCAAAGTAACTCCGGCCAACGCAAATGACCAGGGTGAGAGTCATCTGGACAAGGCATCAATTCAGCCGGGGGTATTATATATGAGAGATCTGGGTTACACTCACTTGAGTTATATGAACAATATTAACAAAGTCAAAGCTTTCTTTATTAATAAATTATGTCCGAAAACAACGATTTATCTATTAAAGGACGACCAATACCAAAAGTTAGAGTTGTCGAAACTACAAGGCATAACCGGCGTATTTGATCAACAGGTATATATCGGAGCTGATAAGATGCCGGTAAGGATAATAATAGAACCGGTAAGTGAAGAGCTCAAGGCAAGGCGGATAGCCAATACTGAAAAGTACAATAAAAAGAAAGGCAGTACCACCAGTAAGGGATTCAAAGAGCGGGCAGGGTTTAACTTTATTGTTACCAACCTGGTGAGCGAAAAATATAGCGCTGAATTGATCCAAAAGTTATATCACCTGCGATGGCAGATAGAATTGGTTTTTAAAGCATGGAAGTCGTTTTTAAAGATACACACGTTCCCCAAAGGAAGTTCGGATCGTATAACCAGTATATTATACAGTAAGTTGATCTGGGCAGTTTTGAGTTGGAAAATATGCATGGCTATCGGTAAGATAGGTCAAATTAGTGTTTTAAAGGTGCATCGACTAATCGCTTCTACGAAAGAAGAATTGCGAGCGCAGCTTTTAGGGATATGCTCAAAGTGGTTAGCTCTGTTGGAGAAATTAAACTTAAAGCACCTTTCAAAAGAGCACAGAAAACATAGGTTAAAAATAGAAGAAATTGTAATAAGTATTTGATTATTAGATATTTAAATACTATATTTAGATAGTTAAACAAAAATAAGAAAGGCGGGGTCATCTAAACCTCCCCGCCTTAAAAAACGAAAAATATGAGAGTAAAAATACATAGGTTTGCCCATGCGGGCAAACCGCGCCTAAAAATTAAATAACTGAAAATCAACAATATATGAGTACAGCTACTTAAATTGACGGCTATGCCGTGAAGGGGGAGTTTTTGATAGCAAGGTGCTATTGATGGTTGATGGTTAATAAAATCCATGAACTATTAACCATCAACTACTGTAGTTTCAACGATAAAATGTCGGCTAATGTTGAACTAAAGTAATTAATTATCAGTCAGGAATGCCGAATTTTGACTCAAAACTCCGGACTAAGTACTCTTGACTTAATACTCCCCTAACCCAGCAAATTGCCGGTGAACTCCATGCGGATACGGGCCTGGAATCCTTCGATGGTTTTAAAGATTTCCGTTAGCGTTACGCGTTCAATTTTAGTGAGCGTGTCCGGGTCGATATAATTATTGGGCGCCATTTTATCGTGAATAATTTGGGTAGCCTGCCTGCGCAAGCGCATGCCCATTAAAAAATAATAGGACTGAATGAGCTCCAGGTAAGCCGATTCGGTAAAAATGCCGATATTCTTTAATGCCTTTAAACGTTCGCCGGTATTGACATCGAAGATGTGATTTTTAAGCGCATAAACGCGTGCCAGATCTACAATGGGCGTCATGGCTTTTTTGATATCGAAAACCTCTTGCGAGCCTTTGGTAAAGGTGCGGATCTTTTTAAAAAAAGTTAAAGGCGGCTCGTATTGTAAAGCATTTTTAGCCATATGGAAAAACAGTTTCTCCATAGGTTTTTGCAATTCAGAATCCAGAAACTCCTTTAGCTCTGTCATGATGGCCTCTTCACCGTACAGGTAACGGCAATCAAAAAAAGTAGATATTTTCACCACGCTCTCGGGCACAGACTCGGCCATCCAACTGGCGTAGTTACGTTTCCAGTACGATAACGAATGCGTCCACTCGGGGTTCATCGCCATAAAGCCTCCTTCGCAATAAACAAAACCTATATAGTTCAATTTATCCGATACCCGTTTGGCAAATTCTAAAAAATATTCTCTAACCTCTTCACGATGCTCGTTGGCCTTATCTTCATAAATAATAGCGTTATCTTGGTCGGTTTTAAAGGTTTGCTCTTTGCGCCCTTCGCTACCCAGCACCATAAACACAAATTTAGCCGGTGGTTTACCCATCTCATCAACCACGCTTTCAATTACCTTAATGGCTATGGTATCTGCAACGGTGGTAATCACCTGGTTAACTATCTCGGCATGTACACCCCGGCCAAGCAATTGAGTAGCCATTTGAGGTACAGTTTCCCATTTACGTTTCAACTCATCCACAGAAAGTGCCAGCTTAACCGACTGGATAAACACCAGCGGAGATTGCGCCTGCTCGCTCAATAACTTGGTGCGGCTGATAAAGCCCACATAATTGTTCGCTTTTTTGATGAGCAAGTAACGGGTTTTGGTACGAAACATCATTAAAATAGCTTCATACACGTAGGCTTCTGTACTGATAGAAACAATTGGATTATCCATCACTTCAATCACAGGCTTATTGGCATCCATTAATTGCGCTACTACATTATCCCGCAAGGTAATATCGGTAACATAACCTATAATATCGTCGGCCTGGTTCTTTACAAAAATACAACTGATTTTATTTTGGGCCATCAGGCGGGCGGCTTCATAAATAGGCGTATCGGCAAAACAGGCTACAATATCCCGATATTCAATACTTTCTATCTTACGGGAATATAATTGCTCCGATGCGATGTAACTTTCTTCAAAAGTAGCAGGGCGCTTAAAAAAATGAGCAAATTCATCATTCAGCATCATGTGGCCGAACTCGGATGTAAAATGCTGAAAAAACTCGTCGTAGGCTTTACACAGCGACCTGAAATCCCGACGGTGCAAAAAGTAGATCAGAGTACCTTTTTTGGCAACCACCGTACGGATGGATTGCTTTCGATTGATAAGCACAGAAATACCGCCGAAACAAAAGCCGGTGCTATGATGCTCCAACAGCCGTTTATTATGTGAGCTATCGTAAAAAAAAGACTCGTATTCGCCTTCAACAATAATATCTACGCCCCGGAGTTTTGTAACCTCCTGCTGGTAAATAACAGTTTCTTTAGTATATCTAATCTCCTGTAGCTGCTCGGCAACTTCTTGCAAAACATGCTCTGGCAGCAGGTTAAAGGGATTAACGGTTTTTAAAAACTCTACCCGGTTCATCATAGCCAATATGCAATTAAAAGGGTTATTATTAACAAAAATAAAACAGGTATTCCGCAGCCGTTTTTTAAAACGTAAGGTTTCTTTTTTTCGCGTTCAAGGGCTTGCCTTTGTATACTGGCATCGGTAACAACACCGTCGCGCATCATTTCAAAAAAGCATTCGGCCGTAGCTTCGGCATCAATTATGGCATTATGCTGGTTATATAAAGTTCTATTAAACAGGGCGCTGTATAATTGCCCCAACCTTAAATATTCAACTCGTGGGTTGCGGCCGTAGCCTTTACTGCCCAACATGGTACAATACCGCGGAAGCGTATCCATTGGGTTATCCATACCAATGCGGTAAAAATCCACCCCGGCAATATTATAATCAAGCTCTACGTAATGGCCAACTACCATGGGCTTGTATTGCAACATGTCCTGGTATAACAGTTGCATTACATCTTTGCGCCACTCGCCGTGCAGGTTTAAAAATTCGCGGCTAATACCATGTATGTTGTAGGCTTCGGGATTGATTGTAAAATCATCATCGCGGATGTAATGGTTATTCCGCTTTATCTCTTCCCCGGCGCGCGTATAGATTATCCATGATACCTGCAACGCATACGGCCAATTGGCATCGTTTGAGTAAGGTTGCGACCAGTCTTTAGGTAGGCCGGATGTTTCGGTATCAATAAACAAAAAATAATCTTGCACGACGTAAATTTAGGAAATTGTTTTGAAGTCGGCCCGCTGGTTTGGGGATGATTTGGAATATTAAATGCTCAATTGACGGGATATTTAAAATTGTGGATCGGATAAAAACCAGAAACTATGATGAGCCACAGAAATAAAAACGGCCTCGAAGCTATACCCACCGAATATTCCCGGTTATCTGGAAACGGTACAAGGAAGAGAAATATAAAAAACGGATCCGTTATGGATCTCGCTTTCGGCCCATATTTTGCCGCGATGATCTTTAATGATTTGGGCTGTGATATAAAGGCCCATACCCAGGCCGGCATAATTGTTAGAAACGGTCTCGGCACGGTAAAATTTATTGAATATAGATTTAATCGACTCTTCGGACATGCCAATACCCTGATCGCTCACGGCAATAGTAACATTTTTTTTATCCGCGCTTAGGGTGCAAACAATATTAATCACTGTATTTTTGGCCGAGTACTTAGCCGCGTTGCTGATGAGATTTGAAAATACCTGCTCCATACGCAAACTATCCACTGATATATTAACCCCGCTACAAACCGAAAATTCCAGTTGATGGCCGGGCGTAATATTTTGCATAATAGAAACCATTTCGGCAATAAATTCGTCCAGGCTAACGGTTTGCATATTATAATCCAGCTTACCATTTTCTGCTTTGGATATATCTAAAAGTTGCTTCACCAAATCGTGCAACTTGGCCGACTGACTATCTATTTTAACCAAATACTGCCTCACCCTTTCGCTGCACTCGTCCTTAGCTTTTAGAGCCATTTGCGTGTAGGCTTTAATAACGGTAAGCGGTGTTTTAAGTTCGTGGCTGGCTATCGATATAAATTCGTTCTTTTTATCGTCTATAAATTTGGATCTTTTGATCTCCTCTTCTTGTTCGGCGGTTATCTGGTTAAGGGCTACGTTCTTTCGTTTGATTTCCTCGTAAGGCGTAGCAGGAACTTCTTGTTTAAAATAGTTTTTAAGATAGTCGAGCTTAACCTTGTTGGTGTTTAACGACCGCGGCAAGCCAATTTTCATTTCAATACGGCACAAATTACCATCCCGAACCATTTCAAACTGCGGAACCAGCCGCTGCGCGTAATAAACGCCTTCGTCAGCTTTACCCAGCGTGAGGTCGCTGTTAAAGGTAACCAGGGCCGCCAGTTCATGTCGTTGCCCCTTTTGCACAACGCCAATATCAAGTTCTCCATTATTAGTAATATCGATCACGGTGCGGGCAATTTCTGATACGGCAGTGGCAAAAGTGGTTTGGGTAGCAATAGTAAGGCCTAATAACTCCGCCACCTTCATGCAGCGTTTGTTAGCCAATATCAGGTCCATTTCGTTTTCAAGCGAGATTTTGATAATCACTACCATGTTTACCATTACTTGAGCTTGGTTACTATGATTGACATATCGTCGGTTTTACGAGCCTGATCCTTATAAATTGCAGCTGCTAAAATTGAAAGATCATATTTGCTGATGAGCGGAAAACGGCTAAGATCCCAGCGTGTTTTTATACCGTCGGAACAAAGAATTACCTGGTTAAACTGCTCGGATGTAATCACTTGATCATTCATCGTATTAGGGATATTGTGCCCTACAATGCCATTGTACGACATATGATTACGCAATGCCCCAACCCCAACCAATTTGGTAGCAATATTTCCAATACCTGTCATGGTCCACTTTTTTTGGTTAAAATCATAACAAACAATGGCCGCTACGGCGCCGCGTGTTTTCCTGATGGCGCTGTGTATAAACCGGATGGTTTCCGTAGGGCTATATTCCGGAAAAACCCTGAACGCTTCGGCGGCTTCGTTAACTGCTTTATTGGCCTCGGGGCCATGGCCAAGTCCGTCGGCCAGCATAATTTTCAAATAATCGTTGTTAATTTTATAAATAAACCCATCTCCGCTACAGGTTTCGCCGGGTTTACTCAATATAATGGATCGCACATCAGCCTTCAACGTATTTTTTACCGATTTGCTGTCGTTATATACGCGACTTAGAATGATGGTGCCCCAGTCTGGTATCGAATAGATTTCAAAAACGTCCGACAGGCGCTTGATACTCCCCAAGCCGTTGCCCATGGTGTTGGTAGTTGATACGCCGTCTTGCATCATTTTAGCAATATTGGATATCCCGGGACCGCGATCAATACTGATGAGTTCGACATACGGCGAACCACCATTTGTAAAAATACCCATTAAAATTTCGCCGCCATTGGCATATTTAAACAGGTTCGATGTCATCTCGGCAACAATCAGATCAAGCTCATTTATTCTTTTGATGTTTATACCTGCATCCAGCGCCCTTTTATGTATCTCTTTTTTTAATAAAGAAAAATAACTCCTGTCATCAGCCGCAAAGCTTATATGTGTTGCATCAACCATTTGCCCATTTTAATATGGTAACTGTAGTCCCTTTACCAACTTCGCTCTTAATATCAAACTCGTTTACCAGCCGTTTAGTTCCGGGTAAACCCAGACCTAAACTCTTACCGGTTGAAAAACCATCTTTCATGGCCTGGGCTATATCCGGTATGCCGGGACCCTGATCTATAAAGATCAACTTGATGCCATTATCCCTGCCTCGCGAAACAACTTCTATTTTCACCTCGCCCCCGTTACCATACCGCAGCATATTACGCACAAGTTCGCTTGCCGCTGTAATTAGTTTAGTTTGGTTAACCAATCCCATTTTAATTTTAACGGCAAACTCTTTTACCCTGTTGCGGAAAAGGATTACATCCTGTTCTCTAACTATCTTGACTGAGTCTTTAGTTAGTGTCAGAATCATCTTCTTCTATCTCTTCTTCTTCTTGTTCCGGATCTTCATCAATCATAGACCTCAGCAAAACCATGCCCTTTTCAACATTGAGCGCTGTATGCACGCCTTTTAAAGGCAAACCCAATTCAATCAATGTAATCGCTACGGCAGGCTGCATACCAACAACAACAGTTTCGGCATCCAATATTTTAGACATACTTGCAATGTTCCCGATAATTCTGCCCATAAACGAATCAACGATTGATACGGCAGAGATGTCTATTAACACCCCCTTTGCGCTGGTTTTATTAACCATCTGTACCAGGTCGGCCTCCAGGTTTAATGCTAACCTGTCGTAAAGGTCAACCTGTATGGTCACCAATAAAAAGGGCCCCATTCTTAGAATAGGAATTTTATCCATGATATTAAATTAAATTTTTGTTTTGGGTGCTAACTTTTCTTACTTCCAGCTTCATAACCTTAAAAGCATATGCCAATGCACTTGCCAGCGATGCTTTTGTAATAATGCTCGAAAGATCGATCCCTAAATGCACCACGGTTTGAGCAATTTCCGGGCGGATACCGCTGATAATGCATTCTGCCCCCATCAAACGTGTAGCGCTTACTGTTTTGATGAGATGCTGAGCCACCAGCGAATCAACCGCCGGTACACCAGAAATATCCAGGATAGCTATACTTGAACCTGTATTTACAATTTCCTGCAACAAGTTCTCCATTACTACCTGTGTGCGGGCGCTATCCAAAGTACCAATGATGGGTAAGGCTAAAATACCATCCCAAACACGGATTACTGGAGTTGATATCTCAGTTATTTCGTCCGTTTGGCGTAAAATAACTTCTTCGCGCCCTTTAATAAAGGTTTCAAAAGTGATAACGCTCAAATGGTCCATCAGCCTGCCTATTTTCATACTCTCGTTAAACAACGTTTCGATATCGTTTTTAACTTCTTGTTGCAGTACTTCCAAAAGGGCCTCTTTTAAACTAAAAACAAAGTTCCCGGTTTCGCGCGGACTAAAGCCCTGGCGTGCGCGGGTGATGGATATGCCCCCCAATATCTCGATAACCGGATCCCATTTTTCGGAATTAAGATCGGTAAAATTCTCTTCGACCAAGTTATTCAGCAAAGCGTCAATCAACTCTTCTGACTGGCTTCGTAACTCTTCATTGCTGATCAGGTCCTCACGAAGTCCTTCATCAGCCAACTGGTTATTCATCCAGGTTTCCAGAACGCTTTTTTTCTTTTTTTGTAGCAATTTAAATATGGTTAATGACATTGTGAATAGAAAATATGAAACTAAGGGCTAAAATTAAAAGGTTAAACAGATAAAAGTCATTCGATTAATAAACGATTAGGAAAGGCTACGTACAGAAAATCAAATATGTAATATTAATCATTAAAATTCAAAAAATTATTTGTTTTTTTAATCCATCAAATCGTATATTTGCGATATATAATTTAACAAATGGCGATTAACAAAAAAGAAGCATTTACCAATACCGACCAAAAACTGGCCGACCTGGCAAAAGCCATGGCCCATCCCGCAAGGATAGCCATACTGAGGGTATTGGCAGAGCGCAGCACCTGCATTTGCGGCGAAATAGTTGAAGTGATGCCGCTGGCCCAGGCTACGGTATCGCAACATTTAAAAGAATTGTTAAATGCCGGGCTTATTAAGGGGACTATTGATGGCAAAAAATCGTGCTACTGCATCAATTGGGAAGCTTTTAAAAATTTCAACAGCGCGTTTAATACCCTTTTCGGGGATATGGAAAATGCCGCGCTTAATCAAAACTGCTGCTAAACTTAACATCATGAACAATACAGAAGCCATGAATTGGCAAAAATTTAAAAATCAATTGACTCAATACCCTGATTTGTATCTTCAGTTTCAATATGCCGAAAGTAAATGGGTTGATGCATCATACCATATTACCGAAATTAAACAGGCACCTATCATTTCGGTAGATTGCGGCGGCGTAATGAATAGCTGGACAGAGATCATCATACAGCTTTGGGAACCGGGCACAACAAACCAAGAACCGGGCATGCAGGTGAGCAAAGCCTTATCCATTATTAACCTGGTTGAAAACAAATTGCAACTGAACCCATTAGGCGTGGTAAAAATTGAATTTGGCAACTCGCAATATGATACCAGGCAGATGTACCCCGGAGAGATGACGGCAGACGGTGAGAATTTAATTATCGACCTACGCCCTGATTTTACCCAATGCAAAGCCATTGAACGGGGCGGCAGTTGCGGCACAACTACCAGCGGCGAAGAATGTTGCGCCCCAGTGGTTACTGCCAAACCGAAAGTTGAGTTAAAAAACCTGGCAATGGCCGCCGAAAGCTGCTGTACACCTGGCTCGGGATGCTGCTAATCAAAAAAACAGATGCTGATTGAAAATGCCACGCCATACCGCGCCAGCGTAATTAATTTGCTAAAGGCGGAAAAATTGCCTTTTGAGGATTTACCCGATAGCCTCGAAAACTTTTTAGTTACTATCATAAACCACGAAATTACCGGTATTGTCGGGCTGGAATGTTACGGCAATGTTGGCTTACTCCGCTCAATGATGGTAGCGCCCCGGTTTAGGGGCAGGGGTATTGCGCATACATTGATACAACACGCAGAAAACCTTGGCCGCAACAATAAACTAAAGGCCATATACTTGTTAACAGAAACCGCCTCGGGCTATTTTAGCCGTAAAGGCTATCAGCAAATAGCCCGCGATATTGTTCCCGATGAAATTAAACAATCCTCGGAATATGATGGCGTTTGTCCGCAAACTGCCATAGTGATGGGAAAATCCTTATAACAGAAGCAAAAAAAGCCGCTATAACCAATAAACATTAATGAAAAATATTTTAGTACTATGCACCGGCAATAGTTGCCGCAGCCAGATAGCTCAGGGCTATCTACAAAAATTTGCTGGCAACGAGGCCCGCGTGTACAGCGCTGGCATAGAAACCCATGGCGTAAACCCCAAGGCTATACAGGTAATGGCCGAAGACCATATCGATCTATCTGCCCACACCTCTAACCATGTAGACGAGTACCTCCATATCCCCTTTGATTATGTAATTACCGTTTGTGATAACGCCAACGAAGCTTGTCCATTTTTCCCCGGCAAGGTTGAGCGATTTCATGAAAACTTCCCCGACCCTGCAAAAGCACACGGAAGCGATGATGAAGTGATGAACGAGTTTAGAAGGGTAAGAGAAATGATTAAAATTTATTCGGCCAACTTTGTTGCTAACCATATCAATAAACTATCATGAGCAGCAGCCATTGCGCCCCGGCATCCGAATGTAAAAAATTGAGTTTTTTAGACCGGTACCTTACCTTATGGATTTTTTTGGCCATGGCTATCGGTGTTGCCATCGGCTATTTTATACCTTCTTCGTCGGGAGTAATCAACTCGTTTTCAAACGGTACAACCAATATCCCTTTGGCTATCGGCCTCATTTTAATGATGTACCCTCCCCTTGCTAAGGTAAAATACGAAAACATGGGCGAGGTATTTAAAGATACCAAAGTACTAAGCGCCTCACTTTTTTTAAACTGGATTGTGGGTCCAATTTTAATGTTTGTTTTAGCCCTTGTTTTTTTACATGCTTACCCGCAATATATGGTAGGCCTTATTTTAATTGGCCTGGCCCGGTGTATAGCCATGGTGGTTGTATGGAACGAACTGGCCGAAGGTAACTGCGAATACGCGGCTGGTTTAATTGCGCTAAACAGCATATTCCAGGTATTGCTGTACAGTGTTTACGCTTACGTGTTTATTACCATACTACCTCCTGTTTTTGGTTTCAAGGGGCTGGTAGTGAACATCACCATTTTACAAATAGCCAAAAGTGTGGGCATTTACTTAGGCATCCCCTTTGCCGCCGGTATTATCAGCCGGTATACACTCATTCAAATAAAGGGCGAGAGCTGGTTTCAGCAAAAGTATGTGCCTTTTATATCGCCCATTACCTTAATTGCCTTGCTGTTTACCATCGTAGTAATGTTTAGCCTGAAGGGCAGGCTTATTGTACAAATTCCGTTGGATGTGATCAGGATAGCTATCCCCCTGGTTATCTATTTTGCAATTATGTTTATGGCGAGCTTTTTTATCGGCAAATATTTTGGTGCAGATTACTCCAAAAGCACCTCAATTGCTTTTACAGCTACAGGCAATAACTTTGAGTTAGCCATTGCCGTGGCTATTGGCGTGTTTGGTATTAACAGCGGCGAAGCCTTTGCAGGGGTAATTGGGCCGCTGGTGGAAGTACCTGCGCTAATTGCTTTGGTTAATATGGCGTTTTGGCTCCGTAAAAAATATTTTAGTAATCATATACCCTTGCAAGCGTAATGAAGATAGCCCTTTTTAGCGATATACATGCTAACTTACCCGCCTTTGAGGCTATGCTAAAGGATATGGATAACCGTAAGCCAGATGCGGTTTTTTGCCTTGGCGATTTGGTGGGCTACAACATTTGGCCCAACGAAATTATTGCCGAAATACGCAAGCGCGGGATAGCCACACTAACGGGCAACCACGACTTAAAAGTGCAAGGCCTTGACGACGCAAATCTTGATACATCCGGTTTAAAATATGCCTATCACATCGTACACCCAAAACATATCGAATACCTCGGCACCTTACCAGCACACATCCGGCTTGACTATCAAAACTTAAACATCCTGATGGTACATGGCAGCCCGAGGAAAGTAGACGAATATGTTTTGGAAAACATGGACGAAGCACTGGTATTGGAGATGATGCAGCAAGCTGGCGCCGATGTTTTATGCGGAGGCCATTCGCACAAACCCTATCAACGTATTATTTCGTGCGAAGATGGCAGGCACCGGCATGTTATTAATGCCGGCTCGGTGGGGAAGCCAAAGGATGGCGACGCAAGAGGTTGTTATGTAATGCTTACATTGGGCAACCGGAGCCACAGAAGCCAGAAAGACAGTATTTTGGTTGAATTTATCCGCTTTGATTACGATATTGAAGCTGCCGCCACAGCCATTGAAGACAGCCCTTTGCCCAATGAACTTGCAGACATGTTACGGCGCGCTTACTAATGTAAAATCAACAGTGCTCAGTCCGTATTCTTGAGTAAAAATTCGGCATTCCTGATTGATTATTAATGACTTTAGCTCAACGATACCGACATTTTATCGTTGACAAGGCAGTATGGGCTCCAGGCATGAAAACATAACACTTTTTTACGTTACCGGCATAGTCTGCTCCAGGCAACCCATCATAAGTTATCGCCTTATGTTTAACTAACAAAAATTTTATCTGCTATATACTTTAACCATTCAATACTTGTTATTACCATTGTATCAGTAAAACAATCCGTTACCCTAATGTTTAACCGTTGCCACCTTTGCTAAAATTCCGTATCTTAATTATTTTAGCCGCCATGTTATGCTGCGATTGCGCCAATAGCAGCGTTTTGCCTTTCGGCGATACTACACTTGTTGACTCGGCAGACCAGAAGGATATCATCGATGTACTGCATCGCGTTTTCAGCAAACAAAAAAACGGTATTGATCGGCCACCTAAAAAAATAGCCTTATCGGTAGTCCCTACTGTAGGCTACACCCTTTCTACCGGCTTTGCCATTGGTTTAAGCAGCGTTGCCACGTTTTACACGCAGCCGCAGCATAGCGGCAACCAGTCGGTGATTAATTTACAGGCGTTTTACGACTCGCATAGCCAGCAAACTTTTATGGCAGAATCAAACATCTGGGCTTTTGATGATCAGTTTAAGTTTGTAACCGATTTGCGTGTCATCAAATATCCGGATGTAACCTACGGCCTGGGCAGCTCCACCACCACGTTAAAAGCAGATGCCATTACTTTTGATTACCTGCGCCTTTATCAAACTTTTTTGAAAAAGGTAAGTAAAAACTTTTATGCAGGTGTGGGTTACAGCCTGGATTACCACTACGAAATTACCGAGGAGGGAAACCTGGATAATACCGTATCCGATTTTAAACGCTATGGCGAAACTTCGAGTTCGCGTTCATCGGGCTTTAACCTCGATCTGTTATTTGACAGCCGTACCAACCCGGTTAATTCTTTGGGTGGTAGCTACGCCAACATCGTTTACCGGGACAATCTGAAGGCCATGGGTAGCGACAGCAAATGGAGCTCGATACAAATCGATATCCGTAAATACTTTAAACTGTCCGACCATTCGAACAACGTACTGGCGCTTTGGAGCTACAGTTGGATTACATTAAGTGGAAAACAACCTTATCTTGATTTGCCAAGCGTTGGTAACGATACCTATAATAATACCGGGCGCGGCTATGCCATAGACAGATTTAGAGGGAAAAATATGCTGTACCTTGAAAGCGAATACCGCTTTGGCATTACTAAAAACGGACTGCTGGGTGCAGTCGTTTTTGCCAACGCCCAAAATTATCAGCGCAGTGTATCAAACGGCCTCAATAAAATTATACCCGCGGCAGGTACGGGCATTCGGGTAAAAATAAACAAACGGTCAAATACTAACCTCTGTATTGATTATGCCATCGGTACCGATAACTCGCACGGTGTTTTTGTTAATTTAGGCGAAGTTTTTTGATACCGGATTGATGTGAATGCAGGCCGCCGATACCGGTTCTTTTTTATCTCTGCGGCATTAATTTGCCATAACTAACTTTTGCATTGCCCCAACCCAACCAAACGCCCCTAATAAATTTGACATTCATTTCAACTTGCAATAGCTAACTTTGCAGCAATGCAAGCCACTCAAACCACCAAACACGAAATTATCCGCTGCGAGCGGTGTAATGCTGCCTTTGAGTGCAAGGCCAACAAATTTACACAGTGCCAGTGCAGCGTTGTTGCCCTGAGCATCAACGAGGTACAATACGTTAGCGAGTTATACGACGGTTGCCTGTGCGCCAGTTGCCTGAGGCTACTTCAGCAGGAATATGTTGATTCCATGAAGTAAACTTGACATTTTAATCATAATCAAAATTTTAATATTGGCGATATTTGCGCCTGCATCAACACCCCGGCAGATCATTCTGCTTTTTTGTACATGACAAAAAAAGAACATTTTTTCCGCATCCTTATCTTAGGTTTTTTAACCGCACTCGGTCCGTTTTCTATCGATATGTACCTGCCCGGCTTTCCCGCCATTGCTAACGATCTTCATACAACCGTTAACGAGGTGGCCCTGTCCTTAAGCAGCTTTTTTGTTGGTTTGGCAGCAGGCCAGTTATTGTATGGCCCCATGCTGGATCGCTTCGGCCGCAAAAACCCGCTATATATTGGCTTGGTATTATACATCATCGCTTCGCTTGGCTGTATGGCGGCGCATTCCATCCAAGCTTTAATACTTTTACGCTTAGTGCAGGCCATTGGCAGCTGCGCGGCGGCGGTAGCATCCGTAGCCATGGTTCGCGATCTGTTCCCGGTTGAAGAGAACGCCAAGGTTTTTTCGTTGCTGATGCTGGTTGTTGGCGCATCGCCCATGATTGCCCCAACCGTTGGCGGATACATTACCGCAGCCTATGGCTGGCAATTGGTGTTTGCCATACTGGCCGCTATAGCGGTTTTAATACTGCTTGCCGTTATTTTTAAACTACCCGAAACCTATAAGCCCGATACCTCGCTATCGCTCAAACCGGGCCCCATATTGGGCAACTTTTTAAAGGTTTTGAAGGAGCCTCAGTTTTCAACCTACGCATTTACCGGGGCCGTGGCCTTTTCTGGCTTATTTGCTTATGTGGCTGGCTCACCGCTGGTTTTTATGGATATTTTTCATTTAGACGGAAAAATATACGGCTGGATCTTCGCCGGCCTGTCCATTGGTTTTATCGGTTGCAGCCAGGTTAATAATTTAGCTATGCGCTTTTATAAAAGCGAGCAAATTGTACGCGTAGCACTTTTTATCCAGGTTATATCCGGATTATTGTTTGTTACCGCAGCAGTTAATGGCTGGCTGGGCTTAGTAGGAACCGTTGTTTTTATATTTATCTTTTTATGCTGCCTCGGCTTTATCAACTCAAACGCGGCAGCCTTATCGCTGGCACCATTCAGTAAAAACGCGGGTAGTGCGTCTGCCTTAATGGGTTGCTCGCAATTGGCTATAGGCGCTTTCACTTCGTTTGCCGTTGGCGCCTTTGATAGCCATACCAATATTCCATTAGCCGCAATTATGGCTGCATCATCGGTTATTGCACTCGTTATTTTATTAATTGGCCGCAGGCAAATCAAAAACCAGGTTGAAGTAAGCGATGAAGCAGGTATGGCGATGCATTGAATGATTTTTGATTGATTGATTTTTGGGAGTGAGTGAATTATTGATTTGAGTAATTATAAGTAATGGACCCGGCCAACCGAAAAAAAACAGGGATGACGTTTGAACCTTATAGACTGTTAGGTGCAGATAGGAAAAGCGGGCAAAGGCCGGACTGCACGCCGGGCCGGGAGCTGGCCTCGCGGGCGGAAGGTTCGGGCAGTCTTGATTTTTTTGGTTACTTTTTGTATCAAGACAAAAAGTGACAAGCCTCTTCCCGCGGCGACTGAGCGGGACGATGTTCTAATTTAAGAATACTGATTGTCGGAGCAAACATAGCACATTGATAATCAGTGCACCTAATATGATGCATACTTACCGCTTTTAGAAGTTCCCTCCTCACCTCGGGATGACATAATGTAGATAAATTAAGCACTGACAATCAATAACTTACATGAGCGCCATTATAAACTCACCCATCTTTGCTATTATCAATTTTTCGGTTTAACCAAACTCGCCGGGCTCACCTCATTACTCAGCAGGTTGCCAAACAATTGCCAACGTTTATCCGGTGCTTTATCTGTGCCGCCGTTTTGCTCTATGTAGTTTTTAACCAGGTCTTGCCCATAGTTATAGTTGATTACGTAGCTGCGGTATTTCTTAATAAAGTCTAATGATTTTTCAGCCGATTCATCGTTCATCAGGCCGTATTTTTTAAGCCAGCTTAAAGCCTTGCTGCGGTTCATGTTATTGTTCATCAGGCCTCGGGCTACCTCGTTGCGCACGTAATTCAATTTCCCCCGTATGGCCAAAGCTTTAAAATAAATGGCTATACCGGCAGTATCCAACCCGGCAAGGGGCAGTAATACAGCTCTGGTAAATTTAACCTTATCATCGCCCGGAAAGGCTACCTCAATACCATAGTTGGCACTCCCCTCGGCAATTAACGATTGCGGACTGAACAGCGGGTACATCGATAGCTCCACCCATCCCCTATCGCGATACAGGTTTTTCTCCAACAGCATGTTGTATACATGGTGGCCGGGGTAACTCTCGTGGCTGCCTACGTCGATAGCACGGTCTATAAAAATATTCAAGTCGGTATTGATCTGCACTAAGCTTTTATAATTGCCTTTGTACCAGTTATAGCCGCTCCAGGGTTTATGCGTTACAAACTCAAGGGTAAAACTCTCGTTGGCGGGCAGCTGGTAATGGGCTTTGGTGCGCTTACGTGCTTCGGCTATGGCGGCATTCATCACCGGTTCAAGTTTATTTTTAGGGATGATAAAATGATTAGCCAGCTTTTGAAAACGATCGTTCACGTTTCCCTTGCCCGGCAAGATGCTATCCAGCGCGGCTAACGAGGTTTTAAAGAACGCTTCATCCTGTACCGGAGCCACTACGCCAAAAAGATCCTCCGACTCGGCATCGAACGATTCATATTCGCCGCTGAAGATCCTGATCCGGCGGTTAAAGGCCCTGAGCTGATCGTAAATCCAGTTAGCCCTGTTTTTGTTCGAGTCTATTGGCGAGTTGTGCGCCACCGGGCTAAGTTGGTTCATCAAACTATTTACCGATGCCAGCAGGCTGTCCTTCGGAAAATCTTTACCCACGGCCTGTTTAGGCTTTAACGAATCGGGGCCGTAATAAGCATCTACAAAATCGCCATCATATTGGCCAATGGTTAGTGCCAGGCGCACATAATCTTCTGCAAATTTATTGAGGTTTTTGTTTTCTTCTTTCTCGGCGGGGCTTTTACACGATAAAGCGAACAATACAGGTAACAGCCAGAGTAATTTTTTCATAGATGGCTGTAAAAGTACAAACAAGCAATGGATTTTTATAAGTATGGGTGTTGGGCATTATGAGTAACGAAGCCAGCCAGCCGGAAAGAAATAGGGATGACGTGTGGAACTTCGTAGATTATCAAGCGCAGATGAAAAATGTACGCAAAAGCCCGACTGCACACTTGGCCAGGAGCTAAGCGATTGACAATCAGTACACCCGATATACTGCATACGTATCGCGTGCAAAAGGTCGTATGTATGAAATGGTTCGATAGATGATGTAAAAGAGTTCTTGAAAAAAAGGTTGTAGCTTAATAGTGAACCATTAACAAACACTTTAAACCAAGAACTCATGAAACAAGGTACACAATTAGATTTTAGCGGACAAACTATTTTTGTTGGCATAGATGTACACAAGAAGTCCTGGAAGGTCAGCCTTCGCAGCACCCATATGGAGCTAAAGACGTTTTCCCAGGAACCTTCACCTAAGGCCTTAAGCGGGCATCTACAACAGAACTATCCTTCGGCCGATTACAGGCTCGTTTACGAAGCCGGTTTTTGCGGCTTTGGCTATCAGCGACAGTTTAGTGAGCTGGGGATGTCCTGCATCGTCGTAAATCCTGCCGATGTCCCGCTGACAGACAAGGAAAAGCAGCGCAAATCAGATACGGTCGATTGCCGGAAACTCAGTAAAACATTAAGTGAAGGAGCCCTGAAAGGTATCTTCGTGCCTGGCATCGAGCAACAGGATGACCGCGGTATTATCCGTGTTTACCAGCAAATGATCAAAGATCAGACACGCTATAAGAACCGAATAAAAGGATGGCTTAACTTCCAGGACCAGTCGGTGACGGTAGACACCGATAAATACTGGTCGAATCATTATATCTGCCTGCTCAAGGCCCTTTGCTTGCCTTCATCAGCACGGATCAACCTGGATATTCTGCTACAGGGATACCAGCAGACCCGTATCATGGTACTCACAGCCACCAGGGAAGTCAGAGCCCTATCCAGGCAGCCACGTTATCAACAAATTATAAAACTGATCCGGACCATCCCCGGTATAGGCGAGATTACCGCCTTATTATTTGTCACAGAGATCGGCGACATTGAACGCTTTGATTCCCTGGATGCCTTGTGTGGATATATAGGCTTGGTACCGGATATGCATAGTTCCGGCGATCAAAAAATCATATTGGGGCTCACTAAAAGAGCTCATCATCAATTACGGGAGAAGCTTATCGAGGCCTCTTGGATAGCTGTCAGGCTCGACCCGGCCATGACGCTGGCTTTCAATAACCTTTGCAAAAAAATGAAAAAGAATAAGGCCATCATCAGGATAGCTAAAAAAATGCTCAACCGGATACGGTTCGTTATGAAGAATCAAAAACCTTACGTAACTTCGGTTGTCAAATAAGTCCACAAGGACAAATGCCTGATAAAGCCGGTTTGGTTTTTTTATGAAATGGGCAAACCGAAGCGAGGGATCTGCGGCCCGAAAGGTGTCTGCTATACAAAAGGTTACGGGTTGCCCTTTTATCCAAATAATTTGAACGCGATCCTGCAGCCTGCAAAGTGTCTGCTTATAGGAGGTTAGCTGGTCATTTATCAACGCATTAAAATAAAAATTCGTGAAGGTTTTTTTAGCCATTCAGTGAACAGGATAAATAAAAAGCCTCCTTTGACAGAGGCCTTTATCCGTGGTTCAGCAAATCATATTGCTGGCAGGTTGCTCCTCAGCAGCGCCTGTTTCCTCTTTTGATTTGCACTGGAAAGTTAAACAAACAGGGCCATGCTTTGACCAAAAATATTTAAAACATTTAAGCAATACGTGTTATAACCCCTTTTTAAGCCCTTTTGCCTCGTTTACCTTGCATATTTCATCATAGGAGGTCCCTCCTCGCGTCGGGATGACATGATGGAGAGAAGTTTAGCATTAACAATCAACAGCTTAGCAGCAATTCATTATAAATAATGGCCCCGGCCAACCAGAGAAAAAACAAGAATGACATTTGAACCTTATAGATTACTATGCACAGATAGGAAATGTGCGCAAAAGCCCGACTGCACGCCGGGCCGGGAGCTGGCCTGTGGGTGGAAGGATCGGGCAGTCTTGACTTTTTGGTTACTTTTGTGTCAAGACAAAAGTAACAGCCCTTCCCGCGGCGACTGAGCGGGCCGATGTTCTAAGTTAAGAATACTGATTTTCAGAGCAAAAATAAAAGCACTAATAATCAATAACTTAAGATGATTTCATTATAAGTTGCCAGCAAATAACTTTAATAAGATGATAGCTATGGCGTACATTTTACTACCGTATCTATCTATTCTAAATAATATTGTATTTTTGTTTTAATGACAACGCTAATTGTAAATATTAAAAACAAAAAAACTGAAAAGGCCATAAAAGCCATTCTGGATGCTTTTGGTTTAGACTACAATATAGAACAACATCCTGATTCAGCAGGCAAGTCAACTCATAAATCCGAAGAATTGATTTATAATCGCCTGAAAAAATCTATAGAAGAAATCAAACTGTACAAAGAAGGAAAAATTGAACTCCAGGATGCAAATGTTTTTTTAGCTGAATTATAAGGTTGTAATCACCTCCGAATTTACTAAAGAAGCAAAAAAACACGCCCAAAACCAGATAAATAACTACACGTACCCTGCCAAACCATCCCTCACCTGCCCTAAATACCCGGCTCCAAATAAATTCAAATGCAGCAGTAAGGGATAAAGGTTCCATAAATCGAGCCTTTGCTCCCACCCTTTGGCTAAGGGGAAACTTTCGTGGTAGCTCCGGTAAAATTGCCGGCCAAAGCCGCCAAACAAAGTGGTCATGGCGATATCGAATTCGCGATGCCCGTAACTAACCGCCGGATCTATCAGATAAGGCGCATCATCGTTAGCAATGATATAGTTACCGCTCCACAGGTCGCCGTGGATTAACGAAGGCTTTTCTTCTTCAAACAAACCGGGTAACCGTGCATAAAGTTTCTCAAAAAACTGCTCATCCCTGTTACTTAACAAGCAATTGTCCACAGCTATCTTCACCATCGGCATCAGGCGTTCCCCGGTATAAAAAGCGGCCCAGGTATCATGCTTTATGTTTGATTGCTTTAACGACCCCATATAGTTGTCGCCGTCAAAGCCAAAAGCTTCTGCGGAGTGCGTGTGCATAGCTGCCAGCTGCTGCCCTAAATGGTTAAAAGACGACTGTGACGGGCGTTTACTTTCTATCCACTCAAGCACCAAAAAACTCTCTTCGCCGGCATCATCAAAAAACAAAACATTGGGGATAGCTATGGTGGCGGTAGCAGCTATGGTTTTTAAGCCGGTAGCTTCGCAGGCAAACATCTGGGGGAACTTGCTTTTGCTATTCACCTTAACCACATACTTTTTTTGCGCTGTTTGCAAACTGTAAACCTGGTTGATGCTGCCGCCACTCATCGGCGAAGTATTGATAATTAATTCGCTTAAACGTTGCTCAATAATAGATACCACTAACGCTGATAACATGTTGTATCTTTTAGAATAAATATAAACATTGCAGTATTTTAAAGCAGACAAGGGTAAAGAAAACGCCCTACAGCAAAGCATTCAATTATCAATAGTTTAAATTCTGTATAACCGGGATACTGTGCGCTTTTTCATCAAAGTTAAGTAATTGTTTAAGCCGCTTATAAATATCGGTGTAAAAAGCTATTTTTGCCACTCAATGAAGCACATCCGTAATTTTTGTATCATCGCCCATATCGACCACGGTAAAAGTACACTTGCCGACAGGTTGTTAGAATATACCAACACCATTACCCAGCGCGAATCGCAAGCTCAACTGCTTGACGATATGGACCTGGAACGCGAACGCGGCATCACCATTAAGAGCCACGCCATCCAGATGGACTATATGCTGAACGGGCAAAAGTATGTATTAAACTTAATTGACACTCCCGGACACGTGGATTTCTCGTACGAGGTATCGCGCTCCATAGCCGCCTGCGAAGGCGCCCTATTGATCGTTGATGCATCGCAAGGTATCCAGGCCCAAACCATATCCAACCTTTACCTGGCTTTAGAAAACGACCTGGAAATTATCCCGGTGCTAAATAAAATGGACCTGCCCGGCGCTATGCCCGAAGAGGTTAAGGACCAGATTGTTGAACTGATTGGTTGCAAACGCGAAGATATATTGGCGGCATCGGGTAAAACCGGCATGGGCGTTCATGAAATACTGGAAGCTATTGTTGCCCGTGTGCCCCCGCCGGTTGGCGACCCGGAAGCACCTTTACAGGCGCTGATTTTCGATTCGGTATTTAACTCTTTCCGCGGTATCATCGCTTACTTTAAGGTGGTGAACGGCGAGATCAGGAAGGGTGATAAAGTAAAATTCTTTGCTACCGAAAAGCAATACATTGCCGATGAGGTTGGTACTTTAAAGTTAAACCAACTACCCAAGGATGTGATTAAAACCGGCGACGTAGGTTATATCATCTCGGGTATCAAAGAGGCCCGCGAGGTTAAGGTTGGTGATACCATTACCAATGTGGCCCGCCCTTGCGAAGCCGGTATACAAGGTTTTGAAGAGGTCAAGCCGATGGTATTTGCCGGTATTTACCCGGTTGATACCGATGAATATGAAGAGTTGCGCGAGGCTATGGCCAAGTTGCAGTTAAACGATGCATCACTGGTTTTTGAGCCGGAATCATCTGCGGCTTTGGGCTTCGGCTTCCGTTGCGGTTTCCTCGGGATGCTGCACATGGAGATTATCCAGGAGCGTTTAGAGCGCGAGTTTGATATGACGGTGATTACCACCGTACCCAACGTATCGTACATTGCCCATACCACCAAAGGCGATGAACTGGAGGTAAATAACCCATCTGATCTGCCCGACCCAAGCAAGCTTCAGTTTGTTGAAGAGCCTTATATCAGGGCTAACATTATCACCAAGTCGGAATTTGTTGGGCCGGTAATGTCGCTGTGTATCCAGAAACGGGGAACCATCGCTAACCAATCCTACCTCACGTCAGACCGTGTTGAACTGGTATTTGAAATGCCGATGGGCGAAATTGTATTTGATTTTTACGACAAGTTAAAAACCATCTCCAAGGGTTATGCTTCGTTCGATTATACGCAGATAGGTTACCGCCAATCGGATCTGGTCCGTTTGGATATTCGCCTTAATGCTGAACCTGTGGATGCCTTATCATCATTAATTCACCGCAGCAACTCGTACGATTTTGGTAAAAAGATCTGCGAAAAGCTAAAGGAGTTAATCCCACGTCAGCAGTTTGAAATCATTATCCAGGCATCTATCGGTGCTAAGATTATCGCCCGCGAAACCGTGAAGGCTTTACGTAAGGATGTTACCGCCAAATGTTACGGTGGTGATATATCGCGTAAGCGTAAACTGTTGGAGAAACAGAAAAAAGGTAAAAAACGCATGCGCCAGGTAGGTAATGTTGAAATACCGCAATCGGCCTTTATGGCGGTGCTGAAATTGGATTGATGAGTATAGCGTAATACGTATTGCGTATTGCGACTTAAATTAGATCATATATATCAGTATTGCAGATTGATCTCAATACGCAATACGCACATCTCAATACGAAATGAATTTACTCGACGGAAAATACGTATCAGAAAAACTTAAGGGTGAAATTGCCGAACAGGCGGCAGCATACCTGGCGCAAACCGGGCGTAAGCCACATTTGGTTGCGGTGCTGGTTGGGCACGATGGCGGCAGCGAAACGTATGTGGCCAGCAAGATGAAGAACTGCGAGAAGGTGGGTTTTAAATCGAGCCTGGTGCGTTATGAGGCTGATGTTACCGAAGAAGAGCTATTAGCCAAGGTTGCCGAGTTAAATGCTGATGCTGATATTGATGGCATTATTGTACAGTTGCCCTTGCCTAAACACATCGACCCGGAAAAAGTAACCGAAAGAATTGATCACCGTAAGGATGTTGATGGTTTTCACCCGGTAAACCTGGGCCGTATGCAGCGCAATCTGCCATCGTTTATTCCCGCTACTCCTTATGGCATTACGCTGATGCTGAAAGAATACGGCATTGAAACCGCCGGTAAACATTGCGTGGTGATTGGGCGTAGCAATATTGTGGGTTCGCCGATGAGCATTTTAATGGCGCGCAATACTACACCGGGTAACTGCACGGTAACCATTTGCCACAGCCGCACTCCTGATATTAAAAAGTTCACCCTGGATGCCGATATCCTGATTGTGGCCATAGGCAAAAAGAATTTTGTTACTGCCGATATGGTTAAGGATGGCGTTGTAGTTATTGACGTAGGCATGAACCGTGAAACATCAGCCACTAACAAATCGGGTTACAAACTTTACGGTGATGTGGATTTCGACGGCGTTGCACCCAAAGCATCCTGGATAACACCGGTACCGGGCGGAGTTGGTTTAATGACCATTATCGGTTTGCTGAAAAACACGCTGGCTTCGGCAAATAAGGAAGTTTATAGTTAAGCTAAACGAGCGGCTTATCCGGCAAAAGCAACTTGATGTAAGAGTCAAATAAAGGATGGGATACTTCCCCTCACTCCATTTGACTCTTGCATCTTAACTCTGTTATTTTCCGCCAAACAACTTGCTGATCAAATCCCAGCGGGAAGAAACGCCCACATACACTCCGTTGCTCCTTATTTCAACCGGATAGGTTTGAATATAATCGCCCTGGCCTGCGCTCCCCCGGCCTGTATGGATATCGTACGAAAACCGGTGAACCGGACATACCAGTTTCCCATCCTTGCACCAGCCGTAGCTAATATCCTCCCCGGCATGCGGGCATCTGGCCGATAGGGCATTTACCTCGTTATCAACGCCAACAAGGCAAACTGTCTAGTCCTGAAATAGGTTTACACATTAAATAAACCAAAAATGGAATATAAAAATGTGTCAGCAATCCTTTATGATCATAATGAAGGAGGATTAGGTTACCGTATATTAGCAGCGAAGTACGGAATAAGCCGTGATCAAGTACATCGTATTGTGATGTCAAAACATAATAAGCCAAAAAAAGCCAGAGAAATAGTCCGGGTGGTGAAGGAAGAATTACCGATACCTGATGACATAAATCTACTGAAAAAGGAATTACGCGAGGCGCGGCTAAAGATCGAGTTGCAGGATTTTATGCTCGATATATCCAGTAAGGAGCTCGGCATCGACCTGCGAAAAAAACATGGCACCAGGCAGTCCAAATGAAAATGCAAAGTTGCCCACGCGGTCTTCGTGGGTTTTGCAGACTGCTTGGTCATTCACCGCAGGCGTACTATCAGCACCAGAAATTGTCAGGCAAAAAATCGCTTGAGGAGGACCTGCTTATCCAGCAAGTACTCTATCACCGTACTTTTCAGCCTCGGCTTGGATGCCGGAAACTGCATGTGATGATGGAACCATTTATGGAAGGTCATGACATGTATATATGCAGGGATCTGCTTTTTGACTTGTTGCGGGAAAATGATTTACTGATTGTAAAGAGAAGGCGCAGTCAGCCCCAAACAACAGATTCCAATCACTGGATGAAGAAATATCCCGACCTTATAAAGGACATCAGGTTAAGCCGCGCAGATGAGTTATGGGTAAGTGATATTACCTACATACGTCTGAGAAAGAAGAAGTTCGCTTACCTGAGCCTGATAACGGATGCTTATAGCCGTAAGATTGTTGGCTTCTGTATGCATATTGATTTGTCGGCAGAGGGGCCGCTGACAGCCTTGGAAATGGCGTTAAAAGGGAGGGCAAGCGATAAGCCATTAATACATCATTCCGATCGTGGCTCACAATACTGTAGCGACGGCTATGTAACCTTATTAAAATCTAATACTATCAATATCAGCATGACCCAAAGCGGCAACCCCAAAGACAACGCTATTGCAGAAAGAGTGAACGGGATACTTAAACAGGAGCTGCTTGAAGATGCTTATTCGAATAGTAATCAAGCGCAGTGTTCGGCAAAAATAGCCATCGATATTTACAACCGGATGAGGCCGCACAGCAGCGTGGATATGATGACACCGGAAAAGGCGCACACGCAAACCGGCCCGATCAAGCGCCGGTGGAGAAATCTGCTTAACCATCCGACAGCAAAAGTGATGGCATAGCTTTTAAACAAAAAGAAAGGAGATAACAAAAAGAAAAAAAGAAGCAAAAAAAGAAAAACGTGTTGGAATATGGAAAACTGAAGGAGTTTCCCACATTCCAACACTACAAGCAAACAACAACAGTTATTCTTTATCTTTATAAAACTGTAAACCCATTACAGGACTAAAATAAAGTGTAAACTTGAAACAGGATTAATCAGTAAAATGTGTAAACCTTTTTCAGGACGTGACAAACGGCAACCTTACCCGCTTTTACTTTTTTGATGAACGGATATTTCAAATCACTAATATCCAAAACGTTATACCACTTCATTTAAAATCAAAAATCAATTTTAAAGTCCATCACATCCGGGTCTTTGAGCACCTCGTCGATATTGCTTTGTAACGTTACCGATTTTTTATCTGCCGACAACACCGCCTTTTTATTGTCAATCTTAATTACCGGGCTTGCAAAATTCACGGTTACTTTATAAGGCATCTCGATGAGCATCGCTTTAGACATGCTAAACACCGATTGATTAGCCTTTACATACTTTTTAAACTTTACAATATCAATGGTACGGTAAAACTTGTGTGCTGTAATTTCGTAATTATAATAATCCTGCGTTAACGCAAAGGGATTTCTTTCGGCATCGTTCTTTAATTTTTTACTGGTCTTTAAAATCGATCCTAATTGGTTGCCCGATGTCATTTTCGACAGGTTTTTTAAATAGTAGCTCAAATCGGCCACATTATCTGCCGAATGCCGCATGTTTACTTTCACCAGGTTACTTTTCAGGTTCATCATCAAAACCACATCGCTGCTTTTGGCCATGGCCACCTGGATAGAATCCATTTTTTGGCGAACGGTATCCGGCAAAATTGTATAATAGTTAATTGTAGTATCCTGAACGGTGCTAAACTGCGGGGTTTGCTTAACCGAATCGGGCAGCAGGTTTACCAAAACCGATACGGCCTTGCTCATATCAAAATTATACGTCACGTTGCACGATCCATCGGCATGAAAATCATACGTCTCATCTACATCTACGCAGGCTGTAAAACATGCCATCAGCATAAAGCCACATACTAACCAAACTTTTCTCATGTAAGCTACCGTTTTTACAAAACTAATTGATTTTAACACATAAATAAGATTTGGTTTAATTAAGCTTGCTTTTCTCATCGCTTCGTAATATAATCTCCGGCTAAGCAACTGTAATTTAACGTTCATAACGGTTTTACGTATATTTGCGTTTTAATTATGGCTAATCAGATTCCGGAAGACGGTACTTTACTTCCTTTAATGGAAGAGTTTTATACGATACAGGGCGAGGGATACAATACCGGCAAGGCAGCCTATTTTATTCGTTTAGGGGGCTGCGATGTGGGCTGCCATTGGTGCGATGTAAAAGAAAGCTGGGATGCGTCTATCCATCCGCTAACGCCATCAGATACGATAGTTGATAACGCGGTAAAATACCCCGGCAAAGCTGTAGTAGTTACCGGCGGCGAGCCGCTGATTTATAACCTGGATTACCTTACCGCGCAGCTTCAGCAAAAAGGCATCAAAACTTTTATCGAAACATCGGGCGCTTATCCCCTTTCGGGCTCGTGGGACTGGATCTGCCTTTCGCCAAAAAAGTTCAAGGCGCCAAGCGCCAGTGTGGCCCCTTACGCGCACGAATTAAAAGTTATTGTGTTCAATAAATCTGATTTTGCCTGGGCCGAGCAATATGCCGCACTGGTATCGCCCGGCTGCAAACTTTACCTGCAGCCCGAGTGGTCAAAATCAAAAGAGATGATCCCTTTAATTGTTGATTACGTGATGAATAACCCTCAATGGGAAATTTCGTTACAAACACATAAATACCTCAATATCCCGTAGATTTTTGTAACTTGGGCTAAACCCAAGCTTACGATTATCAATGAGAACCTTTTTAACTGCGATATTGATCTGCCTGCCGTCAATCCTGTATTCGCAGCAAAGGGTTTACACCACCAACAATAAAGAAGCGCTAAAAACTTATTTTAAGGCCCGGCAAAGCCTCGACTATTTATTATACGACCAGGCCATTACCCAACTTACCTATGCCCTTAGCTTAGACCCTAATTTTTTAGAGGCCCAAAACCAACTGGCCGACCTGTTGCGCCTTGGTAAAAAGTATAAACCGGCAGTTGAGCATTATTTAAAATTGCTGGCCGTTAACGCCGAATTTAACCGCTCGGTATACTTAAACCTGGGCGAATCGGAGGTGAACATAGCCGACTATACAACGGCACAAACCCACCTGCAGAAATACCTGCAATACCCTAACATTACCGAAGCCAATAAACGCTACGCCGAACTATTGATTAGCGATTGCACATTCAGCATCCAGGCTATACAACACCCCGTACCGTTTAAGCCTACCAACCTGGGGCCCGAAATCAACACCAAAAACGACGAGTACATGCCGGTAATTACCGCCGACGAAAGTACCCTGATTTTTACCCGTAAAATAAACAATAACGAGGATTTTTATAAAAGCACCGGCAGCAAAGGCAAATGGGCCAATGCTGTTTATTTAAGCAAACAAATTAATACGCCCAATTATAACGAAGGTGCCCAATCTATCACCCAGGATGGGCAGTACCTGTTTTTTACCGGTTGCGACAGGCCCGAGGGCTTAGGCAAATGCGATATTTATGTATCCAAAAAACAGGGTAACGACTGGGACATCCCCTACGATCTGGCTTTTCCGCTTAATACTGGCAATTGGGAATCGCAGCCCTCTATCAGCAGCGATGGCCGTACTTTATATTTTGTAAGCAACCGCAAAGGCGGCTACGGGGGCTACGATATCTGGAAGTCGACGTTGACAGACAAAGGCTGGGCCGAGCCCGTAAACCTGGGGCCCAATATCAATACCCCGTTTGATGAGCAATCGCCCTTTATCCATCCCGATGATAATACCCTTTACTTTTCGTCAAACGGATGGCCTGGCCTGGGCAATATGGATGTTTTTATCAGCAGGCGGGGTAACGATGGCGCATGGCAAAAGCCGGATAACCTGGGCTATCCTATTAACACCAATGCCGATGATAGCGGCTTAACCTTAAATGCCAACGGCAACCTGGCCTACTTTTCATCGGATAATTTACAGGGATACGGCGGTTTCGATATTTATTCGTTCGAGATGCCCGCGCCCTTAAGGCCGCAACTGGTAACCTATGTTAAAGGCTTTGTTACCGATGCCAAAAGCAAACAGCCGATAGTAGTTAATGTGGAGATTGTGGATCTGCAAACCAGCAAAACCGTTTACCTCAACACCACCGACGGCGAAGGTCAGTTTTTATCCACGCTTACATCCGGTAAAGATTATGGCCTCAACATTTCAAAAAAAGGATACCTGTTTTATTCCGAAAATTTTTCATTGCACGGCCTCCAAAACAAAAAGCAATTTCAAATTACGGTACCGCTCCAGGCTATTGAAACCGGCAATAAGGTAATTTTAAAGAACATTTTTTTCGATACCAATAAGTACGACATCAAGGACGAGTCGAAAACCGAATTAGCAAAACTAATCGCCTTTTTAAACGACAACCCATCTGTTAAAATTGAAGTTTCGGGCCATACAGACAACGTGGGGGTTGACGCCATTAACCAAACCCTATCGCAAAACAGGGCCAAAGCAGTTTACCAATATTTAATTGGCCAACATATCAGCCCCAACCGGCTGGTGTATAAAGGATACGGCAAAGCGCAACCTATTGCACCCAATACAAACGAAGAGGGACGTAAATTAAACCGCCGAACCGAGTTTAAAATTATTATTTAATAAGCTTTAGGCGTTAAGTAAGCACATTGAGGCTATTTTGGTACTGGGGTTTTACCATTCATTATAAGTAACGAACCCGGCTAACCGAAAAAAAGGGATGACGTTTGAACCTCGCAGACTGTTAGGTGCAGAAAGAAAAGTGCGCAAAAGCCCGACTGCACGCCGGGCCGGGAGCTGGCCTCGCGCGCGGAAGGATCGGGCAGTCTTGACGTTATTCACCTGTTGATTGTTTTTTTAAAGGTGTTCATGAGCTCCCTACGGTCGGTTTTGGTTTTTTTGTCAAGAAAAAAGAACAAAGCCCTTCCCGCGGCGATTGAGCGGGCCGATGTTGTAAGTTAAGAGCTACTGATTATTAACGTAAAATAAACGACTGACAATCAGCGTACCCGATATACTGCATACTTATCGCGCGAAAAAGGTCCCTCCTCGCGTCGGGATGACATAATGGAGATAAATTCAGCATTGTAAATCAACAACTTAATAGCAACTCATTATAAATCATTAAAAAACACGAGGCTAACCTAAACATCAGGTTAGCCTCCTGTACCCTACTCAGTTAAGCTATAAGTATAACCCTTATTGCGCTCCATTTTAAACTTAACCCGGCTTATGCTTTCTTCAATTTCATCCTGCCGTTGCTTGTCTGTAACCTTCAATAAAGCACTATTATAGTAGCCCAGCGCCTGCACCCATCTCGAATTATTTTCGGCACATAAAGCCATCTGATTATAGATCGACGAAGCATAAACTCCCGGAACGGTCAACGCCGTTACCGAAACTTTATTAACCAAAAGTTCCATATTTAAAAACACCAGCAATTTAATGTAGTGAAAATAAACATCCGGAAACGATGGGTCAAGCTCGGCACAAAGTTTAAAATGATAGCCTGCGGCTTTGTAATCCTGCAGGTCGTAGTAGTAAAGCTTGCCCATTTGGTAATGCGCGCGCACATACAAAGGGTCGTTATCTAAAATTTCGTTTAGCAACTTTAACGATTTCGGCGCCTCGCCATAATTCATCTCCTCTACCGCCTGCAAGTATTTCTCTTCTATCGTATAGTAAGTATCCATAAAATTTAATATCGTGTAATTGCTCCTGATCAAAAGGAGGCATTAATTGTTCTTTAATATTTTCTTGATGACCTGATGATGGCTTATGCCACCCCAGTTTTTTTGAAGAGAGATACTAAGCGAATGCAAAATCCCCCTGCAGCGGCGCAATGGGCCACTTTGAAAACATGTACAGGTTAGTTAGGATTAGCATTGTCGTAATTTTTCGCTAAGGTAAGTAATTTTCAGCAAAAAATACAAGATCTGTAATCAAGGCATCCTGGCAGCACCATTTTTTTTAATGGACCGTTGCCTTCGGCCGGGCTTTCCGTTCATACTGCGCAGGCCGTCAACTTTTTTCAAGACGTAACAAACCCAAAATCAATCAATCAATCAATCAATCAATCAATCAATCAATAAAAATGATAACACTGTCTTGACTGGTCAAACTTATCATAATTGCCATTTCTTGAAGGCAAGGTAGTTTGGTAGCCCAAACTTGCTTCGGAGGTTCCGCTGGTATTACCTGAGTTTAGGCCTGAGAAAGACATATCGTGATCAACACCCAAACGAAGCTTCTCGCCTGCGTCCCTGTTGATAAATAGGTCGAAGATCAGCGATAGTACCACTGTATTGGGCCCTTCTGCCCCACCGCTGCCCCGGTACCACAGGCCTGCGTTAACGCCGCGGTGCTTGTATTGCATACCCGCGCTAAAAGATTGGGCTGTAGACTGACGGTAAAAAACAACCGATGGTATCAGGTATGATTTGTCGGCCTCGTCGCGGTCCTCATAAGCATTATTAAGGCCCAAACGATAGCTGATGTGCCCAGTGCCACGCATGGGTAACCTATCAGGCGCACCGGTAAACGATTGGTCGGGACGGTTAATATGCTGCAAGGCGGCACCGGCCATAAATTCGCCCACTACCAGGTTTACCCCTGCTCCGGAATCGAAATAGTACCTGTTGTTAAATTGCGGAAGTTCTGCCGAAGTAGTTGAACCGGGTACATAACCCAGGCGCGGATCTATCTGATCGCTGAACACCAGCTTATTCCAGTCTACGGATCTGTTGGTTACACCGGCCTGTAAACCAAACGATAATATAAAATTATCGGAGCCCACGCTGTACGAGTAAACACCCGAAACATTATTTTTGGTAAGATAGGCCGCTCCCTCGCTGCTGCGGGTAAACATTAAACCTACTCCCCCGCCAAATTGCGGAATTTTGAGATCTATAGATGCCGTAAGATACGATAGGTTACCCGGCGCCGCCGACCATTGATTGCGATAGATGAGATTCATGCGGAGGTCGCCCTCAAACTGACCGTTAAGCGCCGGGTTTAGATATACCGGCGCATTAAAAAACTGAGAATATAGATGATCCTGGGCGAAGCTATGCAAAGTTGCCGCTGCGAGCAGTAACATGGAATAGAACAGTTTTGTTAAAGTTTTCATGAGTACTTTCAATAATCAATTATGCTATCTTATTAAATTAACTGAGCCTGTTCTTTTGGGTAATGAGTTATTGTACGACATACCTTTCCATTCGGTACCGTTTATAAAGGTGGCGGTAGCCTGCCACAGGTATACACCTTGCTGCGCGGGCGACCCTTTAAAGGTGCCGTCCCAGCCTTCAGCCGGGGTTCCGTTTGGCCCAAGTCTGCTGGTTTGCCACACCAGTTCGCCCCAGGTGTTAAATATTTTCATGCTCCAGCTTTTCATGCCCGAGCCTATGGCCTTGAAAGACCGAAGTTCGGTGTTTAAACTGCTTGGCATAAATGCGTTTGGCATGTACAACTGCCCTGGCACACCTGTAATACGTACATCATGTACAGCGCTGCTGGCACAACCCTGGCTGTTGGTAGTGGTTAAAGTAACCTTATAGCGGCCGGTATCGGCGTAGGTATGTTCAGTATTTTTTGAGGTAGAGGTTTTACCATCGCCAAAGCTCCAGTACCATTGGGTGGGGTTACCGCTGGTTTGATCGATAAACGAAAACCGGTAATCGGGTATATTGATTACTGTATCCGGCCTGATAGCGAATGCCGTAACAGGTGGCGATGTAACCGTAATATAGTTGGCCTTGACTATGGTATTTGAACATCCGGTAACGGTATTGGTAGCCGTTAGGGTAACGGTATAGGCCTGGTTTTGATATTGATAAGTATGCGGCAAAGGATTAGCAACTAATGAATGTGGCGATCCGTCTCCAAAATCCCAGTCGTATTGATAGGCCAGTTCATCACCTGCTGATATGCCTGTAGTCTGGTTGGTAAAATTTACGGTAACAAGGCTGCATCCGCTGGTTACATCGGCAGTAAATTGTGCTATTGGAGCCTGGAAAACATCAATCCTGTTTGCTGGGGCAGACTCCACAACACTACAATTATCGGTAGCAGTAATGGTAACATAGTAAGTACCGGGCGTGTTAAAAGCGTACGGCAGATCGGCAGTACCTGCGCTACGCCTATCGATAATTTTGTTATTGGCGTCGTATATATTATAGGTAAAACTTGTACCGCCATTGGTATTATTAACTAAAGTTACCAGTAGTGGTGCGCAGCCTTTGCTTACATTATCCTGGATAAACATTTGGGGCGTTATGGAAGAAGGCGATATCGTTAGCGGGATATGCCTGGTTTCGGCAGTGGTTCCGCAAAAATCGGTGGCCACCATATAAACAGTATACGTTTTTGTAGTTGTTGGGCTTACCGGGTCAAAAACCGCAGTCGTTTTATCGTTCAGTAATATTTGCTGCACCAGCCTTGTCCCATCGTATAAATAGAAAACATAACTTTTATTATTGCCAGGCGATGTATTTTTAACGCTTATGGCAAATGGGGCGCAGCCCGAAAGCTTGTCGGGCAAAATGGATACTACAGGTGCCGCCGGGCGTACCACCACCTGGTAGGTGAAGGGCGGCCTAACCGCGCAGTTGTTTACCGCGGTTAGCGATACGGTATAGGTCGTATCCTTCCCATCGGTGCGCGACTGGAAAGTATGCGAAGGGCTTACGGCCGACGATTGCGAGCCATCGCCAAAATCCCATAAAAAACTACCGGTAAGTAGATTGGATGTATTAGTAAAACTAACTGCATATGTGCCGCAGCCATTGCTCTTATCGGCTGTAAAACTGGGGGTTACATCAACCAGGTCGGTAATAACTACCTCGTCCTGGTTATCTATACAAGGGGCAAGCCCTTTTATTATCCACACAAATTTATATACATTGCCGCCTGTTAAGCCGCCAATCTGCGTCTCGTTGTTATCCGGCAAAGCGATGTTAACTACAGGCCCTTCGGTTTGCTTCCACGAACCGGTGAACGGAGCGGGAGCGTTACCCTTTAAGGTGGCCGAAGCGAGGTTGCAAAGGATTTGATCGGGACCGGCATTAGCGGCTACCGCGGGCTGATTAACGGTGATAACCGTTACCGATGAAGGTATAATGGCACACACACCGCTTTGTATTACCGCCCTGTATTGCGTGGTTTGTGTTAAGTTTAAATAGGATAAACTGCTTGTAGTATTGTTAACCATTTGCCATGAAACGCCGTTATCCACCGAGGCCTCCCAGCGCAAAACGTTGCCCGACTGGCCGGTGAGATTGACAACACCGCTGTTACTGCCTGCGCAGGTGGTGGTAGTACCTGATGTTGTGCCGGCAACTGTATTATTATCAATAGTGAGCGTCATCACGTTGGTTGTTGGCGCGCAGGTTGAGGCGTTGGTAATGGTCCACCTGAATTTGTAGCTATTGCCGGGTATGAGTCCGGATACGGTAGCATCAGGCCTGGTATCGTCGGAAAAAGTAACGCCGCTCTGGCCCGAGTCCAAGGTCCATTTACCGGTACCGGGCGATGGGTCGTTACCTTTCAGCGTATAGGTGCTTGTGTTACAAACTTCGGCATCGGCGCCTGGCACCGATGGTACCGGTAACGGCTGCACGGTTATTTTGACATCTACCGGTTGCCCGGCACAATTGCCTATAGGTGTAATGGTATAGGTAACGGTTGCAACCGCGTTACTGTTGTTCACCAACACATCCTGTATACTGCTGGCAGCTATGGGTGTTACCTGGTTGCTATTGCCGCTTACACTGCCGGTTGTAGTACTTGTCCAGGTATAGCTTTTGCCCGCCACGTTGGATGATAAAATAATATTTGACTGCTGGTTACTGCAAATAACTTGGTCTACAGCGCCTTTAATAACCGGTACAGGCGAAACGGTAACCGTTAATGTAAACGGACTACCATCGCAACCATTATTATGCGGAACGATGGTATAAGTTATAACAGCATTGTTATCGGCATCATTATCAACAATCACATCGTTAATGGTGGCGTCTGTCCCCGATGTGGTAAAGCCGGTGGCATTGCCTGATGTTAACTGGGCCGTCCAGGTAAAGGTGCTTGCGGGTACATTTGATGTAATTTGATAGCCAAGTGGGCTGCCTGTACAAATAGCCTTGGTGGCAGCGCTGTTAATGGTGTTAACCGGGTAAATATTGATGGTAACATTTTTTTGAATATCACTGCATTGGCCCAGTAAATCAGTAGTAACATCTAAAGTAAGTGTTACTGTACCGGCGGCTATTTCGGCGGCACTCGGGGTATAAACCGGCGTTAATGATGATGTTCTGTCGGGCGCAAAAGTACCTGTGCCGCCTTTCCATTGCAGGCTTTTATAGCTGCCGTTAGTCACCGATCCGGCAATGGTAACTGAACTGCCGGGACATATAGGCTGCTGAACCACCGCATTAACGGTAGGTGCCTGCTGAAAGGTAATGTTTTGTTTTTTTGTATCGGCGCCGCAGGTGTTGGTATAAGTAAGAGCTACCGTATAAGTACCATAATCCGGGAATAATATTTGCGGGTATTGGCTGCTGGCGCTTGTTCCATTAACAAAGCTGGCCGGGGCCGAGCCACCTGCGGAGGTAACCACCCATAAAAAGGTAGCAGACTGATCTGTGGTACCACTGTATGATATTTGGGTGGGACCGGGATCTGTATTGAAAGTAAGCACCTGGTTGTTGCCGCATAAAGGCAAATCGGCAGATAAGGTGGCCGTGGGCGCTGAGTTAACTACAATGGTTTGTACCGGGCTGGTAATTACACCGCATGAGGCGCTGTTAATGGCTAACTTAACCTGGTAACTACCGGTTTTTGAAAAAACAAACTGGGGCTGCGCGCTATTGGCTGTAGTGCCGCCCGCATAGGTAACAGCAGCCGGGCCGGTTACCGTCCAGGTATAGGTGGCCGGAAGAGAACAGGCTGCGTCGGTTACCGAGGTATTAACGGGCGTTACAGCCCCTCCTTCCAAACAAACACTTGCCGGAACTGTAAAGGCGGGTTTGGGAGGATTCTGGATACAGATATCCTGGGTAAGATCTGCCGCGGGGCATAAGCCGTTGTTATTTTGCAGGCGCAGGGTTACGTGGTGGGTACCATTGGTTGCAAAAGCATGAACAAAAGGTTGGCTCAAGCTATAATTAGGGTACTGCACACCATCAGCTATCCAGGTATATTGAGCGTTTAGGTAACTACAATCGGTACCGGTGGCATTGGGGTCTTGCCCGGGATAAGAGGTATTGTTAAAAGTAATGTTGCTGCCCGTACAGCCAATAGCTGGGTTATTAAATTTATTGGTTGCGGGGTTAAGTACTTTTGCGTAGCTCGTTACCCTTGTGCCTACGTTACCGCAATAAACACTGGTTGGTTGCAAATCAATTTCAAAAACGTTATTCTGGGCATTGGTTACATTACCGCATGATGATTTGACATAAATATGGCTCAATTTCCCCCCTGCGGCCATAATATCGCAAAGCGTTAGTGAACTGGTTGATCCATCGCCCCATTTAACACCATAGGTCAAACCCGGAAAATTTCTTTGGATACCGTTGGCTGTAGTAACGTCAACATTATAGGAGAGCCCCTCGTTACTGCTGGCGCTTAAACAAATAGTATTGCTGCCCGTGGTACCAAAATTAGAATTAATTACATTGTTAATTAAAGTATACGATTTTGTACCTACAATACCGTTATTAACTGCTTTCACTGTAATGGTATAGTTAGCAGCCTTCGCACTGAAGTTAACGCTGGGCGAAAGTGTCAGCGAGTCTTCTTTGGCTTTAGCCAATTCATTATAAAATACCGCGCTAACCGTTGATCCTCCTGTGGATCGATCTGTGAAGCCATACGTAGTGTTATCGGTTCCGCTGCATGACCCGAATACTTCCGGATAAGTTGAATTGATAGTTTGGGAGGCTACTCCGGCAGCCACGCCTGCCGATGCACTGATTGTGATTGGCTGCGAAGGCGCACTAACAACGGCGGGTGCTGTTGATTTTACCCTTACCATATAATTACTCCCGGCCGCAGTGCCCACAGGAATGATACCGTTTACAAATGTAGCGTAGAAGCCGGTAAAACTGCCTATCAATTTTTCGGAAGCAAAATTACCCGTAGCATCGGATAAGTATAACCGGAAAACATTGCTTTGCGCAATACATCCGGAAGTATTATCAACATTAATTTTAACGCTGATGGTTGAACCTTGTCCAAAAGTACCGGCATCAATACCATTAACGTTGATGGTTTGTGCACAAGCAGGCGTAAAAGTAAAAAGCTTAAAAAATACAATAACAAATACAACCGTTAACTTATACACATCATCCTCCTGTTACAAATAGATTTATTGTACTTCATCATATCCTGGAGTGGAAATAAATTAAGTGACAGGCTTTTGTACGTGAGTTTTTTAATTATAGTTACAAAATTTAATTACAAATTATCCAATTATCCTTAAATGACAAGGAAAATCATAACAATCCAGTTAACAGTGAGTTAGTTACAGTATTCAAGCATTATTTCAAACACCTATCAATTATAAAATACTTAATATGAATAAGTTAAGATCTCAAAAAACAAAAATTATCTTATCAGCTAACTAATTCAAATTTGGCAAGTTGAAACTGACAAGGCGAATATGGTTAAATCCACGGCAATATTATGGTTATCACTTGTTATTTAAAACCTAATGCATTGTTATAGCCGTTATTGGGCGTACAGTTTTCAAAGCGGCAATTTTTCAGAAAATCGTTTAAGGCCTCTTCTACTTCGGCCTTATTTGCCGGCTTCGCTTTTCTGATAGCATCAAAAGTTTGCCTGTCGCTTTCGGCGTAAGCTATCACCTTGTCGTAGTTTTCGGGTTGCTTAAATTCAACCACGCCACTCTTATTCAGCATTTTTTTATAGGGCCAATAATGCCAGCCAATGTTGTTTTTCTCCAGCAGCTGCCTAAATTCGGCAACCCAGGTATCGTTGTTCTCTCCGGTTTCGCCTGCGTAGATGGGCACATTATACTTTTCCCTGAAATCAACATATTGCTGAATTACATCGGGTGTGGTTTTTGTCCAGTACTTATGAAAGGTATAAACCAGTTTAGCATCAAATGGTGCTCCAAATATTTTAAAATTAGAGTCCCACTGGGCGCCGCCTAAAAACAACAGGTGATTTTTATCAACGCTGCGGATAGCCTGAGTGATTTGCTTATAAAGAGGTTCCAGATAAGGGTTCAGTCTGCCGGTATCAATCCGGGTAGAGATCGGTTCGTTTAGCAGATCGTAACCCATCACCGTTTTGTCGCTTTTATAACGGGCGGCTATTTTTTTCCAGATCGCTATCGTTAAATCGCGGCTTCCCTGGTTTTCAAACAGGTAGGCATCGCCATAACTGTCGTCAATATTATCGCCGGTTTGTCCGCCGGGCGCACAGTGCATATCCAGAATAACATAAATACCCTCTTGCCTGCACCAGCCTATTACCCTGTCGAGCAGTTTAAAGCCGCGTTCCGGGTCGTTCGCTCCTAAATAATCTTCGTTTGTAAATAATTTATAGTGAAACGGAACCCGGATGGAGTTTACACCAATACTTTTTAAATAATGGATATCCGGTTGGGTGATATAGGCATCCAGGTATTTCTCCCAAAAAGCCTTTGCTTTATCGGGCCCTATCAGTTCGTTAATAGCTTCGCTAATTTGGCGCGGTGCATTGGTTTTGTTAAATTTAAACATATACCCTTCGGGGATAAGCCAGTTACCCAGGTTGGTGCCTCTGATTAAAAAGCTTTTGTTATCGGGGCCGATGATCTCCTTGCCCCTGGTATTAAAAAAGCCGTTCCCTTGTCCCGATGCTTTTATGCTCAGGCATAACATAGCCATCAATAATGCTGTTTTCAATTTCATATCAATCAATTTAGTATATCTTTTTCACCTGGAGCGCGTTGAGTACGGGTTCCCCTTTTTTTGCCCTGAATAATATGCGGATGCCATTATCATCAGTAACTACTAACTGCATTTTTTTTGATACGGCCCGGGCTTTGCCATATTGCTCTGCTATATTAAAATCCTCGAGAGTTAGTTTATCATTGATGTACACATCAAAAACACGATCAGCACTTTGCTGACTTCCGGCAGACCGGCTTAAATTGTAAGCAAGATCTTTGGTTTTGCTGCCCATCAGTTCGGCAAAATCCATCGTTATCTCATAATTCCCGTTGGGTACATCCAGGCGGTACTGCGTTATACCGAGCTGCTGAGTTTGAAAAACCGGATCATTAGCTGTTCCGGATATCGCTTTATCAGAACCATAGCTTTGCCGTCCGTTATTTACTGCGTAGGGTACACCGCCAATAAAACCCCAGCTCCCTTTTTGATAAGGTTGATCGGGCTGCCATACTTCGTGGTTAAAATCGTCCACAAAATAACGTTTTGAACCGAGCAAAATATTGATGCCCGTAAATGGGTTGGTTACCCTTTTCAGATTAGCTGGCTGCAGTTTAAAATTGATCCGGACATCGTCGTTATATGTTTTACCCCTATCATAAGCTGTAACCACAATCATATTTTCGCCATTTATAAAAGGCACCTGCCATTGGCATTGTTTATCTATAGCTTTTTGCCAACCCAGCAACTTGCCGTTGATGCAGAGCTGAGCGCTATCCAAATTGGTATAAACCCTGATGGTTTGAAGGGCAGTTGTGTCCCCATCATTTACCGCGGTACCTGTACGGTATGCCCATAAAGCCGATGCAATTTTGATGAAAGGCGATTTTAGCAAGTTAGCCTGGTAAAAATAATATACATTTTTAGCTTGGCGGTTCCAGGTTAACAGGCCTTTGTTATTGATGTGGGGCATGCTTTCCTCGCGCAGGTTGGAGTTAAAATCGGCCAGGTTCCAGATGGCGGCCCCGGCAACAAATGGCCTTTTTAATATTTCTTTTAAATAAATGTGATGATAATGCTCGGCATATTCCACGGTTTTATCGAAGCGTACGGGCGTATCGGTATGCAAACGGGGGTCGGCATCGGCGCCGTATTCGGTAATCAACATAGGTTTTTCCGGCATCAGCTGATGGGCATGATCCATAAATCTGGCAAAGCCGTTAATATCTTTACCATACCAGCCATCATATAAATTCCATCCCACCAGCATGGGTACGGCGGTAAGCCCCGTGCGATTATACAAATCAAAATTTCCGTGGTTGGAGATCATGGTATAGCGGGACGGATCTTCCCGGCGGCAAATATCGTCAAGGCTTTGTGCCAGCTCAACTACATGTTTATAGTACTGCTCCAGCCGGAGTTTATCCTTCTCAAATTTAGGCCTTAACATAATCTCGTTCATGTAGGCCCATATTAAAATGCTGGGGTGGTTAAAATTTTGATGGATCATCTCCCGCACCATGTTTCGGCAGTTATGATAAAAAGTTTCCGACTCGGTAATGGTATTCACCACCGGTATTTCAACCGAGGCAATAATGCCCAACCTATCACAAGCTTCCAACAACGCGGCATCCTGCGGATAATGGGCCACCCGTAAAAAATTAGCACCCATTTGCTTTAACATCTCAATATCATGAACCTGTATCTGTTTTGGCAAAGCATTCCCGAGCCCTTCAAAATCCTGGTGCCTGCTGGCCCCTATCAGCTTCACAGCCTTCCCGTTAAGGAAAAAACCTTTCCCTGCATCAAAACTAAACCAGCGAAAACCCAATGGGTTAGATAGCTCGTCCAGTAATTGATGGCTACGGGCATCATAAATCCGGGTGCTTACCGTGTACAGGTAAGGCTCATCCGGCGACCATAAATGCGGATTGGAAACAGATAAAATATGCTGCGTGATAACAGATGATTGCCCCGCGTTAATTTTTAATGCTGATGTTTGCGTGCTTACCTGGCGGCCGGCCTGATCTTGAATAAGGGTAACAATTTGTAAACTGGCCGTAGTTGGCCCACTGTTAACAATGTTGCTTCTAATATCAACAGCTGCTTTTTGCGTGCTAACAGTGGGGGTAGTGACGCAGACCCCGCCGCCGCCATAGTCCGGGTCGTCGAAATGGATATTGTTGGTGCTAACCAGGTACACATCGCGGTAAATACCTCCGTAAAAAGTAAAATCGGCAGTTAAGGGTGGTATATCTTCGTTTAAACTATTGTTTACTTTAACAGCTATCTCGTTAGCTACTCCATTATATTTCAACAGATTGCCTGCCCGGATACTGAAACCTGTATAACCACCTGAATGCTTCCCCGCGTATTGGCCATTTACATATACCTCTGTTTGCTGGTTGGCGCCTTTAAAATAGAGAAATACCCTTCGCGATTGATCTGCCTCGTTTAGTTTAAAAGTTTTTTTATACCAACCTTTACCACGGTAATAATCATGATCGTCGTCCATCACATCGGCAGCATTCCAGGTATGGGGCAAGTTTACTTTTTGCCAGTTAAGGCCTTTGGGAGCATCGTTATCACCGCTTTTTGATAAGGTATCTATACTGAAATCCCATTGATCATTTAAGCTGACCACGGTGCGCCCCGGAACAGGTACTTTTTGCGAAAAAGAAAAGGAGGTGCAGGCAGCCAACAACAGAGCCAGGTTAATTTTCAGTAGCGCATATCTATCCATCATATCTTTAAAAACTGCTATTTAAAGTATAATGGTTGTTATGGAGTGAGCCAGACTTTTGGTTTCTGCGGCCTTGCCCTGTATCAATAAATGGTAGGGCACTTCATCATCAGTGGTGTTCATTACAACTACGGCTATTTTACCATCTGTATTGATAAAAGCCGTGGTTTGCAGTTTATCGCGGTTTGATGTACTCACAATCCTTTTAGCTCCCGGGCGTATAAATTTAGAAAACTGGCCGATATAGTAATAAGCGTTGGTATAAAGCAATTCGCCTGTTTGGGTATTGGCATGTACCGGTGCAAAGCAATAATTACCTACGTGGTTTGGCCCGCCTTTTTCGTCCAGTAAAATATTCCAGTCCGTCCAGCCTACTGTTCCGCTGTTAAAATCATTGATCATCGAATGGCCGTATCTTTCGCCCAGCGACCAAAGATTGATCCTATCCAAATCAAATTTTTCGGTACATCCTTCGGTGAAAATCAGGTTTGTGGCGGGGAATGCCGCTGTAACCTGCTTTTCGTTTTCAAACTGCATGGGGCCGCCTGTCCAGGTTTCGTACCAATGGTAGCCTATGCCCCAAACATATTTGGCTGCCTCAGGGTCGCTCAAAATGGTGGCGGCACGCTGGTATAATAAATCGCGATTATGATCCCAGGCAATTAGTTTTTTGTTAGCCATTCCGGCCTTTTGCAGCGTGGGGCCTAAAAAAATCTTAATAAAATCACGTTCTTCCTCTGCTGTAAAAACACACGATTCCCATTTCTGTTTGGCCATAGGCTCGTTCTGTACCGTAAGTCCCCATATCGGGATGCCTTGTTTTTGATATTCCTGCACAAACTTTACAAAGTGATTGGCCCAGCTTTGGCGGTATTGCGGCATCAGTTTGCCGCCATGCAGCATATCGTTGTTATCTTTCATCCAGGCGGGCGGGCTCCAGGGGCTGGCAAATATATTGAGCTTACCACCCGCGGCCGCTATAGCTTGCCTGATTAAAGGGATGCGAAATTTTTCATCGTGCGCCAGGCTGAAAGTCTTGAGCGATGCATCGCCATTGGCTATGTAAGTATAAACATCGCTCGAAAAATCGCAACTCTGGATATTGGTTCGCCCCAAAGTATAACCGATTCCTTTTTGCGGGTCGTAATAAGCCTGTAATATTTCCTGCTGTTTGTTTTTGGGCAGTTTGGCAAAGGTTTCGGCGGCAGCATCGGTTAAGGCTCCCCCAATGCCTATAAACGACTGGAAAGTTTTAGATGGGTCAACCTGCACAAAAACCTCCGTCTCTAACGGTTGGGGCCAGTTTTTAAACGGCAACACGCCGGTATTGCTGATGCGGTAATTAGTTTTATCGGCAGTGGTGTATGTCGTTGCAGTTTTACCGGCGATAGCAAAAGCGGGCGCCTTTGCCTTTTTACTTACCTGCGCTTTAAGCGGGTAAACGCCACAAAGCAGCAATATTAAAAGTAGGGCTGAGTTTTTTTTCATCAGATTTTAAAGATAAATGGATTTGGATATTGGCAAACTCATATAAAGCTACCCGGATTATTGTTTAAAACAAACCTTTATCCGGATAGCTTATCGATTGTTTAGGCTCAAGCTATGATACAGAAAACTCAGGGTACAATATGATCAAGCGGAGCAATATTGCTTGCAGAACCATCGTAGCCCTTATTCTGGTTAATATGCCCGTTGATGTTCAGGTCGATATCTCCCTGCGGGATTGGCCACAATACGTGGTATGGCGAAATGGTGTAATGGTTACCCGAGTTGGTTACCACATTTGGATTTTTATAGAAATCGTTTTTCTCCATAATCCGGTCGTAAAAGAAATTGCTGGTTGAAAAGCTGGCTGCGCTATAGCTTTTACCGTTATATGCCATTATGCCGGTTTGGGCAAATATGTATGCTATACGGGTAAGCTCGGTTTTGCGTGGCTCTTCCCAAAACAACTCCCGTTGTCGCTCATCAAGTATGGTACCTATATTTACCTTGCTTGCATCGGTTAATAATTGCGCCTGCGCCCTTGCCCTAACCATATTTAAATCGGCCATGGCAAGCCCTTGCTGCCCTTTCCAAACATAAGCTTCAGCACGTAATAAATAAGTTTCGGCTAAGCGGAATACATACCAATCGGTATTGGTACCACGTGGCGGGCTCCACCATTTATCAACCGCTATCGTTCCCGATCCGATAAACACTTTATAGTGCGGCCATCCAAACCAGGATCGGATACTATCCTGCGGACCATTTAAAAACACTCTGCCGGGTACTTTGGCGTCAGCATCAGTCCACTGTTGCAGGTGTTTTCCGTACCAGGTCGGATCGGATGTTTTCAGGCTTGGGCTGTTGTAAACCAAATCGGTCATGTTCATCCAGTTGCCGGGTGCATGGCGTAAATCTGTATTGTCAGTCCAAATGTACTTTGTAGCATAAGGCGTACCGCGCAGCCTGCCTATACCACGGCCATACCATAAGGTAAGCGGAAATTCCTCGGTAACCTTATCAGAGATACCTGGCTTATGCGCGCCCGGCGTTAAAATGCTTCCGTTATGCCACATCGGCACGCAGTTACGCATCAACTGCGAACCGTTGGGCGTTGCGCCATCCAGGGTCTCGCGGTCAAGCACAACGTACAAAGCTTCGGTATTGGTGGCAATAGCTTTATTTTCAGGCCGGTGTAAATCCCAGATTATATTTTTAGAAGCATCATTGGCTACAACACCAAAACGGTTAGTCATTAAATGATACGGGCCATTAATAACACTGGAAGTAGCTGCAATGGCATCGTCAAATAAACCCATAGCCAGGTCAATTTTGGCAAGCAAATGGTAGGCCGCTCCCTTTGATACGTCACCTTTATCATTGGCGTCTGTTAAATTGGCTACAGCAAACTCCAGGTCGGCTTTCATTTGTTTTAATATCACGATACGCTGCGTAGTATAGTATGATGTATTAACGGTAGACTCTTCTTTGAGCACCAAAGGGACATCACCAAACTGATGCACCAAACGGTAATAACGGTAAGCGCGGTGAAAATAAGCCGCGGCCAGCGTGGCATTACGTGCAGCGGGTGTAGGCCATGTTGCCTTATCAATGCGGGAGATAATAACGTTGGCATCTTTCACACCAGTCCACCAGGCATACCAGTAACGGCCTATTTTGTTATAGTCGTCACTATCCAGGTTGGCGCTTGGTGTAATGCGCGAGTTTAAATCTTGTGCAGGCGTGGTTTTATCTGTTGTGCCCTCTACAGCGGCATCTGTAAAAATCGATTCGGTTAATATAGGCGCCGCATCGCTAAAAAACTCGAAACGCACACTTAAATTGAGCGACTCCAATGCATTTTTAAACGCCGCCGGAGTAGTCAAGGTAACATCAGGAGTAAATTTTGAAGGTGCTGCGGGTACCAGTTCACTTCGTTTTGTACAGCCTTGTGCAACAAAAACCGCTGCCATGGCAAGCCCTGCAATTATATTTTTATTTATCTTTTTCATAATCACTATGCGTTAATCCTGTTAAAAAGTTACGTTTAAACCTGCTGCCAGATACCGTGGTGTAGGCCCGTTGTTCTGCGGATCCCAGAAACTCCATCCGGTTAAAACCGTAGCATTGGTGGCATTTACAAACAACTTGGCGCTTTGCATGCCGAAGCGTTTAATTACTTTTTTATCCAGGTTATAACCTAACGAAACTGTTTGAACCCTTACAAACGATGATTTGCGCCATACATTAATGGTTGTACCCGATGAGCCTGAGTTTAACCGGGCATAATCGTTGATGGGGTTATCAGGCGTCCAGTAGGGCTGAACGTACGAACTCATCCGCGCGAAGCCTACGCTACCCGGATTATTAAGCGCCTGGTTAAATTGCCGCAACTGCCCTATGCTTGATACCAGCAGGAAAGAAAAATCAAAGTTTTTTAGAAAGTTGATATCATTACGTAACGACCAGTTGAATGTTGGGTTGGTACTACCCAAAAACTGCTTATCGGCATTGGTAAATTTAAAATTACCGTCTACATCTTCCAGCTTAAAATCGCCTGGCTTTGCTCCGTATTTGGCAGCTTCGGTAGCTTCGGCGGTTTGCCAAACGCCTAAAATATGATAATCCCAAACAGCGTTAATATCATGGCCAATAAACCAACCATTGCCAATATCATCATTTTCAACCATGGTGGTATTGCCGTTGGCATCCGTTACCGGAACAGCGCCATACAGGTGTACAATTTTGTTGCGGTTGATATAAAACGTACCGCTGGCATTCCAGTTAAAGTTTTTGCTCTTGATGATCTTTCCATCCAGCGATACTTCCAAACCTTTATTATCCACCTGGCCAACATTAGTGTAAACACTTGAATTGTTGACACCGCCAGGAATAATGTTATTGCTGTAGTTATATCCCTGGATTGATGAGATGGCACGTTTAACCAACATATCTGTAGTGCTGCGGTTGTATACATCTATTGATCCGCTGATCCTGCTTTGCAGCACAGAAAAATCCAAACCGATATTGGTACCGGTAGTACGCTCCCACTTCAGGTTCTCGTTTTGCAGGGTACTGATATAAACACCGCTGTTGTTAACTATGGTACCTGATGCATTAGCTGTTGGATACTTTGGTGTAGCCAGCACAGCCAGGGCTATGGTAGGATCGGCCGTACCGGTTGATAAACGGTTACCGTTGGCGCCATAACTTACCCGCAGCTTACCATAATCAAGCCACTTGAGCGCGTCGGTTTTCATAAATTTCTCGTCGGAAAAGATCCAGGCGAGTGCCGCCGAAGGATAGGTTTCCCTTGGGTTTTTAAGCCCAAAGGGCGAAAATCCGTCACGGCGGATAGTACCCGTTAAAATGTAGCGGCCCAGCAAGGTATAGTTAAGGCGCGCCATTAAGGCATCGGCGGTATAAACACGGTCATCACTGCTTTCAACCGGCAAGGTACCCGCGCCTATATTATCATAGCCTAAAACATCGCTCGGGCTAAATTGCGTGTTGGATGTTTTGGTGTACCAGGTTTGATATTTTTCTTTATTAAGCAATAGGGTGACATCAAAATTGTGGATGCCGAAAGTTTTATTCCAGTTTAAGATATTATCCAGGTTATACCTGAACCGGTTTTCCATGGTGCGGATACCTGTACCACCCGATAACTCGTTAGGGTTGGCAACCGGCCTGAAAAAAAAGTTACGATAGGCTTCAATTTGCGGGGCAAAGTTAAGGTTGTATTTAATGCCGAAAGGCAGATCAACCCGGGCGAATAAATTGGCAAACAGGGTATTCTGGATAGCCACATTTTGATTATAGGTCATCCCCAAAAATGGATTACGCTGATTTAACCCGCTATCATCAGTATCAATGCGGCGTAATGATCCGTCGGCATTATACATATCGCCATAGGGCGACGAAGCTACAATTTGTGTCCAGTCCGCCTCATGCCCGTCAATACCCTGGCCGCTTAAGGGCGTGGAGGCGTTGCTTTCATCCCGGCTGGCAAATTGCGCGTTAACACCAACGGTTAAAAACTTAGCGGCCTTGCCTTCCAGGTTCACGCGGAAACGGGCGTCTTTATAATCGCCTCCCTGTATCAGGTTTTCGTTTTTTGTAAAATTGCCCGACATGTAATAACTCGCGGTTTCTGTTTTACCGCTCATACTGGCGGTATAGTCCTGGCGGAAACCATTACGGAACACCAGTTTCGACCAATCGGTAGTTTTACCGGCAAAGTAGTTACTGATCTCGTTAGGGAACAAGCCCAGGCGCTGCAGCCAAACCGTGGTAGGATCGCCGGTGGCGCCGCTCATAAACTGGGCCAGCGTAACACCATCGGGCAATGAGTTAGGGTTGCTGTAATAGTAATAAGGGTTGCTTGTATTTGAACTTCTTGCACCATCGGCACGCCAGTTTAAAAAGCCTTGCGGATCGTAAAATTTTTGATTTTTTTCTAATTGAGCTATACCCATGTTAACGTTAAAGTTAATTACAGGGGGCCCGCCTCGGCCTTTTTTTGTGGTAATAGCCACAACACCACCGGCCGACTGCGCACCGTATACGGCGAGCGAGCTCGGGTCGCGCAGTACATCAACCCGGTCAATATCGTTAGGGTTAATATCTGCAAGCTGCCCCGGATAGATCACTCCGTCTACAACGATAAGGGGATTAACGCTGCCGGAGATAGACCCCTTGCCACGTAACTGCAAGTCGTCGCTTGATCCACCCTTTGCGGAGGTGTTCAAGGCAACGCTGATGCCGGGGATATTTCCTCTGATCAGGTCGGTTACGCTGGTAGGATTTTCGTTTTCTAACTTATCAGCCTTAATGCTCGATATGGCACCGGTAACGTCTTTAACTGCCCTTGTGCCGTAACCGATCACCACAACCTCGGTTAATTGTTTATGATCATCGTCGAGGGTAATATTGATAACGGTACGGCCCTTTACCAATACCTCTTGCGGCGCGTAACCTACACTGCTGATCAGCAGCGTAGCATCGGCAGCTACCGTAATGGAATAATTACCATTAACATCCGATGCTACCCCGGTAGTACTTCCTTTAACTCTGACAGCGACCCCAGGTAAGGTAATGCCCTTACCATCCCTGATCACCCCCTTAACGGTACGGTTTTGGGCAAAGGATAACCCGCAACATGTTAGTAAAATTAGAATTAGAAAAGTAATTTGTTTTTTCATAATATATCATTGGGTTTGTAATTATTGAACTACCAGACCGGTACAGGACTGATAGCAACAGCTATGAAAATTTGAACCTTGTTCATTTTCACTTCCACGGCGGGCGCCGCAGATCAGAATATTCTACTCGTCATTTTTTTGATGATACTTTAAGTTTATTTATTGCTAATTGGCGCTGTAAATTTATCATACTTTAAACCAGAAAAACAAATAAAAAACAACATAACTTATTGATAATTAATAGTTTAAATAGATTTTGATACGCTTAATGCGCAATTGCTGTAAAGTGTAAAATGCTGATATTGCAGGGTATTTGAAGTAATTTAAAACCCAGGACATAACTTATTGATACGCTTAATGAACAACAACTTTTTGTTACATTTAAGGCCCAAAAGCCTGTTTAACGACAAAGAAAAAGCCTCTTAGGACAACCAAGAGGCCATTTTTGATCATCAACGGAACTAAATTGAGGCGAGTTAAACCACGATTATGCGTGAGACGGATTTTGCTGTTCCAGAATGAGTGAACTCCAGCCTGATTTACCCGCGCCTTTCCACTCTTTTTTACGCTCAAACATTACTTTCTTTACACGGATAGAATACGACCAGCATGTACTTTGCCTGATGTCTAATTTCTCTGAAAGCTTATGTGATGAGATGGTGCCCTTGCTGGTGTACATCAGGTACACCAGGTAAAAGGCTTTATTAATAGGGATACGATTATTTTTAAATATGGTATTAAACAATACCGATTCTTCATAACTGCATTTTGTACAGCGGCGGCTATAGGCAATGCGGCCGCCACAATAGATCTCGTTACCACATTTGATGCATTTGTATCCCGACCGCCATTTTAAGTCCGAAAGAAACTTGTAGCAGGATTCCTGGTCGGGATATTTCAGGCTAAATTCTTCAAAACTGAGCTCTGTCGACATTACCCTGGCATTGGTTACGGTTTCGATGTTGGTTTTAAGATTTACATTATCCTTTTCGAGCAACACGTTCATCCTCGAAATTTCTTCGGATTGTTTTTCAAGAAGTATATTTTTACTATGCAACTCCTCGTTTTGAGCTTCTATAATGGCCGATTTTTCAAATACCTCGGACGATTTTAAAACAACCTCTTTGGTTCGTCTTTCAACCTGTATTTCCAGCTCTTTGTTAATAGAATCTTTGAGGGCCACATTCAAGGCCATTTGCTGCATTATTTTCTGCTGGGCTTTTTCTTTCTTATGCTTTAAAATACGAACCTGGTCGCCAATGGCAAAGGACAGAAATACCATCTCGAGGATGAAGCTGAACCCCAGGCTATAATGCCCCAAAGCCCCGGGAACAAACCTGGTATAACCCAGGATAAATAAAACCTTAATAATAAATCCGTTAAACAAAAAAGCATAGCCCAGTACAAAGAAACGGGCCGGCCTGAAGCCCCTGTACCAGATATAAATACCCGTAAAAAAGGCAGCGCTCAGCGGCACAAACTCAATAAATTTGTAATAAAAAAAAGCTTGATTGTAAAACAGGCATAACAGGAAAAACGCCGTTCGCAAGGCGATGATTACCTTGATAGCTACGTTAAAATGGGGCGCCTTAGTTTTAACATGAAGCAGTTCTTTGGTAAAGATTAAACCAAACACGCTCAGGGCATACAGAGGCACTCCAAATGCGTACTCGTTCCACGAGGGGTAATTTGGCCATAAATATTGGAATGCTATCCCATCGACAGACATTTCGTACAGCCCCACACTCAGTATATACAACACATAAAAAAGATATTGCCGCCTTCGCACAGCAATAAACATCAGCAGGTTATGAAAGCTGAAGATCAATATCATCCCATAAAAAAAACCGAACGTTAAATATTCGGTAAGCGCATATTGGATAAATCTTGCAATGGTGCGGTATACAATAATAATATTGGCATTCTGGCTGGATTTTACCCTGAAATAATAAAGATGCTCGCCCTGTAAGGCAACATTTGCCGGAAACTCAAAATTTTTATGCTGATATAAACGCTTTGAAAAATCAAACTTAGCCCCTTCTTTCTGCATTAAAAACTTGCCCTTACCATCTGGCAAATAAGCAACAATATCATCAATAGTTTGATCAAAAAATTCGAAGATCCCTTTTTCAGGGTTCTGCAGGTTCACTTTAATGCGGTACCAGTAAACCGATTTTACGTGATAGTTAATACCGTAATAATCTTTTGGAACCAGGTATTTTTTACTGTAACCGGGGCTGCTTACCTGTTCTATCGTTAAATTGCCGCCTGGGTCTTCAATAAATTCAACCTCGCCCGAATGGAAAATATGCTCATCAGTATTCTGCTTAATTTGAACAGCGTTTTGAGCATGTAAACTAAATCCAATGGCAAAAAATAAAACCGTAAAAAATGTGCGGATACAGTTTTTTAAATACATGGCAATAACAGGAGTATATGGTTATAACTGGAGGCCGCAAATATAGCTATAAACAATTCAGTATGATAATTGGATAATATCAAATTCAATCAACAAGGTATTAATCTGGGCCGCCTGCTGAATACCCCGTTCCTCGCACGATCATTTATATACTGATGATCAGAGATACAGCCCCATATCAATTAACAAACTGATATTAAATCAATAATTATATCTTACCCCGTTCTTTAATATGTTTTTGGCGCAATAATGCTTCGAGGTAATAATAATCGGCATAACTGATGGGGACATCTATTTCGCTGTTAGCAGGTTTATGGCCGGTACTGTGCAATAATATAAAGCCCCGGTGTTCACCTATTTTTGAGGTGTATTTTGAGGTAAGCGTTTTGATGATGGCATCTGCCTTGGCCCTGTATAACTTACCATTGGGGCTAAAAGTACTTAACTCATACAAGGCCGAAGCCATAACCGCCGCCGCCGAAGCATCGCGTGGCTCATCCGGAATGGCCGGTGCATTTAAATCCCAGTAGGGAACCATATCTTTAGGCAGGTTGGGGTTATCCAAAATAAAACGGGCTACTTTTTCGGCCTGGTGCAGGTAGGCTTTATTTTTTGTTTCGCGATAGCACATGGTGAAACCATAAAGTGCCCAACCCTGGCCACGCGCCCACGACGATTCGTCGGAATAGCCCTGGTGCGTTTGTTTATGTAAAACTTTGCCTGTTTCAGGGTCGTAATCTACAACATGGTAACAGCTATAATCGGCCCTGAAATGATTTTTAAGGGTTGTATTGGCGTGCGATACCGCAATTTTATAAAACGACGAATCGCCGCTGAACCTCGTAGCGTTAAAAAGCAGTTCAAGGTTTAACATATTATCAATAATAACCGGGTATTTCCACTCCTTACGGCCATCCCACGATTTAATACAACCAACAACAGGATTAAAGCGGGTAGATAGTGTTTTTGCCGCCTGGATAATCACCTCTTTATAATGCTCATCATGAGTTAAACGGTAGCCGTTGCCAAAGCTGCAATAAACTTTAAAGCCCACATCGTGCGATGTCCGGTCCATTTTTTCGGGCTCAATGTTAGCCGTGTATGTTTTTGCCTCCTCAAGCCATTTCTTATCGTTGCTGTACTCGTACAAGTACCAAAGCTCGCCCGGAAAAAATCCGCTCACCCAATCTTTTGAAGGGATCAGCACCAACTCACCCGTATGGGTTTCGGTACGCGGGGATACCATGTTGGCCTTTGTGGCCGGGTTATTCCTGGCGCTCGCAGTTTCCTTCAGAAGCAACTCTGTCTGCTTTTCGGCTATGGCGAATCCTTTTGCCACATCAGTATTTTGGGCGGATACAGTCAGCCTGCATATCAGCAGCATCAAACATAAACAGATGTATTTGTTTTTCATTATAGTAATTTATTAAAAGGATTTGGGTTTAAAATCAACTTAAAAACATAAAATACATTAATACAATTATTTAGCAAAGCAGCTATTTATTGTACCCATATTAAAGGGTGCCGTACCGGCAAATTCCTGATCACTTCTTCCTCCCCCGGATTATGATCCAACTTTTGCCACGTTTTTAGCCATTCGGTACGGTGATAGGCCATTGCACCAAATACCAATGATGGTTGCGCCACTGGCCAATTTTGCCAGTACATCACATCATGCGCAAAGGGCCATTTGGTTTTATCGGCCAGGTAAGGGTATAAATAAGCTATCCCTTTTTTAACGGAGCGGCCATCGGCAGTTTGGTATTCCCAAAGGTTATTACCGGGGGTTGATAAAATCTGGCAAAGCGTAGCAAAAGCATCAAGGCAAAAAATAGAATAGCCAAATGGCTTAGTACGCTTTAACTCAAGGGGCAAACTGCCATCGGGCGCCATCTGGGTAGGAAGCAATACTGTTTTGAAACGGTTACTGCAAGAATCCAACAGGGCCTGGTTATGCGTAAAGCGGGCAAAGCAAGCAACCTGCATTACCCAACAGGTGCCGTGATTATTTTTTGCAGCTTTCTCTTCGGCGCCGTTTTTACTGGTATTGAGCCAGGCCAGGTATTGAGCAAACCAATTGCGCACCCCGGCTGCCAGTTTTTTATCCATTTGGGGCGCATTTTCCATCGCCATCAGGCCCTGCACAACTTCCATCAGTTGTATGGTATCGATAATGCCTATACCACGCCCTACCGTTATCCCTTGTATGGCCTGGGCATATTGCAGGTTGGCATTCATCATCGTTTCCGGATCAATAAACCAGGCCCTGAGATGGACAAGCGCTTGCTTTACAAATTTTCCGTCATGAGAAAGTTGATAAGCCGACGCCAGCGCGCCGATGATCCGGCTAAACCGGATCATGGCTAAACGATGGGCTACAAAATTATCTGGGTTGGTTAATCCATCTTTCTGAATATATGGCCCACCGGGATTTTTCGGATCGGGCCACCAATAATCGCCTTCCGAATAAAAATCGTGCTTATTGCCCGCGCTCCGGCTGCAGGTTTGTGCTGTAACGGTTACAGGCTCTTGCTGCATAGCCCAGGCGGCCTCCTCCATAATCTGGCTGCGCAGGGTTAAAGTGATCCTGTTCTTAAAATCCGGTTCGTCAAAACGATGTGACGAAGGCATTTTAAGCAAAGGCATACTCAGTAACAGAACCATGCATAAACTTTTCATCGTATTTATTACAACAGGTGTATCATTTTATAATTAAAGATCAAGAAACACGCTTGGCAAACCAGGTGACTGTACGCCCACAACACTTTTACCTTTATTACTTTCAACACGAATAATGGCTCTCCCGTTATAAGCCTGCACCTTTCGGGATCCGCTGGATGTTCCCAGATCATCTATCAGCCGTCCATCACCCGCTAACGAGAAATTGATCCAGTTTGCGGCATCCAGGCACTGCACCTGGTTATCGTCTATGATCTTTACCTGTACAGTAGCTACACCGTTTTCTTCACCTAATTTTTCCAATACCAATTTAGCTGGCTTGCTCCATTTATCGGTTTGGTAAACCTGGCTTATCTCGTCTTTAATTATCGTTTTTCCTTTTTTGGCAATTACCTTAATGTTGTTTTCTCCCTTGTTAAATACAACCAGCCAATGTAAACCTGCCGCCGGAAAATCCTGGCTGTTTCGCTTTTTGGTACCATAGCTTTTGCCATTTACCCAAAGTTCGGCTTCATCACAGTTGGAGTATACTTTCACCATTTTTTGTTCCCCTTCGTTACCCCAACGCACCGGCCAGGTGTGCCCGTAAATGTGGGCCATGGGCTTATCTGCCCAGTAAGACTGAAATACGTAATAGGCTTCTTTGGGCCTCATATCGTGCTCCACAACGCCCTTCTGGTTAATGTAAGGTATTGGGTTCTCCGGCCTGACGGGCGTGGCAAAATCTTTAAAAGTCCAAAAAGCTGTACCGGTTAACCAGGGCATTTTTTCCTGCTCCTTTAAATGCCAGTCAAATAGGTCGCAGATATAGCTTTCACTCCAGTCGCCATCCCTCGAAACCCGGGCGTCGCCGCCATGCAAATTGGCATCGCCGGCGCGCTCATCAGCACCTTTGCCAGCGCTTATTTTGGGTAGGCCCTGGTAGGGATCTTCGGCGTGGCGCATAGCATGGCTATCTCCTCCCCACTCAATATGAATAAAATGCTTTACGCTTTTAAACTCCGTTTGGCTTACGCTTTGGTATTCGCTGTAAACACCCCGGTACCATCCCGCCCATATTGATGGCGAATAAACATCCACGATATCCTTACAAAAATCACAACGCCGGATGGCCGTTTTACGGGATGGATCAAGGCGATGCGCCAGGTTGTTCTGCTGCTGCATAAAGGCGCGGATCTTTTGTTTGTCAAACTCCTGGAAATCGCCATCCCAATCATTCTCATTGCCTAATCCCCAGATGATGACCGACGGATGATTATAATGCTGCTCTATCATGTTGGTGAGCATGCTCCGGGCCTGGCCCTGATAAACCTCGCCACCTAAACCACCGCGACACCAGGGCTCTTCCTCCCAAACCAGTATGCCCAGGCTATCGCATAAGTTCAACACAATACGGGATTGCTGATAATGGCCAAGGCGGATAAAGTTGGCACCCATGTTTTTAATCATTTGCATCTCTGTGCGCAGCATGTCTTCTGTCAGCGCGGCTGCAACTCCGGCCTGGTCATCATGCCGGTGAGTTCCGTTTAATAGCAAGCGTTTACCATTCAGCATAAACGGACCGTTATCTGCAAATTCAAAATTGCGGAAACCAATTTTTTCAGTTTGCTTAAAAATGCCATCAGGTGTGGAAACAGTAACTTCCACCGTATATCGTAATGGTTTTGAAGGCGACCACAATTGCGGTTTATCAATGGTAAATAAGCCGATTGCTTCATCATTGTTTAAGGATGTTAATTGAGTATCGCTGTGGCGGATGTTTTTTCCTTGCGGATCAATAATAACCACATTAGCATTAGCCCCGGCTATTGATTGCGGGTTATAAAAACGCGCCTTAATACTCAGCCGCCCGCTTTTTCCTTCGCTGTCAACTTCCGCTGAAGCGAATACCTTATCGAGCGATAAGGCCGGTGTGTAAACTAAATTAAGATAGCGGTAGATACCGCCATAAACGCAAAAATCGGATAAGCGCGAAGGGATACTTTCCAGATCACGGCTGTTATCGCAACGGATCTCGATCGGTATTTTTCCTTTAAATTGCTTTTTAAAAACAGGGTTTTGTTTAAAATCGGCCACAGCATTTGTAATATCAACCGTCCACTCATCATAACCACCTAAATGTGAGCCTACTTTTACGTTGTAAACATAAACGTCTGTTTTTTGTCCGGCGCCTTCAAAATGCAAAATTGTACGCCCCTGTGGATACGGGTTTGCGATATCCAATTGAGTGCGGTACCAGCCCGGCCCCTGGTAGTAATTACCGGATGGGTCTACCGCATCTCGCGCGTTAAAGCAATGTGGTGTGTTAACTGCCTGCCATAGGGGTACACTCTCCGGGTTACCGGCGGTAACGGGCCTTAAAGCCTCCCAAATGCCGCCAATATCCTGCTTTAAAAATTCCCAGTTATGATTAAGCCGTACCGACTGTTGCGCCGATAAGTTACCGCAAATAAACATCATGAAGAGAACAAGTACAGTTATTTTTTTCACTTGAAAGCGATTGATTTGATATCCACAAAGCACTTAAAATACCAAATACAGGCATGATAATTAAACAAAAAAAGTCGAAACGGTTATGTACCCGTTGGAATAAAGGTCCTTGGTTTGCACCCTCCTTTTTGCAACACTTTAACAAATAAGCAGGTTATAACACCACCTTAACTCCATCCGTATATATACCCAACTAAATTTAGCTTACCGGTTTAATAATTATTTACAAATCACATCAATATTGACAAATAAACATTTTTTTTGGTTCGGCTATTATACAATTAAATTGGCATAAAATAAGCATAAAATACTTTTTTAATGAATATACAGCTTAATTATTTTACGACACTTATTAACGATGATAGCAACAGGCAAAAACCGATGGCTGCTAAACGTAGCTGTAGACAAATGATGACTGTTTAAACGCGGTAAAAGTTTCTGTATGCCATATTTTATTAACAGACTATCAATATTTTATACTGTGATTTAAACCATGCTGGTTTTAAAACGTCATATCGGTACATCATCTTAAAAGCATTGTTATGAAGACCAATAAATTTTTATGCGTCAGTTTAGCAGTATTGGTAGCAGGCATTATTCTGTCATCATTTTTTACAGGCCCTAAACTGCCGGTAACCAGTTTTAAATTTCCGTACAAACGGGCAGGTTTAACAGAGCGCCAGGCGGCGGCCCACTTACTTAACAGGTTTAGCTATGGAGCAACACCGGGCCAGGTTGATTCGGTTGTAAACATGGGCTTAGAAAAATGGTTTCAGCAGCAATTAACCGCCTCTCTGCCCGACGATACCCTTAATCAGCATCTGAAAGCTTACGATGCCATTAATTTGAGCAATGCCGAAGCCTTAAGCAAATATCCGCAGGGTTTTGTGGTTACCAATATGGCTATTAAGGATAGCGTGATCAGCAAAGACTCTGTTAACAAAGCAGTTAATAAAAAAGCTTATAATGATACCCTGAAGGCCTATATGGACCGCAAAGGCTTAAAACCCGATGGCGAACTGTATAAGCAATTTATTGATCAGAATATTTTAAGGGCGGTATATACCCGTAACCAGTTGCAAGAAGTGCTAACCGATTTTTGGTTTAACCATTTCAACGTATCCTTCACCAAGGGCGAATGTGCTTCGTTTATCCCCGCTTACGAAAGGGATGTGATACGCCCTAATGTATTTGGTAAGTTTGATAAACTGTTGCTGGCATCGGCTAAATCGCCTGCGATGTTGTATTTCCTTGATAATTTTACCAGCGTAGGGCCTCCGGCACCCGCTCCGGCAAAGGCGTCGGCAAAAGCAAAGGCCGCTCCCGGCGGAGATATGATGATGGCCGGCGACGCGATGATGAGCGCAGCTAAACCAGCAGGCAATGATATGATGATGGCTGGTGGCGCCGCAAGCAAACCCGCAACCGCGAAACCTGCTGCCGCACCAACTGATATGATGGCGATGGCACCCGTTACACCAACGCCAGCCCCCAAAAAGCCCCAGGCACCAGCCAATAAAAACGTTGCCGGCTTAAACGAAAATTACGCCCGCGAGGTAATGGAACTGCACACTATGGGGGTTGATGGCGGCTATACCCAATCAGATGTAACACAGGCTGCCCGGGTATTAACCGGATGGACCATTTACCCCATTAGCAGTTATGGTTACGGCAGCAACATGAAAGGCCTGGTTGACAAAATTGGCGTGAATAATTTAGCCGCGAAGGGATTTGTACACGAGGGCGACTTTTTATATACGCCGAACCGCCACGATATAGGCGAAAAAACAGTACTGGGGCGCCATTTTGACGGCAAAGGCGGCTACCAGGAAGGTGTCGACCTGTTAGAGATGCTGGCCCACCATCCTTCAACAGCTAAATTTATTTCGAGAAAGCTGGCTGTACGCTTTGTAAGCGATAATCCGCCCCAAAGCCTGATTAATAAAATGGCTAAAACTTTTACCGAGCAAGATGGTGATATCAGCCAGGTTTTGATCACGATGGTTACATCGCCTGAATTTTGGAACAGCAAGGCCCTGCGCGAAAAAACAAAATCGCCGTTTGAATTGGTTGTTAGTTCGGTACGCAGCTTAAATGCCGACGTGCAGGACCCCTACCAATTATACAACTGGATGAACAGAATGGGACAGAAAATATATTATTACCAGGCTCCAACAGGTTTTCCGGATAGGGGCCAATACTGGATCAACACCGGTTCATTACTCAACCGGATGAACTTTGGCCTGGCCCTGGCGCAACAACGCATACCGGGGGTTAAGGTTAACCTGGCAGCGCTCAACAATCACCACGAACCAGAGAGCGCCAATGCTGCCTTAATTACATATAGCAAACTGGTAATGCCCGAGCGTAACCTGGATAAAACTTATAAACAGCTTGTCCCTTTATTAAATGATCCGGCCCTGGCCGATAAAGTGAACAATGCAGCAGGTAAGGCCCAATCTCCCGCTCCATCCGCACCCGACCGGCCAACTGTTGGCGCTCCGGGCGACATGGCAACCATGAGCGCGGTTACACCGGAAAAGCCCAAGCCAATGGTTAAAGACTCACCCAAAACAACTGCGCAGGCCAACAGTGCCGGCAATAACATGTTGGCGCAGGTGGTAGGTATTATCATCGGTTCGCCGGAGTTTCAAAGACGATAACCGGGTGCTGAGTAGGGAGCCCATAGTCCATAAATTGAGAGCAACTCCAGGGCTGTAAAGTGAGCAGTTATTGGGGTCTGTGGGGTTTCGGATCCGGATTCAGGTAAAAAACCATGAACTCTCTACTCCCTCTATTTTTCTAACTTATAATTAAGTACTTTTCAAGCAAGTTGAAAAGTACTTTTTATTAACATAGAATTTACTTATTAACTACAAAAGTCAGATGGTAAATTTACATTTCTATGAATGTAATAATTTCAAGATATTTTTTCTTTGTATCAGCGAAACAGTTTATCGCTAATTGCGGATCAATAAAACTGTTAAGCATAATATGAAGAGAAAGATACTATTTATCACAGGTTCACTTAATCAAACATCGCAAATGCATCAGATAGCGCAGCAACTGGTGGATTACGATTGCTGGTTTAGCCAATTTTTTACAGATATACCGTGGGTTAATAACCTGATTAAGCATACTACTCTTCTGGATAACACCATACTTTCGGGCCACTTTAAAAAGAACTCCGAAGAATATTTAATACGAAATGGCCTGCAAATAGACTACCAGGCCAAAAAGAATGAATACGATCTGGTGGTATGCTGCAGCGACCTGCACTTACCCGAACGCCTGCGGAATACTAAAACCGTATGGGTACAGGAAGGTATGACTGATAAATATACCTGGTTAAGTAAGGTAATACAAAAGCTAAACTGGTCGCCCATTTTAAGCGGCGGAACTTCGCTCAACGGCGCATCAAACATTTGTGATATTTATTGTGCCGCATCCGAAGGGTATAAAAAACAGTTTTCAAAATTAGGCACCGATGCCAGCAAAATTGTTGTTACAGGGATGCCTAACTATGATAACATTAACCAGTTTGTTGATAATGATTTTCCGCATCGCAACTACGTGATGGTAGCCACTACGGATATGCGCGAAACTTATCGCGCAGAAAATCGGCCGGCTTTTATCAGGGAAGCTGTGAAAATAGCCAATGGCCGCAAGTTGTTATTTAAGCTGCACCCTAACGAAAAGCTTAGCCGAGCCGAGGCCGAGATACGCCAGCATGCGCCCGAAGGTACATTGATCTATCAAAGTGGAAATACCAACCACATGATAGCCAATTGTGAAGAATTAATTACCCAGTATTCTACCGTAGTATATATTGGTATGGCACTCGGTAAAAAGGTACACTCGTATTTTGCTATGGAGCAGTTGAAAGAGCTGGCCCCTATTCAAAACGGAGGTACATCAGCTTATAATATCGCCCACATCTGCCGTAATTTCATTGAACACAACGAGATCAGGACTGATTTTGCCAATCCGTACCTGGAGTTGGAGCAAGTACTGAGCAGCCTGAACATGGCTGCAAATGCGTAGCACAGGCAAAAGCGGGCAAAGGCCTGACTGCACGCCGGGCCGGGTTTGGCCTCGTGGGCGGAAGGATCGGGCAGTCTTGATTTTTTTGGTTACTTTTTGTATCAAGACAAAAAGTAACAAGCTCTTCCGCGGCGATTGAGCGGGCCGATGCTATAAGTTAAGAATACTGATTTTTCGCGCGAAATAACTACTTTGATAATCAAATACTTAAGAAGACATCATTGTAAATAAGCCGAAATAGTAAGTTATCAAACCAACCCTCAGTTAACCATCCTCATAATATCGCTTCTGTTTTCAGTCTTCCAATCGTTATCTTACTTTTGCTGCTTGTTAATCAATTCAAGATGAAGAGAACGATATCAGGCTTATTTGCGGGACTTATCCTGTTGTGCGCATGTGGCCATAAAAAAACCGATGAGGGAACGATCACTTATAGTGTGGAGTATGAATTACCGGATAGCTTAAAGCAATATGCCTCCTATTTGCCCAAACAAGCCATAGTTTATTTTAAAGGCGATTCAACCATCAGCATACAAGAAGCCAGTGAGGAATCAACCAGTGTAATTACCCACGCCAACACGCACTTTATGCGGGCGCTGCTTAAATCGGCCACCAAACATTACGCGGTTGACTACGATAAAGCGGCACAGGCAGAAGAGGTAGCCACCATGCCGTCATACACCTTTACCAAAACCGCTGATGCCAAAACCATTGCAGGTTATCATGCTGCAAAATATACGTTGAAGGATAAAGCAACTGGCGAAAATGCCGAAGCCTGGTTCACCAAAGATGTTTCTATTATCCCCAATTCCTTAACCACCAGCATGGATACCACGTTAGGGGTACCTTTAGCATTTACCATTAAACAGAATGGCATTATAGTTAAAACAACGGTAAAGGAAATCAAATTTGACCCGGTGCCCGCCGGTGTATTTTTGACACCTAAAGGATATGAGTTTTTAACGCCACAACAGTTCAGGGAAATGACAACGGGCAATTAGGCATTAATTGAATGACTGATTTATTGAATGATTGATTTGTGTTTTTTAATGATTGATCGGTTTATGATTTGTTGATTACACCGCTCAGGAAAATTGCCAGCTTATTTCTATTATTCGGAGGTTCTGTTATTTCTTATCCTACATCAAGTGTGAAACCCTAAAACCGGGGTACATTTGTATAACAAAATAAGAAAACAAAATGGAAAATCAAATATTAGGACTACACCACATTACCGCCATAGCAGGTAATGCCAAACGCAACTTAAACTTTTATACTAAAACATTAGGACTTCACCTGGTTAAAAAAACTGTAAATTTTGACGACCCGAATACCTACCACTTGTATTATGGCGACAAAGGCGGCTCGCCCGGAACCATTTTAACTTTTTTTCCATGGGAAGGTATTGCCCCCGGCAGAAGAGGTGCACGCCAGGCTACCGAGATTGGCTACTCTATTCCGGCAAACAGCCTGGATTTCTGGCTGAAACGTTTTGAGGATCATAACGTGATTTATAATAAAGTTTCCGAAAAATTTGGCGAACAATATATCACCGCGCTTGACCCCGACGGTTTAAAACTGGAATTAACCGTATCTAAAAACGAGGATAACCGTACACCTTGGGAAACTGCTGAAATTACTGCCGAAAACGCTTTAAAAGGGTTCCACAGCATTACCATTACCACCAACAAGATGCAGCCAACGGCAGATATCCTGACCAATATATTCGGCTACAAATTATTGGAGCAAAATGTTAACAGGTACCGTTTTATTACCAACACTGTAGGCAACGCAAACATTGTTGACCTGGTAGAAGTTGCAGGCGAAGTTGCCGGGCATGTGGCAGGCGGCTCGGTTCACCATGTGGCTTTCCGTGTAGCTAACGATCAGATACTGATGCACTACCGTGATATTATTGCCAACGCCGGTTTACATATCACAGAAAAGATTGACCGTAACTATTTCTATTCGCTGTATTTCCGCGAACCAGGAGGCGTATTGTTTGAATTAGCCAGTGATAATCCGGGTTTTGCCGTGGATGAATCAGTAGAAGAGTTGGGTACTCATTTAATGTTACCTGCACAATACGAGCAACACCGTGCAGAGATAGAAAAGAATTTGCCCAAACTGGATTAATTACATCACCATGTACACACACAGCAAACAAATTATAACAGCCGGTGCCCCCATAGCTCAAGCCAGGGGGGCGCTGGTTATGCTGCATGGCCGGGGCGCCAGTGCGCAGGATATTATTTCGTTATCGCGTAGCTTAAATGTTAGCCAAATGGCTATTTATGCGCCGCAGGCGACCAACAGCAGCTGGTACCCTTATAGCTTTATGGTACCGCAGGATCAAAATCAACCGGCTTTAGATTCGGCCCTCGCCGTTATTGGTGAGCTGGTAGACGATATTTTATCAGCAGGTATACCTGCCGATAAAATATATTTTGCCGGCTTCTCGCAGGGAGCCTGTTTAACTTTAGAATTCATTGCACGCCATGCACAGCAATATGGCGGTGCGGTAGCCTTTACCGGCGGATTGATTGGTAAAGAGTTAGAAACGGGCAACTATAAAGGTGATTTTAATAACACACCTGTATTGATTACAACCGGCGACCCCGACCCGCATGTGCCAGTGAGCCGGGTGCAGCAAAGCGTAGAAACCCTGAAGGCCATGGGTGCCGATGTAACATCAAAAGTTTACCCCGGCCGCCCGCATACCATTTTAGCCGACGAGATTAAGTTAGCCAACCAGTATATATTCAAATAATAACCTAAATTGCGAGCTAAAACACCGCAAAAGGTTATTATCACATGTCTACAGAGCTGATCATTAAAAGTGTTAGTCGTTACATCCAATTATCGGATGATGAAAAGAATTATTTTGTATCCCTGCTCCAGCCCAAAACCATTAAGCGCAAGCATTTTGTTTTAAGGGAGGGGCAGGTTTGCAAATATTCTACTTTTGTACTTTCGGGATGTTTACGCGGCTTTACGCTGGATAGTAATGGTTTTGAACATGTACTTAACTTTGGCCCTGCCGGTTGGTGGATTGCAGATATGTACAGCCTGATTACCCAAAAGCCAGGTATCCTTAATATTGAAGCCTTAGAAGATACCGAAGCGCTTACCTTATCAAAAACAGACCAGGAAAAATTATACACCAAAATCCCGCAGTTTGAACGTTTTTTTCGCATCATTACCGAAAACTCGCTGGTATCCTATCAGCAACGTTTGATTGATAACCTGAGCCTTACCGCCGAAGACCGTTTCCATAACTTTTGCAAACGGTACCCCACCCTGATCAACGGTATCCCCAAAAAACAAATTGCCGCCTATATTGGCGTTACGCCGGAGTTTTTTAGCCGGATGCAACATAACTTGTTGAAGAAAGACAGGAATGCGCCCATCAAACGGTAAGCTGTTAGTTATCCCGATCAATAATGACTTATAAGCAACTGACCCGGTCAAGCGGAAAAAACAGGGATGAAATTTGAAACTTTGTAGATTGTTAGGTACAGAAAGAAAAGTGCGCAAAAGCCTGACTGTACGCCGGGCTGGGAGCTGGCCTGTGGCAGAAAGATCAAGCAGTCTTGATTTTATTCACCTGTTGTTTGTTTTTTACGGTGTTCATGAGCCCCATGCGGTCGGTATTGGTTACTTTTGTGTCAAGACAAATTGCGTTAGCAATGATTCACACCAAAAACAAACAAAAGTGAATAACGTAACAGCCCTCCCGCGGCGACTGAGTGGGCCAATGTTTTAAATTAAGAGCTACTGATTATTAACGCAAAATAAGCGATTGACAATCAGCCCAACCGATATGCTGTATATTTATTACGCGCAAAAGGTCGTATGTATGAAATGGTTCGATAGATGATGTAAAAGAGTTCTTGAAAAAAAGGTTGTAGCTTAATAGTGAACCATTAACAAACACTTTAAACCAAGAACTCATGAAACAAGGTACACAATTAGATTTTAGCGGACAAACTATTTTTGTTGGCATAGATGTACACAAGAAGTCCTGGAAGGTCAGCCTTCGCAGCACCCATATGGAGCTAAAGACGTTTTCCCAGGAACCTTCACCTAAGGCCTTAAGCGGGCATCTACAACAGAACTATCCTTCGGCCGATTACAGGCTCGTTTACGAAGCCGGTTTTTGCGGCTTTGGCTATCAGCGACAGTTTAGTGAGCTGGGGATGTCCTGCATCGTCGTAAATCCTGCCGATGTCCCGCTGACAGACAAGGAAAAGCAGCGCAAATCAGATACGGTCGATTGCCGGAAACTCAGTAAAACATTAAGTGAAGGAGCCCTGAAAGGTATCTTCGTGCCTGGCATCGAGCAACAGGATGACCGCGGTATTATCCGTGTTTACCAGCAAATGATCAAAGATCAGACACGCTATAAGAACCGAATAAAAGGATGGCTTAACTTCCAGGACCAGTCGGTGACGGTAGACACCGATAAATACTGGTCGAATCATTATATCTGCCTGCTCAAGGCCCTTTGCTTGCCTTCATCAGCACGGATCAACCTGGATATTCTGCTACAGGGATACCAGCAGACCCGTATCATGGTACTCACAGCCACCAGGGAAGTCAGAGCCCTATCCAGGCAGCCACGTTATCAACAAATTATAAAACTGATCCGGACCATCCCCGGTATAGGCGAGATTACCGCCTTATTATTTGTCACAGAGATCGGCGACATTGAACGCTTTGATTCCCTGGATGCCTTGTGTGGATATATAGGCTTGGTACCGGATATGCATAGTTCCGGCGATCAAAAAATCATATTGGGGCTCACTAAAAGAGCTCATCATCAATTACGGGAGAAGCTTATCGAGGCCTCTTGGATAGCTGTCAGGCTCGACCCGGCCATGACGCTGGCTTTCAATAACCTTTGCAAAAAAATGAAAAAGAATAAGGCCATCATCAGGATAGCTAAAAAAATGCTCAACCGGATACGGTTCGTTATGAAGAATCAAAAACCTTACGTAACTTCGGTTGTCAAATAGGTCCACAAGGACAAATGCCTGATAAAGCCGGTTTGGTTTTTTTATGAAATGGGCAAACCGAAGCGAGGGATCTGCGGCCCGAAAGGTGTCTGCTATACAAAAGGTTACGGTTGCCCTTTTATCCAAATAATTTGAACGCGATCCTGCAGCCTGCAAAGTGTCTGCTTATAGGAGGTTAGCTGGTCATTTATCAACGCATTAAAATAAAAATTCGTGAAGGTTTTTTTAGCCATTCAGTGAACAGGATAAATAAAAAGCCTCCTTTGACAGAGGCCTTTATCCGTGGTTCAGCAAATCATATTGCTGGCAGGTTGCTCCTCAGCAGCGCCTGTTTCCTCTTTTGATTTGCACTGGAAAGTTAAACAAACAGGGCCATGCTTTGACCAAAAATATTTAAAACATTTAAGCAATACGTGTTATAACCCCTTTTTAAGCCCTTTTGCCTCGTTTACCTTGCATATTTCATCATAGGAGGTCCCTCCTCCCGTCGGGATGACATGATGGAGAGAAATTCAGCACTGAAAATCAAAAACCTTTAAAAAAAACGTAATTACAAACCGAAAAAACAGGGATGACGTTTGAACCTTGTAGATTGTTAGTTGCAGAAAGAAATGTGCGCAAAAGCCAGACTGCACGCCGAGCCAGGAGCTTGCCTGTGGGTGGAAGGATCGGGCAGTCTTGACTTTTTTGGTTCTTTTTGTGTCAAGACAAAATTGCGATAGCAATCATTCACACCCAAAACAAACAACAGTGAATAACGAACAAAGCCCTTCCCGCGGCGTTTGAGCGGGCCAATGCTTCTATTTTAAGAATACTGATTATAGGAGCAAAGATAGCACATTGATAATCGGCGCACCCAAACTTATCATGCGCAAAAGGTACCTCCTCGTGTCGGGATGCCTAATGTAGAGAAATTTAGTATTGACAATCAACAATTCAACAGCACGCCATTACAAACAACTGTTTATCAATACTTTAAAATCAACCTTATAAAAAAAATGATTAAACCCGCTCGCCCTTCATTTCTTGATGTACATTAAGTTTTACGCCGTTTAAACGGTATAAATTTGTATTGCAAATAAAAAGCACAACATCATGGCACAAACAGTATTACACTTAGCCAACTCACGTGGCAAAACAGATATAGGCTGGTTAAAAAGCTTTCACACTTTTAGTTTCGGCAGCAGTTATGATCCTGAAAGGATGAATTTCGGGGCGCTGCGTGTTTTAAACGATGATACCGTTGAGGGTGGCAAAGGCTTTGGCGAGCATCCGCACGATAATATGGAAATCATCTCCATCCCGTTGGAGGGTGGGTTAAAACATCGCGATAATATGAATAATTCAGCGGTGATCAGTGACGGAGATATCCAGGTGATGAGCGCCGGTACGGGCATATTCCATAGCGAGCACAATAACGATCCGAACGAAACGGTTAAGTTTTTACAGATCTGGTTATACCCAAACCAAATTAATGTAGAGCCCCGTTATGATCAGCTTACGCTGAATAAAAACGACAGGCATAATCGATTGCAGCAGGTATTATCCCCAGATCCGGACGACGCCGGGGTATGGATATACCAAAACGCCTGGTTTAACCTGGGTAACTTTGATAAAGGTGTAAGCACCGAGTACCGCATCAAAGCCAAAGGCAACGGTGTTTACGCATTTATACTGAAAGGATCGGTTGAAATTGACGGCCAGGTATTAAACACCCGCGATGGCTTTGGCATCTGGGATACCGATAAATTTACCATTAAAGCATTAAGCGACGCTGAGTTTTTGTTAATGGATGTACCCATGGATTTTAACATTTAAGCCTCATGAGCAACATACAAATTTTGGTAATAGGCCGCCATGCGGAAATTACAAGTACCATTATCCGGCTTATTAACAATAAGCCGGATTGGAAGTGCACAGGAGTTTTAACCGACGAAGAGGCCATTGCAGCCTTCGATGAAAAATCGTTCAACGCGGTATTGATTGGCGCCGGTGTAACACCGCAAGAAAAACAACAGCTCTGTGATATTTTTCACGCTAAAAAACCTGGAATCCCTGTTATTCAACATTATGGTGGCGGCAGTGGTTTACTTTTTGCCGAAATATACCAGGCGCTGGGTATCAGTTAATTTTAAAAAAAGAGGCATGTAGCGGCCAACGCATTGAAAACAGCAACAATCACGGGCGATATTGAAATCACCCGGACTGCTGGGGGTACGACGTCCTTATACGCTATTATTTTCTTAAAGCACTGAGTTGGGTAAAAAGCCCCTTCTCTTCTTCGGTTAAATTTTTAGGCGTTGTAATCACCATGCGTACGTAAGCATCGCCGCGCTCGTCCGGCTTGCCAAAAACTGGCATGCCCATACCTTTTAACCTTAATGTTTTATGGCTGTCTGTTCCAGCCGGGATGGTCATATTGACGGCTTTATCAATACCCTGAACGGTTACTTTCCCTCCCAGAACGGCGGTGTACAAATCTAAGCTTTGGTCAAAGTACAAGTCATTACCTTTTAACTCATAGCGCGGGTGTGGGGCAATATGCACGGTTATCAGCAAATCGCCATTTTCGCCTCCGTTAAAACCCGGATTACCTTTACCTTTTAAGCGTAACACCTGTCCTTCGGCGGTGCCGGGCTTAAACTTAAGGTTCAGCTTGGCGCCATCCAGTGTAACCTGGCGGGTAACACCATGGAATGATTCTTCGAGCGTTAGCTCAATGGTAGCTTCTGCATTTTCGCCACGATTAGGCCTGGTGCTTCTTTTGCGGCCGCCACCACCTCCAAAACCTCCGCCACCCCCAAATATCGATTCAAAAAAACTGGAGAACTGGCTGCCATCACCATAAAAATCTTCGGTATTAAAACCCTGGCTGCCGGTAGCCGGACGGCCCTGACCATAAGGATTATTAGCATACTGCTGCCAATTTTCGCCCATTTCGTCGTATTTTTTACGTTTCTCCGGGTTACCCAATATCTCATTAGCTTCGTTAGCTTCCTTAAATTTTTCTTCGGCAGCCTTATCACCCGCATTTTTATCCGGATGGTACTTAACCGCGAGCTTCCGGTAGGCCTTTTTTATTTCATCGGTAGACGCGTCTTTCTTAACTCCTAAAACTTTATAATAATCTTTATAATCCATTCGGTATTAAAGCTTAATTTCTGTGAACAAATTTACGCCATTCATTTAACAAATAGCATTTATCAAAAATGTATTAGCATAACAAAAATAGATGAGCCGATGTTTCTGTTTATCATCTAAATATCAACAAACTAATTTTTAAAACATCAATAAAACAGTAGTTTTACAGGCAAAGCGTTAAACCTGCGCTCCCCTAATTTTATGTTACCTGATAAACCAATTTGGCCTGCTAAGCCCATTTGCAAATTTTATGCAATGCATTTCCCCAGTATTTCCGTAATTAACAATAAAAATATCACCTAAATTTCAACCTGATTGAAGCTGTCTCCTCATTTGGATTTTTTTTATCCGCATGGTACTATATTTTCGTATGTCTCCTCATATCCTGTAAACACAATAATTATTTAAACCCAAACCTCCCCTAAATGAACAAGATTTTACCTTTTTTATTCCTGGCATTATCCGGGATAATTAGTAGCTGCCAACAAAAACGGACTGCGTTTGACATCCATCCACTAAGCCCTTATACAGATGTTGTAAAAATCAAAAAAGATGATATCGGCAGCAACGGCCCTACCTTAATTAAAACCCAGTATTATATTGTAAATGAAAGTGCCGATTATACCGAGAAAACCAAAAACCGGCTGCAAAACTTTATCGAGATCAATTTGAGCCGCGACGTAGCACACAACCAAACAATTTATTTTACGTTTTACACAGGGGGCCTAACTTTCACCAAAAACACAACCCAAACCAAAAACGATTTAATAACTGGCCACGCTAAAGATAAGTTAGCAGAATTTGAGTACGTAAACGGCAAATTATACAATTTTGATTTTTATAAAGATGGCACCTATTATAGCCCGACAGCCGAAACGAGGTAATACAATTAACAACAAGCATTTAATTTAACCCGATAGCTTTGTTGTGTTTTTTTAGGTGTAATTATGATAAAAACATAGTTTAGCAGTTTGTTACCCAAACTATGCATACAGCTATCCTATCAGTAAAACATATCACGGTTGGTAATCTTGAGCAAACCATCTTTAAAAATCTTAGCTTTCAAATTAACCAGGGCGAACAATGGGCGCTGGTTGGCGAGAGCGGATCGGGTAAAAGTGCTTTGTTACAAACCATTGCTGGCAAATTTAATATAACCGGTGGCGAAATTCGTCACCATTATTTTGATGACTTTATCCAACAGCATCCTGTTGACGATGCTTATTTTACCCATCATAAACTCATAGCATTTGTTTCGTCAAAACATAGTTTCCGTAATTTGTCTAACACCACAGATTTTTACTATCAGCAACGCTTCAACTCTTCCGATTCGGAAGATGCGCCTACGGTAGAAAACTATCTTGCCGGCATCCACCCTACCGTACATACCCGGCAGGTTTGGAGCTATGAGCAAACCATTGAGCAACTAAACCTGGGTGCGCTGCTTAACAAACAACTCATCAAGCTATCCAATGGCGAAACTAAGCGCCTGCTTATTGCCGCAGCCTTACTCAAACACCCTACCCTGCTGCTGTTAGACAACCCTTTTACAGGGCTCGACGTGCAAACCCGCGCGGCGTTTAACAATATATTGCGCCAAATTGCGGCATCGGGCATCCATATTGTGCTGGCCACATCGCCTCACGAAATTCCGGATACGATTACCCATGTGGCCGTTTTGCACCAGGGCGAAATCATCAATAGCTTGCCTAAAGCCGCTTTTAGTATCGATATGGTTAAAGTTGTGCCTCCACCGCCAATTGATGCCGATGAGCTGGCTTCACTTTTATCGCTTACCACTGCCCTGCCTTTTACGGATATAGTAAAGATGAGCGATGTAACGATTAAGTATGGCGATAAAACTATTTTGGATAAAGTAAACTGGCTGGTTAAACAAGGCGACCACTGGGCCTTGCTCGGCCACAACGGCGCCGGAAAATCAACCTTATTAAGTTTAATTAATGGCGATAATCCGCAAGCTTATGCCAACAACATTATATTATTTGACCGTAAGCGGGGCACCGGCGAAAGCATTTGGGATATTAAAAGCAAAATAGGTTTTGTATCGCCCGAATTACATCAATACTTCCCCACCGATAACAGCTGCCTGCAGGTAATCGAATCCGGCTTTTATGATACGCTGGGGCTGTTCAGGCCGAGTCAGCCCCAAAAAGCCGCCATCGCCCTGCGATGGATGAAACTTTTGGAACTGGAACAATATAGCCGAAAGCATTTAAAAAATGTACCAGCCAGCGCGCAACGTTTAATATTACTGGCCAGGGCCTTGGTTAAAAATCCGCCTTTGCTTATTTTTGACGAACCCTGCCAGGGTTTAGATACCCACCAGCAACAGCATTTTAAACACGTAGTTGATGCCATATGCGCTTTGGGAAATACCACATTGATTTATGTTACCCACTATCAGCACGAAATACCCGACAGCGTGAACCAGGTTTTAAAGCTTGAAAAAGGCAGGGTTGTTAGTTAACAATGGATTTGGCCGAGCTGAATAACCATTATTTGGCGCTCAAGTTTAGTTTGGCCCAGCCTTTCGATCCCCCTCAATACCGAAATTTACAACCGGTATATTAGTTATTAAAAGGCACTTATCAATCCTTGCCAAGCCCTCTCCACCCCGTTATCAAGATGCCTGGAGGGGTTTTCTGCGAGGGATAAGCAAAAGTATACTATTCGCGAACAGATCGTCCTTCCATCAGCTTTGACAACTTTTTAAAAGTTGTCAAAGCTCTCGCCAGACGTATGGAGGAGTTTTCTGCGAGGGATAAGCAAAAGTATACTATTCGCGAACAGATCACCTTCAATCAGCCAGACGTATGGAGGAGTTTTCTGCGAGGGATAAGCAAAAGTATACTATTCGCGCACAGATCACCTTCAATCAACTTTGACAACTTTTTAAAAGTTGTCAAAGCTCTCGCCAGACGCATGGAGGGATTTGGATGATAAGCAAAAGCATACTATTCGCGTACAGATCGCCTTCAATCAGCTTTGACAACTTTTTAAAAGTTGTCAAAGCTCTCGCCGACAAATGTCGCGGAACACCTGATCATAACGGATCAAAACCCTGCACATGCCCGGTCTGTTGCAGAATTATCGTGTATAGAAGACTCCTCCAGATGACATGGTATACGATTGATCAGCCATGCCCGGCACTCCCATCAGGACAATCTGCCCCGGTAGGGGCTACCTGTTTGTAGCAAAAAAAACAGCAGCAAATTTTGCCCCGTAGGGGCTATCCTTCTTGCATTGGCTTGATCATCAACCCGATTTATAGCCCCACTGCTGCGTTAGCGATAGTAGCGGATACCGGCCCGTGGCTAAGGCCATGTGTAGTATAAGCGGATAGCGCGGGCCGGAGGCAACGCCCTGATTGATTATTTTTTATTGGGTTAATGGTTTATAAATTAGGCATAGTGATGGTGAGCAGCAAAAATTATAATTGGTTAAACCGGCAAACTTCGGTTTTGATAACTTTTTAAATTTGCCAAACCTACCGCGGAGCCATAGGATGGATAACAAATGGTTTAACTTATGGTGCAATAATTAATAACGCCTTCCCTGTCAATAACTCAATACTCAATACCCCCAATAACTAATAAATCAATACACCTGATAACCAATAACTCAATACACCCAATAACTGCTAAATCAATACACCTAATAACCAATAACTTTCCAAGCACTTTAACAACAAAAAAATATTCCTAATTTAAGGTCGATTATGAATAGTGTAAACGTACCTGTAATAGCCGTAGATTTTGTTTTAGCGCCTGTGATTAATTTTGCCATGCAGCAAAACCATGTTCCTGTTGTTAGAGAGTTAGTTATCAGGAATATAAGCCAGGCTGATTTAAATAACCTAAGCATACAAATCACATCCGAACCGGGCTTTGCCCTTAGCTGGGTGCAGCCAGTTGATATCTTGAGGGTCGGTGATGCCTGGGCGTTTGAGAGTGTGCGGATTGATGTTTCGCCGAAATTTTTGGCCGAACTAACCGAGCGCCTAACAGGCAGGTTTACCTTAACGGTACTTGCTGCCGGCCAAACCCTGTTTGAAAACCGTTACGATGTTGACCTGCTGGCTTACGACCAGTGGAACGGCGTTGGCTTGCTGCCCGAAATGCTTGCGGCGTTTATAACGCCGAATCACCCCGAAATTCCGCAGATTATCCGCAATGCGGCGGCTATACTGGCTAAGTGGACAGGCAGCCCATCATTTGACGAATACCAGAGCCGCAACCCCGACCGGGTGCGTAAGCAGATGGCCGCCATTTACGAGGCTATTGCCGATATGGAACTGATTTATGTTTCGGTACCGGCCAGCTTTGAAGAGAGCGGGCAGCGGGTGCGCCTGAGCGATGCCATATTATCGCAAAGGCTGGCCAATTGCCTCGACCTATCGCTGCTATACGCCGCCTGTTTAGAGGCGGTGGGCATCCATCCGCTGGTGATGATTGTAAAAGGCCATGCCTTTGCGGGGGCCTGGCTGATTGATGAATCGTTTGCGGACCCGGTTAACGACGACCCATCGCTGATTAGCAAACGCACCGCCCAGGGCATTAACGATATTGCTATTTTAGAGTGTACCTGCATGAATGCCGGCAAGCGTGTGCCCTTTGACGAGGCCGTGCGCCTGGCCGAAAGCAAAATGCTGAACACGGATAACTTCCACCTGTTTATGGATGTTAAAAGGGCGCGCTTTGGCGGCATAAGGCCCCTGCCGCTGCGCATAGCCACCCCTACCGGCTGGGAAATTAAGGCCGACGATTTTAAAACCAACCAAACTAATTTTTTACCCGAAGATATTGTAGTGGGCCAAAAGCTGGTGAGTGTTAACCACATTGACCTATCAAAACAGCGCCTGTGGGAACGCAAACTGCTTGATTTAACGTTGCGCAATAATTTGCTTAACACGCGCCTAACCAAAAGCGCCATCCAGTTTTTAACCGTGAGTTTGGCTAAACTGGAAGATGCCCTGGCGGATGGAAAGGAGTTTCAGGTGCTGGGTAAACCTGCCGACTGGGACAATACGCTGCGCGATGTGGGTATTTACCAGGCCATACACGCTACCGACCCGGTGGCCGAGCTGGTACGCCACGAACTGACGCACCAGCGCCTGCGCACTTATTTGAACGAGGCTGATTTAAATTACAGCCTGACGGCGCTGTACCGGGCATCGCGCCTGTCGATGGAAGAGAATGGCGCCAATACCTTATACATTGGCCTGGGCCTGCTTAAATGGTACGAAACCGAGGCCAGCGAGCGGCCCCGCTTTGCGCCTATTTTATTAATGCCGGTTGAGATTGTACGCAAAACGGCCAAGAGCGGCTACATTATACGCAACCGCGAGGAAGAAACGATGGTGAACATTACCCTGCTTGAAATGCTGCGGCAGGATTTTGGTATTACCATTGGCGGGCTGGATGTATTGCCGAAGGACGAAAGCGGGGTGGATGTAAGAACGATTTTCAACATCATCCGCCAAAGCATCATGACCAAGGCCCGCTGGGATGTGGAGGAGCAGGCTATATTAGGCACCTTCTCGTTCAGTAAGTTTATCCTCTGGAACGATATCCACAACAATGCCGGCGAACTGGCTAAAAACGATGTGGTGGCCAGCCTGATTTCGGGCAGGCTGGAACAATCGCTTGTGGATGACCTGTCGGGCGGCAGCATCTCTGATGCTGATTTACACCCCGAAAGCATTGCCCTGCCCATTAGTACCGATTCATCTCAATTACAGGCCATAGTAAGCTCGGGGCAGGGCAAAAGCTTTGTGCTGCACGGGCCGCCGGGTACCGGCAAATCGCAAACGATTACCAATATTATTGCCAACGCGCTGTACGCGGGCAAAAGAGTACTATTTGTGGCCTCAAAAAAAGCCGCCCTCGAGGTGGTGGAGAGCCGCCTGCAGGCCATCGGCATAGGCAATTTTTGTTTGGAGCTGCACTCCAACAAGTCGAAAAAATCTGAAGTGCTGGAGCAATTGAAAAGGGCCACCATGGCCGTAAAAAAGCCTGCTCCCGAATATTTCACCTCTACGGCCGACCGGTTGTTCGGCGTACGGTCTGACCTGAATACCTACGTGGAGGCCCTGCACCAAAAACACCCGATAGGCTATTCGTTATTCGATCTGTTTTCGGGCTATGTGCGGTTGTCGGGTACGCCCGGTGGCGAAGTTTATTTCCAGGCCAGTTTAATTGAAAAGCTGAACGAGGATAAACTGCATACCTGGGACGACATTACCGGGCAATTGCAAAGCATTGTGATGGCGGTAAGCGCCCCGGCTACCCACCCGCTGCGCGCCATGCGGCCCGAAACTTATACGCCCCAGCTTAAAACAGAAGCCAAACAGCTTATTGAGCAGTTTAAAGCCGTGCTGCTGCAGTTTGGCACTGCCGTAAACCGGGTTAGCGCCCTGCTACAACTGGACGGTGCTATACAGAGCGAAGAGCAGGTGCTTTTACTGGCCGAGATAGCCCGCTTACTGCAAAGCCTACCGGATTCTCCCCCATCGTTTATACAGGCCGAATCGATAGAACAAACGCTGGCGCAGGTGATTGGCCTTGCCGCCCACGGCCAGCAGCGCGATGTATTAAGGCAACAGTTGTTGCAACAATTTACCCGCGATATTTTAACTTACCCCGCCGCGCGAACGCTGACGGAGTGGAACATGGCATCCGAAAAATGGTTTTTGCCCCGCTGGCTCCAACATCGCGCGATAGCGAAAACCCTTAAACAACTTGCCACCACCGGCACTGTGGAAGATGAGCACATACCGGCGATACTGCAAAACATTATAGCCTGCCAGGCCGAACAGCAGTTGATTGACGAGGCCACGTTTTTGCCCGGCCTGCTTGGCTTTTTATGGCAAAGCGGCAATTGCGACTGGCAAAATCTGATACAGGTGAGCAACACTTACATCCAGCTTAACCGGCTGGTAGCTAAAGCACTGGGGCTGCCCTTACTGAAGGATTGGCGCAGTAAATTTGCCGGCCTGATTGCCGAGGGCAGCCAGGCATACTTATCGGCCCACGACAGTGAGCTGAAGCAGTTTTTGGCGCTTTTTAACCAGCTGAAACAGTGCGAAGCCGGTTTACTGCGCCTGCTGATGATTGACTACTCCGTTACCGATAACCTGCCTGGTAACTGGATTAACAACTTAGTAACCCAATGCGATGAATGGCTGCAAGGCCTGGACTTACTGAAGGATTGGTACCACTACCACCAGATTAAAACTGCCGCCCTTGAAGCCGGCCTGGCCCCGCTGATTACCGCTTATGAAACGGGCGAAATTAAAAACACCAACTTGCTGACTGCTTATAAAAAGGGCCTCTATAAATCGGCAGCCGAGCATATTATTGCCCTGAGCCCGCAGCTGGCCACCTTTAACAGCGAGCTTTTTGAGGGAAAAATTAAACGCTTCCGCGAGCTGAGCCTGAGCTTTGAGCAGCAAACCCGCGATGAGCTGTATGCCCGGCTGGCGGCTAAAATACCATCCTTTAGTCAGGAGGCATCGCAAAGCTCAGAGATGGGGCTGTTGCAGCGCACCATCCGCAATAATGGCCGCGCCATGCCCATCCGCAAGTTGTTTGATAGCATTCCCAATTTGCTGCCCCGCTTAACGCCCTGTATGCTGATGAGCCCCATATCGGTAGCGCAGTATTTTGATGCCAGCTCGCCTAAGTTTGATTTGGTAGTGTTTGACGAGGCATCGCAAATGCCTACCTGCGAGGCCGTGGGCGCCATTGCCCGAGGCAATAGCGTAATTGTGGTAGGCGACCCTAAGCAGATGCCGCCAACCAGCTTTTTTTCGGCGAATAATATTGATGAGGATAATATTGAGAAGGAAGACCTGGAAAGCATTCTGGACGATTGCCTCGCCCTCTCGATGCCGTCGCACCATTTGCTGTGGCACTACCGCAGCAAGCACGAAAGCCTGATTGCTTTTAGCAATGCCAAGTATTACGATAACAACCTGCTTACCTTCCCCTCTACAGACGATATCTCGTCGAAGGTGCAATACGTACACGTGAAGGGATTTTATGATAAGGGCAAAAGCCGCCAAAACCGTTTTGAAGCCAAGGCCATTGTTGATGAGATTGTTTTACGCCTTTCGGACCCGTTGCTGGCCCGAAAGAGCATTGGCGTGGTTACCTTTAGCTCGGTACAGCAAACGCTGGTAGAGGATTTGCTAACGGAGGTTTTCCAGTTACGGCCCGACCTGGAAAAGATTGCTATGGATGGCGAGGAGCCCATTTTTATTAAAAACCTGGAAAATGTACAGGGTGATGAGCGCGATGTGATTTTATTTTCGATAGGATACGGCCCCGACGAAAACGGCCGCGTGAGCCTAAACTTTGGCCCCATTAACCGCGATGGCGGCTGGCGGCGCTTAAACGTAGCTGTAACACGCGCGCGTTACGAGATGAAGGTGTTTGCCACTTTAACCTCGGACCAGATTGACCTGAACCGAACCAGCTCGGAAGGTGTAGCCGGTTTAAAGGCTTTTTTGGCTTACGCCGAAAAGGGAAAACAGGCACTGCCCCTCCGCGCCCTTAACGGCAGCAACCAGGGCCAGGGATTTGAGGAGCTATTAGCTGCCGAGATACGCCAGCATGGCTACGAGGTGCATACGCATATTGGCTGCTCGGCTTATAAAATTGACCTGGGTATTGTTAACCCGCAAAACCCGGCGCAGTATTTACTGGCCCTGCTGGGCGATGGCGAAACATATTACAACGCCCGCACATCAAGCGACCGCGAAATTGTGCAGGTTGGGGTACTTAAAACGCTGGGCTGGAACGTGTACAAGGTATGGAGTACCGAGTGGTGGGAAAACCCAGGCAAGGTAATAGCCGAAATTATGGAGGCCATACACCATGCCGAACAGGGCATAGCACCCGAACCTAAACTTGACCTGAGCGATACCCCTCTGCCGCAAGAGGAAGAGGAACTGGAAGTGGAAATTGAGGAGACGATAACGATTGATTTATCGCCGGGCACGGTTCCGGTGAGCCCTTACAGGCACTTATATGAGGTGGCCACGGTAGAGTTTGTGGTGACAGCATCGACCGAGGAGTTTTTTTTACAGGGCAACCGCGCCAAAATTAAGGCGCAGATTGCGCAGGTGCTGCGTGTAGAATCGCCCATCAGCAAAAACCTGCTGGCTAAGCGGGTGCTGGCCGGATGGTCGATCAGCAGGATGGGCGCGCGGGTGAGCAATCATTTTGAGGTGCTGTTCCACGAACTTGATTTAAAGCAAACCACCGATGGCGCCAAAACCATTTTCTGGAAGCACGATCATCATCCCGATCAATACCACTTTTACCGCGTGGCCCATACCGAGGCCCAAAAGCGCGAAGCCGACGACCTGCCCCTGCACGAGGTAGCCAACGGCATTAAAGATATTCTGCGCAACCAGATCAGCCTCAGCAAAACCGACCTGGTGAAAGAAGCTTCCAAATTATTTGGCTACGCCCGTATAGGCAGTAACGTGGAGAACGCCATGCTACAAGCTATTGATAAAACAATTAAAAATGGCGTTGGCAGGCTGGAGAATGAGCGTGTGGTTTATGAGGGGTAGTTATTGGTACCGCGGTATGCTTGGGTGATGCCTGGCTTACCAAAAAACTTGTTACAGGTAGCAAAACCGGCAAAGCAATTGCCACGCTTACTGATAAAGCTGCTATGCCTGTGTAAAGATTGCTTCATCCGTAATGGCGCGTGGTGGATGAATACATTTAATTGTATAATTGCAAACTGTCAAATTTTTAAGGGGAGGTGCCCATTAACAAACAATTGATACTAACCCGACAACTATTAAAGCCACTCATGATAACAGTAGAAAAAATAGCAGAATTATCCGGCCATGCCAATCCTGTATTTACGCTGGAACTCTCGCAAAAACCGGGGATATTATTTACCGGAGGGAACGATAAAGGCCTGGTTGAATGGAGCCTGAAAGATAATTTGTTTATCAAAGTGATGTTTGCGGTTCCGGCTTCTGTTTACGCCATCCATTGCCCGGCCGGGTATCCGCTTATGTTTGCCGGTTTGCGCAACGGCACGGTGATGATTTTCGATTTCATCAAGCAACAACTGTTGCCACCGCTTCAACATCATAACAAGCCCATTTTCGACCTCAAATCGCTTAGCGGCAAAAAAGAATTGCTGGTGGCCTCAGAGGATGGCACCGTTTCGATATGGAGCCTCGAGTCGTTACAATTGCTGCATACCATCCAGGTATCCGGGGATACCGTTCGTTCGATAGCCATTTCGCCGGATGAAAAACGGGTAGCTTTTGGTTGCCGCGACAATATGATCCGCATCTACGACCTGGAAGATTACACCTTGCTACACGTAATTGATGGGCATACCATGGCGGTATTTGCCCTGCAATATTCGCCAGACGGGGCTTACCTTGTTTCGGGCTCACGCGATGCTCAAATTAAAATATGGGATACCGTTAGCTATACCTTAATCAAAAACATCCCGGCACATCTGTTTGCCGTTAACAACATCGCCTTCCACCCTACTGCGCCATACTTTGCATCGGCCAGCATGGATAAAAGTATTAAAATTTGGGGCGCCGATGATTTTAAGCTTTACAAAATCATCAGCCGCGAAAAGGGATATCCCGCCCACCCGCTATCTATCAATAAACTGGCCTGGTTTGATAATGGCAGTAAACTGGCATCAGTAAGTGATGATAAAAAGATAATGATCTGGAGCGTTCAATTTGAATAAACATGAGCAAATGTGCGAATGAGGAAATGTGCAAACTTTAATGTGCGAATGAGGAAATGTGCAAGTGTGCAGATTTAATGCGAATGTCTGGGCATTTCCTCATTTATGCATTTCCCTCATTTGCACATTCGCATATTTCTCTCATTTGCAGATTCGCATATTTCCTCATTCGCACATTTTCCTCATTCCCACATTCGCACATTTGCACATTCCCACATTTGCACATTTCCTCATCCTCACATTTGCACATAAAAAAAACGCATATTTGTATATAAATACATTTGCACATTTTATGAAATGGTAGTATCCGAAAACACACTTAAATGGGCCATGCGTTTATATCCGCCCTTGTTTTTTCAGCGCATCTGGGTACAAAAATTCGGGAAGGGTTTTACATCCGTTGATGTAAAGATCAATAAAAGCGTTTTCAACAAAAACTATAACGATTCGATTTTTGGCGGAACCATTTTTGCCGGGGCCGATCCGTTTTACGCTTTACTGTTCGACCAGATTTTGCAGCGCCGGGGTTTTAAGGTACGCGTGTGGCTTAAATCGGCACAGATACAATATTTAAAACCGGGCCGTACCAATCTGTATTTCAAAATTAAGATCACAGAAGAAGAAATTGCCGAAGCCGAAGAAATTTTAAATACCACGGGTAAATTTGTAAAAGCATTCCCCATCGAGATGTATAACAAAGATGGCGAACTCTGTGTTTCTGTAATGAATGAAGTTTACATCCGGAACCTGCACATCGGCGAAAACAGAACGATAGCGTATTGATTTATTAGTTATTGAGTTAATGGGTTATTGGCTATTTGCCTTTATTGAGAATAGTAAGATAGTTTGAGTTGTTGGTTCTTCGCCTTAACTTTACAGGGAATAGTAATCGACAAACCCTTGCAAACCCAATAATCAGCATGAATAATGATCACCGTCATTACAAGTAATAGACCCGGCCAACCGGCAAAAAATAGGGATGACGCTTGAACCTTATAGAGTACCAAGCGCAGATAGGAAAAGTGCGCAAAGGCCCCGACTGCACGCCGGGCCGGGAGCTGGCCTGCGGGTGGAAGGATCGGGCAGTCTTGACGTTATTCACCTGTTGTTTGTTTTTTTTAAGGTGTTCATGAGCTCCCTACGGTCGGTATTGGTTACTTTTGTGTCAAGACAAATTGCGGTAGCAATCATTCACACCAAAAAACAAACAATAGTGAATAACGTAACAGCCCTTCCCGCGGCGACTGAGCGGGCCGATGTTCTAAGTTAAGAATACTGATTATCGAAGCAAAATAAGCGATTGACAATCAGCGCACCCGATATGCTGCATACTTATCGCGCGCAAAAGGTCGTATGTATGAAATGGTTCGATAGATGATGTAAAAGAGTTCTTGAAAAAAAGGTTGTAGCTTAATAGTGAACCATTAACAAACACTTTAAACCAAGAACTCATGAAACAAGGTACACAATTAGATTTTAGCGGACAAACTATTTTTGTTGGCATAGATGTCCACAAGAAGTCCTGGAAGGTCAGCCTTCGCAGCACCCATATGGAGCTAAAGACGTTTTCCCAGGAACCTTCACCTAAGGCCTTAAGCGGGCATCTACAACAGAACTATCCTTCGGCCGATTACAGGCTCGTTTACGAAGCCGGTTTTTGCGGCTTTGGCTATCAGCGACAGTTTAGTGAGCTGGGGATGTCCTGCATCGTCGTAAATCCTGCCGATGTCCCGCTGACAGACAAGGAAAAGCAGCGCAAATCAGATACGGTCGATTGCCGGAAACTCAGTAAAACATTAAGTGAAGGAGCCCTGAAAGGTATCTTCGTGCCTGGCATCGAGCAACAGGATGACCGCGGTATTATCCGTGTTTACCAGCAAATGATCAAAGATCAGACACGCTATAAGAACCGAATAAAAGGATGGCTCAACTTCCAGGATCAGTCAGTGGCGGTAGACACGGATAAATACTGGTCGAATCACTATATCTGCCTGCTCAAGGCCCTTTGCTTACCTCCATCGGCCCGGATCAACCTGGATATTCTGCTACAGGGATACCAGCAGACACGTATCATGGTACTCACAGCCACCAGGGAAGTCAGAGCCTTATCCCGGCAGCCACGTTATCAACAAATCATAAAACTGATCCGTACCATCCCCGGTATAGGCGAGATTACCGCCTTATTATTGGTTACAGAGATCGGCGACATTGAACGCTTTGATTCCCTGGATGCCTTGTGTGGATATGTGGGGGCTGGTGCCGGATATGCATAGTTCCGGCGATCAAAAAATCATATTGGGGCTCACTAAAAGAGCCCATCACCAATTACGGGAGAAGCTTATCGAGGCCTCTTGGATAGCTGTCAGGCTCGACCCGGCCATGACGCTGGCTTTCAATAACCTTTGCAAAAGAATGAAAAAGAATAAGGCCATCATCAGGATAGCTAAAAAAATGCTCAACCGGATACGTTTCGTTATGAAGAATCAAAAACCTTACGTAACTTCGGTTGTCAAATAAGTCCACAAGGACGAATGCCTGATAAAGCCGGTTTGGTTTTTTTATGAAATGGGCAAACCGAAGCGAGGGATCTGCGGCCCGAAAGGTGTCTGCTATACAAAAGGTTACGGTTGCCCTTTTATCCAAATAATTTGAACGCGATCCTGCAGCCTGCAAAGTGTCTGCTTATAGGAGGTTAGCTGGTCATTTATCAACGCATTAAAATAAAAATTCGTGAAGGTTTTTTTAGCCATTCAGTGAACAGGATAAATAAAAAGCCTCCTTTGACAGAGGCCTTTATCCGTGGTTCAGCAAATCATATTGCTGGCAGGTTGCTCCTCAGCAGCGCCTGTTTCCTCTTTTGATTTGCACTGGAAAGTTAAACAAACAGGGCCATGCTTTGACCAAAAACATTTAAGCAATACGTGTTATAACCCCTTTTTAAGCCCTTTTGCCTCGTTTACCTTGCATATTTCATCATAGGAGATCCCTCCTCACGTCGGGATGACATGATGTAGAGAATTTAACATTGACAATCAATGACTTACATAGACGTCATTATAAGTAATGGACCCGGCCAACCGGAAAAAAACAGGGATGACGTTTGAACCTCGTGAATCTATTCGGCGCAAAGGGTAAAAGCGCGCAAAAGCCTGACTGCACGCCGGGCCGGGAGCTGGCCTCGCGGGCGGAAGGTTCGGGCAGTCTTGATTTTTTTGGTTACTTTTTGTATCAAGACAAAAAGTGACAAGCCCCTTCCCGCGGCGATTGAGCGGGACGATGCCGTCAGTTAAGAATACTGGTTATTAACGCACAAAAAACAGCATTGATAATCAACTTACATAGACGTCATTATAAGTAGTTATTGGGTTATTTAGCTATTGGTTATTTGCCTTTATTGGGAATAGTAAGATAGTTTGAGTTGTTGGTTCTTCGCCGGAATAGTAATCCACAAGCCCCCTGGCAAACCCAATAATCAGCCTGAATAATGACCATAACAAACTAACAATAACTCAATAACCAAATAACCCATTAACCAACAGCCATGGTCATCATGAACGATGATTTCTTTATCAAAAAAGGATACCTGATCTCGACAGATAATAACCTGCTCGATTTTGATGTGATTTTCAATTACCTGGACAAGGAGTCGTATTGGTCTAAGGGTATTCAATTGGATGTTTTGCGCAAGGCGATAGACAATGCCTTATGCTTCGGAGTTTATTACCAACAAAAACAAATAGGTTTTGCAAAAGTAGTTACAGATAAAGCGACTTTTGCTTATCTTGCTGATGTGTTTATTATAGAGCAATACAGGGGTTTGGGCCTATCTAAATGGCTGATACAAACCATTAAACAACATGAAGACCTGCAGGGCCTGCGCCGCTGGATGCTTGCCACGGCAGATGCTCACGGGCTCTATGCCCAATTTGGATTTACTCCTATAACCCGTGCCGAAAGGTGGATGGAGATTTTTTCACCTTATACGGTTAACAATTGAATACAGAGAGGCGCTATGAATATCAGGAAGTTAATTTTAGATGGAGAAGGCGTATCTCTTGATTTTAAAAAGACGATTACCAGTTGCGAGAAAATTGCCCGCACCATGGTATCCTTCGCCAATAATAAAGGTGGCCGTTTATTGATAGGCGTGGCCGACGATGGTACCATTAGGGGTGTAAAATCTGAAGACGAAGAACGCTACATGATTACCCGGGCGGCGCACCTGTTTGCTAAACCGGCCCTCGAACCCATTTTTGAGGAAGTTTATTATGATGATAAACTGGTACTGGTGGTAGAAATTAAGGCCAGCGACGAAAAGCCACATTACGCCCTCGCCGAAGATGGCAAATGGTGGGTGTACATCCGCGTTAAAGATAAAAGCATCCTGGCCAGCAAAATTGTAGTTGATGTGTTAAAGCGATCGTCAAAAAGCGATGGCGTGCTCATTGAATACTCCACCAAAGAGAAAGCCCTGCTGGAGTACCTGGACGCCAACCCCAGAATCAATATAAAAGAATACAGCGAACTGCTGAAAATCAGCCGCCGTGGAGCTCAAAAAATCATCGTGAACCTGGCGCTGTCTGGGGTAATTAAAATACATACAACAGAGAAGGAAGAGTGGTATACGGCTTGCTGAGTAAGGATACGGGGCCCGAAAAAAACAGGGATGATGTTTGGGAACTTCGTGATCTACTCTGGTGCCAGGAAAAGTGCGTAGAGGCCTCACTGCGGGCCGGGTTGGGCCTCGCGGGTGGAGGGATCGGGCAGTCTTGATTTTATTCACCTGTTGTTTGTTTTTTTAAGGTGTTCATGAGCTCCCTACGGTCGGGTTTGGTTAATTTGTATCAACACAAAACTGCGTTAGCAATCATTCACACCAAAAACAAGCCCCCTCTAAACAGCGTAAGCTCTCATGCACACCAAAAAAATACACACAGTGCATAATCTCCCCCGGTAGGCTACCGTATACGCACATCTTTTAGGTAAAACCCCATCGGGGTTAAAGCTTTGTAGAATATTGGCGAAATGGATTTTGCGTGCCGGTAGGTACGCTACTTCTTCGCTTTTGTATAAGCGGAATTAAAAAAACGGAGCATCATACAGCGGATATGTGTAGTACCTACTACCTATATCATTAAGTTGAAAATTGATTGCTCACAAGGTGATGATCTATTCGCACCAAGCCGACAATACGCTAGCAAACAGAAGATTATAATAAATCTCTGCGCTTTATAATCGCTCGCATAGAACACACCCCTCCACCCCTCTCGAGAGCATAGCCGTCAACTTTAGAAAAAAAAGGGATAAAATTTTTTTAGAGCAAGAATCGGAACTGCAAAATTGCAGTCATTATTCGAGCGAATGAGTTCGGAACTATTTGAACCAACGGTGTTAGATGGCCTGGCCCGTAAAACAGAGGCTATACAACGCAAACGAAAAGTGGGAGGCAAGGAACTATTGGATATGGCGTTATTTGATGGAGATCAATCGTTTAACGGCATGAGTATGCAGTTAATGCGGAGGGATGGGCTTGATATTTCGAAGCAGGCATTGCATCAAAGACATCACAGCAATATGACAAAGTTTGTACAAGCCGTTTTTGAGCAATTAATAGCAGTTGAGTTACCGCAAGAGCAAACACAGGGCTTGGAGATCCGTATCAAAGATTCTACCCGTTTCGCGTTGCCGGAAGTTATTGCAGAGACATTCCCCGGAACAAAAGGAAGTGGGATGAAAGCGGGAGCATCTGTACAATTTGAATTTGAAATCAAAAGTGGTAAAAGCGATATCAAAGTAACTCCGGCCAACGCAAATGACCAGGGTGAGAGTCATCTGGACAAGGCATCAATTCAGCCGGGGGTATTATATATGAGAGATCTGGGTTACACTCACTTGAGTTATATGAACAATATTAACAAAGTCAAAGCTTTCTTTATTAATAAATTATGTCCGAAAACAACGATTTATCTATTAAAGGACGACCAATACCAAAAGTTAGAGTTGTCGAAACTACAAGGCATAACCGGCGTATTTGATCAACAGGTATATATCGGAGCTGATAAGATGCCGGTAAGGATAATAATAGAACCGGTAAGTGAAGAGCTCAAGGCAAGGCGGATAGCCAATACTGAAAAGTACAATAAAAAGAAAGGCAGTACCACCAGTAAGGGATTCAAAGAGCGGGCAGGGTTTAACTTTATTGTTACCAACCTGGTGAGCGAAAAATATAGCGCTGAATTGATCCAAAAGTTATATCACCTGCGATGGCAGATAGAATTGGTTTTTAAAGCATGGAAGTCGTTTTTAAAGATACACACGTTCCCCAAAGGAAGTTCGGATCGTATAACCAGTATATTATACAGTAAGTTGATCTGGGCAGTTTTGAGTTGGAAAATATGCATGGCTATCGGTAAGATAGGTCAAATTAGTGTTTTAAAGGTGCATCGACTAATCGCTTCTACGAAAGAAGAATTGCGAGCGCAGCTTTTAGGGATATGCTCAAAGTGGTTAGCTCTGTTGGAGAAATTAAACTTAAAGCACCTTTCAAAAGAGCACAGAAAACATAGGTTAAAAATAGAAGAAATTGTAATAAGTATTTGATTATTAGATATTTAAATACTATATTTAGATAGTTAAACAAAAATAAGAAAGGCGGGGTCATCTAAACCTCCCCGCCTTAAAAAACGAAAAATATGAGAGTAAAAATACATAGGTTTGCCCATGCGGGCAAACCGCGCCTAAAAATTAAATAACTGAAAATCAACAATATATGAGTACAGCTACTTAAATTGACGGCTATGCTCTCGAGAGGGGAATCGCACGGGCTGCCACTTTTTTTCGTATTACATTGATAATGAGTAAATTTATTCAGATCCCCTCTCGAGAGGGGGCGCGTTTGGCATTGCGGCTGCAGGGGGGTGTTCACCGTGCGACGAACTCTGCAACCTGCGTTAACTGCTTAAATAATGGTAGCGTACCTACCGCAATAAACGTTTTGTGATTGATCATTCTACCGGGCTTTTACTCCTAACGGAGTATTCTAATCGCATCCAAAAGATGTGGGTACACGGTAGCCGGTAGGGGAGACTTTTTTTTAAGCCCTACCTACCGGGGAGGGTTGGGTGGGGCTTCTTCACGCGGCGACTGAGCGGGCCGATGATCTAAATTATGAATACTGATTATTGGAGCAAACATAGCACATTGATAATCAGCGTATAACGCATACTTATCGCTTTTAGAAGATCCCTCCTACCGTCGGGATGACATGATGGAGAGAAATTTATCATTGATAATCAGCAACTTAAATAGGCTTGACAAGCAACTTCGCGATACTTGTAAGTAAACCATTAGTTGGCAAGGCCCTATTTTCACTCCAACCCACTCACCCCACCCGATATCACAAACTTCATCATATCGCCGGCGCTTTTATCCATGTGCTTAACCTTATCGGCCGATACAATAACCACCTGGCCGGCAAACGAATAGGAATAAGGGAAATACACGGCCACTTCGCCGGGGAGGCCGATGGAGCTTAAATCTTTCTGGGTTAAAAACCCAATCTTTTTTAAACCAAATTCGTTTACTTCAACCAGTACCGGTTCGTTAAATTTCTTCTCGTCGCCCACAAAAGCTTCGGTAAGATCCTTGATCGACGAATATAAAAACTTGAACAGCGGTATCCGGTCAACCAGGCGGTTAAACCATAGCTTAATAGGCTCGGTAATAATATTGGTTACAATTACCCCGGCCAGCAAAATAATAACCAAAACCGACAGGATACCCAGCCCTGGAATATAGATAGGCTTTCCGGTTTTATCAACCCAAATGATACTACTGATATTGAGCGCGTTATCAATAGATGAAATAGCCCAAAAGATCAGAAAGAAAGCCGCGCCCAACGGCACAACAATCAATAATCCTTTTACAAAGTAATTTAGTATAGCTCTTGCTAATTTATTCATTTGGGGGATCCTCTCCTATTCGTAAAAATAAACACGTTTTACCCGCTGCGATACGTTGGTTAAAATTTCGTAAGGTATGGTATTAATTTGTTTGGCCACTTCTTCAATCTTGTATTCTTCGTTAAAAACAACTACCTCATCGCCTTCCTTTACTTCTACAGCGCTAACATCAAGCATGCACATATCCATCGAAACGTTACCCACTGTGGGCACTAAAACACCTTTAATCAGCATCTTACCAACACCGTTTCCAAACGCCCGCAAATAACCATCAGCATAACCTATACGTACGGTAGCAATTTTACCATCTGCCAACAAGGATCCGTTGCGGTTGTAACCTATGGTTTCGCCTGCTTTGATCTTTTTCACCTGCGATACACTCGTTTTTAAGGTGGCCACCGGTTGTAGCTGGTTAGCTTCGTTCTTGATAGCGCTATCAATACCATATAAACCGATGCCCAGCCTAACCATATCAAATTGTGCAACGGGCCAGCGCGTAATGGCAGATGTATTGGCCATGTGGCGCATTACCTTATAATTTAATACTTTCTCAATCTGGTGATAGGCTTTTTCAAACACCATGATCTGTTTTAAAGTAAATTCGTCGTGCATCTCGGCATCACTGCCTGCCAAGTGCGAAAATATGGATTGTATATGAACATATTGGTTTTGCTCCAACAAATCGCATAAAGTTTCTATTTCAAAATCCTCAAAACCTAAGCGGTGCATGCCGCTATCAATTTTAATGTGGATAGGATAGTTAAATATATTTTTAAGCTGAGCAAATTTTACAAATTCGTCAAACAGCGTAAAACTGTATATCTCGGGCTGTAAGGTAAATTCCACCAGCTTATCAAAGGCAGATGCTTCGGGGTTAAGTACCATAATGGGGAGCGTAATACCGGCATTGCGCAGGGCTATCCCTTCGTCAATATAAGCAACAGCCAGGTAATCAACCCCGTTAAATTGTAGCAGGTTAGCTACCTCAAAACTACCGCTCCCGTACGAAAAAGCCTTTACCATGGCCATAATTTTAACATCGGGCCCCAGTTTTGATTTGTAAAAATTGAGGTTGTTTTGTAAAGCGTTCAGGTTAATCTCCATAATGGTCTCGTGCGCTTTTTGTACCAGTGCCCGGCTGATGCGTTCAAACTCAAAACTCCTCGACCCTTTGATCAGGATGGTTTCGTCTTCAAGCGTCAAATCGGCTAAAGCCATCAGCAGGCTATCCGTATCGGCATAAAAATATTTAAGGGGTATGTTAAATAATTGTTGCTGGGCCGATATGGCCTTACCCACGCCAATTACTTTATCAATATTTTTTTGGCTCAACAAATCTGCCACCTGCTGATACAGCACCGCTTGCTCCAACCCGGATTGAAAAATATCCGATAAAATTAAAGTGCGGGTTTGGTGCTGATTTTGTTGATTTAAAAAATTAAGCGCTATCTCAAGCGATTGGAAATCTGAATTGTAGGAATCGTCAATAATGGAGCAATTGTTTATTCCCTGTTTAAGCTCCATCCGCATTGATACCGGTACAAGCCTCTCCAGCCTGTCGTCGGCAACCTGGCTATCATAACCCAAAGCAAGCATTGTTGCCCAGCATACAATGGCATTTTCTATCGATGCTTCATCAATAAATGGCACGAGGCACTCAATTTCTTTCCCCTTAAAAACGCCACGTAAATAATATTTGTTTGATATAATGGTCTCGTTAAAAACATACAGGTCCACCTCCCTAAACTTACGGCTCCAGGTAAATTTGGTTTTACCCGGCACCCTGGCTTTATATTTCAACAGGGCATCGTACTGGTATATTACCATGCTGCAATGCGTAAACAACTTAAGCTTCTCTTCAAGCTTTTTTTCGGGCCCGCTAAAACCTTCATCATGTGCAGAGCCCATATGCGTTAAGATACCTATGGTTGGCTTAATCATACGCTCCAAACGCTCCATTTCGCCAGTGGTAGAAATCCCGGCCTCAAAAATACCCAGGTTATGCTGATCATCCATCTGCCATACAGAAAGCGGAACGCCAATTTGAGAATTATAGCTTTTGGGGTTACGTATAATTTTTTTATCGGCACAAAGCAATTGATATAACCACTCCTTTACAATAGTTTTACCGTTGCTGCCGGTAATACCAATCACATCGATGTCGAATTTTTCGCGATGATGGATGGCCAGTTTTTGCAATGCTTTAAGTACATCATCAACCACTAAAAAATTAGCATCCCGAAGCAAATCTACCTTTACAGGTAATTTGAACACCACAAAATTACGCACACCGGCTTGGTATACATCGCCAATAAACTCGTGCCCATCCCTGCGGCCGCTCAACGCAAAAAATAAGGAAGTAAAAGGGTTGTTAATTTTCCGGCTGTCGGTCAGTAAGTTATTGACCATGGAATCATGTGTGATGGTTGCCGAAGCGCCGATGATTTGCTGTATCTGGGTGATGGAGTATTGGTGACTAAGCATGGCTACGAATTTGAAGATATTTATATCAATAGAAGAATTTTAACGAATTTTGGTTTGATGGAAAATCAAACATCTGCCCCTAAAATTACCGACCCTAAAATGGCGCTCCAGAAGGCCGAACAGTACTGCGCCTACCAGGAACGTGCACAGCAGGAGGTGCGAAACAAATTGTACGATTGGGGGCTTTGGCCCGATGCGATAGAACAAATAATTGCCAACCTGATTGAAGGTAACTTTTTAAACGAAGAGCGCTTTGCCCGCCAGTATGCCAAAGGAAAATTTAGCCAGAAAGGCTGGGGACGCATTAAGATTAAGCAGGCACTGAAATTTAAAAGAATACCGGAAAAATTGATCCAAAAAGCGCTGAAAGAAATTGACGGCGATGATTACACTAAAAGGCTGAGCCAGATTATCCAAAAAAAAGAGGCTGTTTTAGACGAGAAAGATGCTTATAAAAAGCGATACAAGCTACAGCAATACGCTTTGAGCCGTGGCTTTGAAAATGATTTGATAGCTGATATTTTGAATAACAGCCATTTATAAAAAACGTTAATTTTTTTTCAAATAATTGCTTGTTAAAATTTCAAAACTATCTATATTTGCACTCCCCAACAACGAAAAGCTATCAACGATAGCTAAACAGAGGGGTAAACAAAACGAGATATACCAAAATCTCAAATTAAAAAAAAATGCGAAAGTAGCTCAGTTGGTAGAGCACGACCTTGCCAAGGTCGGGGTCGCGAGTTCGAATCTCGTCTTTCGCTCTAAATCCCTCTCTAATCCGGAGGGATTTGTTTTTACAAGGTTAATTGCCTTGCCCAGGTGGTGGAACTGGTAGACACGCAGGACTTAAAATCCTGTTCCCGTCAAAGGAGTGCGGGTTCGATTCCCGCCCTGGGTACTTAGAATCGAACAAAAAGGCTGACATGAAAATGTCGGCCTTTTTGTTAACTTAAATATGTTTATACCTATATTCTCGATCAAATAAAAGTGGTCGATATTATAAGCCCAAGAGGGGTTATATCTTGTTTTGCTTATATGAGTTTACAGAATTGGTAATTAAAATAAAAAATCCTACTACAAAACAAATGCCGTCGAGGAGGCTAATAAACCCTGCAATAGCATAATATTTTGATGCCTCAGCAAAAGGAACATATCTGCTCTGTACAAAATATGGCATCCAACTAAAAAATATTGTGACGAGTAAACCAATACCCGAACCTATAAAAAGTAAAGCAGAATCTACTTTAGCGCTTTTAGAGAGGTAGTAACACGAAGCCAGAATATTAGCAGCGATATTTCAAATCGGCCTCAGTCATCAAACAGAGCGGACAAACGTTTAAAATCATCTAAAAATTGGTTTGTGTAGACGTTGGATTTGAGCACAATTTAAAACAAGTAGCCAATTTTATTGGCTACTTGTTTTATGCAGGTTGACCACATAAAGAGGCGTTTCTAAAAAAAAACATTCAAATTCGGCACTTAATTTTTTTTAAGTTTTTCCATAATTTGAGATAGTCATAATTTGATCGTGCATTTTCTTTTTAAAATCGCCGTCAAGTTTAATACCCTTGGTGATCTGCAGCTCATGGAACAGATCACGGACCAATTTATTGATCACTATACTTTGCTGCTCAAACATCCGGCACTCGGAGCAACCTGCCAGGTGTACCTTCAGCTCCAGTTTCTCACGGATAGTTATACCGCCTATCTGTTTTTTCTCAATAAGCCATGTCGCTTTCCTGCAGTTGTAAGCAATATTTTTTAACGTATTTTTCAAGCCCGGTCTATGAAACGGTGAATTGCTTCATCGGCGTTATCCTGAAATGAGGTATTTTTCAAATCAGTGTAAAAAGTACTTTGGTCAACCACATCTCCCGATAACTTGCCTGCTGCACTTGCATAAAAAACACCGCTTTTAAATCGCTCATCCGAAATGCCATCTACAAAACGTTTGGCACCCACTGTTAACGTATGCACCATCCCTCCAATCAATGGAAATACAATAGGCATCATCAAATACTTCAACATAAATTTCATTGCCGGGGGCAAACTATCTGGCGCATTGGTTCCGCCCGTGTTCCCGGGACTCATGACCACAAACTTGAGGTCAGGATATTTTCTTGACATTGATAAGGCCCACATGGTTGCTGCATATTTGACATATCCGTATGCTTGAATTGCTTCGAACTTATCACCAAAATATGATCCATCAAGAACAGCAGCAAACTCATCTACAGAAGAAGTTTTCATGGCAACCGGTTTCATTCCGAGCATCTTTACTCCCGGCACAGCTTCCGCACTTACTGATAGTACTGTTTTCTTTAACAAATCACGTTTTATTAACTCTTCCACTAAAACTACATTACCTAAAATATTCGTAGCAGCTAACTCATTCATACCCGAAGGCGTAATTTTCGCAGCCGTTTTGCCAACTACTCCACCCGCATTTAAAATTACTGCATCAATAGGTTCCTTTATTTTTTCTACTACTTTTCTTACGGAATTTGCATCCGCAACATCTCCAATAATAATTTCAAAAATCTTTTTTCCCGTTTGCTCCTCAAGGTCCTTTTTTGCTGCCTCGGCTTTAACTTGGTTTCTACAGAAAAGAATTACCTTTTTTGTTTCTTTTTTCAATGCTAACTGGCGGGCAGCCTCCTTCCCAAGTCCAGTATTTGCTCCGGTTATTAATATGCTTTGGTTCATTTTTTCTATCCTTTAGATATATTTAATTCGTTTATGCAATATTACGACTATCGAAGTAATTAATCAAACAATTGTACTAATTTATTCCGAAAATGAAATAGTACGTTTAACGAAATAAATAAACTAAAAATATTAAAGCTTAATTGAAGTGACCAGTTGAGCCAGATTAGCAATAAGTGTTGCCTGCTCCGTTTCGGTCAAATGATCTAATACCTTTTTTGCCATGATTTCTCTCCGGTTTTTGAATTCTTTATAAGAGGCTTTTCCCTTCCGGTCAAGTTCAACTTTTACGACACGCCGGTCGTCATTTGAATTATATCGTAAAAGGAATTTATTGGTAACGAGCTTATCAACAATGGTGGTCAAAGTACTCAGTGGTGCTTGTATATAATCAGCTATATCACTCATTTTGACACTCCCTTTTTCTCCGATAAATGTGATAATAAATAATTCCTTTTCGTTGAGATCACCACATATCTTGCAACAATGCTCGGACTCACTTTTAATCGCACTACTCAAGTTGAACATGACGGATATGAACTTTTCCTCATTTCCCGCTTCTACTACCATATTGATTTCTTTAACCGCACTTTAAAATTTAAAGGATAACTATCCGCTACAAAAATAAACGATTAAATTAAAATAGTATAGTGTTCCTTAATCCGGCGCTTCCCTTTTATTTGACATTATCCGTTTAAGCTTATTAATTAAAAAATCATGAGCTAAAATTCGACTAAAGTTCTTGGGTTTCTACCTGTTCCTTTGCTTTTTGATCATAAACCAAGAATTCGATCTTTTGCTCTATCATTTTTCTCCAGGAATCCTTTGAAAGAACTGCATAGTTAGCGCCTGTTCAATTGAAAACGGGTTAGATATTTCAAATCGGCCTCAATCATCAAATAAAGTGACTAAACGTTTTAGGTCATCTAAAAATTGTTTCTTGGGGATGTCGGGTTTGACTACTTAGAATCGAACAAAAAGGCTAACAAAAAATGTCGCCTTTTTTGTTTACTTAAATATGCTTTATACCTATAGTCTTCGATCAAGCAGAATAAGGCCAAGAGCGATTATATTTTGTTTTGCTTAGATGAGTTTACAGAATTGGTAATTAAAATAAAAAATCCTACTACAAAACAAATGCCGCCGAGGAAACTAATAAACCCTGCGATAGCATAATATTTTGATGCCTCAGCAAAAGGCATATATCTGCTCTGTACAAAATATGGCATCCAACTAAAAAATATTGTGACGAGTAAACCAATACCCGAACCTATAAAAAGTAAAGCAGAATCTACTTTAGCGCTTTTAGAGAGGTAGTAACACGAAGCCAGAAATATTAGCAGTGGCGGGAGCCAAGATATAAAACTCCATAGTGAGACTAAATTGCCCATGTTTTTTTGATTTTGTTACACGCTGCAATTTTACGGCCAAAAATAAACGTGAACAATTTTTTCCTCCAGCTAATTTAAGGAGCATTGAAGATGATCTTTATCAGCCTGGTTCGATCAAAAACGGGTTAGATATTCAAATCGGCCTCAGTCATCAAATAGAGTGGACAAACGTTTCAGATCATCTAAAAATTGGTTCGTGTGGACGTCGGGTTTGAGTACTGAAGGAAACAGCACATGGCCGTTGTTTCCTTTTTATGCCATTGGGTTTCTATGATCGAGCAGAAAAATAGAGGCTCCTTAACATCGATAGTATTTAAAGCAGAGGCTATTTCGACCATAATACATTCTATTTACTATTTATTTACAAAGTTTACATTTTAATTTACAATCCTGATTACTTAAGCCGAAAATCATCAAAGTAGATTTGCTGCATCAAATTTATAGGATATGAAAAATAAAAAAATGAAAAGATTATTTGTGTTTGTTCCGGCAAGCCTCCTGGTATTATTTCTGCTAAATTCTTTTATGTTAAAAAAAACGGAAGCGGGGAAGAAAACAACAGAAGGGACTAAATCAGGGCCTGTAAACATCGTTTTGAGATCTACTGATGGCGGACAAACATGGCAGGACATTAGCAAAGGGCTACCTGAAAATTTGCAGAGAGAAGGTGTGTGGAGTCGTGGTTTATTTGCAAATAACCGTGGGCTCTATTTACGTACTGGCAATGGGGTTTATCACAGCGAACCAAATTCCACAACTTCTTTTTGGACAAAAGAGATTTTACCCGGTAAACAGTGTGAAATTGCCCCTGGCAAGAATGGCATATTTGCCTATAATTTCAGGGGACAATTTTTAAAGAAAACAAACGGAACGAGCGATTGGTCGCCCATGTACACAAATTTTCAAGAGCAAGCCGTACGCATCAACAAAACGATAGATTGGATGTACACGAATTATAAAGAGAAACAAGTATGCAGTGTTTTTGAAACTACGGAAGGCACAGTTTTCATCGGCTCCAATAACGCCCTTTTTAAATCTACTAACAATGGAAAAACGTGGAAATATGTGCATGTTGGAGGCTGGGTAATGAAAATTGTAGAGTCAAACGGTGTACTCCTGGTTGCCACCACACAGGGAGTATTAAGATCGACCGATGATGGTGAAACCTGGGATCGTGTGATTAATGAGGAGGGTGCTGGTATCGCTGTGGAACGTATTGATGGCGGATTTGCTGCTATAGCTTACAACACCACAACCCAAACCAACACAATATACATTTCACGGGATAGTGGAAAAACCTGGAATGACATAGGAGAAGAACTTCAGCCTTTCTGGAATAGTTCATTAATCAAACTAATCGGCGGACTTCAACCTTCATCGAATATTTCATCAATCAAACAAGTGGGTAAATATTTAATATGTGGTCGCTCAGATGGTATATTCAGATCATCAGACATGGGCAAAACATGGAAACTGTTACTTCCTTCCTTAGAAAATAGAGGCTTCGATTTATCTGTTTCAGGCAGCGTGATTTATGCCATACCAAATAAAGGGTGTTGAAAAATCACAAAGCCCTATAATACTACTCATAAAAAAGGGCCATCAGTTTTATATTCAATAAATGTTTGTATATTCTTCAAGTCATCTTATTAAAATTACCGTTAAAAAAAAATTAAACGTAATAAAACTTCCAAACCTTCAAAAAAATATTGGGGAGTAGATATTTTCGAGAGTATGTATTGGTTTTTTATCCAAAATACATGAGGGTTGCTCAAAACCGGGCAACCTTTTTTTTTTAATTTGATCTTCAGTACTTTATGATAAAAATTGGATGAATATAGGGTATTCTAAACGTACGCTCTGCATACGTTTAGCTTGGTTACACCCTTCATCGAAGGGGCGCCCTCCAGGGTAAAGTATTATCGGCCGGACTTCAATATGGTAGACACGAATTTTAACTCCGGATGAGTTTCTGCGTCGAAAAAACCTGAGCTGACTAAATGTTTGTCATGCTGCGCACTTTCACTCGAAAGAAATGTTTTAGCGGCCGTAAGCGTGATATACGCCTTAAAAAAACATCGGTAAGCGTTACGGCAGTTACCTGAAAATACCTGACTTATATAGAATACAATTAAATTAGAAAAAGTTCAGTTTTACTGTTGTCGTTACTTGGGCTCGGACTATGGTAAGATATTTTTAAAATAGTTTGTATCCTCATTTTTTCTGTAAGCACCTGGAGCAACTCCAATAACCTTGCGGAATAATCGACTAAAGTATTGAGCGTCATCAAAACCTATTGATTGCGCAACTTCTTTTACGGATAGTTCAGAGTAACGTAATAAACGCTGGGCTTCCCGCATAGCTTCCTGTTGAATAAAGTAAGTTACCGCAAACCCTGTTACAGATCTTACGGTGTCATTCAAATGGCTTACGGTAATATTCATTCTGTCCGCAAACTCCGACGGTCTTTTCATCAACCTGAAATTCTGACGAAGGATTTGCTTGAATAGCTTTGTAATTTCCACATGTCGGGCCGGGTGTTTATTCAGTTCCAGTTGCTCATTAGTAAGGTACGCTGATGCCACCTGATAAACGAAAGCTGTTACAATTGAGTGAACAATGGTTTGCCGGAAACGTTCATTGGGATTATGATATACCGTGTCTAAATGCCCGATAAAAGCAGATAATTCTGCTGATCTTTCCGCCGCCAGCGATATAATCATGACCTCTGACAGGCATTGGTCGAGTATATTTTTCAGTTGTTCATCGATAATTAAGGGATCAAATGCGAGAAACCATCCCTGTTTTAATCTGGCTGAAATAATTCGGTGTACTTGTCCCGGATACGAGAAGAAAATTGTGTGATTACCGAGCCTGATATGTTTGAAATCAACCTCCAGATCCATTTCGCCCTCGTTCAGCAAAACGCAGTAATAAAAATCGTGGCGGTGTGCTTCGGAAATTTCATAAGAAGGCCCAAATGGTTTTACCGAGCCGAAAGACTTCAAATATACACGGGCAAACCAGTCTTCCATACGGTGAACTGGAATTTTTTCTTTTTTACTCATCCGGTTTAAAAGTAGCTTAAAAATCTAACTGAACAAATACTTAAAAACTTGACAAATATAAAGGCGGGTATAAACATGCCCGCCTTTGATCGTATCGTAATTCACAGCTTAATTCATTCCCTGCTGGTATTCAGTATGCAGGCGTGCAGATGTAGGCGACTCGAACAGATTGTTTAAACGTGCACGCGCAGTCATTTGCCTAAATGTACCATGCTGAGCTGGATTACCCGCGTCGTGCATCGTATCTGCCATCCAAACCGCAAAATCCTGATAGTTCCAGATATGCGGCAAAACCGTTTCCGAATAATTTTCAAGACCGCTACTATCATTTTTTAGGATTCCACTTAAAAGTGCCTGGGCCAGGATATCCACATCATACAGGCCGAGGTTCATTCCCTTGGCGCTCACCGGCGGCACCATATGGGCTGCATCGCCGACAAGAAACAAATTGCGGTAATGCATAGGTGCATACACAACGGAACGGAAAGGCACAAATTCAATGTTGTGAACCTGGGCGTTTGGTACGGTATTATCGGCCAGTCGCAGCCTGATCTCATCCCAGATACGTTCATCAGGCCAGTCCTTTCGTCCATCGCTCAGTTTACATTGCAAATAATATCTGCTGCGTTGCGGCCCCCGCGGAAGTTGTCCCACAAATCCATGATCACTTACTGCCATAATCGGGTGCCCAGTCACAGGTGCCTCAACAAGCGCAGCCAGCCAGGCATAACCAAATTCATAACTATACTCGGTCAGCATACCAGCAGGTATTGAAGCGCGGCTAATTCCCTTATCAGCATCAGCCCCAATAATATAATCGCAATTGAGTTCGTGTGAACCTTCCGCATCGAAGTAAGTAATTTTCGGAGACTGGTTTTCTTCATTAACGATATTGATATCCTTGATATTGAAACGAACATCACCTGACATCACATCGATCAGTTCCCGCAGCAGGTTGTTGACCAGCATTTGCTGTGTGCAGAACCTGCTTTGTATACCATGTTCTGCTTCGGCTTTAAATACCCTGGCGACACCATTCATACGGTATTCAATGGTCTGGGCGACCGGGCCTGCAAGAAGCTTATCAGCCAGGCCCCATTGTTCAAACATGCGAACCGCCCGTGCATCTACAACACCTGCGCGCTGCCGCAGTTCAATATACGCCCGGTCGCGGCGCTCTAACACAACAACGTTAATGTTTGACTTCTTTAAAAATGTCGCCAGCGTAAGGCCTGTTACTCCTGCCCCGATAATGACAACGCTAATCTCTTCGCTTGATTTATTTTGATCTGCACTCATACTTTTGTTTATTTAGTACCACTAACAATATTGCTTTTTGATTACCGGACAAAGGTCGCCTTATAGGCATGGCGATTCTTTAACAGTTCACGGATTTAAGTGGACAAATCGCGGATCAGGAATAATTGCATTAGCTAACAATTACTGTGTAATTAATATCTTATCATAATTCATGACAAACAAATTAAGGTTAATTACACGGGAGCACATGTTGCAGGCATTTAACAAAATCGATCAAGAGGGTATCCAAAAAGATAATGAAAACTTATACTGGCTGATTTACGCGGGCTGACGCTATCCATTTAAATCATTTGGTCCTTGGTTCGAGGTCAGATCCGTGAACCGATTACCCTATTAAAACATGCAAATCAGTAATTTACATGGTTCTTTTTGATTGATAACATATTCAGGAAATACGGATATAATAACTTACAGTTATAACGAATGAAGCTAAGGTTGATTAAGCGTTCTTATGATCTAATCTCAAGCTTATAGCCCTTGCCGCGTATAACTACGATGTTGATATTGGGATCAAATTCCAGTTTTTTTCTAAGTTTTGATATGAACATATCTAAACTGCGCCCCACGATAACACCTTCGTCTTCCCATATCTCTTTTTGTAACCTACTTCGCTCTACGGTCTCGTTAGGGGAAGAAGCGAAAATATGCAACACACGGGTTGCAGTTCCGGTGAGATCTATGGGCTTTCCATTTATCATGAGCTTACGATTCTTTGCATCGAACAGCATTGAGCCCAAAGTGACTATACCAGTGTTTTGATTATCAGGTAAAACCCGACGCGGCTTAACAGATCTCAAAAAGATAAAACCAACAAATGCCAATAAAGGCAAAGCGCCTATCAGATATCCATTCTTTGCTGTATTTATCCCCGTCGGTTTAAATTTAATATTAATCAGGTAACGTGCCTTGGGTTGCTTTCTTCCTATACAAGCTATAATATCATCTTTTTTATTTTTAGATATAGCATATCCATAGGCTATGCCGGACTTACCACTGTTCAAAACTGTGACCACATAATCACCTGCGAGCGGATCTTTGGCTAACAAACGCTGAGTAGTATTCACCAGGGAATCCGCTTGAAAAGTAAGTTCATTTTCAAAGCTTATCTGGTATTCATCGTCGGCTATTTTTTTTACGGGAAGTACCCTTGATTTACTATCGCCCGACTGTAAGAGCAGTTCATGCCCTATTCTGCGGAGCAAAACCTCCCTTCTTGAAATATCAAAATCGTCGCTATTAGTCATACTAAAAGCAGCCCAGACCACGGAAAATAAAAAAAGAAGTATCAATCCAAAAAAGAAATACTTGCCTTTCCCGGACAGGAGATTTCGGCTATCAAGCATCGTGTCAATTTTTTATTTACAAAGTTTGCATTTTTATTTACAATCCAAATCCCACGCCCTGAAATATATCGAAGTAATCTCGATAAACTAAACTTGACAGGATTATGTAAAATAAAAAAATCATGAAATACATACAATTATATACTTTGTTCCTGGTTCTTGTTTGTGACACTTCCTGCTGACAAAAGCAAACTGAACCACATAAAGACAATAATCAATTATGATTTCAAACACACGGTCACCTCCTAAGGGCCTAATACAATGGTTCGGAATGTAAAGCAAGATATAAAAGGAAACATTTTGATTACTGCATCATGGGGAGTGGTTTTCCCATCCGGGGTATATTTCCAGGCAAATTGCAAACTTTGTTGGCAACTTTTTTTTACAGGATATTTTGTCAACATTTAATATCAGATACGATTTGACTGATCCTTAATTATTCTTAAACTTTTGCTCATTATAAGTTTTGCTAAACGTAATCTTGGTAAAGGTATCGGCTTTGGATTGCCCTATGTATATTTTGTAGCTGTAAAATTGTTTTTGCATCAGGCTGATGTTTACAAAAAACTAAAAAATCTATATCAGTTTTATTCGGGTGAAAGTCATTCATTGGTATTGAACCTGTCAGATAAAATCCCTCAACAAAATCTGGTTTGATACCCTAAATCTTTTCCGCAAACTCAGCAACAATTCTATCTGCAGGGTCTGGCAGTATATGCGTTTTCATACAATAAAGTTACCAAAATTCAAAAATGAATTGCGGTTCAATACAAAACGGATTAGTTATTTCTATTCTGCCTCAATCATCAAATAGAATGGCTAATCGTTTCAGGTGATCTAACGATTGGTCGTGGGGTGTCGGGTTTGGGTACTTAAAATCGAACAGGAAGGCTGAGAGTAATGTCGGCCTTTTTTGTTGGGAAGATATTAGGACAACATTTACCGACTTATAATACCGTGACGCAATCTCTATTCGCTAAGTTGCACGCAAATAATTAAGGCGATACAAATAACGATATAGGTGCACCTTTGATAGAGGTGTTACAGCCTGCTTTTTGGCCGGATAGCCATGCGACTACTTTTTAAAGTTGCACTTTATCATTAATATTACTGAATAATAAGTGAAACCTGCCGTTTGCTAAATGACCGCCAATATTTCCCTACGCTATCTGCTCTTTTGTTTCAAATCAAAAGCAATATGAAACAGAAAAAACTTTTAACAATGGCACTTAGCCTATTATTCCCCCTGCTGCTGTCGGCACAAAATCCATTTCTTAAACTAAAGGCCGGCGACTGGTTTAAAATGCAGGTTATTCTTCGGCCACAGGGAAGTTTGTTAGCGGATGGCCACTCCGTCATCGATCGCGGAGCCGAGGAAATGGATAAAAACCAGTACGACCTCCGCTTTGTGCTGGTAAAGCATCTTGCAAACGGCAACGAGCAATACCAGGTAACATTGGAGCGGGTGAAATTTAAACGCAGAGGGAATGACGGTACCTGGTATGGTTATGATTCCTTTTATCCATCCTACCTGCAAGGTAATGGAGATACGCTGTCGCGGCTGATCAGAACGTTAGAAATTGATGCGGCAGGTAAAATTATCAAATTTGATCATCAACAACAAACCTATCCACCAATCAACATGAGCGAGATAGGGCCGAAAAAATTTATCCGCTCAACAGTAATCAGTTTCGACCCCTTACCCTCATTTTTATTCCAAAATATAGTTAGCTATATATCCCGGGAGATCAAAAAAGCAAATATCAGGGCCTTGAACGGAAGCTTCAATGCCGAGTTGAGAAATCTTATCGGCTGGGGAAATATCCAAAACGATGTGTCTTTACTAACCATTGCCGCTTCTTTTCCTTTACCGCAAAACGTGGTTATTAAAGGCCGCATCCTGAACGCTTTTACTACGGGTAATAAACCTGAGATTTATACCGATCAAGGTATCATTAAGATTAATGCCGACGGCACATTTGAAGCAAAAATGCTGGTTACGCAGCCATCGCCGGTCCTGTTTATTTATGGGCAAAATCCGCTGTGTGCCATAAAGCCTTTTATAAAACCCGGCGATACGCTGATTATAAACGCCGATGCCAAAAATTACCAGGATGGCAGCGCAGCGCATGGGGAATCAACTACCAGCCCTTTTTCAGAGAGTGTAAGCTACGCTGGCAGCGGCGCTTCGGATGCGTTGATTGACAAGCAATTAACCAATTTATATACAAACCAAATGCAGCCTTTTGCAAACAGGCGGGCTTCGGTGGTACCTGTAGAAGAATTTATGGCCTACCAGGAGAAGGGCAAAAAGGAATTTAACGCCCTGATGGACGCCAATAAAAACACAGCTTCCAAAACAGCTCTTGAATATTATAATGCCGAATGGATGTACCTGCAGGCTCAGGCCAAATTATACTTCCTGTTTTTAAAAGAGTATAGGTACTCGCCGCAGTCTGGTGCCGCTTTCGCGGGCTTTCCGGAAAATTACTTTACGGCCATTGATGATCTGCCCATCTTAACTGATGATTACGCTAACAGTGATTGGTACAAAAGCTGTGTGGAATGGCTGCACAATTACCGTAGCGCAAGGCTTAGCATCATCAACGGTGGCCAGAGCGGCTTTTTGGTTGATCACGCCTCAGCATTGGCATCTTTTAAAGGTTACGCGCTTTATCTTGCCTTATCCAATGTGCTGCGTGAGGCCCTCCATAAAAGCAGCTGGCAAAACAGCAAAATGATAAAACCTTACTATCTGAATTTTATTAACAATTGCGGCGACAGCGCCCTTACCAAGCCGTTAATTAAACAATGGGAGCGCCTGCAGGCCTGGGAACCGGGCAAACCCTCGCCGGTAAAAAACACCGTACTTACCAACGGAAAAATGCTTAACCTGGAGCAGTTTAAAGGCAAAAACATCTGCCTTATTGTAAACTATGCCGCCGGTGAAGACCTGGAACAATACAGGGATTTTATTAAAAAACACGATCCGGCAAAGGTTCAGTTCGTCATCCTTCAACTCAAAGCCTCGGCGGCTTATACTATTGATAAGTCGTTTCTTAATCTTCCTAACGTAAGCTATTATGAAGTTGACGGATCAAATAAAAACATGAGCTGGCTGGATATTGAGGGCGGCGAATCAAGTGTATTGTTTTTTGATAAATGGCTCAGGGTAGTTGACGATGTTCTGGATCTGGGCAGTAAGATTATCATCAACAGCACCACCAATAAAAAGGAATTCGACATTCACAAGTTGGATAACGCGCTAAAAAAAGCTGAGGCTACGCCCCGTTTTAGCAAAGTACAGAAGGCAAAATTTTACACCGTATTAGGATGGAGCACATGCTCCATCCTTTTTTCATTCGTGATAGGCTACTTTATCTACCGGAACAGGCTGGCCAAAATAAAACGGGACATCACCTTGCAAAAACGAATTAAGGAACTGGAGATAAAGGCTATCCGATCACAGATGAATCCGCACTTTATATTCAATTCGCTTAACTCTATCCAGTCGCTCATCAATAACGGCCAATACAAGCAGGCCAATATTTACCTGGAAAAATTCGCGGTAATGATGCGCAAAGTGCTCAATAATTCTGAAAAAACGCTGGTAGCTTTATCCGAAGAGTTGGATGCCGTTATGCTATATTGCCAGTTAGAGCAACTGCGCTTTGACTTCGCGTTTAAATTGAATGTTGAAAATGGGCTTAATACCAACCTGATCGAAATCCCGGGAATGCTGATACAACCCCTGGTTGAAAATGCCATAGTGCACGGGCTTGCCCAAAAAGGAAGTAGCGGAAACCTGGAAATAAATATTTATACCGAAGCCGGTTATCTTAAAGTTGCCGTAACCGATAACGGGCCTGGCTTTAAGGATATGATATTTAGCACGGAAAGCTTTGGGCTGAAACTGGTGGCCGAGCGCCTGGCTATATTAAAGGCAGATGCCAGCGAAGCTAAAATGACGATAAGCAACCATACCGATAAAACCGGCGTTACCGTAACTTTAACACTCCCTGATAATTGAGGCATGATAATTAAAAGCATATTGATTGATGATGAGCCCAAAAGCAGAAGTAACCTGCGCAGCCTGCTGTTGGAGTATTGCCCGGGCGTAGCGGTAACAGGCGAAGCGGGCTCGGCAGTAGAAGCACTCAAACTGGTGCGGCAATTGCAACCCGATCTGTTATTCCTGGATATTGAAATGGGAGCTGCGTCTGGATTTGATTTATTGAAGTCGTTAACAGGCACGCAAAATTTCGAAGTTATTTTTGTTACTGCCTTTGACCAATATGGCATACAGGCCATCAAAGCCTGTGCTATAGACTACCTGCTCAAACCAATCAATATTTTAGAGCTAACCGGCGCGGTTGATAAAGCACTGGAGCGCATTGGTCGCAAAAAAGAAAACCTCCGTATTAAGGAGTTGGTATCAAACCTTGACCGTGGCGAAGATGAACAGCGGATAGCCATTCCGTTAAGCGACAAAGTTGAATTTGTGAACGTTGGTAAAATTGTACGCCTGCAGGCCGAAGGAAACTATACGCATATCTACCTGGAAGACGGGAAAAAGTACCTGGTGAGTAAAACGCTAAAGGATTATGCTGAGCTTCTGGAAAGGTTTAATTTTATTCGTACTCATCAGTCGCATCTCATCAACTTTAAAAAAATAGCTTCGTATGTAAAATCCGAAGGGGGGTATATTATGATGGATGATAATAGCCAGATCCCTGTTTCCCGAATGAAAAAAGACGAGATCATGAAAAAGATTATGGGGTAACTGCAAGCCGGGACTTGCATCTGCAATCATTCCTCCCGAAATCGACAATTGATTCAAATGCCCTCTCGAAGCTGCGCGCCTGGCAGCATGGCTCCTTCGGCAATCGATACGTTCTCCCTGTGCACGCCGCAACAACCCCTTGCATTGCCATCCAAATATGACGATCGTTTTCAATAAAACCTGCCATCACCGGATCCTAAATCTATACCATCGGCACTTTGGGGGATCAACGCTACGCGGCATAATGCTATCGGTTTAAATGCGCTGTTGCCAAAGCAAATTTTGAAATATTTTGAGTTTGAGGCTCATGGATTTTCAAACAATTTTAACAGCTGCCACCATGTTTAGGTATGTATACCGGCTATAATAATGCAAGCTATATATTTTCATAATATGCTGCACACTTTAACGCAACCCGGATAGTACAAATGAGCATTTACAATTCAAATAATTGATTATCAATAATTTAAAATCAAATAAAAATATTAAAGTGGTATCCCCTCCCCTCCTATATTAAACAAAATACCGATTAATTTACACAATAGTGCCATTGGCCGGGTAAGCGTAAAGCTATTTTTGATGCACTAAATTATAGCAACTAAAGCAGTCCCATCTGGCTTGCAAGGTTGTCAGCCAATTATAAACATATTCTCGCCTTGTGACTGAATTTGCAAATATTCATCATACACGACGGAGCAAAGTTCGTAGCTGGTAGCCTATAATTTAGTTTATAGCATACCAAATCGTCAACTAAATGATTATACAATTACACTTTTCAACCAGGAAAATTAATCATAGCCCACGTATCTCATGCTGTGTATTTTTCAAGGCTTTCAGGCCTAAAACAAATCTACACCCGCATAACAGCCTTCTTAGTAACAGTTATAGCCGTTATCCTGAAAGAGAAAGCCTGGGGCCATACCACGTTAACATCCGGCCTCCCGCCCCCCTCTCAATAAGGAAGGAATCAATTCGACAATATAACTAACTGACCACACAAGCAGACTTTCATTTAAACCTTAAATCAAACCGAATTACTAACCAATTAAAACAATTATGATGATGAAAGCCCCCACGTAACCCTGTTATGTTTAGCTATAGAGTTGTAGCCATCAGGACCGAATTTTTATTAACTATTCAATCACCAAACAAATAACCACATATGGCAATAGGTTTACGCTACCAATCAAGTTATCTGCAACTTCATACTCCCAATTAACGCGGTTTGTTGAATGCGCTAAGGAGTTGATGGTACCGCTTTCCATGTATAGCACAGCGTCAACCTGCCGGGTTACTGATAAGCGTGAAGTTTAATTAATGGATAACATGTTACGGGAGTGCGATGTGTTCGTCACCGGATTACAGGTTTTGCCCTGGTAAAATTTCACCAACCAATAAAAAGTCATTACTCATTTATTCTCAACCAAATGATAATAATTAAAAATATAAAAAAGCGATTCCCCAAAGGCCTTCTTTTGGTGTTGCTTCTGTTTTTTTACGCCTTTGTAACGCATGCGCAAAACCGTGTGACGATCAGAGGTACGGTTACAGATAAAACCGGAGATCCAATTATAGGTGCAGTGATAGCTGCAAAAGCCGACAACGCCAAAAAAGTGCTGACAGACAAAGACGGGAAATTTGAAATAGCTGTTCCTGCTAATAATACTGTGATCATCATTTCTTCTTTTGGCATGGGCAAGAAGGAGATTACCGCTTCAGTTAACGGCGCAAACAACATTGTATTAGAATACGAGGTAAAAGCCATGAACGAAGTTGTGGTTGTTGGCTATGGGCAGCAGAGGAAAGCCAGTATTGTTGGATCCATTACGCAAACGTCTGGTAAAGAGTTGGAACGCACAGGTGGCGTTACCAATCTGGGTATGGCCTTAACCGGAAACCTGCCCGGCGTTGTTGTCACATCTTCTACCGGTATGCCGGGAGGAGAAGACCCGCAGATTGTAATCCGGGGGATAAGTTCGTGGAACAGTAGCTCGCCATTGATCCTCGTGGATGGTATTGAAAGGTCTATCAGTTCAATCGACATTTCATCTGTTGAAAGTGTGTCTGTGTTGAAAGATGCTTCGGCTACGGCTGTATACGGGGTGCGCGGTGCAAACGGCGTTATCCTGGTTACCACCAAACGCGGTGTTGAAGGCAAGGCCCAGGTTCAGGCCCGGTCAAACATCACCACCAAAGTGGCCTCCAAACTGCCCGCAAAATATGATTCGTACGACGCTTTGATGATCAAAAACAAGATTATTGAAAGGGAATCTATCGTTGATCCAAATGCGTGGTCCGGATATACGCCTATGGCGACGATTTATAAATACCGTTACCCTGCCAATACGGACGAATGGGACCGCTATCCAAACGTAGATTGGGAAAAGGAATTATTTAAGGACAGGGCAATGTCATACAATAGCGCTGTCAATGTTTCAGGCGGATCCAAGTACGTTAACTATTTTGCTGGGATAGACATAACCAAGGAAGGTGACTTGTTTAAAACCTTCCCCAATAACAGGGGCTACGACTCGAATTTTGGCTACACCCGGATGAATTTTCGCAGTAACCTCGACTTTAACCTAACAAAAACCACTAAATTCTCTACCAACTTATTTGGTTCAAATGCGGTAAGGCAGCTACCTTATGGCTTGGCCGACGGAGACCAGGCTTACTGGTCGTCTGCCTACCGTACCGCACCTGATACATTCCGGCCGATATATTCAGACGGAACTTATGGTTATTATCCAACAGCTACCCAGGATCAACCCAACGCTGCATTCTGGCTGGCCTATTCGGGAGTGGAGAAACGTACAACTACACAGCTGACCACCGATTTTATCCTGCAGCAACAATTAAGCATGGTTACCAAAGGGCTTAGTTTTAGGGGTAGCCTTTCATTAGATAATACTTTTGTAGAAACTGGCCGAGGTATAAACGACCAAAACCACCCTGCCCAGCGCAAGTATATCAATCCTTCTACAGGCCAGGTGACGTATGAACAGTTGAAAAATACAGGTACGCAATTTGATTTTACCGAAGCTATAGCTTGGACAACCCAGGGCGGCTCAGTAAATAAAGATGCTACTTACCGGAACATGAATTATCAGTTTCAGCTCAATTACGCTCGTCCGTTTGGCGGAAATAACGTAACGGCAATGGCCATGATGCAACGTCAGCGTGGGGCCACTGGCTCGGCATTCCCCCGGTATCGAGAAGATTGGGTTTTCCGTGTAACCTATAACTATAAGCAAAGGTATCTTTTTGAAGCTAACGGTGCTTACAACGGTTCAGAAAAATTTGGCCCTGATTATCGTTTTGCCTTTTTTCCCTCTTTGTCTGCCGGCTGGTCAATCAACAATGAAAGTTTCATGAAAAACGTAACTTTCGTAGATGTATTGAAGGTAAGGGGCTCCTGGGGAAGGATTGGTGATGACAACGTTGGTGGTAGTAGCCCATGGCTGTTCCGCGATTCTTATAGTTATGGCGGAAATGCCATGATGGGGAGCCCTACATCTGCTTCACCGTATACCATCTATCGCGTTAGTGCCATAGGCAATCCAAATATTTCATGGGAAACGGCCGAGAAGCGTAACCTCGGACTTGACTTTGGCTTTCTGCACGGCGATATATCAGGTAACGTAGATGTGTTCAACGATAGGAGGACAAGGATTATGATCGGCGGTACAAGTCGCGCCATACCATCCTTTTTTGGATATGGTTCAAGTACGCCCCAGGCCAACCTGGGCGAAGTAACCAGTAAGGGGTACGAAGTGGAACTTAAGTTCAATCACTCTTTTAGTAATGGTATTCGTGCCTGGGTTAATTTAGCCAAAACTCATGCTACCAATAAAACAATTTTCAGGGATGATCCAGAATTGACACCCGCCTATCAGAAGCAGGCCGGTTATGCCATCGGGCAAACCAAGTCTTATATCGATCATGGATTTATCACAAGCTGGGATGACCTGTATGGCAGTACTACCCGTTCTGCCAATAATCAGAACCGGTTACCTGGAGACTATAATATTGTCGACTTTAATGGCGATGGTGTTATTGATGATAAGGACCAGGCTCCTTACGGCTATACAGCTACCCCCCAAAATACCTACAATGCTACCATCGGGTTCGAATGGAAACGCCTGAGCCTGGTTCTGCAATTCTATGGAGTAAACAATGTTACACGTTATATTGAGTTCCCCGACTTTCAGGGCAAGAGTAACGTGGTGTTTGTTGAAAAACCCTTCTGGTATAAGCAAAGTGGTGGTGGCGAAGTACCTCCACCGCGCTGGAGCGTTCTGGATGCCATGGGCGGCGCCGGTACCCGCTATTATTACGATGCATCATATATACGTTTAAAGAATGCTGAAATAGGCTACACCATCCCCGGTAAATACGTGAGTAAATTGGGGCTACGGACTTGTAGGTTTTATGTTAACGGCAACAACCTGTTGTTGTGGACAAAAATGCCCGACGACCGCGAGTCTAACTTCAGTGGCAATTCCAGCGGTGGCGCATATCCTACCGTGCGACGTTATAATTTAGGTATTGATATCACCCTATAAACTGTTTGAAAATGAAAAAGTTTTTTACAAAAATTTTGTTACCCATCATGATGGTGATGGGCGCCGGTTCATTGGATTCCTGCAAAAAATATCTTGAAAGGACGCCTCTTGCCGATATAGCGGCAAACGACCCTTATAAAAACTTCAGGAACTTTCAGGGATTTACAGAAGAACTGTATAACTGTATCCCGCTGCTGAGCCTGGCTCAAGCTCATAACAGCTTTAACCTTGGCGAAGATGAATTTTGGGAAGTTGGCGAAACCAGGCTGATATCTTACCAGATCGATCAGGGTAATTATCCGGCCTGGACAAGTACGTATTATAATTTCCTTGGTACTGGTGGAAACCCATCAACTGGCGATGAAAACAGCTCAAAAGGGCAGCTTTGGGGCTTATCCTGGTATGCCATCAGGAAGGCGAACCTGGGGCTGGCAAACCTTGACAAACTGACCGATGCCACTCAAGAAGAAAAAAACCTGATTGCAGGGCAATTATACTTTTTCAGAGGGTATTTCCACTTTGCTTTGATGGAATGGTGGGGTGGGCTACCCTATATAGATCAGGTTTACCCTACCGATCAGGTCATTAAGCTTTCCCGCCTCAGCTACCAGGCTACGGCAGACAAAGTTGCGGCCGATTTAAAAAAGGCTTCTGAGTTGCTCCCGGTTGACTGGGATGCCACAACTGCCGGACAACAAACGAGCGGCAAAAATAATACGCGTATCAATAAAATTATGGCGCTTGCCTTTATGGGGAAAGACTACCTGTGGGCAGGGAGCCCTTTGATGAACAGGGAATCCACCGGTAACAGTACCTATAATACCGCCTATTGCACAAAGGCTGCCGATGCCCTGGCTCAGGCCTTGCAAATAACAGAATCTACCGCACGTTATGAATTGGCACCGTTTTCACAGTACAGGGATATATTTTACACCTGGAACCAGAACGGCAAAATTCCGGGCTTAAAGGAAGCCATATTCCTGGAAAACCTGGCTGGTGCCGCTGGCCGCTTCCGCTGGAACCAGGTAAACGATTATCGCCCCATCACTATTCAGCCAACAGGAATCAAAGTATATCCTACAGCTAACTACGTGGATTATTATGGCATGGCAAACGGTTTGCCCATTCCGGATGCTGAAAAGGCTGATCCCGAAAGTGGCTACGATCCGTCATATCCATGGAAAAACAGGGATCCCCGTTTTTATAACGACATTATAGTTGATGGTGACAAATGTGTGCTTAGTGCCGCCAGTGTGGGTAATAATGACTCCAGGCAGTATGCCAGTCTTTTTACAGGTGGGCTTTACAGGACGTCCGACGGCAACAAAAAAGTATGGACAGGGTATTTAAACTCCAAATTTACTTCCAAGTTTGAGAACGATTATGACGGATACAAGGACAATAACACCGTTGTTTTAAGCTTGATGAGGCTGGCCGATGTTTACCTGCTTTATGCTGAAGCGGTTGCAAACGGATACGGCACCCCTCAAAGTAATGCCACCGGATATGATCTTACTGCGGTTGATGCTGTTAACAAGATACGCCAAAGGGCGGGTGTAGCGGGAGTGGCCGCCAAATTTCTCGGGTCGACAACAAGTTTCATGAGCGAATTGCGCCGCGAGCGGGCCGTTGAACTGGCCTTTGAAGGGCACCGGTTTACTGATCTGCGCCGTTGGCTGCTTTTAACCGAACGCCCATATACCTATAAAAAATCGGTTGATTTTGACAGGGGGCTTCCTAACGCCCAGGTATACGCTGATCCTAAAAATGCCAAGGTAAATAATTTCAGAGAAACGGTATTGTTCGAAAGGCAATTGAGCCAGCGGCATTACTGGTTGCCTTTCCAGCCACAAGACGTGAACATGTATAGTGAATTTAAGCAAAATCCCGGTTGGTAATCTAAAATTCAAAATGATGAGAAAAAATATAAAAAACTACTGTGTCCTTTTAGTCTTTTTGCTATGCGGATTGGCAGGAGCGCGTGCACAGGAAAAAAAGGATAGTATTGTAAATCTGGCGTTCCGAACGGTTGCTAAGCAGGATCTGCTGGGGGCAGCATCCACTGTTGACATATCCGACATCATGAAAAAAAGTTACGGCACCTACAGCTTAGATAACTTGGGAAGTTTTGTAGGAGGGTATACAGGGAACGTTTGGGGCCAGGCACCACTGGTACTGGTTGATGGGATACCCCGGCGTGCTTCGGATATCCGCCTGACAGAGATACAGTCCATTACAGTGCTTAAAAGCGGGAGTGCTGTTGTACTTTACGGAAGTACTGCCGCTAAGGGTGTTATCCTGATCACCACGAAACGTGGAAGCGTGAAGCCACTGCAAGTTGATGTACGCGCCAATACCGGCGTTTTTCTGCCAAAATCGTACCCTAAATATCTTAATGCGGCCGACTATATGACCTTATACAATGAGGCGTTGACCAACGATGGGATTGCGACCTCGGGAGGCGGTTATACATCCGACCAGATTAACAATACCCGGGCTGGTGCAAACCCTTACAAGTATCCTGATATTAATCTTTTAGGTTCCGACTACCTCAAAAAGGCTTATGTAAAGTCGGATGTAACCACGGAGGTATCCGGTGGGAATGAATTTGCCCGGTATTATACAAATATTGGCATGTCATACAATAATAACCTGGTAAAATTTGGCGAATGGAACAACAATAACGATTTCGTTTTCAATATCAGGGGAAATGTTGACATGAACCTTAATAAATGGCTTACTGCATCTGTAGATGCCGTGGCCGTAAATACCAACAACTATACCGGGAGAGGTGATTTCTGGGGAGCAACTTCATCAGTTACTGCCAATTTCAACAAGTTTTCGCCATATATCCCCGTAAGTATGTTAGATCCTAACAATAGTTCGCTGCAAGCCATTGCCAAAAATAGCAACCACCTTATAGATGGTAAGTATTTGCTTGGCGGGGTAAGTTCAAGCCAAACCAATGTATTGTCTGATATGCTGGCGGCCGGTTACATTAAAACCAAGTCGAGCACATTTCTGTACAATATGAGTTTAGGAGCCGATCTGGGTTCGATTTTAAAAGGCTTAACCTTTAAAGCAATAACCAGTATGGATTATTCTTCCATATATTCTGAAGCCTACCAATTGCCTTACGCAACATACCAGCCCACCTGGTCTACCGTTAGCGGGCAAGACGTGATTACCGCTCTGACTCAGTATGGCGTAGATAGAAACTCTACTAATGAATTTATTGGAGTATCATCTTACACACAAACCATTTCTTTAAGATCGCAGTTTGGATATCAGCGTACTTTTGCAAACGACCATCATGTTACGGCAACTTTATTGGGATGGGGCTACACATCGCAATTCTCGAGCGATCAAGATAATAATGGCGGAAGTACTTATCAACCTGTTAAAAATTTGAACCTGGGTTTCCAGGCAGGCTATAACTACAAGAGCAAATATTATGTAGATTTTTCGGGCGCGGTAGTGCATTCGGTTAAATTGCCGCCAGGAAAGCGTAATGCCTTGTCGCCAACGGTTTCGCTCGGATGGCGCATTAGTGATGAAGATTTCTTTAAAAACAACATTTCTTTTATTAACGATCTGAAGTTAAAAACATCTTATTCATCTATTAAGCAGGACATTGATATTACAGGCACAAGGGCCGGTGGCGCTGCTACCGATACCTACCTATACCAAGGCTACTACAGTAATACCGCTACTCTTGGCGGCTGGTATCAGTGGCGCGATGGTTCGGCTGGCGGGTTCACAACGCTTTCGGGCCAGGCAGATAATCCTGATTTGACATACGTAAAGCGGAATGAGTTGACAGTAGGATTTGACGGATCGCTTTTTAAAAACCTGATTACGCTTGACGTTAATTACTTTTCACAAACCACCGACGGCCTGCTTGCCCGTGGCACTTCCATTTATCCGTCTTACTTTTCCGGTTGGGGTGATTTTCGCCCCTGGATCAATTATAATAAGGAAAAACGTACCGGGCTTGATTTCACGGTTAACCTGAACAAACAGATTGGGCAAGTACAATATTCATTAGGGGTATCCGGAATGTATTACAACTCTAAAGTACTGCGCAGGGATGAGCTACCCGAAGAAAGCTACCTGGCCAGGACAGGCAGGGCTCTGGATGCCAATTATGGATATATCAGTGAAGGATTTTTTCAGAGCCAGGCTGATATAGCTAATTCCCCGCGTCAAACATTTGGCACGGTAAAGCCAGGCGACCTGAAATATCAAGATATCAACAATGATGGTATAATTGATAGCAAGGATCAGGTAGACCTGGGGCATACCGGCTATGCTGCTTCTCCGTTTTCGTATGGGCTTAACTTTACGGCTAAGTGGAAACACTTCACCTTATTTGCATTAGGTTCAGGCACCAGTGGTGCTGTTGGTTTCAAAAACAGCTCCTATTACTGGGTTGGCGGCAGCAGTAAATATTCTGACGTGGTATGGGGCCGCTGGACAGAGGCAACCAAAAATACAGCCACCTATCCGCGCTTAACAACCAATAGTAGCAACAATTTCCGTAACTCTACTTTTTGGATGTACAAAGTAAACCGTTTTAATCTGAACCGGGTTCAGGTTACCTACGATTTCGACAACAAGGTTTTCAGAAAATCCTTTGTGCATGGCCTGAGCGTTTATGCACAGGGTGATAACCTGCTTGTCATATCAAAAGAGCGTCAATTGATGGAGACCAATATCGGATCGGCGCCCCAAACTCGCTTTTTTAACTTAGGCGCCAAGGCTTCTTTTTAATTTAACTATGTAAAGCTTAAATTATATGAAATTCAATATCATATTTATCGGATTGGCAGTTTTGTTTTTTACAAGCTGCAAAAAGATCCTCAACCCGGAGCCGGAAAACTTGAAGACGGTTGACCAAATGTACACTGATGCCAATTTTGCCCAGGGTTTTTTGATCAATGCTTACAGAACGATACCGACTTACTACGACAATTCAGATTATGCCACAGACGATGCCGTAACTAACCAGTTGACCAATAGTTATCTGACGATGGCCACAGGGTCATGGACGGCCTCTAATAATCCTGTTTCTGTATGGAATTCGTCGTACGAGGCCATGCAGTATCTTAACCTTTTTCTTGAAAACTCAAATAAGGTTAAATGGGCTTCAGACCCCGAGGCGGCAAAGCTTTTCAACACCCGGATGCGGGGCGAGGCTTTCGGTATGCGCGGCCTTTATATGTATTTTTTATTGCGTAATCATGGCGGAGTTGGCAGCAACGGGCAGTTGTTAGGTGTACCTATCATTACCCAGTATCAAACCCCTACTTCGGTATTCAATGTACCACGTGCAAGTTTTGATGCCTGTGTTAAACAGATTTACAAAGATCTTGACAGCGCAGAAGTTTATCTTCCTGTAGAATATAACGATATAAGTACAGTTGCGCAGATTCCTGACCGCTTTAAACAGTTTACCCAGAATCCGGATACGTATAACCGGGTGATGGGGCAGTACGGGCGGCAATTGTTTAACGGATTGATAGCAAAGACGTTCCGGGCCAGGACAGCTTTGTTGGCAGCGAGCCCGGCCTTCCAGAACAGTACTAACCCTGCAACATGGGCAGATGCCGCTAACTACGCTGCGGCAGTGATCAATTACAAAGGCGGAATTAGCGCTTTGCCTTCGACGGGTGTTACTTATTATGCCAATAAGAGTGAAATTAGCGGATTGTCTAATGGTAGTAATCCAGCCGAGATCATCTGGAGAGAAAACCTGGTAACCAATGATGGTACCCAGGAAGGCCAGAATTTTCCGCCTACATTGGGCGGTACCGGCTATATGAACCCCACTCAAAACCTGGTAGACGCCTTTCCAATGGCTAATGGTTATCCCATTGATCATCCTAACGCAAATTACAATGCCGCCGCGCCGTATACAAACAGAGATCCGAGGTTCGCAGCATATATTATTTACAACGGAAGTACCGAAGGGGTAAGTAATGCGGTAATCAAAACTGGCAGTGCATCGGGTACTGACGACGGAATAAATATAAGGTCAACTTCTACACGCACAGGCTATTACATGAAAAAGCGCCTTAGGATGGATGTTAACCGTAATTCGAGTTCAATAAGCGGACAAACGCACTATACGCCCCGCCTGCGCTATACCGAAATGTATCTCGCTTACGCTGAGGCCGCCAACGAGGCCTGGGGGCCTACCGGAGTGGGAACTCAAGCTTATTCGGCATACGACGTGATCAAGGCAATCCGGAAAAGAGCGCTCAATTTAAATACCGACCCTTATTTAGAGGAAGTAAAAAGCGATCAAGGTAAAATGCGCGATCTGATTCGCAATGAACGCCGCCTGGAATTATGCTTTGAAAGTTTCCGTTTCTGGGACCTTCGCCGATGGAAGGTTGATTTGACTAAATTGAACGAAACAGCAAGAGGAATGGATGTGAACGCGGGCGTTTACACTCCGCTGAACAGTGTGGAAACGCGTTCGTACCAGAGTTATATGTACTACGGGCCTATCCCCAATTCGGAGATTTTGAAATACAACCTGCTTTCACAAAATCAGGGGTGGAGATAACTATAATGGGTTTTAAATTAAATAACATGAAAATTAATAAAATAATGATGGGATTGGCGGCTTCGGCGGGTTTGCTGGCATCTTGCAAAAATGACAAGATCGAATATCCTAATTTCACCTACTCCACGGTCTATTTTGCCAGCCAGTACCCAGAAAGGACTGTTGAACTCGGAGAAGACTTGTTTATAGATAATACGCTGGATAACCAACATAAGGTATCTGTTAAGGCCACATTGGGCGGCGTATACGAAAATAAAAAAGATGTTGTGATAGATGTGAAGGTTGACGAATCACTGCTGAATAACCTTTATTACAACAACAACGGCCCTAAAATTCTGCCGATGCCTGCGCAATATTATCAGTTGGCTTCTAACCAGATCAAAATTCCGGCAGGAAGCATACTCGGCGGTGTGGAAGTGCAGTTAACCGATGCCTTTTTTGCCGATCCGAACGCCTTGACCAACAACTACGTCATTCCCTTGGTGATGACTAAAGTAACCGGCGCAGATTCTATTCTCAGAGGTAAGACGGCCGTTTCAAATCCGTCACGGGTTAAGGCTTCCGACTGGACAACTCAGCCTAAAGACTATGTACTTTACGGCCTTAAATATGTTAACCCCTGGCAGGCAAACTATTTAAGAAAAGGGACAGATCAAATAACGCAGGCAGACGGATCAACTACTACCGCAGTACGCCATACGCCTTATGTTGAAAATAACCAGTTAGTTAACATTACTACAGCTTCTTTAAAGACTGCTAATTTGGCATTGTCTATCAAGAACAGCGCCGGCACCAATGTTACTTTTACTCTGGTGCTCACTTTTGCCGATAACGGGACATGTACTGTAGGGGGCAATTCAAGTAGCTTTGATATTGCCGGCACTGGTAAATTTGTTTCAAATGGCGAAAAAAACAGCATAGGAGGAGCCGACCGGAGCGCAATCTACCTGGATTATAGCGTTAACTTTAAAAATTTAAATGTAAAATACGCTACCAAGGATACGCTGATTGTTCGTGACAGAGGTCTAAAAGCCGAATATTTTGATGTAACAATAAAATAGCGGTTAAGATTTAGTCCGCTCCGAGAAGTAACAAAAAGCAAAAAATTCAAATGAATATGTTTAGCATATAGATGGTTCGTTACATTACTTCTAATGCTTCCTTTTTTGTTTTTTATGAATTACTTTTCGGAGCGGACTCAATATCGATAAGTTTAAAATACTACCCAACATAAACAGGTCGGGGCTATATCAGACCAATTGCTCCATGAAAATTAAAATTTTTATTGCTATTTTACTGGTTAGCCCCATTCTAAGTTGTAATACAACAACTAAAGAATACGTGGTTCTACAGATTGGTAAGTATAAACTTACAACAACGGAATTTGAGTTAAAAAGAAAAGCTGAGAGGTATAAGCTTCTTACTGATCAGGCTTTAGAAGATAAGCTAATTGAAGATGGTAGAATAGTTGCTTTCGCTTTAGATCATGGATACGATACCATTAGCGACTTAAATAAGCTTACAGAATATGCCTCACGGGCGTATGTTGCAAGTACTGATCGGTCCCTGTTGAATGGTAAAGTTAAGCCTGACTTTCAACTCACGGACAAGGCGATAAAAGAAGCATATCTCAAAAGGTCTCAAGTATACCTACTGGAGGTTATCTGGTTTCCTTCTAAAAATCTGTCAGATAAGTATCAGGCAAAGGCGAAAGATTTTAACATCATTAAGCAAAAGGTATCAGGTGACAAGAATATCAAGATTTTTAACATTTCTCTACAATTCCCTTATTACCCGCTTAGCGTTTATCGTCGTATCGACACAGTCAATACCGGGGATGTTATAGGTCCGGTTGAAACCGAAGACGCATACATAACAGCACATGTAACAAGTGTGCGGCAGGTAAACCAGGAGCCCTACGAAAAGGAGAAGGCCCGTATCAAACAGGAGTTGCTTTTGGGGCTAACACAGAAATCCAATTGGGAGAGCCAGAAACGCATATTTAATGAGGCTAAGCTTGAAATGGATGACGCTGCCATTAAAGAACTAACTTCAAAATTTAATGCCCGCGAAAAAAGCTGGCCCGGAGTTGATCCTGAACTGGTGCTTGCAAGCTATAAATTAGGCAGCAAACGGATTAAATATAGCGTATCGGATTTTAAGGAATTTGTGAATAACGAACCGATGTTTATGGGATCTCTTTCTGCACCGGAAGATGTAAAAAAAATGCTCCGCACCTTTATTACAGAACAATATTTGTTTGCAGAGGCTCTGCAAATGAATATACAGGCCAATGAGGAGTACCGGCAATTTACGCAGGGTTACAGGGAGAAGATCTTTGTTGAATATTACAAACGAAATCATATTTATCCGAAAATTTCTATCCAACCAAAAGAAGTGGAGGATTACTATAGTAAACACAATAACAATTTCAGGGTATTTGAATCTGCCACGGTTTCTGTTTATAAATTTAGAGATATCCGGGAAGCCTATCATCAGAGGATGGTGTTATCAGCAAAAGCAAGAGATATGGTGGCGCCCAAAAAGAATATCGGTGTTAACTCACTTTTAGCTACAGATATAGAAGTAAATATTAAAGACCAGAGCAATGATCCAAAACTGATCAAAGCTATTTTGAGCTTGCCTCCCGGACAGATTTCGGCTCCGATTGAGTTAAAGGGCGAATACTGGTTGATTTCAGTATCTTCCAGAAAGGGGCTAATTACTTTGCCTTTGAGTTACGCAAAAGAAGAAATAACGCGTGTATTACAATCCCAGAAAGAAAAACAGATAACCGCGCATTTGCTTGAAGGGATGACGACTAAATATCCGGTAGAAAAAAACAACATACTCCAATATTTATCCAGCACAAAAACAACCGACTACCATCTGTAATGAGATGGCAATTAACCTGAAACAATAGTCAGTCTACTTATATAACATTAAAATCTTTAAAATTATGAAAAGAGCACTTTTAATTCTTGTAGTACTTTTTGCTTCTGTTTCTGGTAGTTTTGCCTGGAGCGGCGGCCAAACGCTGTATGTCGATGGAATGTCTTACACAGATACCCAGAGCATGACAGTAAATCTTAATGCTTACTCAGCTAACGTGGAGCTTTCTGGAAGCGTAGCCGATCAAGGTTTTGCATCATTGGTTTTTGTAGGAAATAACTACGATTATTACTATACCTATGACTTTTCGCATGACTATCCGAATGGCACTACCCCATATATTTATTACAGGGTAACAAGCTATGGAGATCCTATTTATTGGAGCTCAATTTATGTTAACTTTGAAGCTTGGCTCACCTATGGCTCTGTGACACTTAAATGGGAATAAAATATTTAATTACCACTTATTAAATCTATAATCTGGCTATTGTTTGGTAGAGCTTGGTTAAGAGCTTCAACAGTTCTAACCAGGCTTTTCCTTCTTTTGCAATATTACCGCTTATAAATTGTATGCCTGATTTTTATAAGGCACACACCGTAAACTATTTGATTTTCCTGGGTTGGCATATTGGGATAGAATACGATAGAAGATAAGATCTCTATTGGCCATTCAAAAACATTTGCCGAGCCATAAGCTTGCAATATTTACCGAATACAGCGCATTGCAACTGGTGTTTGATATTTGTACTTTATGCGTAAAGTAAAAGCAGTGATTACACGTTGTTTCATTATCTGAAAAAGAACCTTTATTTTATTATTGATAAACCCAAACGGCTTCCCCTATAAATAAGTCATGGTAGTGACCATATTTACACCAGTTGTCCAGCATTTGCAAGTGCCTTTTTTTTCAGTATTTTATATTATAAAATACATGTTAAAACAGGTATTATTGAACTTTAATTGTAGTAATTTGAACATATATTCTATCCGCTTTAATTCAGTAAGTATATATTTGTTTAACCAATTGAAAGTACTCCGTAAACTTCAATAACATCTTTACCGGTTTTTCCATACCAGCAGCAGCTGGTTATTTTAACGCGTTGTGTTGGATAAAACCGGAACGATTGCCCGAAGACACGGCTCCAAATTAACCCTATGGTAAAATTATACTACAATATCCTTTTGGTAACTATATGCGTATCGCTTTGTATGATGCAGGATGCATTTGCGCAACACAAAGATATGCATTTTACCAGCTTAACATCCAAGGACGGATTGCCCTCCAATACAATCAACGCTATCCTTAAAGATAAGTATGGTTTAATATGGTTTGCTACAGATGATGGCCTTACTAAGTTCAACGGCTTAAATTTTACTATTTACCGCCATGATGATAAAGACTCTACCAGTTTATCGGGAAATGAAATTTCCAGCTTACACGAAGATAGAGCGGGCCGAATTTGGATAGGCACAAACGAAGGGCTGCATTTGTATGATAGACAAAAAAATTGTTTTTCGGCTTACAGGGCAAAATGGATGGCTGATGGCCTCTCGAGCAACAATGTCAAAAATATTTGCAGTGATAGTAAAGGTAACATATGGATTGCCACATTGGGTGGTGTTAATATGCTTGATCCGAATACTAAGCACATAACCAAATTCAATGAAAACCATGGCGCTCCCACAGAAATTTGTCATGGGGAAGTACTTTCCGTTTATGCCGATAGCAAAGAGCATATCTGGGTTGGAACAAGAAATGGTTTATTTAGATACCACCTCCGCGACAAACGTTTTACCGCGTTCAAACACCTTAATGACGATCCCGAAAGCATCTGCGGGGATCGTATCAGGGCCATTACGGAAGACAAGTCAGGTACGCTTTGGTTTGGCACAGGCAGTGGCTTAAGCAGTTATGACGCATTACATAACCGCTTTCACAACATAGCTACCAAGAATAACTCAGATGGATTGAGCAATAACACCGTATATTGCCTCAACATCGGCGATCAGCAAAGCTTATGGATAGGAACCGAGAATGGATTGGATATCCTTAATATCCAAACGGGCAAAATTTCTCACCATTATCCGGTTGCACGCGACATTTCCAGCTTATCAGGCAGCTCCGTCCGCAGCATACTGAACGACAGGGATGGCATATCATGGATAGGTACTTTTGAAGCCGGGGTAAACAAGTTTGACCGCAACCTTACTTTTTTCGGATTAAAAAAAAGCAATCCTTACGACGAATTTGGACTTACCGCGCCAATTGTGAGCGCACTTGCAACTGGAGATAAAGGAGATATCTATGTTGGTACTGATGGCGGCGGCTTAAGCGTGTACCATCCGGAAACCGGCCTGTTTAACCATATTTTATTAAATGGCATGAACGCAGAGTCGGCCAACCTTAAAATACTCGCTTTGGAGCGCACTAAGGACGGAAACCTTTGGATGGGTACTTATCAAAACGGTTTAGTTAAGCTGGATCCCCTTCGGGGCCGTACGGAACATTATCTAAAGGGAGATGGTGAGAAAGCGCTCAACAACAATGAAATTTTTTGCCTGAAAGAAGATAAGGCCGGAAGGCTCTGGATTGGAACCAATGGCGGTGGAGTTGATGTATATGATCCCCGAACCGGGTTGTTTATAAAATACGGGCCAGTTGCGGGTCGTGGTATTCAGTATCTACAGCTCAATGGTTATATCCGTGCACTGGAACAGGACCGAAAGGGAAGAATGTGGATAGGATCATATGGAACAGGTGTGGCTATTTATGATCCGTTAAAGAAGGATTTTTTGGCACTTAACCTGTTCAACGGCACCCTGCCAAGCAATAAAATAAATACGTTTTTGGAAGATCACAACGGCAATATGTGGGTTGGCAGCGGAGGTGAGGGCCTTATTAAGGTTAATGCCGATCTTAAAAAATTTAAATTATTTAGTGATAAGAATGGCCTGCCAGGCGGGGTAGTACATAAAATATTAGAAGACCAGGACGGACGGATATGGGTTAGTACCAATAAAGGCATAAGCTGGCTGGACCCCGCCACCGAAAAAATTACTAATTACAGCTCTTACAACGGGGTGCAAAACACTTCGTTTAAAAATGGAGCGGGCTTGATTACAAAAGACGGCACCCTATACTTTGGTGGTGGCGAAGGCCTGAATTATGTTATTCCAAAATCTATTAAATTTAATAACCGCCCGCCCGAAATTATGTTAACCGAATTAAAAATCGGCGATAAAACAATTAGTGGTGCTAACCAGGATGTGCTTGATGCGGATATTTCTATAGCAAAAACTGCAAGGTTTGCCTATAAAGAAAACTTTTCGATCAGCTTTGTAGCGCTCAATTTTACCAGTCCGCAAGAAAACCATTACTATTACCGCTTAAAGGGATTTGACAAAAACTGGGTAAACGCCGGTACCAAAACCACCGCTTATTATACTAATTTAAGCCCTGGACAATATACTTTTGAAGTAAAAGCAACTAACAATGATGGGGTATGGAGTAAAAAAACGGCTTCTTTGGAGTTCAATATCGCCCCACCCTTCTGGATGAGCGTTTGGGCGTACCTGCTTTATATTATATTGACCATATCATCCATTCTATATTTGCGATTCCGCGGCATCCAAAAACTTAAACTTGAATTTAAGCAGGAACAAGCCGAAAGAGAATCGGCACGGCTGCACGAATTGGATGGGTTAAAAATTAAATTTCTTACCAACCTGAGCCATGATCTGCGCACCCCCATTTCATTGATCATGGGGCCTGTTGAAAAGCTGATCAACCACTCCCCTATGGACGGCGACTCGATGGTTCAGCTAAAAGTAGTAAAAAGAAATGCCAGGAGGTTGCTTAACCTGGTTAACCAGTTACTGGATTTCCGTAAGATAGAAGAGCGCGAGTTGAAACTCAATCCGGTAATGGGCGATGTAATTGCCTTTATCCGCGAAGCCTGCGAATCTTTCCAGGATCTTTCAGAAAAAAAACAGATCGCATTTGTTATTAAATCATCCATTGAGCGGCTGAACATCCCCTTCGATCCTGATAAGCTTGAACGTATCATGTTCAACCTCCTTTCTAATGCATTTAAATTCAGCTCCGAAGGAGGCAAGGTAATGGTGGTGGTATATCTTAAAAATACAGGCCGCAACAACCTCGAAAACTCGCTTGTTGTGGAAGTTACCGATACAGGCATCGGTATCAAAGAAGAAAGTCAGGCTTATATATTTGAGCGTTTTTACCAAAGCAGAGCCTTGGGCGCGGTAGCGGATCAGGGCAGTGGAATAGGATTGTCAATAGTTAAAGAATTTGTGCAAATGCATGGCGGCCATATAAACGTTGAAAGTGTAAAAGGGACTGGAACAACCTTTCATATTGAACTCCCTTTCCGGCTTGAAGAGATGGCGATTAATCCATCAGGTAACAGCATGTCACAAACTGACATGCTGTTACCTGTAGCACCTATGAAAGAAGGTGCGGTTGAACAGGAGGTAAATGGGGATGAGAATTTACCTTTGATATTGATTGTAGAAGATAACGAAGATTTTCGCTTTTTTATGCGTGATAACTTACAACAACACTATAAAGTTATTGAGGCTACTAATGGCCTTGAAGGATGGCAAAAAGCGCTGGCATGTCACCCGGAATTGATTGTAAGTGACGTTATGATGCCTTATTTGGATGGTTTGGAGCTCAGCCGAAAGTTAAAAACAGACAAAAGGACTAATCATATCCCCGTAATATTACTAACGGCATCATCCGGTGAAGCAAAGCAGCTTGAATGCCTCAAATCTGGTGCGAACGATTACCTGAACAAGCCGTTTAGTTTTGAAATTCTTAATGTAAGAATCAAAAATCTGCTAACTCTAAACCGGACTTTAAGAAAGACCTATACCAAGCATATCAAATTTTCGACCACGGAACTCAAGGTAAAATCTGTAAATGAAATATTTTTGGCATCGGTTGTAAAATACATCGAAGATAATTTAACCAATGCACAACTTTCAGTAGAGGATTTGAGCAGGCATATTGGCATGAGCAGAGGATCGCTATATAATAAGTTACTCGAAACCACCGGCCTTACGCCTGTAGAATTTATCCGCTCGATAAAATTGGAAAAGGCGGCGATGCTCTTGGAAAACAGCGACCTAAACATCGCACAGATTGCCTATACGGTTGGGTTTGCAACACCAAATTATTTTGCTAAATCCTTCAAATCCAAATATGACATGTTGCCGTCAGAATACCTGGGCCGGAAAAGAAAACAGGAGCGTTGTGTTCAGGGATTTTCGGGTTAGAATATGGCGATCTTTTAAAAATCGTCCTAAATATATACCGTATCGTTTGGCTGTTGTAAAAGCCCCCTCACTTCGTATTATTATTTAATATTTACAATCCGTACTCCGTTCTTAAAAAGTTCACCGCTTAAATCATGGCTTTTACCGATTATTTTATCTGCTTGGCCTTTTTGCTATCGTTACAAGGCTGCCATAGGTTTAGTTTTACTGACAATCACGCTTTGTAAAGCGTATTAAAAAACTAAACATATTCACACTACCATGGAAACTAATTACCTAATACATAACCCAATGCCCGTTGTGCCCGATCAGGAGCAGCACCTGGCCATCATGTTTCTTGACATCCGGAATTTTACTGGCCTGATGGAATCTCAGCCCGGCCAAACGGTAGTACAAGTTGTACGCCGTTTATTCACAGCTTTTAACCAGATCATCAAAAAATTTGAGGGAAAGGTAGTTGAAGTTGCCGGCGACAGTTTGTATGCCGTGTTTGGCTTACAAACGGAGTTGAAGGAATCGGTAAACAATGCCTACCAGGCGGCCAAAGTAATGCTGCAAACCGTTACCCTTTTTAATGAGGCACATAGCCAGCCTTATGATGGCGGACCATTGGAAATTGGCGTAGGCTTACATGCCGGGAAAGTTTTTGTTGGCGAATTCGGCCTGGATGATGCGCCGCAACTGTCGGTTATGGGTCTTCCGGTTAACATAGCGTCGAGGCTTCAGGCTAAAACCAGGGAATTGAACAACGATCTGATCATTTCAGAAGATGCCTATCAGTTATTGGATGATGCTCAAGCCATCGTACCACACCAAAATGTGCAATTACAGGGCATCAGCCATGGGCAGCAAATTCGTTTAGCGGGCAAGCCTTACGCAAAACCACAGCACAGCCTGGATTATTTGCTTGCCATATCGCGATAAGGTACCACAGAATAAAAGTCCACTTATTACAGTTTTATATAAAATGTTGTGCCTTGTTGCTCCTGGCTTTCAAACCATATCTTCCCCCCGTGCTGTTCAATAATTTGCTTGGTGATAAACATGCCCAGGCCTGTAGAGCCCTCGCCGTTAGTGCCCTGCCTTTTGGCATTTGTAAATTTATCGAAAATATGAGGCTGCATTTCGACAGAAATACCAATTCCACTGTCTTTGATAGCGATCAGCAAATGGCTATCCTGCTGATTGGTTATAACAGAGATACCACCGCCTGAAGGTGTGAATTTAATGGCGTTGGATATCAAATTGGAAAACGCACGTTTTAACTTGATCCGGTCGGCGGCTATATAACACTCGCCAACTTGTATAGGAGTGCTTAACCGGATATCTTTTTGTTGAAGGGCGATCTTAAAAGATTCCACGCAGTCTGTAATCAACTCGTTTAACTCCAGCCGCTCTTTATTTAACGGTTCATTTTTATGTCCATCACTAAATAACAGATCATTGATGATGCCGTTGGCATAATTACACGCCTGTTGCGCCAGGCTTACAAGTTCTTTATGTTCGGCTCCGGCATCAACATCTTCCAGGAGATAGGTGGCACTTAAAACACTCGACAATGGATTTTTGAGGTCGTGTGCAATACTATGCACCAGGGTTTTCTGCTGCTCTATTGATCTGCAAAGATAATCCGTCAAATCTCTTTTATGCACTATCCCTGTAAGCTCTCCACCTTCATAAACCATCAGGGCATCTGAATGTACTTTCTGCATCATAGAAAGTACTTCCGGGATAAGATGATTGTTGGTTACTTTGGGCTTATCCGTCAGGCAGTCGATCACCAAATTATGCTGACGGGTGGCCAGGTCATGAGCCGTAATAATGCCTATAGGCTTTGAGTCTTCCGAAATTACCAGCGCGCTTCCGTGCTCAAATATCGTTTTTCTAACTTGGTTAATTCCCTGAAAAGCACGTACTGTAAAATAATCTGTTTTGATAAAAGGACTAATTATCATAAGGATCAGTTTTGCAGTTCAATATTATGAACAGATATCGTTACATTAAAATCAACTTTAACCAATTCGCCCTCCGAGATAAACGGAAATACATGCTCTCTAAGAATATTAATTACTTTTTCGGAAGGAACTTTATGAAGTATGTTCCTCTGCACAAAAACTGCTTCAATCAGCTCGTCCTCCACATCGATCAGCTCAAAACCGTTGGGTAACAATAATTCAAAAGACTTACTTAAGCCGATCTTTCCTTGCGGTGAATTTCTTGCCAGTATTAAAATGTCCTGGAATGGGGGGAGTTTAATTTGTTCAAAACTTAAGTTGAGTGTATATTTCACAATTTTCAAAGGTAATTGCCTGTAAATATAATTATTAAATATTTACAGAGCCGATGGACTAATAATTAAAAGATGCCGACGTAATTTGATATTTATATTCTTACTTTTCAGAAAAGAAAACTGCTACATCTCTGATAGTCAACTGTTTTTTTTGGCAATCAGTATTTTCGTTTTGAAAACTTTAAAATTACTGATCAAATAGCTGGCTCAAATTTCTTTTAATTTTAGCTGGACAAGTTAAAGCTATTTTTCAAATAAGCCTAAACTGCTATACACTATCCTACCTATTCTGTAAAAATTCAGATGATTGCGAAAGCAAATACCAACAGCATCACCTATTTTATCGTCTCAATTTTTTTTCAAACACTATACAATACTAAAAATTTTAGCATTATTTTTGTTCCGTCAATATTTTAAAAATGGATATAAAGGATTACAATCCGATCATGGGAGGTAATTCGCGTAATGCAAATGCAGGTAAAAAAATAAAGCAGAACGGGCAAGTGATCCGGGATGATTAACACCAGGATAGCTATGTATAATAAAAAAGACATCATCAGTAAGCTCCGGCAGCAAATTCTTCAACAGGAAGGATACCGATCCCCCGCGGAAGACACAAAAGAGATGATTGGCCTGGGCCCTATCGAAGCCGCATTTCCAAACGGTATCTTTCCGCTCGGCACCATGCATGAGCTGGTATGCAGCAATACAGAGCAGGCGGCAGCCAGCGGCGGCTTTATTACCGGTTTACTTTCTGTACTGATGCAAAAAGGAGGTGCCTGTTTGTGGGTCAGCCTGTCGGATAATCTCTTTCCTTCTGCCTTAAAAGCTTTTGGCATTGAACCTCACCGCATAATATTTATCAAACTCGCTAAAGATAAAGATGTGTTATGGGTGATGGAAGAAGCACTGAAGTGCCCGGGTTTGGCAGCCGTTATTGGCGAATTGCGCACAATTGATTTTAAGCAATCACGCCGCTTCCAACTGGCTGTGGAGCATAGCCATACCACTGGTTTTGTGCTTCGTAATGCTTCAAAAAAAATAGAATCAACTGCGGCGGCAGCCCGTTGGCAAATTAAGCCACTGCCCAGTGAGCCTGTTGACGGCCTGCCCGGCCTGGGCTTCCCTCGCTGGGAAGTAGAATTATTAAAGGTGCGTAATGGCTTGCCTGGCAAATGGATACTGCAGTGGCATGGCGGGCGCTTTGTACCGGCACCAGCCGCAACCAGGGATGAACAACAATTATTAGTAGGGTAAAGCTGATGCAAAAACGGTTTATGGTGATATGGTTCCGTCATTTACTTACCGACTGGTTAACGCTTAGCCGGCCGGAGTTAAAAGAACTGCCGCTTGTTTTTGTAGCACCCGAGCATAACCGGATAATTGTAATTGCCGCCAATGCCATGGCCGAAGCCGAAGGCATACATGCCGGTATGGCCCTTGCCGATGCAAAGGCGCTTGCTATTGGCTTAGAGGTGATGGATGCCATACCCAACAAGGCCGATCAATTATTACGGCGACTGGGCTTATGGTGCATCCGCTATACCCCCTTGGTTGCAGCCGCTTCACCAAACGGATTGATACTTGATATTTCGGGATGCGCCCACCTTTGGGGTGGCGAGCGGGGCTATTTAAAAGAATTGATTAATAAACTAAGAAATGCCGGTTACAATGCCCGCGGCGCAATAGCTGATACCATTGGCACGGCATGGGCTGTTGCGCGCTATGGCCAATTAACTCCCATTATTGCAAGCGGCACACAAATACAAGCCCTAACCAAGCTGCCACCGGCGGCACTACGCTTAGACGTAGCTGCACTTGATCGTTTTCAAAAGCTTGGTTTTTATACCATCGGTAGTTTTTTGGGTATCCCCAAGCGTGAGTTGCGCCGCCGTTTTGGCGCCGCAATGGTGTTGCGGCTTGAGCAGGCGCTGGGTATAGAAGATGAAGTAATGGTACCTTTAGTGCCGCCCGTACCTTACCAGGAACGCCTGCCCTGCCTTGAGCCCATAAAAACAGATAAGGGTATCGAAATTGCCATCGAAAAACTATTGCAGGCATTATGCCAGCGCCTGCAATCCGAGGGTAAGGGTTTACGCAAAGCCATACTAAAATGTTATCGCATAGATGGTAAACAGGTACAGGCAGGCATCAGCACCAACCGTGGCTCGCATAACCTGCAACACCTCCAAAAATTATTCGGCCTGCAAATCAGTAAAATAGAACCGGCCCTTGGTATCGAGCTGTTTTTGCTTGAGGCCATTAAGGTTGAAGATGTTGACCCCGTACAAGAAAAACTTTGGGCGGGCCAGCCAGGCCTGGGCGATATGGCTTTGGCCGAACTGCTCGACAGGATAGCGGGTAAAGTAGGGCCCGGACGGGTTATGCGCTATCTGCCTGCCGAACATTACTGGCCCGAACGATCTGTTAAAATTGCCTTATCCCTAACAGAGATGCCTGCAACGGCATGGCGCGCCGACCGCCCCCGCCCCATACGGCTATTGCGCAGGCCCCAACCGATAGAGGTAATGGCCTTATTGCCCGATTATCCACCCAAAGTTTTTATCCATAAAGGTAAAAGACATATCATAGCTAAAGCCGACGGCCCCGAACGCATTGAGCGCGAATGGTGGCTTGACGAAGGGGCGCACCGCGATTATTATGCCGTGGAGGATACAAACGGGCAACGCTATTGGCTTTTCCGCTCGGGGCATTATAATAATGCCCCGCAATGGTACTTACACGGTTATTTTGCTTAACACGCCATGAAGTACGCCGAATTACAGGTAACCAGCAATTTTAGTTTTATGCGGGGCGGATCGCACCCGGATGAACTGGTAGAACGCGCCGCCGACCTGGGCTACAGCAAGATAGCCATTACAGATTGCAATAGCATGGCCGGCGTAGTACGGGCGCACATGGCTGCCCAAATTAAAGGTATCAGCCTTATCCCCGCCTGCCGGCTCGACCTGCACAATGGCCCCAGCCTGCTGGCCTACCCTACCGATACCAGCGCATGGGGGCGCCTTTGCGCCTTACTCACCCTGGGTAACCTGCGCACAGAAAAAGGCAAATGCGAACTTTATAAAAAGGATTTATACGCCCATGCACAGGGTATTAAATTCATAGTAATACCACCCGGTACTTTAAATGCAAGTTTTGATTTTGATGATGCTTTTAAACAAGATCTGGAAGAATACCGCGCAGCCTTAGGCAATCAATTATATATAGCCGCCAGCCGATCCTATAGTGGTGATGATGCCAAGCGCTTTTACCGCATCAAACAACTGGGTGTACCCATGGTGGCCACCGGCGATGTGCATTACCACAATCCCGAAAGGCGTGAATTGCAGGATGTGGAAACCTGTGTACGAGAAAAATGCACCATACATACAGCTGGTTATAAACTCCATGCCAATGCCGAGCGGTACCTTAAACCCCTTGATGAATTGGAGCGCCTCTTCAGGCAATACCCTGAAGCTTTGGAAAGAACGATGGAGATTGCCGATGCCTGTGATTTTTCGTTAGATACCTTAAAATACCTCGAGCCTGTTTGGGTTAGCCCGGATGGCCGGTCGGCAGATGAGCACCTGGCCGAGCTTACCTGGAAAGGAGCTAAAACCGTTTTTGCAGAAGACAAATTGCCCAAGCACCGCAAACAAATTGAATTTGAACTGGCTTTTTTTAAGAAACGCAAACTGGCACCTTATTTTTTGCGCATTTATGAATACACGCGCGAAGCGGATAAGCGGGCTATATTATACCAGGGCCGCGGATCGGCAGCCAACTGTACCGTTTGCTTTTGCCTGGGCATTACCCCGGTTAATCCAGATAAGTCGCGCTTATTGTTTTCCCGCTTCATGTCCGACTCGCGCGAGGAATGGCCCGATGTGGATGTGGATTTTGAGCATGAACGCCGGGAAGAGATCATCCAGTGGATTTATGAAACTTATGGCCGCGAACATGCCGCCATTGTAGCTACTGTAACCCAGGAACGTTATAAGGGCGCCATCCGCGATGTGGGTAAGGCGATGGGCCTGTCCGAAGATACCATCAAACGCCTGGGTGGCGGCATCTGGGATTTTAGCGAGGAAGCTTTTAACCGGGAACGCATCATCGGCCAGGGCTTAAACCCCGACGATACGGTACTAAAAAAAGTACTGGAACTAACCGAACAGTTGATGGGTTTCCCCCGGCAATTGGGGCAACATACCGGCGGCTTTGTAATTATGCGTTGCAAACTATCAGATATTTGCCCCGTTTTGAACGCGCGCATGGAAAACCGCACCCAACTGGAATGGAACAAAGACGACCTGGAAGCTTTAGGGATTTTAAAGGTGGATGTATTGGCGCTGGGTATGTTAACCTGTATCCGCAAGGCTTTCAGCCTGATGAAGCAGCATTACAATCTACCCCTCACGTTGGAGAGTCTTCCGCAGGATGATAGCCGGGTATACGATATGATTTGCAAGGCCGATACGCTGGGAGTTTTCCAGATTGAGAGCCGAGCGCAAATGTCGATGTTGCCGCGTTTAAAGCCGAGGGTGTTTTACGACCTGGTGATAGAAGTTGCCATTGTACGCCCCGGCCCTATCCAGGGGGATATGGTACACCCCTACCTGCGCCGAAGGGACGGCATCGACCCCATAGAATATCCATCCCAGGAACTGGAAGATATTTTAGGGCGTACCAAAGGCGTCCCCTTGTTCCAGGAACAGGCGATGGAGATAGCCATTGTAGCGGCCGGTTTTAGCCCAGCCGAGGCCGACCAGTTGCGCCGCAGCATGGCTACATTTAAAGCCAAGGGCCTGGTGAGCCAGTTCAGAAAAAAACTGGTTGACGGCATGGTTGCTAAAGGCTATGAGGAGGAATTTGCCAAACGCATTTTTAAGCAACTGGAAGGCTTTGGCAGCTATGGCTTCCCCGAAAGCCATGCCACCGCCTTTGCCCACCTGGTGTACATCTCCTGCTGGCTTAAATGCCATTACCCGGACGTATTTTGCACGGCATTACTCAATAGCCAGCCCATGGGCTTTTATCAACCGGCTGAAATTGTGGATGATGCCCGTAACCACGGCGTAAGTGTGCGCGAGGTGGATATCAACTACTCTGGTTGGGATAATACGTTGGAAGATAAAGACGGAAAATACTACGCCGTAAGGCTGGGCTTCCGCCAGGTTAGTGGCTTAAGGGAAAAAGATATGCAGCTATTGATCAACAACCGGGGTACAGGTTACCAAGCTATATGCCAATTGCATGATGCGGGTGTACCTCAGGATGCCCTTGAAAAACTGGCCGATGCCGATGCGTTCCGGTCTATCGGATCAGACAGGCGGCAGGCCCTGTGGGAAGTATCAGCGCTAAGCGATAAGCCTACCGGTTTGTTTACCGGGCAGCAAGTGCCATCAGCGCAAATCAGCTTACCCATCATGACACCTGCGGAGCATGTAGTACAGGATTTTGCTACAACCGGCCTGTCGCTCAAGGCACACCCGGTGAGTTTTGTTAGGGAACAACTGGATTTATTAAAGGTTACCCCAACCGGCCAGCTCAAAAATTTAAAAAACGGCGACCAGGTAAAAGTAGCCGGTATGATTACTGTGCGCCAGCGGCCCGGTACCGCTAAGGGTGTAGTTTTTATTACCATTAAGGATGAAACAGGTTATTCTAACCTGGTGGTTTGGGAAAGCACCTTTGCCAAATACCGCAAAGAAATTTTACAGGCTCGGCTACTGATGGTGGAAGGTAAATTGCAGGTAGAAGGCGATGTGATTCATGTGGTTGCAAACCGTTGCTTTAACCTGAACGGACTGCTACGCAAACTTACCGGGCATGAAGATGATGCACTGCTTACTACAACATTATCCCACTCAGACGAAACAACTGCCCCTTATGCTTATGACCCGCGGCAGCAAACCCCAAAACCGGCGGAAGACCTTTTTCATAAGGGCCGGAATTTTAAATAGAGCGGGTGAGAGCTTATACTGACTTTGTTTTTTTCTCCTTGTCGGTGTCCCACCGACAATTCCCAATGCAATATTTAGAGCACAATTTGCCACATTCCCGCATTTGCCGGTATCCTTCAACCACCACAACTCATCCCTTGTCGGTGTCCCACCGACAATTCCGACAACATTCAGGCTACAACATCAACGGTTTAGGCTAACTATTAGTGATTAGCCTTACTGAACTTTGCCATATGAAAACGATAGAAAACAATATCAAAGGAAAAGTTGTAGCTATTACAGGCGCAAGCAGCGGCATTGGCGAGGCCATAGCGATTATGCTGGCGGCGCAAGGGGCTAAAGTAGTTTTAGGAGCCCGCCGTGCAGATCGATTAGAAAAACTGGTTGAACGGATTATCAATGATGGTGGTGAAGCGATATACCAGGTTACTGATGTTAAAAGACGTACCGACCTGATTAAATTAGTGGCTTTAGCTTCTGAAACCTATGGCCGCCTGGATGTGATGGTGAATAACGCGGGGATCAGTCATCTTTCGCGTGTAGACGAGGTACAGGTAGAAGATTGGGAAGAGATGATAGACGTTAACCTTAAAGGCCCCCTATATGGCATTGCCGCAGCATTACCCGTTTTTAAAAAACAAGGCTCAGGCCATATCATCAATATCATTTCTACCTCCGGCATCAAAATTGTTCCCTTGCAGGGTGTGTATGCCGGTACCAAAAACGCGATTAGAACCATTGCCGAAGCATTGCGGCAGGAATCTGGAGGACAATACCGTGTAACCGGCATATCGCCTGGTTTTATAAAAACAGAACTGGCAGATCACGTAAAAGATAAAACCATTATGACCGCCATTAAGGAAATGGCAACCAGGATTGCAATCTCTCCGGATGCCATCGCCGGTGCTGTAGCTTATGCTATTAGCCAGCCCGCAAATGTTGATGTGGGTGATATTATCATCAGGCCCACCGTACAGGATTAATACTTAACTTAGCATAAAGCATGAAAACACCTGCCCAGCCTCCCATCGTTTTTAAAAACATCTCCCAACTGATGCATAGGCTTGGTATGCCTAAGCCACTGCATCCGCTGGTGGCGCTGGTAAATTATGATGTAACAAGAATCAGCCGGGAATATGCCGGCCAAAGTTTCCTGATCGACTTTTATAAGATCTCCTTTAAAAAGAATTTTAAAGGGCAGGTGAAATATGGGCAGGGTTATTACGACTTTGAGGAAGGCGGACTGGCTTTTTTAGCGCCGAACCAGTTAGTTACCCTATCGGGCGAGGAAAGCAGTTACGATGGTTATACCCTTTATTTCCATCCCGACCTGATCCGGAATTACCAGTTGGGGAAAAACATCACGCAATACGGCTTCTTTTCGTACGCTGTTAACGAAGCTTTATTTCTTGCCGATAAGGAAAAAAAAGTAGTGTCGGCTTTGTTTGAAAGTATAGCAGCCGAATTGGATAACAATATCGACGCCTTTAGCCAGGATGTATTGGTTTCGCAGATTGAGTTGTTGCTTAACCATAGTAACCGCTTTTATAACAGGCAGTTTCTGACAAGGAAGGTTGTTCATCACGATTTGATCCTTCAAATGGATACTTACCTGGCTAATCGCTCTAACCACATCGGTTCAACAATTGATGGATTGCCAACCGTACAGGAAGTTTCAAGTCACCTGCAAGTTTCACCCAGGTATCTTACTGATATGCTCAAGTCGCTAACGGGCCAAAGCACGCAACAGCATATTCATGACCGGCTGATAGAAAAAGCAAAGATGATCCTCAGCACCAGCCAACTCAGTATTTCGGAGATTGCATACCAACTCGGTTTTGAGCATCCCCAATCGTTCAATAAACTATTCAAGCGCAATACTGATGTTTCTCCCAGCGCTTTCAGGCGGTCGTTCAATTAGGCCAAGCCAATAATAACTACCTATAAATCAACAAGATTACAACCTTTCAAAATATTATTTTAACTTTAGTAGCATTTTGCCAAAATTTTATGTATATTCAATCATGGCAAGATCAGTAGAAACATTCAGTAAGAAAGAAAGAGAGAAAAAAAAATCAAAAAAATTACAGGACAAAAGAGAAAAGGCGGAAGAAAGAAAGGCTAACTCCGATAAAGGAAAAACCCTGGAAGATATGATGGCATACATTGATGATGATGGTAATATCACATCCACTCCACCAGACCCGTCTAAAAGGAAAAAGATTGTTACCGAAGATATCCAGATCTCGGTACCAAAGCAGGAAGCCATGGCTCCGCCTGATCCATTTAGAAAAGGAACAGTTACCTTTTTTAACGAATCTAAAGGATTTGGTTTCATTCAGGATTCAGTATCCCAGGAAAGCATCTTTGTACACGTAAAAGCGCTTGAAGAAGCCATTAAAGAAAACGACAAAGTAACTTTTGAAACCGAACAGGGATTAAAAGGGCTGAGCGCCATCAAGGTTAAAAAAGCAGTTAAAGAGAGTAAGTAATACCATAACTGCAGGGCAAAACGCCAGGCGGCAATATAATATATCATACAACTGCAAACGCAGGTTTGCAATTGTATGATATCAAAATACAGTTCAAAGGCTGTAATGCTAAGCCGAGCGTGTTTAGGCTGGAGCAATTCAATGTGATTGCCTTCTGGCTGATAAATTTGATTCAACCCAGGGCTAACCGGCATTTATAGTTTACACGGTAGCAGTGTTGATAGAAGTTATGGCGTCAACTTTGAGTGATGCCATACTACACCCTGAATACAAGGCTTAAACTAAAAAATCAGGCAAAGCCCTTAATCTTCGTCTTCATCCTCAACATCGTCCAGATCATCAAACAAGGGCTCACCTTTCAAGTCCTCATCGTCAGGGTCAAGTTCATCTAAATCATCTTCCACCTCAAAATCACTTCCTTCGTCCAGGTCAAAATCCTCTTCTTCAGTCAAATAATCCTCATCCGGATCAATGTTGTTATTAATGGTTGCCAGCATGGTAGTATAATTAAATTGCTTCTTAAACTTATACTCAAACATAACATATTCTTTTAGTTTGTGCAATTGTAGCCAGCCCGATTATTTTACTTCTACGGTACAATACTCTGGCCCAGAGTAAAACAATATTTACCGGCGTTCGCAATTTTTATGTTAAAATTGCAGCTGAATGATGGAAGAGATGAACCCCATAATGCAGTTGGCTTTTGACTATGTGGAGAGCACCAACACCATTATTTTCCTGACCGGGAAGGCCGGAACAGGTAAAACTACTTTTTTGCAATATGTTAAGCAACACACCCGCAAAAAAATGGCTATTGTTGCGCCTACCGGTGTAGCCGCCATTAACGCAGGCGGAATGACGATCCATTCCATGTTCCAGGTGCCCTTTGGCCCTATCATCCCATCCAACACGGCAAGGCCCGAAGCACACTTCAGCGTTGAAAAGAAAGAGTTGCTATCCAGCCTTGATTTGCTGGTAATTGATGAGGTGAGTATGGTAAGGCCTGATATATTAGATTATATCGACCTTGTTTTGCGGAATGTTAAAGATTCAAGCTACCCATTCGGCGGAGTTCAGCTATTCCTCATCGGCGATCTATCGCAGCTCAGCCCCATCATCCGTGATGAGGAGTGGATGCTTTTGAACCGTTATTATACCAATCAATATTTTTTTAGCAGCCGGGTATTACAACACAGTCCTTTTGTGCGTATTGAGCTCGACCATGTATTCAGGCAGAAGGAACAGTCCTTTGTTGATATCCTGAACGAGGTACGCAACAACCAAATTAGCCCACCGAGTTTGGCAGTACTGAACGAACGCCACCAACCCGATTTCAGGCCAACGGCAACAGAACCTTACATCACTCTCACCACCCACAACAGTATAGCGCAAAAGCTCAATAACGAATTTATTGAAGCACTTGAGGGTGAGGTTTTTGATTTTAAAGCAACAATAAGAGGCGAATTCCCCAAAGATGCTTATCCTACCGAAACCGACCTCAAGCTAAAGATTGGTGCGCAGGTGATGTTTGTTAAGAACGACAATTCGGCGGAGAAGCTTTTTTATAATGGGAAAATTGGATTGATTACCCGTATTGAAAGCGATACCGTATTTGTACGTTGCGGAAACGAAACCAAAGATATAGCCGTACAGGCACTGGAATGGACCAACATTAAATATCAGCTGGAAGAAGAACAAATTAACGAAACCAATGCCGGTAGCTTTGCACAAATCCCTTTAAAACTGGCCTGGGCCATTACTATCCACAAAAGCCAGGGTTTAAGTTTCGATAAGGCCATTATTGATGTAAGCGAAGCTTTTGCACATGGCCAGGTATACGTTGCACTAAGCCGTTGCCGGAGCCTTGGCGGCATGGTTTTACGCAATAAGGTATCGCCACATAATATTATTGGCGATCCGGCTATCGCTCTCTTTAATAACCAAGCCCATGCCATTAAGCCTGACCGGGAAAGACTAACGCTCGATCAGGAACGCTATCGGCAATTTTTGATAGCAGAGCTGTTTAATTTTGCACCTGTGAAAAGCAAGATGGAAGGTTTTGAGGAAGTTGTACCTACCTTCAATACGGAGGTTGTTACCGTAGCCGAAAAACTGACAAGGCAATTGCACACCATCGATACGGACCGGATTAAGAAAGCAGCAGTTTATTTTTTGCAGAAACTGGAAGCCTTTACAACAAGTTTACATGCCTTGATACCTGGCTTAATCAGTCAATCATCAACCAAAAAAGAGTTAGCCGCTAAAGCCGACCAGGTGATGCAGCTGATAATGGCGCGGATAACATTGATGATACACTTCTCGGCTGAAGACTTTACCGTTAACGCTTACCTTGATCTTAAAAAAGAAGCCCAGGCTAAATCTGTTGCTGATAAATCCCGGTCATACGTTAAAGCGCTTAACGCGAAGCCTAACGAAGAGCTCTATAAACAGCTGATGCAATGGCGGGTTAGCATGGCCGAAAAAAACAAGGTGATGCCCAACATGATCTTGTCTGAAAAAACGATAGCAGCCATTGCCGAAAAGCTCCCTCAAACCCTTAAAGCCCTTGGCGCCATCAAAGGTGTTGGGCAACCTAAAGCGGTACAATATGGCCAGGAGATTATCGAACTGATCAGGGCCTATCAACAGGCATCGCAACCGGGCGAAGCGGAACAAAAGAGTTTGTTTTGATTAGCGGTTTAAAAAAATATTAAAAGCGAAAGCCTATAGAAATATAAGGCAGAGCCCCTTCTTTAGAAAAGCCAACAACGCTTTCAATTAAAAGCAACTGGGCGGGTATCAAATAAATACCGCCGCCGTAACCATCGTGCCATACGGTTGATGATTCGCCCGGTGCCCATACCCTGCCAACATCATTAAAACCGATAATACCTAAAGTACCCGGAAGCAGGTACGAATTAAAATCGAGTACTTTTAAACGCAGCTCCAGGTTATTGTAAGCGATAGTTTTACCTGTAAAACGATTGGTATGAAAACCCCTGAAATTTTGCGCGCCACCAAGTTTAAGTTGCTGAAAATATGCCGCGTTGCCAATGGTGGTACCCACGCCTGTGCGATTAGCAATAATCAACACCGAATCACGGTCGGGGGTTAAATAGAAACTAAACTCGGATAAAACCTGTCCGTAAGTATTCTTATCCCTGCTGATACCAGTGAAGCCACTAAGGCTGGTATTCCAGTAGATGCCCTTGGTAGGTAGCGTCCCTTTATTACGGGTATCCAATTGGGCACCCGCTATTAGGCCCGCGTAAAACCGGGTATCAAAAACATTGGCGCCGGGGTTTGCCTGGTTATAATCTGTCAGGTATCTTTGGGGATTATCCCCGGCCTCACTGTTATAAAATTGCCCGGCCAAACCAGCGCTTAAACGCAACTTGCCGTAGGTATGGTACAGGGAAACATCCCCGGTGATATAATCATAGCGGTTACGGTAGTAGGATATATCTTTATCGCCCTGGTTTACAAATACCGTGTTATTACCTACACCAAAAAAATTACTGAGGTTATTGGGCCCCCTGGATAGCAAATTGATACTCAAATCATTATTACCGATCAGTTTTGTCCACCGGGCTACATACGTAAACAAGAGTGATTTGCGCGCCAGCGAATAATTGGTTAAAAACTCCTGCCTGAAAGCGTAAGGCTCTTTACGAAAGCCCTGTTTCTGGTACGAGAAGCCGCCGATCAATAAAACACCGATATCATTACTGTAATTTGCCAGGATAACAGGCTCAAACCTATCGAATTTGAAGCTTGTTTTATCATAATCGTTTACTGTCGTATCCGTTGAAGTACGGATTTTTACCTTGGATGATGAAGGCAAAATATTCTGCTGATCAGATCTGTCGTAAACATAAAGTTTGTTTTTATTGTGAAGGTTCTTATCAACATAAAAACTGTCAACACCACCTCCGCCCAACATCCGCACCCTAATCGGCGATGCCTTTGTGCCTGTCACTAAAAAAATATCTGCGCCATCAAAACCATACAGCCTTACCTCCAGCGTAACATCGGGTTTAAAGGTGCGCAGGTAGGTTACTTTATCAATGGTACCGTCCTTTTTAATTTTATTTACCGTTACCGTTAAATTACCGTTGTCTTCGTTATGGATGGTAAACTGATCCATTTTATCGCTTGCCGGAATTTCTACTTCGTTGGATATAAAGCGATAATATTCCAAAGCCTGTTGAGCCAGTATGTTTCTTCGTGCGATTATGTTGGCCACAATTGCAGGCCCCGAAAGGCGGTAAATTGTATCGGGCATCAAACGGATAGCTTTGCTAATCAGGCTGTCTGTTAGTTTAGCCTGCACATAGGCAATCTGCTCCTTCCAGTCGTCTTCGCTCAACTGGTTCAAAAAATAACGGTCAAAATAGCGGGCATTAAAGTTCCACCCGTTGATATCTCTGATGGCACCGCTATAACCCTGAAATTTTGATTTTAACCATTGATGCGATACTATCCATGGAAACAAGCCCGATGTTTTGTAATAAACCTGGTCGCGGTCGCGTGGTACAGGCTCATAAACTGTTTCGTGCTTTCCGTCAATCTTCTCCCATCGCCATTGGTCCTCATGCCTGTCCCAATCGCCCAAAAGCATATCCAGCAGGCGCGCCCTTAATACTGTTTTTTCGTCAACCCGGTTATCATTGTCCTGCTGTAATTTCCGTTGTGTTTTTTCGGTATTATCAGTTTTGTCGGCATCCAGCGGCTCACGTTCTTCAAACAAAAAAACCTGGTTTGCAAACTCCTTTCGGTATTCGCCTAAGGCGGGCTCATCGGCCAGGTAAACTATACGTGGGTTGGAGTGCGGTATGCCCAGGGCCTGTGCGAGTGGAGGTACTGTTAAGGCAGAAAAAGGATGAGCTGCGGATACCTGGTCTTGCAGGATATCCTTTGCCACCGTTGGCCGGAGGTTAAGCGGCAAACCGTATTCCGGATACTTTTGTAAAGTTCTTAATACCCACTGCTGCCCGGTTGAATCTTGCAAACGCAATGATTTGGTTTGCTTCCCCCCACCTCTTTGCAGAATTTTTAACCCACCTTTTTCTTTTGATAAATAGAACACAGGCAGTTTAACGGGAGCCGCCCAGAGTTTGCGATAGTTTTGGCCCAGAAAAAACTGGTGTGTTTTACTTACCTTATTATACTCCGGCTCAACAGCCAGCTTAATACTATCAGATGTTTGCCCGTAACTCCTGGATGACAGGAGTTCTACAAAAACTATAAACAACAGGAATGATCTCAACTTTTTTTAAAAATATGGCTATTGACTATAAGTTACAAGTGATATACATTGTTTTTATTAATACTATTTTAATAATTTAATAACTTAAAACTAACCTTTTGCCAGGGAAATTGTTGATCACACTTATATCCTCATACCAAATGATTAATTATAAAAATACGATACTGGCATTGCTGTTGCTGATTGCTTTTGAAGCCGAAGCGCAACAAACCAGAGACACCACAAAGAAAAATATTGCGGATACTTTAAAAAAAGATCTGTTTACGGCCCCCGACACCGTAAGACATTTACATAGTAAGTTAAGCTCGCTTATCCCACCTGTGGTTTTAATTGGGTATGGAGTGAGCTCATTTTACATCAGGCCGCTGCGAAGGGTGGATAGCTATGTTTATAATGAAGCTATAGAACATGATATTGTAAGCCGTACTCCACTGGAAAACTATTTCCAATATACACCCATGGCGCTGGTGTACGGGCTCAACCTGGTTGGGGTGCACGGAAAAAATACTTTTGTTGACCGAACCCTGATTTACGTGATGGCACAGGGGATGCTCCAGATATCATTAAACACAGTTAAAAGAACTACGCACCGTTTGAGGCCCGATGGTTCAGACAGGCTCTCATTCCCTTCCGGACATACGGGTAATGCGTTTTCGGGAGCGGAATTCATGGCTCAGGAACTCAATGGCAATTCTATAGCGTACGGCATCATCGGGTACGCTTTTGCAACCACCACCGGCGTGATGCGAATTTACCACCAGGACCATTGGCTGAGCGATGTGGTTGCTGGCGCAGGCTTTGGCATATTATCAACCAAGGCGGCTTATTTGCTTTACCCATATATCCGCAATCGCATATTTAAAGGAGGCCGGGAAAAAGAAGGTCAAGAAAACATGCCTCCGGAGCTAAAACGGAAGCCCATGAAAAGCTCAATCCTTTTACCATCATACCAGGATGGAGCGCTCGGCGTTCAATTTGCGATGGAGCTTTAGATTTTGGTATCGCATATGCCTGATATACCGGACGATATGATTGTACTGATAAAACACCAAAACCAAATTCAGAAATCGGCGTTATGGGCTACATGGAAATTAATACAGCAACTCACAAAACACGCTATTCGGATGCCGAATTGGAGGAATTCAAGAATCTTATCCTTAATAAAATAGTCATTGCCAAAGAGGAACTGGAGTCATTATCGGCATCGTTACAAAGTGCTAATCCAAATGGCACCGATGATACCGGCGGAGCTTACCAAACTTTGGAGGATGGCGCGGCTACGCTGGAAAAAGAATCCATCCATCAGCTGGCCGGACGCCAAAAAAAATTTATAGAACAACTGGATGCCGCCCTGGTGCGCATTGCCAATAAAACTTATGGAATTTGCCGTTCAACCGGAAAACTGATTCAAAAAGAACGGTTGATGGCCGTACCACATACCACGCAAAGCATGGAAGCCAAAATGAAACAATACTGATCATAAACCCAAAAAAGGTGCCCGTTAAACAGATTGATTTCATCAACTGCAACTGATCTGTGTATACGGGCATCTCATTTATCTATTAAAGGCTTTTGTATACTATTCAGCGCCCCGGCGATAAAAAATCCGCCTCTTGTGAAACATGATCGATGCTTATCTAATTACGCGTAATCCGGGGTAAAAGCACCTTAAACAGGCAGTTTATAAGCTTGCCTTGCCAGCAGTTTCCAGGCACCGTGTTGTTTAACAAACACCAGCATAATGCCCAGGTTTACCGTACCGGGTTTACCACCATCCGCCGTTTCGGCATTCAATTTATGTCTTACAATGGCTGTAGTACCGGTTATTTTGATGGTTTGATCCGTTAAGGTTATGGTTACAAATACCGATGCCTTACTGATAAAAGCATCAACAAATTCAGCTTTATTTTGCAGTTTTCCGCTCGAATGTCCATAAGTGAGGTTATCAGAGGCTATGTTCTCCAAATCAGCCTTATTGGCGCTAATCATGGCTAAGCGCATTTTTTCGACTGCGGCGGCTACATCTGCCTCGTCTTTAGTTTGAGCATGGGTGCCTGCGGCAATTCCTAAAACAACGGTAAATAACAGGATTATCTTCTTCATAAATCAAACTTAGATAAAAAAGCCCAAAGCAAAAAGCTGAACGGCGATAGCAAAATCACAGCGTTTATTTAATCTATCAGCGGAATGCGTCGATCAATCCTCCCTCAGGCGCTCATCCGTATAAAGTATCTCTGTACGGCCGTGGGGAACGGGCACGCCATTTTCATCTACAGACACAAATACGATCTTATCAATGGTGAGGATAGTTTTTTGGGTGATCTTATTACGAACCTCACAGGTTAAGGTGAGCGACGTTCGGCCAAAGCTAACCGCCTTGATACCCAACTCTACAATATCACCTTGCTTGGCCGAGTTAATGAAATTAATTTCGGACATGTATTTGGTAACACAGCCATTGGTACCTAACTGGATGATAGAGTATATAGCCGCTTCCTCATCTATCCAACTGAGCAGGCTCCCTCCAAAAAGAGTTCCATGAGCGTTTAAATCTTCGGGTTTTACCCATTTGCGTGTGTAGAAATTCATTTTTTAGAGTTTGAAGCCTGAAGCACAACGCCTCAAGCTTATTTTATGATATCAGGTTAAGGTTAAACTCGAAAGCACAAGATCTAAAAGCTTAAAAAAGTCCTACGGCTTGTGCCTCAAGCTTCCAGCTCAATATACGCATTTCTGTTCCTTAACCAATGGTCGGCTAAAACCAGCGCGGCCATTGCTTCTACAATGGGTACGGCACGAGGTACAACGCAGGGATCATGCCTGCCCTTGCCGCTAATCTCGGCCGCATTACCGCCAGCATCAACAGTTTGCTGATTGTGCATAATAGTGGCTACCGGTTTAAAAGCGACCTTAAATTCGATAGGCATACCATTGCTGATACCACCCTGTATGCCGCCCGAAAAATTAGTGATGGTTTTGATATCTCCCAAATGGCTTTTCACAAAGATATCATTATGCTCGGAGCCGCGCATCTCGCTGCCGGCAAAACCTGAGCCGAACTCGAAACCGTGTACGGCGTTAATGCTCAACATCGCTTTGCCTAATTCGGCGTGCAGTTTATCAAACACGGGTTCGCCAAGGCCAACCGGGCAGTTTTGGATATGGCAACTCACCTTACCCCCTACCGTATCGCCATCCTTGCGCACCGAATCTATAAATTCAATCATTTCTTCGGCAGTTGCCGGATCAGCGCAACGCACGATGTTGCTTTCCCTTACCGCCAAAAATTCTTCAGCAGTGGTGATCTCCACATTGGGTGCGTCTATTTTGCCTACACTGCTTACATGCGCCAGTATTTCAATGCGCTGGGTTTTCAGCAATAATTTGGCAATGGCACCAGCGGCTACCCGTGCGGCGGTTTCACGGGCTGATGAACGGCCGCCACCGCGATAATCGCGGATGCCGTATTTGGCCTGGTAAGTATAATCGGCATGCGACGGGCGAAAAACGTCGGTATTGTGGCTGTAATCCTTTGATCGCTGGTCCTCATTGGGTATCAGCATCGCAATCGGTGTCCCGGTAGTTTTGCCTTCAAATACCCCTGATAGTATCTTAACGGTATCACTCTCTTTGCGCTGGGTAGTTATTTTACTTTGGCCCGGTTTGCGTTTATCGAGCTCGCCCTGGATGTATTCCATATCAATGGGAAGCTGCGCCGGGCAACCATCTATGATTACGCCGATGGCTTCGCCATGTGATTCGCCAAAAGTAGTTATCCTGAATAATTGTCCGAATGAATTGCCTGCCATGTTGTTATTGGTATTGAGTAATGAGTATTGCAAATAGCTGTACTCATTTGTATTTTTTATTTAGTATTTACTCCTTCAACGCGTCATTGCGAGGTACGAAGCAATCGCTACTTAGACAGAGCGGCTTTGCATTTTCGCTTTGCATTTTCGCTTTGTACAGCTTAGAGATTGCTTCGTCGTTCCTCCTCGCAATGACGATGGTTTTTCTCTCCACTCGTCATTGCGAGGTACGAAGCAATCTCTACTTAGGCAGAGCGGTTGTGCATTTTAACTCTGTATAGCTTAGAGATTGCTTCGTCTTTCCTCCTCGCAATGACGTCTTATTAAATTACTGACAGCCAGCATAAAAGTGTCATTGCGAGGTACGAAGCAATCGCAAACTATACAGAGCGAAATGCCTCCGTGCGATTACTTCGCTCCTTGTAATGACATCTATTTAAGTTATTGAATATCAGTACATTTAATTCTGTTCCGATAATCAGTATCCTTAATTTATAGCATTGGCACGCTCAATCGCCGCGTGAAGGGCTGTTACTTTTGTCTTGACACAAAAGTAACCAAAAAGTCAAGACTGCCCGATCCTTCCACCCGCAGGCCAACTCCTGGCCCGGCGTGCAGTCTGGCCTTTGCGCACTTTTCTTTTTGCGCTTGGTAATCTATAAGGTTCAAACGCCATCCCTATTTTTTTCAGGTTGGGCCGGATCATTACTCGCGATGACAGCTTTCACGCACAAAAATGGGGTGTCATACTGAGCCTGTCGAAGTACGGTGCGGTGGCCTCTACAATCGGTACTCAGTTGTAGTTTCACCCTTTCACAGACTACCTGTATTAAATCCTCGCAATGACGACGGTTTTTCTCTCCAAGCGTCATTGCGAGGTACGAAGCAATCTCTACTTAGGCAAAGCGGCTCTGCATTTTCGCTCTGTACAGCTTAGAGATTGCTTCGTCGTACCTCCTCGCAATGACGTCTTATTAAATTATTGACAGCCAGCATAAAGTGTCATTGCGAGGTATGAAGTAATCTCTACTTAGGAAAAGCAGTTTTGCATTTTCGCTCTGTACAGCTTAGAGATTGCTTCGTCGTAGCTCCTCGCAATGACGCTGAAAAAAGAATGTAACGCTTATCAATCAATCGCACTACGCAATACTCATTACGCAATACTATAACCATCAACCTTAAACCCTGCCTTTTCCAGATCACTCCAAAATGCCGGGTATGATTTTTCTACTACCTGGGGCTCCTCTACCTCCACCTGCGGCACCACCAGGGCTAAAGGCGCAAAGGCCATGGCCATCCGGTGATCTTCGTAGGTACGGATGGTTACCTTTTCGGGGATTTGCTTTTCGCTACAGTCAAGCTTATAAACCTGGCCTTTTTCGGTTAGCTTCACCCCTATTTTGGCCAGCTCATTTTGCAACGCAGCAACGCGATCTGTTTCTTTGATCTTTAGGGTTTCTAATCCGGTAAAGGTAGCATCATGGCCTAAGGCTGCGCAAACCACAATTACGGTCTGGGCTAAGTCGGGACATTCCTTAAAGTCGAAGATCTTTCGTAAAATAGGTTTTGCTTCCTTTTGCAGGTGAACGCCGCCATCTTTAAATTGCGATGTGATGCCAAAGTTGGCCATAATCTCAGTGATCACGCTATCGCCTTGTAAACTGTAAGGCGTTAATGCTGGTAAAAACAGTTCGGCCTCATCACACAATGCCGCTATGGCGTACCAGTAGGATGCCGCGCTCCAATCGGGCTCAACCAATATGGAAGTTTCTTTAAACGGCTGATTAGCGATATGAATGTTGTTATCGTCCCATGTATGCTGTATACCTACTTGCTGTAACATGGCCAAAGTCATCTCCACATAAGGCTTTGATGTTAATTCGCCTTCGATCTCCAAAGTTAATCCCAAAGGTAAGCTTGGCGCGATGAGCAACAGAGCCGTAATATACTGGCTGCTGATATTACCTTTGATGCTGATGCGATCCGTTTTTTGTTGAAAACCGCTGTGGATTTGAAGCGGAGGAAAACCTTCGTTAACCTGGTAGTCAATTTTGGCACCCAACTTACGCATGGCATCAACCAAAATACCTATCGGCCTTTGCTGCATGCGTTTAGTACCGGTAATGATGATGTTTTTATCCAGCAAAGGTAAATAGGCGGTTAAAAAACGCATAGCAGTGCCAGCGGGGCCGATATCGACATAGTCCATGGTCGATGGTCCATGGTCCATGGTTGGAGGCTGACGGTCTATGGTTGATGGTTCACGATCCGCCACAGCCTGGCTATGGACTATGGACCATGGACTATGGACTTTTAAAACCGCAGCCAAAGTTACCGCATCGGCCGCGTCGGATATATTGAGCACCTTAACCTTGCCTTTGCTCAGGGCCTCAATAATGAGAGCCCTGTTGCATTCGCTTTTTGAGCCGGTAAGTTGTATGGTACCGCTCAAGGTTTTTGTTGCCTTTGATATAATGATATTTGCTTGCATCGCTGCTGCTTAGGCGTGGGTTAAGTGTTCCTGCTCAGATCCGGAGATACCATCCTTATTCATGATCTCGGTTTGTTTACGGATAGATTCGCTGTGCAGCAATTCTAATAATTTTTCGGTAAACTCTTTGCTCAACTTTAAAGCAGCTCCGTAAGCGGTACGCTTTTGCAATATCTCGTCCCAACGGTTAACCTGTAAAATGGTGATACCGTTATCTTTTTTGTAGTTGCCAATTTTTTCAACTATCTGCATTCTTTCAGCTATTTTCTGGATCACCAAGTCATCAATTTTATCGATGTCGTTACGCAGAATAGCTAATTTATCTTTAACCTCGGCTGTACCGGCTCCTGGCTTCCTGATTTCCAAACGGCTCATGATCTCGTCTAATGCCGAAGGTGTTAACTGTTGCTTGGCATCAGTCCAGGCTACAGACGGATCGATATGCGATTCGATGATCAAACCCTGCATATCCAGATCGAGCGCTTTTTGGGCGATGTAAGGGATTAGCTCGCGGTTACCGCAAATATGGCTCGGATCGCAAATGATAGGCAGATCGGGTGCATGTGTCTTCAGGCTGATGGCCAGATCCCACATTGGCTCGTTGCGGAAAGCTGTTTTCTCGTGTGATGAAAAGCCCCGGTGTATAGCAGCCAGTTTGGTAATGCCGGCATTGTTAACACGCTCCAAAGCGCCTATCCATAACGACAGATCAGGATTTACCGGGTTTTTTACAATTACAGGTACATCAACACCTCTTAAAGCATCGGCAATTTCCTGCACGGTAAAAGGGTTAGCTGTTGAGCGGGCACCTATCCATAAAACATCAACTCCGCCTTTCAAGGCTTCTTCTACGTGTTTGGCTGTGGCTACTTCAACCGCGGTTGGCAGGCCAGTTTCGGCTTTAGCGCGTTTCAACCATTCCAGGCCAATGCTGCCAATACCTTCAAACTCTCCCGGACGGGTACGCGGTTTCCAGATGCCCGCACGCAAAACCGATACGCGGCCTGTTTTTGCCAATAAATGCGCCGTAGCAACTAACTGCTCTTCGGTTTCGGCACTGCAAGGGCCAGCAATTAAAAAGGGTTCTTTGGTTACCTTAGCCCAGGTATTGAGCGGTTGTATGTTAAAATTTAGTTTCATCTTTTTGAGATATGAGTATTGAGATTTGAGTATTGAGATTAATTAGTTTATATTTTATGATGCGATAACCGGGATCCATATTTCCTCCCCCATCAGGGGGTCGGGGGGCCGTCATTCTTTAAATATTCGCCCAGTATGTTAAAGTTTTGCGTGTATTTTAAGATCTGGCGGATGGCCGTATCGTACTGCTCTTGTTTTTCCCATTCAACGTCTACATAAAAATTGTATTCGTTACGTTTGCCTAATACCGGCATCGATTGTATTTTGCTCATGTTTAGCTCTTGCCCGGCAAAAATATTAAGCACTTTAGCCAGCGCTCCTACATGGTTACCCACCTGGAAACATAATGATGCTTTATTGGCCTGTATTTTCTCGGCATCGTTATGGTCTGTCAGAATTAAAAAGCGGGTATAGTTGGTTCTGTTTGATTCTATCCTGCGTTCCAAAACATCAAGGCCGTACAATTTGGCAGCAAGGGTATTGGCGATGGCAACAGTATCCGTCAGTTTTTCATCACGTACCCTTTTGGCGCAGGCGGCGGTATCAGTCCCTTCCACCAACTGGATATGCGGATATGCTTCAAAAAAATCAAGGCATTGGCGCAAAGCCATCGGGTGAGATGTTACCACCTTTACATCCTCAAATTTAACGCCCGGATAAGCTAACAGATGCAGTTGGATAGGTAAATAAACTTCGCCCACCACCGGGAAATTATAATTCATCAGTAACGTATAGTTTGGCAATATACTGCCTGCTATACTGTTTTCAATGGCCATAATTACATAGTCGGCTTCCTTAGCCTGTAGCTTCTCAAACGTTTGTTTAAACGAGCTGCATTCTACCGGCTCAATGTCATCACCAAAAAATTTAAAAGCCGCTTCTTCGTGAAACGATGCCCTGATTCCTTGTATAGCTACTCTTGGTTTCCTGTTTTCCATATTTGTATTCAACAAAAAAGTCCCGGCTGTTGGGCCGGGACTTTTTGCTTTTTATTATATCTGTTACGACATATCAGTCCCGGCTTGTACTCATAAAGTAAAAGTAATAACCGAACCAGAATGCGTTTGTAAACTTCATATTGTTTTTAATTGCGCTGTAAATTTACGTTTAATAATTAATTTGTCAATAGCTAATTTTTATTTTTTTTATTATTCCGAATTATGTTTGGATAAGCGCAATAAAACATTTAAAAAACAAATTATCTATTGATTGTATTCAATTTCCCATACATAAAACTTCCACATTTACTTCGAACCAAATATTTGCGATAACTTTTTTGTAAGCTCTTCGCCAAATAAGTTCTTTGCTATAATCTTTCCGGACGGGGCAATCAAAAAATTCTGCGGAATAGCCTGCACCGAATACAGTTTTGCGGCGGCATTATTCCATGATTTTAAATCCGATACCTGTGTCCAGTAGAGCTCATCAGTACCGATAGCTTTAATCCAGGCATCTCTCTTTTCATCAAGCGATACACCGAGAATGGCAAAGTTAAAATCTTTAAACTGCTTATATGCCTTCAACACGTTTGGATTTTCCCGTCGGCAAGGGCCGCACCATGATGCCCAAAAATCAATCAATACATACTTTCCTTTAAACAAAGAGAGTGATACAGGCCTATCGTTCTGATCGTTCATCGTAAACGCCGGGGCAAGGGAGCCCAACCGGGTTAACTTTAGTCCGGCTAACATATCAACGTACCCTTGTCCAAATTTTGTATCCTTTAATTCGGGTAAAAGGGCTTCAAATAACGGACCCAATTGCTCATATTCCGGATAAGGCTCTTCGTTGTGCTTTAAGATATACAAACTTACCGGCGACCATGGGTGCGTTTTCACAAATTGCAAGGCATCAGCCTTCTGTTCATTTTTAAAAGCAGCTGTTGCCTTGCCCATATCATACAAAAACGTTTTCTCACGCACCTCTTCGGGTATTTGCATCTCGCCCTTTATCCATTTTTTGTATTTGATATGATATGCTGTGAGTATTGAATCGTACTCCAGATGATCGTGCATCGCCCTGCCGCCGGTAACGATGGCATAACGTGCCGAATCTGCTATCTTTACTTCAATTTTACCCGGCTCCAGGTATACCGTGCCCCAATCCCGAAAGGTATTTACATTGATGATATCGAAATTCATTCCTTTACCGGTATGGTCAAGAAAAATACTGGAGTGCGAATCGTTATAGTTCTGGTCTGGTTCATTACTAATGGTTACGTTTCCACTAAAAGTAAAATTGCCTTTTGTGATGATGGCTGAGTCGCGAATATGATTGCCGATGAGGTATACCTTTTGACCCTCTTTGTAATTTTCAACAATACCCTTTATAACAAATGGCCCCGATTGCGCCATTAGGATGAATGGGGACAATAATAACAAGATAGCAGCAACTTTCATAATAGCGATAATGTACAAATAAATATATGTATTACATTATAGTACTGAAGCATTCCGTCAAAATTACAATATGGCATTTCTATGAATTTACTTTTAAACCATTTTAGTCAATTTGCTACAGAAACAGTTATAGCGATCTTGCGCACATGAATAAAAACATTGACCCAGCCCAAAACACCTCAAATAATACATCCCATACAAAAAAACTTACCGAATTAAATGCTGCACGCTACACGTTTTATTTAATTGCCGCAACATTTATTGCGCGTTTGCTCATTGCCGCCTACACGGGATTAGGCATTGGCGAATCATACTATTTCAGAGGGGTATTAAATCTCAGTTTAAGCTATTTTGATCAGCCTCCATTGTTTTTCTGGCTAAGCTGGCTTACCACTAAAATATTTGGCCTAACTAATATAGGCTTAAGGTTGCCTGCGGTTTTACTGTTTGCAGGTACGAGCTGGCTGTTGTTTTTAATTACCAAAAGGTTGTTCAACGCCAAAGCAGGCTTTTGGGCGGTTTTAATGATGAACCTGAGCGCTGTATTCACCATACCGGTAGCCACGTGGTTCCAACCCGATGCTCCGCTTATGTTTTTTTGGCTGGCCGCTACTTATTTTATGGTACAGCTGATGCTCCCTGTTAAAGACGCCCCCCAACGCAGCCGGGGCAATGTTTATTTACAATGGATCATCATAGGCATTTGTATGGGTTTAGCAACCCTGAGTAAATATCATGTGCTATTTTTATTCGTAGGAATACTTATTTTTGTAAGTGCTAACAAAAACCAGCGCCACTGGCTCAGGCACCCCGGTCCGTATCTGGCCGTACTCATCACCATCTTATTTGCCTCCCCTATTCTATGGTGGAATTACCATAATGCCTGGGTATCGTTCGCCTTCCAGGGATCAAGAGCCGGTTCTGACGGTAAATTTGTATTACACCCCGATTGGTTTCTGCGCAGTTTTATCGGCCAGGCCTGCTGGATCCTACCCTGGATCTGGATTCCGGTAATGCGCCAATTATATAAGGCGTTTAAAGAACGTAATAACTCCGAAGCTTACAGTTTTATCTTATGGACATCGGTATTGCCCATTGTATTTTTTACAGTGATCACTCTTTGGGCCGATCTTCAATATCATTTTCACTGGCAGGCGCCGGGCTACCTGATGCTTTTTATGCCATTGGGATACGCCATTGATCAAAACTTAAATAATCCTGAAAAAGCAAGGTCAACCAGACGCTGGTTAAGATTTTCGGCCTCGTTCACCATTATTACTATTACTTTTTTAAGCCTGCACATGGTAACCGGCTTTTGGCAATGGTATGGACCTAAATATATTGTTAACCGTACCCATTTAGGTATTGACGACCCTACTATTGAAGGAAACGATTACCTTGATATTAAAACCCGCTTTGAAAAAGAAGGTTGGTTAAAAAACGACAAAGTGTTTGCAGGCTGCACCCGCTGGTGGTTAACCGGCAAGGTTGACTGGGCCCTGAAAGGAGAAAAACCCATTGTATGTTTTAGCTATGACCCACGTAACCTGGCGTTTTTGGTTGACCCGGGAACCCTGAAAGGAGATGATGCCGTATTGATTACCCAAAATGATACGACCAGTATCTACCAGGATGTTATTCCGTTTTTTGACAAGGTAAAACGGGTACCCGATATTATAGTAACCCGTAACGGCAGGCCCGAGCTGCATTTAGCTACTTTTTACTGTACAAATTTCCATTTGCCTTCGGTACCACGTAAAGATTTGCCGGTGTATTACCAGTTAATGGGCTTGCCTCCGTTTGGGCATTAACTGATTAAGTAGGTTGGCCGTTATTACTTAATGGCCAACCTACTTTTAGCACAACATCTCGAAACTCATTTCACAAACCGTTAAAGTTCTTGTTATCATTGTATCCCTGGTCAGTTGTCAGGGATGACAACGCGTCGTCAACTCAACTATTAACTAATTTGCTCTAATATTACTACATCAAAAGCCATCAAAAGGGGCTTTAGGCTGACGCGCCTGTGCCCCAAATGAACCGATCACAAACAATAACAAACAAACACAAGTAAGTATGTGCCAAAGCGGAATATGATAAAGAGGATTCTCCCAGATAAGGGCACAATCTGGTATAATAATACCAAAAAAAGGAAAGAAAGCGAACATTCGGACAAGAGCGAGTATCTTCATTAATTTAAACAAGTGGGGACAATAATAAACTTACTCTTCTGGCGCAGAACTGATTCTGTAATGCTTTTTTAAACATTTAAAACAGATAAAGCGTCTTAGCGGCAGAAAAGGTAAAAGCATTTTGACCAACTTACCCCGGGATATTCGTCCAACATCGGGCGATTTGCAAAAAATACATTTGGTTTGAACCACTGGCTTTTTGCCAGGCTCCTCACCCGAAGTTTTCGAGGCAGTCATTTCAAATTTTTCATAGATTGAAAAATGCAAACTATAGGGCATGCAAGTTTCCGGAGGTGCTGGTAGCTTTAAGCTTTCATTGAAACAAAACTGCACTATCTAAAGTTAACAATACTGCCATTTTCAGCAACAATACTGCCGAAGCAACCCAGTCGACAGCTACTGTGTACGCCAACACCCTCCGTAACAATTTAATTACATCACGGAGCTCCGTGTAACACTTTTAAGATAAATGTTCGATTTAAGTTAAATTGCCTTCGTTATAAAATACCCCCTAAAATTTTATAATGGAAAGAAATGAACTCCAGTTTAAACAAGAAATTTGATTTAGAATATTTTTTCGAGCTTTCGCCCGATTTATTATGCATAGCCGGTTATGATGGCTATTTTAAAAAAATAAACCCCGCTGTTTCAAAAACATTAGGTTATACCAATAAAGAATTGTTTGCTAAACCCATAAATTCGTTTGTATATGCTGAAGATCGCGACATTACGGCGCGTAAACGCGAACGCTTGAAACAGGATGCCCCACTTTTAAATTTCGAAAACAGGTATGTAACCAAAAGCGGCGATATTGTTTGGCTCTCGTGGACATCAATGCCAATCAAACGCGAAAAGGTGGTGTTCGCCATTGCCAAAAATATCACCTCCAAAAAAAAAGCCGAAGAGTTTAACAGGGCATCATTTTTATTAGGTAACTCCGCACAACAAAACGCACTTAAACAACATGCCGGGATACTAAACTTTGATGATATTTTTGTTGCTGGCAACAGCCAAACCATACCCAAAAACTCACAAGCTGATGTGGCCTGGTTTTCTGAGCTTGAACGCATCATAAGAAAATATACCGGCAAAATCAACTTCGGCATTAGCCTGTTATGCACCGAAATGGCCATAAGCGAACGGCAACTATACCGACGCATTAAAAACGCTATTGGAATTACCCCCAATCAATATATACGGATTATACGCTTACAAATGGCCCGAGAAGCCATTGCAAGTGGCAAATATCGCACTATAGCCGAGATAGCCTATGCCGTTGGCTTTGAAACGCCCACTTACTTTAGCAAGTTATTTAAAGAGGTTTATGGCTTTGATGTTGGCGACTTGCTGTAATTTGCTGTGCTGAACTGTATCAGCCTGCAATATGCTCTCTTATTCCGTCCCGCTATCATGCCTCCTTCTTTTTAAGGCTTTTTAGCGCTTTCAAATAAATTATTGATACATTACACACTTTTACGGACACCATTATATTAAAATAAATTCATGAAACACGACGAGGTGGTTGCGGCACTCCAAATAATTGCAGATAAAGGCATGGCAATCAATATGACAAAAGATGATTTGCAAAGCTTAAAGGCGTACAACCTTATTGAGATAGCAAAAGGGGAAGAGAACGAACGGTCTCCGGCTTGCACCCTTACCAAAAAAGGACGGGTAATGTTGAAAGCAAACTCCAAGCCACAATAGTACCCTCAACCAGAATTAAGTTAGGATAATATTAGGTTACCTCGCGTGAGACTCTATCGTCACATTTTTACATACACGCTAAAATGCCAAGTCCGAAGGCTCTTTTTTTGCTGAATAAATTCTCCTGTTGATTTATCGGCTGCGTTAGCCATGTAGCATCCATATTATAGAGACTGATTTATAATTTAATTAAAACAGGCTTACTATAAACCTTGTTAAGGCAAAACAAACGCCATACATGCCTGCATCAAAAACGCCCATTTATACTGCCTTTGCGGCAAACTTGTTAATAGCAATCACCAAGATGACAGCGGCCTTAATAACGGGGAGTTCGGCCATGGCATCGGAAGGCATTCATTCGCTCGTTGATACCAGTAACGAGGTTTTGCTGCTGCTTGGCCTGCATAAAAGCAAAAAGCCGGCCGACGAAAACCGGCCCTTTGGCTATGGAAAAGAGCTATACTTTTGGGCTTTTGTGGTATCGTTGCTTTTTTTTGCTTTGGGTGGTGGCGTTTCTATCTACGAAGGCATCCACCACCTGATACAGCCCGAGCCGATGAAAAAACCCATCTGGAATTACATCGTACTGGGCATCGCGTTTATTTTTGACGGATTCTCGTTAATTACAGCCATGCGCGAATTTAACCGCCAACGTGGCGCCACCCCATTTTGGCAAGCAGTAAAGCAAAGTAAGGATCCATCAACATTTGTGGTGCTTTTTGAAGACGCGGCAGACGTAATAGGCATCCTGATAGCCTTTACCGGCATACTGCTGAGCCGGATGCTTGATAATCCCTATATCGATGGCGTAGCTTCCATCCTGATCGGTATATTACTTACGATGGTGGCCGTAGTGCTGGTACGCGAGAGCCACAGCCTTTTGATGGGCGAAAGTGCGCCAAAAGAGGATATCAACGGGATTGTCAGTTTAATAACGAGTGATCCGGCGGTTGTGCGTGTGGTTACCCAGCAATCCATGTACCTATCGCCCGAGGAAGTGATTTTAATTTTAACCATTAATTTTGAGCGGGATATATCCAGCCAGCAAATGGTACCAATTATTCAAAACATCAGACATGCGGTCCAAAAAAGTCATCCACATTTTAAGCATTTGTTTATTGAACCGGTATGAAAGCAAAACGGCACACGCGTTGAACCCGTGTGCCGGAACTTTAAGCACTCAAAGGAACTGAAAATCACTCACTTGTTTTAACAATGCTACATCCGCTTTCCAATCGGCAAGTACCGCCTCATAAGCATTCTGGTTTTTAGTGATCCTGAGCGTATGGGGCGATCCTTTTTTAATTGTCTCCATATCCAGATCGATGGTTACTGCCCGGATGGCATCTTCCATTAAGTCCCGTTCGGCCTGTACCCTTTGATAATCAAAAATCTGCTGCGTTGGCGATTGTAAAAAATCGGCCAACAGCGCCCATTGTTTCTTATAATTAGACACGGAAGGCACAGCCCTTGACCAGTCTGCCGGAGGCTGTGGCTTATGGTCAACCCGGTACACCAGATGTTCTTTGCAAACAGCCATCATCTGCTTAGCTAAGGGCAAACCCGCCCCCCATTCCAGGAGTACTTCTACCAATATCTTGTTCACATAATTCCGGGTAAGCACACGCGTAAAAGCTTCTATTGTGTTCTTGAGCCAGGTGTTATCCCCATCCTTTAGTTTACTTAAGGTAAGTACGTTGCGTAAAATATCTTTGATTACGGTTTGCCCATCTTTGTTTGGTAAGTTCAAGGCCTTTATATTGCCGGGTATCCGTTCGGCTTGCCCCATTACAAAAGCCTCATACCGGCCTGTTTCAGGCAAGGAATTTAATATGGCCAGCCAATGCCTTACTATGGCCGATTGCCCCATCGCTCCGGCCTCGGCAAAAACAGGCTCAAAACAACTGGCTGTATACAATTCAAATAACTTAAGCCAGGCTTCAACCGCAATTTGGCTAAAGTTATTTGTGAGTATAACCGTTCCCTTTTCAAACACGTATTGTTCATCGTTCAGGTTGATCAGCCAATCGGCCAACGGGGTACAATTCACCTCTTTCCCTAAATTAGCCCTGCTAACATCTTCGGTTATCAGTCTTTCAATTAATTTTCTTTCTGCTCCGCTTACGGCATCCCAGCGCTCGTTATACCAGGCTATCCACTCCAGCTTATTTTCAGTGCCTTGTTCGGTCAGCATCTGGTAATGGTATTTTTTCGGCCACAAAAAAACGGCTCCGTAATGATACCAATAATACATTTCCATACCGGCGTTTCCGGTATAACCTTCGGCTTCTTTCTGAATGGGTTCCCCTTCGTTTAATTCAATGTCGGTAATCAGGAGTTCTTCATCAAAGGCAATATTTTGCAGCGGCGGTACGCCTCCGGGCATCCAATGCTCAATATCTATACGATCATCATAAACCTCGCCCATTACACCATCTTCGGCACTTAAATCATCATCGTACTCATCATCATAGGGGTTATATTGTCGCTGCTTGCCGTGCCTATTTGACCGGGCATAATCTACTTCCAGCTGACCAGCCAAAAATGATGTTATTAAGCCCATTTTGGCATAATAACCGGCTTTTTCTGCTGCCAGCAGCAATGATTCAGCTTTAGGCCTGTCGTTCAGCTTCAAGGCCGCTATGGTAAAATTTGATGGGGTGTATTGGTGACCCAGCAATACCATTTTAGGCAGTCCTTGGTCGTCCTCGTGGGTTTTAAGTATATCGGCCAACCGATCTACGTAGCCTCCTAACTGATGGATCCCAATTTTTTCGGTGCCTTTATTTTGCACCAGGTTATAAACCAAACAAACGCGGTAACCAGAGGTAAGGGGCAATATCTCATGCTCACAATCCGCATAAAAGGCGGCAAAAGGTATTTTGTAGTTACTTGCAGGTACCGAAAAATCTATCGTTTCTGTTTTGCCATCAAAGCGTACGCTCAACTCGCCGCCGGTATGCCTGGAAGGCAAGCCTACGATGAGTGTGCCAAACATCCCTTTCTCCTTTTCGGAGTCCTTATGAGCCAGAAAAAAGTCGCCTTGTTCATAGATCAGCAGTTTATATAAATGTGCTGATACAGAATGCTCGCTGATGCCCAAATCGGGTTTAACCTGTTCAACCAGGGTTTCAATAAATTTACTCCAATCGCTGTTACTAAATACGATTTGATCGGCGTCAATTTCCCAGGCACTCCTAACATTGGTATCAAGTATTGTTTCGCTGCCCTTACCAAAAGGAGCTTGATGAGCACCTTTTATCATTTCAGTTACCTGAACTGCATTAACCGGAAAACCGATCTCGCCAACTCCCCGGACTTCCAAACCCGGGAAAACAAACGACTTGCTCCCGGTAGTAACAAAAGAACCGCTTCCCTTAATTTCGTTTAAAACGCCGAGTAATTGTTTTTTAAAATCAGACATGACAGATGTTTTTTACAGCGCAAAATATAAATTAATTATCTAACCAGTATTTATCCGGATCAATTTTAGCGTCCGGGTTTTTGGTGAGTTGTTCGCGGTAATTTTTTATCCGCGAGATAATCTTAGGGCCGTATACTGCTTGCCTCTTTTCAATCTCATCGATATCAATCATATCATAAATGTTTACCCATTCGTCGTCAATCAAAATCTCCATTAATGGGTTAGGCAGGTACAAGCCCGTCTCGAGGCGAACAAATAGCTTCTTGTTATATTTATCATCGCGGTTAACCTCGTTTTTAGCGAGGATGCTCGAAAGGTAAGGCCGCTGGCGGCGATACTCTGGCACAATGTTATGGGCCAACCCATCAAAAAAGTTGGCAAAATCGAGGGTCTGGAACGCTGGCTTATGATTCTTGAGACGAAAGAAAAGCCCGGCTGTATCAAGTTGATTAATTAAATGCGTGCGCAATACGGCAATCATATAGTTGAGCATCAAAAATTCCGCCTGATGGCTGTCAATCTTAATCAAACGGTTGTCTATCTTCACTTTGGTGCTTTCGCCTTTCAGTGTATCATAAAAACGATTAATTACCTTTCCTTTAAAAGAAGCATCTATATGAGCCTTTAAAATAGCCTGTTGCAAGGCGTTTCGGCCAAAATTATCGGTTACATTTATCTTAGCGCCGTTTTGTACCAGGTAACCGGCTATTTTTTCAGCGCCGTGAGCTATCGCGATCATAAAGGGTGTCAGGTTAAGCTCATTAGGAAAATCGATGCCGTACTTTTGTAATTTGGGTTCCAAAGCCTTTACATTGTCCTGGTAATATTCAGCCAGCATCCTTTTTAGGATAATCTTGCCTTCCTGTTCCCAGCGTTCGGCCGGGCGGTACTTTAACTGTGCCAGTTGGGTAAAATAGCCGCGTTCGTTATAATAAAGGGCGTATTCAAAAAGCCGGTCTTTAGCCTTTTTATTAAATAATTCGGGATTAAGCGCCTGTTTAAATAATTCTTTAAGTGCGCCGCGGGTGGTAACTTCCCAAGGTACGGGCTGCACTTTTAAAATTTGCGTCCTGATGGCATCGGCCTGCTCCTGCTTGCCCTGCATCTCTAAGCGGTGAGCTTCTTTTTGCCACTCCTCTTTGCTGGACGCCTGGTTTTTGACAGACGACTGCTGCTTAAAGTTGGTAAGCCCCAATAAAAAGAGTAACTCGTGCTTTTTATTGGTTTCAATAACATACAGGTTTTTTATCGCCCTGGTAATGCCCACGTAAAGCGAATTTACATAAAACTTATACTCATCGAGCGATTTATCCGCTTTATCCTTCGCGCGCGAAAACTTCAGGCTGTCTTCGTCCAAATCGGCGGGCGTTACGCCGTTGGTTAATTCCCTGAACTCTTTATCATAACCGGATATGGCATTGTATAAAATAATATTTTCGTACTCCAATCCCTTGGCTTCCTGGATCGAAAACAGCAACGGGGTCTGGAAAAAGGCTTTTGCAGCCGCCTTATCTTCATTACGCAGAACCAGTACCGCAAATTTTGTAGATTGTTTTGTTTTTTGGTTAAGGTCGGCTTTGATAGGGGCATTATTTTCTAAAAACTCTACCCCCCCTGTGTGCTTCGAGTTAGGTTTCACCAGGTAAGTGCTCTCTTTATCAATAGAGCCGAAACGCGCGTTTTTAATCAACAGCAGTTGGTTGGCTATTTTAGTTACTTCGGGTGTGTTACGATAGTTGGTGGCCAACACCCTGATGATATTGGCTTTGAGGTCCTGTTTGTAAAACAGGGTTTTAATTTGCGCCCACGAGAAAAAATTGGGGTGTACTATTTGGTTTGAATCGCCGCACAAAACAAAGTTGGCAGGGTTATGCAACGATTTTAAAATCAGCATCAGTTGTACATTGGTAATATCCTGCACCTCGTCAACAACCACATAATCATACCGGGGCTCTATGCGCTCCAATAAATTATACGATACAATATTACTGTCGAAATATACACCGGCCTTTAACCATTCCAGGTATTTGGTAAACAGATCATAGATCTGCCCGCGCTCCGCTTCGGGAAAGATAGATTGTTTAATACCCAGAGACAGATAATCCTTCAACGATAAATAAGGTTTATCTACTACCGAACCTGTAATCACCCCTTTAAATTCTTCAAAAACCTTGTAGGCATCTTTAATTTTATGGCTTTGCCGGTATTTGGAGATCCATTGCTCAAAACCGCGAAAATCAATTTCTTTGCCTTTGGGTACATCAATGGTGGAGAGATATTCAAAGAAAGATAGGAACTCCACTTCTTGCTTGCTGTTCTCGTAATCAAAAGAATAGTAAAGCAGGCTGGCGTTTTCTACCAGGTAACCAGAAAGCGTAATATAAAGTACCCGCCCGGTTAGTATCTTAGCTTTCTCTAAAGTTAAAGCCGTTTTACCGCTGCCCGCCGAGCCGATAATAATACCAGGTGCAGGCAGATGTAATATTTCGTCCTGCGTTTCATCAAACGACAGGATCTTATCCAGTAAATGGAAAGATTTTTTATTCGGGTTAATGTAAGTGATTGGGGCAGTATCTCCAGGTGTTATCTGTTTTTCGCTGTTAACAGGCAATAACTTGCTTTCGTCGATAACAGCTCCTCGTAAAAATCTGGATTTCTCGTAAGCGTGATTGAGGATCACTTCCAGGATAAATATGTATCTTTTGTCGGCAAATGTACCTATACTGAATAGCAACCGGTTTGTATCATCTAACTTTGCCCGATAGTAGCCGGTGCCGATCATCTTTTTCACGTCAGCCGAACGAAAATCATCAGCTTGCAAAAAACCGATCACCTTTTTTAGCTTATCCTTAAGTTTATCTGCACCTAAATCATTATATACCAGTACTTCCATTTTTGCTTCCTCAGGTAGTTTGAGATTATTGCTTCGTGGCAAATTTAATAATCTGCCTGAAATAGCGAATAGTCATGTTTATTAACATTATAATTGGCAAAGATCAGCGATTATTACTCATACACATAGTTGTAAAGATCAATATGGCGGTACCAGGGCGTTGCCTCCGGCCGGGCTATCCGCTCATACTGCACAGGCTTTAGCCACAGGCCGTTAGCCGCTACTATCCCTAACGCGAATTGCTTGTCTGTAATTCAAAGACCGATTTATCAGCCGGGGAACGCGCGGCACGCGCGCACCAGCGGGCGGCTACCCCTATTAATTAGCACAGCGCTATCATCATAAGTTTGCTTCATGGGAACGCGCGATACGCCCGCACCGGCAAAAAGCTTTTTTAAAACCAGCTTTTAAAATTTACCCGTCATTTTATCCTGTTCAGGCAATTCAATTTTACCGCCTATTAATTCATCAATTCCATGGGCTATACCGATAGCCACAGCCCTATGCCTAACCAGGTTGGTAACCCAACTGGCGCCGCACATATTGATCTGATAATTTGACCACCGGTCGCGGTCATTATAAGTAATAGACCCGGTCGGCCGGAAAAAACAGAGATGAAGTTTGGAACCTGTAGGCTATTTTGTGCAGATAAGAAAAGTGCGCAAGGGCCTGACTGCACGCCGGGCCAGGAGCTGGCCTGAGGGTGGAAGGATCGGGCAGTCTTGACGTTATTCACCTATTGTTTGTTTTTCAAGGTGTTCATGAGCTCCCTACGGTCGGTATTTGGTTCTTTTTGTGTCAAGACAAAATTGCGATAGCAATCATTCACACCCAAAACAAACAACAGTGAATAACGAACAAAGCCCTTCCCGCGGCGACTGAGCGGGCCGATGCTCTAAATTAAAGAATACTGATTATCGGAGTAAGAACAGACGCGCTGATATTGAGATACTAAAAAAGGAATCATTGTAGATTTTAATTCCTGCTAAGCACGAGTGCATAAATTGTCGGTGGGGACACCGACTAAGGGGAAAATTCCTGATAAATAAGAATATACACCTTTGGTATACAGCTACGGTGGGGACACCCAACAACGGGAAAGCATTTAGTTGATCCTTCGCAATCAACTAAAAAGCCGCCCTGTTACAGGCAGCCTTCGATTTACTTAATTGTGATTGAGTATCTAATAAGCAATCCTATCTCGCCACACAAAACTCAGCAGGCGTTTTTTTGGCAAGCAGCATCTGGTGGTAAGCATTTCTGTAAATGGTTTTAATATCATCCAACGTAACTTCCCTTGGGTTTCCACCGGTACATACATCAATCATGGCTTGTGTAGCCAGTTTATGAATATCCTGTAGCCTGAACGGTGTGTCGGCCAGTTTAGGAATATTTAACCGTTCGGCCATATCGGCAAGTGCTAAAATACTTTCACGACGGGCTTCCTCGTCGCTCATGCGTGTGGTGTCAATACCAAGGGCTTCGGCAATTTTGGCAAATTTTTCAACGCAGACTACCGAGTTGAACTCCTCAACATAAGGCAGCAAAATGGAATTGGCCACACCATGAGGTAAATTATACTCGGCGCCTAACTGATGGGCCATCGAATGTACAATGCCCAATCCGCTGTTAGAGAACGATAGCCCGGCAACGTAAGACCCCCAGGCCATTTTTGACCGTGCTTCCATATTTTCGCCATCGCAAACGGCAATCTCCAACGATTCGCCTATCAGTTTAATGGCTTCTAACGATAGTGTTTCGGCCAACCGGAACGAGCCTTTGCAGATATACGATTCAATGGCATGGGTTAAGGCATCCATCCCGGTAGCGGCAGTTAAACCGGCAGGCATTTTCACCATCAGTTCAGGGTCGTTCACGGCAACAGCAGCTAAGCAGTTAGGGTCAACCATTACCATTTTAATTTTCCGCACTTCGTCGGTAATTACATAATTCACGGTAACCTCGGATGCAGTTCCGGCTGTTGTATTCACGGCCACGATAGGTACCGATTTATGGGTCGACTTACCGATACCTTCATAATTTACAATATTGCCGCCATTGGTATACAATATCCCGATAGCCTTGGCTGCGTCTTGCGGCGAACCGCCACCTACCGATAGCAGGCTATCGCAATTATTTTGTTTAAATACGTTTAAGCCGTCGTTTACATTTTTACAGGTCGGGTTAGGCTCTACTTCGTCAAATATTACATAATCAATTTTCGCTTCGGTTAAAACAGCGGTTACACTGTCAACCACGCCAATCTTGCGGAGCACTTTATCCGTTACCAACAATAACTTTTTCAGATTTAATTTTTTGATTTCGACACCGATTTCTTTAACAGCGCCGGGGCCAATCAGGTTGATTGCCGGCCAGTAAATACGCCTGATAGATTCCATAATAATATATTTGGTGGAAGGATAATTTTTTTAAACATGCTTGATATAATAGTACGAATTTAGCGGCCAGTTAAAGCCCGTTACATAACCGCAATCAATAAAAAAAGTGATCGTGTACACCATTTTTATAAAAGCGGGTACAGGTCACATTTTGGCTGCCCAACATCAGCTTTAACAGCATTACAACTAAAAAACATACATTTTGCGTGAGCTGATACCGTTTTATTTAAAATAAAATGCTAAGTTTCCTTACGTTTTATTTTAATTAGGTTTGTAACTTAACACTCGATAACCGGCATGCTATTTTGGTCGAAAAACACCCGCCTTTCCATTTATTTTTTGAGTGAAAATGCTTTAACCATCGAGTTTGGCAATGAAATTAACGATGATTTACAGCAAAAGATCCGGAACTTTAACCAGTTTCTTTTAGATCATCCTTTTCCTGGGTTTTCAACAACAGTTCCAGCCTATGCTTCGCTCTCAGTTTTCTTTGATCCTTTACAGGTAATCAGCGCAGCGGAACTTCCGGGATTAAGTTGTTTTGAAAAAGTAAGCAATTACCTTAATAACTTAAATGATAAAATAAAACGAACATCTGCGGCGCCTGCCGAAATAGTTACCATACCCGTATGTTACGGCGGCAGCATGGGGCCGGATCTGGAGGGGTTGGCTGCATTGCATCACCTAACAGAAGACGATGTGATCCAACTGCATAGTAAAGCAGTTTACCAAGTTTATATGATTGGCTTTGTACCCGGCTTTGCTTACCTGGGTGGCCTAAACAAGTTATTGGCCACACCACGCAAGCTCACGCCAAGCCCGTTGGTACCGGCAGGCTCGGTGGGCATTGCAGGTGAACAAACCGGTATATATCCACTTGAAACACCCGGAGGTTGGCAAATTATCGGCCGAACACCACTTAAACTCTTTGATGCAGCCTGGCCCAAGCCATCATTATTAACCGCAGGCGACCGGGTGGTATTTAAACCGATTGACCTGGAAGAGTATAACAGACTAAAAAATAACCATGCGCATCCAAATCATTAAACCAGGCCTGTTGAGCACCATACAGGATTTAGGCCGTAGCCAGCATCGTTCGCAGGCGGTGCCGGTTTCGGGGGCGATGGACACTTTATCGGCGCGGATAGCCAATAAGGCCGTTGGAAATAACGACGATGCCGCAGTTATAGAATTCACTTTTGCAGACGCTGAATTTAAGGCTCAAACAGCGATACTGATAGCCTATGCCGGAGATGGCGCCACTTTATTTTGCAACGCTAAGGTGCTACCGCCCGAAAGGCCGATTTTCATTCCGGCCGGAACGGTTGTTCAATTAAAAAATCAGCCTTCGGGCTGCCGGACTTATTTAGCCATAGCTGGCGGATTTGATGTACCCGGGGTAATGGGCAGCAGAAGCACTTATCTGGCAGCTGGTTTTGGAGGTTTAGATGGAAGGAAACTTAATGGCGGGGATATCCTGTATAACGGCAAAAAAATAACGCCCCTATGCAGCCTGATTTACGATCATCTCGAATGCACATCGGTTAACTATCCGTTATGGAGCATAGCACGGGTATTGTTGCTTCCAGATAACCGTCAGCATATCCGCGTGGTGCCTGCGCACGAGTTTACGTGGTTCAATAGCCGGTCCATCATTGATTTTTTATCCACGCCATACATCATAAGCAGCCGCAATAACAGGATGGGCTACCACCTGGAGGGCGCTCCTCTTGAACGGCTGAAGAAAGACGAATTACTTTCGACCGCCGTAAGCCCGGGCACAATACAAGTTACCGGCAATGGCAGTATGGTGCTCCTGATGGCCGACTGCCAAACCACGGGCGGCTACCCACGCATAGGCCAGGTGGCGGCTGTGGATATGCCTCTATGTGGTCAGCTAAAAACGGCCGACCAAATATATTTTAAAGAAATAAGCGCACGCGAAGCAGAAGCGCTGTATATTGAACAGGAACAACAATTACATCAGTTAACCGCTGCTATTAAAAATAAATTCGGTTTATAAATTAAACATGACATGATGCAAAGTATCGATTTGAACTGCGATATGGGTGAAGCATTTGGCAATTACCCCATGCCCAATGATGATACCCTGATGGATTATATCACCTCGGCCAACATAGCCTGCGGGTTTCACGCCGGCGACCCCGAGGTGATGCAGCACACCGTAAACGTGGCTATAAAAAAAGGCGTAGCCATTGGTGCCCACCCGGGCCTGCCCGATCTGCAAGGTTTTGGCAGAAGAGAAATGAAGATCTCGGCTAACGAGGCCTACCAAATGACCCTGTATCAAATTGGTGCTTTGTATGGTTTTGTAAAGGCAGCTGGCGGCAAACTGCACCACGTAAAAGCGCATGGCGCCTTGTATAACATGGCGGCTAAAGATGAAAGCCTTGCCCGCGCCATAGTAAATGCCGTACACGATTTTGACCCATCGTTAATTTTATACGCCCTTGCCAACAGCCAGATGGTTACTGCGGCACAAAAAATAGGCTTGGTTACAGCATCAGAAGTATTTGCCGACCGCACCTACCAGGATGATGGCTCGCTCACGCCACGCGTGCAAAGCAACGCCATGATCACTGATGAACAGCAGTCAATTGCCAGGTATTGATGATGGTAAAAAACCAACAGGTGGTATCGGTGAATAAAAAGGAGATTCCGCTAAAGGCAGATACTTTATGCCTGCACGGCGACGGCGCGCACGCTGTAGAGTTTGCAAAAATGATTGCCCAAAAACTAAAGGACGAACACATTATTATTAAGGCTCCGGCCCTATGAAGAAAAAATTTAACTGGAGCGTTTTATTGGGCGCAGCCTTTTTAATGGCATCATCGGCCATTGGCCCCGGCTTTTTAACTCAAACTGCCGTATTTACGGCGCAGCTTAAAGCAAGCTTTGGCTTTGTGATTTTATTATCTGTAATACTGGATGCCATTGCCCAGCTCAACATCTGGCGTATTATTGCCGTAGCCGATAAACCGGCACAGGATATTGCCAACCAGGTTTTCCCCGGTTTGGGTTATTTTATTTCGTTCCTGGTATTTTTAGGGGGTATGGCCTTTAATATCGGTAATATTGCCGGTGCAGGGTTGGGTTTAAATGTTCTGCTTGGCGTGAGCGTAGGCCAGGGTGCTATCATGAGCGCTATTGTAGCCATTGGCATTTTTATTTATAAAGAAGCAGGTAAGGCGATGGACCTGTTTGCTAAAACCATGGGGCTGCTTAAAATTACGCTGGCGCTTTACATCGCCTACATCAGCAACCCTCCTCTGGCCGAGGCTGCCGTCAGATCGGTGGTGCCTACCAGCTTTAGCTTTACCGCCGTTTTAACCATCGTTGGCGGAACGGTTGGCGGCTATATCACCTTTGCGGGCGCGCACCGTTTGCTGGATGCCCGCCAAACCGGTAAAGAGAATTTACCTGCGATAAACAAAGGCGCATTAAGCGCTATCGGACTGGCCTCTTTAATGCGTATCTTGTTGTTTATAGCAGCCTTAGGCGTTATTACTGCCGGTGGTAAATTGGATCCGGCTAATCCAGCTGCTTCGGTATTTCAATTAGCTGCCGGGCAAATCGGTTACAAAATATTCGGGCTGGTGATGTGGTCGGCTGGCATCTCGTCGGTGGTGGGCTCAGCTTATACTTCTGTTTCGTTTATCAAAAGCTTCCACCCGGTGATATTAAAACTCAACCGCGAGATCATTATCGTTTTTATCATCATCTCCTGCATTATTTTCGAACTGATAGGCAAGCCGGTTAAAATTCTGCTTGCCGTTGGGGCCATTAACGGTTTTATTTTACCGGTAGCTCTGGGCGTAATGCTGGTGGCCGCCTACCGGCACAAAATTATTGCTGATTATAAACAGCCTTTGCTGCTCACTATTTTAGGAATTATGGTGGTTGGGATTATGGCTTGGATGAGTTGCGGGGCTATTGTGCAGATGTTGGGATATTGATGTAGAAGGTAGCCGCCGAGTGTGAGCCGAATATCGCTGCTTAAAACAAAAATTCTATTGTTGCTCTGCCCGTATGGATCCATCCTTTTGGAGATGCCAAGGGAAAGATGATGCCGCCTCAACGAAAATTTGTCCTTTCGACGAGGTACGAGGAGAAATCTTCTGCATCAGGACTACAAACGTGCGGGTTCTAACGTAGATTTATCGTTCGTAGAAGATCGCTCCCCGCCTCGGGCTGACAACGGGAAAGATGGCAACGCCTCAACAAAACGTTTGCCATTTCGATACTGATGACGAGCAAGTTTTTGAGAAAAAAACAATATAGTTATGATTTACAGCATTGCTAATCCTATTTTTTGATACGATGTGCCTAATTGATGCTTACCTGCACCGCTTCAGACGGCAAGCCTTCGTTTTTAAGCCTATCGATGGCGGTAATTACATATTTATAACTGGCGCCTTGGGCAGCCGTGGTATCGGTGTAAGACCGCAAGGATTCATCATAACTCACATGAATGATATTCTCCGGGCGGTCCAGGTTAATTTTTTCTTCTTTTTTAAATCGATAGATCACATAGCCATACACCTCTTTTGGCTGCTTAAGGCTGTACGCCCACTTTAAATCAGCCTGATTGTTCAGATACGTGGCATGGAAAACATCCGGTGGCCGCGGGGATGATTCGCCGAGCCAGATCATGAGTGGTGGCAGGGCCGGATATTGATAAAACTCGGTGCGCAGTGAGTCTTGGAAACCGCCTAAATTAGAAGTGAGCGATTTTGAACTAAAAAACACGCTTCCCTGTACCCTCGGATTCTTACGGATTTCGCGCATCTGGTTTGATAGCTGCCGAATATCGCGCCAGCCCTCCTTTTTCTCTATTGCCCGGTATACACCCTGGCCGATGTATACATGCTTATTAAAGGAGTTTTTGCTCCACCAGTCCAGCAGTTTTTCAAATGGTGCCGCTTTATAATAAAAGGGAAAATAAAGTTGGGGGTTGATATAATCAATACCGCTAAATTTGGTCCATTTACGGGCATCTGCATATAAAGAGCTATATCCCGAAAAGCCGGTAGACTCTGAGCCATTCGGGTCGTCTTTCAGGTTTCGCCAAATGCCAAACGGGCTGATCCCAAATTTTACGTAACTTTTAACGGCGTGAATACCGTCGGCCAGCACATGGATCAGGGTATCCACATTGTGTCTTCTCCAGTCGTCAATATTACCAAATCCTTGTCCGTATAACACGTATGTTGTGGTATCGGGCAGTTTTTCTTTTTCAGGGTAAGGATAAAAATAATCGTCGAAGTGGATGCCGTCGATGTCATAATTACGCACCACGTCCACTACCACGCTGATGATGTATTTGCGCACCTCCGGCAAGCCGGGATTAAAATACTTTTTGCTGCCATAGGTAAAAAACCATTCGGGATGAAGGCGTGTAATATGGTTGCTGCTGATATCGGAATCAACCAGATCATTAGCTGCGCGGTAAGGGTTTATCCAGGCATGTAGTTCCATCGCGCGCTTGTGCGCTTCTTCGATGGCAAATTGCAAGGGATCATAAAAAGGCTGGGGTGCTACACCCTGCTTCCCCGAGAGGAAAATACTCCAGGGCTCACGGCTTTGGGCATACAAAGCATCCGCCGCCGGCCTGATCTGGAACATAATGGCGTTGATGCCCGTTTTTTGGTGCTCATTTAAAATACCGATCAACTCCCGCTCCTGCACATCAGCTGGCAAACCACGCTTAGACGGCCAATCAATATTCTGTACCGTAGCCAACCACACGGCCCGGAATTCGCGCTTGGGCGCAGCCAACGGTTGCGCCGAGGCCCTGATCATGCAGCAGGCACATAAAAATAAGAGGATGTACAATCTTGTACTATTCATATCATGTAATTACGTTAAAAAACGCTAATGGAGTTTAGCCCCGGCACTATTATTTGCTCAAGTTGTAGCCTAACATCCAGCCAGACTATTCAACTTGAAACTAAAGGCACTCAAGACTCTGGACTCGAGACTCCGGACTAAAATCAAGGATACAATAAATATTTTTTACGCATCTGCTTAAACTCGCTCAGTTTGGGCTCCCAGCTCCTCCTGATCTCTTCTTCAGTTTTACCGGCAATAATTTGGTCCTTTAAATCGGTAGTTCCGGCCAGTTTATTAAAATCGCCCATTTGCCTGCTCTGCTTAAAATCGAAAAAGCGTTCCTTATACGGGTAGGCCTTGTACATTTCAATCAGCCAGCTTAAATTAATACGCTTGCCTTTAATTAACTTTTGGATATCATAGTTTCGCAAATCAAGGCCATAACAAACCTGGTTTTGCCATAAAGGAGTTTCGCTCATTCCCTTAATTCCAACCGGTGTAAAAGAAAACGAGTACTGCCCTTTTAAGTCAGGATTACCCAATACCGTGAAAGGCATATAGGTACCCCTCCCCTGGCTGATCACGGTACCTTCAAACAAGCATAACGAAGGATACAGTAAAACAGACTGCTGTGTATTTAAATTAGGCGATGGTGGTATTGGCAGTATATAAGGCATGTTATGCTTATAATGGGCTACCGTAATAACTTTCAGCTTACATTTAACACCATTGGCCATCCAGCCTTCGCCGTTAATCATTTGCGCGTACTCTCCTACCGTCATCCCGTGGGCAATAGGCACTGGGTGATAGCCAATGCCCGATTTTAATTTCATATCCAGTACCGGGCCATCAACCATATAACCGTTAGGGTTCGGCCTGTCTAATATCAACACTTCTTTGTTATTTTCGGCGCAGGCTTCCATTACCCGGTGCAGCGTAGCCAGGTAGGTAAAATACCGGGCTCCTACATCCTGCAAATCATAGATCATCAAATCAATATCTGCCAGATCTTTTGCAGCCGGTTTGCTTGTTTTGCCATATAGCGATAATACCGGGATGCCAGTTTTGGGGTCTACACTATCGCCCACATCAGCACCGTTGCTGGCATTGCCCCTAAAACCATGCTCGGGGCCAAATATCTTTACAATGTTAATCCCCAGTGCTTTCAGGCTATCCACACTGGCCTTATTGCCAATGCGCGATGACGGGTTAACCACCATGCCAACGCGCTTGCCTTTAAGGTATGGCAGGTATTTCTCTGTCTGATCGGCACCGCTGACAGTTGCCTTATCGGCAACGGGCTTAATTATGGAATGTGCCTGAGCCGGGTGATGACCTGAACCGTTGGCCAAATTCGCAAAAGCGAGCATCATGATACATAGGATAGTTTTTTTCATGCTTATGATATTACAGCGTTAAGGTATAATGGTTTTCATTTATTAGGACTGGACACTATTTAACAAATAAACAATTACTGTTTTTTATCGATATGAAAGGCATGGTAAATAGCATCGCTTATGCGCTGACTGATATTTAAATCGAACAGTGCCGTAGATGTAACCGGGTTAACACGGTTGGTTAAGAGTATATAAACCAACTTATATTCGGGATCAACCCATACGCGGGTACCGGTATAACCCGTATGCCCAAAGGTGTTTACCGAAGCATAGGCTGATGGATAGGAACTACCGGCACGTTTGCGATCAAACCCGTACCCCCGGCTGCTTACCATGGATTGGCTTGAGGTAAAGGTTTTAACAGTTGCCGGTTTAAAATATCGCTTGCCGCCGTAACTGCCGCCATTCAGTAACATCTGGTAAAAAATAGCCAGATCGGTTGACGAAGCAAATAAACCGGCATGCCCAGACACACCGCCCACCATAGCCGCGCCCGGATCGTGTACGTAGCCTACCAACAGCATATTGCGGTAAAGGGTATCAACCTCGGTGGGGATGATCCTGTCTTTACTGAACCGGTATAGCGGCAAATAGCCCGCGGTTTGCATCCCCAAGGGGCGATAAAAATTTTCCTGAACGTAGTTTTCCAGGTGCTCGTTTGATAACCCTTCCACTATTTCCTTCATAAAGTACATGCTCAAATCGCTGTACACGTATTTACTGGTATCCCTAACCGGCGAGTTGAGCATTTGGGGCCACATCACATCCCTGAAATAATTTTTACGGAAGAAGTAATTCTCCCCGGCCTTTACAGGATAAGCGGCAGAAGAATCGCGACTAAAATCTCCTGGTTTAATGCTTTTAAAAAACGGAATAAACGGAATAAAGCCAGCCTGGTGCAGCATCACCTGCCTCACCTTGATATCCTTTTTATCAGTTTGGCGCACTTTGGGGATATAGTTGCTGATGGTAGAATCGAGATTGAGCTTGCCCTGCTCAACCAGGCGCATTACCGACGGCGTGGTAGCCGTTACTTTGGTAATGGAAGCCAGATCATAAATATCCGTAGTTTTAGTAGGTGCTACCCCGTCATAAGTGTGGTGGCCATAAGCTTTATTAAAAATCACCTTGCCATCCTTCACCACCATAATCACAGCACTTGGTGTAGCCCTTTTGCTGATCGCTTCGGCGGCTATACTATCGATGGGGTTCTCCAACTCGGCAATATTAACGCCAACCTCTTCGGGGACGGTATAACTTAAGCGGGTAACCTGGGTTAAAAAGCCATCGCCTTTGCGATACTTGGCCGAAACATTAACAGGTAGCTTAGCCACAACAGGCATTCCGCCAATAATAGCCTGCGCTACATAATTAGCAGATAATGCAGATTGCTGAGCCGTCCACATAACAGGTACTTTTACATTTTTAAGCTTAGCGAGCATATGGACATCACCAAATGCGGTCACAATGATAGTTTTGCTTTTTAAATTATCGGTGATAAACTGTAGTAGCTTACCGTCATCTAAATCTGTATTATTTACGCTGATGATCAGCGTATTGAAAAATTTAACATCATAGCTCAGATCCGCCAGTGTTGCCGGGGCCAACTGATAGTCTGCCGCCCTAAAGCTTTTTACAGTAGCGTAGTTATTTAATATACTATCAAAAACTGCCGATTCCTTTAACCCAAAGCTGATGCTGGCTATCTTATTTCCGGCCAGATTTAAAATAGGAACTGCACGCTGTTGGTTATTAAGCAACACGGTTGTTTTCTCTATATTTTTTCGCTCGTTAAGCCATTGCTCGTTAATGCTATGCTGTTTTTGGGCATAGGCGCTTAATACAAAAAAATGACAAAGCACTACAGTGTTTAGCAGGTGTTTAACTTTCATTTACTATATATGTGAATTGATTAAGGGGCATATTAAAATTTGGCTCAAGCACTGGAACTGTTACTCCCCGTACACCTTCTGATTTATTTTAAGTGGTTTGCCTTCTATCATGTTTTTTTACAAACAGTTGGTTAAATATATTGAAACAGATTCAAAAAAGACGCAAAATCATGCAATTTATTTAAAAAAAACAGCATAAAGATGCAACGAAACAACAAATATCATTCATTGCGTCATTCAGTCTAAAACGTGTTTTCCCCACAAGCCTTGTTTAAATATATATATCTAAAACCTTCAGCCAAATGCGCCCGTTTAAGTAAATAACAATAGTGCCGCAAAAACTTTTTAATAATCATTCTGGCGTTTACATTGTAATACATTAACTTGTCGTTAACTTAGCGTCCCCCTAATATAAAGTGTTTGAATATGATAATGGAGTTTAAAGAATCATGGAGTCAATTTATTGAGGGCAACCATGATGCTTTACATCTTCTTTATAAGCAGCATTACCTGGGCCTGGTTAATTATGGCATCAAATTAACTGGCGACAGGCAGTATGCCAACGACTGTATTATTGAAATGCTGCTTGGCTTATGGGAAAAGCGCGACAAGCTGCCAGCGGTTGATAATGTGAGAAGTTACTTGCTAACTTGTTTGCGTACGGTTATATTTCAAAAAATGCGATCAGAAAAACTGCGTGAGGCTAAAGAAGGGCATGCACATTCGCTGATCGATCAGCAGGAACTGTCATACGAAGAATATCTGACCAAGTGCCAAACAGACGCGATTATTAAGGCTAAGCTATCCAAAAGCCTCGGTAAATTAACGGAAAGGCAGAAAGAATTATTACAATACAAGTTTTTTGACAATATGGACTATGATGATATCGCTGAAAAATGCAATATCTCTAAGCGAACTGCTTATAATATAGTTTACGATGCCTTAAAATTATTAAAAGAAGACTTAAAACGAAATGGAACCACAAACCCACTCTACTTACTATCAATTATAGCCATTTTTACACTCGCCTTTACCTAATACACACCACATTTAATCCTATTTTTGAAAAATTTTAACAAAATTTAAACTTTTTTGATTTTTTCATAGTAAAAATCTTCCCGCCGAACATCAATAGGTAAATTTTAACAAATGGACTATTCGAAGTTTGATATTGAAGACTTTGTTGCTGATGCTTCGTTCCAAGAGTTTTGCCTTGGGAATAATGATCAATCGGCTAATTTCTGGATGCACTGGTTAGAAGAGCATCCGGAAAAAAGGACGATAGTTCAAAATGCGAAAGCCCTTTATTATACCTTGAATGGGAACATTACGGATGAAAGTTTCCGTGCCGATTATAAAAGCTTTAAAAAAGCAACCGATCATTTAAACCCTGATCTTTCTTCCCCATTCATTACTGAGTTTAAAACTACTGAGAAAAGATCAAACCGAACGTTTTTAATCAGCTTAAGCGGCATAGCTGCCTCATTATTAATTGTATTTGGTGTGTACAGGTTTAGAAGTCGTGTAGAAAAAACCACAACTTCGGTTACACAACTTTTATACGTTAGCCCTTTAGGAAAAAAAAAATCTTTTAAGTTAGCCGACGGAACCAAGGTTATTCTGAATGGCGGCAGCACGTTAAAAGTAGCAAAGAATTTCAATATTGATAGCCGGGATGTACAACTTGAGGGTGAAGGTTATTTTGATGTGGTACATAATTCAACTAAAACATTTACGGTGCATACCGGCAAAATCAATGTGAAGGACATCGGCACCATATTCAATGTTAAAGCTTATTCAACAGATAAAACAACCGAAGCTTCGTTAATTAAGGGCTCTATTGAAATTACAGTAAACAACCTGTCAAAAAGCAAAGTTCTGCTCACTCCCAATAAAAAGTTTGTTTTGTTTAATAAACGCGACCTGAGTAAAACAAACGAAGTAACGGCAACTAAAAAACTTTTCGCAGTAAGTGCTATCACCAATAACACGATCAGCAATAGCATTGTTGAAACCGATTGGACTCAAAATAAGCTCACTTTTTTTGATCAGCCTTTTGACGAAATAGCCCCCCAGATGGAAAGATGGTATGGTGTAAAGATCAATATTATTAATCCGCAGGTAAAGGGTGGCCGCTTTACAGGCACTTTTGACCATGAGGATATTATCCAGGTACTTAACGCTCTTAAGCTGTCCGGAAACTTTAACTACAGGAAGGAGGGCGATGCAATAAGTATTTACTAACCCTTTATAAAAAAAGGGAAATACTAACGTATTTCCCCCGAGATAAAATCCTTAAAGAAGACAGGTTAATCAATTGGCGTTGTCGCCTGCTCTTCTAATCATTAAATTTTTAAATCATTGTAAAATTATGCAAAAAAGCACAAAAAATGGTGCCCTTTTTTCCCATTCCCCTATTGGTAAATTTTTGATTATTATGAAATTAATTTTCACACTGATTGTTGTAGGTTGCCTGTCGGTTTCAGCCAGTGTACGTTCGCAAGATGTACGTATGTCGCTGAATGTTAAGGATGCCGCAATTAGCAAAGTGATTAAAGCGATAGAAAAAAGCACACCCTATAAATTTGTTTATAATAACAATTTATTCCCGGCAGACACCAAGGTAGATGTAGTGGCAAACAACATCAGCGTTGCCAACATATTAAATTCTGTTTTACAAAATACAGGCTTTACCTACCAGGTACTCAACAATAACCTCATCGTTTTAACAAAATCGGACAAGATATCCCAGGTGCAGCGCATCAGCGGTATAGTTACCGATCAAAATGATCTTCCACTACCCGGTGTTACCGTAAGGCTTAAGCTCGATAAAAATTCAAGTACTGCTACTGATATCAATGGGCACTTTCATATCGATGTGAACAATCCTAAGGATATGATGATCTTTAATTTTATCGGATATAACACACTGGAATTACCCATCCCCCAAGGCGGAAATATCCGTGTTAAAATGGTACAGGCGACCAACACTTTAAACGAAGTGCAATATATTGGCTACGGTACCACAACTAAACGTGCCAATACCGGAGCTGTAAGTTCAATTACCGCCGTAGATTTAGGTAAAGAAACCGTAACCAACCCTTTAACCGCTTTGCAGGGCCGGATAGCCGGTATGCAAATTACCCAGGATAATGGTTTGCCAGGCGCTGGTGTAAGGGTAAATATAAGGGGGGCCGGTAGCGCCTCCACAGGAGGATTAAGCTATTATACAGGTTTTGCACCTTTATATATTATTGATGGCGTACCCTTTACTTTAGTAAATGCAAGTTCTCCCCCTTCTGATAACCTCAATGCCGCCGGTACCAGCGGCGCAAGTGGTGCTATCAGCCCTTTTAGCATTATAAATCCAGAAGATATCGATCGTATCGATGTGTTGAAAGATGCCGATGCCACTGCAATTTATGGTTCGCGGGGTGCAAATGGAGTAGTATTAATCACGACGAAAAAAGGCACTAAAGGCCGAACTGTTGTTAATGTAAATGCCTATCAAGGTATTGAAAAGGTAGGCCACTTTTTAGATATGATGAATACTCAACAGTATTTAGCCATGCGGAAAGAAGCCTTTGCCAATGCTGGTGTTACGCCAACGGCTTCAAATGCTTTAGATTTAACCGTATGGGATCAGAATGCATATACCGACTGGCAAAAATACTTTATCGGTGGAACTTCAAACCTAACCAATGCTACAGCAACGGTTTCTGGTGGCAGCGCACAAAATACTTTTCTATTTAGCTCAACCTATCGTAAAGAAGGCACCGTTTTTCCGGGGGATTATAGCGCCAGTACTTATTCAAGCAGATTAAATGCCGGCCACAAAAGCGAGAACAATCGATTCAATATCGACCTATCGGTTAGTTATACTTACATGAACAATAATTTGCCCAATACTGACCTTTCTACACTATATTCGCTGCCGCCTAATTACCCACTGTATAATGCTAATGGCTCTGCCAACTGGACTTTAACCAATCCTCTATCTTATTTTTTAAAACAGTACGCGGCACAAACTGCCAATTTACTCAGCAATTTAAATTTGGGCTATACTGTTTTACCTGGATTAAAGCTTAAGGCCAATTTAGGGTATACCTTAACCACAATACACCAAACAAATACTAACCCCGCCAGTTCGCAAAATCCGGCAACAGCAAACTCTGCAACAACAAGTAGCCTTATATATACCAATAACGCAACCAACAACTTTATTGTTGAACCGCAAGCCGAATATCAAAAAGTTTTAGGTAAAGGCAATTTAAACTTGGTTGTAGGAACAACTTTTCAACATACAAAATCAGATGGTCTTTATTTAACCGGAACGGGTTTTAACACCGAGGCGCTTATTAATTCAATATTTGCGGCAAGTTCCATTACATCATCAAATTATAACAATTATTCTGAGTATAATTATAATGCTTTTTTTGGCAGGCTCAATTATACCTGGAACGAGAAATATATCGTCGATGGTACTTTCAGACGTGATGGATCTTCAAAGTTCGGCCCGGCGCACCGATTTGGTAATTTCGGGGCGCTTGGTGCAGCCTGGATATTTACGCAAGAAAGCTTTTTAAAACCGCTGGACTTTTTAAGCTTTGGTAAACTGCGCGCCAGCTACGGTACAACAGGCAACGATCAAATTCCATCCTATCAATACATCGCAACAGATAGGGTAGTGAGCGGAACATCTACCTATCAGGGTAATACCATATTGGTTCAAAGCAATATAGCTAATCCCGACTTACATTGGGAAACTACCAAAAAATTTGATGCCGCTCTTGAATTAGGGTTCTTAAAAGATCGTATTTTATTAAAGACGGATTTTTACCGCAACCGAACCAGCGGTTTACTAACCTACCAAACGCTACCGGCTCAAACAACTTACAACAGCGTTGTAACAAACTTGCCTGCTGTAGTACAAAACCAGGGATGGGAATTTGAATTAAACACGATCAATATTGTAAAAAAAGATTTAAGATGGACCTCGTCGATTAATTTAACTTTTAACCGTAGTAAGTTAATTTCATATCCAAATCTGGCTACATCATCTTATAGCAGTTCATATTTTATCGGAATGCCCCTGGATCTGACTATGCTGTACCATTTTACCGGTGTTAACCCTCAAACAGGTTTACCAACATTCCAGACAGCAAACGGCACACCTAATTACAGTACTGATAGAATACCTGCTCCTTATGGCCACCCTTATTATGGCGGCATCAGCAATACAATTACTTATAAAAGTTTTCAGTTAGATTTTACTTTCCAGTTTAACCATCGTAACGGATTTTTGAACAACACCTTAACGGGCAACTACAGTCCGTATGGCTATACCTATGCCAATCAAAGCGTAGCTGTTTTAAACAGGTGGAGAAATCCAGGAGATGTTTCGCCTTTGCCAATGGCCAGCGTGACTCCAAATTCACTATATAGCACATTAGCATCTTCAGACTATAACTGGGGCGATGCTTCATATATCAAGTTCAAAACCTTGAGCTTGTCTTATTCGCTGCCTAAACAATGGGTTAAACATATCGGCATGTCGTCTGTATCAGTGTACGGACAGGGGCAAAATTTATTAACATGGGCAAAACAAAAATATACTTATGACCCCGAAACCACATTGCCTGGTACGGGTGTAGCTTTAGGCACAGGTAATTACATTGCCTTCCCTCAGTTGCGCACAATGGTTTTAGGTCTTAACTGTTCATTTTAATATTAACCAATCATGAAATTGAAATATATCATAGTAAAAAAGCGTATACTGTCAGTCATTTTATTGGTAAGCTTCGCTTTCGCATCTTGCGAAAAGTTTGTAGCTACCGATATAGCACCCACGTTGGTTGTAGTTGACGATATTTATAAAACAGATGGTAGCGCTACAGCCGCTGTTTTGGCCATGTATTCCTATTCAAACACAACAGCGTTGTTGGGATATAGCAGCTATTTAGGCGGACTTGATGCGGATGAATTACAATATACCGGCTCAACCGCTACTTTATTGGAATTTGCAGCCTCAAATGTAAGCTCAGCAAACAGCACATCCGAAAGTTATCTGTGGACTTATCCATACTATATTATAGGCCAGGCCAACCTGGCCATAGATGGTTTAACAAAATCAACCACAATAACAACTGCTCTTAAAAACCAACTACTTGGCGAAGCCAAGTTTTTCAGGGCATTTGCTTTTTTTCATCTTGTAAATTATTTTGGCGGAGTGCCTTTATCGTTAAGTGCAACACAAATTGATAATGCTTATTTACCGAGAGCAACAGCAGATGCAGTTTGGGCACAAATTATAGTTGATTTAAAAGATGCCCAGGCTTTATTGCCGACAGCATACGCCGGAACAATCGCACAAAAGGCACGCGTAAATAAATGGGCTGCCACCGCATTCCTTGCCCGCGTCTATCTGTACAACAAAGATTATATTAATGCCGAAGCGCAAGCTACACAGGTAATCAGTTCCGGGACCTATAGTTTGGATGCCCTAAGCAACGTATTTATCAATACCAGTAACGAAACGATATTGCAGTTTAACACTATTTATGGTTATTCTACATTCGGTCCAAACTATCGTACTACATCATCTGCAGCTAACGTGCAGCCGCCTGTTCTTGTACTATATCCAACTTTCACCAAATCGTTTGAAGCCGGGGATAACCGCAAAACCAACTGGGTAGATTCAACAACCTTTAATGCAATAAAATATTATCGCATCAATAAATACAAACTTCTAACCGGTGTCGCAACTAACCCCGGTAACGAATTTAACGTAGTTTTACGCCTGGCCGAGCAATACTTAATCCGTGCCGAGGCAAGGGCGCAGCAGCTTAATATATCAGGCGCTCAGGCAGATTTAAACATGGTGCGTAACCGGGCAGGCTTGGCTAATACAACGGCCGCCACACAAGGCCCGCTTTTAACCGCTATTGCCGCTGAAAGGAAAGTTGAGCTATTTGGCGAACTTGGGCACCGCTGGTTCGATTTAAAACGTACAGGCCAGGCAGATGCCGTGATTGGCGCATTAAAGCCAACCACCTGGAAATCAACCGCCGTTTTACTGCCTATCCCCTACAACCAGATCATCCTGAATAAAAACCTGACACAAAATCCAGGTTATAGTAATTAATTTAAATAGCTTATTAATCTGTTTAACAACCAGCATTCCGTATGGTATTTAACTGTAAAAGGATGCTGGTTGTTATTTTAATTAAACTCGGCAAAACGCATCCAATTTAAAACTATCCTATTGAAAACAAACATCATCTTACTGGCCATTTTAGCAAGTGCTTCTGTAGCCCTTTCCTCGTTTCAATACCAGCCTCCCGGTTTTAAAATCACCGGAAAAATTACCGGCTTAACAGATGGTAAAGTATACCTGGAACATACCCTAAATAAACAGACTTTTACCGACTCGACTTTGGCAAAAAATGGCACGTTTGTTTTTGAAGGCACTACAGCTGAACCTTTGCTTTATACTGTTAAAATAGGTAACAGGCAGCAAAAGGTATTTTTTGTTGAGAATGCCAATATCACTCTTACCGGCAGTAAAGATTCGTTGTACAAAGCTTCCGTAAGGGGCTCAAAAACGCAAGACGAGTACATGGATTTTTATGACGTTGCCTGGAAACCAATCACAGCCAAAGCTGGAGATATTTATCGCAGGTTGGCTATTGCAAACCAAAATGGCAAAATCAAGCTCGATTCGGCAAGCCATAAACCTTTTGATGATGAATTTGCGGCATTGGATCAATTGAACCAAACTATAGTAAGCCAATATGTGGCATCCCACACGCATTCCGTAGCGGCAGCAGTGGTTATCCAGGACAGGTTTATCAACTTTCCTAATTACGATGTAGCCGCCAAGCTATTTACCTTATTAACCGACAATGTAAAAAACTCGTATTACGGTAAAGAAGTAAAAGCCCGGTTAGACTTGGCCTCCAAAACAGCTGTCGGAAAAATGGCACCCCAATTTGTCATGAACGACACCACGGGCAAGGCCGTTAAATTATCCGACTATAAAGGCCAATATGTATTGATTGATTTTTGGGCAAGCTGGTGCGGACCCTGCCGTGCAGAAAACCCTAACGTGGTTAAGGTATACCAAAAATACCATGCTAAAGGTTTAGAGATCATTGGCGTATCGCTGGATGGCAAAAAGGAGGCCTGGCTCAAAGCCATTCATGCCGATAAGCTCACCTGGCAGCATGTATCTGATTTAAAGGGATGGCAAAATGCGGTTGCTTTGCAATATGGCATATCGGCCGTGCCACAAAACTTTTTGCTGGATAAGGAAGGTAAAATTATAGCCACCAATTTACGCGGTAAAGATCTGGAAGTTAAAATGGCCCAGGTTTTAGCAGCCAATTAACCGTTTAAAACTAAGCAAACCATGAGCAATAAAAAAGCATTGATCATAGCAGGAAGCATCTTCTTTTTATCGGTAGCATTTCATCATCAGTCGGTTGCGCAATTGGCCACGCCTGCTGACAGTACGAAAAAGTACCTGAATAGATTAGTGGCATCAGGCTCTCCATCTGATAAGATAGCTTTAAACCAACAGTTACAGCAATTAGCGGCAAGTAACAACGAAGCCGATATGATTTTGGCCGCCAATTACTATTACCGTTTAAAAAACGCGAGAGCTGCGGATTCCATCAGCAAAGAACAAGTAAGAAAATTTCCGGAAGGAATGCAAGCCCGGAATTTAGATCAACAAGCTATTTACAACGAAAAAGGTGCAGCCAATATGGAGATGGCTTACCAAAAATGGATTAAAAAGTTTCCGCCTCAAAAGTTCCCTTCTCTTCCTTTAGGAGAAGACAGGGTAATTTATGATTATGCACGGAGCAGCATTGCCGTTGCTTATGCTAAGGAAAAAAACACGCCCAAAGCTATTTATTATGCTGGTTTACTGGAAGCTGATTTTTGGAAAGGCAATGGTTACAGCGGCTTAGCAGAGGTGTTTTATAAAAATGGCGATTTGGCTAATGCAGATATCTTCGTAAAAAAAGCATTGGAAAGCGCAGCCACTTTTACCGATGGCAAAAAAGGCGATAGCAACGCAGCTAAATTTGCGGCATCGGGCTATCCGAATTTGTGCAGTACCTATGCTAAAATTTTGTATGATGAGAAGAAATATGCCGAATCATTAAAATACCTTGAAATGGCCGTTAAAAGTAGCGCGGAACCAAGTCCAGACATTAATTTCAGATACGCCCAAACCTTAATGGCGCTTAACCGCAACCAGGAAGCTTTTGATAAAATGGATGCAGCCGTAAAATCGGGCAAGGCAAACCAGGAGATGTCGGACCTGTTTAAAACCTTATACATTAAGGTAAAGGGCAGCGACACCGGTTTTGGAGCTTATGAAGCCGCAATAAAAAAGGGTATCACCGAAAACCTGCAAAAAAAACTGAACAAGGAAATGGTAGACGAACCAGCAGCCCAGTTCACCTTAACCGACCTGAAAGGTAACCAAGTATCCTTAGCCGATTTAAAGGGCAAAGTTGTAGTGCTCGATTTTTGGGCCACCTGGTGCGGCCCCTGCAAAGCATCCTTCCCGGCCATGCAAATGGCAGTTAACAAATACCAGAACGACCCCAAGGTAAAGTTTTTATTTATTCATACCTGGGAAAAATCAGCCACGCCGGTTGATGATGCCAAAGCTTTCATTGCAAGCATGAAATATAATTTTGATGTATTGATGGACCTGAAAGATCCTGAAACCAAAGAAAACAAGGTGGTAAGCAGCTACAAAGTATACGGCATACCGGCCAAGTTTGTAATTGATACCAACGGCAAAATCCGTTTTAAACTAACCGGTTTCGACGGTAGTAAGGAAGCCGCCGTTGAAGAGGTTTCCATGATGATAGAGATGGCCAAAAGCAAATCTTAAATATTATAAATTAAAACGTGTTGATCGACTTGTAAACTGACGCGGCCCAAGCCGTTAGTTTACAAATCGGTTAAACGATCTCCAGTATTTATCCTTATAAACTTTATAACCCAAGTTGAGCAGGCCTGCATATTTTTGTTTTAAAGCATACATAACTTTTGATGATTTTCTAAAATCATTACACGCTATGTAAATTTCTCTGGCATTATCTGCCGTTTGCCTGCCTATATTTAAATAGGCATCTGCATCATTAAGCTGCGCCAAAATATCATCTTCTATATCATCCAAAAGCCGATACGTTTCATTATCCGGCATTCCATTGTTGTTTTCGCCATTATACTTAATTTCAACATCCAGTATCCACGGATGGGATGCCTTGCCCTCCCACCCCAATAACCCTATATTAATAATGGCCAACATCGGGGCGCCGTTACTTAATTTTGCTTCTAATGCTGCAAAGCTATCGTTAGCCGGGTTGTATTGGAGGTCCCCGTATTTCTCAACAAATTCTTTTTCGCGCCAAATTAAATAAGGTTTCAGTTTTTCAATAGGTATCAACTCTTTTTCGGCCTGCTCTTTTCCTATCACGGCTATAGCATCAATGGTGGTAACAAAATTCAACTCTCCCAAAAAGTTATCTAAAAATATCAGGCTCCCGTTAATTATGGTATTTTCATCTGCCTCATTAAAATCGGCATGGATAACCTTGATGTCAATTTCATCCGGGCAATCCGGAATATCATCAGCATAAAAAAACAGATTCTCCGCAGTGAAGGAGTAGTTGGCCATTGTTATACTCACATTCTTAATATCCAAGGCCGGCTTTAGGGCTGTAAACATCCAACCGGTTATTGGTGGTGCCGCATTTACAAGTTCTTCTGCAAAAACAATATTCGTTATAACACCGTCGGCTGTTAAAACCAATTCGGCTGTTTGCGCGTCGGCCATGCCTGCTAAAAAAAAGAACCCGCTTTTCAATTGATTCAGTTTGACCTATAGCTGATCAAAAAAATCGGCTTCAATGTTTTTATGCTCTTTTACAGCCTTAAAAAACAACTGTTCGTTCTTTTTAAACCAGTTCCAAAAATCTTCGTTCGATTTAACTGGCTGTTCCTTTTTTCCGAATAAGTTTTTAAGCAGACTCATCAATTTTTCTATTTTTCGATAAATATAGGCGTTAACATCAAATTAAAAAATCAGCTTTCCATCCAGCAATGCATCTACCGGTAATCTCATGCATTGTTCTATTATCGTCCGCCTCCTATATACCAATCAAAAAAATCTCATTTATAAAAATATCATAAAAAAACACACCATCTGTTATCTTTTTTACCTCAAATAGGTTATGTTTATAAAATAAAACGCGGTTTATGTCAATAAAAGTAGCCATTCGTCATTACACCAGTTATAAATATAGCCGGCATATTAAGCTTTCTCCTCAAGTTATCCGTTTACGCCCTGCGGCTCATTCGCGTACCCTGATAAAGGGCTACTCTTTAAAAATATCACCTGAAAATCACTTCATCAACTGGCAGCAGGATCCTTTTGGCAACTACCTTGCCCGTATTGTTTTCCCCGACCCGGTAAATGAGTTTATTGTTGATGTAGAGGTAATTGCCGATATGGTGGTGATTAATCCCTTCGATTTTTTTGTTGAAGATTACGCCAAAGATTACCCCTTTACTTACGAGGAAGCCTTACAAAAAAACCTGGTTCCGTACCTTGAAATCACCGAAAGCGGGCCGTTGTTAAAGCAGCTGATTGATAAGGCACACGATCTGCTTAAAACCACTCCGGTTACGCTCGATTTTTTAGTCGCCCTTAACCAGATGCTCTACAGGGAGATCTCATACAACGTGAGGATGGAACCCGGCATACAAAGCTGCGAAGATACGCTGACGTTAAAATCAGGTTCGTGCCGTGATGTAGCCTGGCTGTTTGTGCAATTGCTTCGGCATTTTAACATGGCTGCCCGCTTTGCATCGGGCTACCTGGTGCAGTTAAAGCCCGATATTAAGTCGCTCTTCGGTGCATCAGGCCCCGAAGAGGACTTTACAGATTTACATGCCTGGGCCGAGGTTTATCTGCCCGGCGCAGGATGGGTAGGCCTTGATGCTACATCGGGCTTGTTTGCCGGCGAAGGGCATATCCCTTTAGCCTGCACGCCCGATCCGCAAAGCGCCGCTCCTATCAGCGGCATGGCCGAGGCCTGCGAAACCGAATTTGAATTTAAAAACACCATTACCCGCGTTGAAGAAAAACCCCGTGTAACCAAACCATTTTCGGACAAGCAATGGGACGATATTATGGCCCTTGGCGATCAGGTTGACGAGGAGTTTGAGGCCAATAATGTGCGTTTAACCATGGGTGGCGAACCCACCTTTGTAGCTATAGATAATAACGAAGCACCGGAATGGAATTCTGCAGCCGATGGCGAACATAAGCGCCGCTTATCTAACATCCTGTTCCATAAACTTAAAAACGAATATGGCAAAGGAGCGTTAATGCAATATGGCCAGGGTAAGTGGTACCCCGGCGAGCCTCTCCCCCGCTGGAAACTGGCCTGCTACTGGCGCAAAGATGATATCCCCTTATGGAACAATGATACGCTGATGGCCGATCTGTCTAAAGATTATGGCCTTACCGCCCGGGATGCCGAAAGATTTATGCAAGCCTTTACTCAGGAGTTGCACATCGATCCGGGGTATATTACGGCAACTTATGAAGACCCTTTTTACTTTTTGTGGGAAGAAAGCAAAACGCCTATCAATGTTGATCCGCTTAAGGTAGACCTCAAATCGCCATTAGAACGCCAAAAACTGGCCGAATTGCTCAACAATGGCCTTAACGAACCAGTAGGCTATGTTGTGCCCATTAAATGGGATTTTGAGCGGAGCAACTGGCAGAGCTGTAAATGGTCGTTCAGGCGGAATAACCTGTTTCTGGTTCCCGGCAATTCGCCGGTGGGCTTACGCTTGCCGCTGGATTCGATACAATATTTTAATCCGGAAGAGCAGGAAACCCTACCCGAGCACAGCTTGTTTGCCGATGTGGAAGCTTTACCCAACGCCAACCGGTATATCCCCGAAGCAGGCCCTGATTTTAACAACAGCCCGATAATATTCAAAACGGCCCTGGTGGTTGAGGTTAGGCAAGGCAAATTGTTTATCTTTTTCCCGCCGACCAGCTATTTTGAGCATTACTTATACCTGGTGAATGCGGTAGAACGCACAGCCGAAAAGCTGAACGTGCCGGTATTGATAGAAGGGTATGATCCTCCGTCGGACAACCGGGTTACCAAGATGATGATCACCCCAGATCCGGGCGTCATTGAGGTAAATATTCATCCGGCATCGAGCTGGCGCGAACTGGCCGAAAATTACGACATCCTCTACAAAAAAGCAGCGGAATCAAAACTGGCTACCGAAAAATTCAACGTTGACGGTCGCCATACCGGTACCGGTGGCGGCAACCACGTTACCCTTGGCGGCCTTACACCTGCCGATAGCCCGTTGCTGCGCCGCCCGGATATTTTGCGCAGCTTTATTACTTTTTGGCAACACCATCCCAGCCTGTCGTACCTTTTCAGTACGCAGTTTATTGGACCAACCAGCCAGGCGCCCCGGGTTGACGAGGGCCGGGTAGAAAACCTATACGAGTTGGAGATCGCCTTTCAGCAAATTCCGGACGGAGGAGAAAACGAAGTTCCGTTTTGGCTGGTCGACAGGATCTTCCGCCATTTTTTAACCGATATCACCGGCAACACGCATCGTTCCGAGTTTTGTATCGATAAGCTCTACTCGCCCGATTCATCAAGCGGACGCTTGGGGATACTGGAGTTCAGGGGTTTTGATATGCCACCGCATTACCGCATGAGCATGGTTCAATTCCTGCTGATCCGCACCCTACTGGCCTGGTTCTGGAAAACCCCGTACAACCACAAACTGGTACGCTGGGGCACCGAACTGCATGATCGCTTTTTACTGCCACACTATTGCCATAAGGACATGACCGAGGTGGTAAACAGCCTTCGCGATGCCGGGTATGGCTTTGATATATCCTGGTTCGAGCCGTTTTTCAGCTTCCGTTTCCCATTTTTAGGGCAGTTGCAGGTTGATGATATCAATATAGAAATCAGGATGGCTATTGAGCCCTGGCATGTACTGGGCGAAGAAATGTCGAGCACTGGCACAGCCCGCTTTGTTGATTCCTCGCTTGAGCGTGTGCAGGTTAAGGTATCCGGATTAACGGATTCGCGCTATACCTTTTTGTGCAACGGAATTAAAATCCCGCTGGTAAGCACCGGCATACAGGGCGAATACATTGCCGGTGTACGTTACCGGGCCTGGCAGCCACCATCGGCACTACACCCTACTATAGGAGTGGATACCCCGTTAGTGTTCGATTTGTTTGATACCTGGACACAAAAATCAGTAGCGGCTTGCCAGTACCATGTATCGCACCCGGGCGGCCGCAGCTACGATACCTATCCGGTAAACAGCTACGAAGCCGAGTCGCGCATTATTTCACGTTTTTTTGATTTTGGCCATTCTATTGGTTTGGTTGAACCTACAATTAATCAGGCAACTGCCGGAGGGCGCTTCATTACAAAAATGAATATACTGCCAAAGTATACCATCACTAACGAAGTGATTAACCCCGATTACCCCTATACCATGGATTTAAGGCGATATAAAAATGCGAAAAATTTGTAGCGAAAAAATGCGAGATTTGACAAATGATTGAAACCTACTTGCGGCAAAGTAGCAATACCGCTAAACCTTTTTTTGATGAACTGGTGACGCCCGACGGATTGGTTAGGGACCACTGGAAAAAGCTGGCTCATGCGTATGTTGAGCTCGGCCTCGAAAAAATGGAGCAACGCAGCAAGGAGATAGGTCAGGAATTGCGCGAAAACGGGGTTACCTACAACGTTTACAGTGATCCTGAAGGCATCAATCGCCCCTGGAAGCTTGACCCTGTGCCTATGGTATTTAGCCAACAGGAATGGGAGAACATTGAGCGTGGGCTGGTGCAGCGTGCCGAACTGCTAAACCTCATCCTGACGGATATTTATGGTGAGCGCAAACTAATTAAAGAGGGACTTATCCCTTTAGAGTTAGTGTTTACGCATAAAGGTTTTTTGCGGCAAGCCGATAAGGTAAAAATACCGGGCAAGTTTCAACTGATCCAGTACTCGGCCGACCTGGTTAGGGGCCCAATGGGCAAGATGTGGGTACTGCATGACCGTACCGACGCACCATCCGGCGCTGGCTATACCCTGGAGAACAGGGCCGCCATGACGCGGGTTTTCCCGGATTTGATCCGCGAGAACCAGGTGCGCAAAATTTCATCTTATTATCAAACCTTAAAAAATACCCTTAACAAACTCGCCCTTCAAAATAAAGAAAACCCGAGGATCGTGCTCTTGTCGCCGGGAACCGCCAACGAAACCTATTTTGAACACGCTTACCTGGCATCATCCTTAGGCTTTACGCTTGCCTTAGGGCAGGATTTAACTGTGAGCGACGGCTACGTATGGCTTAAAACCCTGCGCGGGCTTGAGAAAGTTGATGTGATTGTACGAAGGGTTGATGATATATTTTGTGATCCGCTTGAATTTCTGGGCGACTCGCACCTGGGCGTTGTAGGGCTGATGGAGGCCGTTCGGCAAAAAAAAGTAACTATTATTAATCCGCTGGGCTGCCGTATTTTAGAAAATCCAGGCTTGATGGCTTTTTTGCCACGGCTTTGCAAACACTTATTAAACGAGGAACTGATTTTACCATCGGTAGCAACCTGGTGGTGCGGCCAGGAAAAGGAAAAACAATATGTACTTGATAACCTGCCGCTTCTAATTACCCGGTCAATTTACCGGAGTAACGAAAACGCGCCTTACATTGGTAACGAGCTTGATAGCAAACAGCTGGAAGCGCTCCGTAAAGAAATTAACACACGTCCTTACCTTTACGTGGCGCAAGAAGTAGTCAGTTTTAGTACCACACCATCATTAATTGATGATAAGCTGGAGGCTTGTAATGCCATCTTCAGGAGTTACCTGGTAGCAGATATTGAAAAACAGCAATATCACGTGATGCCAGGCGGTTTATCCAGGAGTTTCCCGGCAAAGGGCGAGTTTATTATATCAAATCAATCGGGCGGCATCAGTAAAGATACCTGGGTATTAGGCCCGCAGCCGTTGGATAGCCAGGCTAAATCATCGCCCAATCAGCCTATTTTGCGACAGGTAAAAAACGTTTTGCCGAGCAGAACCGGCGAAAGCCTGTTTTGGTTAGGCCGGTATCTTGAAAGGGCCGTTAGTAACGTGAGGATGATGCGCATTGTACTTAAAATTTACAATGAGCGGGATGACGAGATCCACCCGGAAACCAACCAGTCGCTGGTAATACTGCTTAAAAGCTTAAGCGCCTTAACGGGCACGCTTCCGGGTTTTGCAGAGCCGGACGAAAAAAAATTACGACAACCCGAAGAGGAACTACGATCATTAGCCGTAGATGCCGACCGGCCGGGCACACTTGCACAGTCGCTCCAATCCTTTTTAACCAACGGCTATGCCGTGCGCGACCGTTTAAGCTTAGATACCTGGCGGATATTGGATAGCATATCCGAGGAGCTTGAGCTGATGAAGCAAAACGGCAACGACCTCAGGAAAATTTATCATAACCTGGATCAGTTTATTATTAAGCTGATGGCTTTTGTAGGCCTCAACAATGATAACATGACGAGGGCGTCCAGCTGGCGCCTGCTTAATATCGGCAGGTTTTTGGAGTCGGCAATAAACACCTGTACCATTTTACAGGCCGCTTTAGGTAAAAATGTAAAACCTGATGTTGAAAAACAACTGATGGAATTGGTGCTGATGTGTCATGAGAGTTTGGTTACCTACCGCTACCTGTACCGCTCAACATTACAGTTGCCGGGGGTATTAAATTTGTTGCTGGTTAATGAGGACAATCCCAAATCGGTAGGTTTTTTAATAGCCGAAATTGATGAGCACCTCACCCACTTGCCCAATAATTACACCGAAGGTGGCTTAAGCCCGGCACACAAAAAACTGCTGGAAGCCTTAACCATGATCAGGCTTTGCGATATCAATAAACTGGTTGCCTCGGGCGCTATAAATGATCCAGGCAAAAAAGCGCTGAACCATTTTTTGCACCATTTAATTGATTTGCTCAACCAGGCATCAACCATCATTTTTGAAAGCTATTTTAGCCCGGCGCAAAGCCAGTACAGTTTTGTAAAAAGTAATAGTACCCTCCAGGAATTATGAAAGCTACTTATCTAAATTCAGACCGGCATAATTTTGATTGGACATTTAACCGGCAGCCAGGCGCATGAAATATCGCATCACCCATATTACCCGTTACGAATATCAATTACCTGCATCTCTATGCCATAACGTGGTTTACCAGGTGCCCGTTAACCACAGCTTTCAGCAGGTGGAACGTGTAAATTATCAAATTGACCCGCAGCCACATTACCTGGTAACGCGTGAAGATTTTTTCAACAATAAATTCATTTACTTTTCGGTAGAAGAGTTTCACCGCAAATTAAGTGTGGAAATTGTAAGTGAGGTAAACATTACCGAACCTGTATGGATGCATGCTGCACCAAAAGACACTCCAGCCTGGGAGAGCGTTGTTAAATGGTTGCAAAGTACCGAGGCGGATATTGATATCAGGCAATTTTGCCTTGAATCGGCCCATGTGGTACTCATACCTGGTATAAAGGATTACGCGCTAAAATCATTTACACCGGGCAGGCCCATCATGGAGGCCATGCTCGACCTCACTTCGCGCATTTTCAACGATTTTGATTTCACCCCTGGTTTTACCGACATCAGCACGCAACTTGAATACGTTTTTTTAAACAGGAAAGGCGTTTGCCAGGATTTTGCACACTTTGCACTGGCCTGCCTACGTGCCATAGGCTTATCTGCCCGTTACGTAAGCGGTTATATCGAAACCTTGCCGCCACCTGGCAAAGCCAAGCTATTCGGCTCCGACGCATCACACGCCTGGGTGGCCTTATATATACCAGGCATCGGCTGGACAGAGTTTGACGCCACCAACAACCTCTTAGTAAACGATTCGCACATCCGCACTGCCGTAGGACGCGATTTTGCCGATATTACCCCGCTAAAGGGCATTGTTTATAGTGGCGCAGGGCAAAAGATGTATGTTAACGTTGATGTTAAAAGGCTGCCGTAGCAGCCTTTTAACCCTCAAACAGCCGCTTTCTCGGTTTTATTTGCAGCGTGCGATTTTGATCTGTTTACCTTTGATGCAAAACACACCTGGTGTATAAAACTAAGCTTTTCAACCACCTTGGGTTGAATTACAAAGGGATACAAATCATGATTGCCCATGCTGCGGTTCATGCTGTTCATGGCATAAGTTAAGGGCAGCCACAAATCAAGCAGATCCTTAAAATTTTGATGCTGATACGGGTCGGTATCGATAACCGCTTTAGCATTATTGTTTTTGCTTGCTATGCGCGGCGCCACCTGCATGCCGAAGGCGTTGGCCGTTTCGAGCGTATCCATAATGTGCATGTAATGAGCCCAGGTTTCGGCCCAGTCTTCCCAGGGATGTGAGCTTGCATAAGCGCTGATGAAATTTAAATTCCAATCGGCTGGTGCACCTTCGTTATAATTACGTTGCAGGGCAAGGCTGTAATCTTCGCGCTCATCGCCAAACAACTGCCTGAAACCTTCAATAAAAGGTCCTTCGGCCACTAACCTATCCCAATAATAATGACCAATCTCGTGCCTGAAATGGCCCAAGAGCGTCCGGTAAGCTTCGTTCATTTGCTTGCGCGATAATTCGCGTTTATCATCCTCTGCTTCGTTAAGGTTAAGCGTAATTAAACCGTTTTCGTGCCCGGTTAAAACCGTCTGCGCAGCCGGGTCCTCTGTCAGGAAATCAAAACTCAGCCCCTTTTCAACATCTTGTATTTTACTAACCAAGGGTAGCTTAAGTTGCAGCAAGCTATAAACCAGGCGGTGCTTTGCAAACTCAACCTGCCGCCATTGGCGCTGGTGCTCGGGGTTTGACAGATCTGGTATAATATGGTTAAGCTCGCAAGCCAGGCAATAATCTTTAGCCTCATCGGCAGGTATCAACCAGTTACAAACATCAAATCCATGATTTTTGCAATACTTAAACTCCTTTTTTTTACCCCCTAAAAAACCACCAAGCAAAGGCGCTTTGGCGGCATTTAAAGTATAAAAACCGCTGTTGGCATTATCTAAAGTAGCGAGATTCAAGTCGCCGGCAATAAAGCCCAACGAGTGCTTGCAGCATTCGCACACGCTGTTTTCAAAGTATAATAGTTGACCGCAATTGGTACATTTAAATAATTTCATAATCGTTTTTTAAGGCGTTAATGATATCAAAACCTTTCGATTAACAGATTTTGGCCGCCCATGTTTCAGAAGATGAAAAAATTAATTACAAGTTAATTTGGAGATGCCAGCCACAAAGATAACCGGAAAAAAATAGGGATGACGTTTGAACCTTATAGAGATTACCAAGCGCAGATAGGAAAAGCGGGCAAAGGCCCCGACTGCACGCCGGGCCGGGTTTGGCCTTGCGGGCGAAAGGACCGGGCAGTCGGGGCCCTTCCCGCGGCAACTGAGCGAGCCGATGTTCTAAATTAAGAATACTGATTTTCGGGATAAAAAACAAAACCGATCATAATCAACAACTTAAGCAATAGAAATAATAAGCCGAATCAAAAAACCTCCTACAGAGGGCCATGCCGCACGTCCTTCGACAGGCTCAGGATGACCGCTTTCGCGCAAAAAAATTCGTCATGTTAAGTAACAGATCTGGCCAACCGGAAAAAAACAAGAATGACGTTTGGACTATAGATTATCAAGATAGGAAATGTGCGCAAAAGCCCGACTGCACGCCGGGCCGGGAGCTGGCCTGTGGGAGGAAGGGTCGGGCAGTCTTGACGTTATTCACCTGTTGTTTGTTTTTTTTAAGGTGTTCATGAGCTCCCTACGGTCGGTATTGGTTACTTTTGTTTCAAGACAAATTGCGTTAGCAATCATTCACACCAAAAAACAAACACAAGGGAATAACGTAACAGCCCTTCACGCGGCGACTGAGCGGGCCGATGCTTTAAATTAAGAGTTACTGATTATTAACGCAAAATAAGTGAGTCACAATCAGCGCCCCGATATGCTGCATACTTATCGCGCGCAAAAGATCCCTCCTCGCGTCGGGATGATATGATGTATATGTATAAAGCACTAACAATCAACAACTTAAATAGACACCATTATAAGCGAAATGGTAAAAGGTATCGCGCTTAGCTTTATATCCTTAACCTTTCAACGCTTCAATCTCTTTCAGTGTTTTAGGCAGATACTTACCCAACAAATGGCTGCCGTTATCGGTAATCAAAAAATTATCCTCGATGCGGATACCACCAAAATCGCGATAGGTATTTAACTCATCATAGTTAATAAAATCCAGGTATTTTTTCTCGGCCTGCCAGCGGTCTATTAGTTCGGGGATGATGTAAATACCTGGCTCAACGGTAACAACATAACCGCTTTCCAGCTCACGGCCCAGGCGAAGCGATTTAAGCCCGAATGTTGATGTTTCTTTGAGTAAGGTATCGGTATAACCCACGTATTGCTCACCCAGATCTTCCATATCATGTGTATCCATACCCAGCATATGGCCTAAGCCGCATTGAAAAAACATCGTATGCGCGCCAGCGGCAACTATTTCTGCCGGGTCGCCCTTCATCAGGTTTACCTGCACCAGGCCTTCGGCCAGTTTTTCACATGCGGCCAGGTGAATATCTCTATATCTAACTCCCGGTTTAAGCATGCTGATGGCATGATCCATGGAGGCAAGCACTATTTCATATAATTCTTTTTGCCTGCTGGTAAAACTACGCCCCACCGGGAAGGTGCGGGTAAGATCGCCGCCGTAATACATATTATTTTCGGCACCTATATCGCAGAGCACCATACGGCCTTCTTGTAAAGTGTTGCCGTAATAATGGGTATGTAAGGTTTGGCCATGCGTGGTAATAATGGCAGGGTAACCTAAATGCGCATTATGGGCAATGGCAACCTCATGTGCTTTAGCCACCAATTGATATTCTTTAATGCCAGGCACCGTGTTTTTAATAACGGCTAATTGCATATCAACGCTGATAGAAACTGCCTTTTCGAGCTCGGCTATTTCCAGCTCCGATTTAATCAGCCTTTGGGCAATAACAGCCTTAACTAATTTGAGCGATACTTGCCCCGCTACGTCGTTCAAGCTAATGTTAAGCCATGACGCCAATTTGATTTTGTTTTCAGGCCGATAAGGAGGCAAGATATGGACGCGCCTACCAGATGCAACGGCTTTATTTACATAGTCGACAACCTGGCCGTAGGGCTTTGTTTTATTAATGCCAACCTGCTCTGCCATTTCACTTACAGATGGTAGGGTACCTGTCCAAACAATGTCATCGATAGTTAACTCATTGCCGAAAATTACCTCTTCACCGGTTTCTGTATCAATAAGGGCCGCCAGCGTAGGTACATTTAATCCGAAGTAATAGAGGAAGCTGCTGTCTTGCCTAAAGGGGTAACAGTTGTCTTTATAGTTCATGCTGCTGTCTTCGTTGCCCAGCAACAAGATGATGCCGTCGATACCGACAGCGTTCTTTAATATAGCTCTGCGATTGGTGTAAACCTGTTTGTCAAAAAGATGAAGCTCCATGCCGCAAATATAGTAACTATTGAGGTATTGGTTTATGAGAGACGATGGCTAAAAAAGCAAGTTATTAAAAATGTAGGGCTGGGATTGAGAAAACAAGCTTATTACGCAGCGATACACGGCACTCGTTTGCGCCAGTGCTATAAATTAGATAGTATATTACTATAGTAAGATAATTTACGACCTATTGCACAAGTATTAATTACTTAATATCGAATAATATTACACGATATATATGTCAATTAGATATCAGCCTTCAATAAAGAACCTCTCCCGCTATTTGTACTTTATTCTTTTCTTTTTTATTCATGGTAGTGTAATGGCACAAAAAGGCAGTGATTTAGGTGAGGGAAGTGTTAAAATCAGTATGTTTTATGTACCTGCTGCGGATACTGCCAGAATGGATACTACAAACAGGGCCTTTATGAAGTTTCATTACTTTATTTTTCATCATAAGGTTTTGCGAAGAGATGCAAGCGATGGAATTGAGATAACAAAATCAGCTAATACCAAACCTTTAAATAAAAGTGATTCCAACATTAGTATCACTACAAGTTTATCTGCCCATATGGTAATTCCCTCATATGTGATTGATTGGGACAAAAAAACCATATCTACTTTTTTCTTAAAAAACGGAAAATCATGTATTTCAGAAGATTCAGTTCAAACATACACCCAGGATTTCTTTTACCGGTTGATGGCTATGGCAAGTACAAGTACAGCTCAAATATTAATTGATACTGCTCACGCGCAGCCTGTAATTGTTTGCGGAATTAAATGCATAAAAGCCAATTATTTACATTCCAGCCAATCCGGATGGCATCAATTTATTTATTTTAAAAAGGATCTTAATTTTATCTCTCCTTTAAACGGTCTTTTAAATAATAAATTTCCATTTCCTGTCATCAGTATTGATATGGAAGTTAAGGGTGATGCAAAAGAGCCCAATAAAATCACAGGGGTAATGAGGGGCCAGATTACCGAAATCGATACAAAAAAGCAGAACCCATTATTATTTGAATTGCCGCCAAATACGTTAATTTTAAAAAATGTACCCTATTCGGAAATGTATAAAAACAATTAGCCATATCTATACATTAGCAAGTAATTAAATCTTATTCACTTGATGTGTCAGATGGAACATACGCAACAGGCGTGCGCCAGTGTTTAACTGGGACCGGTCTGTTGATATAGGTTATTTTACAATAACCATATGTTCCTCAAAGCATCTTATCAATTCTTCAAGTCCGAGTAATAATTTTGTAACGTTCACTTTAAAAGGAGGTCTTTCCCAAGCTTCAAATCGATCTTTATCATTAAAACGTGGCCAAAAAACCATTTCGTAATAGTAATCCCAAGCTTTTCTTATAAATTTATTATCTGCTAAGGTTTTTAAATGTTTATTGGTATCGCTCTGATGAACATAATCGCCAAACAAATTAATAAAATCCGTCAATCCTTCAAGAATCTCATCCTCAAAATTTTTAACTTTAATAGCGTTATAAATTTTATGAATGTCGTAGATAGTAATCTTACCGGTAACTTGATTGCCAAAGTCGTTTAGCCAATGATGAAGGTTTTCAAACTCGTGGATGCTATTTATATTTTGAACTATAGTATTTTTAAGACCATTTAACGAATTGGTGGCAAATATCTTACCGGTTTTATACGTCAACAACATATCTGTACTTTCCTTATCGGTATCTGTGTACCATAATAGAAAAACAGGATCAGCAGTAAATAGAGGGCAGTATTTCAATATCCAGACATCGGTATTTTCTTTTAACGTTGTTGAACCCGTTTGTACATCCATTTTTATCAGACATTTTAGCGGCAAAGTAATAAATTCTATTCGCTTAGATATTCATTCATGCCGAAATATATGCAGAAAGCGCTGAATCAACTCATATCAATCAAACTCAACTTATACAATATATATTTCCGAATCATTTGATCATTACAAATTACCCGTGCGGTCTTATATTCTGGGAGATACGTTTTTTTTATACAACGACAGTATTCTTAGGCCGTATTTCTGGGATCCATCAGATAAGAAGTAGATTGATGGCAGCTTATGCCTGACAGATATACCGCCAAAGCAAAACCGGTATTGGTCAATTTCTTAAAATAGGTGATGCTATTCATTCAAACCCAACGGCTCTCCTACTCCCTATGCCTTCTCTTTTTCTTCTTATGCTTCTCTTCGGTATGTTTCTTTTTCTTAGTCGATTTTTTCTCCGATACTTTGGGTTTATCGGATAGCGGAGCGGCTTCCTTTTTAACCACCTCTTTTACTGCAGGTTTAGCTGCCGCGGCGCTATCTACCGGGCTGATGTCTTTTACGGTAAAATTATTATCCCTTAAGCCGTACTGTAATATCTTTTTCTGGCCGGTAGGCTTGGCATCTTTGCCGTTGCCTTCGTAAACCGGAAATTCGCGGATCAGGTTACCCTCTTTAATATAAAGGCGATCATCACCACGGTATCCTTTTTTTGTTTTGCTGGTGAGCTTCGGGAAGTCGATCTTTTGGCCTTTGGTTCCTCTAAACTCATAAGCATAAATATTGATATGGTTAGTGGTATCCTTGGCCTTGGCTTCTATCAATATTTCAGGATAGCCATCCATGTTCATGTCCGTATTATAAACATCAATAATGGCACCTTCCAGGTCGCCGTTGGTAGCGCTGTATTGCTTGCCGGTAGAATCCGACCGGAGAATCATATAGGCGCCGGTAGAATCCTTCCCTCTGCCCCAACTCAAAATATCAAAGTACTTGCCCGGCGAACTTTCTATCAGCTTATGGTAATGAAAGGGCTCCATTAGTGTATGCTTAGCCGTGGTTGGTTCAGCGGGCGTAACTGGTGCCTTGGTTTCGGATTGTTGCGTACACGAGGCTAACAAGCCAAGGCAGCAAAACGCAATAGCAATATAACAGGGGATGCGAAACATATTTTAAATATAAACATTTCTGTTAGTTAAAAATAATATCAGGTGGCAAATCTGTTTTAGGTCTACCGGGCATTGCCATATATACACGCAGGGTATTTGCGGCACCGGCAAAAAAGTATTTAACCGTTATTTTATGGAACCCCTTTTGCAACAAAACTTCTCCGCCATGCTCAAATGTGCTGTGTTTACCATCGTTATCAACAACCAGGTCATCATCAATCAGCACGGTTGAACCATCGGCAGAGATTGTTGAAAACAGATATTTACCTTCATTATCTATACGTATATATCCATTATATATTACGCCGAAGTACCGGTTATTTTTCCGGAAAGCAGAAGTGCCAAAATTTTTGATGATACCTGTATCAACCAAACGGGCATCATCTAACTGATCTACACCGGTAAATTTCCCTGCGAACACTTTATATTTAAAACCGGCAGCAGTACCCGTAAAATTAACCGCAGGCAAGGGGGGCATATTATTCATGATGGTATGCGTAACGGCGCTACGCTTGCCGGAAGGCGCTATCACAATGGTTTTTAATTCGCGGCTGGCGCTATCGGGAACCAGGATGTTCAACGGCGTTTTATATTCAAGGTCGGTTTCGCGCGGGGTATAACCGTCAATGGTATAGTATATTTTGGCACCGGCCACAGGGCTCTTCAGTTCAAATCTGAAGGTATTCCCCGTCATGATGGTGTCAACCACTCCGCTAGCGGTGGCTACGCGGTAATTTAGCCCGGCAGCATCTATTTTTGCCAAATGGACAGGCACCCGTGTTTCGGCAAAGTCGATGTAGTTTTTGTTGGCCAAAGGTGTCCATGCAATTTCTGCCAGGGCAAATAAGCGCGGCAGCAACATATATTCTAACTTATACTCTGTGGCAATATATTCCGTCCATATATTAGCCTGTACACCGATGATGTATTTTTGATCTGAAGGATCCAACACTACCGGTACCGGGTTATAATTGTAAGTTTTTTGGAGCGAAAGGTAACCGCCGATGCTTAAAGGCTCCAGGTTTGATTTGCCTTGGGCGTGGTCAAAATACAAATAGTTACCGGGCGTCATAATCACGTTATGGTGTTGCTGCGCAGCGGTAATACCGCCAGATTCGCCCGTCCAGCTCATCACCGTAGCATTAGGTGCCAGGCCGCCCTGTAATATCTCGTCCCAGCCGATAATGGTGCGCCCTTTGCTGTTTACAAATTTTTCTATCCGTTGGATAAAATAGCTTTGCAGCCCCTCTTCGTTTTTCAACTTCAATTTTTTGATCAGCTTTTGGCAAAATTTAGATTTCCGCCACGCATCTTTGGCAACCTCGTCGCCACCAACGTGAATCAGTTTGCTCGGAAATAAAGCCATCACCTCGGTGAGCACGTTTTCTAAAAACGTAAAAGTATACTCAGTCGGGCAATAAATATCAGGGAAACCGCCCCAGGTCTCTCCTACTTTGTAGGTACGGGTGGGCTCGCAGCTTAATTCCGGGTAAGCGGCAACGGCTGCTTCCGAGTGACCTGGCATATCAATTTCGGGTACTACGTTGATATATCTGTCGGCAGCATATTTAACCACCTCCCGAATCTGGTCCTGGGTATAAAATCCGCCGTAGGGCGTATTATCATATTGCAGCGGAAAATGATCATGGTAATTGCCTATCATCGTCCGGCTTCGCTGACTGCCAACCTGGGTTAAGCGCGGATATTTTTTGATCTCGATACGCCATCCCTGGTCATCAGTTAAATGCCAGTGAAAATTATTGAGTTTGTAAGCGGCCATCAGGTCGATATACTTTTTTACAAAATCGATGGAAAAGAAGTGCCTGGATACATCCAGGTGCAGGCCACGGTAGCCTAAGCGTGGGTAATCGTCAATCTCTACACAGGGCAATTTGGCTACTCCTGCCCTCTCGGTTGGCATTAATTGGATAAGCGTTTGTATCCCGTAAAAAAGCCCTGCGCCTTTACCGGCGATAGTAATATGATCGGGCGTGATGCTTAAATGATAGCCCCCCTCGGGAAGGTTTTCGGCACCAACCGAAGTTAGCTTAACTACGTTTGTATTAACACTGTTATCTATAGTGCTGATTTTATGGTAACCCCAGTTATTGGTGAGGTATGAAGCCAAAAAAGTAACCGCTTTATTGGATGGGGTATCGGCCTGAATCGCCGTTTCCATACTTAACGAAAACGTACCGGTAGCTTTTTTGATGGATACCGGGGCAGGTATGATGTTCAAATTAGGATTAGCATCCTGAGCGGTGGCAATAACAGTGCTTGTAGTGAAAATGAGCAGTAGAAAATATTTAATCATTGTAACCAATTAAGAGCAAAAACGTGAAGATAGCAGATTTTATAAACAAAAAGGGCTATTAGTTTATAAAATATTGCCAAAAGTGTCACACAAATGCAAATTTGGTAAAATGCTTAACAATTAAAAAGTTGAAATAGCAAAAAAAGTGGCAGAAGCATCAATGCTTCTGCCACAATATTATATCAACTGCAGATCATCCGAAAAACGGATGAAAAGAAACAATTATACGATGATCATGTGCTCTTTACCGGCCAGGTAGCGCTCGGCCTCAAGTGCTGCCATACATCCAGTTCCGGCAGCGGTGATAGCCTGGCGGAAAATATGGTCCTGGGCATCGCCGCAGGCAAAAACACCTTCTATATTGGTTTGAGTTGAATCGGGATGGGTGATGATATACCCGGTGGCATCCATATGGATCTGCCCCTTAAATATATCAGTATTAGGATGGTGGCCTATGGCTACAAAAAAGCCAGTCACATCTAATGTCCGTTCTTCCTGTGTTACGTTATTCAGTACCCTTACACCGGTTACATTTTGCCCGTCGCCAACAATTTCCTGAGTTTCAACATTGTAAATAATTTCGATGTTGGGTGTATGCATTACGCGGTGAACCATGGCTTTTGAGGCACGGAACTCATCGCGCCTAACCAGCATATATACTTTGCGGCAAAGCTTAGCCAGGTAGGTAGCCTCTTCGGCAGCGGTATCGCCTGCGCCAACAATAGCCACATCTTGCCCACGGAAAAAGAAACCATCGCAAACGGCACATGCAGAGACACCGAAGCCATTGTATTTTTGTTCGGAATCCAAACCCAGCCATTTAGCAGATGCACCAGTAGAAATAATTACGGTATCGGCCAAAATAGTTTTATTCTCGTCAACCACAACTTTATGTGGCAGCGCTGAAAAATCAACAGAACTTACATACCCAAAACGGATATCGGTACCAAAACGCTCGGCCTGTAAACGGAATTGCTCCATCATTTCGGGCCCTGTAATGCCGTCGGGATAACCCGGAAAATTTTCCACTTCGGTAGTTTGTGTTAACTGGCCACCAGCCAGCATACCGGTGTACAAAACGGGTTTAAGATCGGCACGGGCCGCATAAATTGCAGCAGTATAACCGGCAGGGCCTGAGCCAATGATAAGGCATTTAACGTGTTCTTGTTCTTGAGACATTCTATTCTATATTGTTGTGCAAATTTAGTTTTTTTGCCGCATTGATTCAATAGCTGATGGTCAGTAAAATGCCATTGTTTATGGAGGAGAAAGCAGGAGGCAAGAAGCGAGAAGCAGGAAGCAAATTGTGGGCGAGAGACAGGCGGCAGGATATAAGAAGCGAGAGGCAAGAATAGAGGTAACGGGATGAAGAACAAGGTAGTTGCCGCGCGGTTATTGATTTGACCTGTTAACGCAAAACCGTCATCAACACGATAAACGAAATCATAATCAACACAAGGCCTGCGTAAAATGAGCCAGAACCATTTGGCTTATAAGCCCCTTCATCAACCAGCGTTCTTTCAGGATTTCCAGGATCGTAAACAACGTTAAGCAATTGGCCAACAGTATAATTATGCAAATCCGTTAAATTATACCTTATCAGTTTTTTTTGACAATCAGCCGTCTCAAAGCTAATTTCAGCTTCGTAACAATCGTCACCTTTATCATTAATTTGAAGAATAACACCTGTAACCTTTCTTCCCTTCCTGAATAAACGTTTCCTATCGCGGTGATGCAACAGTCCCGAGCAAACAAGGCCTATTCCGGCTATTAACAATACTATTACCGTTTGCAATGGCATTTTAAATTACGACAGGCATTTCTAAAAACCCTGTGCATTTTTAACCTCTTAAACCCAAAATCAACAATCCTATCGAAACCAATATCAATACCGTGCCCACGCTTATAAACATGGGGCTTGTGGGTTTAGATCGCACATCATCCACTAAAAATCGCCCTGGGTTAAGCGGATCATAGATCACCTTTACAGCTTCACCCTCTTTATAACTCCATTTATTTCCGCCAACGCCGTAGGTTTCGGTTACCCAGTCGTCGTCGGCAGTTAAAAACCTCACTACCGGGTAGTAAATGGTGCTACGGCTATACCCATTATTAATCACCTGGACAATTACCCCCTCGGCCCGGATTCCTGAGCGGAGCAGGCTTCTGCGTTCATTACGCTTCAGGATCCCTATCAGCAAAACACCAAAGCCGATAGCAAATAACACCAGTACTGTTTCAATCGATTCCATCTTAGGTTTTGATTTAACGCCGGTATCGAACCTCCACTATAACCCGCAATACCGCTTTTAAATACGGCTTAAATTTAGTTATATTTCGTCAATTCCACCCGGTTACTTTATCAGTAATAAAGTATTAAATGGGAGGTCGAATTTCTCGTTGAAACATCCAAGCGGAAGTAAGTTAGCTTTGCTAAAAACCATTAAATTACTGATTATCAAACAAAAATATCCACCAAGCGTAATTGCAAAAATTTCAAAACCGGCCAACCGGAAGAAAACAGGGATGACGTTTGCACCTTACAGATTACCAACCACAGATAGAAAATGTGCGCAAAGGCCAGACTGCACGCCGGGCCAGGTGTTGGCCTGTGGGCGGAAGGATCGGGCAGTCTTGACTTTATTCACCCGTTGTTTGTTTTTTTAAGGTGTTCATGAGCTCCCTACGGTCGGTTTTTGGTTCTTTTTGTGTCAAGACAAAATTGCGATAGCAATCATTCACACCAAAAACAAACACCAGTGAATAACGAACAAAGCCCTTCCCGCGGCGTTTGAGCGGGCCGATGCTCTAAATTAAGAATACAGCATATTAGAGCAACAATATACCTATTGACAATCAACAACTTATATAATCCAAATCATAAGCCGCATTAAAAAACACATCGTGCAAGGCCATGCCACACGTCCTTCGACTACTGAGCCTGACGAAGTATCAGGATGACCGCTTGCGCGCACAAAAAAAGGACGTGTTATACTGAGTAAGGATCCGGCCCTAAATTAAGAATACTGATTTTCGAAAAAACAAAATACACTAATAATCAACAACTTAAAAAACGTCATTATAAATATTAAACCTTCTTTCTGTGGTATGAAATAACAAAGGAACGCCACTTGTAGCGGACCATACCGAGCTTCATTCCTCAGGTCTGTATCACCCCCACATTAAAAACCCTTTCAATAGGTGCGTGGTTAGCAGCTTCTATACCCATAGATATTACTTTACGGGTATCAAGCGGATCAATCACCCCGTCAACCCAAAGGCGGGCGGCGGCATAATAAGGGGTGGTTTGGGAGTTATAACGATCTGTTGTTTCTTTAAGCAATTCGTCTTCCTGTTCCTGGGTAACCACTTCGCCTTTGGCTTTCATGGATGATGCCTGCATTTGCACTAAAGTTTTTGCCGCCTGCGAACCGCCCATCACCGCTATTTTGGCCGATGGCCAGGCGTAGATCAATCGCGGATCATAAGCCTTACCACACATGGCATAATTACCTGCTCCGTAAGAGTTACCCACTACAACGGTAATTTTCGGCACTACCGAATTGGCTACAGCGTTTACCATTTTAGCACCATCCTTAATAATACCGCCTTGTTCCGAGCGGCTGCCTACCATAAAGCCGGTAACATCCTGTAAAAACACTAATGGAATTTTCTTCTGGTTACAATTCATGATGAACCGGGTAGCTTTATCTGCCGAGTCGGAGTAGATCACGCCGCCAAACTGCATCTCCCCTTTTTTTGATTTCAATATGGTACGCTGGTTAGCTACAATACCAACCGCCCAGCCATCCACACGGGCCAGCCCGCAAATAATGGACCGACCGTACAAGGCCTTGTATTCTTCAAACTCAGATTGATCAACCAGCCTTTTAATTACCTCTAACATATCGTAAGGCTTATCGCGGTTTTCGGGCAAAATACCATAGATATCTTGTTCATCCAATAAAGGCGCCGAGGGTTTGATGCGGTCAAAACCCGCTTTGGGCGTATCGCCTGTCATGCTCATGATCTTACGGATAGAATCCAGGCAAGCCTGGTCATTAGGATGCTTATAATCGGTAACGCCCGATATTTCGCAGTGCGTGGTAGCGCCGCCTAAAGTTTCGTTATCCACCTCCTCGCCTATGGCAGATTTAACCAGGTATGATCCCGCCAGGAAAACCGAACCTGTGCCATCTACAATCATGGCCTCGTCGCTCATAATGGGCAGATAAGCCCCCCCTGCCACGCACGAACCCATAATGGCGGCTATCTGGATAATGCCATGACTGCTCATCCAGGCATTATTGCGGAAAATGCGCCCAAAGTGTTCTTTATCCGGAAAGATCTCGTCCTGCAAAGGCAGGTATACGCCGGCTGAATCAACCAAGTAAATAATAGGCAAACGGTTTTCCATCGCAATTTCTTGCGCGCGAAGATTTTTTTTTGCCGTAATGGGGAACCAGGCCCCGGCCTTCACGGTAGCATCATTAGCCACAACAACACATGCCCTGCCGCTAACGTAACCAATACCGCATACTACACCGCCCGACGGGCAGCCACCATGCTCGGCATACATGCCATCGGCGGTAAACGCGCCAACTTCAAGCCAGGGTTTATCTTTATCAATTAAATAGCTAACCCGCTCACGCGCCAGCATTTTGCCTTTTTCCTTTTGTTTGGCAGCGGCTTTTTCGCCACCACCCTGGAATATTTTTTTGAGTTTGGTTTTAAGTTCATAAACCAATTGCTTATTAATATCTTCGTTCTTGTTAAATTCCAGGTTCATAATTGGGGTCAGTAGGATAAAATATAAAATTGCGTAAAATTATTGAGTTACTACAACCCCAATTTATCCTGCGTATTTGCACGGCTTTTCAATCACAAATGCCTTAAGTATTTCATTATTTACATCTTTTTAATAATTATAGTCGTATATTGATAAATTTATTGCCCTTTATTTGTTAAATTACTTACCGATGCTACTGACACACTCCGATCCGATTAGAAAAAACAATGTAAATATTACGGGTAATTTAAACTCGACATCAACATTAATCTTCGCCCATGGCTTCGGCACCGACCAAACTGCCTGGTTGCCCGTGATTGAAGCTTTTAAAAATGATCACCGAATAATCCTGTATGATAACGTTGGCGCCGGTAAAGCATTACCCGAAGCTTACAGCCCAAACAAATATAATAGCCTGCAAAGCTATGCTGATGACCTGACTAACATTTGCGAACGATTAAACATCAGCAACGCAATAATTGTAGCCCACTCCGTAAGCGCTATGATAGCCGTGCTTACGACCATCGGGTCGCCACAATTTTTCAAAAAAATGATATTAATCGGCGCCTCTCCCTGCTATCGTAATGATCCCGGTTATACCGGCGGGTTTGAGCAAAAAGACCTTGACGATTTATACCGGGCCATGGATACCAATTACTTTGCCTGGGTAAGCGGTTTTTCTTCCATGGCGATGGCTAACCCCGATCGCCCGGAGCTGGCTCAAAGTTTTGCCGACACCTTATCAGCCATCAGGCCGGATATTGCATTGGCAGTGGCTCGTGTAATTTTCCAATCGGATTGCAGGGAAAAGTTGCAAAAACTGGATAAAGAGACACTCCTGATCCAAACAAAAGAAGACATTGCCGTACCATTGCAGGTGGCCGAGTACCTGCACCGACATATTAGCAACAGCAAACTGATTATTGTGAATGCCAGTGGCCATTTTCCACATATCAGCGCTTCGCAAGAAATAGTCAACGCTATCCAACATTTTTTAATTGAATAAATTGAAGGCCGGGAATCAAATCAATTGGTTAAGGGAATCCCTTGATCTGCTGACTGCGATGTACGTGGTTAAGGAGGAGAAAGACAGGGTAAAGTTGTTTAAGCAAACACCCCGGCTGATCCAGAAACATGCGCATGCACATACCTCGGCTTTAATCCAGTTGGAAGATGATATCACATCCCGCGTATTGGCGGAGTATCCTACGGCCGTGCCCCCTGCTATTTACGATGCCTATTTAATTGGCTCGCTGGTATCAGAAAACCGGATAGCTGTAAAACAAGCTGAGGAGTTTGGCAACCAATTTAGTGGCCAATATGTATTTTTACCATTAAACGAAGCGCATTTTAAAGGTGCCCTGATACTTTATTGGAGTGCAGCCTTTGAGGTTGACGATTTAATAGCCGAATTTTTAAACCATGCCTGGGTAGCTTTAAGGGATGTAATATGCCTGATGCAAACCCAGTACGATATTGAAGAACTCAGTACCCGCTTTAACGCCATTATGGAAACCACCCCGCAAGGGATTGTTTTTGTTGACGATAGTGGTAAAGGGGCCTGGGTTAATAAACAGGCATCTCAAATTTTAGGTGTAAATAACGATAAAAACGAACCGCTTGCTATATCTATGGCGATGACCAGGTTACGTAGCGCCGCCATTAACCAGGAAGAAATTCAACGCGAAGGGATGAAACTGTTCAGCTCGCCTAACCAAAGCCTGCTCGACTGGAGATGGATTTTTGGCGATCCGGTTTCACTGGTGCTGAGCGTTTCCTGCACGCCTGTAGTGTCTGAAAATATCCGCGGCAGATTGTGGGCCTTTACCGATATTACTTCCTTGCATATCACAAACAGCCAATTAAGCGAACTGAATATTGAGCTTGACGAAAAAAGAAAAATAGCAGATGAGCAAAATCAGGCTAAGTCGGCTTTTTTAGCTAACATGAGCCACGAGATCCGCACGCCGATGAACGGAGTTATCGGGATGACCAGTTTATTGATAAGCACCTCGCTTACGGATGAGCAGCAGGATTATGTGGAAACGATCCGTATCAGCGGCGAAACTTTACTATCGCTAATCAATGATATCCTGGATTTTTCGAAAATCGAATCGGGTAAAATGGAATTGGAAACACAGCCATTCTCGTTAACATCAGTTATCGAAGAAACCTACGACCTGCTTACCGTTAAAGCCGACGAGAAGGGCCTTGATCTGCTATACCTGATAGATGCCGATGTACCATCAGAAATTATTGGCGATGTAACCCGCCTCAGGCAAATCCTGGTAAACCTGGTATCAAACGGTATCAAGTTTACAGAAAAAGGGGAAATATTGATCAGCATAGAACTGCTGGAAAAGGCTGGTAGTATTTACACACTTCAATTCAGCGTTAAGGATAGCGGTATAGGCATACCTCAAGACAAATTCCACCGCTTATTTCAAAGCTTTTCGCAGGTGGATTCCTCAACCACACGTAAGCACGGCGGAACTGGATTGGGCCTGGCCATTAGCCAGCGTTTAGTAGAAGCTATGCAGGGGAGCATCCGCGCCGAAAGCAAGTACGGAGAAGGCTCTTGTTTTATCTTCACCATCAAAGTTGAAGCAAGCGCACAGCTCAAGCAGTTCCAGAAAAGAGCTCCAGGAGAAGACGCGGTATTAAAAGGCAAAAAAGCACTGATACTTGACGATAACCTCACCAATCTTAAAATACTTAAAAAGCAATTTGAGTACTGGGAGATGGATGCCAGCATATTTAATCACCACGAACAGGCATTCCAAGCCATGCGTAATGAGCATTTTGACCTGGCCATCATTGATATGTTTATGCCCGAAAAAGACGGCATCGATGTTGCCCGCCTTATTAAAAGCACCTTTCCGGGTCAGAATATACCACTGATTTTGTTTAGCTCTGCAGGTTATATTACCATGCACAATACTCTTGATCATCAATTATTTGCGGCTATACTAAACAAACCGGTAAAGTATGAGCATATCAAGAAAACAATATTATCTGTTTTAGACAAAAACAATAAACTTTCACCGCTGGTGAACAAGTTGAACACGGGAGTTTATACTAAATCTTCGGCCATTAATATTTTAATAGCCGAAGATAACGACATCAACCAAAAATTAGTTCGCCGCGCTCTTGAAAAACTCGGCCTGCTAAGCGATTTAGTTTTTAACGGACTTGAAGTATTACATGCCGTTGAACAAAAAAATTACGACTTAATATTGATGGATGTGCAGATGCCCGAAATGGATGGCTACGAGGCAACAAGACTGGTAAGGAAAAAGTATGAGTCGGCCAGTATGCGACCGGTAATTATTGCCATGACAGCCAATGCCTTAACAGGCGATAAAGAAAGGGCGATGAGTGAAGGTATGGACGATTACATCAGTAAACCTTTTAAAATACACGACCTGAAAGAAAAAATAGACCAGTGGTTTCCTTACCTGGAGACCTTGCCTTAGTTAGGCACATAAATTAATTTATGTTGTAAAACAGCTACCACATAAGGTGTAAGCACTTTAACATCGTGCTCTATGTATAAAGGTATTTCTACCCAAACACCCGCCCCTGCTTCAAAAGCATCGTTGCCAATTGTACATTTACACCTGCCTATTAATATCAAAAAGCTCTCCAATATATCGGTATGCGTTTCCTCCGGTACATCTATTTTTGTTATAACCAGTGTCTGGTTAATCCTTTTGTCCTGGCGCAATAACTTAAATATCATATCACCGGCAGGCTCATTAGGTATCAGGTGCCTTACCGTATTCAGCCATGTACGGTGATCGGATTCCTGGTTTATTTCCGGCAGGTTATTCAAATCATACTGCTTATCCTCTTTAAATTCCAGGGAACTCATTATCCTGCCCTTCAAATCGTCATTTTCAACTTCAACCGCGTTTTGAATAGCCATTTGCTCCATAAAAAGCTCAACGCGCGTCAGCTCATCTTTCACTTCCGGATAAAGCATAGACATCTGGATCACAAAGGCCTGTTCCTCGGCCTTGAGTCCGCCAAGGCAGTATTCTTCCAAAATCCCGCTTTCAATAAATTCCTTTACGTTCATTCTATATGCTAAATGCCAATGCTCCAAAATGGCATTATGCACGTTTAATTTTTGTAGTTCAATGAAAAATAGCGCTTTTAAATTACCGGTGAAAAGTAATTCCGCAAAACCATCAAAAACAAATCTCATGAAGATTTATATTTCTAACAGATAAAAAGTTCAGCCCCGGAAGCGAAATACTATTTCATCAAATAAACAGGCCCTTACCTGTTGCTTTGATAACGAAGATAATTAATACTTGCCTATCGGCCAAACCACACCGCATCCAAAAGCAACACAACAGACTGATAAACAGAACCAAACAAACCCTATTAAAACCTATTGTAACTAATTTATTACCTCCAAACAAAACCTCACTTAGTTTTTACCCGAATACCTGCTACAATGCCGATTGTAGTTATGGGCATATTTTTGTTAAAATTGTAGATCTAATTTTATTAACTCCGTTCAACATGTTAAACAAAAAATCAATAACAGCATTGTTGCTTTTAACAATTGCGCTATGCTCATTTGTAGTACCGCAGAAACAAAACCTCAATATTGTTTTTATTGGCGATAGCATTACTCATGGTGCCCGCTTAAAGGATTTCACCATACAAGCCCCTCCTGTTTTTGCAACCGGCTATTTACAAAAGCAACCCGGCTTCGGCAATATCCAGTTTAGCAATCAAGGTGTCAGCGGATATACCACTGTTGATTTTTTGCCCGCTACCCACAAAGCCTACGCAAAGGTAATTGCCGCCGCAAATGCTTTTTATAATGATAAAGAAGCCACGCTGGTTTTCAGTATTATGCTGGGCACCAACGATAGCGCCATCAGCGGACCAAACGGCGCACCGGTATCGCCCCAAAATTACAAAGCAAACCTCAAAACTATTGCCGATAGTTTGCTGGCGCGATATCCTGAATGCAAAATCATCATTAACCGCCCCATATGGTACAGCACCAATACGGCCAATGGGCACTCAACCTATATGCAGGAAGGCTTAGCCAGGTTACAAAGCTACTTTGCCGAAATTGACGCCCTGATAAGGGAATATAAAAGCACGCATCCCAAACATGTTTTAAGGGGCGACAAAGCCGGTTTTAAATATTTCGAAAAAAACTATCTTACCGACCTGGGCGATGAAAAAGGCCCTCATGGAACTTTTTACCTCCACCCTAACCCCAAAGGGGCTATAGCACTGGGCAATATGTGGGGCAAAGCTATCGCAAGAGCTTTAAATTAACGGGCTTCATGTAATATTTTACAAACAATTTCAATTTATTATGTTGGTGAATATTAAAATCAGCATATTTAAACTTTTATTTTTAACCATACTCCATTATTTATTTTGAACATGATTAAAACCAGTTTATTTAGAAGCTGCGCCATAGCCTTAGCTTTAAGTATTACCTCCGCTTTTACGTATGCCCAAACAGACGGTACGCCCAAACCCAATTGGCAAAACCTCGACCTTACAACCGATACCACCTTCGGTATCAGCACAGAAAAAGCTTATACCGAATTATTGAAAGGCAAAAAAGCAAAAACCGTTGTGGTAGCCGTAATTGATGGCGGTGTTGATATTAACCACGAAGATTTAAAGGGTGTGATATGGACCAATAAACGCGAAAAAGCGGGCAATAAAGTGGACGATGACAAAAATGGCTACATTGATGATATCCATGGCTGGAACTTTTTAGGATCTGACAAGGGAAGCATCGAGTTTGAAAACATGGAAGCCACGCGCATCATTCGCAAATTTCAGCCAAAGTTTCAAAATATAACTTCGGAATCGGCAGTTAGCGCGGCCGACCTTGCTGATTACAAGCAATACCAAAGCGCCGTAACCGAGCGTAACCAACTACTGGCAGAAGCTCAGGACGGATTAAAAAGCATCAGCGGTTTTAAGGCGGTGCTGGATGAGATGACTAAAAATATGCCTAAAGACAAACCTGCATTAGATTATTTCCAGAGCTATGAGCCTGCAGATGCACGCCAGGGCCGGATTAAAAATGTAATGATCAATGTATTGAAGGAGAATCCTGATTATGACAAATTTGTTAAAGATGAATTGGAAAAAGGAATCTCTCATTATACCGAAACGATTAACTACCACCTGAACCTCGACTTTAACCCGCGCCCCAACCTTGTTGGCGACGACCAGAACAACGATAACGAGCACAATTATGGCAACGCCGATGTTGACGGTCCCGACGCCAGCCACGGCAGCCATGTATCGGGCATCATTGGCGCCATGCGCGATAATAACCTGGGTATTAAAGGTGTTGCAAACCATGTACTCATCATGTCTGTACGTACCGTACCAAACGGTGATGAACGCGATAAGGATGTGGCCAACGCTATCCGCTATGCAGCGGATAATGGTGCCAAGGTAATCAACATGAGTTTTGGCAAACCATTTTCATGGGATAAGAAAGTTGTTGACGATGCTGTTAAATACGCCATCAGCAAAGATGTATTGCTGATCCACGCGGCGGGTAATGATAACAAAAATTTAGAACTGGAAAGCAACCACAACTATCCTAACAAAACCTACGAAGATAAAAGCGGAGCAGCAACCAACTGGATTGAGGTTGGCGCATCCGGCTACAAGGATGATGAAAGCTTGAAAGCATCTTTCTCCAATTACGGAAAAACCAGGGTTGATGTTTTTGCTCCCGGCGTGCGGATCAATTCAACCACACCAAACTCAACTTATTCAGTTTATGATGGTACCAGTATGGCATCACCCGTTGTAGCAGGTTTGGCAGCGCTTATCCGCTCCTATTACCCCCGCTTAACTGCAGCCCAGGTAAAGGATATCATCTTAAAATCGGTAGTAAAAGTAAACCACAATGTGGTGATCCGGGATGGGCAAAACGAAACCAAAGTTCCCTTCTCCGACTTATGCGTAACCGGTGGTATAGTTAATGCTTATAATGCGTTAAAACTGGCTGCGGCAACCAAATAAGCCAGGTAGCCTTTAAGCAAAGTTTTTGATATCACAGCAAAGGCCCAAGCATTCCCGGTAATGTTTGGGCCTTTTTATTAAACCAATTATTTGTTCATCTCCCGGTAGCTCTTGCGGTACTCCAAAGGCGATTTACCTGCGATGGCCTTAAAGTGCCGGTTAAAATTAGAGAAGTTTTTAAACCCGCTTTCGTAACAAACCACGGCAATGCTTTGGTCGGTTTCTGATAATAACTTACACGCCATGCTCACCCGCACCTCCAATATAAACTGCGAATATCTTTTATTGGTTCTCGATTTAAAATAGCGGCAAAAAGAGTGCGGCACCATGTATACAATGGCAGCTATTTCGGCCAGTGTAATTTCCCTCGCAAAATTATTGAGCGTATACTGGTACACTTTATTCAACCGGCTCTCATCCGACCGGTTTACGGTATGGCTGGAATTAAAGTGAGCAATGGGCATATTATCATCAGCATAAGCTATCACGTTGAGCAGTTGCATCAGCAAGATGATACGCTCGCTTTTGGGCGCAAAGTTGATAGTCTGCATCATTGTTTTTACCCTGGCCTTAGTTTCGCCGTGAATACTGATGCCATAAGCTGCTTTATCAAGCAATACGCTGATAGGCTTATTTTCGGGCAGGCTTAAAAATGTTTGCCCAAAAATATCGGGTAAAAAATGGATAGTAAACGATTCCGCCAGCAACCCAGAGTCGCCTTTATAATAAACTTCATCATTACGAAAAAGGTGTGGCAGGTTGGCTCCAATCAAAATCAGGTCGTCATCCTTAAAGCTATCCACACTATCACCAATAAAGCGGCTGCCCGTACCCCTTACAATATGGATCAGCTCAATCTCAGGATGGTAATGCCATTGATTATAAAAGTACGGCACAATATCATGCCCGGCATTGAACGAATAGCCAGGCATGGCAGCCACTTTATACAATTGAGCGATCATAAATACTAAGATAACTTATTTACTGGCAATTTATCAATGTATAAGTTAAGATAGTATCAAAATCAGTTAAAAAACATATAAGCGACCGCTGCTTTATGCTACACTTTTGTATTGTTCAACTAAACAATAAATATTTAAGCTTTATGAAGAAGAATGAATTTATCCTGAATTTAAGCGAAGTCGGCATTAACGACATTGACAGCGTAGGTGGTAAAAACGCCTCCCTTGGCGAGATGATCCAGAATTTGGCTCAACTGGATGTACGCATTCCGGGTGGATATGTGATTACAGTAGATGCTTACGAGGCATATATCACACACAATAATTTACAGGAAAAAATCAGAGCTATTGTAAAAGCTACCAACCTGAACGATATTGATGCCCTGCGCCATTGCGGTTTAAAGATAAGGCGCATGATAGCCGCCGGAACTTTTCCTGATTTATTAACCAGTCAGATTACGGAAGCATACGCCGCCCTTTCGGCACTTTACAAACAAACCAACGTAGATGTAGCGGTACGTTCATCAGCCACGGCGGAGGATTTGCCCGATGCCTCCTTCGCGGGACAACAGGAAACGTTTCTGAATGTGAGCGGAGCCGATGCCTTATTGATAGCGGTACGCAATTGCTTTGCCTCGCTATTTACAGATAGGGCCATCAGTTACCGCGAAAGCTTTAACTACGATCATTTTGATATCGGCTTATCAGTTTGCGTTCAAAAGATGGTACGGTCTGACCTGGCAGCTTCTGGCGTTGCATTTTCACTGGATACCGAAAGTGGTTTTAAGGATGTGATAGTTATAAACGGATCTTATGGGCTGGGCGAGATGATTGTTCAAGGAGCGGTATCGCCGGATGAATTCATCATTTTTAAGCCTACCCTTAAACAAGGGTATGATGCTATTATTGAGCGTAAATTAGGCAGCAAGGATAAAAAGATGATTTATGGCGATACCGCAGATGAGCGGGTAAAAATCATCCAAACCAGCAACAGCGAGTTTAATAGTTTTTGCATTACCGATACACAGGTGCTTCAACTGGCCCGCTGGGTAGTGATCATTGAAAAATATTACTCCGGCATCAAAAATCGCTGGTGCCCCATGGATATAGAGTGGGCTGTTGATGGCCAATCGGGCGAATTATTTATTGTACAGGCGCGCCCCGAAACCATCCACTCCCGTAAACGCCATAATACCATTACCGAATACGCCATTACCGATAATACCCGGGCGGATAAACTGATATTAAAAGGCATTGCCGTAGGCGATAAAATAGCCGGCGGCAACGTTAATATCCTGGTAGCCCAGGGTAAGGACGAAATAAGCCATATCGACTTTAAAAAGGGTGATGTGTTGGTTACCGACATGACCGACCCCGATTGGGAACCGATTATGAAAATGGCATCGGCCATTATTACCAACAAAGGCGGCCGAACCTGTCACGCGGCTATTGTTGCCCGCGAATTGGGCGTACCGGCTATAGTTGGCTGCGGCAATGCCACCGAGGTATTAAAACAGGGGCAACTGATCACCGCATCGTGCGCCGAGGGCGATGCCGGATTAATCTATGATGGAACTATAGCCTTTAAAGAGATCCTATACAACCTGGACGAACTGCCCGAAACCGCGACACCCGTGATGCTCAATGTAGCTTCGCCGGGCATGGCTTTCAATTTTTCGCACTTTCCCAATAAAGGAGTTGGCTTAGCCAGGGAGGAGTTTATCATCAACAATTACATTAAGGTACACCCACTGGCCCTGATGCAGCATCAGCAATTGGGTGATGCGAAGCTAACCGCCGAAATTGAAGAGATAACCCGCGGTTTTAAAAGCGGTGAGGATTTTTTTGTACAGAAACTGGCCTGCGGCATAGCCCGGATAGCAGCCGCTTTCCACCCTAACAAAGTAATTGTACGTTTCTCAGACTTTAAGAGTAACGAATACTTCAACCTGTTAGGCGGCAAATATTTCGAGCCGACTGAAGAAAACCCGATGATTGGCTGGAGGGGTGCATCCAGGTACTATTCCGCCAAATACAAAGAGGCCTTTGGCTTGGAATGCAAAGCTATTAAGCTGGTACGCGAAAAGATGGGCTTAAAAAATGTAGTGGTAATGATCCCTTTTTGCCGCACCCCAAAAGAGTTGTTGCAGGTATATGAATCCATGAACGAGTATGGCCTGCGCAGAGGTGAAGACGGATTGGAAGTTTACCTGATGGCCGAGCTGCCATCCAACGTTATCCTGGCCGATGAATTTGCCAAACACATCGACGGTTTCTCTATCGGCTCCAACGATCTCACACAACTGGTGCTGGGCCTTGACAGGGATTCGGCCTTAGTGGCGCACATCTATGATGAAAGGAACGAGGCAGTGAAAACCATGATCACGATGCTGATCAACTCCGCTAAAAAAGCCGGGGTTAAGGTAGGCATCTGCGGCCAGGGCCCTTCGGACTTCCCGGACTTCGCCCAGTTTTTGGTAGAACAAGGGATCGATTCCATCTCGGTTACACCGGATTCATTCTTTAAAACCGTAAACGCGATTCATCAGATTGAAGAAAAGCTGAAAGATGAAGAAGTATTGATGATGCGGGAAGCGGTATAAAGTCCAATCAACCGTCCCCTGAAGGGAAAACTTTAAAAACAAAAGTTCCCTTCAGGGGACTTTATGCCTTTGGTTTGTATTGCGTGTAGGATAACTTAAGATATTGATAGCAAGCATTTCGTTATAAGTAACGAGTCCGGCCAGCCGGGAAAATAGCGGTGACGTTTGGAACTTCGTGATCTTATCTACCCACAGGAAAAAGCGGGCAAAGGCCCCGACTGCACGCCGGGCCGGGTTTGGCCTGCGGGCGGAAGGATCGGGCAGTCCAAAGCCCCCTCTAAACCGCGTAGCGCTCATGCACACCAAAAAACAAACCAAGGTGCATAATCTCCCCCGGTAGGGGAGACTTTTTAAGCCCTCCCTACCGGGGAGGGTTGGGTGGGGCTTCCTCCCGCGGCGTTTGAGCGGGCCGATGTTATAATTTAAGAATACTGATCGTCGGAGCAAATAAGCACATTGATAATAAGTGCACCTAACATGATGCATACTTAACGCTTTTAACAGATCCCTCCTCGCGTCGGGATGACAAAATAAAGAGAAAACCGCATTGATAATCAGTAACTTAAACGAAAGCCATTATAAGCAATATATTTTTTTTCTTGCCGTTTCAATTAGGTATCAATGATTTTTTTCCAAAATTCATTGATTAAAAACATTCAACCAAATAGCTCAAGTTATACTATTTGGAGGACAATTGAATTTGCTGCCATGACCATTGAAGATATCGAAACCATTTGCGACCAATTTACCGCCGTTACCAAAGACATCAAGTGGGAAGATCATTTATGTTTTAACGTGGGAGGCAAAATGTTTTTAATTACCACGCCAGACGCCTTTCCGCCAAATGCCTCCTTCAAGGTAACCGCCGAAGAGTACGAGGAACTTGCCGCTCGCGATGGCTTTAAGCCTGCGCCGCACCTGGCAAGGTACAAATGGGTGCATGTAGAAGATATCAGCAGGCTAAACAAACGTGAATGGGAACACGATGCCCGGCAATCATACACCCTCGTAGTAGCAAAATTACCTTTAAAGCTTAAAAATCAATTAAGTTTATAATATTTGGCGTATGATTAAAGCATACCAACTATACACCGGTGCCGACGGGCATTCGCACGTGCAGCAGGGTTACGTCACGGAGCACTTTTTAACCGAAGCAGTCTCTATCACCTTCAAAGAATCTCCCCCTCACTCCTCTTTCGATTGGCATAACGCCCCTGTTGAGCAATACGTTATTACCTTATCCGGCACGCTGCAATTTGAAACCCGTACCGGCGAATCTTTCATCCTGAAACCAGGCGAAGTACTCATCGCCTTAGATACCACCGGAACTGCCCACCAATGGAAACTGATTGATGATGCCCCATGGAGAAGAGCTTATGTTGTGTTAAAGGATAACTCGGCGTTCAATTTTGTGGCAGACGAGCAAAAACCCTCGCCACGAACAATTAGCGTATAACATTGTATATCAATAATGACAGTTGAATCAAGCTTACGTCTACCTATAATTAAAGTTAAAGCCGCTTTAAGCGTAGGCACATCAGATGCGCTCGCTATCGAAGAACCATTAGAGATCAGGCTGGAACATGGCCCGGCAAATCAACGGCAAATTCAAAACATTTCGGTTACCATGCGCACGCCGGGCAATGATGCCGAACTGGCCCTCGGCTTTTTATTTACCGAGGGGATTATTAGCAGCTTAACAGCGGTTGAAAGTATCAACCATTGCCTGATAACTTGTGCCGAGAACAAGGAGAATATCATTCAGGTATGTTTAACTGCATCCTCCACCCCTAACCTGCGCAATACCGAACGAAATTTTTATACAACCTCAAGTTGCGGCGTTTGCGGCAAGGGATCTATCAATGCCATCCGCACGGTTAGCGCCTTTAACCATATCAATAACGATGATAACTCAATTGATGCGAATACCCTTTATAGCTTACCCGATGCCCTGCGCTTAAACCAGGCCGTCTTTGCCGACACCGGAGGCCTGCACGCCGCTGCATTATTTACCAACCTGGGCCAACTGTTACTGGTGCGGGAGGATGTGGGCCGCCATAACGCGCTGGATAAACTGATTGGTGCCGCCATCAATCAAAACTGGCTGCCTTTAAAGGCACATGTGCTGATGCTAAGCGGGCGCGCCAGTTTCGAGCTGGTGCAAAAGGCTGTTATGGCGGGTATTAAAATTATAGCGGCGGTAGGTGCTCCATCAACCCTGGCCGTGCAACTGGCCGAAGAATTTAACGTTACATTGATTGGCTTTTTACGCGATGAGCGTTTCAATATTTATACGGCACCACAACGCGTGTTATTGACCCGAATAATTTTGACAACTGATGAGCGAAGAAATTAAACAACCGTCGGCAGAAAACCCCGAACATTTAGGCGATTTAAAACTGGAAAAGCCCAAAACATGGGCAGCCGGCATACCCGCTGTCGTGGCTGCAATGGATCATATTTTTAAGGAAGCCGGGACCGTACGGGGAATGCATGCGCTGCTGCGGATGAATCAGAAAGGTGGCTTTGATTGCTCAAGCTGCGCCTGGCCCGATCCGGATGACGACCGCTCGCCGATAGCCGAATATTGCGAGAACGGCGCCAAGGCCCTGGCCGAAGAAGCCACTACTAAAAAGCTGACCGCAGAATTTTTCGCTCAAAACTCCGTAGCCGGCCTATCCGCACTCACGGATATGGAAATAGGCAAAAAAGGCCGCATTGCGCAACCGGTTTATTTGCCCAAAGGCGGCACCCATTATCAGCCCATCAGTTGGGATGAGGCCTTTAAAAAAGTTGGGCAAGCCTTAAATAACCTTGCATCGCCAAACGAGGCTGCTTTTTATACCTCTGGGCGTACCGGCAACGAGGCATCATTTATTTACCAGCTGTTTACCAAAGAGTACGGCACCAATAACCTGCCCGATTGCTCGAACATGTGTCACGAATCAACCAGTGTAGCATTGGCTGAAACCATAGGCATTGGCAAGGGGACAGTTACGCTGCATGATTTTTACGATACCGACGTGATCATCATTATAGGCCAAAACCCCGGAACCAACCATCCGCGAATGCTTACCGCGCTCCGAAAGGCCAAAGAGAACGGTAGCAAAATCATTGCGATAAACCCTTTATTTGAAGCCGGGTTACTGGGCTTTAAAGATCCGCAAACCGTAAAAGGCGTAATTGGTATTACACAACAAGTGGCTGACCTTTACTTACAGGTAAAGATTAACGGTGATATGGCGCTGATTAAAGCCCTCGAACTACTCTTGCTGGAAGCCGACGAAGAGGCACCCGGAACAGTGCTTGACCACACCTTTATTAAAGAAAAGACAACAGGCTACGATGCACTCAGGGCTCATTTGCTGAAGTATAGTTTGAATGACCTGGCTGTAGCGGCCGGTGTACCGGCGGAACAAATCCGCGAAGCGGCAAACATGATCAAGCATAAAAGTAAGATCATTATCTGCTGGGCTATGGGTGTTACCCAGCATCAAAACGGTGTTGCCACGGTTAAAGAGATCAGCAATTTAGTTTTAATGAAAGGTAGCATTGGCAAAGCCGGCGCGGGCCTATGCCCAGTACGCGGACACAGCAATGTACAGGGTAACCGTACCATGATGATCTATGATAAGCCTTACGAAAAACAATTAAATAAGATAAAGGAAGTGTACGGCTTTGAACCTCCGCGGGAGCATGGCTATGATGTGGTTGACAGCATTAAAGCGATGCACCAGGGCAAACTGAAAGTATTTGTAGCCATGGGCGGTAATTTTCTTTCGGCTACGCCGGATACCACTTACACCGCCGAAGCCATGCGTAAACTGAAGCTATCGGTACATATCTCCACCAAATTAAACCGCGGCCATTTGGTCCATGGCGAAGAGAGCATCATCCTGCCCTGCCTGGCGCGTAGCGATAAGGATATATTGAACGGCAAAGAGCAGTTTGTAAGCTGCGAGAATTCCATGGGTGTTATACAGCAATCCAAGGGCGTATTAGAACCTATATCGCCTGATTTACTGAGCGAAGTAGCCATAGTTTGCCGCATGGCGAAAGCTACATTGGGTAGCCGGTCGGTAATCGGCTGGGACAAATTTGCAGCTGATTATGATAATATCCGTGCCGATATTGAAAAGGTGATACCCGGCTTCAACAGCTATAACGAGCGCGTACGTTTACCCGGCGGTTTCTATATCCCCAACGCGCCGCGCGAAGGTAAGTTTGAATTGCAGGACGGATCGACACTCGCTAAATTTAACGTAGCCGAATTGCCTGTACATACCCTGGCGAATGATGAATACATGATGACCAGCATCCGCAGTCACGACCAGTTTAACACCACCATTTATGGCCTGCACGACCGCTACCGCGGTGTTGATAACGAGCGCCGTGTGATTTTCATGAACGAAAAGGACATCCAGAAAGCAGGCCTGAAAAGCGGCGACAAGGTTGACTTATTTAACCATACCGATGGCATAGAACGTGTTGCGCGACTTTTTGTAGTAGTGCCCTACAACATACCGGAGCGCTGCACCGCCACCTATTACCCGGAAACCAATGTACTGGTCCCCATCAGCAGTGTAGCAGAGAAGAGTAACACACCTACCTCAAAAATGGTAATCATCAAGATCAGCAAGGTTGCTGGATAAGAATCGGTGTTAACTACGCTTAATAATTTTACCATAGCAAGTACTCAAGAAATCCCTTCTGCGTAAGCGTGCGGGCAGCTCCGGACTCGAGACTAAAATGGTACTTTTTACCGATTCCATAAAAAATACCATTATATCCATCAATAATACCACTGCGGCAATTTAATCTGGCTTACCTTTGAGATGTGATGAAAGACACATTTCCAATATACGATATATGCGCTATTTCGGAGTTTAAGCGGGATGATATCCTAATAAGCCGGTTTGCGCCTTATCTTAAATCGCATAAAAATCTGGCTTTGCCACATAAGCACACTTTTTATCATGTGGTATTATTTACAGAAGGGGGCGGCACCCACGAGGTCGACTTTACCACTTTTGCCGTAAAACCTTTTCAAATTTACTTTATGGTACCGGGGCAGGTTCATAGCTGGAGTTTTGAGGGCGAGGTAGACGGATATATTATTAATTTTTCAGTTCCTTTTTTTCAATCGTTTTTACTGCGCCCAGATTACCTGGAAGAGTTTCCATTTTTTAACGGTACAACAGATCATTCGGTGATTGATATCCCCCATCCGCTGCAATCCCAAATCACCCAATTGTTTGAAGCTATCATCCACGAAAGTGAAATCAACGAAAAAGCAGGCCTGGATATGGTTAAAGCGCTGATGCTGCAAATATTTATCCTGGTATCCCGCTTAAGTACAGGCAGTAAATCTCAAAACGCAACAAGCTATAACTATACCTTGCTTAAAAGTTTCCAAAAACTGGTTGAAAAAAGCTTTTCAGAGCTTAAGCTGCCTAAAGATTACGCCGAGATATTATATATTACGCCCAACCATTTAAATGCTATTTGTAAGGATATGCTTGGCGTACCGGCGGGCGAAGTGATTCGTAACCGGGTGATATTGGAAGCCAAGCGCCTGCTGATTAACCGCGACCAATCGGTTACATCAATAGCCTACGGCCTTAACTTTGCTGATAACTCGTACTTTACCAAGTTTTTTAAAAAACATACCGGCCTTACACCAGAAGACTTCAGAAAACAAACACTAACACATACCCATCATGACAGCACTACCTATAGATAAGCCGCAGTCGGCTACAGCGTACCACGTACCATCGCAATTTCAGGCAGCATTACACGCCAAATGCCCGCGCTGCCGAACCGGCAATATGTTCGCCAACAGCATGTACGGCTTTAAAGGCCAAAAAATGAATGAGTTTTGCCCACACTGCCACTTAAAGTTTGAGCGTGAACCTGGTTACTTTTATGTAGCTATGTTTGTAAGCTATGCCATGAATGTGGCGCAAATGGTAACGCTGGCCGTGGGTACTTACATTTTAACGGGCAGCAGTAGCCCTTGGCTATATATTACTATACTGTTAGGTGTGGCATTTGCGCTTTCGCCGTTTAATTTCAGGTATTCCAGGGTGATCTTGTTATATTGGTTAACGCCAGGTCTGCATTTTAACCCCGACAAGGCTAAAGAGCATACCGATATTTAAAAACGGGTGCAAATCAAATTGTCGCGAATAAAAAAGAATGATTAAATTTAGGTATTAGAAAAAACATGTTTAATATCTATAAAACAATCAGTTATGAGCGAAGAAGAGTTTTTAGCGATAGCACGTAAGCGCTATGAAGAAGTGAATGCCCTGAATGATGGGATGAGTTTTTATGATTTCGAGAAACGGCTTTCGGAGATTATGGATGCCATGACCAGGGACCTGCTTGAGACTAAAATAGGAAAAGTTCCCGCCGACAGGCGTAAAAAAAAACTCTCTGCAAATCTGGAGTAATAGAGATAGCCAAAAGCCACCCTTACAGTCAGGGCGCAAAAGGTTTTCAGATCAGTCCCCTGATGCAGGAAAAGATGGTCTTTGCAGGTCAATACGATAACTATGGGAGTTGCAATAAATTGATAGAGGTTTTTCTTAACAGGCAGGTTTCTACTTCACAGGTGTTACGGGTAACCAATGCTTATGGAGCAGAATTCGGATTGGAAGACCAATCAAAGCGTACTTTAGGGCCACCTGTGAAGCAGGAAGGGGTATATGCGATGGTAGATGGCAGCATGATCCTGACCCGTGGTGGATGGAAGGAAACCAAATTAGGACGGGTCTTTAAGTCAGGTGACTGTATAAAGGATGGATCAGACAAAGGCAGTATCTTGCAATCTCAATACATAGCTCATTTAGGAGGGAATAAGCCGTTTTGCCGTGCCATGAGTGAACTGCTGGATGCATACGGTGGCAATTCCTTGGGTGAACACTTGGTTCTGATCAATGACGGAGCAACCTGGATACACCAATGGTGTAAGGATATTTATCCTAAGGCGGTTCATGTATTAGATTATTACCATGCTGTTGAACACTTGTATGGATTTATCACATTGGCCTTTAAAGATATAGAAACGGGCAGAACATGGGGCAAAAGCATAGAAAAGCTATTAATGGAGAGTAAAGTTGAACAAGTCATTCAAGAGATACAAAATCACGGTACAGAAAACAAAAAGGCGCAGGAGGCTAAGGAAGGCTTGATCAACTATTATGAACAAAATAAGGAGAGAATGGATTATGCACGGTATGCAAAAATCGGTTCCGGTATTATCGGTTCTGGGGCCATTGAATCCGCCCATAGAACAGTAATTCAAAAGAGGCTTAAACAATCTGGGCAAAGATGGGGAATTAAAGGTGCTCAGAACGTACTCAATTTAAGGGTAGTATATATGAGCAATCAATGGAATAAAGTGATTGATCTCATAAAAACAGAACAAGCTAAAGCTGCTTTTAATAATATCGCTGCCTAACGACAATTTGATTTGCACCCTTAAAAACCGTGATCTGCTTATTTTAACAAGCGATTATTATCTTTGCCGGAAACGATTAAAAATTTTATGACGAAACTTACAATCAACAACAACGGATCGGTAAAAATTGAGGGCGACTTTGAAATTGTAGATATGCAGGGCAATAACTACGGCTTGCAGGGGCGTACCGTTGTTTCTATTTGCCGCTGTGGCTTATCTGCCAACAAACCTTTTTGCGATGGATCGCACAAGGGGCATTTTGAGCATGATGCCAAGGCATTTGACCTGCCACCACGTAAAGTATAAATATAACCATACTTAAATAAAGCATACTTAAAGCCCTTTAACCAGGGCTTTTTTATTTAATTAAATTTAGATGAAGGATATACTGGGGCAAGCCCTGCACGATTTTTATTATCAAAACAAACCTGATACGCTTTGGATCCATAACCAATATGGCCCCAAGGAGGATATGCCCGTAGAAATATATTTCAGAGAGCCAGATGAGATGCCCGAAGCCGAGCTTATGGCCCTGCAACTTTGCCGCGGCAAGGTACTTGATATTGGCGCCGGCGCAGGTAGCCATGCCCTTGTTTTGCAACAAAAAGGATTTGATGTTACCGCTATTGATATTTCGGGCATGGCCGTAGCCGTAATGCAGGCACGCGGTGTTGCAAAAACACAGGAAGCGGACGTTTTTGTTTATAACCAGGGGAAATACGATACGCTTTTGTTGCTCATGAATGGCATTGGGCTGAGCGGCACCCTACCAAATCTCGATGTGTTTTTACGCCATGCCCAAACATTGTTGAAACCAGGTGGACAACTACTGTTCGACTCATCGGACATCGCTTACCTGTACGAAGGGAAATTACCCAACTCGGACAAATACTACGGTGAGCTTTACTACCAGTACGAATATAAAAAGCAGAAAACAGAATGGTTCAACTGGCTTTATATCGACCAGCAAACACTAAAAGATGCAGCCTCTAAAGAGGGATGGACAGCGGATATTTTATACCAGGATGAATATGACCAGTACCTGGCCAAACTGAGCCCCCCAGCCCCCTGAAGGCATATGCGTCAACCTAAGGTAAAAAGGCAATATCGAAATCCTGTTCAAAATTGGGTCTGACTCTTTTATCGTAGGAGCAGTACCTGGCTAAAGTAATTAGATGATATCCTATCTTGCCCTTATAACTTTCTATGGCTTTAACGACCTGTATTATTTTAGAGGCATTTTTTATGAGATACCGGACTACTTTTATCATACTCAAGCCCCTTTTCTGATGTTTTTTGATGATCATTCTGGCAGGCGAAAAGATATACTGGATGTAAATGATGATCATGATAAATCTCGCATAAAGGATAAGTGACAGTTGTTTTTTCGAAACATTATGGATCTTAGAAAACTCCATGTTACTTTTCCAGGATTTGAATATGATTTCAATCCGCCACCTCAGGCTATATACTTTGAAAAGAAAGTTATAATCTGCGTCCTGTCTGGAAATGGTAGTCATAAAAATGGACCATGACATCAGGGCCAGGCACTCTTTACCCGGTTCCTTTTTGGCCTCTTTCTTAGCCTTCATCCTGCGCCTGTTTGCAATTTCGTCACTTACAGGCAAGGCGACTATCCTGATTTTTGTACCTTTTTCATTATTTAAAGTAACCTCAAAATCAAGCTGTTTTTTTGATTGTAATTCGGTGAGCAGGTTAATTCTTTCTTTTGTTTGGCTGTCTAAAAGTACTATATTACTCTGATGCCTGTATATGCAGTCCGCTTCTGCTGTCCAATGCCTCTCGATTTCTTTAAGGGTTAGATACCCCCTGTCCCGAATAACAAGGTCGCCCTTTTCTATCGTTAATTCGGGGGCGGCTTTCTGATCGTTCTTAGTATAAGAATCGATGGTAAAATAAATAAAGCTTTCAGTTATCAAATCGTAAACACACTGAATCCGGGCATTACAAACACTGGACTGGGCGTTGGAGACGCCCGAAAAAAAGCCAAACAACCTAAGGGGCAACTTAATGATTGTGCTGTCCTGCACTAAAACACGCTTAAATTTACCTGCCCTGCGCAATGAATCGATTTCTTCCTTTCCGATTCTACTGATAATAACAAGGGCCAGTATCTTTTTTAAAAAAAGCACACATGATTCTTTGCTTGTCTTTTTTGCAATTGCCTGCCTACTTACAGAAACAGTAGTTTCCGCATCTATTTTTGCCGCCAGATCATTAAAGCTAACCGTTCCATGCGTGGCCGCGCAGCAAATGGCATATAAAATATCGGCAGGCTCTATAAGACCTTTCCGTATCAGAAATCCGGTATCAATTGCTATTTTCTTTATTTGATCAGCACCAATGTTCATGGCATTTAGCAACGCTAAAAAATCGACCTTTTTCATTATGTCTTTTTGATTAATGGGTAAAATAATTTATATTTACATAGTATATATACTATGTAAATTAATCAAAAAAAATGGGATATAAAGTAAAAGTTCAAAAAGTTGAGCGAGGAGGCACCAAATCGTTTTATGTAAACTTCCCGGCAGCAGTTGCCGATGCTTGCCTGTTAGAAAAAGGCGAAGAAATGGAATGGTTGATAGAAGATAGAAATAGCTTCGTACTAAAACGTGTAAAGAAAGCCAAAACTAATCTTCCCAAACAAGAAAAAGACAAGTGAAATTAATCGCGCAAACATCTTCTCCAATAATGTAAGGTGTTAGGTTGACGCATATGCCCGGTAGGGGAGACTTTCTTTCTTTTTTTAAGCCCTCCCTACCGGGGAGGGTTTGGGTGGGGCTTCTCTTCCACGGCGACTGAGCGTGCCGGTGTTCTAAATTAAGAATACTGATTATCTGCAAACTTACCTCCCCGCACCGCCAACAGTTCGTTGTTCGCAATTTGCAAACAACGAACAATATGGTTATGTTTGTGTTATGAGAGATCATGTTGGAATGCGGCCCCTGGATATCGTTGTCCTGATGAAATTGGTTTCGCTGGCAGATAAACCCTGGCAGTACCGAGACTTATCCGCATCTTTATTAATCAGTATTTCGGAAATATCGGCTTCGCTACACAGGAGCATGATTGCCGGATTGGTGGATGGCGCACGCAAAAAAGTGATGAGGAACGCGTTAATGGAGTTTCTGCAATATGGTATGCGTTATGTTTTTCCTCAAATACCCGGGCCTATCGTAAACGGGGTAGAAACCGCGCATTCGCATCCGTTTTATAAAAATCATTTTACAAGTGATGTTCCGTTGGTGTGGCCATCGGTTAATGGCAAGGCCCGTGGGCAAGCAATTGAGCCCCTGCATAAGGGCGTAATCAAGGCGGTTGAAAATGATGATCAACTTTACCTGCTACTGGCAAGTATCGATATATTGAGGGTTGGCAAGGTTCGTGAGATCAACCTGGCGCTTAACGAACTTAAAAGATATATATTATGAGTCACAGAGAGAACCTGGTTCGTATTCAGGCAGTCCATCGGGCATTGGAGGAGATGGCCGGTCAGGTGGTATATGTTGGAGGGGCAACGGTTTCACTTTACACGGACAGGCTCTCCGGAGAAGTTCGCCCGACTGATGATGTAGACATCCTGATCGAGTTGCTCAGCTATAAAGGCTATGCTGCAATCGAAGAAAAATTACGAAGTAAAGGCTTCGTAAACGATTGGGAGTCGGGCGTGATCTGCCGCTATAAGATACACGGTGTTGTGGTTGATGTAATGCCAACTTCGGATCAAATTCTGGGTTTTGCCAACCGGTGGTATACACCGGGATTTGCGTCGGCTATAGATTATGTGATAGAAGAAGATTATATCGTTAAGATATTTTCCCCTGAATATTTTTTGGCAACCAAGCTGGAAGCTTTTAACAACAGGGGAAAGCGTGATGGGCGCACCAGTACCGATTTTGAGGATATCGTTTATGTTTTAAATAACCGGTCGGCAATATGGGATGAGCTAAAAGCAACGCGGGGGCCTCTGAAAGATTTTTTAGTGGGCTCGTTCACTAACTTATTGAACAATAAATATATCGATGAATGGATCAGCGTTCACCTGGAATATGCCGACCAGGAGCGGCAATATTTTATAGTGGGCTGCATGCGTGAATTTGTGGAGGGGAAATAATTGATATTAAAAATAATGACGAGGCCACATGTTGTGTATGGAGTTTTTTACCTGTTAGCAGAACATCCTCCACAGCATAACAATTTGAGATAGCTTCAATAATTATTTGATGTTTAGCATAGGAAATTAATTTTGACTTTTTAACCTTCTTACCATGGACTATGGACCATCAACCATGGACAAACCAAAGCTTCTCGCTTCCTGCATCTAACTTCTTGCCCTCTTCTCAAATCCCCAAATTACAGCCGGAAGAAACAGATCTCCCGGCTGTAAAGTATTTACATAATAACTAAAAAGATTTAGGTTTATGCCTCAAATATAAAACCTATAAACGGCATTGCCTATACGTACAAATACGTATTTTACATGTTTAAACATACAAAACAAACACTTTACTGGTAACCCTGCGCCTGTAGCCTAAAAAGCTCCGCATAGCGGCCATTTTTTAGCAGCAGTTCGGCATGGGTGCCAATCTCGAGCACGGTACCTTTATCCAGCACCAGGATGCGGTTGGCCAGGCGCGCGGTAGAAAAGCGGTGCGAGATGAGCACCGCCGATTTACCCTCCGTTAACTCCGCAAAACGCTGAAAAACCTCGTACTCGGCCCGGGCATCCAGCGCGGCGGTGGGCTCGTCCAATATCAGCACCTGGGCATCTTTCATATAGGCGCGGGCCAGGGCCACCTTTTGCCATTCGCCGCCCGATAGCTCAACCCCATCGTTAAACCGGCGGCCCAGCCATTGGTTATAATGCTGGGGCAGCTTCTCGGCCAGGGCATCGGCCAGGCTTTGGCTGGCGGCGCGCTCAATAAGGGCCTGGTTGTTAATCTGGCTGATGTTGCCCACGGCAATGTTTTGCGACAGCGTCATCTGGTAGCGGATATAGTCCTGAAAAATCACCCCCAGGTTTAAGCGCAAATCCTCAATGGCATACAACTTCAGGTCAACCCCGTCCAGCAAAATACGACCTTCGGTAGGGTCGTAAAGGCGCGCCATCAACTTCACCAGCGTGGTTTTGCCGGCACCGTTCTCGCCCACCAGGGCCAGCTTTTCGCCGGGTGCCAGCGTAAAGTTTAAGTGGCGATTGGCCCAGGCCGTTTGGTTATGGTACCTAAAGCCCACATCCTCAAAAGTAAAACCCTGCTTAATGGGGTTGGGGAAGGGCAGCGGCGCGGCGGCCACGGTAATGCGCGGCTTAATTTCAAAAAACTCCAAAAAATCGTTCAGGTAAATAGCCCCTTGCGATACCGAGGTGAAGCGGTTCAGCATGCCCTCCATCAGGCTGCTCAACTGCCTGAACGAACCCGCCAGAAAAGTTAAGCTCCCTACCGTTGTTTTGCCCTCAATAGTTTGGTAAATAATAACCCCGTAGGCGGCGTAATACCCCATGCTGCCCAAAACCGAAAAAAACGTCCCCCAGGCCGATCGCTTCACGGCCAGCTTGCTGTTATCGGCATAAAAACGGTTCGACAGGGTTTCAAAGCGGTTGATAATAAAATCGGCCAGGCCAAAAATCTTAACCTCCTTGGCCGTTTCGTCGCTGGCGCCTAAGTAACGCACATAGTCAAGCTCGCGCCGCTCAGGCGTCTGACTGCGCGTTAAGGCGTAGTTCTGACTGTTAAAGTACGATTCGCCCAAAAACGCCGGTATAATAGCCACCAGCAACAGCAAAATCAGCCAGGGGTTAAAGGCCGCCAGACCGGTAATTAAAAAGCCCATCGAAATAAAATCCTGCACCTGGCTCATCACCTGCGATAGCAGCACCGAGCGGCCCACCGTTTGCTGTCGCGCCCGCTCCAGCTTATCGTAAAAAACTGAATCCTCAAACTGGTCCAGATCCAGCGTGGCCGCGTGGCGCATAATGCGCATCGACGTATAGTTCGAAAACAGATCGCCCAGCAGGCTATCCAGCAAATTAATCATCCGGTTCAAGCCGTCGGTTAAAACAGCCAGGCCAAACTCCACGGCCACCAGCTGCCATAAATCGTGCTGGTTGCCCCCCGGATGCCGGTTCAGCAGCACCACCTGGTCAACAATCAGCTTACCCACATACAGCAGCGCCACCGGCATAGCCGACCGCACCACCCGCAGCAAAAAGCTAACCGAAGTTTTCCAGGGGCTGCTCAGCCACACCAGCCTAAACAACTCGGGCAAATTTTTTAAAGCCGCCAACCGCTGCCTAAACGAAATATTTTGCGGGTTAACCACATTGCGGGTTTTAGCCATGTATATCCTATAAAAACAGCAAAGTTATTATTATTTGGGTATTGAGTTATTCGGTTATTGGTTACTGAGTTATTGGTTAGTGGTTATTGGGTTACCTGGTTATTGAGTTATTGGTTATTGATTTGCTGGTTGTTAATAAGTATTGTTCATCAAAAAAACTTTCATCAACTTAATAAATTAGTGCTAACCAAATAACTCAGTAACTTAATAACCAAATAATAACCTAATAACTCAGTAACCTAATAACAACCTAATAACGACCTAATAACCATCGGGGCGTTGCCTCCGGCCCACGCTATCCGCTCATACTGCACTGGGCCTTAGCCACAAGGCCGGTATCCGCTCCTATCGTTAACGCAAACCTCACCCACCTGTCATCCCGAGGTACGAGGGGACTTTTACGAGCGATAAGTCTGCCGTATAACACCCCCGTGCAGAAGTCCTGAAGCATACCTGGCACGCGCAAAAGGTCCCTCGCTCCGGTCGGGATGACATGGTTTTAGAAAGGGATAGAGAAGCGAAAAAACATTTCATTCAACATCAACCCATTCATTCATTCAAAAATCAATCCTTCAACCCATTTAAAAATCAATCAATCAATCAATCAATCAATCAATCAATAACTCCTCTCCACTGGCTGCCAGTTGCTCAAAAAAGGCGTTGAGGGCCAATCGCTTGGCATCGGCTATGATGGCGGCATGTTGATTAATCTCTCCGGTTTGTTCGAGCTCGAGCAATTGGCGACTGGCCTTGCGGAATGCTGCTCGCTCCTGGCTGTTGCGACCGCGCAGCGGGTTGGCCTGCTCTTTGGCCTGGCGGATGGCCAGCTGCACAAATTCGCGCTTTTGCGGGGTGGTAAATGGGATGAGGCCCATCTGATCGAGGTTGTTGTACACGCGGTTGGCTACATCAAAGTACTGGCCGGTTTGGCGGTAGCAGGCATAGGCGTTGATGATGTTTTGGCGCTTAAGCTGCTGTAGTTGCGCGGCGGTGGGCGGCTGGGGCGGTGGCTCGGCGAGGCGTTTTTTTTGGAGTTTGGCTTCGGCGCGGCTTTGGTGCATCATATAGGCGGCCAGCCATTTGGCTACGCCAATTACCGTGAGGCCAAAGGTTTCGCCGTAGTGGCCACGGGTGCCGTTGCGGATGGCCAGCTTTACTTCGGCCAGGGTGAGGGTGCTGAAGCAGGCGTTTATTTCGGCTATGATCTTGATTTTGAGCAGGTCCTTATCTTTATTACCGGCTTCGGCGGGCTGGCGCAGGCCAAGGTCGAACCAGGCGTTCTCGATACTTTCGGATACGGTGTCGGCCAGCTCTTCGAGGCTGCAATGTTTGATAATTTTGCCGTTAAGGGCCTCGTAAACGGTTAGCTGGCCGGCTTGTTCAAATTTAACGACTGACATATTCTACTTAAAATTTTGCATAAAACTGTGGTGACTATCCATGGCGGCATCGGCTTTGCTGCTGACGGCTTTTTCTTTTTGGGCGCAATCTTTTTCTTTTTCCAACCACTTTTTGGCGGTTAAATAAAGCGAGGTGTAATTTTTATTTTTTTTATAATTTTCGATGGCGTCCAAAACCGAGTCGATTTGATTTTTGGTAAACCCGGCTTGCTGCAGTTGACTGACCTCGGCCTCAAAAATTTTTAAATGGGCAAAGGCGCGGTATACTTCACCCTGGTTTGGTTTGGTTTTTTTTGTGTTTATATTATCTGCACCGCTACCTTCGGCAGGGGCTGCGGGCTTACCCTCGTTATACCCTGCACTGTTACCCATACCGCCACCCGGAAAATATTTTTGCAGGTTGATGATGGTATAGGTTACGTTGGCGTTGCCGTTGGTGGTTTTAAAATCGATAAGGCCGGCTTGTTTAAGCTTGTTGCGGCTACGATCTAAAGTGGGTTTGGAGATGCCTAAATCGGCCGTGATTTTAGCATTGATGCGCCTGAATGGATTAGTCCACCGTAGGTTGTTGCCTATTTTTAACAGGTAAAAATAAAGTGCAATATCGGTTGTGGTAAACTGATGCTCATCCTGCACATCCCAAAAGTTGTTGATTAGTTCGATGTAGTTCATAAAAGCCCCTCCTAAATCCTCCCCGGTAGGGAGGACTTTAAAAAAATAAAAAAATATATGCCGCTCCTAAGAAGCCCCTCCAGGCCCCTCCTAAATCCTCCCCGGTAGGGAGGACTTTAAAAATATGAGCGATCCAAACAATCCCCCGGTAGAAGCCCCTCCTAAATCCTCCCCGGTAGGGAGGACTTTAAAAATATGAGCGATCCAAACAATCCCCCGGTAGGGGCTTAAAAAAAGTCTCCCCTACCGGGGGAGATTTAGAGGGGGCTTTGGCTTAGCACGGCATCGCCGGTTCGTTGGCTACCAGGTCGTTCACGTTGCAGAGGCGGTAGCGGCCCTGGCGGTCTTTGATCACGGCGTTATCGGTCCAACTGAGGCGGATGAAGGTTACGGCTTCCATAAATACTTCTTTGTAAATTAATTTTTCGCGGCTGCCGCTGGCTTCTATCTGTTGGCTAAACGGCATAAGGTGGTAAGTTTGTCCGGGATTCATTTTATTTATTGATTTATTGAGTGATTGATTGATTGATTGATTGATTTATTGATTTGGGTGTTGAGTTATTGGTTATCGGGTTACTGATTGTTGGGTTATTGGGTTACTGGTTATTGGTTATTGGTTATTTGGCTCTTGCTTCCTGGTTCTTGCTTCGCACTCCTTCTTCCCACTCCTCCCTCACCACCCTGTCATCCCGACAACGGAGGGATCTTTTACGAGCGATTGGTCGGCGACGTGCAGGTACGCTGACTGTGTTTGCCGCATACTTTTCAGGCGCAAAAGGTCCCTCCCTCCGGTCGGGATGAAATCGTTTTAGAGAGGGAGGGGTATTAGTTATTTGGTTATTAGTTACTGCCTATCAAGTCCGCAAAAAGTTTGCTACCTGCAACCAAGCATTTTGCAAATCCTCTTATTATACCATGGACCATCGACTATGGACCATGGACTAAAAACCATAAATCTCGTTATCATAATCTTTTTGCATTTCGGCGGCCAGGGTGGTAAAGCCGGCCAGGCGGGCGTAGTTGATGCAGGCCTGGGCCGAGCTATCGAGCGTGGTGGCGTTAAAGCGTTGGCGCAGCTGGGTTTGGATATTGTCGGTTATTTGTTCGCTTATTTCTTGTAGCTGGCGGTCAAGGTTTTGTTTATACAGGTCGGTATTTTTGGTGATCAGCATGGCTGTACCTCCTTTCCGGCGTTGAGGTAGTCGAGCAGGATGGTGCGCAGATTTTCTTCCAGGTAGATGGATAGGTTAATGTCGGCGCCAAACTGGTCGTGCTCGCCTGATGGGGTGATGCGGTCGAAGGTGTTGGCCTGGCTGTAGTTGTCGGCGGTAAAGGCTTCGAGGTGTTTGGGGTTGATGGTGGCTTCGAGCCAGTCGGCATGGTTGGGTATTTTGCCACCGGCTACGGCTTGTTTGTTGATGTACACTACGGCTATGCTGCCATCGGCGTTCAGGTCAAATTCTTCCAGGTAGTACTGGGGTTTGGGCGCCGGGGCCTGGCGCAAGGCGTTATGTACAATTGCCAGGCGGTTTATTTGTTCCATCGGAATCTTTTTTGCTACATTTGCCATGTTAAAATTTAAATTACACTTGTTATTGAATGGCCCTGTTACGTGCAGGGCTTTTCTTTTTTTATTGATATTTTTTGCTGCCAAGGGCCTCCTGACTCAGAACTCCCGGCTCAGAACTCCCCTCCCAGCCTGTATTTTAAAAGCTGGTTTTCCAGTTTAAGCTTTTCGTTTTCTTCGTACAGTTGCAGGGCTTGTTTTTTGAGCAGGTTAAAGTCGCGCAGTTTGCGGCGCAGTTTTTTGAGGTTTACTTCAGTCGCCATACGCGGAGTTTGTTTTTATCGAACGGGTCGGCCGATACGGTGAAACGTTTTTCGGTGAGCTTGTGGTAGTGCGCCGATATGGCGTTTGATACTGATGCGCGGCAGGGGGCATCAAAGCTCAGGCTCTCGTCAACATGCAGGTTGCCCAGTACGGTGCGCCAGCTTACCCGTGTGGGTACAGGAATATTTACATCAATTTTCATATTTGTTTTGTTAGTTATGTATATTTGTGTTATCTTGTGATACAAATATACAGAGAATTCTGTATTTACAAGAGAAAGTAGTACAGAAATACAGAAACTATTTATTAGTGGCTGATATACAGGATAATAATTTATGGAAACAACCGATAAGAAAGTAAAAATCAAAACCCAAAGGCCCGAAAGCCTGGAGTTTATCAGCTTGTACAATCAGCTTAAAGGCGTAGCTTTTCAAAACAATGCGATACTTTCGGCTCAGTTGGGCTTTAAAACGGATAGTTCTATTACAGAGATTGTAAAGGGGAGGCAAAATATTTCTACAGATAAATTACAGAAGTTCAAAGAGATTTACCAGGATTATATCCATACAGATAATTATGGGTCGGGGGTTTTGATGGAGCCTGAGACGGGGTACGCCAGGGCTATTAAGCAGCAAACTCAAAAGTTTTTTTACTCGGAGTTATCGGGCGATGGCGACGAAACGCCTTTCAGGGATTTGGGTAACGGGCAACTGAATATGTTTGTGCCGCTGATACAGGAACGGGCGTATGCGTCGTACATGCGGGGTTTTGCCGATCCGGAGTACCTGGCCGATCTGCCTAAGCACTCGCTGGTGGTAAGCAAGCAGCACCGGGGCCGCTATGTAGCTATTATTGTGGAGGGTGACAGCATGACGGATGGTTCTATCGATAGTATACCGGAGGGGAGCATTGCTACGGGCCGCGAGATACAGAAACATCTGTGGACGAGCCGTTTTCATATTCATCGTTTTAAGGATTATATCATCCATCATAAGGAGGGGATTATTATTAAGCGGATCATCAAGCATAATGTTGAGGATGGGGTGATCACTTGCGCTTCGTTAAATCCCGACAAGGAAAACTATCCTGATTTTAACCTGAACCTGGATGATTGTGTGGAGATTTTTAATATCGTAAATGTATCGTTAAACAGGTAAATGACGCAACAGGAAGCTATCCATAGTGCTTACCGGCAACTGCCCGATCCAAACACTTATGCTGACGATTGGTGCACCATCCGTTTTAATGCCCACCGCCTGGCCGATGGCAGCAGCAACGCCTACCTGCGGGTTGATCAGAACTACATTAAGCATTTTGATAGCTCGTTGCCTTTTGAGGTGCGCTTTACGAAGGTGAATAATAACGGGGTAATAGAGTGGGAGATTTTAAATAACGATTTTAGCGGGTTGTGAAGCCCCCTCTAAACAGCGTAGCTCTCATGCACACCAAAAAACAAACACAGTGCATAATCTCCCCCGGTAGGGGAGACTTTTTTCTTTTTTTTAAAGCCCTCCCTACCGGGGAGGGTTGGGTGGGGCTTAGATGCTCCAAATTAAGTATACTGATCATTGGATCAAAAAAAACATACTGATAATCAACACCTTAACAAGGTACCATATATAATTACAAGCACTTTGCACAAATTGTCGGTGGGGACACCGACTACGGAGAAGACCAAAACAAATGACCTAATAATCAACAACTTAAGTAGACGCCATTATAGGATTATAAGCACTTTGAACAAATTATCGGTGGGGACACCGACAAAGGAGAAACAACCACAATGCCAAAACGACCAGTTACCGACTACGCCAAGCGGTTTAAAATATTCAGAAAATATAAGGATCTAACCCAGATCCAAATTGCCGATGTATTGGGCGTAACCCAACCCGCGGTACAAAAATGGGAAAGCGGCGCCACCGACCTATCTATCGAGATCATCCAGAAACTGCGCGACAAGCTGAACATGAGCCTCGAGTGGTTTTTTACCGGCAAAGGCACCAAAGAGTTTGTAGCCGCCAAAAGCAGCATCATGAAAGATATGGCCACCATCCTCACCGATAGCGAGATGACCAAGTTTCGCCTGCAAACGCTCGAAGAAAATTATAAAAAACTGCATGCCGAATTTCATGCCTTTAAACATGGTGTGAAGGATTAGCCCCGTGATGCTTTGTTTTTTATACTTTTAATAAAAACTAAAACAACAATAATATGGACCTGAATGCTGTTTTGTGTTAGGCTATTGCCGACTTAAAATCATAATTCAGGATAACAATTCCCTATTCGCGTCGATATTCTTATCTTTGCAAAGCTTTTTTACGAAAGAATTGCTTATATTCGATATAACTAATAGTACATTTAATCGTTATTAAATAACTCAACCTTAGAGCAGTTTTATTTTTTTAAAGCAAGTTCTTATGAAAATCGCAAAAATAACCGACATGATTAAAGCCATAAAAGCATTCTTTGTAAAATCTAATGGAATTTTGCTACTTCATCATCACAATACGCCTTATGAAATCAGTGAATACTATCATGAAATCACTAATGATCTGGAAATGAAACACCTTAGTGAAGACAAGAAAAACATGAGAAGTGACGGAAACAAAATCAGGGCCGACATTAAAAGAGCAAAAGCTGTTTACGAATCTAACCTGGTAAATGGCTAAGCAAACACGCAATCAAAAAGTCAATCATTTAGAATCACATCAAGGCAAAGGCCAATCATACGAGCAAAGTGAGATCCTACTATAATAGACTGGATAAAACTACGCACAGAAAAGGAACAAGACGCCAGGTTAAATTTTAATGACAGAAAAATAACTTTAATAGAAGACTCTACTAAAAAAGCATTTGCCATTGATATGACCACCATCATCATAGCTTTTTTAGTTATTATTTGCGGAATGACATTTTCTGCCTATTTGGTGTCGCAAAATTTAAAAACAGAAGGCACTATTTTTGGCGGCGTAGTATTGATAGCCATTGTTAATTCCTTTTTAAATTTCAGAAAAAAGAAAGAGGTCGAAAAACGACCTACAACAAACGCTAAAGAAAAATCCGCCTAAACTTATTGATGCTTGGTTTTTCAATACAAATTCGCCGAGGTCAAATAATAATGTATACCGCAACACACATTTTTTAATTTGTGCTATTTTTAATTTGCCAAACCAATAAAATAGCTAATTTTGAGCCCGAAAGTATCAAAGGGCTCCCGCCCGGTATATTTTTAAGCTGTAAGGTTTTGAGTTAACGTCCATTTGGCCATAAAACTCCAAACCACCTGATAGGCCCAGGTGGCGAAATTGGTAGACGCACCATCTTGAGGGGGTGGCATTCGCAAGGATGTGGCAGTTCGAATCTGCTCCTGGGCACTTTTTGATTGATTGATTGATAAATCATTGGAGGTTACAGTATCAAGTAATCATTTTTCCATCTCCCCCTATTTATTAAAAATTGTCATCCCGACCGGAGGGAGGGAACTTTTGCGCCAGCCAGGTATGCCCCACAAATCACCGGCGAGCACCTCTACTCGGCACAACAGGGCGCCGAATTTGGTTGCCCGGATATGTCTCGGAAAATTCCAAAAATCGGCTATGGAAGATATACCTGATTGGTAAATTCATCCTGATCAATCACCATACAGGTAAAGCCCCCCCTTCCTGCACCTTCCCCGAGGGAAGGAATCGCACGTGGCCGCCGCTTTTTTTACTGCCGATACCTTTCTAAAAACTTATCATCCCCAGTAAGCCACCGCGTGTCCTAAAAAACAGGGATAATGTTTGGAACTTCATGATCTTATCTGTTGCACAGGCAAAAGTGCGCACAGGCCAGACTGCACGCCGGGCCGGGAGCTGGCCTGTGGGCGGAAGGATCGGGCAGTCTTGACGTTATTCACCTTTTGTTTGTTTTTTTTAAGGTGTTCATGAGCTCCCTACGGTCGGTATTGGTTACTTTTGTGTCAAGACAAATTGCGGTAGCAATCATTCACACCAAAAACAAACAAAAGTGAATAACGTAACAGCCCTTCACGCGGCGATTGAGCGTGCCGATGCTTTAAATTATGAATACTGATTGTCGGAGCAAAAATATGCGCTAATTATCTACAAATTAACAAAATATCATTATAAATAACACAGAAACTTCCCGCCATACAAGTATACTTGTGCCCCTCTTCAATGCTTCTTCTTGTCGTAAACTTATCGCTCTCAAAAGTTCCCTCCTACCGTCGGGATGACAAATTGTTGAAATCGATAGCCACAAAGCAAACAAACCTAACCCCCAACACCACCACCCCCATCACTTCACACCACCATCATTCCAGCGTAAAAAGTCCAGCAGTTGGCGGGCTTCGGCATCGCTAACGGGCGACATGGTCATGCCCGTGGGGTGCTGTAGCAACAAGGCCCGGCTTATCGGGTCCTTTTGTTCCATTTCTTTGGGGTTGGTTATTTGGTTTAAAATCCACTCGGGCGTGCGCCGGGCGGTAACATCTTTTAAGCCGGGGCCAACGGTATTATCGCCGGTGGCTTTATGGCAGGCAGCGCACCTGGCCAAAAACAAAGCCTCGCCACGGGCGGCCTGCGCCCTGCTTACGCTATCCAACTTAACCCACTTAAAATGCCCTACCCCTTTGCTCTCGCTTTTAACAATTTGCGCGGCGGGTGGGGCCGGTGTACTCAGCGCAGCATCCTGCGTGCTTTGGCTACCGCCGCAGGCTGTAAAAATTATAATGGCAACAAAAGGTAAAAGGTTTAACAAGGAGGCTCTCATGCTATGGCAGGGTTTGTTTAGCGGTAAAACTAAGGTACACGGCGCTGCACTGGCATGATGCCCGTCAGCAAAAAACATGATGATGGGCATACCTTCCCCCGGTTATAAACACATCATGCAGCATGGCAAAAAATGGCAACATTAAAACCTGATGTTTTTATTTAACCCGCGGACGGCAAATATACCGTACCTTTACTATCTAAAGTATAGCTGCATTTAAAAACATACCGCTATCATTCTAAAACAGCAAAGCCATGGACAACACCACAAGCACTGCCTTACCGGCCCGCTCGGCCGAAGCCTGTCATGCCAACGTAAACGCCGTTCGCGATGCCCTTTACGTATTAAACGGCAAATGGAAATTACCCCTCATTGTATCCCTGCTAAACGGCCCCCGGCGCTTTAAAGAAATACAGCGCGCCTTAGTTGATATTACACCCAAAGTACTATCAAAAGAACTGCGCGAACTCGAAATTAACGGCCTCATTGAACGCCAGGTATTTAACACCGTGCCCGTAACCGTAACCTACCAGCTCAGCCCCTATAGCGACAGCCTGCATCCGGTAATTGAGTCGCTTATGCTTTGGGGCCAAAAACACCGCGAGCGCATTGTACAAGAGCGCCGCTCTGAGCCGGTGGCGATGGAGATTGATTGATTGATTGATTGATTTGGGACGGCTTAACAGGGCGTTGCCTTCGGCCCGGGCCATCCGCTCATACGGCGCAGGCCTTAGCCACAGGGCCGGTATCCGCTACTGTCCCTAACGCGGAGAGAGATTATTTTTGATTGATTGATTTTTGAATGATTGATTGATTAGCATTGCCCGACCGCTCACCACCATGCCATCCCGACCGGAGGGAGGGACCTTTTGCGAGCGAAAAATATGCGGCATACCCAGCGCGCGCATACAGCTTAGCACGCGCAGAAGTTCCCTCGTACCTCGGCTATGGTGTGTACACATCTTTTTGAGCAAAACCCCATCGGGGTTAAAGCTCGGTAGCCTATTGGTGAGTTGGATTTTGCGTGCCGTTAGGTACGCTACTTCTTCACTTTTTGATAACCGAATGTCAAAAATAGCGCATATGCAACCGATAGGTATCGTACCTACCGGCACGAAACCTTTGTTATTGATCATTTCTACCGAGCTTTTACTCCTCCGGAGTATTTTAATCGCACCAAAAAGATGTGTATACACGGCGGGATACTCAGCATCACATAATTTTAAAAAGGGAAAGGTTAGCAAACGTAAATAGCAAAAAGGCGCAAAGTTGTTATGTCCCGTTTCTTAGCGTCTTGGCGCCTTTGCGTTACTCTTTTATATTTTTTATCAGCAATCAAATCCCTTAACCTAATAGTGTTGCCGGCCTGCATGACAGGGAGATGAAAGTGGTTGATTGTTTAAGTAGGCATCACGAAGTCCCCTTAATAACCTGATCCTGTTTCTTTTAAACACAAAACGCTTCCCCCCTGCTTCTTGCATCTAACTTCTTGCATCTAACCTCCTACTTCTCCCCCCTGCTTCTTGCATCTAACTTCTAACTTCTAACTTACAGCTTCTAAACTCCCCACTCCGGTTACGGCGGTAATATCACCTATCACCTGGTCGAGCTCGCGGGCCGATTGTAAAATATAGCTGAAGATGAGTTGCTGTTCAGGGTCGCTGGGGTTGAGGGCATTAATGAGGGGTACCAGGCCCATAATACGCGCCAGTGGCGCACGGACAACGTGCGACTGGATCCACGAAATTTCGCGCAGTTTTCTGTTCTGGTCTTCGATGGCTTTAACATATATTAACCTGTCGGTAACATCGCTGGCTAAAACAACCTTGGCCTGTTTGCCTTTGTAACTTATTTTATTGCTTTGGATATCTACCTGGATTATTTCGCCGTTCATTTTGCGGTGCCTAAAAACACCGTGAAGTTTTACATTCTGTTCGGCGTGTGATTCAGCCAAAGTTTTTTCGAGCAGGGTAATATCCTCCGCAGGGCGTATATCGCGTATGGTCATGGCTAAAAACGCTTCCCTGGTGTAGCCGTAATGCTGCAGGGCGGCTACGTTTACATCCAAAAAACGCAGGGTTGCCATATCATAAACCCACATGGGCTGTGGGCTCAGATGGAACAGGTCGCTATACCGTTTCTCCGATTCCTGCAGCGCCCATACCGTGCGTTTGCGTTCGGTAATATCTTTAAAAAATACCGACAGGCCGTTTTCGGTAGGGTAAGCACTTATGCCGAACCAGGTATCCAGGCTTGGGGAGTAATCTTCAAAATTGACGGCCCTACCCATTTCCATAGCGCTGTTTAGCTGCTTGTACGATTCGCGCGTTTTTAACTCCGGATAGCTATCCCAAAAGTATTTGCCAAGCATGGTGTGGCGCAGCCGCCCGGTGGTTTTTTCGGCAGTGCTGTTCCAGTAGGTGGTAACCCAGCGGCGGTCAACAGCAAAAAAGCCATTGCCAAGGCTCTCCAAAATGGCTTTTTTTTCGGCCAGGGCTACTTTAGCGGCAATTTCGGCTCTCTTTAGCTTATCAATATCCTGGAAACTGCCATGCACACGTATGCACACGCCTTCGGCATTATACTCCGCCTCGGCAACAACCCTAACCCACTTAATCTTTCCTTTGGCTGTTGTAATTTGTAACTCGGCATAGCAACGGATACCTTTGTCTATAGCCCGGTTGATGGCCTCAACCATTTGCCTGCGGTGCTGCCCTTCGCCATAAAAATCCAGGGATTTTTGAATATCAGGTTCAAAACCAGCATCAACCTCCATAATTTGGCGCGTAATGGCCGACCAATACACCTTACCCAAAATCAAATCTGCCTCCCAGCCGCCTATACGGGCTAAATCGGTAGCCTTTTCGAGCATCATCTGTAGTTCTTTTTTGTCCGATACATCCTTGCCCACGCAAAACAGCAAACCATCTTCGAGCGCGCGGCTCACCGTCCACGAAAGCCATATTATTTTGCCCGATTTGCTGATGTAGCGGTTTTCAAAATAAATAGTTTGCGTACCCTGCGCAAAAGCCTGCATGCGCTTGTTTTTTCCAGCCACATCGGCCGGGTGCAAAAATTTGTCTATCGGCATGCTCAAAAGCTCCTCGGTGGTATAGCCCAACAGGGCGTTCATGGCTGGGTTAACCTTTTTAAAATAACTATCGGTACCGGCAATGCAAATCATATCGGGCGCACAATCAAAAACCTGCTGCAGTTGCTGCGCCAGTTGTTTATTTTTAATTTCGGTACCCAGGTGCTGGCCAATCGCTTCAAACAAACCGGGGTACAGGCTCAACAATTCATCATCGGTATCAAAGCGCTGTATCAATACCCCTATCACATCCTGGTTATGAAACAGCGGTATGCTAAAGGCCGATTTTAAACCGGCCTGAATGGCGGGCCCGCGGCGCACAAAACCGGCATCCGGATCATCATAACGCCAAAACTGGCTAACACCGGCAGCCAGCGTAGTGCCGGGCAACCCCTCGCCCCTGGCCATATTTTTTATATCGGCGCTGTCATCAAAAAATACATGCCCCTGTGGCGCCCGCGCACTTTTAGCCTCCAGGATGATGCGTTGCTGATCGGCACTGGTAAGCCAAATTTCGGCCAGCGTGGCGCCGCCATGCTCCAATGCTTTTTGAAGCACCTGCTGCAAAGCCAGATTAAGGCTGGTTTGCTCGTTAAATACCTGGCTTATATAGGCCACCAACTCTTTTTGCCGTTCGGCATTTTTACGGTCGGTAATATCCATAAACGAAGCCAGTATGCGTACCGGCTGCTGCCGCGCATTAACCACCACAAAACCACGGTTAAGCAAGGTACCCCAGGTTTGGTTGGCACGCAGGTATACCACTTCTTGCTGCCAGCTAAAAACCAGTTTTTCGCGAATGCGCTTATCCAGATCAATAAACATTTGGCGCTCATTGGGATGCAGGCGCTGTAGCCATTCGTGCTGGCTGGGTACGGGCCCCTTGGGGTCAAAACCAAACAGGGTAAAATGGCTCTCGCTCCACCAAACCTCGTTGGTTTCGAGGTTCCACTCAAACAGGGCATCGTTTGTGGCCCTGCTCATCAGCCTGAAGCGCTCGTTATACTGGCGCAGCCGGTCGTCGGCCCGTTTACGTTCAGATATATCGCGTATAAATATGGATACACCACCTGCCGATGGGTAAATGCGGTTTTCTTGCCATAAATCAAGCGGTGCAAAATAATCTTCGTTACAAATGTATTCACGCTGCCGAAGCGCTTTTTGGATGGCCTTAAACGTAACCGAACCTTCGGCCTCGGGGAAAAGGGCAAGGATGTGCTTGCCTACAAGTGCAGTAGGCTCCATATTAACCAATTGCCCCATGCGTTTGTTGGCGTAGCTAAATTTCAGCTCAAAATCAATAGTAATAAAGCCGTCGTCAATATTTTCGAGCAAGTCTGCAATCTGGGTCGCTTTTACAGCTACTTCGGTTTGGGCTTCTTTTACCTCGCTGATATCGTATATCAGCGAGTAAAAACCCTTTACAGCATGGCCATCAAAATCGGGCAGATATTGGGTAAGGGTATAAATAGTTTCGCCAGTGTTTTTTACAAAGTTACGCTCAAACCTTTGGGCGTTGCCTGCCAGTACCTGGTACAGGTGCTGCTGATGGGTGTTAAATTCGGCGGGGTGCATCAGGTCGCGCTTGTGGCAGCCAATTACCGATTTGCCGTTGTGGCCAAAATAATCCTGATAGGGCTGGTTGGCAAACAGGCATTGTAAACCGGCCGAGTAATAGGCTATCATGGCGGGCAGATTATCGGTAATGGTTTGTATAAACTGCACCTTTTGGGCAAGCAGGCCGCTCCCGGGGCCTTCGGCAGCCTGGCCGTTTTGCCCGCTATCAGTTTGCAGAGGCGCCGGTTCTGCCTCGCCATCAGGCGCTTGCAGCATAATTTGGTACGTAGTTAACCGGCTATTGGCATCATAAAGGGCGGTGAACGTTACCTCGGTCTCAAAAACACGGCCTGCCTTGGTTATTTGACTTTGGCGCTTGGTTAGTGTGCCCCCCGCCAAAGCCGGTTGAATGTTTTGGTTGCAATATAAAGGCTTGCCTGCGGCATCGGCAAACAAAAATGCTATATTTTGGCCGAGCGCCTCGTGCTCGGTATAGCCATAGCGCGCGCAAGCACAATAGCTCCAGCTTTGTACCTGCCAAAACGGGTTGGTAATAACCATAGTTAAACCAGGCCCTGTTGAGGCGGCTTGCTCATCAATATTATTATTCATAAATAACACCGCTTTAGGCAGTGCGGGGTTTATAATTGGGTACCACTAAATTTAATTAACTAAATCTCTTTAGGTTGCAAAAATGCAATCTCATTATATGGCATAAGCAGAGGTACTAATATAGAAAGGATTTTTTAAAAAAACACACTTTGACGAAATAATATATTATTTCAAACAACTATTATTAAGCAGCAAAATACTCCGGTTAGCCTGCGGGCAGGCCGTTAATGGTTGGCTCAGCAGTAAAACAATGCCCTGCGTTAAGGATAGCAGCGGATACCGGCCCAGTGGCTAAGGCCTGCGCAGTATAAGCGGATAGCCTGGGCCGAAGGCAACGCCCTGTTGGGGGTTATTGGTTATTGGGTTATTGGTTATTGGTTATTGGTTATTGGTTATTGGGTTATTGGTTATTGGTTGTTATTAGGTTGCTGATTATTAGATGATTGGTAGGTTATGAAGTTGCTGATTACTATGTAATTTGTAAGCTACTACGTTATTAGATGACTGGTAGGTTATTGGGGTTAATGAATATTTTTGATGAACAAACACCTAACAACAACCTGCCAATAGGCACAATAACTTAATAACGAATAACTTAATAACCCAATAACAAATAACCAAATAATGAATAACTTAATAACCCAATAACAAATAACTTAATAACTAATAACTCAATAACCCAGTAACTAATAACCAATAACTTAATAACCAAATAACCATCCCCCGATTGCTTAATCAAAAAAAATGCTTTAATTTAAGCGAGGTGAAACTAAGCGAATTTTTAAACGATTTATTTAGCCGGGGCGAGGTGATTTTACCCCGGGAAATGGCTCGTTTTGAGGGGGATGACCTGGCGAAATCAACCGGATTGATGATGCAGTTTTACGAGGCCGACCGGCTTGAGATGCCCTTCCCCGCACCCGGTTTTGACGCTGCGGCGGCGCTTTGGGCCGCGCAATACCTGTACCACGCTACCCAGCTGATGATGCTGCGCAACCTGGGTGCCAGCGTGATAGACGAGTACCTGCAGCCTTTTAGCGGCCCGGCCAATGCCGATGCTATTTACTCGGCCGATTTAATTTTACGCCACCTGCCCAGCCTTTTGAGGTTGGGCAGCGGCATTGCGCCCGGCGATGAGCTGGTAAAGCGTTTGCGGCAAACGGCGGCACAGTGGCCCTACTCGTCGGTTGGCTTAAATATTGAACCTGAGGTGGATACCGCCATTATTATGGCCCACCCCTCGCTCAAATACACTTACCTTGACCGTATTATACAGCACGCCGATACGGGCAGGTTAAAGGGCGCGACCGAACGGGCCGCGCTTGATGAAATACTGGGCATGCACCAGCCCCTGCTTTGGCCCGGCCTTGAGCTGCTGGTGCTGCCCGAACAGCTACCCGACTTATGATTACAACTACCGATAAACAATTTTTAACCATTGATAAGCTACAAGCGGTTTTACAGCACCTGAAAGACACCTTTGTAGGCAAAGACGAAATTATCGACCTGATGGGCATTTGCTTAGTTGGGCGCGAAAACCTGTTTTTGCTGGGCCCGCCGGGTACGGCCAAAAGCGCCACCGTGCGCGAGCTGGCCAAATTGCTGGATGGCCAAACGTTTGAGTACCTGCTTACCCGCTTTACCGAGCCCAACGAGCTTTTTGGCCCGTTCGACATTCGTAAACTGCGCGAGGGTGAGCTGGTAACCAATACCGAGGGGATGCTGCCCGAGGCTTCGCTGATATTTTTGGATGAGTTGCTCAACGCCAACAGCGCCATTTTAAACAGCCTGCTGATGGTGCTGAACGAGAAGATTTTTAGGCGCGGGCGCGAAACCCGGCAACTGCCCGCCCTGATGGTGATTGGGGCCAGCAACCATTTGCCGGAGGATGAGGCCCTGCAAGCGTTGTTCGACAGGTTTTTGATCCGCGTGCGCTGCGATAACGTGGAGCCGCAACAACTGAACGCCCTGCTTAACGCGGGCTGGATGCTGGAGCAAAAAACAGGCGCCGAGCGGCCCAGCATCGGTACCGACGAGATACGCCGCCTGCAGCAATATACATCGCTAATTGATTTGCAGACCATCAGGCCGCAGTACATCGAGCTGATACAGCAGTTGCGCAACGCGGGTTTGCAGGTATCCGACAGGCGCGCCGTAAAGCTGCAAAGGCTCATTGCGGCCAGCGCGCTCATCTGCAAGCGGCAAACGGCCATCCCCTCGGATTTATGGGTGCTGCGCCACATTTGGGATACCGAGGAGCAGCGCGAAGTGATTAGCAATATTGTGAACACCGTGGTAGATATGGCCGCCGACGATGCCGGCCGCCATCCCCGCGCACTGCTTAACGCCCTGCCCGATGCCGACGAGATTTACAGCGAAGTACAAAAGCTCAGCCTACAATGGGCCGAGCCGGAAACTACGCTGGCCGAACGATCGTTGATTAAAGACCGCCTGTCGCACCTGAACAGCCGCTGCGACTGGATTGGCAACGAGGAACAGCGCAAATATGTGCAGGCGCCCATTGATGAGCTTTGGAAGCAGATAGTGCACACCGCATGAAAGAAAAACTGATAGTGCTCGAAGAGCGATATCGCCCTGCCCTGGGCGCGCTGCGCGGCATAAGCGGACTACAGGCCGCCGCCGATGGCAAGCAGATTTGGCTGCGCGGCCTTGCCGCCGCAGGCTCGCCGGATAAGCTAACGGCCTCGATCCCGGTTTTGCGCTGGTATATGATGGACCAACAGGAACTGCTTTTTTTATTCGGAGCACAAACGCCGGTTGGTAAACTACCAACATTAAACTGGCAGCCCCTGATGGCTTTTATACCGGTTGAGCTGCCGGTATCGGCCATGCCGGGCACGGTTAAAAGCAAAATGGCGCTAACGCTATCGCGATCAGCACAGGTTATGGAGCCCCACGCCCTGGTAACCGGACTGCCCGGGTGGAAGGCTTATGCCGAAACCGCCCCCGGCGTAAGGCTGGCACAGCTACAGTTCGCGGTATCGGCAAAGGGGCAGGTGCTTATTATGGGCAAGCCGCTGCCAGCCATAGCCGGGCAGCCCTATTGGCTAAACCGGCAAATGCTGCTGCCCACCGGTTTTGATTTTAACCCGCCCGCCATTGCCGCCCTGCTTAACCCCGAAGCCGCCGAACCAGAATTTTTAATGCTGTTTGACAGCGACGGACAATGGGAAGAAGTGCCCCTATCGGCCTTTAAACCGGCCAGGCGCAGCGCGGTGAGGCTGAGTTAGTGTTTTAGTCCATGGCTTTTTAGTCCATAGTCGATAGTCCATGGTCCATGGCAATAGTTTTGTTAGTCCATGGTCGATAGTCCATGGTCCATGGCAATAGTTTTTTTGTCGATGGTCCATGGTGTATGGCTGATGTTCATGGCATGGCCACTGTTAACTATAATGGCTATGACGTTCTTTATGGGTACTAAAAATTCGATTTGTAAATGATAGGATAAACCAAGATTTGGCTAATAATATTTTTCGTTAAATTTCAATACTGTTTTAAGATCTCATTTTTAAAGTAAATAATTAATTAGCAACATGCTATGTATTCTTAAGTACCCGATCCGGCCAACCGAAAAAAAACACGAATGACGTTTGAACCTAATGGAGATTACCCAGCGCAGATAGGAAAAGTGCGCAAAGGCCCCGACTGCACGCCGGGCCGGGAGCTGGCCTGTGGGTGGAAGGATCGGGCAGTCCAAAGCCCCCTCTAAAAGCCCCCTCTAAATCTCCCCCGGTAGGGGAGACTTTTTAAGCCCTCCCTACCGGGGAGGGTTGGGTGGGGCTTCTTCCCGCGGCGATTGAGCGTGCCGATGTTCTAAATTAAGAATACTGATTATTAACGCAGTAATAAACGTATTGATAATCAAAAATTAACGAAAAAAAAAGATGGAAACAACTTAAAACACGATCCACCTATGAACTACCAAAAAGATACCATGGACTATGGACCATGGACTATGGACTAAAAAACTATGGACTAAAAAACACCATCGACTATAACAAAATATGAAAAACCAAACCCTCCAATACTTCCAACCGCCTGAGCATTACTTTTGGCGTTGGGCCGAAAACGGCAACGTGCTGGAGTTTAAAAACGGCAGCACCATTGCTTACCGCGAAGATTTTGTTTTTATACTGAAGGCTTTATCGCTTCCGGCGGATATCCACGCGGGTACTATCCTGCTGTTGCTTTGCGCCTGCAAGGAAGATTTTGATAACCTGTTTCAGCTGCAAGGCACACTGCACCAGTTAAGCCTTAATACCGGGTTTGAGGCCCCCGAATATAAATTAGCTGCCGGTTTAACCCACAAAGCCTTTGCCTTTTTAAAACTGGTGAATAACCTGCCTATGGTGTATCGCTCGGGCACCAAGCGGATAGCGCTGTGCCAGGCGGTGCTGGAGCATGGCAGCCAAACCGACTGGAACCACACCCACGCCATGTTACAGTTGTTTAACAGTGGGGAGTTGGATCATTTGATTTTTAACGAATACCGCAAGTTTGATTTTGCCGATCTTTGGTCGGATTTAAATCCGCTGGTGATGGCCCTGGAGCAGTTTCCGGATGTGGAGGCGCTTGAGCTGAAGCTGCGCACCGGCATCAACGCCCTACCCGCCCCGGCCAAAATAGCATTACCCGCCCCTGAACCGGAGCAGGACGACTTGATGGGCCAGCTAACTGCCGACGCGAACACCGCGGGCATCGCCTGGCTGGCGCGAAAAGTGATGGCGGCGCTCAACATCCCCATGCATTTGAGCGGCAGTAGTGATCAGTCGGTCGGCGGCGTATCTGATATCAGCAACCGTGGTCATTTCGACAAGCTGTTATTAAGCGAGCTCGCCCAGGACGATTTATTGCTCACCGCCCGCTTAGCCCATAACGAAGCCCTGTTTTTGCAGCGCGAACAATTACCCGCCAACCAGCAGCAGCAATGGAACGTATTGCTGGATACCACCTTAAAAATGTGGGGCCTGCCCCGTGTTTTTGGGCTGGCAACCGCCCTGGCCTTTAGCCAAAGTAAAAAGCAGGGCCATATGCAGGCCTGGGCTCTGGGCGGCAAGCAAACCAGCGCGATGGATCTGGCTACCAAGGGCGGCATCATCCACACACTCGAACAGTTGGACGCTGCCCTGCATTGCGGCCGACAGCTGCACCAACTGCTTAGCACGCAAAAGGATAAAAACCAAAAATATATTTTAATTACCGGGGAAGGTTACCGCGAGGATGCCGCTTTTATGACAGCCTTTTTACAGGTGCGAGACCGGCTGGATTACCTGGCCGAGGTTAGCCGCACCGGCCATATTGCCCTTTACCACCTTACCGGTAAAAGGCACAAGCTGGTTAACCAGGCCTTAATTAACCTTAACGAAGTTTTATTTACCAGTTATAAGTCCATCAGCAAAAAAAACAAAGGGACTGGCTTGCCCGCCATGCTGGCTGCTGATCATTTCCCGCTGTTGTTCCCGGCTTCAAAAATCAAACTGAAGCATGGCAATACCTTTAAGCTGAGCAACAACCGGGTGGTGATGATTACCCGCGATAACCGGGTGCTGTACTGGACAGATAAAGGCAAAGGCGCCATAGAGCTTGTTGATGTAATTAGCAACGGCAGCTATTACTGCGGCGAAAACGGCACCTACCTGTTTATCCTGGTGAGTCAGTTTAAGTGCATCGAAATTTACCAGGTTGATACCAACAACTGCAACACCATGATACACCAAACGGAAGATGTGTATGCAACAGAGGTACGCTACGTGGATAACCTGTTTTATATTAAAACCAGAACCGATGTAATAACCATCGACCCGATGACGGGCCGACGCCTGCCGGGCAGCCTGGACGCAGACGTGTTTAAGCAACCGCCCGTTATGCTGGAATTCGAGATATTAAACCACATTAAAAAAATAATTAATAACGGCTATTGTGTAATTAACTCGGCCAAAAGCATTTACCTGCATACTGGCGGGCGGCTGTTTATTGATAGCCACGGGCTTGAAGTTAAAAGCGGCAACTACCTATTTTTAACCGAAAACAAACTGGCCGCCATTGAGTGGACCAAGCCCGTTGGGCAAGAAAACATGGTGGTTGAGCACCTGCCTAATTTAAAATTCACCAAATTTACCTGGCCAAACGGCAGCCAAATGGTTTTAGATTCGCGCGGTTTACTTCACTTAAAAAGCGCCGATAGCAGCCTAACCGAACTAAGCCTGCTGCTGGTACTTGATAAACCTACCGCCTGCTGGGCAGCCGATGGCACGGTATGCGGCTCGCCTTATTTTTTGGGGCCGGGCGCAACCACGGTGTTGCCGCCGGGTCAGTTTTATCAACAATACATTCAACCCTTTATTGATGCGCTAAAGTAATATGCAACTGCAATTAAAATATACAGAAAACACAAACCAGCCTGTAACCGGGGCATTTGTACCGGGCCACACGCCCCAGGAGTGGTTTACGCAGATGAATGTTTGGCAAACCGATTTGCAAAGCCTGCAATGCTTTATAATGCCGCAAAGCATCGGCGTTAACGCTGCTGCAGGTTTATTTGTGCGGTTTGCCGCCGGGCAGGTGCCGCCAGCGCAACTTATCCAACATCCGTATACGCAAATTAACCCTAAGCTTTTCATCCCCGTAAGGGCATCACTCCATCCTGTGGTAAGCGCCGCCGAATTAAAAGCCCTGCTGCTGTGGGATGTGCAGGTATTCCATCCAGCAATAGGCCTGGTGGGCTTTGAGCGTACCGACGAGCTCGATTTGGCCTCGCTCATCCAACTGCCTGCGGCCCGGCCCGCCAACTGGGGTTTGGCACATCCTGGTTTACCGGCAGCGCCGCCGCTGCGCTCCATTAGCCTGGAGGCTGATGATAGCGACGATATATTGGATGCCCTTAAGGATGAGGATGTGGGCAGCAAGCCCCTTACCGATATACCTGCCGCCCATGCCCGGCAACCTGGCCGCGGCCGGGTTGTTAGCTGGCTCATCCAACTGGCGCTGTTGATGCTGCCGGGGCTGGCCTTGATAGGTAAATTACTATGGGCCTTGTTTGCTTTTATATTTAAACCCCGGCCCGGCAATACAACCCCGCTTGCCAAATGGTTTAAAAAAATAGATCAGCAGATTAGCCAAAAGCTGGATGACCTGATGAAACAGCGCGACAGTGAGTTAAAGCGCCTGATGGATCTGTTTGATAACAATACCGACGAGGCCCTGCAATACGCCATCCCGCTCAATAGCCCCTACCTTAACCGGGGCAAAGGGCCGCAATCGGGCAAGCTTACACGCCGCTCCGTGCAGTTTAACCTGCGTAACCTGGGTGGCGGCCAGGCCGTTGATGGCTGGGATGTGGATGCCTATTCCGTGCAGCTAAGGCAACGCTATATGCAGGCCGCCAACGATGCCATTGCCCGTGGCGATCATAAAAAAGCGGCTTACATTTATGCCCATCTGCTGGGCGATTTTTACTCCGCCGCCAATACCCTGCAACAGGGAAAATATTACCGCGAAGCCGCCGCCCTGTACCGCGACCATTTAAAGAGCGACCGCCAGGCCGCCGAATGCCTTGAAAAAGGCGGACTGCTTACCGAGGCCATCCCCATTTATATCGGCCTTAATCAATTAGAAAAAGCCGGCGACTTGTTTACCGTATTGGGCCAGCAAGACCAGGCCTTTAAATACTACGACCAAACCGTGGCCGAATACACTGCCGGGCACAATTACCAAAAAGCCGCCGCCATTAAGCTTGATAAAATGCAGCAGCAGGATGAGGCCCTCGGCTTATTGCTGCAAGGCTGGCAGCACACCAACGATGCCGAAGGCTGCCTCAAAAAATATTTTGAGCTGCAGCACCAGGCCGATGATAGCCAGCTGCCACAGCAAATAAAACAAGTGTACGCCGCCCAGGTATCCCGCGCTAAAAAAACGCCTTTTTTAACCGTATTGGCCGCCGTTAACCAGCAATACCCCGATGCCCGCCTGCAGCAAACCGCCCTGGGCATTGCCTACGATATTGTTAACCAACAAACCGAACTGGGCGATACCAGCGGCCTAAAGCTGCTGAGCAAATTTATACCCAACGATAGCCTGCTGGCAGCCGATGCCGGGCGCTTTATTAACCAGCACCTAAAAGTGGCGCCGGTAAAACCGCGTGCCATATACCTCGACATCCGGAAGGATATGGTGTGGCTCAGCATGTTAACCTATCACGATCAGCTATTGGGTATTGGCCTTAAGGGCGATGAGCTGCTCCTACTGCGCGCCAATTGGCAAGGCAAGGTAAGCTACCAATATTTAACCAACAAGTGTTCCACCACCTCACTTTGGCTACTGGCCGACCAGGACCTGTCCGACCATGTGTGGATAGCGGGCGAACAGATACCCCAAAACATTGACCAAAAACTGGAAGCCTACTCGTATTTTGAGCGGGAGTTCGGGCTAAAAACACTGGACTGGCTGCCCCGGCAGGCATTAACCTATTGCCTAAACGGCAATAAAGGGATAACTGTGCTTCAGCATGCCCAAGGTTTAACATTTTCTGATTTTAGCATTACCGGTCAGCTCATAGCCAGTCACCCCTGTAATACGCCCACCAGTGAATCGCTCGACCAGCGCGGCTTGAACTTCAGCAATCGGGGCATGGTATGGCGCAATAATCACTTTTATTTATTTACCGGCCAGGTGCTGCTGCGCTATGCGCCCGGCGGCCCGCTGGAAGAACTGGATGTAGCGAGCCCCATTTTACAAATGGACGTAACCGGCCAGCACACCGCGTTAAAAATAGCACTCCGCACCGAAGCCGGCTGCCTAATAGTAACACCCAGCCTAAAAGGAATGAACATATCGAGCACCCTGTTTGCCACCGGTATGCACAGCACCAACATTAAACTGCTCGGCAACAACCGCCTGGCCGTTGCCGAAGGCAACCGTGCCGAAATATTTAACATAACCCACCAAACGCCCGAATCAGAACACAGCATCACCACCGAATACCCAATTAAAGGCATCCTGGCCATCCCCAAACGCAACCACTGCGCCTTTTTAGAAATTAACAACCGGGTGTCGGTGTATGATATGGGGGAATGAGTTTAGGTACGGGGGGTTGGTTGAAAGTTGGAAGGTTGAAAAGTTGGAAGGTTGTAAAGTTGGAAGGTTGTAAAGTTGGAAGGTTGAAAAGTTAGGTTGTTGCGCATTAACAAAAAAGCGGCGGGAAAGCGCGATTCCCCTCTCGAGAGGGGCGGAGGGGTGTGTACTATGCGAGCGATAAGTAATTGCGCAAAGTTCGTCGCGAGTGTACCGCAAGCCTCACTCGTGCAACCAAGCAGTCTATATGCTTAGAGATACATTCACAACGTGTAGCCACGCGTTCAAGAAGCTCCGTTAATCAGAGTTCAGGAGTAAAACCTAAAAAAGTAAATTATGCATTGTTTTGAAAGTAAAGAGATCATTAAGATTTTCTTTGATGAGTTAATTAATTATGATAATGCGGAAGAATTATTTGAAAGATTTGAAGCTAATTTAAATGCGAATCTTATCGAGAAAATTGATGGACCTTATTCAAGAATTTGGATAATCTCCATTCAAGACGTTATATTTAAACTTGTTATTGATGAAGATTATGGAAGTATGCTTGTTGGAGAGAGCGATGAGGCAATTTTTAAGGCAAAGGAAATTTACAGTGAGCTTGAAAAATTCATACATTAATAAACACTACCGCAAGCAACCTCGCTTTGGGATGCAAGTAGCGTTGGGATGTTCTATGCAAGCGACAAGTAATTGCGCAAAAGTTCGTCGCGCGCAGAAACACACCCCCTGCAGCCGCACCGCCTAACCCACCCCCTCTCAAGAGGGGAGTCAACCAAACAGGTTCATAATCAATAAAATAAACGAAAAAAAGCGGAGGGAAAGCGCGATTCCCCTCTCGAGAGGGGCGGAGGGGTGTGTTCTATGCGAGCGATCAAAACGTAGGCTAATCAGTTCGGCGAGAGATTAAACGCACCGCACCCGCACCCGCACTCACCGCCCTGCCATCCGAGAGACCAATCCGGCCAGCCGGAAAAGACAGGGATGACGTTTGAAAAGCATCTTAAACTATGTCATTGAGGAACCCACCGGGCCTCACCCCGGAAAAAACAGAGATGACGTTTGAAACCTGTAGGCTATTTTGCGCGGACAGGAAATGTGCGCAAAGGCCTGACTGCACGCCGGGCCGGGAGCTGGGCCCGTGGGCGGAAGGATCGGGCAGTCTTGATTTTATTCACCTGTGTTTGTTTTTTTTAGATGTTCATGAGCTCCCTCCGGTCGGTTTTTGGTTACTTTTTGTATCAAGACAAAACTGCGTAGCATTCATTCACACCAAAAACAAACAATAGTGAATAACGTAACTAGCCCTTCCCGCGGCGATTGAGCGGGCCGATGATTTAAATTAAGAATACTGATTATCAGAGCAAAACAGACGCACTGATAGTCAATAACTTAAGAAGACGTCATTATAAAGTACGAGGGAACTCCTCCGAGCGATAACTCTACTCCATTAAAAAGCCCTAAAGCATACCTGGCTCGCGCAAAAGTTCCCTCGTACCTCGGGATGACATAGTTTTATAGAGCCGCTAAAAAAGAAACACCAATCAAAAAAATACCCTCAAAAACCACACCATTCATATTATTTAATATTTAAACATAGTTTTCCTACATGGATTTGAACCACAATCTTCCGGACCAAAACCGGACGTGCTACCGTTGCACCATAGGAAATTATAAAAGCACACACCGCAGCCAGCGCCACAAACTTACCGCCCGCTACATGTTGCCAACTCCGCAGTTAAGGCATAATTACGACAAGCAAACACCATACCTCAAACCATCACCACCAGTGGAAATAAAAGGACTTGAACCTTTAACCGACACCGTATAAGGGTGCTACTCTAACCATTGAGCTATATTTCCAGTGTAGGGTAAGCGGGACTCGAACCCACAACCTCATGCTCCCAAAGCAAGTAATCTGCCAATTGATATATTACCCTAAAACAAAAAATCCCCTTAGACGATCTAAGAGGATTTTTTGAAGTTTATATTTTTTTATCAATACATACCCATCACCCCTGATCAATCAGTTGCGGAAATTGGCTTTGTATTTGTATTGTTTTCATGCTGCAATAATACAAATTATATTTAAATAAAAAACATTTTATTAAATATTTTTTATTTAGTGTAGTAAGGTATAAAATCATCGCCTCGGGGTATACTATCCACAGAAACCGGTTCTTGCCTCTCCCTTCCTGCATCTTGTCTCTTATATATAGGGCGTTGCCTCCGGCCCGCGCTATCCGCTTATACTGCGCAAGCCTTAGCCACGGGCCGGTATCCGCTCCTATCGCTAACGCTGCACAACAGGTTAATCATTGGGGAAGTCAATTGAGTTATCAGTTAGAAAGTTTAAAAAGTTGCGGCTTATGCAAAAATACATCCTTTAATAAACAATTCTTAAAAAGTGGCAGCGGCATCTGCTGATAGGGAAATCCATTTGCTAATAATTATAGGCCCACTCGGCAGCAAACCAACCTTGCTTTGCACTGGCAATCAATCCGCAGCAATTTTAGCAGCAATAGCTTATTAATAATTTCCTGTATCTGTATTGTGCTGGCCATGTTCAATATCAAACCTCATCATAAGCAAAAAATCAAGCCTTTATTTTTCACATCCTCAATTTATTTTATATATTTATTACATATAATTAAAAATATAACCTACAAACCAGCAAGTTGCATAATAATTAAAATAATTAATTAATATCATATCAAACCCTAACCAAATTACATTTTATGAAAATCTGTAAATTAATTCAGTATTCCCTATGGGGAATCGTCTTGCCTCTCTGTGTCAAAGCACAAAACACCCCCCGGTTAACTATTGACGAAAAAAAAACGGAGGTAGTCTATCAGAAAAATGCTCCACAAGACATCATTGTATCGGTTGCTAACACCGTTCCTACCGACAGTACGACCGATTCTTATTATTATATTAACGTTGCAAAAATCGGTATTTCAAAAGCATCCTATTCAATAACCCCTAATCCCCAAAAAATCACATTTGGTAAAAACATGCCCGTTAAACGTGATATAAAAGTCACCTTACATGCCGATACAACCGATACCATACCCACTATTTTCAAAATAACGCTGTCGCAACAGCTTAACTCTAAACCGCTCGATAGCTGCTTGGTTATTTATCAACCATCGCCCCGGGCACCTACTACGGTGGAAGCCAAATTGTTAAAATCAAATGCCGACATCCAGGCCGACTTAAGTACTTTAAGAGCTCAGATTTTAAATGGCGACACCACGCAAACCTATATCGGGAAACTGATTATTCAAAAAAATGCCAGCGCTGTATTACCAGGATCGGATGAAGTTAAATCGAAATCGTTATTAGACAGATTACGAAAAGCAAGCCAGACTACATCAAACAACCTAACAACAAACGTGACAATCAATACTGATGCGACAACAAAAGACATGATTGTTAATAAAACAGTTACTACAAAAAAAAACGACACATCAACTGCCGAGAAAAAGGGTACCAGCACCGATAAAACAGAAACCACTCAATACCGCCTCAAGCCCCAAACTATCGATTCTGTTATCGTAACCATCAAGGAAGGTGAAATAGAATTTTTACGGGTGAGGATGTTAGACGGCTCAAATTATGTAAACATAGATGCGCCTATCCAAATACTGGATATTGCCAGCAGATTTGACGACAAATTAACAAACTCGGTAGATGGCAGTTATATTTTTGTTAAAGATGCTGTCGACTTTATTGTTAACCAACGTTTCAACTATTTCCCGTCCGACGGAACTTATTTTTTAACCAATAATGCCAAGCATCCTGTAAAAGAGCTTAAAGTGTACGCCAACGCCGGCTTAAACTCATTTGTTGATTTCAGAGCTTTTACCGACCTTTTTGGCGCCTTAAATAACCAGGCAAATGGCCTTTTACAAATTGAGGCTAAATCTAAAATTTACGTGCATCGAAAAAATATCCGCAATCATTTTATGTATGTTTTTTATGGCTTAGAACCCTATTTTGGCATGAGTAAATTTGACAGCAAATTTGATACAGTAAAGATAGCCGATACCAAAACCGACATCAACCGGATGAACCTATTCCAGAGAAGCTTTTTCAATGTGGGTATCAAACTCAATATTTTCAGGTGGGATTTTCGGCCGGCCAATACCTTATACTTCAACTACGGATATCAATATAACGCAACCAATATTACTTATGTTAATAAAGCAACAAGCAAAACAGATTCGATAACCGGCAGCGGAACCTTCCACACGCAATATTTTGAGTTAGGATTAACCAGTAAACGCCTCAATAATTTCGGATTTGATGGTTCGGCAAAATTTTTATTTCAGCAACTTAACGAAAACAGCCTTTACGCCAATTCCGGATTTAACCGATTGATGAATTTTAACGTTACAACTTATTATTACCCAGGCACCAACCCCAAAAATTGCTTTTTTGTAAGGTTCTCTAATTATTTAAATTTTAGCGAACGAAAGGATGATTTTTACCAATTACAATTTGGCTACAGCCTAAATTTAAAGTTATAAGACTACTTTAGGCTTAAATTAATAATTATCAGGGTGATAAAATACCCTGATAATTATTACTGCTTAATTTTTTAGAACGCCGATCCATGGGCCAAAGGATGATTTTGCCTACGCACCAGACAAATCCCCCAAAAGCTACCAGCTACAACAGCCCCACCACCAACCCTCCCGCTTCTTGTCTCTAACATCCCGCTTCTCGCAGCTTCTAATCCTCCTGCTTCCTGCCTCTAACCTCTTGCTTCTTCCTCCCCCTCCCTTCCAAACAAAATTTGTATTTTTACCCACCCGATCATTTCAATGGAAAATAAACCTATAGCCCGTACCCTGCGTTTGCTCGCCCAACTGATGGAACTGCACGAGGTAAACCCTTTTAAAATCAAATCGATAGCTAATGCCGCTTTTAAGGTAGATAAATTGCCCTTCGCCATTGCCTCCAAACCGCTTGATGAGTTGGAGAAAATTGATGGCATTGGCAAAAGCTTAGCCGCCAAAATTGCCGAGCTGCTCACAACCGGTACCATGATAGAGCTGGACGAGCTACTGGCGGCCACGCCGCCTGGCGTGGTGGAGATGATGGGCATTAAGGGCATCGGCCCCAAAAAGATAGCCGTAATTTGGCACGACCTCAATATCGAGACCGTTGGCGAACTGTTTTATGCCTGTAACGAGAACCGCCTCATCGAGGCCAAGGGCTTCGGTTTAAAAACACAGGAAGAGATCCGGAAGGCCATTGAGTTTAGGATGGCCAGCAACGGCAAGTTCCTGTACTCGCAGGTGGAGCCGTTGGTGGCGGGTTTGCAGGAGCAGTTGCAAAAAATATTGCCCGATGCCGCCATGATGGTGTGTGGCCAGTACCGCAGGCGCTGCGAGATTGTTACCGAGCTTTGCCTGGTGATAGGCAGCGGCGATCCGCAGGAAGACATTGGTGTGTTACAGCAAGAAAACCCCATCCAAAATATCCGCGTGGAGCAAAACACCATGAGCGGCGAAACCGAAAACGGCTTGCTGATCAGCATCGTGCTAACCGATACGGCTGATTTTTATAAAGAAGTATTTATCCAAACCGGGAACCAAGAGCATGTTGATGCCGTATTAAAGCGCATCCATGATACTGATTTTCAGCCCGAAACCGAGGAAGAGATTTACCAGGAGGCGGGCTTGCCTTACATAGAGCCCGAACTGCGCGAAGGGGCCGCCATTATTAAAAAAGCTACCGAGGCTGAATTACCCACGCTGATTGTTTATGACGACCTGCTGGGCACCCTGCACAACCACAGCATCTGGAGCGACGGCGTAAACACGCTGGAAGAAATGGCCCTGTACTGCCGCGATACCCTGCAACTACAGTACCTGGGCATTTGCGACCACAGCAAGAGCGCCTTTTACGCCAAGGGCCTGAGCATTGAAAGGGTATTGCAGCAGCACGAGGAGATTGACCACATCAACAAAAAAACACCGGGCTTCCATATTTTTAAGGGCATAGAATCGGACATATTGAGCGATGGATCGCTGGATTACCCCGACGAGATTTTGCAGCGTTTTGATTTTATTGTTGCATCGGTACACTCCAACCTTAAAATGGCCGAAGAAAAGGCTACCGCCCGCCTGATTAAGGCCATCGAGAACCCTTACACCACCATTTTGGGCCACCCCACCGGTCGTTTATTGCTAAGCCGCAACGGCTACAGTATTGATTATAAAAAGGTGATTGACGCCTGCGCGGCCAACGGCGTGGTAATTGAAATTAATGCCAACCCGCTGCGGCTCGATCTGGACTGGCGCTGGCACCAATACGCTTTAGACCAAGGCGTATGGCTATCCGTTAACCCCGATGCGCACCGTAACGAGGGCTTTTTGGATATGCACTACGGTATTTTAGCGGCCCGCAAAGGCGGCTTGTATAAAGAGCGCTGCCTAAATGCGCTTAGCCTAACCGAGATAGAACAACGCTTTGCATCGCGTAAAGCAAACGCATCCACCATCAGCAACAAATAATTTTGGATAAAGGCTTAAAAATTCTGGTTATCCGCTTTAGCTCCATGGGCGATATTATTTATACCACCCCCATAGTGCGTTGCCTTAAACAGCAGCTGCCCGGCGCTCAAATTCACTTTTTAACCAAACCGGCGTTTAAATATATTTACGATAATAACCCCTATGTTGATGAGCTGCATTTGCTGAAGGGCAGCCTATCCGACACCATTGACGAGATCCGCGCCGGGCAGTTCGATTATATTATTGATCTGCATAACAACCTGCGTACGGCCCTCATCAAGTTAAAAACGGGCATCAAATCATCAACCTATAAAAAGCAAACCGTACGCAAATGGCTATCGTTAAAGTTGCGCCTAAAACTGGTGCCGCCAACGCACCTGGTGGAGCGCTATATGCAAACCGTTAGCTTTTTGGGCGTAAAAAACGATGGTCTGCCTATCGATTATTATATTAAGGCCAACCATACTTTGCAGCAGCTGCTCCCGCCATCGCACCAGCAAAACTACGTGGCCTTTATTATAGGCGCCACACATTTCACCAAGCGCATGCCCAACAGCAAAATCATCAGCATTTGCAGGCAAATCAACCATCCGGTGGTATTACTGGGCGGTAACGATGTAAAGGCTAATGCCGACGAAATTGAAGCCGCCCTGGGACCGCAGGTGTACAACGCCTGCGGCAAAACCAGCTTAGACGAATCGGTATTCCTGGTATCAAAAGCAAAAAAAGTAATTGGCTTTGATACCGGCCTAACCCACATAGCCGAGGCATTTAACGTGCCCATAGCCTCTATCTGGGGCGGCACCGTGCCTGAGCTTTTAGGTGTGCAACCCTACCAGGTAAAGGATGCGCAGGTAATTGGCGTTGAACTGCCCTGCCGCCCCTGCTCCAAATTCGGACTCGAAAAGTGTCCTTTGGGTCATTTTAAATGTATGAATGAAATACCAGAGCAAGAAGTTGCTACTTTTGCAAATAATTTGTAAATAGCGTTTCTAATTAATTTAAAAACAACTACATGAGGAAGCTGTGCTTTTCATCGGTATTTATTATTTTTAGTTTTGCGATAGCATCGGCCCAAAAACTGCAATACGGGTTAAAAGGGGGTTTAGGTTTCGCATCGCAAAGCATCACCAACCCCGATATCCTTTCTACCAATTCATTAACCACGTTTGGCCTGTCGGTCACGGTTGATTATCCCTTAAAACACGAATTTTATGTGCAGGCCGGCGCAGGTATATTGGGCAAAGGCGTAAAAGAATATCAAAATGCGCAAACCAATACCATCACGCTAACCTATCTGGATGTACCCCTAAACCTGCTGCGTAAGTTTAACCTGCCTACGCTGGGTAAAATATATGTGGGCGCAGGCCCGTATCTGTCGGTGGGCTTAAGCGGCAATAATCAAATTGAGGGTGTAAATACCACCACAGGCACAGCCGTAAGGTTTGGCAATTCGGAAGACTTTAAAAAATTAGACTACGGCGCCAACTTTACAACAGGCCTGGAGCTTAACAACCACTTAACGTTTAACATGCGGTATAGCCTTGGGCTAAACAACGTTGCATCCCAATTTCCTATCGACCCTAATACTACCAGCATCAAAAACCGTATCTTTATGATAGGCTTAGGGTTTTGGCTCTGAGCAAAACAGCATCCGGATGAAAAAATTAATGATAGTAAGGCATGCCAAGTCCGACTGGGATAACGCCGGCATAAGCGACTTTGACCGCCCGCTAAACCACCGTGGCTTTAAAAGCGCCTCCGAAATGGCCCAACGCTTACACAAAAAAGGCATCGTACCGCAATACCTGCTCAGCAGCCCCGCGCTGCGGGCCAGAACAACGGCCAGCATTTTTGCCGAAACGCTCAACCTTGCCGGTCCGTCGTACAACCAATCCATTTACGAAGCCAACTACCCGGCGCTGCTCCACATTATCAACAACCTGCCCGATGCTTACCAGTTTGTAGCCCTGTTTGGCCACAACCCCGGCCTGAGCGATTTGCTTTACAACCTTACCGGCCAGATATACGATATGCCCACCTGCGCCATAGCCGTAGTTGATTTTGATATCGACAGCTGGAAAGAAGTGAGTGGTGGCACAGGTAATATATCGTACTATGATTACCCGAAGAATGGGGATTGATTTTTTTGGGGAAGCCAGCCTGCTCCATTAAGATGATGAGTTTGAGGTAGGCTTATCGCTTTAAAAAGGTCGATCGTATCATAAGATATTGATTATCAATGTTTAACTCCCCTCCATTATGTCATCCCGACGAAAGGAGGGATCTTTTAAAAGCGGTAAGTATGCATCATATTCGGTGCGCTGATGATCAATGTGCTCTGTTTGCTCCAATAATCAGTATTTATAATTTACAACATCGGCACGCTCAATCGCCGAGTGCAGAAGCCCAACCCAACCCTCCCCGGTAGGGAGGGCTTAAAAAGTCTCCCCTACCGGGGGAGATTTAGAGGGGGCTAATTAACCCGGTACGTTTTCCCCGGCAACGAATTCACAAAGCCCTGCATCTCCAGGTTCAACAAGTTCATGGCCAGTTGGCTTAGCGGCAGGTTGGTTTTTATCGCCAGATCGTCAATACCTAACTGACCGGCATTTTGGCGGATGGTTTCGAAAATTAAACTTTCGTTGGGCGATAGGTCAATCGGCAGCATCAGCTGGGCCTGCGGCTTTACCTCGCCGCCGGTTTTCTCCCAGCCCAAAACAAAAGCCAGGTCGGCGCCCGATGTCAGCAGGGCCGCTTTATGATTGCGGATTAAAAAGTTGCAGCCCGTTGAATATTCATCGGTAACCCTGCCGGGGAAGGCAAAAACATCGCGGTTGTACGAATTGGCGATCTCGGCCGTAATCAGCGCGCCACCCTTAATGCCCGCCTCAACAACAATAGTGGCATCGGCCATGCCGGCAACAATGCGGTTCCGCTTCGGAAAGTTTTCCCTGTCGGGTATCGTGTCCGACGGAAATTCGGTTAGCCAGCCGCCCTTGTTCAGCATCTTATCGGCCACCAGGCGGTGCTGGGCCGGGTAAATCCTATCCAGGCCGTGCGCAAAAACACCCACGGTGGGCATATCCATGGCCAGGCACTCTTTATGAGCAGCAATATCAATACCATAGGCCAGTCCGCTGGCAACCAGCACGCCGTAAGGCTTTAAATCCTCAATCAAATCGTGGCAAAGCTGCTTGCCGTAGTCGGTGGCCTGGCGGGTACCCACCACGTTCACCACCCGGGCCTGGTTTAAATCGGCATTACCCTTATAATAAAGTAAAGCAGGCGAGTCGCTACAGTTTTTCAACCTTTTGGGGTAAGCAGCATCCCCATAAAAAAGCACTTTAATATCGTTCCGCTCAATAAACTCCAGCTCCTTTTGGGCCCGTTTAAGAGGTTCGGTAAAATCAAGCCCTTTAATAAAGCTGGGGCCAATGCCGGGTATGTGCAACAACTTTTCGGGCGAAGCCTCAAAAACCGCTTCGGCGCTGCCGCAATAACTCACTAAAACTTTAGCTAAATGGTCGCCCACGTTTTTGGTAAAAGTTAAGGCAATCTGGTGGAGTGTCGACATAAGGTTAGCCCGCTAAAGTATAAAATATTGCGCTCGGCGGCAAACTATTTGATAAAAATGGCAGTGATTATATTATTATATTAGCACATCCTTTACCTATCATGATCAAACTAAAAAAATCAGCAAAAAACATCAGGCTATGGCCTTTTTGGCTTGTGTTACTCTACAGTCTGCCTATATCAAGCCTTGCCAATACCGTTAACAACCGCGGATTTAACGGCGATACCACACACGATGAAATTTTTATGCTGGCCGAGCAGCCGCCAACTTTTCCGGGTGGCAACGAAGAATTAAATAAATTTTTAAGCAACAATCTTAAATATCCCGAATTAGCCGTAAAAAACAATATTAAGGGCCGTGTATATGCACAATTTGTGGTAGAAAAAGACGGCAGCCTTTCCAACTTTAAGGCAGTAAACGATCCCGGTAGCGGCCTGGCCGAAGAGGCTTTAAGGGTATTAAAACTATCGCCAAAATGGAATGCCGGCATGCAAAACGGAAAAGTGGTAAGGGTACAATATACCGTACCGGTACGCTTCGCGTTAAATAATCCGCCGCCTGCCAAAGAGGGTCCTGCACCACAAGATACGTTAAACAACGAGGTAATATTTACCGCTGTACAAGTTAATCCCAGTTTTCCGGGCGGCGAAGAGGCCTTCGGCAAATTTTTACGTGAAAATATACGCTATCCAAGCAAAGCGAAAATAAACAACACTACCGGCCGGACATTTACACAATTTGTAGTAGAGCCGGATGGCAGCCTAACCAATTTTAAAACATTACGCGACCCCGGAAACGGCCTGGGCGAGGAAGCCTTAAGGGTATTGAAATTATGCCCAAAATGGATTCCGGGTACGCAAAATGGCAAAGCGGTGAGGGTACTATATACGGTACCTATCAATTTTTCTTTAGCCAGATAAGTATATACAATCATATCAGGTTTGCTTAAGCATTATCCTCATGCCTGGCTACAAGGCTGGCGTGAGGCTTTTAGTGGCCAGGCAGCCTATTGCTCACAGTTAGGCCATCAGGTTTTTACACACAAACACGGTGCTAAGGTTTATAGTGCGTAAGTAAATCAGGGTGTTTCCCTCCTCCGTCGGGCCGGGCTATACGCTTATACTGCGCAAGCCTTAGCCACAGGCCGGTATCCGCTGCTATCCCTAACACGGGCAGTTTTTGATACGCTGGATGAGTTTGCAGCATATCAAAAATACCCGGCACAGGCCATGCCGCACGTCCTTTGACAGGCTTATAATGGCAGCTTTTGCGCACAAAAAAAGGGGTGTCATGCTGAGCCTGTCGAAGCACGGTGCGCTGGGCCTCTGCAAGCGATAAGTATGCAGCATACCAAGCTACGTTACCAATCACTCGCAAAAGGCATCGTAGTACAGAGCTGCTCTGCTGGTTCGCCCTGTATAGCTTAGAGATTGCTTCGTCGTTCCTCTCCTCGCAATGACGATGGAGAAGAAGCCGATTATTAAAGCTGGCTCGTCCAACCGGAAAAAAACAGGGATGACGTTTGAATCTTGTAGATTGTTAGGTGCAGAAAGAAAGTGTGCAAAAGCCTGACTGCACGCCGGGCCGGATGTTGGCCTTTGGGCTGAAGGATCGGGCAGTCCAAAGCCCCCTCTAAACCGCGTAGCGCTCATGCACACCAAAAAACAAACCAAGGTGCATAATCTCACCCGGTAGGGGAGACTTTTTAAGCCCTCCCTACCGGGGAGGGTTGGGTCGGGCTTCTTCCCGCGGCGTTTGAGCGGGCCGATGTTCTCAATTAAGAATACTGATTATTGGAGTAATAATACGTTCTGATAATCAGAAACTTAACTGGATGTCATTATAAGCCTGTCGAAGCACGGTGTGGTGGCCTCTGCAAGCGATAAGTATGCAACATACCAAGCAGCGTATACCAATCACTCGTAACAAAGCAATGTGCAGGTCCGCATCAAAAACACCCCATACGGGGCCATGCCGCACGTCCTTCGACAGGCTCAGGATGACCGCCTTTGCGCACAAAAAAGGGGATGTCAGAATGCCCTTCGAGAGGCTCAGAATGGCAGCTTTTGCGCACAAAAAAAGGGGTGTCATTATAAGCCTGTCGAAGCACGGTGCGGTGGCCTCTGCAAGCGATAAGTATGCAGCATACCAAGCTACGTTACCAATCACTCGCAAAAGGCATCGTAGTACAAAGCTGCTCTGCTGGTTCGCCCTGTATAGCTTAGAGATTGCTTCGTCGTTCCTCTCCTCGCAATGACGATGGAGAAGAAGCCGATTATTAACAAACTTAACTTGCTTTCCGAATGTCATTCCGAGTAGTCGACATGCCTCCGTGCGATTGCTTCGTTCCTCAATGACATAGTTTAAGATGCTTTTCAAACGTCATCTCCATTTTTTTCGGCTGGCCGGTGGGATACTCAACATGACATACTTTTTGATACGTTCTATAAGTCTACATCATCCCAAACTCACGCATAAATCCCCCGCAAGAAAATCAAAAAAGCGGCGTCCCCGTGCGATTCCTTCCCACGGGGAAGGTGGAGGAAGGGGTTGATGAACTTTAAACGACAAGCGGACCCGTACACACACGAGTGCCGATTTATACCGTACTGGTTTGCGTTAGCGATTGCAGTGGATACCGGCCAATGTGGCTAAGGCCTGCGCAGTATGAACGGAAAGCGCGGGCCGGAGGCAACGCCCCCCTCCTATTTAGCTGTAAATTAGCAACCTTGAGATGCGTAAGAGCGCGTATTAGCATTACGGTTTCAGTTACGCGCCATAGGCCGTCAGCATATATTAAGCACACAAACCAAACCAATCACGCGAATAAACTAAACACCTTCAAACACCTGGTTGTCTTCCTTTAAAAAATCCAGATCGGGTTTCTTTTCAAAAATACCGAACACGGATGCTCCGCTGCCGCTCATGCTGGCGTACAGGGCGCCGGACTGGTACAGGGCGGCTTTTACGCCGCGTATTTCGGGATGGTTTGTAAAAATGGATTCTTCAAAATCGTTTTTGATGTGGTTGCGCCACTCGGCCAGGGGCAGCTCAACCAGTTGTTTGAGCGATTGCTTTACCGGCGTGGGTTTTACGCCACGGTAGGCTTCGGCGGTTGATACGTGTGTGGGGGGCATCACCAGGGCGATGTAATAGTTGGACAGGTTGAGGGTTACGGGCTCAAACTGATCGCCTTTGCCGAAGGCGAAAACCGGGGTGCTTTGGATAAAGAAGGCACAGTCGGCACCCAGCAGGCGGGCATAATCCATCATGGCATCGGCAGAAAGGCCGAGGTTAAACGTTTGGTTAATGAGTTTGATAAAATACCCGGCATCGGCGGATCCGCCTCCAAGGCCCGCTCCTATGGGGATGTGCTTGTGAAGGTGGATACTTATTGGTGGCAAATGGTGATCGTGCTTGATGAGGTGGTAGGCCTTGATGCAGAGGTTATCTTCTACGCGGCCCGGAATGCCGAGTCCGGATGCCTGGAAGCTCAGTTCGTCGCTTTGAATTACCTCGAGCACATCGTTAATTTTAACGGGGTAAAAAACGGTTTCTAAATTGTGGTAACCATCCGGGCGACGGGCGGTGATATTTAAGCCGATGTTGATTTTAGCGATTGGAAAATTGATCATAAATAAAAATGACTAACAACGGACTGTATTTTTGCTCATCCCCGTTGGAAACCAAAATTAGATTATTTTTCTTTGCAGGCGGAGGGTTATTTGTTATTGGTTAATGGTTTTTTAGTTATTGGTTATTGGTTATTGGGTTATTAGTTTTTGTTATTGGTTATTGAGTTATTGATAACTTACAAAGCCATTAACTGTTAACAAACCCCAAAAATGATAACAATACCGCTAACAAACATAATAACCCATTAACCAATAACCCCCATTAACATAATAACTCAATAACCAATAACAAATAACCAGTAACATAACAACCGCCACCAACAAAATGAAACAATACCTCGACCTGATGCGCCATGTGCTGGATACCGGCGCTCAAAAACACGACCGTACCGGAACGGGAACCATCAGCGTTTTTGGATACCAGATGCGCTTTAACCTGCAGGACGGTTTCCCGCTGGTGACTACCAAAAAGCTGCACCTTAAATCGATCATCCACGAGCTGATCTGGTTTTTGAGTGGCGATACCAATATCCGCTACCTGAAAGAGAACGGCGTGCGTATTTGGGATGAGTGGGCCGATGCCGACGGAAACCTGGGGCCGGTATATGGTTACCAATGGCGATCATGGCCCAAGCCGGATGGCGGGCATATCGACCAAATTAGCAATGTGATCAACACCTTAAAAAACAACCCCGACTCGCGCCGCATCATGGTATCTGCCTGGAACGTTGCCGATGTTGAGCAGATGGCCCTGCCGCCCTGCCACAGCTTGTTCCAGTTTTATGTACAACCGGCAGATGCCGCCAAGGGCGAAACAAGGGGCAAATTATCATGCCAGCTATACCAGCGCAGCGCCGATATATTTTTGGGCGTACCTTTTAATATAGCATCGTACGCCTTACTTACCATGATGGTAGCCCAGGTGTGCAACCTGGAAGCCGGCGATTTTATCCATACCCTTGGCGATGCGCACCTGTACAACAACCACATTGAGCAAACACGCCTGCAACTAAGCCGCGAGCCCAGGCCCCTGCCGTTGATGAAGATTAACCCCGATGTGAAAGATATTTTTGGATTTAAGTTTGAAGATTTTGTATTGGAGAATTATGATCCGCATCCGCATATTAAGGGGGCAGTGGCGGTGTAAGAGTACGCAAATATCCCCGTTAACAATTAACAAAAGTAAAAGCGGCCCCCGGTTAGAAGGCGCTTTTACTTTTATGCCGTTTTTATAAAAACTATTCGCGGCCTAAATAAAACGGTTAATATTTTTAGAGGTTCTCTATTTCTTCGATAGATAGCTTAGTAGCCTTTGCAATAAGTTCGGTTGATAAGCCTTCCTTTTTAAGTTCGTGGGCTATTACTCTGGCCACTTCTAATCTGCCTTCTAATTTCCCTTCCAATCTACCTTCCTGTTTGGCAAGTCCAGTACGTTTTGATTATCCCACTTATATTTCATGCTGCTGTCGTACATGGTAGCTACAACTTTTCTATTTCCTCGATAGGTAACTTTGTGAATTTTGAGATCTGAGCGGCAGGAATATCGTCACGTTTCATTTCAAGGGCAATTTCTATTGCTTTTTGATATTCACCTTCCTGTTTGGCCTCCTGGCGGGCATAGTCCAGTACGTTTTGATTATCCCACTTATATTTCATGCTGCTATCGTACATGTTTTTTTCCTCCTTTGTCAAATTACTGTATTCGGCTATGTTGAATAGTTTTTCAAATATAGGTTTCCGAAGGTATAAAGGGATCTTTTCCATCTGGCTCATATTTTTTAGTACATAAAGCCATTTTTCCAGATCGGTTTCCAAATCGGCACCCTCTTTTACAAATTTACTTAATTCTATGTAAGTGTAGCCCAGCTTATCGTAAAATATTTCGCCGGTATCCCTGTTACACAGGCAAATATCGTGCAGGTATTGCGCATCCCGGCTCAAGGCTAAAGTAAAATATTCTAACAAGGCCACCAGGTATACTTCGGTTAACTGGTAGGCCCAGTTACTGCGCCTGCCTTTGGGGGCCTGGTTGCTGATGAGGCGCGAGGTATAAAACAGTGCCCGCTCTTTAAAGTTAACCTGCCTGCCGCGCTGCACCTCGATGATGAATTGCTCGCCCTGGGCACCGGTGCAAAGCAGATCGAAGATGGCCGCGCCCTCGTCGCGCAAGTCGCCGGGATGTTCGTTCTTGTTGTAAACCAAGTCAACAATGTGTTTGCGGCCGCGGAACACTTCGTTTAAAAAAGCAATCAACAGATCCTTATTGGGTTCGCTGCCAAATATTTTTTTGAAGGCGAAATCTACCAGCGGATCGATGTAGCGCCCGGTATAGGGCATGGCGTTTTGAGGCATAGCCAAAGATAGGTTTTACATTTTTTGCCCGCAAATGGGATGGGGATTGATTGATTGATTGATTGATTGATTGATTGATTGATTGATTGATTGATTGATTGATTGATTGATTGATTGATTGATTGATTGATTGATTGATTGATTGATTGATTGATTGATGATTGATTGATTGATTGATTGATTGATTGATTGATTGATTGATTGATTGATTGATTGATTGATTGATTGATTGATTGATTGATTGATTGATTGATTGATTGATTGATTGATTGATTGATTGATTGATTGATTGATTGATTGATTGATTGATTGATTGATTGATTGATTGATTGATTGATTGATTGATTGATTGATTGATTGATTGATTGATTGATTGATTGATTGATTGATTGATTGATTGATTGATTGATTGATTGATTGATTGATTGATTGATTGATTGATTGATTGATTGATTGATTGATTGATTGATTGATTGATCACGTCCCGAAAAAAGTTGACACTTTTTTCGGGACATGCTAAAGATTATTTACAAAAATTCATGACGGCGGCTTAACAGCATTACTTTATAACCAAGCAAGAACGAAAACTTTTTTAATTTAGCGACAAATCAAAACATTGGTCCATGCCTTTTTTGTTGCCGACTTATGCTCGGAGATACCCCCTCCTTGCGCCGGTACTGGCAGGGATGCTGAATGCCAGGTTTAACGAAACAAAATTCAATAACTCAACAACCACCCCAATCAATAACTTAAAAATCAATCAATCAATATGATCATCACCATCGTAGTCGCCATATCATCCAATTACGCCATTGGCAAAAACAACCAGTTGCTGTGGCATCTGCCTAAAGATTTAAAACATTTTAAGGATATTACTGCCGGTGGTACCGTTATTATGGGCCGCAAAACTTTCGATTCGGTGGGTAAGCCTTTGCCTAAGCGTCGCAATATTGTGATTACCCGGCAGGCTATTACCATTGCCGGTTGCGAGGTGGTAAGCTCGCTGGATGAGGCTATTGCTTTATGCAACGATGAACAGGAAGTTTTTATTGTTGGCGGGGCCGAAGTTTACCGCCAGGCCATGCCTGTTACCAACCGTATTTACCTGACTATTGTGCACCACAGCTTTGATGCGGACACGTTTTTCCCGGAAATTGATTATAAACAATGGCACGAAATAGCCCGTGAGGACCACCAAACCGACGAAAAACACCAGTTTGCGTACTCTTTTATCACGCTTGAACGGGCTTAACAATTAAACATTTATTTTGTGTGATTTAAAAAATTCGTTTTGCGAAATTTTATTAGATTTGCCATCTTGTTAAAAAAAGCTTACAAGACTAATTATTATTTACACATTTTAATTTACAATGCAAGGTAAAGGGATTATTAAATTTTTCGCCATTCTACTGGCAGTAGTTTGCTTATATCAGCTTTCGTTCACGTTTGTGGCACAGAAAGTTGAACGCGATGCCAAAGACTATGCGAAGGGTAACCTGCTTAAGGAAAGAAGTTATCTGGACTCGATGGCGACACAACCCGTGTATCCGCTATTGAAACACACTTATCAGTACTGCAAGGATAAGGAAATTGCGTTAGGTTTGGATTTAAAGGGCGGTATGGATGTTACCATGCAAATCTCGTTGGTTGAGTTGGTAAAATCATTATCAAACAACAACCCCGATGTTGCCTTAAACCAGGCCCTGGCCAACGCCAGCGTTATTGCCAAAACCAGCACTGCCGATTATATTACCCTGTTTGTGCAGGAGTATGAAAAGCTTGCACCTAATGCCAAGCTTGCCGCCATATTTTCTACCAAAGAAAATCAGGACCACATTAAGTTTAACGCTTCAAACAACGAAGTGAAAAGCTTTTTGCAAGATCAGGCCAAGGTTGCTATCACACAGGCTAAAACGGTATTAACTACCCGTATTGACCAGTTTGGCGTTACCCAGCCTAACATACAGTTGCAACAAGGCAACCGGATATTGATTGAGATGCCGGGCGTTTTTGATAAAGAGCGTGTAGATAAACTTTTACAAGGTTCGGCCAACCTGGAGTTTTACGAAACTTTTGATAATGCCGAGTTTTACCAGGTTTTAATTAACGTGGATAAAATTTTAGCCGCTAAAGCTAAAATTAACAAAACCGATACCACTGCCGCACAAAAAGTAGCCGCTACCGCCGAAACTAAAAAAGATTCGACCAAGGCTGATCTGAGCTTGTTAAACAAGGTGCAGAAAAATGCCGGTAAGGATAGCACATCGGCCTTAGGCAAAAAAAATCAGCTTAACCAAAACCCTTTGTTTGCTGTAATGCAGCTCAACACCAGGCAAGGCGAAAACGGCCAGCCGCAGTTAGGCCCAGGCCCGGTTGTTGGTTATTCGGCTCAAAAAGATACAGCTAAGGTTAACGCTTACTTAAACAGCGCCGATGCAAAATCGGTAATACCGCATAACGTTAAGTTACTGTGGGGCGTAAAACCTATCGAAAAAACAAAAATATTTGAGTTATATGCCATCAAATTATCAGGCGCCGAAAACGGACCTGTATTAGCCGGTGATGTAATATCAGACGCCCGCCCAAGTAACGACCAAAAAGGCAACCCCGAGGTTGTGATGGTAATGAACTCGGACGGTGCTACCAAATGGAGAAGGGTAACTGCCGTAGCAGCCGCCAAAGAGCCTAAAAAGGCTATCGCCATTGTGTTGGATAACAACGTATACTCTGCACCAACCGTACAGAACGAAATTGCAGGTGGTATATCATCCATCAGCGGTAACTTCTCTATCGAGGATACCAAGGATTTGGCCAACGTATTAAAATCGGGCCGTTTAAAAGCACCAGCCCACATTATTGGTGAGGAAATTGTAGGAGCATCCTTAGGTCAGGAAGCAATTAGCGCGGGTTTAACCTCGTCGTTGGTGGGTTTACTGGTTGTATTGATCTTCATGGTGGCCTACTATAACCGTGCAGGTACTGTAGCCTGTATAGCGGTAGTTATTAACGTATTCTTCCTGATGGGCGTACTGGCCAGCTTAAACGCGGTATTAACGCTCGAGGGTATTGCCGGTATTGTGTTAACCTTAGGTATAGCGGTTGATGCCAACGTATTGATTTATGAGCGTGTGCGCGAAGAGCTGGCTCATGGCAAATCGTTACGTATTGCTGTTACCGATGGTTTTACCCATGCGCTATCATCCATCCTTGATTCAAACATCAGTACCTTCCTTACCGGTTTCATTTTATACATATTTGGTTCGGGCCCTATCAGGGGTTTTGCTACCACCTTGATGATCGGTATCGTAACTTCCCTGTTCTGTTCATTATTAATCTCGAGGTTAATATTTGAGTGGATGCTGAAAAAAGATATCCAAATTAAGTTTTCAAACCCTTGGAGCTCACATACCTTTAAAAACGCTCACTTCGCGTTTGTTAAAAACCGTTTTAAATTTTACATCTTCTCAGGTGTGTTTATTTTAGCCGGTTTGGTATCCATGTTTACCCAAGGCTTTAACTACGGTGTTGATTTTAAAGGCGGCCGTACGTACATCGTCCGTTATGATCAGCCGGTATCAAGCGAAAGCGTTCGTGAGGCCGTAGTTCTAACCTTAAATAAAGAAACTATTGTTAAAACCTTCGGTACATCGGGCAACCAGGTAAGTATCACCACTACTTATTTAATTGACGATAACAGCAACGAAGCTGGCACCAAAGTACAAGAACAGCTAAAAACCGGTTTGGCCAAAGTGCCGGGCAAATACCAGATCATGAGCCAGCAAACTGTTGGCCCAACCATCGCCAGCGATTTAAAATCATCGGCCATTTACGCGGTATTGTTCGCCATCCTCATCATTTCAGTTTATATCCTCATCCGTTTCCGCAAATGGCAGTTCAGCTTAGGTGCCATGATTGCTACGGCGCATGATGCCTTGCTGGTATTATCCTTCTTCTCGTTGTTTAAGGATGTGCTGCCGTTCTCGCTGGATATCGATCAGAAGTTTATAGCGGCCATATTAACGGTAATTGGTTACTCCATTAACGATACCGTGGTTGTGTTCGACAGGATCCGCGAGTTCCTTGAACTGCACCATGCCAAAACTGATAAGCCAGAAGAGGTTATCAACCAGGCTATCAACAGCACCCTGAGCCGTACCATCATCACCGCTTTAACGGTAATATTTGTATTGGTGGTATTGTTTATATTTGGTGGCGATGTGATCAGAGGCTTCTCGTTCGCGTTATTAATCGGTGTAACCTTTGGTACCTACTCGTCCATCTGCGTGGCAACACCGGTGATTGTAGACTTTGGTAAAAAAGATTTAAGATAATTTAAAAACTCCAAAATAATACAAGGCTCCGGTAATCACCGGGGCCTTTTTTGCTTTTAAGAAAACACAATTTCAAAACAGCTGTACTAACCTTAACATAATTAAAACAGATGGAAACAGGCGACAAATCAAAATTTGCAAAAGTAGTTGTGGTTGGCGGTGGTTTTGGCGGTATTGAACTGGCCAAACACCTGGCCGATAAACCAGTGGAGGTGTTGATGCTGGATAAACATAATTACCATACCTTCCAGCCCCTGCTTTACCAGGTTGCAACCGGCGGCTTGGAGGCCGATTCGATCGCTTTCCCCTTGCGCAAAATATTTGAGGGTCAAAAAAACTTTAAGTTCAGGATAGCCGAGGTTACCAAGTTAAACCCGGAAGCTAACAGCATCGACACCACCATAGGCCCCATTAAGTATGATTACCTGGTACTGGCCACGGGCTCTACCACTAACTTTTTTGGCAATAAGCAAATTGAGCATTTCTCGATGCCCATGAAAAGCATCCCCGAGGCGCTTAACCTGCGCAGCATGATTTTGCAAAACCTGGAAGAAGCCATACTGCTCACCACCCGCGAAGCGCGCGAACCTTACCTTAACTTTGTGGTGGTAGGTGCCGGCCCTACCGGGGTAGAGCTATCGGGCTCAATTGCCGAACTGCGCAACCATATATTGCATAAGGATTATCCCGAACTGAATAAAGACGAGATGAAGGTTTACCTGGTAGAGGGTTTGCCCAAGGTGCTACAGGTAATGTCGGAACAGGCATCCGCCAAATCGGCCGAGTTTTTAAAGGAGATGGGTGTTGAGGTGATGACCAGCGTAATGGTGAAGGATTACGACGGAAAGCAAATTACCTTTGCCGACGGCAAAAGCATTAAAACTCATAACGTGATCTGGTCGGCCGGGGTGATGGGGCAGGTGATTGAGGGGCTGCCTAAAGAAGCTATTTCACGCGGCAACCGCATCCAAACCGACGATATTAACCGCGTAAACGGCTATGCCAATATTTTTGCCATTGGCGATGTTGCTGCGGTTATTACAACCGATACGCCCAAGGGCCACCCCGGCGTAGCCCCGGTAGCCATACAGCAGGGTAAGCACCTGGCCAAAAATTTAGTAAAGATGCTCAACAATGAGCCTACTGAGCCTTTTAAATATTTTGATAAAGGCTCCATGGCCACCATTGGCCGCAACAAGGCTGTGGTTGATATTGGCAAAATCCACTTCCAGGGCTTTTTTGCCTGGCTCACCTGGATGTTTGTTCACCTCATATCGCTGGTAAGCTTCCGCAACAAAGTGGTTGTTTTTATCAACTGGATAGGCAGCTATTTTAGCTACAATGGCGGCGCCAGGCTCATCATCCGCAAATTTAGCCGCGAAGAAATTGTAAATACAGAGCATTTGCCGAAGGCGGATGACTGATCCATTGATTGATTGATTGATTGATGGATGGATGGATGGATGGATGGATGGATGGATTGCGTGATGGATGGAGTGAATTACTGATTGGTCCCCTTAAAACCATGTCATCCCAACCGGAGGGAGGGAACTCCTGCGCGCGTACGGTATTTGCCTGGTTTTGTACTTGCAACAAAGCCAATCAAGGCGTACAAACCCCTACCTCCACCTTCCCCGAGGAAGGAATCGTACAGGGCCGCCGCTTTGAATTGAGTGAGTGAGTGATCGATTGGTCCCCCTCTAAAACCATGTCATCCCGACCGGAGGGAGGGAACTTTTGCGCGAGTCCGGTCTTCGCTTGGTTTTATACTTGCAGCAAAGTCAGTCAAGGCGCGCAAACCACTACCTCCACTTTTCCCGAGGAAGGAATCGCAAAAGGCCGCCACTTTGATTAATTGACCACCTACAATGCCTACCCATTAATTTGCTATTGTTTGGGCTTTGCTGTATGTTTGGGCAAAAAACCTTATCAATGAAACCGCTTCTATCCATAACCCTGCTACTTTGGCTATTTCTGTGCGCCTGTAATGATCATGATAACAACGACCAGGCCAAAGAAGTTGATAAAAAAGGTGCCATTGAAGTAACGCTGAGTACCAATCATATCGACTCGTTAAAAGACCAGATTACCACGCATTACATCGTTTGGCTCCGCGGATCAAAAATAAAGGAGTTTGATGTTAAGGATACCGTACAAAGCTTAGGTGTTGCCAACGTAGAGGGCGAAGATGATGCCGGTGATACCAAAACCGTAAAAGCACAACAGGATTACGACTTTTTTGTAACCGTTAAGTAAGACCCCATGATGAAAAAATCAAAGGCTATAACACTTGTGCTGGTAACAGGGTTACTGGGCTGTAAACACCAACCAACCGATCGTAACCGCTTATACATGCGTACCGATTCCGCAGGCAGCTACTCCAGCGCCACAACCGGTTTTCACGGCTATTACGTTTTCCGGGCATATGGCACCTATTACGATGGTGGCTACTATGGCAACGGTTACGGCGGCAGGCGCAGTGCCTTTGGTGGCCGCGCGGGTTATATACGCCAGGGTTACGCCCATAGTGGTTTTCATACCGCTAAAAGCTCGGGTGTATCGCGCGGTGGCTTCGGCAGGTCGGGCGGGTTTCATGCTTCGTCATCATCATAATAGGCCATGCAGCGCTTAACAACCACACCACGCAACAATTGGCAAAAAGCTGTTGAGGCTTTAGGCTTTAACTTCCACACTACCGATGTGCCCTATTGGGACGAAACGGCATATTATACCTTCACCCTGCCCGAGGTTGAAAAATTGGAAAGCGTATCTGCCGAGCTCTGGGAAATGTGCGTAGCAGCCGTTCAGCATGTTATTGATCATAATTTATTTGATGTTTTTAAAATATCCGCCTTCATTATTCCGCATATCATAGATTCGTGGAATAATGACGCACCGGCAATTTACGGCAGGTTTGATTTATGGTACGATGGCATAGCCGAACCTAAATTAATTGAGTTTAATGCCGATACGCCTACCTCACTTTTTGAAGCATCTATTATACAATGGTTTTGGTTGAAAGATTTTGATGAACCCCAAGACCAGTTTAACTCCATACACGAGAAACTGATTGATTACTGGCAAAACCTCAAGCATCACCTATACGATGATACGCTGTATTTTACCTGCGTTAAAAACAATTTAGAAGACTTTACAACCACTGCCTACCTGCAGGATTGCGCCATGCAGGCCGGCCTTAATACCAGCTTTATTTATATTGAAGATATAGGCTGGGATAACGCCAACAGCTATTTTGTTGATCTGGATAACCAGCCCATACGCAACATATTTAAGTTATACCCCTACGAATGGATGGTGAACGAAGATTTTGGTAAAAACATTATTGCCGATACGCAGCAGGCTTTATGGATTGAGCCCACCTGGAAAATGCTGATGAGCAACAAAGCCATTTTACCGCTGTTATGGCAGCTTTTCCCTTACCACAAAAACCTTTTACCAGCCTATTTTACCCGCAGCAATTTAGTCGACTATGTAAAAAAACCCCTCCTATCGCGCGAGGGCGCCAACATTACCATTGTACAAAACGAACAGGTAATTGCCCATAGCGAGGGCGACTACGGCGAAGAAGGTTATATCTTTCAGCAACTATGTAAACTGCCTGATTTTGATGGCAACTATCCCATTATTGGCAGCTGGATAGTTGGCCAGCAACCCGCAGGGATAGGCATCAGGGAATCCGACGGGCTGATTACCAATAATACCAGCAGGTTTGTACCTCATTTAATTTTACAATAATGAGCACCATTAAGCTAACCGAATGCCCGCGCGATGCCATGCAAGGCCTGCACCATTTTGTGCCCACGCACATTAAAGCCGCCTACATTAACCTTTTACTACAGGTAGGTTTTGATACGGTAGATTTTGGCAGCTTTGTATCGCCCAAAGCCATCCCGCAAATGCGCGATACGGCAGATGTACTATCGCAATTAGATTTGAGCCGCACCAACAGCAAACTACTGGCCATTGTGGCCAACCTGCGCGGCGCGGAAGATGCCGTTCAGTTTGACGAAATCACTTACCTGGGTTTCCCGTTCTCCATCTCCGAAACCTTTCAGCAGCGCAACACCAACTCGGGCATTGCCCAATCGTTCCAGCATGTTAAAAAGATGAACGCCCTTTGTCGGCAAAACAATAAGCAACTACTGGTTTACCTATCCATGGCTTTTGGGAACCCTTACGGGGATGAGTGGAACGCGGCTATTGTGCAGCAATGGGCCAGGCAAATGGTAGACGAAGGCATCAGCATCATTGCCCTCGGCGATACTACCGGGCAATCCACCCCCGAAAAAATCACAGCAATTTATCCCGACCTGCTTGCCCGCTTCCCGGAAACCGAGTTTGGCCTGCACCTGCACTCCACCCCTGCCACCAGCGCGGCCAAAATAAAAGCCGCCTACAAGGCAGGCTGCAAACGTTTTGATAGTGCACTGAAGGGCTACGGCGGCTGCCCCATGGCTACCGACACCCTAACCGGCAACATCGCTACCGAAGATGTGATGGCCTTTATGCAGTCCGAAGGCATTAATTTAGGCCTCGATATGGAGAAATGGCGCGAAGCGATGGCGTATTCGGCGAAGGTATTTTGAGTTATAGGCAAGCAAGAAGCCCCCCTCTGAACAGCGTAAGCTCTCATGCACACAAAAAGAAACAAACACAGTGCATAATCTCCCCCGGTAGGCATATGCGTCAACCTAAGGTAAAAAGGCAATATCGAAATCCTGTTCAAAATTGGGTCTGACTCTTTTATCGTAGGAGCAGTACCTGGCTAAAGTAATTAGATGATATCCTATCTTGCCCTTATAACTTTCTATGGCTTTAACGACCTGTATTATTTTAGAGGCATTTTTTATGAGATACCGGACTACTTTTATCATACTCAAGCCCCTTTTCTGATGTTTTTTGATGATCATTCTGGCAGGCGAAAAGATATACTGGATGTAAATGATGATCATGATAAATCTCGCATAAAGGATAAGTGACAGTTGTTTTTTCGAAACATTATGGATCTTAGAAAACTCCATGTTACTTTTCCAGGATTTGAATATGATTTCAATCCGCCACCTCAGGCTATATACTTTGAAAAGAAAGTTATAATCTGCGTCCTGTCTGGAAATGGTAGTCATAAAAATGGACCATGACATCAGGGCCAGGCACTCTTTACCCGGTTCCTTTTTGGCCTCTTTCTTAGCCTTCATCCTGCGCCTGTTTGCAATTTCGTCACTTACAGGCAAGGCGACTATCCTGATTTTTGTACCTTTTTCATTATTTAAAGTAACCTCAAAATCAAGCTGTTTTTTTGATTGTAATTCGGTGAGCAGGTTAATTCTTTCTTTTGTTTGGCTGTCTAAAAGTACTATATTACTCTGATGCCTGTATATGCAGTCCGCTTCTGCTGTCCAATGCCTCTCGATTTCTTTAAGGGTTAGATACCCCCTGTCCCGAATAACAAGGTCGCCCTTTTCTATCGTTAATTCGGGGGCGGCTTTCTGATCGTTCTTAGTATAAGAATCGATGGTAAAATAAATAAAGCTTTCAGTTATCAAATACGTAAACACACTGAATCCGGGCATTACAAACACTGGACTGGGCGTTGGAGACGCCCGAAAAAAAGCCAAACAACCTAAGGGGCAACTTAATGATTGTGCTGTCCTGCACTAAAACACGCTTAAATTTACCTGCCCTGCGCAATGAATCGATTTCTTCCTTTCCGATTCTACTGATAATAACAAGGGCCAGTATCTTTTTTAAAAAAAGCACACATGATTCTTTGCTTGTCTTTTTTGCAATTGCCTGCCTACTTACAGAAACAGTAGTTTCCGCATCTATTTTTGCCGCCAGATCATTAAAGCTAACCGTTCCATGCGTGGCCGCGCAGCAAATGGCATATAAAATATCGGCAGGCTCTATAAGACCTTTCCGTATCAGAAATCCGGTATCAATTGCTATTTTCTTTATTTGATCAGCACCAATGTTCATGGCATTTAGCAACGCTAAAAAATCGACCTTTTTCATTATGTCTTTTTGATTAATGGGTAAAATAATTTATATTTACATAGTATATATACTATGTAAATTAATCAAAAAAAATGGGATATAAAGTAAAAGTTCAAAAAGTTGAGCGAGGAGGCACCAAATCGTTTTATGTAAACTTCCCGGCAGCAGTTGCCGATGCTTGCCTGTTAGAAAAAGGCGAAGAAATGGAATGGTTGATAGAAGATAGAAATAGCTTCGTACTAAAACGTGTAAAGAAAGCCAAAACTAATCTTCCCAAACAAGAAAAAGACAAGTGAAATTAATCGCGCAAACATCTTCTCCAATAATGTAAGGTGTTAGGTTGACGCATATGCCCGGTAGGGGGAGTTTTGAGTAGCAGATTTGGATGCCGTTGATTTTTTCTTTCTCCGGGAGGAAGAATTTCGATGAGCAAATTGCAATTGAGGAATGTAATTGCCTGTTGTGCTTATGAGTAATGGACCCGACCAACCAAAAAAAAAATAAGGATGACGTTTGTACCTCGCAGACTGTTAACTGCAGAAAGAAACGTGCGCAAAGGCCAGACTGCACGCCGGGCCGGGCTTGGCCTGCGGGTGGAAGGATCGGGCAGTCTTGACCTTTTGGTTCTTTTTTGTCAATTGGCTGTTGCGCAACTGAAAAGGAGATAAGCGCCTATCCTTTTGCGCTATTTGACCTATTGAGGTTTCAATATTGGCGAATATGTTCTGGATAACTGTTGAATATTAAAATCTCAGCCAGTCTATCCGCAAAAATTTATATTTTGAAGCTTGTTTCTGAGTTGTGCAACAGCCACTCAAGAAAAAAGAACAAAGCCTTTCCCGCGGCGACTGAGCGGGCCGATGTTGTAAATTAAGAGCTACTGATTACTAACGCAAAATAAGCGATTGACAATAAGTGCACGCGATATGCTGCATACTTATCGCGCGCAAAAGGTCCCTCCTTGCGTCGGGATGACATAATGGAGAGAAATTAAACATTGACAATCAATAACTTAACAGCACATTATTATAAGCAATATATTTTTCTTCACCGATTCAGGAGGTTAGATGCTCATTATTATTATTAAAACTTTCACTGTCATCAACCGGAAGCTGTTTGGTATTCCCGTTGATCAGGATATTTTGAAGGCTGAAATTAGTTGCCCCTCCACTATCAAATTTCAAATTCAAGGCTTTTAGTGCGGCGCAGGTATAGATAGCGCAAAGCGGTTCAAAAAAGTGGTCGTTATGGTAGGCATAATAATCAAATCCAGGTTCGTTACGGTAACGCTGAATGAGGTTTTGTAAAACAACGACCTTCATATCAATCATATCGCAGGCTAACACTATCATATCTGCATCAGGCCGGGCCTGGTGTACACTCAACAAGCCATTTAAGGGGCCTTGCAGCGTCAGGGTATCCATAATTAAGCTCCCTGGATCAAACAGTTGCTTATAATTTGAATACTGGCTTGGGTTGATGGAAATAACAACAGGTATTTGCAGGTTGCTTAGCTTGCTTGTCACAATCTGCGCCCAGGCCATGCCGCCGCGCATAATCAAACCTTTATCTGTTCCCATCCGGCGGCTTTGCCCTCCGCACATGGCAACACCCAACAATTGTTTCATTTTTGCGTTATCCTTTTTTGCATTGCGATAGCTAAATTAGTATTTATTATTTTAGCCGAGTGTGCAGCTCAATCAATTAACATGCAGATACGCACCAGTCATAATTCGTTACGATACAGGCTTACCCGGCCGGAGGTAGAACGCTTTGGCATGGAAGGTTTATAACAGAAACCGCCATCATTGGCCATCAGCCACTTACTTACACCCTCCAAAAAACGGATATAGATCAACTGTCGGTCACTTTTAAAAACCATGAGATCATCTTGCTGGTACCACAGCAGACAGCCTTAAACTGGACCAATACCGAGAGCGTGGGGTTTGACCATCAAGATTATTCCGGCTTATATTTATTGGTTGAGAAGGACTTTAAATGCCTTGACAACGTAACAGAACACCAAAGCGACAATTACCCCAACCCTTTAGCCGGCAAATGAGTTTGCAGGATAAGGCATTTATGAGTTGCCTTCACTAACAATCTGCATTAATTGATCGCGACTGATGATCCATATTAACTTTCCGGTAACCCGCACCGCTTCCGCATGTACCAAATCATTAATTACCCTGAACACCGTTTCGTAAGTGGCGCCCGCGAATGAAGCCAGGTCCTGCCGGGTTAATTCGATGCCGATTGCACCTTGAGCCGATATACCAAACTGATCTTGCAGGGTAAGTAAAGCCTGTGCTATGCGCCCCTTTACAGGCATATGTGCCATGTTGCGCATTTTTCGTTCCGACTCCTGCAACTCGTCGGCAAAAAACATCATCAACTGATAGGTAAACTCATGGTTAACTTTAAGCGTAGCATCAAAAAAAGCCATATCCAAAAAACAAACCGTACTATTTTCGATAGCCGTTGCCGAAACAGGGTAAAAAGCATTTGTTCCCATACCACGATGCCCCACAATGGCACCTTCGCGTGCAAACCGTACAATTAACTCCTTATCGGCACCCCACTTTTTATGCACCTTGAACACGCCCGAATACACAAAGTAAATACCGGTTACTACATCACCCTCATTAAAAATAATTTCTCCTTTTTTTACTTCAAAATTTTTACGGTGGGCTGCAATAGCCGGCAACCACTCTTTTATACATGACTTACACAAAAAACAGGTATCCAGGTCACAATCTTTCTTACAAACTTTCATCCAGTGAAATCATTTTACAAAACAAGGTACAATGTTAACTAAGAATATGATAAATACACCGAAAAAATCAATAAAAATTACAATTATTTAATTTACAACAAAAAACAACACATCTTCAACATAAAAACACAACAATTATTAAATTAAAACAACACAAAACCCTAAAAAGCTCAAAAAACTAATACTCCGTCCCCAATAATCACAATATCAGACACAAAATCCGCATAAATCCATTAGAAGCAAACCACAATCACCTCATATAGGCCATTTCCGGCTGCTTGATTCTTTTTTTACGATAAAGCCTCAAGGATGAATGGACTATAACATTAAAAAAGTGGGCCAATAATCAGGCTAATTAAACCCAATCAAGTTGGATACATCAAACACAAACGATTGGTTGCTATACGGCACCCTAAATAGCCTGTACTACCTTCCAATCTACCTCACAAAATCGGGAATCCATAAACCTAAAAAGCCCAAACGGCAGCCCCTGGGATGCACCAGAATCACGAAATATCCAGATTTTTTTGCCGAAGGCAGCAAAACACGCCTGTTTGGTGAAGATATCCGGTTTACCGATCACAACAAGATTTTTTTTTCAGTGGCTTTATCACCTTTCAATACCACACCTTGATATCAAATATCAAGTGCGACATTAGATTCAGACGATCTCAAGCAAACGCTACTCTCCTACTTTCAGCCAACAACGGATTCTAAATAAAACCAGGACAGAATAAATATTTTTAAGTTTTTTTCACCCCAATAAGCAAGTAAATCCATTAAACGAACATTAATTCCGGCCACACTCTACCTATCGCAAAAAAATTTAGCACTATTTTTAAAAAATCAAAGCCAGTAATAACGATAAAGCCCTGCCAATCAAAAGCAACAAAAAAGCACAAAAATAAAACCCGAAAAAACATCAAATTATTTCAAAATACAATTTGGAGGGAACCATTAATTTTCTACCTTTGCAATCCCAATCGGGATGTAGCGTAGCCCGGTATCGCGCCACATTTGGGATGTGGAGGCCGCAGGTTCGAATCCTGCCATCCCGACCAAGACGAAAGTCAAAAGTCGTTAAAACCCTTTAAATCAATGATTTAAAGGGTTTTTTTATGTTTTCTAAATCAGATAATATCAATAAAAATCATCAGTTTCATGTCTTATTCGTGGTCTGTTTTTAAGGCTTTATATTCGCTTTTTAAAACTTGTAATCTACTGACTGATAAATAGTTAAGTACGTCGTTTGATACTTTTTGACGGCCATTGACACTTCAAAATATTGAAATTGTGTCTGTTTGAAATCATTAAGTATCTGATTATTAGTTTTTTAATTCAAAAAACCAGGACGATGAACCCCAAAAAAAGCACTTTTGGCCTTATTTTCTTCACGAAAAAAGCCAACGAAAACGGCGAATGCCGTATTTATTCCCGTATTACCATTAACGGTAAAAGCGTTGACCTGTCCACCAAACGGATAGTCAATAAGATCTTATGGAACTCCGCCAAAGGCACGGCCCGTGGCACCAGCAAGGAATCGCTCGAAGTCAACGATTATCTTGAACAGTTCCGCTCCGGTGTGGTAGATGCCTACCAGGAAGCGATCATACAACAAAAGCCACTCACCCCCGAAAACATCCGAAACACCTTTTTAGGCCAGGATGAAGCTGCCCATACTTTTCAGGATCTTTTTAATTACCACAACGAATATGAAAAACAAGTGCTAGCCAAAGGCACCATGAAAAATTATTACACCACTCAGGACTACATTCTTCAATTCCTGAAAAAAAGTAAAAAGCCTGCCGGATGGGACATCACCCAGCTCTCGTATAAATTCATCGCCGATTTTGAATTATTCCTACGCACCTTTAAAAAGAAGGACGATCCGCAGCCGCTTAACAATAACGGGGTAATGAAGCATTTGGAACGTTTTAAGAAAATGATCAATATGGCCGTTACCATTGAATGGTTAGACAAAGACCCCTTCGTTAAACATAAACTCAAATTCACTTCTAAAGAAAGGGGTTATCTGACCGAAGAAGAATTGGCTGTAGTTGAAACCAAAGAGCTTAAAACGGACAAACTAATATATGTCCGTGACCTTTTTTTGTTCGGGTGTTATACCGGGCTGTCCTACATTGATGCAATCAATCTGACCGCTAACAACTTAATGATTGGCATTGATAAAGAGCATTGGCTGCTCACTCAACGACAGAAGTCTTCTAAACCAGTTAAGTTACCGTTATTGCCATTAGCTGCACAAATTATTGCCAGGCACAGGCACGATCCGCGCGCAATCAGTAATGGCACGATATTCAGACCAATTTCCAATCAGAAATTGAATGACTATCTAAAAGATTTAGCCCGTGAATGTGGTATTGATAAAAATTTCAGTTTCCATTTAGCAAGGCACACTTTTGCGACTACTGTAACACTCGCTAACGGGGTGCCGATAGAAACTGTCAGCAAAATGTTGGGCCATACCAAGATATCCACCACGCAGATTTACGCCAAAGTTGTCGAACGTAAAGTAAGCGACGATATGAAAATCCTACGCGAAAAGCTCAATAACAAAACACAGGACGACAACGGTCAAATCGCAATAAATAATTAATCATAAACCGAGGGGTCACATTTTGTGACCCCTTAAATTTAGTAGCATATAATTTACTTTTGAAGGTTTTTATGATAACTCTGTTTAAATCCCCACCTTAATGCCTATTGTTTCAACGGATATTTCTGTCTTTTTATTGAGACAACATAGAAATTGGGGTATCTTTCAAAAAATTTAAATCATGTGGTTACAAAATCTGGAGCCTGGCGAAAGTTGGATGGGAGTTTGGAAAGGTAAGTTCCTTTGTTTTGATTGTGGAGCGATCATTGAGCAAAACCCCTGTGATATTTGTGGTTACTTGCATACCCCCTTCGTAATTCCCGGTCTTCAAAACAATGAACAACCAAAGGCTCTAACGTTCAAAGGTGCAATACATGAAAATACTTATATTACATTGGGCCTTTTAAAAAGAGAGTGGGAACGTCCCTTAATACCAGAATCCGATGTTACCGATTTGCTGGGCCAAAAAATTCCTCAACGCATTGCGTTCGTTTTACTGTTTTGGACTTTATTTGAAAGCCTGATGGATCGAATGTTCAGTAAAAAACTGGAAAGTATTCCGCCGAAAATCGCCAAAAACCTTTTAAAGAAGAATAACAATATAAGCGCAAGAATGGGCGAATTTTACCAGTTGGTTTTTGATACCTCATTTAAAGATGACTTAATTCAGATAGGCTCCCCATTGATTTATGACCATTTGAAAAATCTACAGGAAAGACGCAACGCTTTTATTCACGACAATCCGATTGCGATCAATGAGCAGTTGATTTCCGATACTCTTATCCATCTACAAGATATACAGGCAGCATGGATTAAGCTATACAATAAAAGATGCACAGTAAAATCAAATACAAATCTTTAGCTGTAATTAAGTAATTTGGCCTGATCGTCCTTAACCTGCCAAATTGTGGAGAATACCTATACAGCCGGAAAATTCAACCTGAGTGGGCTTAGAACCCATATTGCAACAATTGCGCCTAAAAAAATTAGAAAGGTAAGATCCACTTTCTTTGACCCGGGAACAGGGTTTAAATCACATCATTTTAAAAATTATCAATTTGAGGGAGATTTTCAAGGCGATCTTTTTCACAAGTGTAAATTTACCCACTGTAAGTTTGAAAATATATGGGGCTTTTTTTTATACTTTAAAAATTGTGAGTTTATCGATTGTGATTTTAGAAATTCCAGGTTTTCCCATAACGAATTTGGCTGGACATTAAATTCCTTTTTTAAGTGTTCGTTTAGGAATGTTGAAATTGATGAGGGGGATATCGATAACACAATTTTTCAGAAATGCTACTTAAATAATTTCAGTCTGATTGGTGAAAGTTTGTTTAACGTAGAGTTTATAGATTGCGAGATAGAAAATTCTCAATTCCAAGGAATAGTATATTATCATCCAGGTCAAGCTTTGGAAGAGCAAGCTCGCGATGTAAGCTTCGACGAATGTCGAATTTCATTTTGTTATTTTTCAAATACTGATTTTAGAAACAGTTTATTTAGTGATACCACACTTTATCTTTGTGCATTTATCGATTGCGTTTTGGCCAACAAAACCATAATAGCACAAAAAACATACCTTCACCCCAATTACGCTTCGCTGGATTTCCAAACCATATTAAAAAGCGATTTGCTCGACCCAATCATTCTAAAAAACTATTTCAATATTCAGGCACCCGATGTAAAGGAGAAAGTAAAAGATATATCTTCTGAAATTCATTTCAAGAAAATATTTATTTCATACAGTTTCAAAGACAAGGCCTTTGCCACGATACTTAATGGTGTACTAAATAAAAACGGCGTTAAAACTTTTCTGTGGGAAAATGATGCACCTGGGGGCCAATATCTTGAAGATATTATGAGGAAAAATGTGCACGAACATGAAACCATCCTCTTTATAGCTTCTGAATCTTCTCTCAGAAGCAAAGCGTGTCAATTCGAATTAAGCGAGGGACGAAGAAAGCAGGAAGAAACTTGGTCAAATGTATTTTTTCCTATTCATATTGATCATTATCTTTTCGAAGTTTTAGAAAACCAAATAAGGCCAATAGATAAGGCAAAAGAATACTGGGAAAATATTCTGGAACTTAAAAGGACCAATTCCAAAGATTTTAGCGCATACGCCAACGTTGATGCTACCAATATGGAAAAATTTGAGCGGGCTGTCCAAACTGACATACTTCAGAACATCGCCAATAAAGTTTAATCAAATATTTCTTAGGAAAAAAAAGTTGGGATCGTGGCGAGTTGTTAAAGCCCGAATTGGATTGAAATATTCCAAAGGTTTTAACACAAGGATTATTGACTTTCGCTAAGCGCGTGCAATAGCATTTGCCTTCCCAAGTTATTTAAATTGAAAAGTGTGCCAGTATTACCACCAATAACGCTGATGTCAACTAAGCCGGCTGAATATAAAGCATCAGTTAAGCTGCCTTCGTATATCCCTGGTTTACTGCTCTGTGTATTCAAATCATAATTTTTAAGTTGATAAAGGTCTGATACAGATACTTTCTCCAGTACCACGCTAAGCCGTATGAATTCTGAAATGTCGATTTTACCTGCGACCTGAGCTTTGAACAGGTTGATAATAAAATCAATTTTCCCAAGGTGATTTGTCCTGACTATAATATCAATTAGAACTTCGCCACTTTTTTCCTTTAACTCATGCAAAGAGTCCAATTCCTCCATAAATCTTTGGCGATCCAAAGGCGGAATGTCACTAATCCCAAAAAGAAACTTGGTTAATTTTTTATGTAGGCGTAACGCGTTATAATTATTAAAACTATCACTTAATTTCTTAAACGTATCAATAACCGGAAGTTGGATTGCTAAATCCACTATTACCCCAAACACATCAATTCCTGTAGAAATTTTATTAGCTAAATCATTATCAGCAATGTGCGCTTTCAGATTATTTCCAAGTAGTTCGAGCGAATCTTCTTCCATATCTAATCTTTATTTTAATTATTAAGTATAGTTCAAATAAATCACCGCCCCAAAGCAATGCGCATCTTTTCAGCCTCACTGCCTGGACGTTCGTCGCTAATTTCGTGCATGAACTTGTTTTCCTTAATTAGCAATAGTTCGGGTTCGTTATTTTCATTCAATCTATAACTATATTCAGAGACCATTAGCGGTGATTGTTTCCCTCCAAAAAATAAAATGAACTGGATTTCGTTTTCAGTTATCGCAACCTCCCTGTCCATAACCCAAATTTTATGTCCAGCCAGCAAAGGCTCGTTATAATATAAAACAGGTTTTGCATCTTGAATGGCTAATTCATGTGCGGAGATAAAATCACGGTTTGGCAACCCATTCCTGTAGGAAAGAAATGTTCCCGGTTTGATATAGAGCCTGTAATAAATATTGTGTTCATTCTGCAATTTTGATTTGTTAAATAACCTGACCGACAACTGTATGTTGTACTTATGATTTTCATAATAAATTTGGTCAATAACAACATACCCTTCCAGTTTCGGAAAAGTTACTTTCCGAAATAATGCCTCTATATAATGATGTGGGGCAATTTTAGTTTGCCCGTCCAGCCGCATAAAATAGTTGTTCTGGTATTGATGCGGGGAATAATCACTTTGCTGAACCTCTATAATGTAGATAAACTGCGAGCCGTTCTGTACCCTGTGAAAGTTTACTCCGCGGGGAGCGGGTGTGATCAAATCTGTTATCCGGTTTATAAAAGCATCTTTTTCGATCAGCCTGTCCAGTGGCGATAATTCTCCGGTGAAGATTTTTTCTTTTTTACCTTCAACAACTGAACCCAAAGGAGCGCCCCATATGATAATACCTCCCTCTGAGTTCAATAATGCAACGATGGTTTTGATGATGCCTTTTTCTCTTTCAACATGGTTAACTTGATCAGATGCGTGGTAAGACTTGTATTCAATTTTATCAGACTCATCTTTATCGTCTTCAAAATAACGCCTGACATCCTCGTAAGTAATAGTTGCCAGGTCTTTTCCAAAATACAAATTCGAATAGGTCATATCGGTGCGCAGGTAATAATCAAATATAGGTTAAAAGCAACATATGAACCTACTTAAGGTCTTCGATGCTTAGAGGATTCAAGAGCAAATAAAAACAGTTATTATTTTATCGGATAACAGTTCGAAATTTAGAATTGAAAATCGCAACTTTGAAACATAACCTATATCAATGAACGACAAAATAATTGCCTTCAGTAAAAGTAATCCCACCATCATCTTATCCATTATTACAGCCTACGGGTACTTTTGCGCCTACTTTTACCAGGCAGGCACCTGTGCTTATTATCATATACCTACCTATTTTATCGACTTGCAAATCATTGACGTCGTTAAATTCACAGCATCAATAAGTGGTGTGGCAATTTATACATTATGGCAACTTAATGGCGTGATTTATAATACCCACTCTATTACCAAAAAATCTTTAAAGAGGGTGATGTTTCAAATTAATTTCGCATGCTTTGCTATCCTTAACATTATAAGTATTTCGATACACCTGCCCGGTATATTTTACCTTTACGCGCTGGGAGGCATCGCCCTGCTAAATATTCCCTTTTATTTTATCGCCAGGCAGCATAAAGCAGAGCAAGTACTCTTGTTGGCCGAATATCGGCTTAAATATCCCGGTCACCCGGACGAAGACCTCATTGCAACTATTGTCGCTGACCGGAATCAAAATCGCAATACGCTCAGTGAAATATTTCAATACCTTGTTTATTGGGGGATTGCTATTCCTGTTATTTGCGGAGGATTTGGCTATGGGTCCGGTACGCTGGAAAAAACTTACTTAACCGTTAAACAATATCCGCACTACGTTGTCGTCAAAAAATATGGCGAAAATGTTCTGTGTAAAAACTTGCTTAAATCTAATGTGCTTGGCGATAGCCTGCGCTTTTTCAAGCTGTCAGCTGATAAACCACTTGACGGTACGATCATTACCATAAACAAATAAATCACACCAAACTTTGGTACACCTTTTATAATCCCCCCAATCATCCCCACCACCTTTGCCGTCATAAATCATCAAAATATGACAGCAGTACACAACCACATCGACAGCAAACAATCCCTTCGCCGCGACCAACTCATCACCGTAGGCGACCTGGAAACCTTTAAAACTGACCTGCTCACCGAAATAGCAGGTATCTTAAAACATACCGGCGGGCAAACACCTAAACGCTGGCTCAAAGCAGCAGAGGTCCGCAAATTACTCGGCTTATCTCCCAATACTTTAAAGAACCTTCGAAATAACGGTACGCTGCCCTACACCCAATTAGGCGGCGTGTTCTATTTCGATTATAACGACCTGCAAAAAGTATTTGAAGAACTCAAGACTTTACCAAATGGCCGCAAATAAACCGCAGGGTTTTGGGCGTAATATCCCGCCCTTAGCAATCCATGTTAAGATTTACTTTGACCAGCAAGACATGACCGAACAGGAAGCCGACGAGTTCCTACAACAATATGAGGCGAACAACTGGACTTACGCCGGTGGCCAGCCCATCCGCGACTGGAAAGAAGAAGCTAATAAATGGATATGGGAAATCCTATCCGCGCAGAACTGGCGACGGATCAAACCATCAAGTTTTAATAAAATATAGTCCCAAAAGGACGATCGGAATGACGAAATTTTATGAGATTTATAAAGATTTCTTATAAAAATTACACGCCTCACCGCGTGAGCGAGGAGTATTTTTGTCCACAAAAATTCCTCGCCCTCCCTTCCGAAGTCAGTCCGGGTAAAACCAGTAGATCAGTATCATGCCGAGGAAGAAAGCAGCCGATCATGAAGAACTTTTTATTGTGCCGGTAAGGACGCGTGTCACAAAAGCTACCGCAGAGCGGCTGGAAAAATTACGCACATTCAGCGATTGTCGTTCCATAGGCGAACTAGCAAGGCGCATCCTATCGGGCGGCACCATCACGGTATTTCACAAGGATGCCAGCATGGACGGCGTGATGGAGCAATTGGTACTAATACGCCGGGAACTCAAAGCTATCGGCATCAATATGAACCAGGTCACCAAGAGTTATCACCAAAGCCGTGACGAAAATACCAAAGCATTTTACGCCCTGAAATTGGCGGCGCAATACCAGGAGGCGGCGACCCGAATCGCTTTGCTTTTATCGCTCATTTCACAACTCTCCAAAAAATGGTTGGCAAAATAAGCATCGGCAAAAGCCTCATCGGTGTGCTCAATTATAATGAGAACAAGGTCAAAGAAGGCCATGCTGTTTGCCTGGATGCTGTAGGATATGGACGTGAGGCTAACGAATTATCCTTTTATGAAAAGCTCAACAGGATGCAGCGTTTAACCGCTTTAAATCCCAAAGCAAAAACCAATGCGCTGCACATCTCCCTGAATTTTGACCCCTCAGAAAAGCCAAACGATGATTTATTAAAAACCATTGCTGCCAGCTATATGGATAAAATTGGTTTTGGTGATCAGCCTTATCTGATTTACCGGCACACGGATGCGGGTCATGACCATATTCATATTATGACTACGAATATTAAAAGTGACGGCAGCCGCATCGACATGCATAACATTGGCATGAACCGTTCCGGCCCGGCGACCCGGGAACTGGAAATTGAATTTGGGCTGGTTAAGGCAGAAGAAAAAAAGAACCAGGAGCCATTTGTATTGAAACCATTAACACCAATTAATTACGGCAAAACGGAAACTAAACGCGCGATTAGCAATACGGTAAACGCTGTTATTCGAACTTACCGGTTTACCAGCTTGCCGGAATATAACGCAGCATTAAGACAGTTTAATGTTGTGGCAGACGCCGGGGAAAAAGGCTCACGGATGCAGGAAAACAAAGGACTGCTTTACTATATCACCGACGAAAAGGGAAATAAAAAAAGTGTCGGCATCAAAGCCAGCAGCATTTATGGCAAACCAACCATTTCCGAACTCGAAAAACAATTTGTAAAAAATGAAGAAAGCCGGAAAGAAAACCAAAAGGCGGTTAAGGATAAAATTGACCGTGTGTTAGCGGACCCTGGAATTACCACTAAAGAAGAACTTATAAAAGCATTACACCGGCAGCAGCTATATGCGCTTTTACGGACGAATGAACAAGGCAGGCTATATGGCGCCACATTCGTGGACAACGAATACAAGGTGGTATTTAATGGCAGTAACTTAGGTAAAGCTTATAGTGCTAACGCTTTAAACGAACGTTTTAAAGAAAAAGAAAGCTTAAAACAGTCTGCACCAACAAGGCCGCCTAAACAACGTCACAGCTTCCCTAAAGGCAGCAAACAAACCATCAGGCTGGATAAAGACTGGCAGGAACAGATCAAACTGCCGAAACCACCAACATTATTTAAATCCCTATTAGAAACTGCGCCTGTTCAATCTGGCCAGTTCAAACCGCAGCGCAAAAAGCGCCGGAGGAAACGCTATCATTTATAAACTACAAAAACAAACACGATGCAAACAGGCGAAGATATACACGGAATACGCAAGATCATGGATTTTACTCGCTTTGGCAGTATGTTGCTACTGGCCATCCATTTCTATAGTAGCTGCTACCAGGGTTTTGCAGAGTGGCACCTCACATCCTTACTGAGCGACCGTATCCTGGCAAACCTCCTCAAAATTGGCCTGTTCAAAACTACGCTGGCCGTTAAAAGCAGCAGCCTGTTATTATTGGCTGTTTCCCTGATCGGTGTGCGAGGCCGTAAGGATGATAAGATACAGGTAAAGGCTTTGCTAAGCTATATTGTATTGGGACTGGTATTATATGCGAATGCCGGATTGATTTTATATACCGGTTTGACAGCGCAAACCATGACGATCACCTATATCGGTGTTACCATTGCCGGTTACTTATTGATTTTGAGCGGAGGCGCTCAACTGTCCCGACTTATCAAACTAAACTTATTTAAGGATATTTTCAATAAAGCCAATGAGACTTTTCCGCAGCAGGAAGAATTGCTCGAAAACGACTATTCCATCAACCTGCCGGCACGCTATACCTTAAAAAATAAGATCAGGAGCAGTTGGATCAATATTATCAACCCGTTCAGGGGACTGTTAGTGATAGGCACACCCGGTGCCGGTAAGTCCTATTTTATTATCCGTCACATTATTACGCAGCATATTAAAAAGGGCTTTACCATGTTCCTCTATGATTTTAAGTTTGATGATCTGACCAGGATCGCTTATAATACCTTATTGAAACACCATCATGGTTACCAGGTTAAGCCACAATTTTATGTCATTAATTTTGACGACCTCAACAGGACACACCGTTGCAATCCATTGGAACCGCAAAGCATGGAAGACCTGACCGATGCGACCGAGGCCAGCCGGGCGATCATGCTGGGTTTGAACCGAGAATGGATACGCAAGCAGGGCGATTTCTTTGTCGAGTCGCCTATTAATTTTGTGACGGCTATTATCTGGTTCCTGCGAAAATATAAGGATGGTAAGTATTGCACATTGCCGCACGTCATTGAGCTGATGCAGGCGGAATATGCAGTATTATTCCCACTATTAAAGACCGAGCCGGAGGTGGAAGTGTTGATCAATCCTTTTGTTTCTGCTTTTGACAATGAAGCGATGGAGCAACTCGAAGGCCAGGTAGCCAGCGCAAAGATTGGTCTGGCGCGTTTGGCATCTCCTAAGATTTACTATGTGCTTTCGGGCAATGATTTTACGTTAGATATTAATAATCCGGCTGAACCAAAGATCGTTTGTGTGGGTAATAACCCGCAGAAGTTGCAGACCTATGGCGCAGTATTATCCCTGTTCTTTGCTAAGGCACTGAAACTGGTGAACCGCAAACACCAACTGCCGTGCAGCATTATTGCCGACGAATTTCCCACCATCTATTTTAATAACCCGGAAACCGTGATCGCGACAGGCCGTTCCAATCGGCTGGCAACTACTTTTGCTGTACAGGATAACAGCCAATTAAAAAAAGATTATGGACGCGAACAGGCAGAAGTCATTATGAATATTCCGGGTAATGTGATTTGCGGACAGGCGAACGGTGATACGGCTAAACAGCTTTCGGAGCGCTTCGGCAAGATCATGCAGCAAAGGGAAAGTGTGTCCATTAACAGTCAGGATACTTCAGTGAGCCGTTCAACACAATTAGAGGCCTCTATTCCGCCATCGGCCATATCGGCGCTTTCATCCGGTGAATTTGTAGGAATGGTGGCGGACGACCCCAACCAAAAGATTACTTTAAAAGTCTTTCATGCGGAGATCGTTAATGACCATGAAGCCATCGCGAAAGAGGAAGCGGCCTACCAGCCATTACCGGAGATACAAAAAGTCAGCGCGGCGATGGTTCGGGAAAATTACGAACGCATAAAACTGGAGGTGCAGGAAATTATTCAGGATCATTTGGCGACGGTGCAGGAGGAAATTAAAAATTCGATGGTGGATTTCGAGGTGTTGATACCGGCTGCGGCAGATCAAAAGGTCAGGAAGCATTTGTTTCAAATACTATATAAGATTAAAGAAACGGATGGTCTTACGCTGAAAGAATCCCTGCTTGCTTTTGATCTCGAAAAGGAAACAGCGGTGAAAGATTTGAAGTTGTTGAAGGATGCGGGTCTGCTTAAATTTAGCGGCGCGAATAAGACGGGTAAATATAAACTGACGGATAAAGGCGGGGCTTATGTGACTGCGAAACAGGATTTAACAAATCCTTAAAATATTTTTAACATAAAAAATTTGTAAATTAGTTGCCGATTAAATACCAAAAATGGCGGCTGTCACCCATAGGCTCATTAATGAAAAAGAACTGTTCGCAGCTTTTGCGGATGGCGATGAGGTGGCGTTCCGGCAGATCTACCACCATTATAAAAAACGGATATTTCCTTTCGTTTTAAAAATGACACGCTCCGGGGATAGCACAGAGGAAATCGTACAGGAGGTTTTTATTCAACTGTGGTTAAGCCGGGTGTCTTTTCAAAATGTGCAATATCCTACGTCCTATATTTTTAACCTGGCGTCCAATAAAACGCTGAACTATTTAAAAAAGGTCGCTAATGATGCGAACCTGGTTAAAAAGGCTGCTTACGACCGTGCTGAGTGGTCCACCAACACTGAAGACACGATCGCGTTCAACGAAAGCCTGGCGATGATCAATTCGGCGGTAAGTGAGTTACCTTCCCAGCGCCAGCTAATCTACCGCTTAAGCCGCGAGGAAGGTCTGAGTTTGGAGGAGATTGCAGATCGGTTGGATATTTCCCGCAGTACCGTAAAAAATCAGTTGGGCCACGCGCTGCGTTCGATTCGTGATTTCCTGGAACGCCGGGCCAGTATGTTTACTTTATTGCTTTTTTTATTAAATAATAAAAAATAATCTATCTCATTATCAATTGGTTATAATATTACTACCGCGTACCCCAAAAACGCGATAGTCCTAAATTGGCTGGCAATTGTCTTATCGTCAATTTCGCGCAAAAAATATCAAATTCGATGTCAGCTAACGAAGATCATTTCAAAAAATTACTGGATAAATATGCTTTAAGGCAAGCTTCCCCTGAAGAAGTGGAGGAGCTTTTTGCGCTGATCAAAGACAGCGGTCATGATGAAGATCTGCAACGACTATTAGTTGCGGTATTGGAAAATACAAACCCGGTCAACGGTGAGGAGCAGCTTTGGAACAGCCAGTTTGATCAGCTATTAGCTACTGCAAAAAGCCGGGAGGCAGCGGAAGAAAATCAAGTGAGGCCATTTGCATGGCGCAGGCTGGCCATTGCGGTCTGTGTCTTGTTGCTAATCTCTGTAAGTGGCTACCTGCTGTTAAAACGAGGAAGCCTAGGGAAACAGGAAATGGCGCAGGTTGAAAAGCAGGATTTCTTACCGGGTGGGAATAAAGCCATACTAACGCTTTCTAATGGAAAACAGATCGTTTTGACCAACGCAAAGAATGGCAGGCTGGCGAACCAGGCCGGGATGAGCGTGAATAAAACGGGCGATGGTAAGGTCGTTTATCAGCCTGCTGACAATGCCAGCGATGTCCCTGAAAAAATCGAATACAATACTTACAGCACGCCTAAGGGCGGTCAGTTCCAGGTGGTATTACCTGATGGCAGCCATGTTTGGCTGAACGATGCTTCATCGATCCGGTTCCCGGTAAATTTTGCGGGTAATGAAAGATTAGTGAGTATAACCGGTGAGGTTTATTTTGAAGTGGCCCATAACAAAGCCAAGCCATTCAAAGTAACCGTTAACGGACAGACCGTAGAGGTGTTGGGCACGCATTTCAATATCAATAGTTACAGCGATGAGCCTGCTTTAAAAACCACGCTGCTAGAGGGCAGCGTTCGTGTTGCCAAAGGCGCAAATATTGCTGTCTTGAAACCGGGCGAGCAATCCTTGACAACTGAAGGAAACACTAATATCAGTATAGAAAAAGATGTGGATACCGATGAAGAAATAGCCTGGAAAAATGGGTTCTTCCAAATTAAGGGGGCTGATCTTCAAACGATCATGCGGCAGGCTGCGCGCTGGTACGATGTGGATATTGAATACCAGGGTGAAATACCGCAACGGTCATTTACAGGGAAGATCAACCGAAGCGTGAACGCATCCAAATTCCTGGAAGCGCTTGGTTTCTTTGATGTGCATTTCCAGATTCAAGGCAAGAAAATTATAGTAAAATCCTAATTATAAAAGGCTAACTAACAAAATGATTAAACGCTAATGCAGAAAATATGAAGAAATAGATACATGGCAAGCATAGTGCTGATACGTCAGCGCTGGGTAGCACCAAAAAACCGGAAAGTGGTTCGAAGCACTTCCCGGCAATATCTGGGTAACCCGTAATAAAGAATTGGATAATCGATCATTAACGCTCTAACCCAAACATTACAAAAGTATGTATTTATATGCTTATGCTAAAACGCTATGTCACACTGGCGAATATAGCTGTTACAGTTCCCCGGCCTCGGTATCGGGTAAATTCCGAATCGATCCCGCATTAAAAAGAAAAATACTTATGCGGATTAATTTAACTTCTATAATTATTTTCTTGGCACTCCTCCAGGCAAGTGCGCGTGGCTATAGCCAGATCAGCTTGCATGAAAAGAATGTCTCTATTCAAAAGGTTTTTCAATCGATAGAAAAACAAACCAAATTTACTTTCCTGTATGATACCAAGGATATACTGGCCACTGAAAAAGTTTCCGTCGATCTGAATAATGCATCTGTTGAGCAAGTGATGGATAAAGTACTTGAAAATTCATCTTTGACTTATAAGATAGTTGATAAGATGGTGTTGGTGAAAAAAAAAGAGCAACCCACCTTTCTTCCAAAAGTCATCGATAAAAATCAGCCTAAAGAAATAAGAGGTCAAGTCGCTGACACTCTCTCAAATCCGATTTCAGGTGCAAGCGTAAGAGTGAAAAGCAAAAATATTTCAACCATTACCGATGCGGCAGGACGGTTTAATTTAAAAGGTGTCGACAACGGCGACGTTATTACTGTGGATTTTATCGGATATCAGCAGGGTACACAGGTTGTCAAAGAAATTGAATCGAACTTTTATTACATCATTTTGAAGTCGGCTATAAATAAGTTGGATCAAGTAGTTATACAAGCATATGGTATCACCACACAACGTCTCAATACAGGTGATATAGGTAAAGTAACCGCAGCGGAAATCAAAAACAATCCGGTAATGAATCCTTTATTGGCTTTACAAGGAAGAATTCCCGGATTAAATGTTACGCAAAATAATGGTTTTGCCAGTGCACCCGTCAGCGTTCAGTTGCGTGGCAGAACAGCAATTTCATCAGTGCCTTCCGACCCCTTGTATATAATTGATGGAGTGCCACTTGGAGTAAATGAAATAAGTGGCAATGTAGTCCCATCTAATAGTGGCAATGGTTCAGTTGGTTTACTACAAAATGGAAACAGGGGGCCGGCTGGAGGACAAAGTCCCTTTTTCAATATTAATCCAAATGACATAGAAAGCATAGAAGTTCTGAAGGATGCTGATGCAACGGCCATTTATGGTTCTCGGGGTGCAAATGGTGTAATAATAATTACTACAAAAAAAGGAAAAGCGGGCCAAACTCAGTTTAATATTAATTATCAGGAGGGCGTAACAAGAGTTACGAAATTTTATGATGTTCTAAATACGACACAATACCTTGAAATGCGAAAGGAGGCATTCAAGAATGATAACCTAGATTATACTGACCCTAATAATGCCGGTGGAGCTTATGATTTGCTCCAATGGAATCAAAATAGCTTTACGGATTGGCAAAAGGCAATATATGGAGGGACCGGTAGAAATACAAATATTCAAACATCCCTGAATGGTGGCAATCAGCAAACAACATTCAGAATAGGAGCAGGATATAATCGAACAACTAATGTCTTATCAATTAAAGGATCTGATCAATTGGCAAATATTTCGCTAAGCTTAATTCATAAAGCTTTAGATAATCGCTTTATTCTATCCTTGGATACGAAGTATTCACTAAGCCAATCAGATATGATTGATTTGCCAGGGGGCGCCATTACATCAGCGCCAAATGCACCAAGCATATATGATCAATATGGAAACTTGAATTTTGATGGTTGGGGCGGGCAGAATACAGATGCACGAAACGCATATCCTTTTGGTTCCTTGAAACAGCCATATAACGCTAAGACTTCATTTTTGAGTAGCAATCTTAATTTAAGCTATCAAATAGCCAAAGATTTAATAATATCAACAAATTTAGGCTATAATATAAGTCATGCAAATCAAGAACAATATTACTTAATTGCCTCTCAGGACCCAATCAATGATCCAACCGGACGGGCATTTTTGGGTTACAACAACAATCAAAATTTAATTATTGAGCCACAACTAAGCTATAAAAAACTGATTAATAAAGGTACTCTACAATTATTAATTGGTGGCACGTCTCAAAAAACATTAACGGACGGGCTTAGTATATTAAATCAAGGTTATACAAGCGATGAAACTATTATGGCTTTGTCCAATGCCACCTCTCAAAGTAACAGCAACGTCGAAGGGGAATATTTATATGCTGGACTATTTGCAAGAGCCAATTTCAATTGGGATAATAAATATTTAATTAATCTATCGGGGCGTAGAGACGGCTCCTCTCGTTTTGGCCCAGGAAAACAGTATGGAAATTTTGGTGCAATAGGAGCTGCATGGATATTTACAGAAGAGACGTGGTTCAAAAACAACGCGCCGTTTCTAAGTTTCGGTAAATTAAGGGCAAGCTATGGTTTAACAGGAAGTGACGGAATTGGAGACTATAAATATCTTACAAGATGGACATCCGATGGCAATCCATTATATGGTGACAACGTTGGAATCAATCCAATTCAGCATGCTAATCCTAATTATCAATGGCAAGTTAACAAAAAACTTGAGGCTGGGATTAATTTAGGCTTCTTGAAAGACAGAATTATTATTGAAGCAACAAGATACCAAGATCGAACAGGAAATCAGTTAGTTGATTTTCCATTGCCTGCTTACACTGGCTTTACTTCGGTCACTGCAAATTCTCCAGCATTAATTGAGAATTCGGGATGGGAATTCGCAACTAACGCCAAAATTTTGGAAACTAAACAATTCAATTGGTCTTTTAATTTCAATTTAAGTATAAATAGAAACAGATTAATCTCTTATCCTAATTTACAATTGTCGCCTTACGCAAATAAATATATAATAGGCAAGTCTTTAAATATTGTACGGCGCTTACATTTTACAGGTGTTGACCCTCAGACTGGTCAATATACCTTTGAAGATAAAAATCATGATGGCGCTATTACTTATGATTATTCGGGTAAAACATCGGATGATAGCTATATCTTGGATTTAAGTCCAAAATATTCGGGGGGGGTTGGAACAAATTTTAATTATAATGGAATACAGCTTGGTTTATTTTTTAGCTATAGAAAACAGGTTGGCGTATCAAGCGCATATGGAGTTAACCCTGGGTTATTAAATCTTAATCAACCTGTGAGTGTATTAAACAGGTGGCAAAAACCAGGTGATATAACAACCGTAGCTCGTTTCACAACTACTCCCAGCCAGTCTGACAATAACTTCAGTCAATTGTCAGATGGGACGAACAGCGATGCGTCTTTTATTCGCCTGTCAAATCTTTCACTTGGGTATACTGTGCCTTCAACTTTCACAAAAAAATTGGGTATAACAGGATGTAGTATTTTTATTAATGCTAATAACCTATTTGTCATTACTAAATATAAAGGTATTGACCCTGAAACCCAAAATTTTGGCGGATTGCCTCCGGTAAGAACGATTGTTACTGGTGCTAATTTTAACTTTTAATTACAAAATCATGAAATTTAACTTACTTAAAAGGAACGCTCATAAAACCGTTGGTTTAGTAATAATGGTTTTGATAACTAGTTGTAAAAAACTTGTGGAGATCCCTCAACCAATTAATTCAATTACGACTGAAAAAGCATTTGATACTGATGCTGGAGCAAAAAGTGCCGTTAACGGAATCTATTTACAACTTAGCTACAATACAAATAATCCGGACTATGCTAATTCTAGCCTAAGTGCATTCACAGGATGTTCTTCAGACGAATTGGTATCCACAAGTAGTGGAAGTGATGCTACAGACTTTCAATTGAATAATTTATTGGAATCAAATTATTTCGTGCTGTCTAATTTCTGGATACCTGCCTACAGTACAATATATCAATGCAATGCGGTGCTTGAAGGTTTGGACGCATCTTCCGGTGTATCATCTCAAGTAAAACAACAATTGAAAGGAGAGGTCCTATTTCTTAGGGCTTACAGTTATTTCTATTTAATAAATTTATTTGGTGATGTGCCCCTTGTAACCTCAACATCATTTAAAACTAATGCTCTGTTGAGTCGGAGTCCAGTAAGTTCAGTTTACGATCAGATACTTGTTGATCTTAAAAGTTCACAAAATTTTTTACCTGTTAATTTTTCAATTTTGGACGGAGAGTCAAGCAGAATATATGCAAATAAGTATGCTGCAACCGCATTATTAGCTAGGGTTTACCTTTATTTAGGCCTATGGTCTGATGCAGAAGTTCAAGCAAGTACAGTAATAAATGATACGAAAGACTTGGAGCTACTAAGTGATTTAAATAGTATTTTTTTAAAAAATAGTAAGGAGTCTATTTGGCAACTCGAGGTGGTCGACAGATATCCGTACGCTACATTGGAAGCAGATTCATTTATTCCTTCAGATTCAAATTCGATACCTAAATATAATTTGACGAGTGTGCTTTTGAATTCATTTGAAGCAGGGGACAAAAGAAAAATAGCATGGGTTGGTAATTCCAAGGTTTCAACGAATTTTTATTACTACCCACAAAAATATAAAGTTAAAAACGGCACATCTGGCAATATAACGGAATATTATACTTTATTGAGGCTCTCAGAACAATACCTTATTAGAGCTGAGGCAAGGGCAAATCAAGGTAAATTAACTGATGCAATTTCAGATTTAAATGTGATCAGGAAAAGAGCGTCTCTGTCTGATTTGCCCAGCTTACTCAACAAAACGGATGTATTAACGGCGGTAGCCCAAGAAAACAAAATTGAATTTTTTGCCGAAATGGGACATAGATGGCTTGATCTTAAGCGCACGAAGACAGCTAACGATGTGCTCGGTCCATTTAAAGGGAGCAATTGGCAAAGCACTGATCAACTATTTCCAATCCCAGCCTCAGAGCGTTCGGTCAATCCTAATTTGACTCAAAATCCGGGATATTAGTTCATAATAGTTCAGCTATTTTTTACTTATGTAAGAGCTAAAATATTTTTTATTAATAATTACTTATGAAGTATATGTTCGAAAATACAAAAATAATCAAAGCGAAATTAATTCTTTATTTATTATTTTTTCCATGCTGCTTATTTGCTCAAACATCTGGGAATGTCGTAATTAAAGGAAATATAGAGGGCTTAGGTGACGGAGAAAAAGCTTACCTGTCGATATTTGATGCAAGTAAGCAAGCCTTTTTAGTAGTTGACAGCGTAATAAATAAAGACGGGAAGTTTCTTATTGATTACCCTATCGAAGGAGGTCCAAGATGGTGTTTGTTGCAATTTGCTACAGGCAGGTTTATCAGATTGGCACTTAACAATAATGAGAACATTGAAATAAAGTCGAAGGAAGGCGAAAGTGATATAGTACATCAAAAAGAACACGGTGTATTAGACGATATGGTCACAATTTCAGGTAGTCCAACTAACGACTGCTATCGATCCAATTATACCCTTATAATTGAGCCTTACCATAAGAATCTAAGATTGTTAAACATTAGCCTACAAAAACTCAGAGATTCAGTGGGATTTGACTCAAATTTAGTTGAAGCAATTTTCAGAAAAAAGCAGGTGTTAAATAAGAAGTTTGCGGTCGATTTGAATTCCTATATTAAAATGAAGTATATGATACCGTTCATACTCTACCTTAATAATGAATTTGAGCGTTCGGGGCACGCGATATTTCTGAAAGATGCTATAAAGAAATTAAGTGAGAAAGATAGAGAAAATTATTTTAGCGAATATTTATTCAATCAAGTGGCATCACTTAGTATTGGAGACGTGATGCCAGAATTTGAGTTACCAGACACAAATCATCAAAAAATTGCATTGTCAAATATTATTGCCGTCGGAAAATTCACTCTCGTTCATTTTTGGGCTAATAAATCTTATAACAGGGAAGAAATCGACAAAAACCTATTTACGATGTACAAACTATTTCATAGTAAAGGTCTTAATATTATTGGTGTTTCTTCGGACAAATATGTTGAAGAGTGGAAAGAAGCACTCGATATGCAAAAATATCCTTGGCGAAATGTTCTTGACAAAAATGGTAAACTAACTACCGAATTATATAAGGAAGGCGGAAAGTCAGTTCCAAATACAACAGACGTACTGCTTGATAACCAGGGAAAGATTATAGCCTGGGACCCAAGCCCGATCGAACTACAATATTACTTATGGGAAAATTTAGGTAAACTAACTCCAAACAATTAAAAACATGAAAACAAAATATATATTGATTTTACTAACATTTGTTTGTCTGTATGCTTCTTGTAAAAAAGAAAAAACTTCAATTCCTCTAGCATCAATCAACATTATCAATGCGAGTACGGATGTGCCTGCATTGGCGTTTAATTTTACTGCTACATCTATTCCCTGGTATAAAAATCAGGCGTTGATCGGTTACGGCTCATCTGCCGAATACGGCATACCATCAGGCAATGTGTCTTACAACACCCTGTCTTCTGCTGATACGTCAAAAACTTTATTGCACGGCACTTTCAATTTTAAAGGCGGCGGGATTTATTCCATTTACTTTACAGGTACACTGCCAACGATAGAAACGGTCCTCTTGGAAGATAATATTCCGGTCAATCAAGATAGTACTTCGGGCGTCAGGTTTATTAATCTTTCACCCGATGCTGGCCCAGTTACTGTAACACTTCAGGGTGGTGTAGACAATGAATTTTCAGCATTAAACTATAAACAGATAAGTACTTTTAAAAAGTATCCCGCAACCAAGTCCATCACTAATAATGGAGGCTATAATTACGAGGTTAAAGATGCTGAAAACAATCTTATAGCTACATTTAACTGGGACCCTCAAGTATTTAAGAACAATACAGTGGTGATTAGCGGACTAAAAAGCCAAACCGGTATTCAAGTGTTCCAGGTAAACAATTACTGATCACGAACGCGCGAATGGGTGAATAGGTAAATCAAAATTTCTGAATGAAAAAATGTATAATAACAGGGTTACTGGCAACCCTTTGTAGTGCGGCTATTGCCCAAAAAGCTGGCTGGCAACATCTTAATCTGCAAACAGACCAGATATTTGGGGTTAGTACAGATAAAGCCTATAAGGAATTATTAAAAAATAAAAAAGCCAAAACCGTTATTGTTGGCATCCTCGACAGTGGTATTGATACTTTGCATGAAGATCTGAAACCAGTGTTATGGAACGATCCCAAAACCGGACACCATGGCTGGAATTTTATAGGAACGGAAACCGGACGTGAGGATCTGACCAGCATTGTTTCGTTTCTCAAAGACAGTGCGCTTTATGATAGTCTTGCTTACGGCGTTGTGCCTCCCCAATATAGAAAAGGTTACCAGGCTTACCGTTTGAGTAAAAAGCTGAAGCCTGAACTGGCCGGTAAAATCAGTGATCTGCGCATGCAACTCGCTGCTCTCGAAAAAGAAGATAAACCGGATAATGCACAACTCATAAAAATGGTGAAATTTCATCTCTTGCATGGATTAAACGTCGACAATAACGAAGCTGATACCGCAATTGGTGATGCAAATGTCTATCCTGATAAAATTATTCCTTGGCCAAGTACACCACCTGGACATGGTACGCATGTTGCCGGGATCATTGGCGCTGTAAGAGGCAATGGCATTGGGATGGACGGTGTAGCGGATCATGTGCAAATCATGATGCTAAAGACCAATGGTAATTTAAGAGAGATCAGGGATAAAGCCATTGCGAATGCAATAAGATATGCTGTGGATCATGGCGCTAAAATCATTAATATGAGTTTTGGTAAACCGTTCACCTGGGATAAAAAGTCAGTCGACGATGCTATAATTTATGCTATGAGGAAAGACGTTTTATTTATTCATGCCGCAGGTAACGATGCGGACGATCTTGACCAAACCCCATATTATCCAATTCCAACTTATGTAAACGGAAATGGAAAAGCGGAAGCATTTTTGGTGGTTGGTGCATCCGGCCCGAAGGATGATAATACATTAATGGCAGCGTTCTCAAATTATGGACAACATACTGTTGATGTTTTTGCACCTGGAGTTGATATATACTCTACTTATCCAGGGGGCTATAAAATATGGAGCGGTACAAGTATGGCAGCGCCTGTTGTAGCCGGTGTTGCAGCTTTAATACGTGAATATTATCCGAAACTTTCTGCTGTGCAAGTAAAGGAAATAATCATGAATAGCGTAATTAAAAGAGATATTCTCAAGGATAAATGCGTATCCGGCGGCGTTGTCAACGCTTACAATGCACTTAAAATGGCTGCCACTTACAAATAATCATAAAGAAAATTTGATGAAAAATAAATTGTTGGGTCTTCGTACCCTATTGAGTTCGTTTTTGCTGTTGATTTCGATGGAATCAGTAGCACAGGATATTAAAATTAACCTTTCCGGTAACTGGAAGGTTAATTATGAACAAAGCTATTTTGGTGATGCACCTACTTACACCGCTTACAAGGCTTTGCAAATCATTCAAAAAACAGATTTGATCACGTTTTCCAAAACAGACGTTGTAGACGCAAATACAGATACTATTGTAAACGAGCGTTTACCTTTAAATGGTAATATTTTTCAATACGTTGATGCCAACGGAAGAACACGGAAATTATCAGCTAAGCCCTCCGAGGACGGGAAAACACTGATTGTAAATACGACCGCTTCGCAGACCGGTGATCCTGCAAAGGAACAATTCCGGGGTAACGAACGGTACAGCCTCGATGAGAGCGGAAAAGTGCTTATTGTCAAACGGACGGTGAAGGACAATACGGGGTTTGAGTATTACATCAAAGTTTTTTACGACAAACAATAAATGCGATTTCCCATGCGGAGTACTTTATCTAAAGCCATTCTTGTATTTGCAGTTAGTGCTTCATTAAAAGTAAATGGGCAGGTAAAAACTGTTCCTTTCGCAAAAGCACAATGGATCAGCCCTTCCCACCAGGAAGATACAGTGAACAGGCCTTGCCCGATCTTCATTAAGACATGGAATAGCATAAAGCAAATCAAATCAGCAAAGTTGTACATAACAGCTTTAGGCCTTTATGAAGCAGCGATCAATAATACTAAAGTTGGAGCTGCCTATTTCACCCCTGGTTTTACGAGTTATGATAAACGGTTGCAATACCAAAAATATGAGGTGAGCGATCTGATAAGGGACGGTAAGAATAAGATCAGTGTTGCAGTTGCGGATGGCTGGTACCGTGGCGTTTTTGGGGGCAAGATGGAGCAGAATAATTATGGCAATGAAGCCGGTTTACTATTGCAGTTAGAAGTCATTTTTACAGATGGTACCCAACAAATTATTAGTTCCAATGACAGTTGGCGTTGCGGCAGTGGCGTTACGCGCCATGCGGATTTTTACGGTGGCGAAATAAAAGATACCAGGTTAACTCAAGTGATGAACGCATCGCCCGTAAAATACCTGACGCCGCAAAAGTTCAGTTTAGCACCTGCTACAGCAGAACCAGTGACTGTTCATGAATTATTCAAACCAAAGGAGGTGTCACCGAGCCAAGTAATCGATTTCGGCCAAAACCTCGCCGGTTTTGTACGTCTGAAGGTCCAAGGCAAAGCCGGGGATACGGTCAAAGTTTACCATGCAGAATTGCTGGAAAGTACGTGTAATTTATGGACGGGCAACCTGCGGGATGCTAAAGCAGAAGATGTTTATGTGCTGAATGGAAAAGAGCAGGTATTAGAGCCGCATTTTACCTATCACGGATTTCGCTATGCGAAGGTGGTCGGCATGAAAGTCAATAAAAATAATTGCACGGCTGTAGCGCTCTATTCAAACATCAAGCCAGCGGGAACTTTTAGTTGCTCCAACCCGATGATCAACCAGTTGCAGTATAATATCCTTTGGAGCATGAAAAGCAATTTCATGGATATCCCGACCGATTGCCCGCAAAGAAGCGAGCGCCTCGGCTGGACGGGTGATGCACAGGTGTTTAGCCGGACTGCGGCGTTAAATGCCAATGTGCTGAATTTCTACAGCAAATATCTACAGGACCTTGCAACCGACCAGGGCAAGAACGGCGGATTGCCAAATATTGTTCCGGATGTCTATACGCATGCGCTTGCCAATAAAAAAGGCGTAGCTGGCTGGGGAGATGCCTCTACTATTATACCCATAACCCTTTATAATATCTATGGCGATAAAAGTGTATTGCGAAGACAATACAGTTCCATGAAAGCCTGGGTAAATTTTATTAAGAAACAAAGCCCCGACAATCTTTGGGAAGTAAATGGATATGGGGATTGGTATGCTTTAGGCGATTCTACCAGTCTTCATTACATAGACCAATGCTTTTATATCCACTCCACGGAAAACCTGATCAAAGCAGCAAGCGTCTTACATCGTGAAAGTGATGTAAAAGCTTATATCGCATTACTGAAAAATATAAAAGCGGCTTATACAGAAGCCTATGGGCATTTCGATACCAAAGCTACCCAAACCCAAACGGCTTATGTACTTGCACTGGCCTTTGACTTATTACCAGAAGAACAACGGCCAAAGATCGCTGCCTTATTAGCCCAAAAGATAAAGGATAATGGTATTAAACTGGCGACCGGTTTTTTGGGAACGCCTTATCTGCTCCCTGTACTCAGCAAATTTGGCTATAGCGACCTTGCCTATCAATTACTCTTACAGCCAGAGTGCCCTAGCTGGCTTTATCCTATAACTAAAGGTGCGACAACCATCTGGGAACGCTGGGACGCGATCCGACCTGATGGTAGTGTACAGGAAACATCTTACAATCATTTTTCTTACGGGGCAGTTGGACAATGGTTTTACGAAAACATTGCCGGGATTCAAGCCACATCACCGGGCTATAAAACTATTCACATCAAACCGGAGATCGGCGGAAACCTGACCTGGGCTAAAGCCACGTACAAAAGTCAATATGGTTTGATCAAATCCTCCTGGCGGCTAAAAGGCAAACAAGTCATTTTAAATGTTAGTATTCCAAAGAACACAAGTGCCATCGTTTATTTACCCGGAAAAGACAGTATCAAAGTCGGACCAGGTAATTACCAGTTTAACGGAATGGTTACTACTCCAGGAGACAATGACGGCCCTTATATATCTTATTCCGGTAAAAGCATTTTGATCAGATCGGTAAACAATGAAAAGGTAACAATCAATAGTTTGCCGGTAACAACGAAAGCAAAAACCACCATCAACATTCATTTTAATGCCCATCCATCCTGGGATTTTAACTGTAAACTGAAGCCAAGCTTGAACAATGAACCCGACCAATACGACAAGGTAAATAAACTGTTTGTGGTGTCAGATATCGAAGGCGAGTTTGAAGCTTTTCGCGGTTTGCTGATAGGTAACAACATAATCGACAGTCATTACAACTGGATCTTTGGTAAGGGCCAGTTGGTGATTTGCGGTGACCTGTTTGACCGGGGCAAAGACGTAATTCCCTATTTATGGCTGCTTTATAAGTTGGAACAGGACGCTAAAGTTAAAGGCGGATATGTGCATACAATCTTAGGTAACCATGATATTATGAACCTTAGCGGGGATTACCGTTACGTAGACCAAAAGTATTTCACCACAGCGGAGCATTTAAAGCAACCCTATTCGGAACTCTTTTCTGCAAATACGGAATTAGGCCGCTGGCTCCGGACGAAAAATATTGTCGAAAAGATCGGTGACCGGCTTTTTCTTCATGCGGGCATTTCACCAGAGATCAATGCCTTGAAAATGCCGTTGGCACAACTCAATGGCTCATGCAGGCTATTTTATGATCGGTTGCGGAAAGAACTGCCGGAAAACTTAGCTCCGCTCTTTGGTAAAAACGGACCGTTCTGGTACCGGGGTTACTTTATGGCACCAAGGGCAAGCAATACCACCATTGACAGTACCCTGGCGTTTTATGGGTGTAAACAGATCATTGTCGGTCATTCCATCCTGGCACGGAATATTGCCATGTATTACGGCGGGAAAGTTATAGGCATTGATGTAAACGAACATGAAGGCAAACGCGCGGGCTTGTTCATCAGCCATAACCAATGTTATATCACTGATGACCGGGGCCACCGAATGAAGCTGGTTTATAAAAAAGAAAATGACGCAATTAAACCGGAGGATATTTTATAGGCATGGCACTCAAAAAAATATCCATCAACGAACATAGTTTGCTCCTTTACAAGCTGAGCAACCTGCCTTATGGCGATGACAAAGCACGGCAATTGGAGGAAGCAATAAGAGGAAATTATCAAAAGTACCAGGAGTTGCTGTTGAAATTGGAACAAACGATCTCCGACTACGAGGCTACTGCCGCAAAGATAAAAGCGTGCACCTCCCGGCGTGGGATTGCTATAGGTTCTAGGTTGGAACCTACTGAATTTATTGATTGAGAATTCGATGAGCAAGATATTAGTGATTGGCGCTTGCGGGCAAATTGGGACGGAACTAACAGCGGCGCTTCGGTTGAAGTATGGCCAGGATCAGGTGTTGGCGGCGGATGTTCGCCCCTTGGCTGATACACCGTTTGATAGCCCGCCTTATGTTCAGCTTAACTTCATGGATAAGATGGAGTTGCGGACGCTGGTGCTGAAGGAAAAGATCGGGGTGGTTTATCATTTGGCAGCGATGTTATCCGCCAGCGGTGAGAAACAGCCATTGGTTGCCTGGGATTTAAACATGAAGGGCTTATTAAATGTATTGGACATTGCCAAATCGGATCAGTTGAAAGTGTTTTGGCCGAGCAGCATTGCGGTGTTTGGGCCGACTGGTCCCAAAGCATTTAGTCCGCAACATGCGATCACGGAGCCAACGACCGCTTACGGGATCAGTAAAGTTGCCGGAGAACTTTGGTGCCGGTATTATTTTGATCAATACGGCGTTGATGTGCGCAGCATCCGCTATCCCGGATTGATCAGTTATGCTGCGCTTCCGGGTGGCGGAACCACCGACTACGCCGTTGATATTTTTCACCAGGCATTGAAATACCGCCAGTACACCAGCTTTATTAAAGCACACACGGCTTTACCGATGATGTACATGGCCGATGCGGTTCGGGCAACGCTGGAACTAATGGATGCTCGGGCAGAAAAATTAACGGTAAGGACGGGCTATAATGTTCACGCTTTGAGTTTTACACCGGAGCAACTGGCTATGGAAATCGAAAGACACCTGCCAACATTTAAAATGTTTTATAAACCTGATTCCAGGCAGTTGATCGCCGATAGCTGGCCGACGAGTGTCGATGACCGTCACGCGCGGAACGACTGGGGTTGGCAACCTGAATATGATTTAAGCGCCATGGTGACGGATATGCTGACGCACCTCAAACAAAAATTGCAATACACAGGAGCCTAAGGCTCTCAAGATATCCAAAGACGATGAACAGGACTAACGGTCAAAGTCGGCGGAACGTGCGTTCTTTATTAAGACAGTTAAAATTGGTTAGTTAATTAAAAATTAAGTGTACCGCGGACTGACGTCCCGGTACGCTTTTTTCAAATCTTTTACCTTGATAAAACAATATGAGCACAGTATTTAAAGACCGGACTAAACCTTAAGGGCGCTATCAAGCACCTATATAAATATTAATGCGTTAACACGCGATCCGTATAATCAACCATCACTTTATAAAAAAATCAGAACGGAGCATGGAAACGCCCGCTTCGGCGCGGGCATACCTGTTCATTCTGATGCTGTGATGGGCGATTTGTGGATAGGTCCCTGCCCGCGTCGCAGTTTAATTGATTGCGAATAACGGGTTTCTTTCCCCGGGAAGCCTATAAACTACTATTTATGAATATTCTTGGCACACAAATGCACTGGCTGACTGCCGTGCTGATCGGCGTTGAAACGATTTTGTTTTTTGTCCAGCTTTTCCATTTCCTGAACCGGCCTGGGGACCGGCAGCGCTTGTGGTATTTATTGTTACTGGGCCTGCTGATCAAGTTTAATATTTCAAACGGATTGTTGCCCGATCCCTCCTGGGGGATGGATCTCCGGGTGCAGTATATGATCGCCTATGGTTTTGCTTACCTGATGGGGGCCTATATCCCTTTTTATTTTTATAAGGTTTACCGGTTGGAGGGCCTGCGTTTTTATGCGACCTGGGGTGTCGGCCTGTTTACGTTGTTGCCCTATCTGGTGTTTGATGTGGTGGCTTATGCACTCAATAATGACCTTGTGGGTGACCGGGAACTGGGTGTTTTAGTACCGGCAGCTTATGGCCTGATAGTTTTAGCGGTAATGCTGCGCGCGATCATTTCCAAATTCCGGGCAACAGGTAAACGCCGCCAGTTTCGTTGTGAATTATTGGTATGGGCGGCAATCGTGCCCTGGGAAGCCATGTCGGTATTTGCTTTTTACCCGGTGCCGCAATGGGTGCGCATCGGTTTGGGGAACTTAGGCTGGCTGACGATCACTTTTTTGCAGTTGCGCAACGCCATTCGTTTATCCTGGCACGAACACCAAAAGCTCCGGGGGCTGCATCTGGAAATCAGCCGTGAGCAATTGTTGCTGATTTGCCGGGATCAGGGTTTGTCAGAACGCATCGCCGACGTCGCCTGGCTTTGGGCAGGAGGCTCCAGTAAACAAGCCATCGGGGATGCGTTGTTTATTTCCAGGGATACCGTAAAGACCCATATCAGCAAACTGTACAAAACACTGGAGGTCAATAGCCTGGAAGAACTGATTCGGAAGCTGAATTTATTGGGTAAAAAACTGAGTTAATCACCCCGGTGGTTGAGTTAATTTCAGCTTAAGGGGTTACGTCGATCTTACTTTTTCGCGATAATATTTGCGTTTTAATCATTAATTAAAAATCGATAATTATGGAGAAAATGATCCGAGAACTCCAGGAGGAGATGCAAGCGGGTTTGGCCGGATTGGCCTTTGAGAACCCGGTAAAACAGGCGCGGGAAGCCGTTGAAGTGGTATTTGCCGTTATTTTTAAATTAAAGGATTTGGCGCTGTCTTATACGTTTGCGGATAAAGACGAACTGATCCGCTTTCACAAGGAATTTAAGCCGCTGTTCGTCAGTGAACTTTATTATTACCTGCAACGCTACCGCCTGGAAAGCGAAAGGCCGGAACCCCTCAAACTGCAAAAAGAGCACCTGGGCAAAATGATCAAACGGGCCGGTAACTGGTTCGACGACCATAAAGCCTATATCAAATACGTTCGCTCGGGCCGGACAGACAGGGACGCCGAATTCTACCTGCCCGGCTACCAGGACAAACTGTATACGCCCATATTTTCTTTTGATCGCGACCCGGCTTTCTGCTCGGCCAGGGGACAGGAAGCGGCCTTGCTGCTGGCCAACCGCCGCCTGCTGGCCGAATGGGGCAAGGAGCTTGCTGCGCTAAAGAAAAGTTCGGGCGGTTTCCTGGGTTTGCCTAAACTCAAATGGACGTTTAAGGCCATTGACCTGGTGGAGCTGATCTATGGCCTTTATCTCACCGGCGCAATTAATAACGGTAAGGCCGAACTGAAGGATATTGCCGAAACTTTTCAGCAGATATTCGACGTCAAGCTGGATAATTATTCCTTCACATTTACTCAAAGCATCCATTACCGGAAAAGCGGCAGCATCCGCTTTCTGCGGGAAATGATCGAGGCAATTTTGAAGAAGCTGGATGAACTGGACGGTAAATAATCGTACCAAAGTTTGGTAAAGCTTTGCAAAACACCGGATTTGAAGCCATGACTTTTGACCTCCGTTAACCTGCCGCAATGGAGCGGCAGGTTTAAAACAAGGAGGTTTTATGTTCATTCATTTCAGTTGGCTGCAATATGGGGTTGTGGCCATCGCCGCTACGGCGGCTTATTACGCCTGGGTAGGCTGGCGCTACTACCGCCCGGAGATCAGGCAGCTGTTCGCGGCGCGGTCAGGGGACGAGGAATTGTGGGAGGAAGAAGTTTATGAGCCGGTAGGACGCGCAGCTGGGGAAGAAGGTTCAGCTTTGATTAACGCAGAGGATATGGAATTTGCGGAACCGCTGGATATGCGGGGTGTAATACCCGACCTGCTGGAAGAGATTAAAAGCCTGGCAGGTATTGCGGAAACCAAAGAGGATTTTCTTTCGCTCTTTAAAATCATCGCTGCCAAATACCCGCAGGTAGCCGGCAGTCCGCAGCAGGGCGCAGTCTATGCTTTCATTCGCGAGCATGTGGCTTTCCAATTAACCGATTCCGAACTCAACCCTTTATTCCAATGAAAAATCAGTTTATCACCCGCAAACAACAACTTTTTGCCAAATTCTTATTGGTCATATGGACCGCGCTGTGGTGCCAGTTCCTGAACGGCGTAACAATGGCGTTTTGTCAGGATGGCAACCAGGGTATTACACAGGCAACGACAATGGTCAAAGGCTACTTCGATACCGGCTGTAATTTAATGTATGCCATTGGTGCCGTGATCGCCATTATCGGCGGTGTCAAAACCTTTCAAAAATGGAATGCGGGCGAGCCGGATACCGCCAAGGTTGCAGCTTCCTGGTTCGGCTCCTGTATCTTCTTAGTGGTGGTCGCCACCGTCATTAAATCATTTTTCGGCTTATGAGCAGCGTATATAGCATCAATAAGGGCATCAACCGCCCGATCATGTTTCGCGGGCTGAAAGCACAGTATATCGGCTATTTGGCAGGGGGGCTGGTCGCCCTGATCGTACTCTTTGCCATCCTGTATATCAGCGGGGTCAATACTTATGCCTGTTTGCTGATCATTTTCGGGTCGGGTACAGGATTGATCACCGTCGTTTCCAGGCTCAGCCATAAGTACGGGCGTTTCGGGTTGATGAAGCGCCAGGCCAAACGTTCGCTGCCGGACTATCTCTGGTCGGGTTCCCGTAAGGTATTTAGGTTGCTCAGAAAGGAGGATACCTTATGATCGATATCAAAAAGATATTTCCAATTTACGCGGTGCAGCATCAGGCAATGGTATCGGTACAAGGTGATATCACCATCGCTTACCGTTTGCAATTGCCCTCCCTGTTCAGCCAGTCCGCTGATGATTACGAAGCCCAGCACCAGGCCTGGATCAAAGCCTTACGGGTATTGCCGCGCCATAGCGTAGTGCACAAAACCGACTGGTTCCGGCAGCGCCGCTGGCAGGCGGATCCGCCTACAGGACGATTTTTGGAAGATGCGGGCAACCGGCATTATGAGGGCCGGGCCTTTACGGAACATAGCTGTTCCCTGATGCTGACCAAAAAGGCCGAAGACCGTAAGGCGGCTTCAAGCAGCTATTCCGGCCTGATGCGCAAAAGCATTGTTCCCAGACAGACCGTTGATGCTAAACAGATCAGTGGCTTTTTTGAAAAGGCGGGCGCTTTTGAGCGCATCCTGTCGGATAGCGGCTATGTGAAGTTGAGCCGTTTAACCAATGATGAGCTGACCGGGACAAAGGCTAAGGCCGGGATTTTAGAACAATACCTGTACCTGTTGGGTGCTGAGGAGCGCCCGCTCATTAAAGACGTACACCTGAAAGATCAGGTACGGGTTGGCGAAGACTATTGTAACCTGTTTACATTGGCCGATGTGGAAGACCTGCCCGCGCTTTGCGGCAGCCGCATGACCTATGATCCTTACAGCACGGATAAGACCCGGTTCAGTACCGGCCTGGTCGCGCCATTAGGTTTGTTGTTAGACTGCGATCATGTGTATTCCCAGTACATTTTTATTGGCGATGAAGGGAAAGTAATGAAAGCACTGGAGGCAAAAAAACTGCGGCTGCAATCGCTTTCGGCTTACAGCCGCGAAAATGCGATTGCCCGCGATGCCACCAACGACTTTTTAAACGAGGCGATCAGCCAGCAGCGGCTGCCGGTTAAAGCGCATTTTAACGTCCTGGCCTGGGCCAATAACACCGATGAACTGCAACGGATCAGGAATAAGGTCGGGTCAGCTATGGCTAAGATAGATGCGCAGAGTAAACTGGAAACGGATGGCGCCCCCCAAATATGGTGGGGCGGCATACCCGGAAATGCTGCCGATTTTCCTGCCAATGATACGTTTGACACGTTTTTGGAGCAGGCCGTTTGTTTCCTGAATACGGAAAGTGTGCTGCGTTCGGCTAAAACAGGCATCCGTTTCGGGGAAAGGCTTTCCGGCAGGCCACTGTTGGTTGACCTGTTTGATGCGCCGATGAAGAATGGCACCATTACCAACCGCAACCTGTTTGTTTGCGGCGGCTCTGGTGGCGGGAAGTCGATGACCATGAATCATTTATTGCGTACCCTGTTTGACCAGGGTACGCATTGCGTGACCATCGATATCGGCGGCAGCTACAAAGGATTATGCGAACTGACTGGCGGCTATTATTTTACTTATACTGAAGAAAACCCCATCCGTTTTAATCCTTTTTATATCGGGCCCGGCGAGGTATTGGATACGGAGAAAAAGGAAAGTTTGAAGACCCTATTGGTTTCGCTCTGGAAACAGGAGGATGAAAGTTATAACCGCAGTGAATATGTTGCACTTTCCAATGCTTTGCAAGGATTTTATGACCACCTGCGGGAGGATGCCGCTTTATTTCCCTGCTTCAATACTTTTTACGAATACCTTGAAAATCATTATGTAAGCGTATTGGAAGCGCACAAGGTACAGGCGAAAGATTTCAGTATTCATAATTTCCTGTACGTACTGCGGCCATATTACAAAGGCGGTGAATTTGACTATCTGCTCAACGCTACCGAAAATCTCGACCTGCTGAACCAGCGCTTTATTGTCTTCGAACTGGATAACGTGAAGGCGCACCCGATCCTTTTCCCGGTGGTTACGCTCATTATCATGGAGCTGTTTATCAGTAAGATGCGTAAGCTGCAAGGTGTCCGCAAGATCATTGCTATCGATGAGGCCTGGGTAGCTATTGCCAAGGCAGGAATGAGTCAATTTATTAAATATTTATACAAGACCGTCCGCAAATTCAATGGAATCGCGGCTTTGGTGACGCAGGAAATTGATGACCTGATCAGTTCACCTATTCTTAAGGAAACGGTCATTAACAACGCCGATACCAAGATCCTGATGGACATGCGCAAGTTCATGAACAAGTTTGACAAGCTACAGGAAGTATTGGGCCTGTCAGACAAGGGAAAAACCTTATTGCTTTCCGTCAATAAGGCCAATGAACCGGGGCGCAATTACCGGGAGGTATTTATCGACCAGGGCGGCCAGGTACTGAATGTGTACCGTAACGAACTCGCGGTCGAGGAATACCTCTGCTATTCTACCGAAGAAAGCGAAAAACTCCGGGTACAGGAATACACCGCTAAATACGGCAGTATCGAAAAAGGCATTGCCGCTTTAGCTAACGATTTAACTCAAATAAAATCATGAAAACAATTTTAAAGATCATCTTGCTGCCCATCAGCTTATGGACAGCTTGCACCAGTAACAAAACCACCGGCTTTACGCCGGGCACCTATGTGAATCATGCCGAAAGCACTTACAGCGTTGCCGATGATACGCTTAAGATCAGTGCTGATTACCAGATCACCCGCCGAACGACTTACCACCGTACTAATGGTCAACCCAAACATTTGACTAAACACTTTACCGGTGTTTGGGATGAGAACAAACAAGTGTTGACACTGACCCAAACCGGTACGGTGCTGTTATTCAGGCCCGCCGAAAAAACACTTCTGCTTGGCAACAGCATTTACCGGAAGATCAACTAACAAAGGGAGGATGTATGAAATTTTATAAGATCGTGCTGCCCGTCAGCATGGTGGTCATCCTGGTGACCTTACCGGACAAAAAAGCGAACGCCCAGTTTGTGATCAGCGAGGTACTGAACCAGACTGTGGGCAAAATCATCCGCGCCATTGACTTGAGCGTACAAAAGGCACAGAACAAAACCATCTGGTTGCAAAACGCCCAAAAGGTGATCGAAACCCAGTTGAACCAACTGAAGCTATCCGAGATCGCAGGCGTCGGTCAGCAGCAAACCGACCTGTTCAGCAAGTATTATAATGAACTCTATGAGGTAAAAACATTGATCAGTGATTACGAACAAGTGAAAAACATCACCGAAAGACAAGCCGCACTCGTCAGGGAATACCGCAGCGCCTGGTCATTGACCCAGCAGGATGATCATTTTACCATCGCAGAGTTACAGCATATCCAGGCGGTCTATACCGGGATATTGGGCGAAAGCGTCAAGAACCTCGATCAACTGATGGTGGTGATCAACTCCTTTAAAACGCAAATGACCGATGGCCAGCGTATGGAACTGATCGGACGCATCGCCAAAAAGATTGATACCAACTACTTCGATCTCAAAGCATTTAATAACGAAAATATCCTGCTCAGCTTCAGCCGTGCGCGCAGCGGGCAGGATACTCAAAGCTTAAAAAATCTGTATGGCATCCGTTAAACTCATCGCTTTGCTGCTATTAGCAGCTACCAGTGCCGAAGCACAAAGCTTCAGCTTTGGCGACCTTTTTGGGCAGGCGGGTAAACAGAAAAAATACTACCTGCAACAGATCGCGGCTTACCAGGTTTTCCAATCGGAATTGAAACAAGGTTATAATGTGATCAAACACGGGTTAAGCGGCATTCGGGATATCAACACGGCTGAACTGAACGCACACAGTACGTATTATACCTCGCTAAAACAGGTCAGCGGGCCGGTGAAAAACAGCGAACAGGTACAGGATATATTTGACTGGCAAGTGGAGATCAATAACAGTTTCAACCAGTCTTTTAACGGGCTGACTGATGACGAGCAGACCTATATCAGTACCGTTAAAGCCGGTGTTTTGAACGAATGTAACGCCGACCTGACCGACCTGGACAATTTGCTGACTGCCGGTAAACTGGAAATGACCGACGATGAACGGCTCAAACGCCTGGCCAAGATCCATACGGCCATGCTGGACAAGTACCAGTTCACCCGAAGTTTCTGCAATGCTGCCAAACTCCTTATCGCACAGCGGCAGCAAAGTAACAACGAAACACAAACATTAAAAAGCATTTATGAAACACATTAAATTTTTGATGGTGGCTATCGTGCTGTTATGCACGGTAGTCACAACCCAGGTCGAAGCGCAAAGCGACGACATGGTACAATTGATCCTCGATATTGAAAAGCTTACCCAATTAAAAGGAATCCTGACGGATATGAAAACCGGTTATGATATCATCAATGGCGGCTATAACGAGGTCAAACAAATTGCCAGCGGTAATTTAAATATCCATACCGTATTCCTTAACGGCTTGCTGGCGATCAATCCGGAGATCGCCAAATATGGCCGCGTGGCCGATATTGTTTTAAAGCAGGGCTATATCGTGACAGAATACCAGCGTTATTACAGCCAGTTTCGCAATAGCGGTATTTTTAATAGTAACGAGGTCGGTTACCTGGCAAATGTTTATACCACGCTGTTGCAACAAAGCCTTCAAAATCTCAGCCAGTTGATAGATGTACTGGCGGCGGGCAAGTTACGGATGAGCGACAACGAACGATTGAAAGCCATTGACCGCATTTACGCCGATACGGATGATAAGTTAACCTTTCTGCGCCATTTTGACCAGCAAACGGCAGTACTGGCCGTGCAGCGCCAGCATGAACTCAATAATTATTCCACCCTTCAAAAGCTCTATTGATATGGATAATTTAACCGGCTTACAAGCCACTTTAGAACAGGTATACAGCCAGATGCTGCCGCTCTGTTCGCAGCTGATCGGCCCGGCACAGGGAATTGCGGGTTTTGCCGCGCTCTGGTATATCGCCTCCAGGGTATGGCGAAGCATAGCCGCCGCTGAACCCATTGATTTCTATCCTTTGCTAAAGCCCTTTGCACTGGGTTTGTGCATCATGCTGTTTCCAACTGTGATCGCTATTATCAACGGCATCATGCAGCCTGTGGTCAGTACCACCAACACGATGGTGACCGACAGCAATGCCGCGATAGCACTATTGCTGGAAAAAAAGACCGAGGCTGAAAAGAAAACGCAGAACTACCAAATGTTTGTCGGGCCTGATGGCGAAGGGGACAGAAATTCGTGGTACAAATACACCCATCCCGATGATCCCAATGATAGTAACGAAGGGATGTTAGGCAGCATCGGTAACGATATGCGTTTCGCTATGGCAAAGGCCAGCTACAATTTTAGGAACAGTATCAAAGAATGGATGTCAGAGGTTTTACAGGTATTGTACGAGGCCGCGGCCCTGTGCATCAATACGGTCCGCACCTTTCAATTGATCGTATTAGCCATATTAGGCCCGCTGGTGTTTGGTATAGCTGTGTTCGATGGTTTCCAGCATACGCTCACCGTTTGGATGGCGCGCTATATCAATGTCTTTTTATGGTTACCAGTAGCCAATATCTTCGGTAGTATCATCGGCAAAGTGCAGCAAAATATGCTGGCTTTGGATATATCCCAAATACAAAGCACAGGCGACACTTTCTTCAGTTCCGGCGATGTGGCATACCTGATTTTTTTACTCATTGGCATCGTCGGCTATTTCACGGTGCCAAGCACCGCTAATTACATCGTCCACGCAGGGGGCGGCAATACTTTGGTCAATAAGATCAATAGCCTGGTCATTAGTTCATCGCGTTCGGCTACTTCTGCCATGTCGGGTGGTATGCAGGCCGATGCTTACGGCAACCAACGTGAAAACGTGACCCAAAGCATGGCAGCCAATTCGCTCAGCGAGGGCTACTTCAGGGATAAACCCGCTGATAATAACAATTACAAAAAAGACAAACTGAAAGGAGACAAATAAACATGTTCAGCCAACTCAAAAATATCGATACGGCTTTCAAGCACATCAAGCTATTCAGCTATCTGCTGATTATCGCCTGCGCAGGAATTTCTTGCTACGCTGTCTATAAAAGCTACCAAAGTTCAACAGACTTTAAAAATCATATCTACATCCTAGCCAACGGTAAAGCTTTGGAAGCTTTTGCTGCGGATGCCAAAACCAACACGCCGGTAGAAGCCCGTGACCATATCAAGGTTTTCCACGAGGATTTTTTTAATCTCAGCCCCGACGACAAACAAATCCAGGCAACCATCACCAAAGCTTTATACCTGGCCGACGCCAGTGCGAAAACCCAGTATGATAATCTTAAGGAAAGTGGTTTTTACGCCAACCTGATCGCTGGCAATATCAGCCAGCAGGTACAGGTGGACAGCATCCAGTTGGATGTCAACCAGTATCCTTTTTATTTCAAATGCTTCGCCAACGAAAAACTGGTCCGGACCAGTGGGACGGTTAACCGCAGCCTGGTCACTCAGGGTTACCTCCGTAACGTTTCCCGCTCGGATAATAACCCGCATGGCTTTTTGATAGAGCGCTGGGAGACATTGGAGAACAAAGATCTGGCATCATCAAATACCAAACCATGAAGCAGCAAAAAACACTAAGCCCTAAAGCTGCGGCTTTAGCAGAACGTATCGCAAACAGCATTATCCGCAGGCAAACCAAATTGGCAGATAGCCTGAACCGTCGGACGCAACACTGGAACAGGGCCTCCAAAACTGTCGCCCTGTTGGTGTTCTGTATTCTGTTCGGCGGCCTCTGTTTTTATTTAATCATTAAATCCTTTTAAAATTATGGAAAAGACCATTAGAACACCTCAGTTTTACCGTACGCGCAAAGCGCTGCTGGTATTACCGCTATTCATTCTACCGCTGGTTACCTTAGGTTTCTGGAAACTGCACCAGGCCCCGGCCAACGAACGAACCGGCCCAAACCCTGGCTTAAACGCCAGCTTACCCGGTGCCAAATTCGACAAACACGAAAAACAAGGTAACAAAATGAGCTTTTATGACCAGGCTAAACAGGATTCCGCCAGGGCGCAATCCAATGACAATAATCCGCTGGTCAAACAATTCGGTTTCAAGCAGCCCCAAAATGACGTTACCGAAACAACACCGCTAACAGCAAATTATGCCGATCCCAATGTTACCCGCATCAACCAGAAATTAGCCGATATCAATAAACAGATCAGTCAGCCCATAGTTACGCCGGTAACAACACCAACGGTAATAAAGCCGCAGGATAATAAGCAGCTTACTGAGCAGGTTAACCGGCTTGAAGGGCTGATGAAGAACATCAATACCAACCAGGATGCCGACCCGCAAATACAGCAGCTCAGCCAAATGTTGGAAAAGATACAGCAGATACAACACCCGGAATCGACTAAGCCAACCACGCCAACGGAAGCGTCAGCAAGCCCATTTAAAGCTATACCCGCCTTCATAGACGGCAATCAAAAAGTTCTGCAAGGCGGCGCGGTACGCCTGAAATTGAATGACAGCCTGAGCATTAAAGGTCAACTTATACCCAAAGGCACACCAATATTCGGCACGGCCAATATTACCAACCAGCGCTTATTACTGGAGATCAAAAACATCCGCCTTGGCGATGCCATTATCCCGGTTAATCTTACCGTGTATAGTGAAGACAGTATGCCCGGCATACCTGCCCCTGAAGCAGAACTCGCCGGGGCTGCCGGAACCGGTGCAGGCAATACCCTGTCCGGTATGCAATTCCTGAGCATGGATCAAAGCCTGGCCACGCAAGCGGCGGCTGGTGGTATCGAGGCGGCAAAAGGATTGCTGAGTAAAAAAGCTAAACGCATCAAAGTCCACCTCAAAAACGAGTATCCCGTGCTGCTCCGCAATAATTCCCATTAAAAACTGCAACCATGGATCAGCACGAAAATCTCCAGAAACTCCAGCGCAGTTTCGCTGCAATCGGCTTGAATAGCGCCTATATCGACAAGCAGTTGCGCGAATTGGTCTTTGAAGGGAAGCCAGGTTCCGTTTTCGAAGATTGGGAGCGCCCGGGCTTAGACTACCGCTTTATGGGCCACCTGGAAAAGGATGCCGCCGGGCGGCTTTTCCTGCAACATTATGACGCCGGAATTGTACCGCACCTGAGGAACGTCAGTCCCGGTAATGAGCTGGTTGCGCGGGCGGAACAAAATGCCCTATCAATTTATCAAAGCTTTGAAGCAGCCGTACCAGCGGAATCCGCAGTTCGCCTCCTAAACTTACAGGTGGAACAGCCTGCTTTATTTACCGAGGACCAGGCGATGACGCCCATTACGCCCAAAGATGTCTTCCGCGTACTTGCCGGACAAGAACACCAACACATCGCTTACCCAAATTTAAATGCCATGAACGAACAAAATCTGAATTTTCTGACCACCAACCTCAAGTATCTCGGCTTTGACGAAAAGGTCACCGAACAAATGTCCCGTAAGATCGCCGAGCAAGCGCCCGATTTTAAAATCAACACCCAGGTACAGCACTTCAATAATAGTATGGACTATACGTTGCATTTTAAAAAGTCCGACCAGTCGGATATGTATTTCTTCAATAAGTTTGACGCCAGGCTCACTAATGGCAAACCCGAAGAGGATAAAACACAAACCTTCTACATTAAGAACGGGCATGGATTCACCGCCAAGGAGGCGTTTAACCAACTGGAGGGCCGCGCCGTGTTTAAAGAATTACGTAATAAGGAAGGGCAACCCTATACCGCCTGGAGCAAGCTTGAACTGGCCCTCGAAAAAGATAAGAACAATAATTACCCCATACGCCAGTTCAGCAACGGCTGGGGCTACGACCTCGAAAAGTCTGTTAATCGCTTCCCGGTAAAAGAACTCAATGACCCGGAACAAAAAGCCGCGCTGCTCAAATCCCTGCAAAAGGGCAACCAGCAGCAGGTAACCATCGAAAAGGATGGCAAGCAGGAAAAATTCTACCTTGAAGCTGTTCCCGCCTTAAGGACGCTCAACATCTACGACGCCCAGCGTCGGGAAGTCAAACGCGACTCCCTGCTTAAACCAGAACTCAAAGTAAAAAAGGAAAAGAAGGAAGACCAGTCTGAAGACCAAAAACAAACCCGGAAAAAAAGCCGCGGCAAAGGAATCTGACAAAATTTTATCTTTGCCGCCTTAAAATCGAATCAACAGTATATTTAATCATTCATTAAAAATTATCAAGATGGAACAAATCGCAAAATTGAAAGAACTCATCGCAACCGCAGAAGCTGACGCCGACAAATTCAGCAAAGGCAACAACGCCGCCGGAACCAGGCTGCGTAATACCATGCAGCAACTGAAAGTAACCGCGCAGGAAGTACGCACCGCCGTTACCGAAGCTAAAAACAAGAAATAATAATCATTAACAAACTGATTTGGGAAAAGCCCTGCCAGCATTGCTGGCAAGGCTTTGTTGTTTAGTTACTTTCATTGTTAGGCTCGTCTTCATGGTTTTCTATTAAAATACCCAGGAGTTGAGCTAGCGGTACTATATCTACATTCTTTTCAGTAAGTAAAACTTTCACTTCATTTGTAAAATCCTCCTTGTCTTCACTTCCATCGAATATCTTTTTTATTATATCGCCATGTCTCATTATAATACTTATTGTATCAGCTTGCAAAATGGATTTTCGGAATACTCTCCTCAAAGAACCGCCGTTCGCGTAAAGTTCACCGTGCTCCAAGAGCCAGTCTCCAAAGAACAAGAATGCCGGTACATCAATCTCTTTTTTTGATAAGTAGATATCGCGGATATCTTTCATGGTTGCACGAAGCGTATTCTTATTTAATTTATCATTTATCCTCATCCATAATGCCTTGTCAGGAATAGTGATGGTACCATTTGCTATGCCTTCTAATACTTCTTTTACCGCAGAAGTCGCATTCGGAGGATATTGATTTTTTAGAATAATCAAGCTTGTCAGAACAACCTTTGATTGCGGATTCCTAAATTCTGCCAGCCATTGTTCATAACCTAAATCATTAAAATACTCTACCCCTAATTTGTTAAGGATTTTCGTTAACCCATTCTCGTAGCCAGCGCAGAAAGTAAAGAAATCGGAATTAGGCACTATACTCCCAATAGTTGATTTTGCGACATCTTTCCGATCCCATAAATTAAGTTGATCCGCCAATATCTTTGGTTCAATTTTTAAAGCTTTTATGATCTCGTCTATATTGGCCAGAGTTTTATTGAGATCAAGCACCCTTACTGTTCTTCTTTTGATGGTAAGGTCATTAGTAACAGCCCTTACTAAGGGTTTATTAAAATTCGGAAGTTTCAACAGCATATCGCCGTAATTGATGTAATGATGGATGTTTTTCGCTACTCCCTCAATAACATTTTTACTCTCATCAGCCAGGATGACTTCGAATGCTGGTGCATAAGACTCATGAAAGCTCTCCCAACGGGCGATACGCATACAAATCAAATCAAAATAAAAGTCATCGACCGAAACTCTCGACGTAAATAAACTATATATTGCATCATCTGTCAATACTGGCTTTAAGGTTGTCTTAGATATATTTTTATAAGCTATAAGATATGGCTGTAGGCTTTCCGCATCACCTGCAAATTCTGTCATTTTAGTAGTTAACACATCTGTGAACTTAGTCATTTTATAATTATCCGGGATACGCGACAGGAAAACGGAATTACGCCATTCTGCCGGGCTATCCAATGTTTCTAGATGACTGTTGAGTTCGCCATTATCGCTAAATAACTTAAACGTATTTGTATCTTTTATTTCTTTTAATAAAGCAACAAGGTCCGGTGCCGGGATTTTTTTTGCAACTAAAAAATCCTCAAGTTTCAGATTAGTGGCGCTATCTTTTATCGTTTTTTCTATCTCCTGCAAACTATTGTAATAATCCGTGCTAACAAATTTTGTTGCATCCTGCAAAAGCGCAATTAAATGTTTAAGGTAATTCGCTTTGTTGGTTACTTTGGTTAATAATATCAATTGATAAACTTCCGTTTTCGCTTCCGGCAGCTTTCCAACGTGCACGCCAAGTCGATAATACAAGTCATCCCAAACCTTGACCGAAATTTTTTCACCTAATTCGTTAAGGGCGAGCGTGACATTCATTAGATTAATGACCTCCATAACAGCCTTATCCAAAAGGATCGGGAACGCCGCACTTTCACTGATCATGCCCACCTGTACCTTGTCATTATTATTCAGGCCATTTCTCAGCCGGTCAGTGAAAACAACCTCTAATGCCCGGTCAGGCTCAATCTGGTACATCAATGCTGCCATGAACTTTGGCAGGTCTTCGTCGTCTTTATACAAAAAGTCAAGCCCCTTTAAATATGCAGGTTGTAAGATCGCCTGGTCAGCATCTTTGAACAAAATACTTTTGTTTAATACAAATAGCGCCACGTAGCGTAACGGAATATGCGGGTTGATTTGGTTATTAGCGACACATTCATTGATGAAAACCACCATATCGCGAGGTGTTTTAAAGGTGGCAAGTTGATCAAATACCTGAAGTGATTTTTGAAATTCGTCATTGACAGAGTTAAATGCCTGCAACCATTTACTTTCAAAGAATTTTTTCCAATCTGATAATATAGGCGGAGATACCCGGTAAACGATATCAAAAGTTTTATTGATAAAGTCATCGGTGTAACTGAGTTTCGATTCCTCTGTATGCTTAAATGCGTTTTTGATATTCTGACGGTCAAAAGGAATGATCACTTTGATGTGGTCATATTTTTCTTCTGCAAAGAATGTGTGAATAGATGACCAGAGCTCTGTGATCTTATTATCGGGCAATCTGTCCATATTATCAAATACAATAATCAGGCGATTATCACCCAAGTCTGTGGCAATATCTCGCATCCACTCCCTGAATTTTTTTACTGAAGGTTCATCCTCTGATATAGTTTCAAAAGTAGTGTCTGATTGCTGACTTTTTTGATAGAGGTAAAATAGTTTTTGAACAGCCTCGTTAAAACGTTTTTTCGATTTTTCGCTTTTGTCAGTTTTGTTGAAATAGTAATAAGCGAAGATCCCGGCTAACGAAAATACAGGAATGGCGACTATCAGGATTTTTAGCCATTGGCAGGTAACCAGTTCGGATAAACTTTTGAATACAGGAGTTGATAACAGTAACAGGCCGGAAAAAACTACACCCAAACTTAAACTTGGAATGGTCTTCTTTTCAGTTTCCTTAGATTTTGCAAGTAATGCCTTTAATTTTTTATTCCATTTTTCGGAATCGCCGATTATACTAACATCGTCGATTTTACGGGTAAGGAAGGCTGTTAGTTCTTCTAAGATCGATCGCCTTTGTAAGTCCTCCTGATGCCCCCAGGCATCATAAATAAAAAAATGATACTTGCCTTTCTTGCTTTCGTTCAGTTTTTTCTTAGTGATCTCGATCAGGTTAGATTTTCCAGTACCCCAGCCGCCTTCAATGCCGACGATTTTGCATTTGTCATTTTCGATCAGATTCTCGCAAATGTAACGTGCAACTTTTTCCTGGGATTTTCCTTCGAATAGATCTTCGCCTATCGGGGCATTGCTAATGAATTGAGGATAAGGTTCTGTCATAATTAGGTTTGAACAATATTGAGATAACAAATATATCAAATACTCATAAAATATATCGGAACAATAGTTGGCCGTTGCTATCCATTAGGTTTTCCCTCGCGTGGAACCGCAGCCCCTATGCTGCCGCAGTTCTCACTTACGCACCAACCAAGAGCCTGTCCGCCCGTATTCCCGAGCTTTTTCCCGATCCTACGATACCGCCCAACTCATCCTGGCATTTTACGCGCTAACGGGCAGCCAGGCACTTGCTTTATCCCTTTTCATATTCCGAAAGACCCGGCTAAAAACCTGAACCGCTACGCCCGATACCAAAATCGGGAGGCGATCCACCTTTTTAACCTTGAAAAGTAATCCAAAAAATGACACTGGAATATGCTGTTTAGGCTACCGCCTCATTTGGTCTTTTGTTCGCACGAAGAAATCCCTTTTCGGCCTTAAAGGCCATGCTGAGTGCCGTTAAAAAAATCTTCCTAAGTTTTTCAAGGTGTCCGCTTTCCAGCGGACCTGTGTCGGAGCGTATTTTTTTCACGCCAGCCTTTAATGCCAGCCCCCCGCTCAAATGATGAAGCGCTTACAAAAGACCAAATGAGGCGGCAGCCGAATGGGTCAGGAAAATAAAAGTTTCACTATTTAAAAATTAAAAAAAATGAAAACAGCAGCAAAAAATGCAAAGCATGTACAAGGTACAAACGCAGTTAACAACAACGCACCAAGAACCGAAAACCGCGCAAGTTTAACAGGAAAGGAAGCCAAAAAAGATGAACCCGCTAAAGATGAAAAAACCGCCAATGCTGCGCCAGTTACGGAAGACACAACAGCAGAAACAAAGGCCGGTAATCCCGCTACAGTGGATAACCAACCCCTTAACCCTGCACCCGAACACCAAGAGCAGCCCGTAGCAGAAGAAGCGCCAAAGGGAGCGATAAAATATATTAAACCCGCCTTGAATTTAGAGCAAACGCTAAAATCGGTGGGTAGCCTGCACCGTCTGACCATCCAGCGTTTGGCACTAATTGGCCGCATTAAAACATTGGAAGATTTTGAGGTAAAACTGGTAGAGGAAAACGACGAATTAGAAAGTAACCCGTATCAGGGCTGCAAACTGATCATTAAGGACGACAAAGGCCGTGAGTTTGTGACCAACACGCCGAACCTTATTCGCATGGTTACACAATTCATTTTTGACGCCTGCCACGATAAACTGGCGGAAATCGAAGCAAATATTGTTTTCCCAAACGCTTAAAACAGATATGCCTCCCGACTTATCGGGAGGCATTCTTTAAGTTTTCACCTCAAAATACCAATGCCATGTACGAGTTATTTATAGAACTGACCGACCAGTTATTTTATGAAGGTTACGCCGAGCAGTTAGCCCATTCAGACCCGCAAGCCTTCCAGTTTGAGTTTAACGATTTTCTAAATACTTATAGCAATGAAATGGTTTTACGAATGCCCCACTCTTGAGGAAGTAAAGGCAAGATATAAGCAACTGGCTAAACAACATCATCCGGATTTAGGTGGCGACACGGCCACTATGCAGGAAATAAATAAAGAATATGCTTTCGCAACCGCCAAAGCGGTTAAAGGCGCGAACATGACGGATGAAGAAGCCGAGAACGAAATTCTATCGTCGGAGGCTTACCGCAAAGCCATCGAGCAAATTATACACATAGACGGTATTACTATTGAATTGGTAGGCAACTGGATTTGGGTGACAGGCAACACATATCCCAATCGGGTAACACTCAAAGGCGCAGGTTTTTTATTCGCCTCTAAAAAACAGGCTTGGTATTTCCGCACCGCCGAATACAAAGTCAATAAAGGAAGTGGCAAGTCATTAGACGAAATACGGAGCAAATACGGCAGCGAAGTACTGAATGAGGTTAAACCAAGACGAAATCACTTTATTCAATAATCAAGGCGGAGGCGCAACCGCACAAAGGACGCATTTTTTACTATGAAAGCACTTAATCAATTCAGCACCAAAATATTTTGTGAACTGCTCGACAGGATGCAGGGCAAACAACACCTGAAAATTATTAATGAACCATTTATGCCGCTTACCATTGAACGAATCGGAAATATCTATTGGGAGAATGGGCAACTGGTCAGCCTGTGCCATTATTATCAGCAAAACGGCGACCTGATGCAAGACCCGGAAATGTGTTTTGTATTCGTTGACCAACGGGAAAAGGATAAAACCGCCTATGAAAAAGTAATGATTGTACCGTACCTGTACCAACAGGCCAACCTCGGTATCTACCAGGAAAGTATGTTATTTAAAAACGATGTGGTAGTTCATTGCGATACCGACCTGCAAGCAGAGCAGACGAATTTTGCTAATCAATGGTTGCAAAACATCGTAGAACAGGGATTTTTAAAAAATGGGCAAATTCAACCTTCCTGACCATGAAAACCTTAATCATACAACATATCCAATTCCCCTTAATGGCAATTGGGCTATACCAGCGATATCTCATAGGGAGGCGCAGGTTTAACCGCCGTAGTATGGCAGGGGTACAAGGCTTTAAAAACTATAGCTATGCTGTATTAATAATGACCATTGAAACCGTATTTAAATACATCGCTAACGTTATCGTTCTTACAGGAATCATATTATTGTTATAACTGTGCAATAATTCAAAATTGCCCGGCGGGCCGGCTTTGCCGGCCCCATACGCCCCATGTTTCCGTATTTGTTTATTTAAATGGTGGAATCATGGGGCGTTCATTAACGGACCGATATTACATCAAAAAATATATGGTACTTTTATCCAATAAAAAATAACGGATATGAATGTATTATGTTTAGACGGTGGTGGGTCAAAAGGTATTTATACTTTGGGCATTTTAAAGGAGTTTGAAGCCTTAGTAAAAAAGCCCTTACATGAATATTTCCAATTGATTTATGGAACAAGTACCGGGTCAATAATAGCTGCTATGATTGGTTTAGGATATACTATTGATCAAATTACTGATATGTATTATGTTCTTATTCCTGACATTATGAAAAAAAGTTCAGCCCAAGGGAAATCCGATGCCCTTGCTTCCGAGCTCGATACTTTTTTTGGGAATAAAACTTTCACCGATTTTAAAACAGGGGTTTCAATTGTTGCAACAAATTATACTAATGCAAAACCCCTTATCTTCAAAAGGGATGCCGAACAAGCCTACAAGTTAAAAAGCACCTTCAAACCGGGGTTTGGTGTAACAATTGCTGGTGCAGTGCTCGCATCATGTGCCGCCTGTCCTATATTTAAAAAAGTAGAGGTGGTAACTGAGAATCAAGGCACGATCATAGCGATAGATGGTGGTTTTATCGCCAACAATCCTACATTATTAGCAATCACCGATGCTACGCAATCTTTAGGCCTTCCGCCTGATGAAATAGCTATCTTAAGTCTCGGTACAGGCAACTTTATTGAAACTGATATTAATTTGAAAAGCAAGTTTTATCGCTACAATTCCTTTGTTCAGCTATTTGAAAAAATTCTCAAAGCGAATACAAATACTACCGAAATTTTAACTAATCTATTGTTCAAGCATATTCCGATAATTCGTATCAATGATACTTACAATGAACCGGAATTTGGTACAAATATGGTAGAATATAAGCTCGACAAGCTTGAAAAGCTTCAACAACTAGGCAGGCAGTCCTTTGGAAAGCACGAGGACGCGGTTAAAGCTATTTTTAAAATATCCTGAAATTAGCTCTTATTCCATTTTGCTATGACTGCTGAAACGAATTTCTTCGCGGAATCTAATTCCCAGGTTTCAGTAGTATCACCCCATAGTGGTGTCAATCCGTTTACACACCTGAAATTATCCCAATTATTAGTCTGCAAATATGTAAGTACTTTAAAGACGGTTTGCGAATAATTGGTGCCATAACAATCATTAGGCACATTTGATAATAAACATTCAATAAAATAAGAGGGAGCCAATTTTTTTTCAATAACACTATCGTTTACCAACGTTTTCTTGATGTTTTTAAAAATTCTGACAGTTGGTTTAAAATAACCATTGGTGTTTTGATGTTTTATGGTGTCAATTTCGGAATGTTTTTTTGGGAAATTAATAACTTCTGCATTGTTATCGGCCCTGAAAAAGCTTACCCCCTGATGATAGCCGGTAATTCGTGTAAAATCTGTATAAAGTCGATAAGAATAACAAACTAAAACATCCGCGTGTAATCGTCCGTTGTGAGCAGGGTATACCTTAATTGCCTTATTACCCACCTCAATATGCTTCTTGGAAAAGTTTGCTTCTAAACAGTTTATAACATCTTTTTTAAAATCATCGTATCTATAGGATGACCCTGTTAAACTAAATGTTGATTTTTGCTCATCCGTTAGATTACTATAAAAACTTGAGGTTAGCTCAACAACCACATCCACATCACTTTCACCAAAAATATTAGTGTCATTTTTATAAGAGCCGGATAGGTAAACATCAAACGAAACGCCTGTTGGAAACGAAGCATAAGAATTAATTGCGTCTTTAATCGCATTCGCTGTATTGGCAGAATTGGTGATTGAGCCCTGATGTGACCAAGTATCCAGTTGATTTTCAGAAATTGACATATATTTATTAAAAATTCAAAAATACCGCAATTTTTTATAAATATCTGAATATGAGTAATTATCCTGAATCGTTGATTTATTTTATGTGGCCGTGGCAAGTTTATTATCGTATTTCAGCCCAAACCTCCGCGGAAACTCTTTTTAATAAATTAGATACTGGATTGCAGCCAAACGTTTTTTTAATAGGTTTCCTAAAAAAAGATAGACAAGACCGGCTTCCGATCTGCGTAGAGCCTGAAGATATCGATTTTAAACTTTCAGAGTTCAATGCTTTGACTGAAAGAGCGCGGGAACATTTTAATAAACATGAGCGAAGAGAAATGTTTTATTCGGGGCCGGGGCAACAGGAAGAAATGCATGGCCGCTTGATTAACGAGACACTTCAATCCGCGCTTGTGGAAATATTAAATCAATCAGAAAACAACAATGGAAAAATTAGTTTCGCCTCAAAGGCTGTAATGATCGACGATTTTGAGGTATATGTGATTTTGCAGTTAGATCGGGAGATTTACAAGACCCATGATCATTTGTCTATTGAGAGAAATGATCAGAATTTAAAAATTCATACATCGTTGTTATCCACAGTTGTCGAGGTCTATCTTGAAGAAAGAACAAGGACATTGTATTATCCAAACCCAGGGAAAAACTTGAGCGGGGATTCACGTATTGCTGATGAACTCTGGAGGGAGGCCGCCCGGACATTCATGTACACCATATCATCGAAAGGCAAAGATTTTTATGGCCTGCATGGCTTATTTGACGCCTGCAACAAACTTTCGATAGCTAGATATGAAGGAGAGGAAAATCAAGGGTATCTTATTATTTCAGACAAAATGAATGTGCATGTTGAATTATTGACCACATTGGAAGCCCCATTTAATTTTAAAGAGTTCAGGAGAGTGCGAAAACTACTCCAACTTTCAAATGATGAAATCGGTATGGTCTGTAATACAAATAACGTTTTTGGTTTAGGAAGGATAAGTAATGAATATGATCCAGCACTCGAATCAGTTTTTGTTGTAAGGTTTATAAGTATTCATTGTTGGGATGTATTGCATCACGGAAAGCCCATTTTACAAATGAGGTATAGTCTGCCCGAATTTCCGCCGGAGACAATTAGTAAGTCTAAATTTTTTTCAGATGCAGAAAGGACCTTTTCTCTTGCTACTAAAGATGACCTTGAGCATCTTTACGATCTTGCCCTCACCGTTACCAATCAAGCAAAAGGAGCGTTGTTGATAATCAGTAATGATGCTCAAAATGAAGCAAAACGTTTAGGCAACCAGTGTTTTCCCTTAATCCCGGAAAAACTAAGTGCAGACACGATCCTGAATTTGACAACAATTGATGGTGGTGTATTGATCGATCAACATGGACTTGTGTTTGCTTATGGAGTAATTTTAGATGGAGTCGTGGGCAAAGAGGGTGATTCAGCAAGAGGTTCAAGGTATAATTCAGCTATTACTTACCACGAATATAAACGGCAAATATCAGAGGTAATGGTCGTAATTGTATCAGAAGACGGTTCAGTAGATGTTATACCGAATCTGCGGCCGCAGATAAAGCATTCGGAAATAGAACGGATTATTAGTTTGTTTGAATCAATGGTCAACACTACAGAAAAAAATGTAGGTAATTTCAATCAAATCATGGAATGGTTTCAAAACAGGCGTTTTTATCTAACAGCTGAAGAATGTGAACGAATTAACAAAGCAAGAATTAAAATTGAGGAGAACTTTGGGATTCAAAATGTAAGAATTGTTTATGATGATCTTATGCCTAATTCAGAAATGAATACAACCTATTATATAAACGAACACAATTGATTCAATTCTGAGTATAAAAATTTTCATTTGTGAAGTACCTGATTTTGCGTATATTTGAGTATAACGTTCTTAATTATTCTATCAGCATCAAAGCGAGTGAAAATGTCGCAAATTTAGGCCATGTCTTATTCGTGGTCTGTATCGTGATAATAACACATAACTGATTGATAATCAATTGATATAAAGGGTAGGTTTAAATCCTGCCATCCCGACAATAGCGATACCAAAGCAATAAAAACCCTTTAAATTGAAAAATTTAAAGGGTTTTATGCATTCAGCCACTTTGTAACCTGCAAAATATTCTTAGCAAGACTTTTGATAAAGTGATTTTAAATATTATCTTTGCCACCCCATAAGGAACGGGATGTAGCGTAGCCCGGTATCGCGCCACATTTGGGATGTGGAGGCCGCAGGTTCGAATCCTGCCATCCCGACGACAGCGATACCAAATCAAGTCAAAAACCCTCTAAATTGTAAGATTTAGGGGGTTTTTTCATTTATTTTTAAATTTTTCATATCAAAATGCGGCATTGAATATCAAAGTAAAAATGCCCTATTCTGCACCCTGTTTTTTTTTCGTACTATTAACCGATGAATTTTATTAATCAATTGATAATGAAATGCTTATATCTGTTTTGTGCGTGTTTAGGCCGTTTTGATATTGCGGCTGGGCCCATTGATTCGATAAAAGTATGCCATTGTCATTTAAAACGGGATAAAGTGTATGAAAACAACAAATTCATTCAGTCTTAACTTTTTTATCAAAAAAGATAAGGCAAGTAAAGGAAACGCGCCGATTTATGTCCGCATTACCGTAAATGGCAAATTTGTAGACATGTCATTAAAGCGCCGTGTCAAAATGGACACGTGGGAACAGGACGATCAAAAGGTAACGGGTAACAGCCCTGAAGCCAGGGACATCAAGGAAAAAATTCGGCAGACAAAAACGGAGATCAATAACGCTTATGATGAACTGCGGTTTAATAAGGAATTGGTCAATGCTGAAGCTATCAAAGCAAAGGTTGAAGGTATTGACGAGGAACAAACTACTCTCTTGTGGCTGATGAACTATCATAATACGGAGATCAAAAAGCTACTTGAAGATGGCACAATGAAAAACTATTTCACTACCGAACGCTACGTAAAGGAGTTTCTATTAAAGAAGAAAAAGCGTCACGACATTTATCTTTCCCAACTGGATTACAAATTTGTTGTGGATTTTGAAATCTATCTACGCCAAAGAGAGCCGGATAAAAACCAAAGGCCATGTGCGAACAATACCGTGATGAAACACATTGAACGCTTGCGCAAAATGATTAACATAGCGGTTAAAAACGAATGGTTGATTAAAGACCCTTTTTTGCGTTTTGAGCGTAAAATCGTTAATAAAGATCGTGAAGCGCTTGAACTGGAAGAAATTGAAAATATTAAAGGGGTAAAACTGGATAAAGACGGGCAAAGAATTGTTCGGGACGTTTTTATATTTAGTTGCTACACCGGCTTGTCTTTTGCCGATATGTGTTTATTAAATAATAATCATTTAGTAACAGATATTGAGGGCGAAAAGTGGATAGAGATGATCAGGCATAAGACGGCAAATTTTTCCGGCAAGAAATTCTTTGTTTTGCTGCTTCCTGAAGCTATTGAACTGATAAACAGGTACAGAAATCATCCGATGGCAGGATACACAAAAACGATCTTTCCGGTATTTTCAAATCAGGCTACTAACCGTTATCTCAAAGCGATTGCTAAAGAGGCAAAGGTTGATAAAAAATTGACCTTTCATATCGCCCGACACACATTTGCTACAACAATTACTTTGGAAAACGGGGTGCCAATGGAAACTGTATCAGGGATGCTTGGACACGCCAGCTTGCGCACGACACAAATTTACTCCAAAATCAAAAAGAAAAAAGTTAGTAATGATATGAAGGTATTGCGGGAACGCTTAAAGCAAGCTTAAAACCATGGCAAAAATAAAAGATAGCAATCGGACAAACCGATACGATAAAATATTCAGGGAGAATATGGAGATCGCTTTGCCGGGCGTCATCCGGTATCTTTTGGGCTTAGATATTGTCAGCAGTGAAGAAGTACCGGACGAAATACAGCATACAAAGGAACGTAAACCAGACCTATTGAAAAAGGTCGTAGATGCGGATGGCCGGAATTATATATTACATATAGAATACCAGGCTAAGGCTGATAAAGATATGGTCTATCGGATGGCAGAATACAGTATCATGCTGCAATGGAAGTATCGAACGGATATCAAGCAATATGTAGTATTTATCGGTGCCGGCAGTCCTAAGATGACGGAGAGTATTGAAAAAGAGGATTTTTATTTTAGATATCACTTGCTCTCTCTTTCTTCTGTTGATTACAAAATCTTTCTGAGCGCGAACGAACCGGAAGAAAAATTACTCGCGGTGTTGGCAGATTTTAAAAATGATGATCCGGTTATCGCGTTAAAAAGTATTTTAACAGAAGTAAAATCATTTGCTAAAAGTGACTTGGCGGAAGATAGATATTTTAACCAGTTGCGTATATTGGTACAATTGCGTAACTTAGAAACACAATTTGATGAAGCTATGGAAACAGTAACTAAATTTTTCAAGGAAGAAAAAGACCCGCTGTATAAAAGAGGTGAAGCAAAAGGCAAAGAAGAAGGCGAACACCTAAAGGCTGTGGCTATCGCCAAAGAACTGAAAAGTGAGGGTTTGGCTAATGACTTTATTGCCAAAACAGGGAGTGTAAACTAAACTGTGTCAACTAAAAATAAACTTGTTATTGTTTAAGATGTTGAAATGTGGGAAACTCCTTCAGTTTCCCACATTTCAACATCTATCCGTTATTTAGGTGACCAGCTATCCTATCGCCAAACATAATGTAAAGTTGAGATAAAGTCAAACTCCAGTTGTGCATTGGCATTGTCCATTTCTCAGAGATATTCTGGACTACCAGATATACCAGCTTTAACAAGGCTGTATCTGATGTGAATGCGCCCTTTGTTTTAGTTACTTTGCGTACCTGGCGGTGAAAGCCCTCAACCGCGTTAGTTGTGTAGATCACTCTGCGAATGTGTGCATCATACTTAAAAAAAGTTGACAGGTTTTCCCAGTTATTGTACCACGACCCGACCGGAACCGGATACTTTTTAGCCCATTTTTCATCCAGGGAAATCAGATTTTCGTAGCCCTGTTCTTTATTAATGGCTTGGTAAACCGGCTTAAGATCAGCCATGAATTTCTTCTTGTCTTTCTCGGCAATATAGCGCAAGCTATTACGGATCTGATGAACAACGCAGGTCTGTATCTCCGTTTTTGGAAAGATGGCTGCTATGGCCTCGGGAAAGCCTTTTAAACCATCTATGCATGCAATTAGCATATCCTGCAAACCACGGTTCTTTAGATCGGTCAAAACCGATAGCCAGAACTTAGCGCCTTCGCTTTCTGATAAATACATGCCTAACAGATCCTTTTGCCCACGAAGGGAAACACCAAGAATATTGTAAACAGCCCTGGTAATTACGCCGTTGCCTTCACGTACTTTATAGTGCATACAGTCCAGGTATACAAATGCATAAACCGATTCCAGTGGCCGCTGCCGCCATTCGTTCATGGCTGGGATAACTTTGTCTGTAATAGAGGATAAGGTAGTTGCAGAGATATCCATTTGATATATTTCCATGATATGTTTGGAAATATCCCGTGTGCTCAGGCCAAGCCCATACAAGCCGATTACCTTCTCTTCCAGTTCTTCGGTTATAATCACTTGTCGCTTTGGTAACACTACAGGTTCAAAGCTGCCAGACCGGTCCCGGTTGCTTTGCAGATCAAATTCGCCCGAAAGGCTCTTAACTCGTTTCGTGATTTTACCATTAAGGCGATTGGATAAGCCTGCGGCTTTTTCTTCCTGTAGATGGGTTTCTAGCTCGCCCTCAAGCGCTGCTTCTAAAAAATGTTTCAGTAAAGGCGCAAAGATGCCCTTTTCTCCGTTAAGGGGTTTACCAGCGTACATCCCCTTGATCGCCTCTCGTTTGAAACTTTCAAAATCGAAATTGTTGTTTTTGTTCATTCTACTATGTCTAAGTTAAAAATTCTATCCAAATTTTTAACTGACACAGTTCATTTTACAGTCTCCCAAAACAACGAAACTATCTATTGAAGAAGTAGAAAAATTATAATCTAATTTCCCCCTAATTAATTTAATACAGAAGCCACATATTTATGTGGCTTTTCTTTTATACATCAATGATGGCAGGGAACGTAAAAAAGAATGTGCTTCCTATACCTTCTTTACTTTCGATCCAAAGCTGGCCTTTATTCGCTTTGATAAATTCCTTGCTCAACATTAAGCCAATGCCCGTTCCTTTTTCACCTTTTGTTCCATAAGCAATATCAAGGTTAGCTTTTAGGAAAATTTCCTGCTGTGCCCCGCTTATACCTTTTCCATGATCTTTTACCGAAAAGATAACGATATTCGAGCTTGGTTTATTGATTGCCGCAACTTCTATTTTTCCAGATGGATAACTGAATTTGATCGCGTTGGAAAGGAGGTTTCGTATAATAAATTCAAAGTGGTTGATGTCGCCGAATAAGGTCAGATCGTCCGGGGTTGCATCGGTAATGAGAATCGATTTATCGCCAGCATGTTTTTGTAAGGCCAAGATATTTTTGGTAATACTGTTTTTAGCATTGAAACTCACCTTTTCGATGTGAATGCCTTTTAGTTGCGCTTCGCCCCAATTCAGCAAAGCATTGAGAATATCCAGTGAGACTTTACCCTGCTTCCGCATTTCGGAAACCATCACCCGTTGATCTTCTGTTAAATTTTCATCTTCCAGCACTTCCAATAACTGGGTGATACCACCGATAGGGTTCCTAAGATCGTGACCGATGATCGAAAATAATTTATCTTTGATCAGATTCGATGCCGCAAGGTTTTTATTTAAACGGGTAGTCTTATAAAAATAAACGCCTACAATCAAAAGAACCAGCAAAATTGCAACTGCGGTAAACAAGCCTTCATTTCGCTGATACGTCCTTTGCTGGTTGGCTAACTCTAATGCTTCGATGCGAAGCTTTGATTCCGCAAGTTCATAACTACTCTGTAAAACGGCAATTTTATGGCCAACATTGGCATTTTGAAGGCTATCCAATAAGCGGTGATGCTTTTCCAAGGCATTCAGTGCATCCGCATAGCGGGATTGTTGACGGTACAGATCAGACAGGCTCCGATATATCTCCGCCGCTAATTGTTTATGGCCAATTGTATGTGCAATATCCAAGGCGTTTTTTAAATGCTGAATGCTCTGCTCGGCGTCCTTATTTTTAAGGACATTAGCAATGCCCATGAGTGAACGTGCTTCTTCCTCGTGGAGCCCGTTCGCTTTGGCCTTTACAAGCCCCATCTGATGATAATTTAAGGCTTTTTGTTTGTCTCCGAGTTGATCGTAAGTTTTACCGGCATTATTTAAGAATGCGATATGCGCTTTGACATGCTGAACCGCACCGGTTTGACTGATACCCTTTTCGAAATAGTCGGCTGCTTGCTTGTGATTACCCATCTTAGTATGCAAAACGCCTATGCTATTAATGAGTAAGAAATACTCATCTGATAATGGTTTACCTTGGTTGAATTTTTCTGCCTGTGCATAATCCTGTAAAGCCAGATCTCGGTTTCCGCTCAACTCGTTTAATTCTCCCAGCTTGGTATAGGCTTTAATGATGCCTGTTGTATTCCTGCTTTTTTGGTATAGTGTCAGGGCATTATGAAGGTATTGGTTACCAAACTTGAAATTCCCTTGCCGTCCTTCCAATAATCCCAGGTTGGCCGAAGCATCTGCCGAATCTAAAATATCTTTTAAATTATTAAAGATGGCCAATGAACCCTTCTGATATTTTACAGCGAGTTTCAGGTTTCCGTATTTTTCATTGATGCGCGCAAACCTGTTCAGCATCCAAGCCTCGCCCAGAGGGTAATTTAAAGACTTTGAGAGTTTCAGACCCTGATTTGCGAAATAAATAGCAGAATCGGGTTTTTTATTTTGATAAAAGCTGCTTCGATATTCGTAGCGCCTCAATTTTACACTATCTTCAGATGAAATTTTCACCTCCTTATGGTGCACCTGTCCGCAGGCGAATAAAGCAGCAAGGCATAAAAACCCAATCGAAGTGGTACATTTCATAATTAAAGGTAAACATATCTTTAAACGCACTATTGAAATTAAAGTTCATCACTGATTTATTTACACAATAATTTGAAACAAAAAATCTCTAATAGTCGTTAGATAAACCTACAAGTAGCTATTCGATAGCTTAAAAAGCCTACAGCCTGCCCGTTCATACGATACGTACCTGGTTCGATAATTTTAATGTCTAAGAAATTTAATAATGATCAAAATTACGAAGGTGCAGTATTTGGCTGCTATAAGTTTGTTGCTGGTTTTCGCCATTGATGTGTTTACACCCAGTCACTATGTAGTTGACACGCTATATATCTGCTGTATCGTCATTACATTCAAACAAAAAAAGGAGATCATTGCCGGGTTTACCATTGCGGCCTGCGTACTTATCATGATAAACGCGTTTGTTTTTGATTTAAAGGCTCGTCAGGACATATCCGTTTGGACTAATCGGGGCATATCCATATTAGCTATTTTTATAACATCTTCTATTGCTATTCGTTACAGGAAACTTTATCAAGCCAGCATTCTGAAAGAACAAGCGTATTCAAAAGCTCTGGAAGAATTGTTATTCATGGCTTCTCACCAGGTTAGAAAGCCGGTAGCCAATATATTAGGTTTGATCGAAAATATAGATACTGATTTCGCATTGCTTACTCCGGCTGACATTAGCGAACACTGTAAATATCTTCAGGTTTCTGCACTCGAACTGGATAATGTAGTAAAAAATTTGAGCGAATTTTTGGAAAACATCGACGGACAAAACCAATTTTAGAAAGCATGGTAATGGCTTAAAAGAGGTTAACCGAAGTTATCGCGCGACCTAAATACGGCCTTATATCACTTGTGTCAAGGCCAATACAAGCGATATAGGGCCGTTTCTCACTCCCCGAACAATAATATATAGTTAGTTTTTCGGGGCTCTTAAATGCCTTAATTTAACGTATTTTACGTTGGCTGAAAAATTAAATATATTCAGAACTTATAAAAAATTCCGGCCAGTTATCCAATATGATTTGGCGGTTTCCTCCATCTGCAAATTGGAATAGCTGAAATAAAGTAATCGTAAATTTATTAAGATTCAATTTTTCGTTACCTATCCATCTATCATATAGACATTTTTCGTTTGCCATGATTTAAACATTAAGCGTTAAACAATAATTCTACGGCCAGTTTAAATTTCTCGTCTTCGCTATTGTGCTGCGCATACTTAACGATACGGTCATTTACAAAAAGCACCGTATAGTCAAACGAACTAAACAACCGGTCTGAAAATACCTTACTGCTTTTAACTAAACTTGAACGGTACTTATTTATCCGTTCCTCTACCTGTTCGGATAACTGTAGCCACATATCAAAGGTCATTAAACCAAAGTCCCATGTTTTGCGGTGTTGCTCCTGATTGGTTTTCAGGTCGGCGCACACTATTATTATGCGGTCTAACAGATAGGGTATTTCATCAGGAAAAAGCTCGTGTAACAGTTTGGCTTTATCGGCATTAGTGAGATTTCTTAAATTTTTCATTTTATTGTTTTTTTGGTAAGCGGTTTAGTTCCTTTTCATAATCATCAGGTATCGGGGGCGGGTATTCGTTTAAGCTGACCTTTACAGATGCTCCGTCCTTATCAAAAGCGAATGCAATGCTTTTGGCTTTCACGTAGTTGATAGTCAGTATTTCACATTTTCGCTTTTTCAGGATGGTATAAGCATCGAATAAGGCGGTGCTATAACTGATACCTATTCCTGCGATATGATGATTTTTATATTGCTTTCCGTTCTTCTTTCGGACGGTAAGGGCAAAATCATATTCATAACATATTGTTAATTCTTCCATTGCATTAAAGTTGAATAAGGCGGGACTGGCCCGCCTTATGGAATTAATTAAGTATCAGCGCATCCGTGCCGTGTTTGGCAAAATCTGTACAAAGGTCAAAGGCGGTCTGCCCCCTTTGAGAACCTGTGCCGTACATGATGCTTTTAAACTTGCTTTCTTCATCCCTGAAATTGCGGACGTTCTGAAAATAGCCTGTTACGCTTATGCAAAGCTTTGCATAAGTATTATTATGTAAAGTGATATTGTAAAGTAGGAAGCCAAACACAGCTGTTTAACCCCTCTTTATGATGTTGCTTTACATAATCTTTTACTTTTCATAATGATACTGTTGTACGCTCCGAATAGTGTTCCTTTTGTGGTAAGTTCCTGCTGACTATTTGCGGTCATGGCGTAATCAAAAACACTGCTCACCATGTTGTTATAATGACTTGATAACTCGGCCTCCCTGCCTGTTTTAAGTTTTTGGTAGGTTTCCTTATTGGGAATCATGGCTAACTGTATCAGCCGTTTTACATGCGGGTCGGTAATTTTAATCCTTGCCCATCGATTAAATATCGCCTCCAGTTCAACGGTCAGTTGGTCGGATAACCCTAAAATCTTATGTGCGCTTTTTAGTTTTTCCTCTGCGCTCGCGGTATGCCTGATATATACGGCATTAGAACAGTTTCGTAAAGCAGCGTTAAGCGTATTTGAACACCAGATGCGCACGGGTGTAAATGCAATAGTTATGCAACCCGTTCCATTGTGGGTTGACGTCAGAAACAAATAATTGTCGATTAAATCTTCCCGGCCAACACGAATATGCCCGGGCAACTTGGCGGTAACAAATATGGTTTCCCCATAGCCCAATGCCCCGGCAGTCTCATATTTTATCAGATTTTTACCCCCTGCGATACCATCGAAAATATCAAACGCCTTTGTATTCTGAATTACGGCATAATCACTGCCAATTTTATCCCCTAAAATCGCCTCGGTATCGGTACGATAGGTAAAATAGCTGTTATCAGATATGACATTTATGCCACTCGGCAACGAATGAGTATTGGGATGTTTTACGACTTCAAAATCTAAACCTGCTTCCTGTATAGCTTCTGCGCTCGTTGCGTTGTTTGAAATTGTTGTGCCTATCACATTCCACACTTTGGGCTTAACCAGGCTGTTATTTATAGTTGTCATGTTATTAAATCTTAAAAGTGAAATAATCAGTTGCTTAATCTTTCGGCTATGCTTTCAGCCGAATACAAGGCTTGCCTGCTGATATGTCGCTGCCATGCGCCCTCTGTGGGTGCCCACCTGAAACCGTGCGCCTTTAAAAGCTGTCTCACTTCCGCGCTCGGCTTACCGCCAAAAATGATTTGCAAACGGTTGGCTTCGGTATTCTCAAAAATGCGTACGCCGTTAATAGTCTTATCGGTTGCGGCTTTGGTGGCCTGCGTTTTCAATTGATTGATACGCTGTTCTATCCGGCGTATATTGGCGCTGTTATTGGTCAGTTCATAGTGTGGGTAGCCCTTGCCAAATACCCGACCGCTCCGGTTTATTTCCTCCCATAGCTGTTCTGTACCCAACGTCAGTTTTAAAAAAGCGGCTTTGTCCTGTTTTTTAATACACTTATTGGCAGCTTTCATAAACTCCTGTGCCGTTTTGAGGTTGTTTAATTTTTCTGTCAGTTTTTCTACGGCTTCGGGGTCGTCTGAAAAAATCGCGTTGTTACTTGCTATGCTTTCGGCTTTGTCGGTATAGTATGCTGCTTTGTCGGTGCATTCTATACCCTTGCGAAAAGTACCCCTCATTTTTTCCCTATAATTACGGTCGCGTTTTTCTGAATGGTGGCCAATTAAAATGGGCTGGCCGGGGGGGATAATACTGGCCATTTCATCGGACTTTTTAAAAAGTCGGTTGGCTTCATTCTCATTTTTTATTGCTCGGTTCTTCGCGTTATTAATACGCCTTTCCCTGCGTTCTTCAAAATCGTGTTTCATTTTCTTTTGGTTCTTAAATCCATGATCTTACTGTCAATTACCTTTACATTCTTGCTATTCATGATGGTGAAAATTGTATTTCGCTGTACATCGCTTATAGCATCCTGTATGTTCCTGTGGTTAGTATTAATTACCACTTTGATCAATAAATAAACTGTGTCTTTCATGGCAATCAATAATTGAAGCCGTTTAAAAACTCGGTATATTCCAACTGGAACGCTGCCGGATTTTCATGGGCTAAGTTTTCCGCGTAACCATCCCAAAAAATTTGGTTGGTCAATTCAATAAATAACTCCAACATGTTTACAATTTTTAAAGGTTCAACCTTGTGAAATTCGCCCTGTATATCGTTTGATACACAGGGCGTTTTCATTATTAATTAAACAGGAATAACTATTTCGGCCTCGATTTCGGCCAATTTTTCAACGCAAAGGCTGTTGACATACTGCGCTACATGCTCGATGATGTAGGCATTTTTGGTTACAAATTCGTTGCCGTCATCATCGTGTAAAACCAGTTCGCAACGGTAAAATTTATTGCTGTCTGTTACGTCCCCGTCCTCGTTGGATGCGATAGTAAAAGTGTCGAGATTATCGATTGTGGCCCTTAGCTTGTCGCGCTGTGTGATTTTTTTGCTTAGGTCGCCGATCAACTTAACGGTGGTATCAAGGTTAAAAACAGGTCTTGCGATTATCTGCTCCTTAATCTCCTTTTTTGTTGGCTCTGCCTGTTTCACTTCGCCCCCTTTTGGGGTGGCAATAGTGTCTGCGGGTTGGTTATCCATTGTAACGCCGTTACCGGCCTTAGTTTCGGGTGCTTGGTTTTCCTCAACCTGCGGAGTTTGGGCAGGTGCTTTATCTTTATCAGCTTCATTGTTTTTTGCCTCCTTTCCTGTTACGCTTGGACGGATATTGTTTTTCACTTCGCTGTTGTTTTTAGCTTTTGCGCTTCCTATTACTGTAGTTTTCATGATTTCTAATTTTTAAATTGTTTTTAACTGAATGGATTAATTGCCCCGTAGGGCGTGTGCCGGGTGTCAGCCGTGGCGACCTGTCGCCACGCTGTGGGTTGTGCGGGGGGCTTCTGCTTTTTCTTCTTTTTGCTGCGTTCATGGTTTTTGCTCTTAGTAAGTCACCATCGGCATGCGCCTCCGGTGGCTTTTTATTGAGCAACTCACCTGAATACGGCAGTCTGAAGGGCAAGACTTTGCGAAAAAAAATACGACCTGAGCGCAGCGAGGGTGGAGATTTTTTTTCAGCAAACCCGTAGGGCCCTGGTCTTGACATTCAGATCTGCCGTTCAGAAATTTGCTTTGTAAAAAGCCAGTGGAGTAAAATGAATAAGCATATAAGGAGTTACAGATGACTTATAAAAGGGCGGGAAAATAAAATATGGGTGCGAACAGCAACCCGTATTTCTGTTGCAGTGAAGCGGCTGAATGCAGGTACGAAATGAAGCGGCTGATGCTGCTGATGTTAAAAATAAATTAGGATGTCCCGCTTTTAAATATTTTTGTGGTGTAAATTTGTTAGATAGCTAAATGTCGTATACCTAACCTCTTAGATATGTCGGAACTAAAAGAACATTTGTATTTCTTACTTGAGGATAATATTGAGTATAATCCTGCCTTTGACATTTTTAAAGCTGAAGACGACTTTGAAGATACAAACACATGGGCGGAAGAGGTTGATGATAATGTCATCGATATAGATGAAGATTTTATTATCGACGTATTGGTCGAAACAGATAATCCGATTCTGATTTATAGCTCATGTATCACTTTAATGGCCGTTGGTACGGCATACGCGCTGCCTGCTTTGCTTTGGAAAGAGAAAGCGGCGGCTCCCCATATACAAGCTGAAATCCGTACGACTATCGACGCTATTCAGACACGAACCGAAATAACAGCGGAACAAATCAGTGTGATTAACAGCACAGGATTTAGCCAGATCAGGTGGAACAAAAGCGCCCTGACTTTCTTTTGTATATTCAATGTGATAACGATGTCATTGGGGGTGGATATAGAAGATCAAGAAACAGAGGCGCTGGGCGATTTTTTGATCGGTGAATTAGGTGTAAATATGGATGGCTTCCATTCGATCAGGGACTTTAGGATTTGCCACATGGAAACTGATGCTTATTTTAATGAAATGATCCGGTATGATAAATTATTAAGATCTGAAAGAGAGGTACGCGATATTTTAACAGGTACTGAGATTGAGGAAAGTCAGGAAAGTGAACTGAAGGAGTTTTATACGGAATTAATGACTGAGTTTTTAAATATTCAGGTGGTCAAAGCTTTTGGTAAGAATTTTTAGGTGTGCTAAAACAATTTGGGCACACTGTCTAATTATAAGTAATCAAAAAGGCCCTGGCAATAGTTTTAATTATTAAAAAATGAATTATGAATATGTCTGAACTGACAAATTATTAATCACTTTTTGGATTTATCTCAATGAGGAAAAGAGAATTTATCATTATTATCATATTGATTGTTATGTTAACCTTGTTTCAGGAATTGGGCTTCAGGCGTCACCTTTTCAATTATTGACACTATGTATCCCAATCCCCATATTCTACCAAATGCGGGTGTATATCTGAAACACCTGCCTGGCGATAGTTCTCATGTTGAATATTTTATATTACGTCCGGACTTATTAGTCGAATGGTCAATTTTAGCAACAGATGGCAACGATATTGTTGCAAAGGAAATGCGGGGAAATTGGGCTATTGGTGAATACAGACTGATGATCGTGTTAATGGATGATGAAAATGGAGAGTCTTACACAGAGCGTTATATTCGTGACGGCCAGGATTGGCGATTAGAGGAAGACCAGGCAATCGTTCTTGTTAAACGCAATCCAGCCGATGACATTAACGACAACATGTATTATGATCTGCGATAAAGGATAAAATCCTTAGTTTTGATATAGTGATACCATACCGCTTATGGAAGACCCTAAAACATACCTAATCTTAGAAAGGCTGCTGAATGAGGGCTATAATGAAGAAAATGAAGCGGATGAATTGGAGTTACATAAAGCATTGCGTAAAACGGAAAGTATTTTTCTTTTCAGAACGATCTGCACTGCATTGGGAAACGGTGGCAGTTTGTTCGGGGTGCCTACCTTAATGGCGTTTGCCATTGAGACAGGCCCGAAAGCGGTGGCAGCAAATAAGGCGATCAAAGCCATCAAAAAACGCGTTTCAAAAGATTCCGTTAAAGAGTTAAAGGATTTTTTCGTACCCGACTATTGGAAGACTGTATGGGTCGCGCCTAAAGAAAAATTTATCAGTTTTGTTGTTTGTCTGAATGGCCTGATGGGTAACGAAGATCTTTTTGAGGGTGAGCGCCTGGATGAACTTGGAGAAAAATTAGTAAAGGAAATAGTGATCGACCTTTCTCCTTATCACTCGTTTAGGGAGCTTCGTTTGTGTACCCCTGAAGTTAATACTGAGCAAGATTTGGAAGTTGTTTATTACAATTTTACCAACGAGGTCGTTTTAGAAACGGCTATAGCCGAAACTACTATCACGATCAATTCGGACAGTCAGTTAGATGAAAATATTGTAAATATGCAATGTGATTACCTGTTGACGCGGTTAGGGTTGGATATTGAGGATGACCATTTCCGAATGATCTTGAAAGCCGCCAGTGTAATAAATCAGCCCTGAGATTATTATTTATTCTCATAAAGCATAAAAGGCCCGGTCAAACGACCGGGCCTTTCTTAAATTAAAGATCAGGCTCTCTTTTTTGAACTAACATCCTGACGGATTTCCTGTGCTGTAACCTTGATTTCCTGTAAAGCCTTGCGGAGCCTGGTGCCGGCTGCGCTGTTCCCTTTTTCATAAAACTTTGCGGCATCAACTTCTGCCGAAGCAACCAACTCTTTCAATTTTGCGATAGTACTCATAATGAAAAATTTTAATATAAATAATTTTGTTAATTGTTAATCATTTGAAACAATGGCGATTAAACGCTTAAGCCCTGTTCCTGCTCTTTTTCCTTCGCCTTACCTACGTTGAGGTTTGTATTCAGCGACGGTTCTTTCAGGAACTGTTCCCTTTTTTCAGGTTTTCCATTATCCTGGAACATGTTGATCTGGCCATAACGCGGCACTGCCTCAATATTCAATTTGATTTCCTGGCCGTCTTTCACCGTAGTAATTGCAGGACGGTTACCGTTTTGCAGGGATTCGACCAAAGCCGCCTTTTTTGCCGGGTCGTTCAGTTCCTTGATCTGGAACTTGTCCAGCACTTTTTCCAGGTCAAAACCGTAGGATGGTACATGGTATTGATTGGCAGTATAGTTCTGATAACGGTCTTTAGGACTGTCCATGTCTAATTTTATCCAGGCTTTATATTCCCCCGCAGCATTGACGAGATCATCACGGTAAACCGCGCGTCCCTGCATCAGGTTGGCACCCTGCTCGGCGGTGAAGCCCTTACCGCGATCTATATAAAAAGTTTGCGTTCTGGCCGGGCTGCGGAATGGCACCTGAAATTCTTTGGCTACGTAGTTGATCTTCCCTTTTTCCATTTTGGCCAATTCTGTTTTATGCGCGGCATCCTTTCCAGCGGCCAATACACTATCGCCTTTTTGTTCCTTAAAGAAACTGATGGCCTCGTGCATGTGTTCAAAGGGTTTAACCAGATTTTTGCCTGCGGCATTGGGGTTGGGCGATATGACCATATATTTTTGACCTTCTTCCAACGGTTTCGCCGTGTTCAGCGTGGCTTCAAACTTGTTGAAGTAATAGTTCTCGGACTGGCCGGACTGCTTGAAATGCAGCGTTAAATCGACCTGCCCCCTGGTGCCCTTAATTTTGTCATTTAGGTAAAATTCAGGCACTCCCTTTTCCATTTGCTGCTGCATGGCCGCAATGGTTTTGTCGCTGAAGCGAAGCTTTGTTAATTCTCCTTTCAGCGTTTCCAGATTGTTGTAATTCATAATTTCTTCTTTTGAAAGTTTATTAACTTGTTTTAATTCATCTAATAATTGGTCAACATGCCGGTAGTAAACAGGATACCCTTCCCATGCCGACAGGTAATTCAGCCCTGCTTTGGCTTTCCATTCATCCAGCGCTTCTCCAAGCGTGTCGAAAAATTGAAACTGGTGAGGCTGTAATTGCATGTCGGTTGGGTGCATTTCAAATACGACATAGGGAAGCCCTATATCCTGTGCATCTTCCAGCATCCGAATTATTGCCCCTGCATATCGCGTTTCCAAATTCATATCCACGCTAATTTTGGTGATCAATCAATGCTTAACCCTGTTATTTTTGTTGATTATTCCGGAGCAGGACTGTTTCCTGATCTTTCAGCCTCACCCTGATCTTTTTAACCTTTTTGCTCAATAGCCCTTTGGCTGCCGAAATGCCCGCCGTAGCCGCCTGTGTCGAAAGCGACTGATCCATAGACAGGAACTGCATATTCTCCAGTGCGCCGTTTGCGCCCTCCCCCGCTGCGCCCGCTAATTCTGCTTCGGGCGCATTGATGCCCACCAAGCCGTCGAGCGAAAACACGGTGAGATTAACCGGGATGATCGTCGTGCCTAAACGGATATTTTTAATATCCAGTAAGAGGCGCTGGTTAGTGATGGCGCATAAGCCAGACAAGGATTGGCCTTTGGGAAAAGTAATACCGCCGATGGTGATCGTATCTTTCAGGCGGAGCCTGACCATACCGCCCGGCGGTACTTTTTGATTGCCGTCGATGACTGCGGGGATCGCTCTAAAGGCACTGTCTGGTACGCTGGCCTGATCTGATTTGGGTTTGTCCTTAGCCAAAGTTGGGTTTTGAATTTGCATGATCTTATCGAGCATGGTATTCAACTGCTGCATCTGCGGGTCTGGTTCACTGCTTTGCTGTTTTTGTTTGAGCAATTTTTCCAGTCTTTCCAGATCAGCCGACTTTGAGGATGCCGTATAATCATTAACGGGGGCCTTAGTAATAGGTATTGGCTGATTAATCTGTTTGTTGATTTGAGCCAGACGATCTTTGATCTGAACCTCGTTATCTTCCGCTGTTTTGGCCGGGTTACGCTTTTGGCTAAACCGCGCCGTGTCCCAACCCAATGCGGCAAAAGCGCCTGCGGCTGTTTTAGAACGTGCGGAAGCACTGTCCCGCTGCGCTTTATCCATCAGGCTTAGCTTGTCCTGCGATTTGTCATTTTTTAAGTTCGCGCCGGGAAGATCCGTATTGATACCCTTGCTGGCGGTTGCCGCCTGTAACGAGTTGTCATTCCTGCCGCCGCCTAATGCATAGAACCCCAATGCTAAGAACGGTAATAACAAAAGTGGCAGGAACAATAACAATTTCCGTTTTCTTTCTTCTTGTGTTGTCATCATATTTTTTCTAAAAGTGAATAATAGCTTTAATGAGTAGTAGCAGGCATGCCCCACCGAATAGCAGGCAGAATATGACTAAGGCAACGATCTTAGAATTACGGTTCCAGTATTGCGTTTTCCGGCTAAGGTAATCGGCTGCCTTGCGTTGTTTTTCTGCGATAAGCAGACCTACTTTAAGGGATGGATGGTTAGCGATGTTGCTACCTGTTTTTCTTTTCGTGAATAATCTCATGGCTGTGTGCTTTTAACCTGTTCGTCCTTGTTTTCCACCGTTTCCCAACGCTCGATCAAAAAACCATGCGGGTTATTGTCACTGCGGCTGACATTGCGCAAATACCCGCGTGTGATCAGGCTACGGGCGGTTACCGATGTGCTTCTGATCAGCTTTTCAGTAGCAAAGCAGGTGAAAGCGTAGGGATATTGATTAATATCCAGTTTGATGCTGTCCACGGCGATTTGCTGGCTGATATTACCGGAGATCAGGTTATTGTAATAACCGGCCTCTTTTAAATTATCGTAAGCTGTCTTTGCGCTCCCGTCCGCTAAATACAAAGCTTTGGTGATCGTGGCTTGTATCTGCTTGTCATCAGGGTCAAGGCTAAAAAAATCTTCATGAAAGGTTTTGATATGATCGCGGCATTCCACAGGTACGTTATCTTTCCGGTCGGAAGCAACCGCTTCCAGCGCTTTGCCGTTGGCCAGCACATAAATGTGGTTTTTGAAGTTGTCCGAACTTTGATAGCTTTTATAAACTGCAAAGCAACTGATTGCGATGCAGGCAAAGATGAGCAGGAAGCTAAAAAGCCTGATGTGCTTGAAAGCGGTGTCGATATTTTTAAATTGCTGAAACATAAGCCCCCCAACCCCTAAAAGGGGAATTAAATGGTGAATAATTCTGTTAAATGTTAGTTCCCGGCCAGCTTATCTTTTTGATGCTGGCTGCCGCCGCCCCGGTAACCTTCCATAAAGTCATTTGGCATGTTCAGGATATTGTTGCGGCCCTGTTCGGCCCGGTCGCCGATGGCACCAACTACACCCGGTGTCATACTGACGGTCGTTGCAGCGACACTGGTTACTTTAGTTAGTAAACCGTTGCCCCCATGCGCGTGTATCACATAATTAGCTACGCTCGGCACGGAAAAATAGCCGACGATGCCGATACAGAGAAAGATCAGGTATGCTGTGTCTGTGGACGAAAAGAAGGTGTCCCCGGCGCTTTGTATCTGCGAAATATCCAGCTTGATCATTTGCTGTTGTACCTGCCCGATGATGGCACCGAAGATATTAGCGATAGGCAGCCAAAGAAAAATATTGATATAACGCGCTATCCATTGCTGTAGGCTATGCTGTAAACCGTCAAAGACTGCAAACCCAAATACCAATGGCCCCAATATGGCCAATACGATCAGGTAGAACGTGCGTATCGTGTTGATACAGAGTATTGCCGCGGCATATAAGACCTGTAAAATCTCGGACATCCATTGTTTGATGCTGTTCTTGAAATTGTAGGCTTGCTTATCCATCCAGAATTTGACGTCATTACCGATGGATTCAAAAGTGCCCTCATTTTGATCCTGATCATCGGGATGCGTGTATTTATACCATTTTTGCCTGTCACCCTCGCCATTGTCGCCTATATACATCTGGTAAGCACTGCTGTTTTTTATGGCATCCTGTTTTTGTTTAAGCAGTAAGGCAATGCTGCTGTCCGAATTTTTGACCATTGCACCCGTGGCTGAAACGATAGGCTGCATAATCCCATTCATGATAGAAATTACGAGCGGGAACATCATGATCGCCATACCCAACGCGAATGGCCGCAAAAGCGGGTAAAAGTCCAGCGGCTCCGCGTGAGCGATCTGCCGCCATACCCTCGAAGCGATATACCACAAGGCAGCAAAGCCCGCAATTCCCCGCGCTGCGTCGATCAGGTTGCTACATAAGGGTATCATTTGGTTATACACGTTATCCAATACCGGCTGCATCCCTTTGAGGCTGCCGGCAATATCCTGCGCACTGGCGGTTGTGGCGGCACTACTCAAAAAGAGTAGTGCCGCGCCTGTAAATACTATTTTCCTTTTCATGGGTACAGTGATTTTAAGTTATTGACTTCGTTCTGTTCCTGCTGGCGCTGTAGGGCCATGACGCTTACACGGCGGTTAAAATCTCTTAGAAAGGATAGCTTATCACTGCTTGAAGAGTAAATGCGGTCAATCGCTGATAGCCTTTCGTCGTCGCTCATACGCATTTTAGAGGCGGTAATAATATTCGCCAGATCGTTGACGTCATTCAAGGCCGCGCTTGTTAATTGCGCGTACACTTTAGCCAGATAGTCAAGTTCATCGGCGTTGAAGTGGCCGCCGCTCTGAAACTGCTTGTAGGCTTTTTTGTATTCGGTAAGAATACTCGCTTCGTCGGCAATGATATCAGCTACCCGCGCATATTTGGCTACTTGCGGATTGACCTGCAATAAAGCGTTCAAAAAGACCGAATGCAGGTTGAAGTTGCCTTGTGACAGGTCTTTTACTTGTCCGTAACCTTGCGTCAAAATGGAATAGCCCTGCTGCATATCTGACAGAATGGCCTTGAACTGCGTGAGCTTTTCGATGTCGAGCAGTAGCTGCTGCATATCCTGGCCGGTAGAGATTTGCGCGCTGGCCTGCCGGAAGCTCAATGTACAGATCACACAGGTGATCAATCCCAACCGGGCTTTCTTCAACAAGCCGGAACTGACAAATTTTTTAATTGATTCCATACTGTTGTTTTAAAGTGTTCACATCATTGAGTTCCTGCTGCCTTTGCAGTAAAAGCGTCCTGACCTGGCTGCAAAAGGAAAGTGTAAACGCATATTTGTCTTTCATCCTTTCATCAATGTCATTCAGCCGTTTAATGCGTTCATCATCGGTCATTTGCGCATCGCCGTTAGTCATGATCAATTGCAGTTCGGAAAGATCTTTATTACATTCATCCAGCACCTTTGCCTTTACACTGGCGATATATTTACGGTTGTCCTGATCCAATCCTGTTAAATTCTTCAGGTGATCGAACCGAACCGGAATTTGTGCCGCGTATGACATGATGCTATCCGCTTTGGAACTGCCCTTAACAGCGGGATTTACCGTTTTAAGCGAGGTGTAGTAATCATTGTGCAAGCCGTATTCACCTTTGATATAGCCGCCGATACTACCTAAACCATTCTGCGAGATCGCGTACCCCTGCTTAATGTATGCGCCGTATTGCTCCAGTGCCGCGATCTGCTGCGTCAGGTATTTGATTTGGGTTTTCTTTTGTGAAAACCATTCTGCGAATGTCTGCGCCTTAACAGAAACGACGACCGTGCAAAGCAGGCAAACCAGCATGGCTTTTAACTTAATCGATTCCATAATACCGTTTTAAGGTGGTTACTTCATTTTCGTCTTTGGCCCGCTGAATGCTCAAGACGTAATTCTGATTGTTAAATTCTTTAAGATCGCTGCAATTGGTATCTACACGGTCGGCGGCTTTGTCGATCAGTTCAAGCCGTTTCGCATCGCTCATCTGCGTTTTAAACGAATTGATGACGACTAAAATCTCATCGAGGTTCTTCACGCTTTCCTGTAAGATGCCGGAATAAACGGATTGCATATAGGTAAGTTCTTCGGCGTTGAAATGCTTATCCTGTTTGAGCAGGTTCCAGGCGTGGTTGTACTGACTGACCAGGGCTGCCTGCTTTTGGGTAATATCCTTGATACGCTCGTAATAAGCGATCACGGATTTGACCTGCCAAAGCTCATTATAATAGCCGTTGTATAAGTCTTTTTGCTTTTGCGACCAGTCGGATATCTCCGTTAGCTTTAATTTGGATAATTGATTTTCAAGCGCCTTTTGTGCGTTTTGTAACCAGATGGTTTGATTTTGCATCCGCTGTACCTGTAAATCGATGGCCCGTATAACCCGGCCCACGGTTTCTCCAAGTACCTGGCCGATCACGATCTGAGCATCGGCACCTTTCGGCAGGGATACAAAGACGGTTACGGCCGATAAGGGTAGTATGACCATGTACTTTTTCATGATTTTCAGTTTTTTTACGGCATGTAAAATCCCTTTGGGAATATTCATAAGCCTCCCTTACGCCCCTAAAAAGGGGCGTTATTTAATGGTTAATAAATCGGGTTAATTGACCTTACCTGATCTTTCGGTAAGACGATTGCTTAATGATGAGGGCGTTATTTTTAAGATCAACGTGATAGATCCTGCCAGTTATCGCTTCATCCAATTCCTGCTTAGTTTCGTCCCAAGCTGCATCATAATTTTGAACTTTGTGCTTTTTAGGAAGCAACTTGCCGTCCCTGATGGCCTGGTAGGTAGTTCTTTGCTTGATCTGATAGCTGGTGCCACCGGCGTGTTGAATGATAAGCGTATCATCGGCAACGCCGTATTCGCCTTTGGAACTGTGGACGTAAGTGCCGGGGATGAAGTCCTGTTTGTTTTTGCTTTCGTTTTGGCAAGCGGTCGCAAATAATAGACAAGTTGCCATGATCTTAAATGTTGCTTTCATCATCTTCAGTTTTTGGTTCTCATTTCCATTGCCAGCATGGCAATGCCTTTTTGTATACTGCCGTATTTAGCGGCGTATTGGTGTACTTTGACCTTTTCGCTTTCTTCCGTTGTATAGGCCAGGTATTCTTCCAGACTTACCTCTGTACGGTACACTTTGGAGAACTGGCCCAACGAGATAAAAACCTCTTTGTATTTTCTTTTGGGGTCGTTGGACTTATTCATCGAAAGTATCATCGCCTTTTCCTTGTCCGTCAGGCCCAACAGTTCCTGTATCGCATCAAACTTGTTCTGATATTTGCTTTGATCAAGCAAGATCTTGCAATCACTGTTATTGATGATCGCCTGTTTGACAACGGGACTGCTGATAATATCCTCAACCTCCTGAGTTACAACGATAGGTTCCCCATAAAACTTACGCATGGTTTTGTACAAATACCTGATATATTCGGCCATCCCCTCTTTGGCGATTGCTTTCCAACACTCCTCAATGAGTACAACTTTCCGAATGCCGGGAAGTTTTCTCATTTTGGAAATGATCATTTCCATGATGATCAGGGTAACTACCGGGAACAAAATCGGATGGTCTTTACAGGCATCGATCTCGAATACAATGAACCGCTCGTGCAATAAGTCGAGGTTCTCGGTCGCATTAAGCAGGTAGTCAAATTCACCGCCCCGATAGTAAGGGTTCAGGACATAGAGGAAATTGGCCACATCAAAATCTTTCTCTTTAACCTTGCCGTCTTCCAGTACTTGCAGATAATGCTCCATCAGGTATTCATAGAAAGTATTGAAGCAGGGGAAAATATCAGGAAAAGTATCCAGGTGCTTGTAATAGCCGGTGAGCGCGTTGGAAATGGCTACATATTCCGACCTGCGGTAAGGCTCGTCGTCCTTTTTCCAAAGGGCCAAAAGCAAGGTTTTGATACTTTCTTTTTTTTCGGTATCCAGTACATCGCCATCAGCTAAATGAAAAGGGTTGAATTTGATCGGGTCGGTTTCCGAATAGGTAAAGTAATAACCTCCGGCCAGTTCACATAAGCCGCGGTAGCTGTGGCCTATGTCCATGACCACGATGTGGGCACCTTGCTCATAATAGGAACGTAACAGGTGGTTTGTCCAAAAGCTTTTACCGGAACCTGACGGGCCGATTGTAAACTTCGACCTGTTGGTCGTCCAGCCTAACCGCATCGGTTCATCTGAAATATCCACATGAACAGGCTTGCCGGTAAGGCGGTCACCTAAGCGGATGCCAAACGGGCTGACGCTGTCGCGGTAATTGGTTTCGAGGTTAAAAAAGCAGGTGGCCTGTTCCACGAACGTATCAAACGTCTCGTTCATCGGAAAATCTGCCTGGTTCCCCGGCATCCCGGCGAACCAGATTTGCGGCGCGCCGTCGGTTTCCTGTTTGGCGGTGGCATCCATTTGGGCCATAGCGGACGATACCAGATTTTTCAGGTCTTTTACTTTGGCTTCGTCATCAGACCAGGCTAAAACATTGAAGTGCGCTTTGACAGGCAAACGCTGCTGACCGATGGCCTCATTCAGAAAATCGTTAACCGCGTCGCGGCTGATCGCATTCTCACGGGAATAACCGGACAAAGATTGCAGGCGTAGTTTCTTTGCTTCCAGACGTTTGATCGTTTTTTGACTGTCCTCAATGAACACGTATTGATTGAGAATATGGTTACAGTTGAGTAGCTGGCCCAATGGGGATGCGAAGCCGATACTGAATTTCGTACGGTCGGTGCTGTATTTGTCATAATTGATACGGCTGCCGCAAAGTGCAGGCAAGTCTTCCACATCAGCCAAAGTATAAAGTTCACAATGATTATTCCCAACCCTGATCTCGTCCTTAATATGAATATCCTGTAATACCGGTCGTTTGCCGGGAGTGGAAAGAAAACAATAACGCTCTATGGCCCCGGCCTTTTCTATTGTTCCGGCCAATTCATCATTATTCATCCGTGCGAGGGTAACAAATCCACTGTCCTTTAAAATGCGCTCGAACTGACCCGCACTGTCCAGGAAGTCCTTAAAAAGAACGGGGTTGATCGTTTGCTGCGGCACAATGCTCTTACGTAACAAGTTGCTGTATACGGATGAGCCCAATTTTCTGTCCTTTGGTTTTTGGGTCAGGTAGATATAACAATGGTGTTCCAGGCATTCACGCTCATTAAAAAAGCGTTCGCTTGACCGTGAAAGGAAACTTTTGCCCGCCTTTTCAAAATCAGCCTTAAAGTTACTTTCGACAAACCAATCCTGTTTATGGAAGATACAACCTTGTAGTAATAATCGAATGGCCTTAATCCACGTTTGATGATAGGCTTCGTAATCGCGGTCGGAAAGCGTAAAAATTTCCGGCAATATGACTTTAAACCCGATGGTAATATCGCCCTGTGCAGAAAGTATCGCACCGTTTTCGACTTTGATTAAGGGCAGAATTTTTTCTATGTCTATTCCCATGATGTTATTTTTTTAGATTTACAAATAGCTGCCTCGACCTGAACCTGAGATATTTCGGTAGTTGCTTTTTGGCGAAATGCTTGGAAAGGCCATGCTCGCCGTATTTATGGCTTAAACGAAAAACGGTAAAGAACAAAGCCGTGCCTAACCCAACGATCAAAGGCAGGATGACCCAAAGGCTTAATCCGCATATATACAGGATAGCGAAGCCGATCAGCAAAGCGACCAGCCCTATTGCCAAATAGGCGATGTACTGCGCTTTCAAGCCCTTGAATACGATGGGCTTTGATACGCCTTTATTGATCTGGTAGAGTGACATAGCTTTGAATTTTAAAGACCGAAAAATGATTTAAGCACGGTAGCGACCACAACTAAGAAAACACATGAACCGAACCAGGCGGCGGCAACCTTGTTGGTGTCCGGTTCACCTGCATTCCATTTGTTAAAGACCTTGATGGCGCCGATGATGCCGACTACGGCACCGATTGCATACATCAGGTTGCAGCCGCTCTCAAAATAGCTTTTAACCTGTGTCGTCGCTGAATTAATACCGGAATTTCCGTCCTGGGCGAAACAATAGTTGATCGTTAGCAGTGCAAAGGCAAACATTAACGTTTTTAAAAGCGCCTGTTGTTTCGGGGTATATGGGATGTGATTTTTCATGATCTTTTTAATGAAATGATTTTTTTAAATGAATTACTCAATTTGAGGGGGATGACATTCAGGGCCAAAGACCGTCAAGCTCTTCTTCTGTAATGTCAAATGGCAGGTTTTCGCGGATGTGGTCATTAATGGCCCGCTGACTGGCTGTACCACGGATGCCCCGGTATTTGGAACTGACCAACGAAAAAAGAGATATAAAATCGGCTTTTGTTCCCTGCTCTGTTTCCAGGATATGGTAAATGTTTTTCAGTTCTTCCAACACATCGGGAACGTTGCTTTGCTGCCTTTCCCTTTCCTCGTCGGTAACGTCACTTTTAAAATCTTCCTCCTTTTCCCGTTCAATGAATGTTTCTGTTGCAACGGCTGTTTCTTCAACGTCCGGCGCAAAGCCGAACATGCTCATGCTAACTTTACTCATTCCTTCCGGCAATGCTGATTTGCCGATCAGGTCGTCTGCTTCGCTTTCTTCGGGTTCTTCCTCAAAATCCTCGTCCCAAGCGTGGCCCAATGGTTCCGGCGGTTCGTTGTCTCTTTGCTTACCATGCAGCAAATCCTGTATCCTGTGCCGGTAAAAGATCAGGATAATGACCGCGTACCAGATGGCTGTCAGGATGGTAGCAGCGACCAAGAATTGCTGCCATGTGAAATGTTGTAATACCATAATAATTTGCTTTTATCCCGGCACACCATTATGCCGGGATTTTCAAAAGCAAATTTTCAAAGACTGCAAAATTTGGTTTGAACCATTGAGGGATATCCCTTAAATAAACAATAGTACACTGAAATACAATTGATTACATAAGGGATTTTTCAGGTAGATTGGTTGTGTTTTTACCTGATCGATTCAAATTCGTCATCCTTATCCAATTTCAGGATTACGTTTTCTTTCATTTCATCGAGGTATCTCGTCCTGCTTAATCTTTTTCTCCGGCGTAATTCGGAAAGGCGCTTGGATGGAACGCCAATTTTAACACGGAATTTCTCTTCCAGCCAGCGGAAAATATCTGACAGGCTTGCCGTGCCGTTATTCAACTGTTTGGTGTGGTAGATACCGATGCCGATCTCGGCGAGATTAATGGTGTCGCCTGTCCATTTCATATCGTCCGGCTCGTTGTTCAGTTGTAAGGGATTAGCAGGATTTTGTTTCAGATAAAGCATTTTTTCGATGACCCAATCTTTGAGTTTATCAAAGGCCATGAACTTGGAGAACAGGTAATCCCCACTGGTGGCAAAGCCTGGGTTAACTTCAGGTACTGCGGGCAATAATACGCTTTGAATTTCTTCACCGCGTATAAAGTATAAATTATCCAGTTCATCGGCATCAAGTTTATAATACTGATACAAAAATGCGTACTGCTGAAAAAAGCGTTCAATATAATGCAGTTCCTGCGCTAAATAGTCAAGTTGTTTGTCGGCATTACCAAAAGGAAAACCGGTTTCAATCGTATACAGTTCGGTGTAATAGATCTGCCATTGATAAAAGGATGGTTTGGTATACTTAAAGAAGTTAACCTGGTCTTGTTTATCCTTAAACGGATGGACATTAACGTCCTCTTTTAATTTATTGAGCGCCTGCCTGATCAGTTTTAATGCGCTGGTCAATCTTTGTAACGGTTCATTGGATTGGCAATAAACTTGCTCCAAATCCTGTTCTAACTGTCTTAGCAGCCGGGAATTTTGTTCCTGTAACATGGTAGAAATTTATTTAAGTAAGACCTGCCTTGCCTGTTTACTGGCAACAACTTTTCACTTAGGCAGGAAATGCGTAAAATATATCCATACGTGCAATTTAATTTCGGTTTGAAAAAAAGGAGAAGCCAAAATTATCTGCGCAGAACAATACAAAAAATACCAAAAAAGTGGGTTTTGGATACTCAAAAAGTGGTAATTTTATAGAAAAAGAGCCCCAAACAGGGAGAAATGGACATTTTGCAGTTTAAAAATCAGCCCGGAACGGTTCTTGACCTTTACTTTTTTGAAGGTGTTATAAATATGTTTTTTTACCGTTTCTTCGGAAATATGCAGTGCTTCAGCAATGTCTTTATTGCCCATCCCTTTCAGAATTAGCTGTGCGATTTCTATTTCCATTTTAGTGAGGCCGTAGCGGATAAAATTCTCCTGGATAATTGCCGGGTTGACGTTATCCATATGGAGTTGTAACATGCGGCGGTACTCGCTTCTTGCCTTTTTGATGGATTTTACTATAAATAAAAAGCTGATCGCGATGATCCCCGTATTGGTGCAGAGCACTTCTACAAGCTGGCTGGTTTCTGTAAAGCCAAAAAATGCTAAGGTTGCCCAAGGGCTAACGGCACAATACATGGCGATTTCTTCAAGATACTGGTGTTGATTTCGGTGCGTTTTATTTTTGATGTGTATCGCCCTGAAAATCGCCCATAGTAAGACCAATGCATAAATAAAGGGAGCGATCATACCATATTTCAAATCGGTTTCAAGGTTTCCGTGAATGGCATAATCAATGACAAAAAAGATCAAATAAGGAAGCATTAAAAACAAAGGGACGCCGTAATAGACGTGCCAGCGTAATAATTTCAAATCAAATGCCTTATAAAAGTAAAAAGGAAAATAGGAGGCCATTAAAAATCCGCTGCCGTAGGCGATCATTTCTTGCAACTGAATGGACAGCCTGATCTTAGGGTCGGGAAAAAGTCCTCCTGTGATATTGTAAAATAGCAATAAGATCAACAGGATAAGATACCAGAGCCGGTTTTGATCTTCGGGGCGAGACAGGTAGTAAAAAAATTGGATAGCGAACATGATCGTTTCCAATACAATAAATATAAAAGTTACGATGTGAATTTGAGTTCCGAAGACAAGCATATAGGTAAAGGTTATAGGTGGATGTATTAGATGTCGGTTGTCGTGTATATATATGCGCTATCTTTTTAAAAAATAGAGGGTATAATTAAGTTCAAGCTGATCATATATCTGAAAGCCATAGCGTTCATACCAGGGTAAATTGCTTACAGTCGAGGTTTCCAGGTAAAGGGGCAAATGTTTTTCTCCGGCGCTGGCGATCACTTCCTTTAAAAGCTTTTCGCCGATGCCTTTATGCTGCTCGGCTGGGTCAACTCCTATGAACCATAAATACATCTTTGACCCTTTGGGCTGTTTGGCTTTTATTTTTTTTTCCCTTTCCATCGCTTTTTTTATCCCGCCTATCCCGATAGCGTTGAAAATCAATTTGACATCCAACAGGATAGCTGACAAAGTGGTCTTTTTATTTTGCGGGTAAAGTAGCAATGCGCAAGCTTTCCGGTCGTCGGAAAGCCATACTTCTCCGAATAGAGAACACATTTCAAACGAATAATCCATTAAGGCCATGATGCGCTCCGTTCGCCGGGCACCATTGCGGACGATGTAGTTTACGCTTTGGTTATCTTCAAACGCCTGGGTCAATAATCGAACAACTGCATCTTTGTCGGTAATTTGAGCTTTAATCATATTTTTTGCGATAGGTAAATGTACCAGATGGTTGAGGTTAGCAAACCAAAGGCACCCATATTTAAAAATAATATTAAACAGAGACCTTAATATTCACTTCAATATCTTTAACTTTTACGAATTAATATTCCTAAATGTTGTTTGAACACATAATTTTGACACGTATATTACCTTATAAGCAAAACGCGACTGAAAATTAAAACGAAGTGAGTTTTCATTTTGGTGTTTGAATAGGAAGATAAGTGATCAATTAGCCACGTTATAACATCAAAGCCAACTTGAAACTACAGTTTAACGAGCCACTTCTGACTTCAATTAAAATATTCGTGTTTCTTTTCGTTAAATACTCCCTAATGCAGCTTGTCGTCGAGCCGTTCTATTAAATAAAAATTTCATTCATATTTTTAATTGCTAAAAATATTAGCACTTTTGTCGTTAATGAAATCGGCCACTATTCAAATCTTCAAAGTTTTAAAGTCTGTAACGGAATTACCGCTATTCCTGTCAACGATACAAGCTGGTTTTCCATCGCCTGCCGATGATTATTTAGAGGATGCGATAAGCCTCGATGACATTTGCGTTTCCAATCCGGCAAGCACTTTCCTGGGACGGGTTAAGGGCCAATCCCTTAGAGACATTTGCATTTACGAGGGTGATATCGTAGTGATTGATAAATCACTTGAACCCGAACATCGTGATTTGGTGGTGTGTGCGATTGATGGAGAGTTTAATGCGAAGATCTTGCACTTGGATGCCTTGCAGGGTATACGGTTATTATCCGCTAACCCCGGTTTTCAACCCATTGTTATCCATGACCTAACCGATTTTAGGGTTTGGGGGGTAGTTACCTATATCATTCAAAATATTAAAAATCGTTCCCATGATTGGAATTATTGATTGCAATAATTTTTATGCCAGTTGCGAACGGGTATTTAACCCGGCACTTAAAGATGTGCCAGTTATAATTTATAGTAACAATGATGGCGCGGTCATTGCCCGTAGTGAGGAAGCCAAAGCATTAGGCATCGGCATGGCTGTTCCGATGTTTGAAATAAAGCGACTAATGAAGCTTCATGATATAAAAGGCTTTAGCAGTAATTATACGCTTTATGGTGATATGTCCAGGAGAATAAAAGCTATTATCCGCACGTTGTTTAAAGATGTTGAAGATTATAGTATTGATGAGTCTTTCGTGGATTGCAACGGATTGGAATATCGTGACTACTTCGAGTATATAAAAACTGCAAGGGATAAAATTACTAATTGGTCTGGTGTGCCTGTTTCTATTGGGGTGGCAGAAACCAAAACACTTGCTAAACTCGCTAACCGTATAGCAAAGAAGCAGTTCAGAAAGATCGGGGTTTATATCATTGATAACGAGGAAAAGCGTTTAGCGGCTTTAAAGGCGACCGATATAAATAATGTTTGGGGGATTGGCGGCAGGATAACCAAGCGACTAAATGCTAAGGGGATTCATACGGCTTATGATTTATCTTTAATTGATACTGATTGGGCAAAAGCTAATTTCAGTGTTGTCTTACAGCGCACGGTTTATGAATTAAAAGGCATCCCCTGCATCCCCTTAGAACTCATACCGCCGGGGAAGCAGAATATTGCTTCACAAAAAAGCTTTGGGGTTTATCAAACAGAATTGGAGCCGATAGCTGAGGCCCTGGCCAACTATACAGCACGTGTGTCTGAAAAACTGCGGCGACAAAAGTGCGTTGCGGGTGGGATAGAAGTTTGGTTGGGGACTAATAATTTTTCAAAAACGGATAAACAATATTTTCCGTCCATTCATACCGTTTGCGATGTGCCAACAGATTATACGCCTTATTTGATTAAACGGGCGATAACCGGATTAAAAAAAATTTACCGGAATGAGTTTCTTTATAAACGTGTCGGCGTGATGCTGACCGATATAAGGGATGCCAGCGACGGCACGCTAAATTTGTTTTGTCCATATACCCGGCAAAAGGAGATAACCGTAATTCAGCAGGTTGACCGCATCAATCGTTTACTTGGCCGTGATACGGTGCGTTCCGCACAACAGGGTTTTGTTGCCGACTGGCGCATGAAACAGGAAAGTTTAAGCGGTTTTTTCACGACTCGTTTAAGTGATATAATTGAAATCAAATGAATACAGCTTACCTTAATAGAGTGCTGATCTATTTACATCAGGAGCTACCGCAACAATATCGGGAGCAGATCAGATTAACTGATGAAAAATTTATTGTAACTGTTCCTGACACATCAAACTTTCAATCTGTTTATGAATTGTTGCACCCAACCATTGTAAGCTGTATTAACAGGGTTAGAAACCGTGATATGGATTTAGAGTTTACGATACGCTCAAAAAACCAAGAAAGGGATTTTAAAATATTAAAATAACAGGGAATTAGTAACTAATTCCCTGTTCATCTGCCTGTTCAAGATTTTGTTGCTCGACTTTTTGAGTGGTAGCGTCCTGCTCTTTTTGTTCTATACCGGGCGCGATCTGCGCTCTATCTGGACTTTGCTTACTATCGGCGGTTTTTTCTTTTTTTTGATTGGTGCCCTCTGTTTGCTTGTCTACATCTTTCGGTTTGCTTTCCTCAACCTTTTCCATCTCGGTTTTAATAAGCAATGCAATATCAGCTTTGATCTGTTTATAATTTTCTTCCACATCTTCAGGGGAAACGTAACCGATCAGGGGAATAGCTTTGTAAGCGGCTTCCTCTTTGGCAATTGTGTCATGATCGTTCTGGATTTCGCTATGAAATAATTTCAGGTTGATGCGTTCTTCGGGATTGTCGGCAACTATGCCTACAAATTCCCCTGATGACAGCGAAGCGATCTTTGATGCCGGTATAGCATAATCAAGTTGAGTAGCTTTTGAGAATGAAGTATCGCTGCTATTGATGGTCAGGCTGTTTTTATCCTGAACGATTTTACCGAAATTCTCTGCCAGCTTTTTAGCGGTATCGCCTGTTACCTGCCCACTGATAATGTTGCCGACTATCCCGGTTATCACGTCCGCCTGTTCAGCGCCATAATCCTTTTTAAGCTGGCTAAAGTCCTGAACGGCAAGTGTCGTCGCTACTTTATTGCTTCGGGCCGTTGCGATCAGGCTGTCCATGTTATTAAAAAATATAGTTGGAAACTCGTCGAATATCAAGCTGCTTTTCAATTTCCCTTTCTGATTGACCTGTTTGATCAATCGCGAAATATAAAGCGATAGGACTGCCCCATAGGTTTGCAGCTTTTGAGGATTATTACCAAGGCAGATGATCTTAGGCGCTTTAGGGTTGTTAAGGTCAAGCGTAAAATCGTTGCCGGACAAAACATAATATAGTGTTGGCGAAGATAGGCGGGACAGGCCGATCTTCGCACTGGCAATTTGACCCTCCAGTTGTGCTTTGGCGTTATTATTAAAGGCCAGAATAAAAGGATTGATCAGGGCCTGCACTTCTTCTTCCCGCTGTAAGATGGCAAATAGCTGTTCGTAATCAGTCTGCATTAATTCAATTACATGAGGGAGCGTACAAAATTTGCCGTTCTCATATTTACGCAGATACCATATTAACGCCGTCAAAAAATTGATGGGGCTTTCTACAAAAAAATCACCTTGTTTACGTATCCATTCGCGGTTTAGACCCATCATGATCGTGCGGCTGGCCTCTGCCGCGTCGGTTATATCAAGCATACCATCAGGTTCAAGCGGGTTACAGCGGTGGGATCGGTTGAGATCGTCAAAATTGATAACGTAAAAGGCAGGCTTTACCTCGTAGTTTCCCTTGTACATCATCAGTTTATTGTAAGCGATCTTGGAAAGGTCATCAAATTTAAAGTCATAAATCAGCATGGAAAACCCTTTTTTCAGGTGCTGGTCTATCACATGCCGAATAACAAAGTATGATTTACCCGCTCCCGGCGAACCTGACACCAACAGGCCGCGCATCGGGTTAATAACGTTTATCCAACTATCCCTGACCTTACCTTTCAAATTATACTTCGCGGGCAGGTTAATGGAGTACTCATTTTCAAGCAGTCTTTCCTCTTGGGGGAAAGTTTCATTATCTGTGTTGAAAACATCCTTGCTCAACTTGTCTTTGAGCAAGCGCGATAACCAGGCACCGCCAGTTAGCATTAGTAAAAAGCCGATACCTGTTAATATGATGTAGCAAGCGGCTATAATAGTGATACTGGCAGGCATATAAAAAAATAATACACTTAGCCAATATAGAAGCAAGCCGCTAAATAGATAAGCAATAATGCTTTTATAGCCGATCTTTTCATCTTTCCGGCCTTTGATGCCCACCAAAGAAATAGCCAGGCAAAGCAATACGGCCAGTTTCGGTTTGATGATTCCATTAAATAAGCCTGTTTTAGCGATGTTGCTTATGATCCTGTCCGTGATGCCTGCCGTCCAGTGCCACGCTTCAAAGGCATGGTAGCAAGTGATATAAAAATGGATAGCTAAAATAAAAATGCTGATCAAACGGGTAAAATCGACGATCTTTCTTAATCCCTGGGTATCTTCTCCGGTCTGCATGATCTTGTCTTTTAAATATTTACTGGTTGTTAAAATGATAAGCCCTGATCCTGCTCGGGGCCATTACGTTTCTTTTTCTTTTTGATAGGGATATGTGGTGCCGCTTTCTGTGTGGGCTTGGTCAACGTTTGCAGGATGGCCGGGGCTAAAGGACGTCCTTGTAGCGGTTCCTGCTGTGGCCTATGGGTGAGCGGTATCCGGTTCCGCCGTTCTGATCGCATGGCCACGCGCTCTTCTAAGCCGCCCTTCTTTTTGGCATTCGCATAGGCGTAGCTTTCACTCAAGCCACGGTCGAATTTGAATTGTTCGTCAAAGAGCCGCTCACCTGACTGTTTGAATGCCGAACGGTCAAACTGGCCCATGCGACGAGCGTGTTCGGCATTCCTGCCTTTGGAGTTATTCATCGGGCTAAGCTTGACCTTATTGGTCATATCCTTGCGGCTGACAATCACCTGTATGTGCATCTGTTCGCCCGGTTTTCGTTCACCGCGCTTGCGTAATCCCTGTTGTACTTCTTTATCCTTATGGCTGTAATAGCGATGATTTTCCAGCTTTCCGAACCAAAGCAAGTCCTTGTTGCTGTCAATACCGGGGCGCTTAAAGTTTCGTGCATACTCGTCCATGATTTTGACTGCGTAGGCTTTAAGCTGCTCCTTTGCGCCATCATCACCAAATTGCTCCTTTAACCAGGCGATCTCTTTCTGGCTTGGACTGATATTAACGAGAAAGAATTTTGCGTCTGTTTTACTAAGCTTGGCGATATTGTTATCTATGGCCTGCACCGGCTCGTATGAAGGAATAGCCCGGCGGTCCTGATTAAACCATAATTCCGGCTCCTTATCCCTGTCCATCCGGTTTTCCTTATCAAGATAATGAACTAAGTCGCTGCTGCTGCCTTTATTGTCGGCGGTATCGCTGGCGGTGATATTGATAAACATAAATTAAAGCTTTGTAATGTGACCGATCGCTTCCTGCAGAAGCGTCTCTTTTTCCCTTGTTGATACGTTCAAAGTCGCCTTGTAATAAAAATTCAGAATGTAAATGAACTTTTGTTTCAGGCTCTCCTTTGTGTCGGTTACTTCTTTGAGTATTTGCATCAGCTTTTCGCCCTGTTGGGCCTGCACTTGCTGGCCTGACAGGATTTCGCGGTTCGCTTTTAATACCTGGCTGTTAAAGCTGTCTATGATCTTGATCTGCGAAGCAACCATCCGATCTAACTCAACCTTGACGGGGATTAAAATCTTTTCTTCCTGTGCCCTGATAAAACGGATATAGGTATCGTGATTTTTGGCCAGCGTTTTCTTTAAGACTTCATCGTTTATATCGGTAGGATCTTTTTTTGTGCGGTAGAAATATTCGACCATCTGATTGAAAAATTGGAACTTACTTAGGCCGAAACTATTGGCAACCTTACCCAACTTTTCATCGGTTTCCGCTGAGAAGCGAAGCGTTTTATTATAGTTGTCTTTTGTTGGCATTTTACGGTATACTTATAAGTTGACTTATGGTATTTTCTGCGTTTATGATATGATAGAGGCCGCTACTTATGCCTGGGGCATAAGTTAAACCCCGTTTGCAGCGCAAACGGCAAGCGAATTGGGCCACTGCCCAATTCCCGCTTGCTCCAATTTTTTTTCAAAAATTGGCCGCTGTTTTCCAGCCTAAAAATGGCCCGACCTGCGGGCCGGTGACTTCATCCGGCAGCCGGTTCGCCACCGGGAATGACCACCGCATTTATCCATTTTGGATTCCCGGCACCGTTCAGCGCGACCGTTATTTTCAGCCGTGTTCCGAAGGACAGGTAGGGAACGGCGGTATCACCCGCCATGTAATCTTCCGCTTTGTTCCGGTAGGCTGTCAGCCGGATTTGGGTGCCGTCGCCAGTGGTCAGGTAACAATCGGCCGCGACATGCTTTTTCGACCAGATCATAAAATCAAGGGTGGTCGTATATTCGCCAACTGGAACTACCTCCGGCGACCATGAATAATTACGGGGTTCAAAACCGGCTTCCAAAGCTGGCTTAAAACCAAGCACGTTTTTTTCATTCATGATTTATGCCCCTCCAGCATTTTAATAATATCCTCATGCTTGTAGTAAAGCAGACTGCCAACTTTGGTGTAGGTTATAATGCCTGCACTACGTAGGGTTTGTAATGTACCTGGGGATATGTTCAATAGCTTGCGTACCTCAGCACTTTTCAGCCATTCTCTTGACGCCGACTGATTAGCGCGTCCGATGCCAAGCTTTTTTAGTTCTGCGAACAGTTCAGTTTTGAATTGCTCCAGATCGTCTTTGGTAATTAAATCTAATGTTGTCATAACTTTTCTCTTTACATTTCTGGCAACTTTATTGCCTTTGTGAATGCAAATGAAGAAAGGATGCAAATTTTAAATTGAGGCATTCAGGGATATCCCTAAATTAATTTTAGAAGAAGTAATAAGATCATCTGCCGGAAACATCTAGATGACTGTCCATTTATTAAGTTACGAAATGGCCGTAAGTGAAAGAAAACTATTCGGACGTATAAAATCCATTATGGGAGTAACTCCCAATAAATACATCCTTATCATTAGATTACAAATGGCTAAAGAAGCTATTGAAAGCGAAAATTTTCACATTGTAGCTGAAATAGCCAATTCTGTAGTACCCGCCATATCCTACGGTAAAAGATTGTGTAAGTGTGTGGATGTCCCTGCGCCATTCGAACTAGCAACGACAAACAAAGTGGGCTTCTTATTCTCCATAAGCCGGATTAGTGACTTTAATGTGATTCCCCCTTTCTTCGGGGGTAGTCGTAACCCCGGTTATCTGTACTACCAAAAAGCTGCCATCAGGATATTCATGGATAAACTGCTCGGCAGGGAGGTTTTTAACTATACATAAAAAAGCTTTCAGTTAGCCAGCTTCTTTTTCCGTATGTTCCTGATAGTGGCTAAAGGGATATCACAATTCACTTATTAAGAAGCAGGACTTTGCAAGCTACAAAGTTTGCATTAGTTATATAGCCAAAATATTTCTACCGGAGTCTAATAATCCTTGTATTATGCTCCTACGTTCCCAATTTCCTTAATAAGCCGTTCAATTTCTGATTCCTCAATTCCGGAATACCCCACCGCTGTTCTCGCAAAGCGAATGGATGATGTAACGATGCATCAGGGTCATGAAGGTTGGTAGTGGTGTGTTATCCATGTGCCGTTTTTAGATGGTCGTATCTAATTAATAAAGAATTCATTATGCTTGGATTACTATCCCTATATTTTCCTTTCCAATAAACTGCAAAACGTTTATTATATATTTTAAAATCAAAATTAAATTGGCTATTCCATAACTGGATAATTTCCTGTTCACCCATTCTGTTCGCATCGTCTAAAAAAATAAAACAGTTATCGGAAAGGGAATTGAAGATATAAGGAATTGCCCTATACCTTGATTTTGCAATTTGGGGATTGAAAGCAGGAGGTCCATCTATAACTATCATATCGAACAGTTGCTCCTGATTCAATTCGCGATTCAAGATATCCATGTCATACCATTTTCCATAATTACTGTCTTCCACTAAAGGAGCGTAAATAATTTTGATGTATTCGGCTAATTTTAACTGATCCACTTTTTCTTTCAAAAGAGAAATCCATTCTTCACCGCTTTCAATGGTACAGATGCAGGCTTTAAGACCATGTTTTTTGATTAGCTGCCCCATAAACAAAGTTGAAAGCCCTGATCCAAATTCAAGGATGTTTTTTCTCTTGTTTAACACAAGCTCATTTCTGAGAAAAATAAGGCCGTAAGGTACCAATGAAAAGTTACTTAACAGGCCTGAGAAAGCCGGATCACAAACATTCAGGTATTCATCTAAAATCAATTTTTCAAGCATATTCCGGCATTAGATGTTTCTACAAATACTATTGAGATTCGGTACTACCAAGTTAAACCAAAATTTCTTACCGGGCAACATTATCCATAATTTATAGAGTTTACCGACCCTACGCAAAGTATTTCAAATTTCTGCTGTAGTAAGAAAGAGAGTGCGTGGGAGAATTATCCCAATAAGGGGAATTTTTATACTTTTATAGTGATTTATAGCTCCACCTTATTGGCTTTGTTTTGTTACAGTAAGTAAAAACGTGATAGGAAAAGAAAAATTTCGCAATAAAAACATTCTAAATTTTTGCTAGTTGTTAAAATACAGGTTAACTTTATATAACTAATTATTCACCTTAAAAGAGCATTATTATGAAAAAGTTATTGCTAGTTCTCGGCTTATTTATTGTCACAGAAGTTTTTGCCGATGCTAAAAACCTCAATGCAATTGTTATTTCTCAAGATGTAGCGAAAAAACAAGAAAAAGAGGCGGTTCCGCCGCCACCGCCAGCAAAGCACAAAAAGGCGAAACGAACAGTTCCTCCCCCCCCACCTGCCAAGCAAAAAGAAAAAAGGGCTGTCCCACCGCCACCGCCAGCAAAACAATAATGAATAAACGACTATTTCAGCGATAAAGTCCAAATAAGCTTTATCGCTGATAGTGTAATTAAGTATGATTTAAACCATGCTTCTTAAAAAAACATTATCAACATTTTAAAAACATCAATAACAATAAAAACGAGATAAATATTTGTTATTAATAATGCTTTTTAAGTATTTCTAATGAATCTTTAGACCTTACATTTATTATGTAAATCTCTTAGCAAATATTAACTTTTTCATTTTTTTTATGAATGATTTTTCAAATAAAGTGCATGAAAAAGTATACGCAAATTTAACGGTATCACTATTTTGTGATCAGATTAAATGGAATGATGTTTTAAAGAATCTTATCATTCCATATTTAAACCACATCCCAGCTGGTGCTAAGCCTATTTATTGGAAGTTAATATTAAGCAATACTGCGGAAGAAATTATATTATCGTTATTTGTAGAAAAAAGTGTAAGTCCTAATTTAAAAAGTTATTACGATGATTATTTATCCGAGATTCTTATTCAGAATGAACTTGGAGAATATTTGACAAAAGGATTTTCTACCGGGTTTTCTTTAAACAGAGAGCGTTTCTTCGTCTGCAAAGAAGATTTAGGTGCCTACCATTTTGAAAATAAACTTTCAGAGCTAATAATTGATCATTTAAGTATTGATATTATTGACGATGAAAGCATTATAACATTTGCTTTCTTATTATCTACTTCATTAATTCTTTTTTTTTCAAATAATGGCTTGGGCAATAAAGATATATTAATTTATAGTTTTCACTCGCCATCTTCTAATTTATCAAATGAAAGGTTAAATGAACTTTTTAGTGAAAATGAGGGTTCAATAAAAAGCCTATTTAATTCAATAATTAACGATATCGTGCCCTGTGAATGGCAACACAAATGGATAAAAATGTGTTGTAATTATTGGGAGTCCTTTCAAAAGCATAGCTACCCTGTTGACTTTTATGGATTTTACAGAAGAGTTGTTTATTTGATTTTTAAACACTTAGGTCTATCCGCTGATGATTCAGCAGTTTTGGGTGTCTTTATTGAAAATACATTTGCTAACCAAACTACAAAATGATAGCTAAAAACTGTAGCCAAGTTGTCCTTTTGCTAACAAAAAATATTTCGCAGTCCCTACTAGATACCTACAATCAACTTAATTGTGCTATGAAAGAATCAGGACTTGTTCATATAATGTTTCATGCTGGTTCTACCAATGAAATACCAGACGATCTATCGGAATATAACAGCTTTAGTTTCACTAACGAAATTCTTTATGAGTTAAATTTCAAACCAATTCAAGATAGTTTACTACCTGGAAGTAATCATTTTCCGTTACTTAAATTTTATCTAGAAAATCCCTTTTTTGATTATTATTGGCTTATCGAAGATGATGTCCGGTTTACTTGTAATTGGGGTAGTTTATTAAAAACAAAAACTCACTCTGATTTTATAACCTGTCATATTCGCTCATATCAGGAGGAACCTTTATGGTATTGGTGGAATACATTATCGCATCCTAATCACTTTATCCCTTTTGATTTGCGTTTAAGATCATTTAATCCTATATATCGCATTTCAAACGAAGCATTATTTGCGCTCAGCCAGCTGCTAACTGAAAAATGGCAGGGGCATCATGAGGTTCTTATACCTACTTTGCTTTACCTCGAAAGTTTTAATATTGAAGACTTTGGCGGATTGGGCACATTTGTAAAGGATGAATTTAAAAACAGATTTTATATTGATAGCTCGCCCGATTTGTCAGGTATTATGCGGGATGGAACGATTAGATTTCGTCCCACAATACATCCTTCAGAGATGGCGTTGCCAAGCAAGTTATATCATCCGATAAAACAAATTTAATCAGCATTACTTTGATTTCTGATTAAGATTGGCATAAAAAAACAAAGTTGCTTTAAATCATATTCTTTTGGAATTAGGTACCCATTAATTATTAAAGAAGGAGTGCGATTAATTCGATTTATATTACACCATTCAGAGTGGCTTTTTATTATAGTGTAATCTTGAAGTTCATCTGTTAATTGAAAATATTTTTTGAATTTGTCAGTATTCATCAATTTAAACCAAGTAGACAATATGATTTTTAACTGGGAGGGCCTTAAAATATATGCTTGCAATATTTGCTGAGTAGCTCGGTAGTTTAAACTACTTTCATCATTCTCCACAGAAAATCTTATCGTTAAAAAAATATCATCTGGATAATTCTCTAACACTCCCTCAATCGCCTCATGTAATTCACTGCAATATTGGCAATGCGGATTAGTTACAATTAGTATTTTTGTTTTTGCGAGAGGGCTTCCCACCAACAAGTCGCCCTTAACAGGAGCAGTATCAACAAACTTTTGACAAGATAAATAGTTAAAAAAGTAGCGAGGATTATATTGCCTTTTAAGCAATTCAATTGATTTATTTTGTTCGATTATTCCATTTAATAATATCTTTTTTATGTAAATCCATGAACTAGAAATAAGCAAGCTGAGTAGAAGTACTGGCATTGAAACTACGAGACCATTTTCTATTGCTTTAACATCAAAAGTGATCAATCCTATAAAAGTATTTAATAGTAATATTGCGTCTATGCAAAGGCATATCCGGCACCACATTTTTATTTTAAATTTTTGCGCAATAATAGAGTACAATACAACAGGAATTGAAATGCCGCAAAAAGGTAGAATTGAAGTTAAGATTGGCGAAGTCATGCCTACTGACATTAAAATTAATGCCCATAAGCAAAGACAAGCGAAATATACTAGTCCAAAATCGGCCAATCCTAGATCCATTAATAATTTCGGAGAGTAGTCGTTATTAAATTTAAGGCAGCTTTGACCGACTTTTGAATTGCAAAACTTCTCCAAGGCTAGCGAATCAACGTCGAATTCGGAGAGTAACAACATAATACATAATACAAGGCCAATAACATTAAGTAAAAAAAAAGTAGTCGAATAAAAATTGAAATGTAAGGATAGTATATACAAAACCATCACAACCATCCCGCCGGTAAAAAACTTATTTCTGAGTTTAATTGTATTTTCTTCCTGCTCAAATATTTTCAGCTGGGTGGATAAGGCATGATCCTGTTTTTCGATTGTTATCATAATGCCATCCCAACTTTCATAAAATTCATTTAAGTTATTGATTAACTGAATTTTAGTTTTAACAATTTCAAAATCAGACACATTTTTTCTTATCGTATGTCCTAAAAAAGGATATTTAATATTATGCAGCGAATTCTTGTCAATTTTTAAAAAGGTATATTTAACATTAAATAGGGAGAATAAATCCATCATACTCGATGCATTTGGATATTCAGGGTGTGACAACATGTGACCTTTCACTATCCTCAAGGGTAGGTTAAAATCATTGCTTTTCATGAAAAGATATACTGTCTTCCAAAATTGCATCGCTTTATGCAGGGTTTAATTTATCCACATTGAAAAGAAATAATGAACTGCGTAGGACTCCGATAGCTTCTCTTCAATAAAAGTGGGAACCATGCCTAATTTGAAAATCTCTCGACTTTCCAAAGCAGTTATAGGTGATAAAAATTTACTTGGTATAACACAAATATCATTCTTCTTTTCATAGTTCTGATAAGCGATACCTAACATCCCTGGTCCAGTGGTACTGAGAACATAATTTAATTTGTCGTGTACATCGATATTCGGGCCGTCTAAATGCTTTTTTAATGAACTAATAACGAAACTCAGAAAGCTACTCTTTTCCACCGAGGCAATTAACGCGTTGCCAATAACTTTGTATTCCGAAGATTCTTCCGATAAATAACAATCGTGGTTGCTAAAGAGATCAGAAATTGATTTGATACATTCATAATCCATATCAACATACACTCCCCCAATTTCATGAAGGATCAAATACTTTAATACATCCACCTTTTGGATGCTATAACGATATCTTGAAATCAATTCCGCCATATTAGGATATTTTTTTTCTATGAGATGCTGAGTCGATTCCTTATCCCATAAAATATACTTATAATCAGGATGATTTTCCCGCCATGTACGGCTCAACTCTTCACAATACCTAGGGAGCGGCTGATTATCTTCAGAAATCCAAATCTGATGTATGATTTTATTTATCATAGGACATTTGCTTTAGTTAATTACTCCGGAGGGATTATACGGATCATAATGGCACTTTATCGGTTTGGCATATAAGTCAGATACATAGGCCCTGCAATCAGTGCATATATATCTAAACTCACAATCTTTACAGACATTTATCGAATCCTTCTTTATTTGCCAAACCCTTGTAAAATTAGACTGATTAACTATTTCATTAAGAGATATGTCGTTAATATTGCCAAACGAATTTGGCAATGATGGGCAATTTTTTATTTCTCCTCTTTTATCAATCGAGATTTTTCTATTTAAACAACTATTAAAATTTACGGATTCAGTAAATGAGGTTATATTGACAGAAAAATTATACTCGCTTATTACCCCGCAATGGGTCTCATCCGATATTATTGTATCAATAGAAAAAACTGTTGTAGCCAATTCTGTAAAAACAGGTTTAGGGCAACTGTGAAATAGTACATGGGTTAAAACCGTATTTTGTGCAAGTAAATCTTTTATATCCTCCTCTAATATTAAAGAATCATATTTTATAACCAGGTTTATATATCTTAATGAAGAATTCTTTGTCTGTAATATGAGTCCCTTGATAAAATTCAAATTGACAACATCAAAAAATCTCAGCTCCAGCGCCTGACAACGTAAAAAAGAAAGTTGATCAACTATTTTTTTGAAATTGTGATTTGAAGCCGCATCAAAATCTACTATTGCATTAGTAATTAAACATGGGGAATCCCAGTCTAAACTAATCGGTGGGAAATTATTGGGAAAATCAGAAAAAAATATATACTCTTTTTTTAATAAAAAATCGATGTACTCATCAACAATAACCTGATCTTCAATTGAAAAGTCATTCTTTATTTCATTTATACTTTTGCCATTATAGTAAACCAAGAAATCATACATGGAATTAGGAATTATTTCATATGTGGTTCTTTGCAAATCGCATATCGTACTTCTTACAGCTCCCTTTACAGGGATGCAGCTTGCATATAATGTCATTTTGCTCATACCTCTATATTATTTATTGAAAGATTGCTTTCATGGGTCACTAGTAAACTGATCGCTTTATAAAAGGGGATTACATCAAATGCACCTGCGTTATAATATGTATTCCCTCTAACTGGCTCTGTAATTTTGGTTACATCTGGAACAGGTGTTAAAAACTTAAGCAACAATGGTTCCTTTATCTTAATATTGTCTTCCATATCAATATTCAATTACCTGGTGTTATTTGTTCTGAAATTAAACTATTCGCCACAACTCTTTCCAAATAGTAATTACAAGGAAAAGATACCATAGAGAACTGGCCTACGGGATTTACTTCTAAAAACACGTATTCATTTTTTGTGTTCAATAAGATATCTAGTGAGCCACTCTTCAAATTCAATATTTCCATAAAGTCACGAATTTTGCTCTCTACAGTGTCCGGCAATTTGTAGGGAACATACCTATTAGGCTTTGCAAAATTGTAATTCCTGAAATCAACACTGGTTTTTTCATCATAACTTGAAAAAATTGCCATCGAGTAACATATGTCTTTATGAAAAAAAACACGAATCTCTATTATTTTTGATATCGCCTCTTGAAATAACGATGGAAAAAATAATTCTGGAATTTCTGATAACTCTTTTGTGACTTTTGCTGTATAAATAACGTAGCAGCCTTCGGTTGAGCCGATAAGTGTTCCATCCTTAACGGGCTTTATGATAATTTCTTCAATATTGTTCGTTTTTACAAAAACTTGTAAATCCTTTTTATTGTTAGTGATAATTGTATTTGGTATTTTTAATCCTACTGATTGAGCAATTTCTAACTGCTTAATCTTTATTGGATATTCTCGAAGAAATTCTGGTTTATCATCCCAATTTTTACCTTTCAGTGCGAAAAAAAAAGCTCGGGTAACTCCGTCAAATTCAGATTTGATAAGAGGAGCTATATCTTTAAGAAAAAAATTACTATTAACCGGCATGTGATCTTCTAAACTTCGTAAAACCATCCAGCGCCTAAACCATATAATATCAGCCGCTTCAATGCCTGAATTGGTTTCTACCTTAACGCCATCACCATTGGTCAACTTTAAATTAAAAGTTAATTTATCTAAGATATCCAAACCGTTAACCCGTTTACATTCATGACCATAATAATGGATCCAATCCATTATTAATTCTGTTGTAAATTCACTATTGTGATGGCTAATTATTAGTATCATTTTCCTTGGATTGTTATAATACGTATTGGGGAAAACCTTTTATTAAATGAATATATTACCTCTTCCTCATCTCGTTACCCTGATTTAATTTAGCTTTAAGCGCATTTATCACTTCTACATCAACCGATGGGTCAAATTTACGTGCGAAATGGGATTCACTTTTAATTAAGACAACCAGATCAGACACTGTCATTATCTTGGGCCTTCCCCGGTTTTCAGACCAGTCAATGTGTCTTAAATTATTATTTACTACTTGATTTTTAAAGATAGAATTCATTATAACCGTCACTATTGCAAGTTCATCTGGTATTAACGTGTACTTGAAAAACATTAATTCGTCGGGGTATTGCATAAAATGATCTATGATATATTCAGCGCAGGCGGCAGTTATTGTAAACCACATAGAACCACCAAAAGGTTGTAAATTATTAGGAAATTTTCTTGTAAAGTTCTGTTTGCGCTGATCTTCGATAAAATTTCGGCTTGCCTGCATTCCCAGTGTATCAATCATCCAGAAGTGCTCGTAACGATCTTGTCCACCTCCCCAACCTGAATGAGGAATGGTATGATATTCAATAAACTCTTTACCTGCATTTTGCTCCAAAAAATCGATCATTTCGTCGGATGTTTTCAAAGGGAAGTCCTGACCGCTGATTAGATAGATGTAATCAAAGCAATTTAAATGTAAAGCTCCCTGTATAAGATTTAAAACTGCCATTAACACACTGAAGCCACCCCAATTAACGTTTTCACGTGCATCTAGAAAATACACATCAGCGCCTTGCGGTAACTTCCTGTTGATTTCATTAATATCTACTTTGACCTTTTCATCAAAATGTATAAGAAAACTAACTTTGGGGTCATTAAGGCTGGTTACAATGTCAATTATATGTTCGAAATTTTTATGAGCAATTATTAGATAAGCAACTTTCATAGTAAAAATCTTTTCTTGTATAATTTCAGTTGTTTTTATTGGGAACCTCGTTTTTTATATCGTCATTTTTTATACCCCTTTTATTCTTTACAACATTGCTGTTTAGCTTACCGAAACGATAGCTTAGCTGGATAGCGGCACTACGATAGAAACTATTTTGATGAATTAACTGAGTAAAATTATTCGCGGTTGTTGTTGATTTTGTGGTGAAAAATTTATTTTGAGGATTTGAGATATAGCCGCCAATTGTTAATTTCTTTTTAAAAAAGTCCTTAGAAATGCTTGTTGAGTTATAAAAATAACCATTATCGTGTCCTTGAAGGCTAATTGTTCTACTGTTGTAACCAGCACTGAAACCAACGCTTATCCCATTCTTCAATTGATAATCTGCTGAGGCTACAAAATTACCCTGGAAGCCCTTATTTGAATATCTTATACTGTCAGTTTGGGCACTTAACATCCTATAATATAATGATGAATTAATGCTTAAATTTATTGATTTAGATAAAGGGTAATTTAAGCTAAGATTAAACCCGATCTTCCTGCTTTTTCCTAAATTCTGATAAGATAAAGTTGTTATAGAATCTTGAGGATTATACGTTGTCAGATGCTCTATTGTATTTCCCGCAAATTCGTAGTTTAATCCCAAGCTTAAATAGCCCGAAGAGAATTTGCTAAATGTAACTTCAATGTTATGATTTAAAGTAGGGACAAGATCGGGATTACCTACAGTTACAAACTTAGGATTGATTTTATTTACAAAAGGATTAACCTGCCATATACTAGGCCTTTGGATTCTTTCTCCATATCCAAAATTAATACTGGCCGTTTGACCAAGTGAAATTTGACTAGAGACAGAGGGTATAATATTAAGATAATTCCTATCATAAGTGGTATTTGTGGACACAAAGTCAGCGTTTAACGTTGTATGCTCTAATCGCGCGCCGAATTTTACTGCTACTTTTGAAAATTTTAATTGATAGGAATTATATAAGCTATAAACATTTTGATCAAATTTAAAAAAATTATTACCGCCATCATTGCCATCATCATTTGTCACAATACTAGTTAGGAAATTACTGGTATTACTTCTTAGAATCATTTTTCCTCCAGCTTCAATAGTGATTGTTTTTTTAGGCTGAATATAATCTACTTGAAGTGTATGCTCATTTGACTCAGCATCGTTTTTCTGGTTATAATCATTATTATTATAGTTGAATTGTTTCGACGTTGCTACCCCATTTTCCTGTTTGTTGGAAATGAATGAGTATTGATAAGAAAAGGTCAGATACTGCTTTTTATTTCGTTTAAAACCTTTTTGATAATTAAACGAAACATCAGCGGTATTAAACAAACTATTTCCTGTACTATTTATATCAAAACTTTGAGTCAGCTCATTGTTAGCGTTGAAGAGTACATTAGTCAGTTCAATACCTTGCGTCGAATAGTAGCGATTATAGCCACCAGATCCTGTTATTAAATTTAATGTATCTGGTTGATAGCTGATTTCAAGATTTCCTAAGCGATAATTGTTGGAGTTAGTGGTTTGCCCGTTTTGATTAAGAACACTATAGGTAGGGCTCGTTTGAGTTTGGGCGCTTTCATAGCCTAGTTCCCTGGTATTTTGCCACCCCAAACCAGCATAAAAGATTACCCCCAGTTTATTCTTTTTAAGATTCATTAGAATTGAAGAACTTGTACCATATACAGTATTATAACTTGAATTAATACTGCCGTTGTAACCTTGTACAAGTTTCTTTTTGGTTATAATATTCAGTATACCGGCCAGACCTTCACTGTCATATTTAGCTGGTGGTATCGTGATAACTTCAATTTTTTCAATGTTACTCGCAGGCATGGCTCTAAAAACATCAGAAGGGTTTTTCGCCACTAAGGATGACGAGCGACCATCAATTAATATTTTGTAATTACCACTGGCTTTGAGCTTAATAGTTCCGGTTGCATCTACGGTGATTAATGGGACTTTATGTAATATTTCTAATAGAGATTTTGTTTTACTTTCAGGGTCGGCTTGCACATTGTATGATATTCTGTCTACCTCCTGCTTAATTATTTGCTTCCTACTTGTAACTATGACTTCGGCAAGTTGATGCAGTTTCGGAGATAAAAGTATTTCCCCAACATTTTTTCTGAGTGCCAAGTTTTGATTAATAGTAATATTCAATTGTTTTTCCTCATATCCGCTATATGTAAATACAAGTCGGTATGTTTTATATAAGAGGTCATCAATTACAAAATGGCCATTGGTATCAATGGGGGTAACAGATTTTACCTTGACATTATTCTCCTGATAAACAGAAATGATCCCTTGTCCACAATACGTTTTTTTTAATGAATCCAGAACGACACCTTCTATACTCCCATTTGCTTTTTTATTCTGTGCAAATGCCAATGAGTGTAAGGCAAGTAAGGAAAATAGTATTAGTTTTTTCATTGGTGAATTATTATGTAATGTTGGCTAGGGTCGGTTATAATTACTGAATATTGAATTAAATAATGCTGTAAATAGACTTTGGTCCCGTATGACAATATACACACGACAATTCAGCCCGTTCTTCAATATTGGCCTGTCTCCGGTTATCGGCGTATTAATAACTTGAGGTAAACTAACAAAAACAGTAAAGTGCCCGTTAGTAATTATGTCAGAAACATTGCTAATTCTTCCATTGATTACTCCATACTTTTGATAAAAAAATGCATCCGTTCTTAATTGTACTGACTGACCAACATGAACTTTGCCCAGGTCGTCTTCATTAAGAGGCACTTCGAGATAAAAATCTGTTTTAGGCACTACATAGCCAATGATTTTTTTAGGTGCAAGGTTAACATAAGGACTTACTGTAGCGAGATTCCAAGTTAGTTTTCCATCGGTAGGCGATTGCAACGTGTAATTTTTGAGCCAGCTGTTTATTCCAATTAGTAATTGTTTAGTCTTTAAGGGAGTTATTCGTGGAGATTCTTTAAATATGCTGTCGAAAAGCCCCTGAATACCACCTAATTTATTAAAATTGTTGTTGATAGATTTATTTAAGGAACGTGTATCTTCTAAAACTTTTTTTAATTTTAATATTTCTGCAAATTCGTTCTTACCTTGAACTATAGCGATAATTTCATCCTTTCTTACAATGTCATTGTTTTTTGCCAATAGGCTAAAATAATTACTGCTATTTGTTTCAATAGGTACTGGCAGATTCGTCGCGATTAATTTGGAACTTTTTATTATGTAATTTGGGTAGCGAAAGAAAGTTGCACCTATGAACATCAGTACAAAAAAAGCTACAATGGTTACCAATGCCCATGTGTTGCCAAAATTCTTTTTTTCAGATAGAATCTCCTGGGCCAGGGCCGAGCGGCGATACTTGCTTGCTTTAGCATTATTAATTATTTCAATTACGTCCGTAGACGAAGTATTATGATCCCGTTTGTCCATCTAATTCTAGTTGATTTTTCACAAGTTCATAATACAACCCTTTGAGTTTAGTTAAGTCCGCATGGTTTCCTTGTTCAGCGATCTTACCCTCATTCATCACAATGATCTTATCGGCATTCTTTACAGTACTAAGGCGATGGGCAACAATAACAACAGTTCTTTTTGAAAATACTGCTTTTAAATTTTCTGTTATTGTCCTTTCATTGTTTGCGTCTAAAGCATTTGTCGCTTCATCAAAAAAAAGATATTCCGGATCTTTATATATCGCCCTTGCAATAAGTAAACGCTGTCGCTGGCCTTGACTTATACCAACCCCATCTACTCCCAATAAAGTATAGAATCCATTCGGTAGAGTATCAATAAAAGGATAAATGTTGGCTATTTTAGCACAATAAAGGAGTTTTTCATAATCAATGATTTCTGAACCGATTGCGATATTTCTTGCTATCGATTCGTTAAATATGTAGCCATCTTGTAGAACTGCCCCGCATTGTCGCCTCCAAAAAGAAGGATTAATATTTCTCAAATTACTATTACCTACTCTAATATCACCTTCGTAGTAATCATAAAACTTCATCAATAATTTAAGTAGCGTCGTTTTTCCACTTCCGCTCATACCTACTATAGCTGTAACTTTGCCGGTCTCTATTTCTATATTTATATCGTCTAATGCAAACCTTAGTCCTGAACCAGGATATTTGAAACTCAGCTTTTCCAAATAGATGGATTTATTCTCGGGTAAATGATCGACATAAACTATTTCCGGGCTTTCCTCTTCAGGTAATTGATGTACTTCATTAATTCTTTCTAAGCTAATTCTAGCATCTTGTGTTGCTTGAATAAACTTAACAATCTGTTCTACCGGGTTACTTAATTGACCAATAATATATTGAATCGCAACCATTGAACCGAGTGTGAAATGCCCATCAATAACAAGTTTTGCTGTCAAGAAAGTTATTAAGAAATCCTTTCCTTGATTGATAAAAAGCGACCCGGTTTCCTGAATTTGGCTATAACTTAATGACTTAGAACTTAACTTAAAAATGTTAGTCTGTATATTCTCCCAATCCCAACGCTTTAACTGTTCCGCGTTATTTAATCTTATTTCTTGCATCCCCTGAACAAATTCCAAAGTGGCATTATTCTCTTTTGAATATATATGAAAGGATTTATAATTCAGTTTACGTCTGATTTTTAAGAATATGGTTATCCAAAAAACATACAATATACTACCACAAATAAATATCAAGTATAACAAACTATTAAAGGACAAGAGAACAAAGGACAGGGCAGTCAAATTAACAATGGAAAAAAGAGTAGATAGTGAGGATCCCGTTAAATAATCTTGAATTTTCTTATGATCGTTTATTCTCTGCAGTGTATCCCCTGTATGATGTAAATCGAAATATGAGACCGGAAGCCGTGTTAATTTCACCCAAAAATCTGACAGGATTGATATGTTTATAATATTAGAAATCCTCAAAAGTATTCTACTTCTAATAAATTCTATCGCTGTTCGACCGAACATCAACGATAGTTGAGCAATTAATATAACTACAATTAGATTCAGATTATTTGCATTTATTCCGACATCAATTATAGCCTTGGTCAAAAATGGAACAACGAGCTGTAATGCGGATGTGGCTATTAAAGAAATGAATACCTGGGCTATTGGCCATTTACTATCAGTTAGATATTGTAATATAATCTTCCAATTAAGATTGTTTTCTTTATCATCCGGTTCTTGGTAAAGCGCAGGAGTCGGTGTCATTAACAAGGCCACCCCGGTTTTCTTCTCATCTTCCGCGTCGTCAGAGAAAGCCCATTGATCAAGAAATTCTTTTTTACTAAGATGAATAATGCCTTTGCCCGGATCAGCAATTTTGATCTTCCAATCCCTTCTTCTGTATGCAATTGATATTAATACAACAAAGTGGTTTTGATTCCAATGCAGTATGCATGGAGTTGATACTTCAGTTAATTGACGAAGGTTCAACATTACCCCTCGCGTTCTGAAGCCGATTTTTTCAGCGGCTTCACTTAATCCAAGAACAGAGGTGCCCTCTTTATTGAAGCCAGAGAGTCGCCTAAGAGTATCGGTATTAAAATGCTTTCCGTGGTAATGGGTTATCATTTTTAAGCATACCGGCCCGCAATCCATTGAATTAAGTTGTCGATAAAACACAAAAGCCATTTACCAGGATTTATAAGATTAATAAATATTTAATCCCATTTACTAATTCTGTAGTAAAGGACTGGGATTATTTTTTAATAAATTTATGATGGAGTAATCGATTACTTTTCTTTGTTCATCTGAGATTGCGAGTTGAGCATGCATCAGTTCTATTATTAAAGAATGAAGATACCTTTTCTCACCAATATCAATTTTATTTGGAGTGAAGCTATTTAAGCTAATTGCTTTTTCAATTTGGTTTTGGCATATTGTTTCCCATTTTTTTTTCCATCCATCAGGGTCGGAGGAATAATATATATCTTTAATTTCGGTCAAAGCCTCTATACTAAACATGGGATTATTTTCATTTATCTCATTAGATATTTCTTTGCAGTAGATCGGTAAAACTGATTCAATATCCATCGACCATAAAAAATGGATTAAAGCTACGTGTAAATAGAGTGCAAATGTTAAAACGACTTCGTTAGTAATTTCATAATCAACGATCTCTTCTATCAATAACTGCGTAAACAGGACATTAAAATCAATGTAGCTATCTAATAATTTATATTTACCGTATTCATAGTAAAAATCTTGCCTGTATAATCCAAAATAAATGGCGTTACTTTCAAGTGATAAAAACGCACTTTCATGGCGATAATTTAATCGATTGCTATCAAATTGGCTTTTTACGAAATATTCCGAAAAAAACTTTCCGGCTTTGCGTGCCAATATATCCTTTTTATTATGTTGCGTATACAGTGTTAGTCTAAGATTATCTCCTCGACTATAGCTGAAAGCAATTGAATATGATTTCACAATTTCTAAACATTGCATTTCATAAATAAAAGGCTTTATTGCATCATTTATCAATGAATTCCAATATCGATCTTTACAAAAAATGGACGTTGATAAATGAGTTAGTTTTTCGAGTTTCATTCTACAAGTCTATATTTTTATCGGTGTGCTGTAATCAAAATTTTTATAAACCAGGCCGCTTCCGAAGGATTTATGGTTTACAATTCCCAATTTATTACGTTTGTTCTTCAAGAATAGAGTTCTATTGAAATGAACATAGTTGAAGGCCGCAATTTCTGCCATTAATGTGGGGTTTGCCCTGTAGTAATGCTCTTGGTCTACTCGGCTTACTAAAAAATCATTCTTTGAAATTAGTTGTAGTGTCTGGTTAGACCTAAGGAAAGTCAACTTTAACTCTTCTTCTTCAAAGCTCCAAGACCCTTTCCTCCAAGATTTGCTTTTTTTCGCAAATAGGAATGTTTTCTTTGAAGAATAGGCAGATTTATAATTAAATGATGCTTTAACTATATTATCTATTATATCGCCCATTTCAAAAGTTCCATTTTTATAAATGATAAGTATTCTAGAAACAAAAGGGGTAATATAATGGATAAAAATATTTTCAATTTGAGCTAAAATCGTATTAGATGAGTGTCTATCTACATCTGAGTGATGAATAAAACTAAGGAATTGGGGCTCTGTAATACGAAATGGATTAACGCCAACGAATGTAAGGCGATTAATAAAATCCACATCCTCAAAACCGTAAATATTCATTTTTTCATCGAATCCCTTAATTTGAATAAAGTTTTCTTTTCTGACACAAACCTTTCCACCTGTATCGCCAGGGATGAGGAAATCATTGTTATCATCATAAATATTCAAAGGAGTTAGTACTATATTGCTATTATTATTAAACTGTTTTCTTATATAGTCCACAAATCCATTTCCCAAATAGTGATCAGCATTAATATTACAAACGATATCACCATTACTCAATTTAAAGGCTAAATTTTTGGAGTGGCTGTGATTAAAAGAAACCGGATCGAAGGTTTTAAAATAAATAAGTTTACCATTCGCTATCATTGTTTCAAACGCGTTTTTAACCCACGACTCCATATTGTCTTTAGAATTGTAATCCAGCAATACAATCTCGACATCGTCATCACGGCAGCATTCTTTAAGATTATCTTCCAAGGTTTGCATCAAATGGTTTAGGCGATTCATAGCTATGATGCAGAATGAAATCTTCATTTATAAATTTTTGTGGTTCGGGAAGGTTCTTAAGATTTATTAATTAAAAAAAAGGTTGCTACAATTGGCAACCTTTTTTTACAGTCAGGAATTAATCAAATTTCCCATCTGTGCAATCACCATGATCGCCAGTGTTTGTACAGCCGGTATACAAATAAGTATAACCGCCAGTAAGTTTAACCATTTCTTCTCTTCTTAGAGTCTTCGGTTGTGTTGACTCATCTTGTTTTACCAAATTTGTTAACTTGAGCTTCATAAGTATTAATTGCAACCCGCAAATTCACCATAAATTTGCATTGGCAATAACTAAGTTATTACTGTTTCTAATAAAAGACAACAAGACTAATATTTTTAATAAGTTGCTACTATTCTAATTGTATTAGTAAAGAAATAGCAATCTTACTTGTATATAATTAATTAAATGTCAATTAATTGCTCTATTTTCTGCTTGACAAGACATGCTAATAACAAGAAAAATCAACCAATTTTCCCACACAAGGGTATTTTAATCTTGTATTTTTAATTTTTTTTTGAAGTAAACATAAGGGGTGTGTTGGTTAATTATCCCGATAAGGGGAATTTTTATACTTTTATAGGGATATATAGCTCCACCTTATGACAATAAAACACAACATCGATTTTCAGAAAGCATCTTTTAAAGATTTTGAACGAATACCGGATTTGAACGCTTTTCAGCGAGCCGAAATTTTTAAGGATTTTACGGATTACATGGAAGTACAGGGACACATGAACTACCGTTTTGTAACGAGTAACGGTTGCGGCCCAGAAATGTGGGTAAGTTCACCATTCCAGATAGAGCCTAAAAAATGTGTCAGCCTGGTTTCCAATGATTATTTAAATTTCACCCAGCATCCCAAAGTAAAGGCGGCGGCCATTGCAGGAATAGAAAAATATGGGACCGGGGCCGGGGCTTCTCCCCTGATCGGGCATAGCCGTCAATTTAAGTAGCTGTACTCATATATTGTTGATTTTCAGTTATTTAATTTTTAGGCGCGGTTTGCCCGCATGGGCAAACCTATGTATTTTTACTCTCATATTTTTCGTTTTTTAAGGCGGGGAGGTTTAGATGGCCCCGCCTTTCTTATTTTTGTTTAACTATCTAAATATAGTATTTAAATATCTAATAATCAAATACTTATTACAATTTCTTCTATTTTTAACCTATGTTTTCTGTGCTCTTTTGAAAGGTGCTTTAAGTTTAATTTCTCCAACAGAGCTAACCACTTTGAGCATATCCCTAAAAGCTGCGCTCGCAATTCTTCTTTCGTAGAAGCGATTAGTCGATGCACCTTTAAAACACTAATTTGACCTATCTTACCGATAGCCATGCATATTTTCCAACTCAAAACTGCCCAGATCAACTTACTGTATAATATACTGGTTATACGATCCGAACTTCCTTTGGGGAACGTGTGTATCTTTAAAAACGACTTCCATGCTTTAAAAACCAATTCTATCTGCCATCGCAGGTGATATAACTTTTGGATCAATTCAGCGCTATATTTTTCGCTCACCAGGTTGGTAACAATAAAGTTAAACCCTGCCCGCTCTTTGAATCCCTTACTGGTGGTACTGCCTTTCTTTTTATTGTACTTTTCAGTATTGGCTATCCGCCTTGCCTTGAGCTCTTCACTTACCGGTTCTATTATTATCCTTACCGGCATCTTATCAGCTCCGATATATACCTGTTGATCAAATACGCCGGTTATGCCTTGTAGTTTCGACAACTCTAACTTTTGGTATTGGTCGTCCTTTAATAGATAAATCGTTGTTTTCGGACATAATTTATTAATAAAGAAAGCTTTGACTTTGTTAATATTGTTCATATAACTCAAGTGAGTGTAACCCAGATCTCTCATATATAATACCCCCGGCTGAATTGATGCCTTGTCCAGATGACTCTCACCCTGGTCATTTGCGTTGGCCGGAGTTACTTTGATATCGCTTTTACCACTTTTGATTTCAAATTCAAATTGTACAGATGCTCCCGCTTTCATCCCACTTCCTTTTGTTCCGGGGAATGTCTCTGCAATAACTTCCGGCAACGCGAAACGGGTAGAATCTTTGATACGGATCTCCAAGCCCTGTGTTTGCTCTTGCGGTAACTCAACTGCTATTAATTGCTCAAAAACGGCTTGTACAAACTTTGTCATATTGCTGTGATGTCTTTGATGCAATGCCTGCTTCGAAATATCAAGCCCATCCCTCCGCATTAACTGCATACTCATGCCGTTAAACGATTGATCTCCATCAAATAACGCCATATCCAATAGTTCCTTGCCTCCCACTTTTCGTTTGCGTTGTATAGCCTCTGTTTTACGGGCCAGGCCATCTAACACCGTTGGTTCAAATAGTTCCGAACTCATTCGCTCGAATAATGACTGCAATTTTGCAGTTCCGATTCTTGCTCTAAAAAAATTTTATCCCTTTTTTTTCTAAAGTTGACGGCTATGCCCTGATCGGGGGGCATCACGAATACCACGTAGCATTGGAGGATAAGCTTTCCGCATTCTTTCATCGCCCGAAGGATTCATCTATCATTTACACCACCGGGTATACGGCAAACAGTTCGACTTTGCTGGCCATGCTGAAAGCTGAAGATTGCGCCATTGTAGATATGGCCGTTCACGCCAGCGTCTATGAGGGCTTGTATGAAACGAACATCAAAAAATTCCCTCATAACAGCCTCATTCACCTGGAAAGAGCCCTGATCGATGCGCAATCGAAATTCCTTACCCGCTTGGTGGTGATCGATGGGGTCTATTCGCAGGACGGAGATCTGGCCCGGATGAATGAAATTTACGACCTTACAAAAAAATATGGGGCCTTTTTAATGGTAGACGATGCCCACGGGATCGGGGTTCTCGGTGAAACCGGACGGGGAGCTATCGAGCTGTTTAATTTGCTGGATAAAGTAGACCTCATATCGGGCACTTTAAGCAAGGCGTTCGGGCATATCGGCGGTTTTGTCATTGCCAAGCCGGAAGTCGCCAATTACCTTAAATTTCAATCCCGGCAGCAGGTATTTTCTTCAACCTCCACTCCTGCAGCCGCAGGCTTACTGGTGGCTATCGATTTAATCGATGAAGAACCGGAATGGCGCGCTAAACTTGCCGACAATGTCGCTTATTATAAAAAGGGGTTATTGGATATGAAACTGGACATTGGCAACACAGCCTCCCCTATCATACCTATAAAGGTCGGGGATGCACATAAAACGGGCGATGTGGCACGATTGCTGTTGCAGGCCGGGGTATATACCAATGCTATCGTTTATCCCGGCGTATCCCGCAAGGATGCGCGGATCAGGACAAGCCTGATGGCAACCCATACCCGTGAACACCTGGACATCGTTTTAAATGCATTTGAATATGTTAATCAAAAGGTAAGGATTGCCAAGACCGATAGTTAGTAATGTAATATCACTGCGACAAAGCACATTCCCTTCCCCGGCAGGCTGATACCGGTGGCCCCTGTTATTAAAAATGCATAAATTAGTCGGCACGAAAAAAACATAATGACAAAAAAAAGATACCAGGGGCCATCTAATGACAGGGAGCGTTCTACCCAAAAGCTGATCGAAGCTGTTGGGACAGTGATCAAAACCAAAGGCTATACCGGCCTCAGCGCCACCAATATCGCCAAAGAGGCAGGCCTTAGCAGGCGGCTGATCACCATTTATTTCGGCACGGTAGACAGTTTGATCGAGACTTACGTCCGCAGCAAGGATTATTGGGTTGCAGCCCCCGGTAATGCAGTGGATTTGATGGAAGAAAAAAAACAATCAGGTACTAAAGATATTCTGGAAGCCATGCTGATCAACCAGCTTGATTATTTTTCTACCGAAGAAGAAATGCAAAAGATCATTTTATGGCAAATAAGCCAAAGTACCAGGATCATGAAGGAGATTTGCGAGGAAAGGGAATTGCTCAGTAAGCACTTTTTTGCCTTGTCGGATCAAGAGCTGCAAGGCAAAGACATTGATCTGCGGGCTGTCTCAGCTTTATTGGTAGCAGGCATTTACTACTTGGTGCTGCACACCAAATCAACCGATACTACTTTTTGTGAAATCGACCTGAATACAACGGAAGGACTAGCAAGGATAAAAAAAGCGATCAGTTTAATACTGGCGAATACCTACCAATAACGAATAGATCGATTTAACCAATCAATAGACAGCCGATGCCATAGCTATGGCATCAGAATTTAAGAGGCAACCCATGCGATCATATATGATCCTGGCGTACAGGTTGGCGGCAAGAATGATTGTCCTTTGCTCATCGGTCAACGAGTCAGTAAAAGCCACTGCCCGGCCATACTCGTATAGGCTCGGGCCGATCCTGTTAATTTCGGTTCTTATCCGTACTTTACTGCCGCAGCATGCAGTCGCGCCGATCTTATTCAATCGCTGCCTTAATTCTTTAGCTTGCTGCATCATGATATGACGCTCTCCTATCAAAAGTCAAAGATGAAATTTATATAATACCCTTTCGTTCCTCCCGACTAAGGTATTCGTCATCTATTTGAAGTGTATGCATTTAACTATAAATTGATAGGCAGGTTATTGTAGACAGGGTGATTTTTTAAATAATCGTTGTTATTCATGGTGCAGCCTCCCGTTTTGTTGTGAATTGCAAATAAATTACTTATTGGGCTATTAGCCAAGGGAAAAGATTTGCCTAAAAAGGAAAAAAGACAATAATTTAACATTGGATTTTGGTTTTTTATTGAACTTACTATATTTGTAATATCATTGGATATAGACGGTAAAAAATAGTCAAACCACGTGAAATAGTTCATTTTGTTATGAGTTGAAAAATGCCCTAATCTGCACCCTGTTAAATTTAAAAGTTTGTAAGCTCCAGATTAACAACAATATAGAGAATTCAGGATGCATCCTGCCATCCCGACTGATAGCCAGTCAAAATGGTTTAAAAACCCGCAAATCACACTGATTTGCGGGTTTTTTGTTTTATTTCATACCAAGAAACCCCAATCAATATCAAAGAAGATGTGAGCAATTGCGTGAGTGATTTTAGTTATTTAAATTCGCTCACACAATTCGATATAAGTAATTGATTGTCAAATATTTATATCGTTTATTTTGATGTTTTTTGGTGCGTTTTAACCTCTGTTTATGTGAGCGAAATTCATCATCTGCATCAAAGATTATCAAGTTAACATAAAATAGATTGATATGAGAAGCAGCAACACATTTGGTATTCAGTTTGTAATCAGGCTACCCAAACAACAAAAAAACGATCAGGCCACAGTATTCGCCCGTATTTCCGTTAACGGCAGGCGGTGTGAAATCTCTTTGAAAAAGAAAGTCAACCCGCAAAATTGGGACGAGGCGAAAGGAAAGGCACGGGGAACAAAAGATGAACCCCGTAAACTCAATGAGCATATAGAGCGGGTGCGTACCTTAATTGCCGATGGTTATCACGAGTTAGTTCAGCAGAAAAAAGTTATTACTGTAGATGCCGTTAAGTCATTGTTCCTCGGTGCAGACGAAAATGAAATAACCTTAATTAAGCTTGGCGAATACCATAACACCGAAATGAAAGATAAGCTGGCTGATGGTACAATGAAAAACTATTATACCACCCAAAAATATATCGCTAAGTTTTTAAAGGAAAAATATCATAGAAGCGATATTAGTCTTGCAGAACTGAACTACAAATTTATCCTGGACTTTGAAACGTACCTAAGCAAGCATCAACCTAAAGACCACCAAAAACCATTGCATAACAATGGTATCATGAAGCATATTGAACGATTATGTAAAATGGTTAATATGGCGGTTACAATGGACTGGCTTGCAAAAGACCCTTTTGCCAAATACAAACAGCACTTTGATAAGGTGGAGCGTTTTTATTTGACCAAAGAAGAACTATCCACCATTGAAAAGAAAAAATTTACTATAGAACGTTTACAGGTGGTTAAAGACCTTTTTCTTTTCAGTTGCTACACTGGCTTAGCTTACATAGATACCATGAACCTGACCGCCGGAAACATTGTTAAAGGAATAGATGGCAACGATTGGCTAATCACCAGCAGGCAGAAAACAGATACAGATGTGCGTATACCGTTATTGCCGCAAGCTGAAGAATTGATAAAAAAATATCAAGACCACCCCAAAGCTGTAAATCATGGAACTTTGTTCCCGGTAATCTCAAATCAAAAAACAAATGCTTATCTCAAAGAGATAGCCGACCTATGTAATATTAATAAAGCGATTACATTTCATATCGCCCGTCATACGTTTGCTACTACGATAACTTTAAGCAATGGTGTGCCGATTGAATCGGTAAGTAAGATGCTTGGGCATACTACAATACGCTCTACACAAGTATATGCTAAGGTGGTAGAACAGAAATTGAGCGAGGATATGCAGAACCTGAAAAAGCGAATGGCTAACCAGTAATTAAGCAGATGAAGTAAATTATTAATCAAAAGTTGCCTGAAATGGCAACTTTATTTATATTTGTATAAGTTATGAGCGCAAGCATTAAATTTAGAACCATAACGATCTATAAGCAATATTTCCCGGAGTTCTTAGCTAAACAACGGCAGAAAGTTAAAGATAAGATCATCTGGACATTTAAATTGATCGAAGAAGTACAGCATGTGCCTGAAACCTATTTAAAACATTTGGAGGGTACAGCAGGATTGTTTGAAATAAGGGTGCAATCTGGCAACGATATTTTTAGGATATTTTGCTTTTTTGACGAGGGGAAATTAATTGTACTGGCTAATGGGTTTCAAAAAAAGACACAAAAGACACCCAAACAGGAGATCGAAAAGGCATTAAAAATAAAAGAGTTATACCATGAAGAAAAACGATAATCTGATTACGCTGGATGACTTTATAGATAAAGAGTACGGCAGTGAAGGAACACCTAAGAGGGAAAAATTTGAACAAGGTTTTGAAGAGTTTAAATTAGGTGTGTTAATTCACGAAGCCCGCAAGGCCAAAGGGTTGACACAAACCGAACTGGCTGATAAATGCGGGACAACTAAAGCTTATATATCCAAAGTAGAAAATGATGTACAGGATGTACGGGTAGCTACTTTAAGAAAGATCATTGAAGTAGGATTAGGTGGACATCTTGAACTTTCTATTAAATTGTAACTTAAATTCGAATAAGTCAATCTCAACGAATCTTGTTTTATTATTACTGATGCTCTTTTAAGAATGTTTCAAAACTTTTTAACGACATTTCTGATTGATCGGTTTTAGAGATCACATCTCCTGATGTAGTTAAAATGAATTTCGCCGGATATCCAGATATAGAGAGTTGTTTATTTAACTGGATACTTTTGCTGTCATAAATTACTGGATATTTTATGCCCAGTTCCTTGCTTCGTTTAACGACATAGTCTTGATCGAGTTTCCCATTAGAATAATCAGTATTCACAGCAATAAAGATTACATCGTCACGTAATTTTAGCATTTCATTAAAAGAATTTAGCTCCGGTATTTCCGCTAAACAAGGTCCACAACCTGTATACCAAAAATCGACAACTATGTATTTTGCTTTCTTAATTTTATCTATTGGTACCTCGTTAATGGCAAAATTCCATGTCTTAGGCAAATCAATATGCTTTTCGGCATACTTAAATGACGATGTTGAAAGCTTTTGTTGTAAATTTGCATACATCTCTTTACCCTTAATGGCATCAACTTTTAAATACATAACTTTTAACGTTTCCCGATCAAGGTTATCAGGAGTTGTATTGATAGCCAAGGTGTTAAGTAAAGCAAAAGATTTATCTCTAGCTCCTTCACTGTTGAATTTAGTAATTAATTCCCTTGCAAGATCAACAGCTCTTGACCTTGAATATTTGTCCACGTTTAATCCAGTAACTAAGAAAGTAAAAGCCTTGTCAAATTCTCCTTTATAAAAGCTATTACGGGCGTTTAAGGGATAATAATATTTATCAAGGTCTTGCAATTGTTTTGTTGCAGCGTGAGATATCGCAGTGTCAGGACTTTTGGCAAGGGAGTCAAATAAAACGCTAAAATCTTTATAAACATTGAAAGTTTTAAAAAATGTTTCCCTGCTGATTTTTTTTCCAGAGCCAATGGTTAATGTATTCCCGAGGTTTCCACTATGGATCGTGCTAATAATATCCTGATCTGGCAAACGGCGAAGCATAGCATAATCACGTTCCATAGCAGGAGCCATGTAATTTGCCACCAGATAATCGCCATAAATCGATCCGATATCTAGATTTTGAGTTATACTTGCCAATGTCCAGAAATAACAATAGGCATCAATATTATTAAATTCGCCAATAATTAATTTTTTACTATATTTTTTAAGTGAGTCATTAGATACTTTTTCCCATCCAGTTTGTATAGCTTTAAAAAGACTATCTATCTGAGATGTTCTCTTTATCTTTAAAGGAGTTTGTTTCAATTGAGGGCTTATATAAGCATCGCTGATAAAATATTGTTGGACTAAACTTCGACTTCTGACGGTCTGAGAGTAGCTTTCAAAAGAGATAAAACAAAGCAGATATACTAATAAAATGATCTTTTTAGTCATTTAGGATTTTATAAGTCTATAATTATGTTGGTAAATATAATACTAATTTATCTACAGGGACAAAAACTTACGTTGGTTAAGCATTCTTCAATCTCAATTAAAACTAAAACAGCGCATTTTCGTTAAGATTTAATAGACCTTAACAAGCTATGCCCAATAAATATTTCAAACCACACGAACGATTTGATCGTAACCCACATAAATATGATATTGGCATTTTTGTGGGATTAAAGAAAGGGTATGAAGATAACCTTTTCATAAAAAAACTATTTACCCTACGTGAACAGGAATACGCCGATTATTACCAATATCACTTAGTTTATTTCTTAGGAAAGGAGCCGCAAGGTGAATCGGAGTTTTTTTCTTTTGTTTGGCAGATCGTTATCAGACGTATTAGATACCTTGAAATTAAAGACCCGTTCAATTCAAGCCATGCGCTTGATATGGAATTACTTGAAAAGCTGTTACACTTTCAAAAGTATCTCCGATCTATTGACCAGTGGAATACCCAAAAAACTTTGCCTGAAATCATTGCAGACCAACAGGAAGAAATCAGGAAACAACAAATAGAAATTGCGGCGCTAAAAGACGATTTAAAGGCGGCAAGGAAACTGGAAACACAAGAGTTTATCAATATAGCGGATGGTTACTTGTTAAGTTTTGTAGATATATGCCTGCAAGCACAGGAAGCCCTGTTACCGGACACTGGCAAAGAACTCGTTTTCTCGCAAACGCAGATCGTATGGAGTAAAATGATTGCGAAGTATTTCAAGGAGGGAAATAATGAGATAAGTTCGGAAACGGTTCGCCGCTATTTTCCGGGAAACAAGAAAGACCCGGGCATCAAATACGCCAAAGTTCCGCCGGAATTAAAGTTATTTAAACTCACACCCGCCAAGAAGCGGAGTTAAAACTTGCACGGTTTAACCTTAGTAATCTCTCCCACCTATAAGCTATAACAGCTTAGATTACAACAATATACAAGCTTGTCTTAGCTTGCTATAAACACCTTCAATTTAACCACGCAAATCTGCGTGGTCATGCCTGCGTTACTTTTTTATTTTCATTTGCGGCATGGATTTAATCAACCACGAAGCCCTAAGTCGGTGTATCAGGGATGCAGTCAGGGCAGAATTACAGGAACATTTTAAAACGGGTGGATGGCCGCCACAGGATGAACGGCTATTATCTAAACAAGAACTGTCCGAAGAATTAGGTGTGTCGTTAGTAACGCTTACGGACTGGATGAAAAAGGGGCTACCCTTTTTGCGCCTGCACAAACGGGTGTATTTTAAAAAGAGCGAGGTACTCGCAATCATGCAACAAAAAACTAAAGAGCAAGGAGGAAAAGATGAACGTTGAATTAATCACCAAGGAAGACTTAAAGCAATTTAAAAACGAGATGCTCACCGAGATGAAGCACCTCCTAAAACCCGGCCAGGGGCAAAGTAAACAATGGCTGAAAAGCTATGAGGTCAGGAAGCTATTAAATATTTCGCCCGGCACCTTACAGAATTTAAGGGTCAACGGAACGCTTCGTTATACCAAGATCGGCGGCCTGCTTTACTACAAGTTAGACGGCCAAGCCGATGGTGATTTTAACAACTGCTTTTCCCGGATATGCGCTGGAGGGCTATGAACTGGATATTATTGATTATCTGTTGAAGCCGATTGCTTACAACCGTTTTGTGAAGGCGGTACAAAAAGCGAAAGAATATCAAGACCTGAGGGATACGCTTTTGCCCAATACCTTAGCATCTTACCTGTTTGTGCGTTGTGAAAAACGTATTGAGAAATTGGAATTAAGCGAAATCCTATACATTGAAAGCATAGGTAATTACGTCCATATTTATCTTGAAAACAGAACACTTATCGCTTATCTGACGTTAAAAGGCATAGAGAGCCAGTTATCTCCAAACGAATTCGTCAAGATACATCAGTCATTCATAGTTAGCTTTCTTTGGATAACGGCTATTGAGGAAAATCAAATTTTTGTTGGAAAGAAAACTATACCCATTAGTCGTAATTACCGGAACAATATTATGTCGCTTATCGAAAAGCGCTTGTTAAAGCGTTAAACCCTACAATGTTTCGAGCCGAAAAGATTGAAGAGTAACAATTTTTTAATATGAAGATTAATAATAGCCGATGCCCGATAAATATTTTAAATCGCACGAGCGTTTTAATCAAAATCCACAAACCTTACTAAAGCAAAGAGCTATCTCAAATTCAATATTATCTCGTTACCAAAAGTAAACTCCGCAAGGGACAACTACTCCCTTACCCCCTACAAGATTAAATTTTGACCATTGCTGCATCAGCAAAGCTTTCCACTTTATCATTATCCTCGCTGGTCATCAGCCAATGCCAGGATGAATTAGCAACATTGTAGGATAACGTTGTATGAAAATAGCTATGATCGTTAAATTTAAATAATAATGCCAATTGATTAGCTTCTCTTTTAGCGTGTGCTATAATTCCGTTAGAAAGCCCCACGTTACTTGTATTGTCCAGCCATAGGCAATCATATTGGTTGTGTAACGCATCAAAAGTAATATAAACAATAGCATCATAAACCGGATATCCGTTTGCTTGTTTTTCACGCGATGTTTCTTTAAGCTGAAGATACTGATGGCCTAAAACCCATTCGGCAACAATATGATGTTCCACCTGCTTACCGGCGATCACACCTTTAAGCAGCCACTCTCCAGTTAGGCGGTCAAGTAGTGTATCAGCAGGTGGTGTTTTTTGCGACCATGCCCTTATTGGGCTGATAATGAAGATGAAAAGTAAAAATTTATAAGCTGCTATTTTATGCATGATGGAATTGATAAGGTTTCAAACTTCGATGCAACAAAAATAGCTAATAGATATCATCTTAGAGTATTAGCGTAATATTCAGGATTGATTGCGTTGGTAGATCAGATCGATAATTTGGGTTCCCAATAATTTATAATCTCAAATAGCATGCATTCCAGAATTTTAAAACATCCGGAAAGCTTGGTAAAAATCAGTTATATCTTTTAATTTGCTTTACATAAGCTATCTTGATGAAAAGGATTCTGACACTTTTAATTTTTTTATGCGTTAATTGCTGTACCCTGGCGCAAAACGTATCCGAACCTTCTTCAAAAATGCACCCTGAATGGTCTAAGCCCTACCCGCCGTTCCAAATTGCAGGAAACCTTTATTATGTGGGCACTTATGACCTGGCTTGTTATCTTATCGTAACACCCAAAGGCAACATATTGATTAATACCGGGCTGGCTTCATCCGGTCAGTTGATTAAAACAAGTATTGAAAGCTTAGGCTTTAAGCTTACCGATACCAGGATATTGCTAACAACGCAGGCCCACTTTGATCATATGGGCGCTATGGCGGAACTAAAGAGGTTAACAGGTGCTAAAATGATGGTGGACGAAGGTGATGCGGCGGTAGTGGCTGATGGAGGTCTGTCTGATTATGATCTTCAAGGAAAAGTATGTGTTTTTAAACCTGTAAAGGTGGATCGTATATTACATAATGGCGATAGCATTATGTTGGGTGGTATGAAGTTGACCACGCTTCATCATCCCGGCCATACCAAAGGATCTTGTAGCTACCTGTTTGATGTGCAAGATAATGACCGTAAATACAGTGTGCTGATAGCCAATATGCCAACCATTGTAACGGATAAAAAATTTGCGGATGTACTTGCTTATCCTAACATCGCTAATGACTATGCGTACACGCTGAATGCCATGAAGCATATTACGTTTGATATCTGGCTGGCATCACATGCTTCCCAGTTCAATCTCACCGATAAACATCAGCCAGGCACTGCTTATAACCCCGGGGCTTTTATGGATAAAAAATACTATTACGATAAAATTGACGATTTGCGAAAGGAATACGATAGCAAAGTGAATAGTAAATAAGTTAAGGAATAAGTGAATATCGGTGCATAGTAACCGCGTCAACGCTTTTTTTCTAATGCTGTTACAACACTACCACCCTTTTACGTATGTCTGCCGGGATACTGCTTTTCTACATTTCTAATAGTTTTTTTTAGGGTTTCTTCCTATCCAATTTATATTTTTGCGAATGGATTTTTCAAACCAGTTTCCTGTACTCGATAACTATACCTACCTAAATACTGCTGGTTCTGGTATCCTTTCCCGCGAAATAACCGCTTGGAGGCATGCTCATGATCAGAGGTTCCTGTTAATGGGAAGTCAATTCAGGTTAAACAAAGATGAATTCATCGATAACGGACGGAATGCAATTGCCGGTTTTTTCAATTCGCATGCCGACCTTACGTACCTTGTTCCAAATTTTTCACATGGATTCAATGTATTACTGGAAGGGCTTGGCGGACCGAAACGTTTTCTGTTATTAAAAGAAGATTATCCATCTATTAATTACCCGGTGGAGAGCAGGGGGCATCCCTGTGCCTATGTTCAGATTGATGAACAACTGGAACAACATATAGTAGAAACTATTGAGCGATTTAAGCCTGAAGTATTTGCTTTAAGCCTTGTGCAATATTCCAATGGAATAAAAATTGACCTCGATTTTTTAAAGCAGTTAAAAGTTAGTTATCCTGAGCTGCTCATTGTTGCCGACGGAACGCAGTTTTGCGGAACTGCTTTATTTGATTTTGAGCAATCGGGCATTGATGTGCTGATAGCCAGCGGCTACAAATGGTTGTTAGGCGGATATGGTAACGGTTTTGTACTGCTAACGGCAAAAGCGGCCGACAAGCTTTATAAAACCGAGAAAAGAGCTACCCTGCCTGCCGAAGGTTTTTTGAAGGATAGAAATACATTATCGTTATATTTTGAGCCCGGCCACCTCGACACTTTAAATTTCGGTACGCTATTTAATGCAGTAAGCTATTTGCAGAAGCAGGGAATGGAAAACGTTGAATACAAAATCAGCCAGCTTAGCCTGAAAGCCCGGCAGGCATTTACTGATCGTGATTTATTGTCGGTGGCAGTTAAAAGCCGCAACCGCCATTCGTCTATATTTAACCTAATGCTGCCACCCCACGTCATAACAAAGCTACAAGATAACGGAATCATTTTTACTTCCAGAGGGGGCGGTGTAAGGATTTCCTTTCATTTTTACAATTCGGAACAGGACCTTGACAAACTGCTAAAGGTAATTGACGGTTAAGGAGACCCACAATCCGAAAAGTTGTTTCAGAAATCGGGTCGATTTTCTTCTTGGGTAAGCAGCTTCGTATTGATTGAAAAATGATAAGCAAATGTTTATTAATCAGGTGCACATTGTAGCCAAAGCTCAATACCCGGTTTATCATGCCCCCGGCTTTATTTAGGCTGGCCCCTTCGATCTACAGGATCGAAGGGAATTCTTTACAAACCTGTTTTTCAATATCAATTATCATTATTTTTCAGCAACTGTAAAATGATAATTTCCAGAACCAAGCAATAATTTTAAAACTGTTGCTCCTTGTTCAATCACTTTAACGCCCTTGTTCTCGTTCCCAATATTTATTTTTCGAGATGCATCTGATGGCAAAAACAGTGTAGCCGTTGTATTTACAGGAACAGTAACGCTAACGCTCAGTTGGCCGTTTTCACGCTTCCACTCGCATTTAATATCACCGCTAATTGATTTATAGGAGCCTTTTACCCAGTTCAACGTTTTCAGAAAAGCAGGCTTGATATTAAATTTGGTGAAGCCCGCACCTGTTTCGTCCGGGCTGATCCCAAGCAGGTCATTGTAAAACCATTCGTTGATCTCGCCGGACATGAAATGATTTTGCGAGCCTGAACTGCCCGCCCCCGCATCCCATTTTTCGGTTAATGCAGTAGCTCCCATTTTTAACTGGTAACCATAACCCGGCCTGTCGGACTGATTGTTCATATCATAGATCACATCAGAACTTCCGGCTTCCGCTAATGCCCCCAAAAGATACCGGTACCCAATCTCGCCCGAATTAAATGAATTACCCTGTTGATGAATATCAGCAACCAGGTTTTTCACCAGGGCATCACGGTTGCCGGGATCGGCAATATTAAGGTACAGAGGCATGGCATAAGTTGTGTTAGAACCCGTTGCATAGCTATTGGACGCCTGTTTATAAAATTCTTTATTGAAGGCCTGCCTGATGTTTTCCGCTTTCTGCATGTACATTTCGGCATCTGCTTTTAACCCCAAAAGAGCAGCCATTTTTGCCATAATCTGGTTATCATAAAAATAAATTGCCGTAGCGGTAAAACTTACCGGCGTTAGCTGGGAGCCCCATGCCGGTTTAGGCCCTATATCGTACCAATCTCCAAGACCGGTGTATACAATGTTATTTTTTGATGTGGCTTCCAGAAAGGCTACATACCGTTTCATTTGAGGAAAATAATCCCTCATTAAAGACAGATCGCCCGAGTAAAGATATTGCTGCCAGGGTACGATGATGAACGAACTCCCCCACTCCGGCGAATTACGGAAACCATTATTGATATCTGCACCGGCGTGAAAAAACTCCGGGGCTATATTGGGCACCAGGCCGTTATCCAACTGAGCGTCAGCCATATCACTCATCGCTTTCCTTATCAACGATGCCATATCGAAATTGTACCTGAGGGCTGGGCCATTTAAGTGCAATTCTTCCAGCCAGCCCTGTTTTTCGCGGGCCGGGCAATCCGTCATGATGCTCATCATATTGCTGCGTTGCGCCCACCTTACCAAAGTATAAATACGGTTAAATAGTTGGTTAGAGCAAGAAAAATCGCCAACGGGTGTTGATGAAGAATGCACAACAACGCCTTTTAACATTTCTATAACAGGCAATTTGGTTTCGCCGGGCGCGGGATGCAGTTCTACTTGCAGGTAACGCCCGCCCTGGTAAAAGAACTTCGGAAACCAGTTCTCGCTAAGCTCCGACTTTAAAGTGTATTGCCACCAGGCCGGCATCACCTCACCCTGGCATACCGAACTCCGGTCAACCGTTCCATCGGGCTTTAAAAGTTCGGATGGTATAATCCTGATAAAAGCCCCCCTTGTACCCTTTACCGAAATTTCGGGCATGATAGACGCATTCTGCCCCAAATCATACACCAAAAGGTCGGGTTTAAGCTTCACTACTTTTACTGGTGTTAAATTTTCAATAGCCTTAATAGGGGGCGCCGCGCAGGATAGTCCTTTTACTGCTCCGCCCGGAGAAGGACACGCAATGGCATCAGCCCAACCGGCACTTTTTTTAAACGTCGCCGTATTCCAGTCTTGCGGTTCCAAACGCGCATCATAGTCTTCGCCACCGTAAAAATTGGAGTAGGTTACAGGCCCCGGAGAAACTTGCCATGATTGGTTGCTGCCGATGGTTTGGGTTGAGCCATCTGTATACTCAAGTTTAAGCGTGGCAATCATTTTCAGTGGGCCAAATGAACTGAGGAATTTAACGTACCTAACCGAATCGGGCATGATGTTATAAATGCCGTTGCCAAGCATGACGCCTACTGCATTTGACCCCGTTTGAAGCTGTTTTGTGATGTCGTAAGTATCATATAAAATGGTTTTATGATAATCAGTTAATCCAGATGACAGTATTTGATCACCCACTTTTTTGCCATTTACCGTAAGTTGATATTGCCCTAAGCCACTGATATAAATTGTAGCATGGCGTAATGCCGACTTAACCTGAAATGTTTTGCGCACCATCATCGACGAAAAATTCGGGTCGGTAATTGCTGGTTTATTCGCACGAAACTCAGCAAAATCTTGTCCTAAATTAAAATCATTCCGGGCAGATTTATATTTATGCGCATATTTTTCCGCGCCTTTTGCCGATATCCATTTGGCATCCCAATCTGCCGGATTTAATAAGCCCATTATCCACATGCCTGGTTTGCTCCACCCGGAAACTTCACCTTTGCCATCCCAAACGCGCACTTTCCACCAGTATTTCTTTGCTGACTTTAACTGTTTCCCCCCATAGGCGATGAAGGCCATCCTCGCAGTAGCCACTTTTTTTGAATCCCATAGGTCGCCACCTTCTTTGAAATCGGCATCGGCAGACACCCATACCTGGTAAGCTGTTTGGTGCAGATTTTTATCTGCATCATTTGTGCTAATTAAATTATAGCTTAGGTTGGGCTTAGTAACATCAATGCCGCAAGGGTTTACCAATAACTCGCATTTTAAATTAACAGGCACCAACCGGCCTTGCGCAAGTGTCGCCATTGCCATTAAAACCAATGGCATAAGTAGTATAGCTTTTAACTTCATGATTTGAGTTGCAAGTGGATGGTACTTAAAATATTAAATTAAATGTGCCCTTACGTAATGCAGTGTAGGCGACTCTTTTTCAAAAAAAACTTTTGCAGTTATGTTACTGCCAGCCCAAAAAAGCAATAGCCTTCCCCATTTTACCATCGTCAGCTCAAAACAAAATCCCTGTTGTTATCCTGTTTGGATGATGGGCTTGTTCATAATTGTTTAAATCAAATGCAATAATAATTAACAGGTTTAGTTTTACCAATTATTATTGATAATCAAAACCATAGTTAAGTAAAGGGTTGCTGCAATAACCCGGATTAAGCGGCTATAGCGAAAGTGTGACCCGATGTTGCCAGAACTATACATCAATCTCTTGTTGTATAGATGACCAATACAAACAAATAGTATCAATACTGACGGGGATAGCGCAAACTTGTGCAGAAGTAGCTGATGATTTGCCACAGGCTGGGAAGCCCGCGTTTCGCTCTAATCAAAACATCAGAGCAAAAAAAAAGAGCCTCTTAACGAAACTCCTTCTTGTTTTTATAGGATAGATAGTGTATGTAGATTAAGCAACCATCATTTTACCGTTTCCCGGTTTTTGCCTGTTACCTAATTGTTGTTTTCCTGTCGACTTGAAAGCTTGTAAATCGCTCTCTATAATCTCTTTTAACTGCTCGTCAAAACGGTTAAGCATTAGTCTGGTACGGTTAAGCATTAATTTTTCGAGTATTTTGTCTATGTTTTCCATGGCTAAGTTGATTAATTATGTTAGCCATATTACCAATATAATGCCAATAGGCTTTACATTTTATCAAAAGCTGTAAATAAGCAATAATTAAATGTTTTTGCATCGCCATAATGATGTAATGAAAGGATGACTGTACAATTATATAGTCACAACACTGTCAACACGCACATAAAAATGCACAACGGCTACTTTGAAACCTCAATTTTAACCTTTTTATTTTTGATCTTCTCATTCCTGATCAATGCTACCGCTTGTTCTATTCGGTTACGCTTAACCGCCGCGTACGACTCATGATCGCGTACTTCTATCAAACCCAGTTCATCTTTTTGCAAGCCGCCTTTTTGCAGCAACAAGCCAACAATATCCACTTTATTCACTTTATCTTTTTTACCGGCGGCAATATATAAGGTAGCCCATGGGGTTGGTTTAGGGATGATATTTTTTTCGGGCAGCGTTTCAACTTCGGGTTTTTGTTGCAGGTAGGGTAAATTTTCTTCTTCGGTTAAAAGCAGGTAAGCTGTGCCCTTGGCGTGCATGCGTGCAGTGCGTCCGTTACGGTGTGTAAAAGCTTCTTCGTTATGCGGCAGCTGATAATGTATCACGCATTCAATCTCCGGAATATCCAATCCGCGCGAAGCAAGGTCGGTCGTGATCAGCAAACGGTTACTCCCATTTCTAAATTTCAGTAAAGCATGTTCCCTGTCTTCCTGCTCCATACCACCATGAAAAACGCCGTGGCTCAGCCCCATATAACTCAGCAACTCGCTAATACGGTCAACAGCTTCACGGTGGTTACAAAAAACCAGCGTGGCCTTATCCCCTATCTTGCAAATCAATGCAAACAGTGCGCTTAACTTATCTTCAGCATCGGCAATTACGGCTTTAATTTTCAGGTCGGGCTTAGTTACTAAGTCCTTCAGGTAGTTCAACTCAACAGCATGTTTAACGGCAGTAAAGGCAGGAATCTCGTCCATTTTGGTGGCCGATGTCAGTATTCGTTTTTTAACGCCTGTTAATCCGCGGATGATGTAAGCCATATCTTCCTGAAAACCAAATTCCAGGGCCTTATCAAACTCATCTAAAATTAAGGTATGTACCGTTGATGCATCAAAACTTTCGTTGCGGATATGATAAGCCAGTCGCCCGGGTGTGCCTATTAAAACGGCAGGAGGCTGCGATAAACTATTTTTTTCAATCCGTGTAGCATGTCCGCCATAACAGCAGTTTACTTTAAAACCGGTGCCCATCGCTTTAAAAACCTTTTCAATCTGCAAGGCCAACTCGCGCGAGGGTACCAAAACCAAAACCTGTACTCCCGCCTTCCCGCTATCCAGCAAACTTAACACGGGCAGTAAAAAGCCCAATGTTTTGCCCGAGCCTGTGGGCGATAACAAAACCATATCGGCATGTTGAGGCACATTCAGGGCAGCGTGCTGCATTTCATTCAGCGCAGCAATATTCAGATTTTCGAGAGCTTTTTTGATCATGATGCTGCAAAGGTAGTGTTTGTAGTTGGATGGTGGCAGTGTAGTTGATGACCATCGTTCGGAAGATGGTGTTGATTGGGATATCAGCAAGATCGCCACTCCTTAAAAAAGAAAAAAGGACAGCCAACAAAATCTTACAACAATAATGATAAGTTTGTATCCTTCTTTAATAGGTCAGCGTTAACCAGGCTGGTACATTGCCTGAACAATAGGCTACGCACCAGCAACTATGAACTAAAAAAATGAGTCAACTAACATCACATCTATTGATGATCCGCCCGGTAAGCTTCGGCTTTAACGAACAAACGGCCGAAAGCAATGCATTTCAGAACAGAAGTGCCGACGAGCAAAATATTCAAGCCAAAGCCCTGGCCGAATTTGACGCTTTCGCGGATAAGCTGCGGGACAATGGCTTGGACGTGATTGTTGTTGACGATACCGTTGAGCCGCATACGCCCGATTCTATTTTCCCCAACAACTGGGTGTCATTCCATAGCGACGGCTCCGTTTACTTATATCCTATGCAGGCCAAAAACCGCCGTTTGGAGCGCAGGGCAGATGTGATTGAAAACCTAAAAAAAAAATTCACGGTCAGCAAGGTTGACGACCTCAGTTATTTTGAAAACCAAAACCAATTTCTGGAGGGCACGGGTAGCATGGTACTTGACCGTGTAAACAAAGTGGCCTATGCCTGTTTATCCCCACGTACCGATGAGCAGGTTATCACTGGGTTTTGCCGTAAGAGCGGCTATCAAGCTGTATTATTTAACGCTGTTGATGAGCATGGTAAAGCTATTTACCATACCAATGTACTGATGTGCATAGGCGATCAATTTGTGGTGATATGCCTTGAAGCTATTCCGGATGTGGTACAAAGGGATAACTTAATCTCCTTATTTGCCAACACCCATAAAGAGATATTGGTTATCTCACAGCAACAACTCAACGAGTTTGCCGGCAATATGCTTGAGTTACAAAACAAAGCGGGCCAGCGCTTGTTGGTTATGTCGGCAAGGGCGCATGCATCGCTCACCGCCGAACAAATTAAAATACTTGAAAAACATTGTAAAATTGTTAGTGCGGATTTGGATATGATTGAAAGTATTGGCGGCGGAAGTGCCCGTTGCATGCTGGCAGAAGTACATTTACCACTTCGCGTATCGTAATTTGTATAATATATTTCCCCTTAAATTAAAACCGCTAAATTAATTTACAATTAAGAGATTAAAATCCCTCAAAAAATTTGGTTTATTTCCATTTAAAAATTACATTTTTGCCGCAATTAATATTTATTCAATAAATGCAGAGTTACGAGGAATTTATTGACCTGAGCGTGGGTTTCCCGCAAGAGGGTTTTGAGGTTTATGATGATGAACTTTATTTTCATGATCTCAATTTAATGGAGATGATAGAAACGTATGGTACTCCCTTGCGGTTTACTTATCTGCCTATCATATCAAAAAAAATACAGCAAGCCAAACTGTTGTTTCAGCAGGCCATCATCAAAAACAATTATCGCGGAACTTATAAATACTGCTATTGCACTAAAAGTTCGCATTTTAAGCATATTGTTGAAGAGGCCCTCAAAAACGAGATCCACCTGGAAACATCCTCGGCTTTTGATATGCCGATGATTGACGCACTGGAAAAGAAAGGCCTTTTGAATAAGGAGATGACCGTTATTTGCAACGGCTTTAAAACTTTCCAGTACAAACAGTATATTATTGATATGCTGCACGATGGTTTCAGCAATATTATCCCGGTGTTAGATAACAAAGAGGAATTTAACATTTATGATGATGAGGTTGAAATGAGCACGCCTTGTAACCTGGGTATCAGGATTGCAGCGGAAGAACAGCCTGATTCGCAGTTTTATACTTCGCGCCTGGGTGTACGCATTGAAGATGTGATCGATTTTTATTATAATAAAATTGAGAAGAACCCTAACTTCAGGGTTAAGTTATTGCACTTCTTTATCAATTCGGGCATCTCGGATACACCTTATTACTGGAACGAATTAGAGAAATATGTAACCCTGTATTGCAAATTCAAAAAGATCAACCCCGATCTGGATACCCTGGATATTGGCGGCGGCATGCCTTTCAAGGATTCGTTGGTATTTGATTTTGATTACGAATACATGGTGAACGAGATTGTGAGCCGTATTAAAGAGATTTGTGCCGAGCACGATGTAATGGAACCGGATATTATTACCGAATTTGGCAAATACACGGTAGCCGAAGCATCGGGCATTTTATACAAGGTTTTAGGCCGCAAGCAACAAAACGACCGCGAGCGCTGGCTAATGCTGGATGGTTCCTTCATCACTAACCTGCCGGATGTTTGGGCGCTTAACCAAAAATATGTGCTGCTGCCCATCAACAATTGGGACTCTGAATACGAGCGTGTCAACTTAGGCGGCATCACTTGCGACGGCCAGGATTACTACAACCAAGAGGCCCACATGAACAGTGTGTTTATGCCTAAAACCCGAAAAGTGCAATATGTAGGCTTTTTCCATACCGGTGCTTACCAGGAAGTTTTAAGCGGATACGGTGGTATACACCATTGCTTGCTGCCATCGCCAAAACATGTCATCATCCGCCGCAACCGCGACGAAACCTTTAACTTTGAGGTTTTTGGCGAGGAACAGAACAGTAAACAGGTATTAAAAATATTAGGCTATACAACCTGACCAATTTAGATAACAGCAAATTAAAAAGGCGTTTTTGGTAAATTCAAAAACGCCTTTTCTTTTATCCCTTAAATTGCTTTATAAATTGGGGAATCCCAGCAAGGTAATCTTCGGTACTGTTTAAATACTTTACAAAGGCGCTGCCCACAATGGCCCCGCTGTTGTACTGGCAAGCCTTATCAAATGCTGCTTTACCGGCTATACCAAAGCCCACTACCGTTGGGTTGTTCAATTTTAAATCTTCAATGCGTTTAAAATAGGTATCTACCATATCGTTCAGCTCCAAACTTTTGCCGGTGATGGATGAGGACGATAACAGGTAGATAAAGCAGTTGCTTAACTCGTCAATTTTGCGGATGCGGTCTTCAGCTGTTTGCGGCGTTACCAAAAATATATTGGTTAAGCCGTTATCCGTAAAATACTGGCTATATAATTTTTCATACTCATACATCGGCAAATCCGGAACAATAACGCCATCTACTCCTACTTCGGCCGCCTTTTTACAGAAACGCTCCACACCGTACTGAACCATCGGGTTAGCATAGCCCATGAGCAACACGGGTATATTTACCCTGCTTCGCAATTCGGCCAGTTCCTCAAAAAGCACATTAAGGTTCATGCCGTTGTTTAGTGCCGTTAACGAGCTATCCTGTATCGTAGGCCCATCTGCCAGCGGATCAGAATAAGGGAAGCCGATTTCCAGGAAGTCGGCCCCTGCCCTTTCCAGCGCTTCGGCAATATCAACGGTGGTATTTAAGGCGGGATGTCCGGCGGTAAAGTATATGGATAACAGGTTTGTTTGTTTTTCGGCAAAAAGCTTGTTCAGTCTGTTCATAGTATAATTTATTCTTTCATTGGTTATGGTCGCCATTTGCATACTTATAATAACGTTCTTTTTTTGTGCGCGAAAGCTGTCATCCTGAGCCTGTCGAAGGACGTGCGGCATGGCCCAGTACGAGGTGCTTTTTGAAGCGGCTTATCATTTCGCTTGCCTAAGTTCTTGATTGTCAATATGTATATTATTGCTCTAATGTACAGTATCCTTAATTTACTCCATCGGCACGCTCAATCGCCGCGTGAAGGGCTGTTACTTTTGTCTTGACACAAAAGTAACCAAAAAGTCAAGACTGCACGATCCTTCCACCCGCGAGGCCAGCTCCCGGCCCGGCGTGCAGTCTGGCTTTTGCGCACTTTTCTTTCTGCTCAAAATAGCCTACAGGTTTCAAACGTCATCGCTACTTTTTTTCCGGTTGGCCGGGTTCGCTACTTATAATGACGTTCTTTTTTTGTGCGCGAAAGCTGTCATCCTGAGCCTGTCGAAGGACGTGCGGCATGGCCCAGTACGAGGTGCTTTTTGAAGCGGCTTATCATTTCGCTTGCCTAAGTTTTTGATTGTCAATATGTATATTATTGCTCTAATGTACAGTATCCTTAATTTACTACATCGGCACGCTCAATCGCCGCGTGAAGGGCTGTTACTTTTGTCTTGACACAAAAGTAACCAATACCGACCGTAGGGAGCTCATGAACACCTTAAAAAAAACAAACAACAGGTGAATAACGTCAAGACTGCCCGATCCTTCCACCCACAGGCCAGCTCCTGGCCCGGCGTGCAGTCTGGCTTTTGCGCCCTTTCTTTCTGCGCTTGGTAATCTATAAGGTTCAAACGTCATCCCTATTTTTTTCCAGTTGGCCGGGTCCAGTCTTATAATTGCCCGCTTAAAATCAAAATCCGAAGTGGTTAATGTATGTTGTTAAATCCTTGTCGCCGCGACCAGATAAGCAGATCACCACATTATCGTCAGTATTAAACTTCATTTTATCTAAATAAGCCAGGGCGTGCGCCGTTTCAATAGCCGGGATAATGCCTTCCAGCTGGCAACATAATAACCCTGCCTGCAAGGCTTCATCATCAGTAATGCTTACATATTGGGCGCGGTTAATTTTGTATAAATGCGCATGTTGCGGGCCTATACCTGGATAATCCAACCCGGCGGAAATGGAATAAGGTTCCACAACCTGGCCGTCATCGGTCTGCATTAAAATGGTACGGCTGCCATGCAAAATACCTTCACGGCCAAGCATGGTTGTAGCGGCTGAGTGCCCTGTATCTACGCCTTTGCCGGCGGCTTCTACAGCAATAAGCTTTACGCTTTCATCATCCAAAAAATGATAGAACATGCCCATCGCGTTACTGCCGCCTCCAACGCAAGCCATCGCATAATCGGGAAGCTCTTTGCCGGTTTGCTCCAATAATTGTTTTTTGGTTTCTTCGGATATGATAGATTGAAAACGTGCTACCATATCAGGATAAGGATAAGGCCCCACTACCGATCCGATAATGTAATGCGTATCAACAGGGTTGTTAATCCAATCGCGCATGGCCTCGTTGGTAGCGTCCTTTAAGGTTTTACTGCCCGATGTTGCCGGTATCACGGTCGCTCCCAGCATTTTCATGCGGGCCACGTTAGGGGCCTGGCGCTCCATATCAATCTCGCCCATGTAAACCACGCATTCTATACCCTTTAAAGCACATACCGTAGCGGTGGCCACGCCATGCTGCCCGGCGCCGGTTTCGGCAATGATGCGTTTTTTGCCGAGTTTGATAGCCAACAGGATCTGCCCGATGGCATTGTTTATTTTGTGCGAACCGGTATGATTCAGATCCTCGCGTTTAAAAAATATGTTAGCGCCATACTTCTCCGAAAACCGCTTTGCACGATATAATGGCGACGGACGGCCCACATAATCTTTCATCAGCTGATTAAACTCGGCTACAAAAGCTTCATCGGATGTAATATCGAGATATTGCTGGCGCAGTTCCTCAATATTTGGATAGAGCATTTCCGGAATGTAAGCTCCGCCAAAATCTCCGTAATACCCTAAATCGTTAACTCCGTAATTCATCATGTAATTGATTGTCTTAGTATTTCAAACGCTTTGGTTAATTTCTGTACATCTTTTTTTCCTGGCTCGGTTTCAAAACGGCTATTCAGATCAACACCGTAAAAGCGGGGATGTTTAATTTCGGCTATCCTTTCCAGATTATCCAGGCTGATGCCTCCACAAATAAAAAAGGGTTTATCTAAAGTGTAATTCTCCAGGATATTCCAGTTAAAAGCCCTGCCCGAACCGCCGTATCCTTCTGTTTTGGTATCAAACATAAAATAATCAACACTGTCTGCATACACACCCAGCTGGTTAAAGTCGAAATCATCGTCCACGCCAAAGGCTTTAAAAACTTTCACTTTAGGTTTAAACGACTGGCTAAATTCAGGACTTTCATCTCCATGCAACTGTATAGCATTAAAATCAAACTGGTTTATTAAATTATCAATAGTTGCTTTGCTCTCGTTTACAAACACTGCGGTTTTGTAAACCGTATCGGGCAAGGCCTCCAATACCTCGGGCTCCAGCTCCGCAATAAATCTGGGCGATAGGCCATAGCATATAAAGCCCATATAATCGGGAGATAATGCTGATATCGCTTTGATATTTTCAGGGTCTTTCAAACCGCAAACTTTGATCTTCACCGGCTTAATTATTATTTATTTTTTTAAAACTGATCAGCGCTTTTTTGCTTAACAGCGATTCTTCGGCTTCGTAAAAACAATCGGCAAAGCTTTTTTGTGGCTGCAGCGTTTGTATAGCCAGGGCCGCGTTACACAATACCACGTTATTTTGAGCTACTGTAGCCTCGCCTACCAGCACGCTGATAAAAATGTCTGCCGATTCGGGAACGGTATTACCCCCCGCAATTTCACTGGGGTTTAAGCGATCGAAACCGAGTTCGGTAAGGGTATTGATCTTCTCTCCTGATTTACTGAAAGTTTTAAAATCGCAAGTGAGCGACACCTCATCGTACCCCTCCAAAGCATGCAGAATGGTATAATTTTTAGCCGACTTTTGATACAGATAAGCGTATAACCGCGCCAGCTCCAGGCTAAATACCCCTACAATCTGGTTTTGTGGCCTTGCGGGGTTAACCAGGGGCCCAAGCATGTTAAAAAACGTTTTCACGCCTAACTCTTTGCGGATGGGCGCCACGGTTTTCATGGCGGGATGAAATAGGGGGGCATGTAAAAAACATATTCCGGCTTCGTCTATGTTTTTTTTGATGGTACTGATATCGTTGGTGAATTTATAGCCCAGGTATTCCATTACATTGGACGATCCGCAGCCCGACGAAACCCCATAATTACCGTGCTTGGCCACTTTATACCCTGCTCCTGCCACTACAAACGACGCCAGTGTTGAGATATTAAAAGTATCCTTACCATCGCCACCGGTGCCACAAAGGTCAATCAGTTGATTCGCCTCCAGTTCAACCGGCAGGCATAACTCCAGCATGGCATCACGAAAACCTTCCAATTCGTCTACCGTAATGTTACGCATGCAATAGGCCGTCATGAAGGCTGCCATTTGCGAGTTATTGTATTTACCCTGGGCAATATTGGTTAAAATTACTTTCGACTCCTCTTTGCTAAAGGTTTTGTATTCGAAAAGATGATTTAATATAGATTTCATTATAGCTTATAAAATAAAAAAGGGCTGCCATTTGGCACCCCTTTACATATATTTACGGTTAAACACAGGGATAGCCTTACGATTACTCGTTAAGCCACCACCAATTGTTATTTAATCCGGTTTGTATCATTTGGCAACAAATATGGAAATTGTTTTTTCTAAAAGCAAGCAGAAGTTTAAATTTACAGGTACATTTTATCTATATTTAAAACATGGGCATTAGGAAGGTAAAAGTTAACCCTGAAAACGATTTGGGCTTTGGTACGCAGGCGGTGGTTAAAAACCAACGGATGTTTAACCAGGACGGTTCGATCAACGTGAAACGTAAAGGCTTATCTTTTTTTAACACCGCCAATAATTACCACCGCTTAATTACCATGGGCTGGGGAAAATTCTGGGCATTAATTTTGAGCGGTTATTTGCTGATTAACCTGCTGTTTGCTTCGATATACCTTAGCCTGGGTATTGAAAACCTGGCTGGTGCCCAGGGCCATACCCCAATGGAACATTTTTTCGATGCCTTTTTCTTCTCTGCACAAACGGTATCTACCGTTGGTTATGGTCACATCTACCCTCTTGGTATCCCAATGAGCAGCGTTTCTGCCATCGAATCAATGATAGGTTTACTGGCCTTTGCCTTAGCTACAGGTTTGTTATACGGGCGTTTTTCGAGGCCATCGGCTAAAATAGCTTATAGTAAACATTTGTTGGTAGCGCCTTATCTTGAAAACGGAAAGGCACTCATGTTCAGGCTGGCCAACCAACGCCGTAGCACACTGATCGACCTGGAGATTGAAGTCAATTTTTCGTACAACGAAGAAGTAAACGGCAAAACCGTACGGAAATTTATACCGCTCGAACTGGAACGAAAACGGGTTAGTTTGCTTACCCTTAGCTGGACAGTTGTTCACCCTCTGAATGATGATAGTCCGCTTAAAGATATTACCAGTGATGACCTGATTAAAACAGAAGCCAACATAGCGGTATTATTGAAGGCTTTTGACGATACCTTTTCGCAAACAGTGCATTCCAGAACTTCCTACCAATACGAGGAAGTGGTTTGGAACGCCAAATTCACCCCCATGTTTGCAAGGGATAATGAAGGGCACATGTTGCTGGATTTGGGTAAGATAAGCGATCATCACTTGTTAGATGGTGTGATGCAGGGTGAGGCTTTAGATAAGGGAATTGCTAATAAAGTGGTTTAATCTTATAAAGAGCGGATGTTTAGTTGATAGTATTCTCAAAAAAATGTCATTCCGCCGAAGTAGGAGGAGAAATCTTTTGCGTGCGACTGGCATGCTATATTCTTATCGCTCGTAAAGGATCCCTCCTTCGCCGGGATGACAACGGGGTTTATGGATCAATAAAAATTGTCATTCCGATGAGGTACGAAGAGGAATCTTCTGCATGCGACTGGTATGCTATTCTTATCGCTCGTAAAAGGTAATTCCCTACGGTCGGGATGATACAGTTAAAGAGGATCGACCTCGTAAAAAAAATGTCATTCCGATGAGGTACGAAGAGGAATCTTCTGCATGCGACTGGTATGCTATATTCCTATCGCACGCAAAAGGTCCCTCCCTCCGGTCGGGATAACATGGTTTTTATGGATCAACGACCAGCAGACGCGCAAAAAAAATCCCCCCGTGCAATCGCCGGAACAATAAAGCGGCAATTACGCTACCACCTCTTCAACTTTTTGATTCGGCCTGCCATTTTTAAAGGCTTCGCGTGGTTTTAAACCCAGCAACTCAAGCATAGCCATATCATCGTTAAAGCTCGGATTTGGTGTAGTTAATAATTTCTCGCCTGCAAATATCGAGTTGGCCCCGGCCATAAAGCAGAAAGCCTGTTCAATAGTGCTCATCTCTGTTCTTCCGGCTGATAAACGGATCACTGATTGCGGCATTACAATTTTGGCCGTAGCAATCATCCTCACCATATCCCATACGGATACGCGTGGTTGCTCTGCCAGCGGTGTTCCTTTGATAGGCACCAGGGCATTAATCGGCACCGACTCCGGATGTTTAGGCAAGTTCGACAGTGTTTTGAGCATCGAGATCCTGTCTTCAGTAGTTTCGCCTAAGCCGATAATACCACCGCTGCAAACAGTAATTTTAGCTTTGCGCACGTGCTCCAGTGTTTGTAAACGCTCGTCGTAGGTACGGGTGGTGATAATCCGTTTATAATCATCTTCGGATGTATCCAGGTTATGGTTGTAAGCGTACAGGCCGGCATCGGCTAAACGTTGCGCCTGGCTCTCGGTAAGCATACCTAAGGTGCAGCAAACCTCCATATCCATGGCGTTAACCTCCTTTACCATTTCAATTACCTTGTCAAAATCGCGGTTGTCGCGTACTTCGCGCCAGGCGGCACCCATACACAGGCGTGATGCTCCACCCGCTTTAGCCTTTTGAGCAGCGGCTAAAACCTGGTCTTTAGGCATTAAAGCCTGTACATCTACACCGGTATTATAACGGGCTGCCTGCGGGCAATAGGCGCAATCTTCAGGGCATCCGCCTGTTTTGATAGAGATTAGTGAGCTGATCTGCACTTCAGAGTAATCCTTGTTTTCACGATGGATAGTTGCTGAGCGGTAAATCAGGTCGAGTAAAGGGGAATGGTATATTTCAGAAATTTCTTCTGTTGTCCAGTTGTGTCTAACTTCGGTCATGTATATCAAATTAAAGCTCCAAAACTACGCAAAAATATATTTCCTCATAAGGAATGTGAATCTAAAACATTCAGGCCTGGTATTTTATTAAAGTCTCCAACATTGTGTGTAAGCAAAGTAAGGTCGTGTACTAAAGCTGTCGCAGCGATAATAGCATCCGGTAATTTCACCTTAGTTGCTTTACGGATGTCGATGGTTTTACGCACAATATCAGGAGACAATTCAAAAACAGTGGTCCTGTTGATAAACATTTCGTTATTGGCATCCAGCTGTATATTTTTAGAATCAAAGCCAAGTACCTCAATTTTCGTAATAACAGATATGAATACGCCATCATCAACAATGTTTCTCAATTTTGCTATGGCAGTTGGTGGCATCGCCAAAGATAAATAATCAATAACGGCATTTGAATCGAACAGATAGACCACTTTTAATTGATCTACCTCCATTCGTCCCTTGATTGCTTGATATACTCCTGCATTTGCTCTGCAACATCCTTAGGCAATGTACCGGCAAAATCAGATAGCTTACTGTGATTAACCACTTTAGGCTTCTCCATCAATTTTAAATCGCGGTATTTACTGGTAAGCAACTCCCACTCATCAATGGGAATAAGCACTGCGGTATGATTACCTTCGTTATCTGATATATATTGTAAAGACATGCTTACGTTTTTGATACTCAAATTTAAATAAAATCATTTAAATTTTGGTATGGCAAGCTATCACTACAACAACAACTTCGTAGCCAGCCAAAGCGGCAATAAAAAGCCAAAGCAATCTGTAAAAGTGGTGATAATAATGGATGAGGCGACTGCGGGATCAATCCCTACCCTTTTCAATAACAAAGGGATAGATGCACCTGTTAAACCTGCTATAATTAAGTTGCCGGTCATGGCTAAAAATAAAACCAAGCCCAGCATAGGGTTAGCATCGTAAAATAAGGCCACGCAAAACACGATAATCCCGTTGGAGGCACCGTTGATCAAACCAACTAAAAACTCTTTTAAAACGGTATCATAAGCCTGCTTATCGTTCAGGTCATTCAGCGAGATACGTCTTACAGTTACCGCCAAAGCTTGGGTAGCAGCGTTACCGCCCATACCGGCTATGATAGTCATGTAGGCTGATATGATGGATAATTTGGCTACGGTTGAATCAAAGCCACGGATGATGGAGGCAGCTAAAAATGCAGTGCCTAAATTGATGATCAACCAGGGCAAACGGCTTTTTACGGCATCCTGCCAGTTACCGCTCAATTCCTCATCTTCGGATACGCCGGATATTTTTAAAATATCTTCGGTATTCTCTTCCTCCATTACGTCGATGATATCATCAACGGTAATCCGGCCCAAAAGCCGCATATTATCATCCACTACCGGGATACTGGCTAAGTTGTATTGCGAGATCAATTTGGCTACGTCTTCCTGGTCAAGGTCGGCTTTTACGTACACATAATCCGTTTTTACCAGGTCTGCCACGGTGGCATCGGCCTTAGCCTTAATCAAGTCTTTAACGGATATAATACCCTTTAAAATCTCCCGGTCGTCAACCACATAAATGGTGTAAAAATCCTCCATCTCTTCGGATTGGCGGATAATCTCTTCCAGGGCGTCCTTTTTATCCATGTTCAGGTTAACCTGAATCACGTCGGTATTCATCAAGCCCCCGGCAGTATCTTCCTCGTAGCTTAATAAACTTCTGATCTCGTTGGCATCCTCATGATCAATATCTTTTAATATCTCATGCTGCTCATGCTCTTCTAACTGCGATATTAAGTCGGTAGCATCGTCATAATCTAATTCTTCTACAATCTCAGATCGTTTTTCGGGCGCGAGGTTAAAAAGGATATCCTCCGGATGATGCTCCTCATCCATTTCTGAAATTACCTCGGAAGCGATATCAACCGGCAAAACATTGATAATGCGTTCGCGCGCCTCCTGGTCTAATTTTTCAAAAATAATGGCAATTTCCGAGGCATGATAATCCTCCAGAACCGTTTTCAGCTCTTCATCAGTTCCATCAAGCGCGGTTGTAATGCGCAGCAGGTCTTCTTTATTAATTTCAAAGGATTGCATACCGCTCTAAAAATACGGAAAATAAGCCCAAAATGAGGAATAAAAGGTGAATAAGCCACCCCGTACCGAAACACCCTTTGAATTAACGAGTTAAGCTATATAGTTGACAACCACTTCGCCTTAACACCGGTAATGTGATTAAGCTGGCCCATTACCCGCTCTACCTGGCTCTTCCGTACCTCGAGCTGCATTTGGCAATCGGTATCAAATTGCTGATGCGAAATAGTTAAATTTTCATTTTTAATCAATCGCATTACATCATTCATTTGCAGATAGTTAAATGAGATGGTATAAATATCATTTACAGTTTTTTCTGTCACCTTTACCGCCTTCAACGCTTCTTCGGCAGCGGCTTTATAGGCGTTAATTAAACCCGGAACACCCAACAAGGTGCCGCCAAAATACCTAACTACTACAATGGCTATATTGGTGAGGTTATGCGATAATAAAGTATTTAAAATAGGCCTTCCGGCGGTGCCCGAAGGCTCTCCGTCATCATTGATCCTGAACACCGAGCGGTCTGGGCTCAGCCTGAACGCCCAGCAGTGATGGTTGGCTTTAGGGTGTTCGCTTTTTAAACGCGCCACGATAGGTTTAAGATCCTGCTCCGACCGGATGGGATAAGCAAAGGCCATAAACTTACTACCGCGATCACGAAAAACGCCTTCGCCCACTTCGGTGATGGTGAGGTAGGTATCTTCAAACAACATAGGGCCTTATTATTTTTAAAACATCGTTGCCTACCCTATCCTCTGATACCACATCGCCCTTAATTTGAGGTGCTTGTATGCCTTTTTTTAAAGTTATGGCGCCGGTAAATATCCGGGCTTCGTCCCATAAGCCATCTTTTATAAAATGTGCCAGCGTTGTAGCCCCTCCCTCTATAATAACCGATTGAATATCCTGCAGATACAATTGGTAGAGAATATATTGAGGCACATAATAGTTAAAGTCTTCGAGCGATATATACTTTACCTTGCCATCAAATTCCGTTTTAACTTCGTTAAAAACAAAGGTCTCCACAGTCTGATCAAACAGATAAAGCTCTTTGGATAACTCAAGCCGTCTGTCGATCACGATCCGTTTAGGCGATTTACCCGGCCCGTAGCGCACATTCAATTGCGGGTTATCTATCGCGGCGGTGTTCTTCCCTACTAAAATGGCATCCTCCTCGCCCCGCCATTGGTGTACCAGCTTACGCGATTCCTCGCCGGTAATCCATAGCTGGCTCTGATCCGCAGGAGCGAAAAAACAATCTTCGGTTTGTGCCCACTTCAAAATAATATACGGGCGGTGCTTTAGTATCCGTGTAAAAAAGCGCTTATTGAGATCCAGGCATTCCTTTTCCAAAACACCTACCGTAACCTTAACGCCCGCTGCCTGTAGCTTTTCAATTCCTTTTCCATTCACCTGGTCAAACGGATCGCGGCAGCCCACCACCACTTCGGGTATCTGGTGCTTAATAATTAAATCGGCACAGGGCGGTGTTTTTCCATAATGCGCGCAGGGCTCCAGGGATACATAAATAACTGATTCCGAAAGCAGTTGAGCCGCATCATCAAACCGATTAATTACATTGTTTACAGCATTTACTTCGGCATGAGCCTCGCCATAGCGCTGATGATAACCCTCGCCGATAATACGGCCCTGATGAACAATCACGGCACCTACCATGGGGTTCGGACTAACAGAACCCAAGCCCAGCTTAGCCAACTCCAGGCAACGCAGCATGTATTTATTATGATGAACCATTTTTGCAAAGGTATGCTTTTATGTTTCTTTGCAGAATGAAAACTATCCTTGATGTGTTGATGAGCTTTGACGAAAAACTCCATTTGCTATATGATAAACCCGAGATAGATTCGATTAAATACCTTGCTGTGAGCGATGTAACCGGCTTATCAAAAGCGCAGCTGAGGGCTTTTACCGGTAACGAAATCACCACGCCGCAAGCAGAAAAATTAACGGATATAGCCAATCAATTACAAACAGGTATCCCGCTTCAATACATTTTAGGCCATACCGAATTTTATGGTTTAAATTTCCAGGTCAATCCTTCAGTACTCATTCCCCGCCCCGAAACGGAAGAACTGGTAGAGTGGATCATCCAGGCGGCGCAAGAACGGCATCAGCAGGAGGCTATCTTAGATATTGGCACCGGGAGTGGTTGTATACCGGTAAAGCTAAAGAAACACCTTCCGGATGCTGAAGTATCGGCCATTGATATATCGCCTGCGGCCTTGCAAACAGCCAAGCAAAATGCCACCTTAAATGGGGTTGATGTGGCTTTCATAGAAGCCGATATTTTAAATCCGGTCGAAATATCTTTTCCGCAATACTCCATCCTGGTGAGCAACCCGCCCTACGTTACCGAGCGCGAAAAAGCCCACATGCACGTTAACGTTTTAAACAATGAGCCACACCTGGCTTTATTTGTTAGCGATCACGATCCGCTGGTATTTTACAGGGCCATTGCCGATTTTGCCCTGCAGCACCTTACAAGCAACGGCCTTTTGTTTTTTGAGATTAACGAAAACCTGGGCCAACAAATGATTGATCTATTACAGGATAAAAACCTGAAAAACATAGAATTAAGACAGGATATGCGAGGTAAAGACCGCATGATTAAAGCGCAAAAGGCTTAGCTTATTGGCAGGGCAACAATGCTTCGCATCAAATGGTTACAACTAAACGTTGCCCGTCCGGCACTTGCAGATCCCAAAGCTGGGCTATATCTTCTAACTTCACTTCAATTGTTTCTACCTTGAGCTTGCCATCGGCGGCCAGTTGAAACATCTCCGGCAATATCTCAGCAAAAAGCTGGCGCACCTGCGCTTTCGACCAGCACCCTAAGCCCGATCCGGTTAATTGCAGATCAACACTGCGCAGGTTAGCGGCAGAAAGCTGGATCAAATCACCCGTCATGCTCCCTACCGAAACAAATCGTGTTTTGTGGGTGAACGAGCCTTTGCCCATTAAACTGGCCAAGAGCATCTCGGCAGTGTGGCCCCACAGGTAATCTATAATCACATCAACCGGACTGTTTTGGTGCGCTGCCTTTACTTGTGCTATAAATTGATCGTCGGCTTGTTTAACCGAAATCACCTCATCAGCGCCTAAGCTCAACAAGTCTTGAAGCGATTGCTCATTTCTGCCGGTTGCTATTACCTTGCTGGCCCCGTAATGTTTAGCTATTTGTACGGCTACCCTGCCGGTAAAGCCCGTTGCCCCGTTAATTAATACCACATCGCCAGGTTGGATATCTGCCTTAAATTTCAATGCCATTGCCGCACCTATTACGGCGTTTGCTAAAGCGGCAGCCGTGGCATCGCTTATCCCTTCGGGCAATTTCACCATCCTGTCTTTTTCAATGGTGGCTTTTTGCGCCATGGTACCACTGGCGCCTATGGCATATACCCTTGTACCATCATTAAGCGTACAAACGGCATCCCCTCCTATTACCCGCCCGTTTTGTTTTGGCGCATCGATGGAATAATGTTTACCCGTGGCCCTGCCCCTATCAAAATGCTTCATGGCAACGGCTTTTATGGTTACCAAAATCTCGTCGTCGTTTTGAGGTGCCGGTTCGGCAAAATCTACATATTGAGGGAGCTCACCTTTTTGATACATTACTGCTGCTTTCATCTTTTTCTGCTTTTGTTGATACAAATTTAGATGAGATGGCAAGGGCCAGCGATAACAAATGTTACCGAATGTTTTTTGGGGAAGATTTACGGGCAAGGGCGCTTTTGATGCGGCTTAAGTGAACCCGGGTTATGCCCAGGTACGAGGCAATGTAATGCTGCGGCACGCGCTTTACGATGTGTGGCCTATCCTTTAATAAATTTTGATAGCGCTGCTCCGGCGTATCCCTGATAAAGGAAACAAATTCGTGCATGTAGTGCAGTTGCCTTTCGGCGGAAACCTCTAAAATGATATTTAAAAATTCAGGTTCGCGGCTTAATTCATCCATCAGCTGCTTAACGTATATTTTAGGCAGCAGGTAAAGCACCGATGGTTCAATAGTTTCGATGGTAAACAAGCTGGGGGTATTTTTCAAAAAGCTTTCGAACGAGGTAAGGCCTTCCTTTTCAAAAAAAAACTGCACCGTTTTATCGTTGCCATTATTGTTAAATGCCAAACGGATGCAGCCCTTTTCTATAAATATGTAATGCGCAGCTGTTTTCCCCTCCTCCAGTAAAACCGTTTTGGCGGGTACCTCAACTTTCTTTTGAAACTCCAGGTATTTATCCCAGTACGGGTTTAACTGCGGAAACTTATCTTTAAAGTGAAAAAGCATTGAACAATATTAACAATTATAAGTAAAAGTGCTTAGTATTGAACCGAAGCCCAATAAAAAAAGCTTATCAAAATTAATTAAATGCCTGGTTAGCCATACCTGTGTTTAGATATAGTTAAACACAACGCCCATCATGTACCGTAGCTACAGCATATTGAAACCTAAGTTAAGCAGTATGTTAAACCTTATGATGATTTGGCTCTGATTTTTTAATTTTAATTTGCATTTTAGCTCTCCGTACGGGGCACTTAAACGCTGTTTCGCCGCAAATTAAACTTATACAATGAAATCATCATCAAACGTAATCCCGATAGTTGTTGTTACCGACGAGCATTATGTTATTATGCTTGCCGCCTTATTAAAATCTATCGAGTGCAACCATAAAAGCGGCGAAAAGATAGCAGTATACGTAATTGCGGACGGCGTTAAAAAAAGCAGCCAGAAAAAAATACAGACTTCTGTTGATCCTGCCATGTTCAGTATCACCTGGATCAGGATGGAAGATACCATTCCGGCAGGTGTTAAGCTCCCGCTTGACCGTACCTCCTACCCGGTTACCATTTACCTGCGGTTGTTTATACAATACATCGTTCCGAAAGAAACTACCAAGGCCTTGTTTTTGGATGTTGATATGATTGTACTGGAGGATGTAAGCAAATTATACGACCAGGATTTAGGCGACAAAATAATTGGAGCCGTTCAGGATCCGCGTTTACTTACTTTTGACAACTCGTGGGGTGGTATTATGAATTATAAAGAGCTGGGATTTGCGCCCGATACCAAATATTTTAACACCGGACTGCTACTCATCAACACCCAAAAATGGGCCGAGAAAAACCTGGCCGTAAAAGTGATTGATTGTATTAATGACAACATTAAGTTTGCAAACTACCCAGATCAATACGGCTTTAACGTAGTATTAGCCAACCAATGGTTGGAACTCGATCCGCGATGGAACTATTTTGCCTCCGGCGATCTGGATCACCCCTACCTGGTTCACTTTATCTCCCGTAAGCCGTTCTATACTTCGTACGAATACAATCAAAACTATAAAAACCGTTTTTACCAATACGTTAAGCAAACCGAGTGGCGAAACGCTAAACCCATTGGCGAGTTAAACCGCTATTTTAAAAAGCTCCACAACATTTGGGCAAAAATTAAAAAGAAGTTTTAAGCTAAATTAATAACCGCCCACAAAGCCGTGGCCGAAATGGCTACCCATAATACTACGCCTTGTAAAAAAGGCTTTAAGCCAACGGCCATTAATACATTACGGGATAAGCCTGCACCAATTAAAAAAAGCGTTAAGGTTAAACCTGCCTTAGCCATAGCCACCAGGTAAGGGCTGATGATTTTAACAGGCGCCAGGTAGGTATTCAAAACCATGGCGATAACAAACACTAAAATAAAATAAGGGATGCGGATAGCCCGGGATTGATTTTTAAAGATAAGCGTAGAAACCAATGCCACCGGGATAATCCATAATGCCCTTGCGAGTTTAACTGTAGTAGCCACTTCGAGCGCGTGGGCACCATATTTACCGGCTGCGCCAACAACCGAGCTGGTATCGTGAATGGCTATGGCGCACCACAAACCAAACTGGGTTTGCGATAAGTGCAAATAGTGCCCTATCAACGGAAACGCAAACAAGGCGACAGAATTAAGGATAAATACGGTGCCTAAAGCTACCGAAATTTGTTTTTCTTCGGCTTTAATAACCGGCGCTATAGCCGCAATGGCGCTGCCCCCACATATTGCGGTACCTGTGGCTATCAGGTAGGAGGTTTTAACATCATTTTTGAGCCATTTACCCATGATATAACCCAGTAACAAGGTAATTGCGATAGATACTATGGTAAACAAAAGGCCTTGCCTGCCCGCCTGCAGCGCTGTATTTACATTCATGCCGAAGCCTAAACCGATAACCGATGCCTGCAGTAAAATATGGGTGGCTTTATGGTTGACGTGCAACCATGGATGCCCCACAAATTGGGCAATAACCAACCCCATTAATAAGCCAACCGGAGGGGAAATATAAGGCGTTAAACAAAGTACAACCGCTATGATAAAAATAAGCTGACGGGTGGTGATGCTGCGGTTTAGAAAAAGCTGGCGATTGGCTGTATTGGCGTTGCTGATGGTATTCATGATGGCCTTCTGTTTATTGACACTCAAAGATCAATCAATAAACAGCATTATTTTCATTACAAAAAACAATCTTCAATAACTTTAAGTTATGGATTTAGCAAAACGTATAAACAATTCGGCTAACGCCCCGGGATGGCCATGCGTTTGTATAAAACTGAATGAGCGGCTGATGGTAAGCCCTTTGATATCAATTACTTTGAACTGGTTATTTTTTAGCTCGGGGATAATGGCGTGTATAGATATCAGAGCCAGGCAATTACTATTGATTAAATAAGATTTAATACTTTCGGTACTCCCCAGCTGCATTTCAATTTGCAGGTCGGCTAATTTAACGCCGTGGGGTTTTAAAGCATGTAAGATCACTTCCAATGTACCCGAACCCGGTTCGCGCAGCAGTAAAGCATAATTTTTTAACTCTTCCGGTTTTATGGTTTGTTTTTGGATAGCTTTATTTTGACTATTGCTGATCAGTACGATCTCGTCTTCTAAAAATTCCTCGTATTTAATTTGCGGGTGATGAGACATTCCCTCTACTATCCCCAGTTCAATTTCTTTACGAAGCAGTGCCTGCTCAATATCCTCGGTATTGCCGCTAATTAAATTAACCTGTACATTTTTAAACTTTTGATGAAACTTAGCCAGCACCGGCGGAATTACATATTGTGCAACGGTAGTGCTTGCCCCTATGCGCAACTGTCCTCCGTGGCTCTGCGTTAGCAGATTCATATCATATTCCATCTCGCGATACACGCCAAACAGTTGTTCAGCATGCACTAACAAAGTTTCCCCGGCAGCTGTCAGCGTAATTTTTTTATTGCCGCTTCGCTCAAACAGCGAACATTTAAAGTGAGCCTCCAACTCGCGAATATGTTTGGTTACAGCGGGCTGGGTGATGAATAGTTCGGCAGCGGCCCTGGTAAAATTCAACCTTTTGGCTACGGTATAAAACACTTTCAGTCTAAAATCAAACATCATTGCCAGTGCTTAAATAACCGCCAAGTCAATTGACCATGCATCATTAAAGATTTTCGCGCGCAATAAAAGCCTGTATAGTATCCGGAGCCTTCATTAAAAAAACCTGCATACCTAATTTTTCGGCAGTGGCCAGGTGTTGAGGGCTATCGTCTATAAAAAGTGTTTCTTCGGGCTTCAGGTTATTCTCCTGCAATATCTGTTCAAAAATATCAGCGTTGGGCTTGCGCTTACCCATTAAATGCGAGTAATACACCTTCTCGAATAAATGGTCGTTCCCATCAAAACCAAATTCGCGCTTCAGATAATCCATAATATAATCATAATGGATGGCATTGATGTTACTCAACAAAAATGTGCGGTATTTATCCTTCAGTTTAAGCAGAAGTTCGTGGTTGCCTTCGGGGATCCCCAACAACATGGAGTTCCAGGCATGGTTAATCTGCTCGTCGGTTAGATTAGCGTTGCCGGCCTTGATGCGGATCTGTTTTCTAAACTCATCGGCACTAATTTCGCCCTTATCAAAAGCGTTGAAAACTTCATCCTGTTCGCGATGTCCAAAAAATTGCTCTACGTTGGCAACCCCTAAATCAGCCCAGGCCTTTTGGGCAATTGCAAAATCGATGGTGAATATAACGTTCCCGTAATCGAAAATGATATTCTTAATATGAGTCATAAGGTTTTAGTCTGCAATAAAAACAAATCAGGTTACTTAAAGTACCACCTCTTCGGTTGCTGTTACCGGCGAAGCCTTTAATTTACCACCCCGATTTGAGCGTTTAGTGCGCGAGAAAAGTGAAAGGTCTCTGTTAAATAAAAATTGAAAAAGTAAAACTGTATAAGATGTATGGTAACCCAAAGTTTCATAATGCTCACCAGCTACTTTTTTTATCTGCGGTAGCTTATTCCATGGCACCGACGGAAAATCGTGGTGCTCGTTATGGTACCCTACATTTAAATTAACCACATTTAATACGCCATAATAACTTTTAGTTTCCTGATGATCGCCATGAGTGAGGTAATGCTCTTGTACCCACCGTGCACCAAGCGGATGAAGGCCTACCGAAAAAAAGAAACTAAATATCATATACATAACAGCCTTAGCGCCAAAAAAATAAATAACGCCCCCCATAAACACTATTTCGGCCAGCCAGTTAACCACGGTCCAGGCGTCCAACAAATTAATCTCCTTTAAACGGAAAGGGCGCAGTAACTGGAACACCGGAAAAAATAACAACCACATGGATTTACCAAACCACCTGTTGTTAATTAAGCGGGCCTCCCAGCCAAAGGGCATATCGGCATCCAACTCGGCCACGCCCTGGAAAGAATGATGCTTTAAATGATATTTTTGGAACGATACCGAACTTGCAAAGCCCTGCGGCAAATTAGCAAATATGCCAGCCAGCGTATTAAGCGTACGGTTTTTAAATACCAGGTTATGCGCACACTCATGTATGCAGATAAATAAGGTGTGACTGGCAAAAGCACCAACCGCGTACGAAACCAGCAAAACCAGCCACCACGATGCATCTTTTAACCATATAGCCAGGCCAATTTGTATACCGACACATAGCAAGATAACCAACATGGTATATGGATTTCTGCCTATGAGTTGCCTGATTTCCGGATGTTCTGTAATGATTTTTTTAGTTCTCTTTTTGTGGGGTTCGCTCTCGTCCGACCAGTTAAAATCTGTTCTTTTCGCCATCTCTGTTATAAAATATATCGCCTAAAATACGACGTTTAAATTAATAATTTATCATAACTAATTTTAAGTAGATTAAAAATTAATTGACAAATACTAAATTATGAACCCCAAAACAAGCGAAATATTATGAAAATGTAAAATTAGCAAGCTGATTTGCAGTGTATTTGCGAGCAGGTTGCATAATTATCGCCAAAAAATAAAATCAGTTTTGCAAATCGACAGTATTTTACGTAAAATTGCAGCCGAAATAAAAACGATATTTCAGCGCCTATAGCTCAGTTGGTTAGAGTAGAAGACTCATAATCTTTTGGTCCCTGGTTCGAGCCCAGGTGGGCGCACAAAGTGGAAATTCCCCACCCCCGAAAACCCTCTAAATCGTTGATTTAGAGGGTTTTTTCATTAATTACCCCCTCAACAACCCCAAAGAAAGCCAAAGTTCTCGTTACCTATCCGACTACCTGTTTTTAGTTTTTAACTTAGGTAACACAAACGCATTCAATGAATTGACATACAGTTAATTACAGCGATAAAAGTTTGTAAAAAATGGCCTTTTTAAGCACATTTCCTGTTACCTTTTCGTTACCTGAAAACAGGGTGTTTATCAAGCATTTAGAACTTAAAAATTAATATTATGCAAACATCACAGAGCTTCGGTATCCATTTTACCACCCGTCCGGACAAAGCCAAAGACGGAAAAGAACCCATTTACGCCTGCGTAACCGTTAACAAGCAACGCGCTTACATCGCTTTAAAACAAAACGTCGATCCTAAAAATTGGGATGGCGGCAAGGGTGCGGCCAAAGGCAACAAGGATGAGGTAAAATCCATTAATAACTATTTGGAAGAAGTACGGCTCGCTATTGGCAACTGTTATAAGGAACTTCAATTAAAAAGGAAGATGTTATCTGCCAAAGCTATCAAAGATCTTTACCTCGGCGAAGAAGCAGAAGTTTATTCCTTGAGCCGCCTTATAACGTACCACAATGAAACTTCTACTACGGATTTGAAGTGGAGTACCCTGAGACATTATTATGTCACCCAGCGGTATTTGGTGAAGTTTTTAGAGGACCAACATCATGCCTCTGACATTTACCTTCACCAGCTTGATTTTAAATTTGTAAAAGACTTTGAAGTTTACCTGCGAAATCATAAACCGAAGGACCATCAAAAGCCTTTAAATAACAACGGTGTGATGAAGCATATTATCAGGCTTAAAAAAATGGTCAATCTCGCCTTGAACCTGCAATGGATTACCAATGATCCGTTTGCTACCTACAAATTAAAAATTCTTAAAGTTAATCGCGAACAGCTATCCGAAAAGGAACTGGCCGATATGGAGAAAAAGAAACTTTCTATCGAACGCCTGGATATGGTTAGGGATATGTTTGTTTTCTGCTGCTATACCGGATTATCTTATGTTGATATGATTAATTTAACACCTGGGCACATCATTGCAGGAAGTGATGGAGAGCGTTGGATCAGAACTTGCCGGGAAAAAACTTTGATACCTGTAAATGTGCCACTGCTTCCGCAAGCCCTAACAATTTTGGATAAATACAAAGACAACATAAGATCATTATCCAATGGTCGGGTTTTTCCAACTGTGTCCAATCAAAAGGTAAACAGCTATTTAAAGGAAATTGCCGATTTATGTGGTATTACTAAAAATGTAACCTTTCATATAGCCAGGCATACTTTTGCCACGACAGTAACGCTATCTAATGGAGTACCTATTGAAACGGTTAGTAAAATTCTGGGGCACACAAAGATTACTACAACACAGATTTATGCTAAAGTGGTGGAAAGGAAATTGAAAGAAGATATGAACGCTTTAAAACTCCGTATTGGCAGTTCTACTTTGTAAATAGTTGAGTTATATAATCCAAATTCACATTCTACGAGGCATCCAAATTTTGATACCTCGTAAAATGTGAATCTTTTAATTTATTTATCAGGTATTGTAAAGCCATTTTTAGCAACAATATTGGATAGCAGATTATTTTTTTTCCACCTTGTTCTGCAAACCTCTGTATTATTCTTCTTAATGTAATTTAAGAGTCCATATTAATTGATTGTCAAAAGTCCAGATAAACATCTTTTTAACTCTACACTTAATTGACCAAAGTTATCCATTGACCAAAAGGGAATTTCTCCTGCTATGATTTTTACAGCGTGACTTTTTTCAAATCCGGAAGTAATTATGAATTCAGATTTATTTTTAAGCACTTCGATTTCATTAGGATATAGCAATAATACGTGGGTACATGCTCGCCTTAACGCATAAGCAGTCATTTGATACATGTCACTTTGAGCGATGCCCTTTTTAGAATTCCTTTGATCTTCTTTCGACCGAATTTTATATTTAGTATCAACAATTATTTTAATCGTGGCATCGAATTTGGACGTCAATAATATATCGTGCTTCATTTTAAATGCCTCGGATGGTTTATCAGTCAAATAAAGATCCTGTTTTTGAAATTCTATTATCCATTCCGCTGAAAGCTCTTTTTCAATAAATCCAGCAACAAAATCCTCAAATATATACTCCATCGGAAATAGCAGACACCAATGTGATTGCTCATAATGGTTATTACTATATATTTCCTGATTGAGTACTAACCGGCATATAGAAACAATATCATTATAGTCATCAAAAAAAGGATTTAGTTTAACCCTGCTCAAACTTGAACTGTTGCAAGATTCATCAGTTACCTCATCCAAAATAAACAGAATTTCGTTCAGTTTATGAAGCGTTTCCGGGAATTTCGCTCTCTGCTTCAACTGGCGTGTGACATGTTTGATAATTCGATTTAGTTGATTATCAAACATTAGAGGTTCATGGTCGCATTCTAAAATATGCTGATTCCCATTACTTAAACCACTGTTCAAATACCTAGTAAAATTAATCCTGCCACGTGGGATACTTAAAGACTCCTCAATCTCTTCATAAAGCATTAAGGGAGAATTTGTTATTACTGAAATAATTTGATCTGCCATTAGATTAATCATCAATTCCGGAAAATTTTCACAGTCATGTGAATCTAAATTCACATTTGTGAAAGGAAATTTCCAACGTCGGCAGTAATCGAACCAATAAAAAATATGCTTTAAGAATAGTTTAATGCTATCCTCATCTATGGATTGCCTTTTAAACACTTTGGGATAAACTTCCAGATGAAAATCGTCTGATTGTATAAATCCTATATAATTCCTGGCTCTTCCACTGGTACCATCAAAGGTTAAGAAGCCCTGATAAGATTTTAAAGTTGATACATCTTCGGTGATAGGTTGAAGCTCGTCGTCAAGCGGCTTGCTTTGCGTCCATACCTCTTCCAAATAGGGTTGAAGAGTCTTCCTATTGCTAATCGGAAACCAATCGCCAAACTCAAACGTTTTAAACATCTATTATATCGTTTTTCTTGCTTACCTCCCAACAATAATTATTTTCATTGTACTTTGCAATCCAATTAGATGTACTAAAAATATTTTCCACCTCGGAAATTCTATTGCCAAAATACTCGTTTAATAAAGGTATCACTTTCTTTAACAAGATATTTTCAATTGCATCTTCACTTAAAAAATATGCGTGACCGATAAGATAATCAGCAGTGTTTTTTTTACGATAGATAGCCTCGTTAATTTTTTTAAGCAATTCCGCCCTATCGGGGAATAAAAGATTGTAATCGGGATATTTGCCGATAAATTCAAACCTTCTTCTTAACGCTATGTCTAGCAGAGCAATAGATTTATCAGCGGTGTTCATTGTGCCTACAACAAATAAATTAGGAGGTACTCCAAAATTTTTCTCATCATTAGGTAACGTAATTGTTAATTCATTATCCCCACCAAGACGTTTGTCATCTTCTAATAGTGTTATTAGCTCTCCGAAGACCCTTGAAATATTAGCTCGGTTAATTTCATCAATTATTAATACATATCTTTTCAAAGCCTCCTTAGGCGTACTGTCGCCACCTTGTTGTTTTTCTTTGATTAGTTTAACCAATGGATTGTAGTATACTACTAACCCAGAATTCAATGTCCTCGTGCCTTGAACTATTTCTTTTAAAGTGTCAATACTTAAGGTGTGATTAGTACTATTATTCGACTTTCTGAATCTAATTGTGCTACTAGTAATATCAGTTATTAAATAAGATATGCCAGAAGCCATTTTTACCTCAACTTCGCCACCCGATTCAAGGGGCTCGAAGAGTTCTGTCAAAATAGTTTCGAAATCCTTTACTAAACTTCTCTCTTCCTTAGATGCATAATAGTTTTCCTTTGCTCTTTGAGCGATTTTATAGAAAATGCCTTTATGAGGTTTAAATCTCAAAATAGCATCTTCAGGATCTGGCCTTAAACCAACCATAAAGTCCTCATAACTATAGTTTTGATGAAAAGTAACAAACTCTATTTGGCCATCTTGTTTTAATTTATCGAATACGGGTTTATTTATTTTATGAGTACTGGAAGTGCCAGTAATTATTTTTACAGCTATGTCTATGCTGTTGTACGTTTTACCGGTACCAGGAGGACCATATAAAATTTGATTTAAAGGTTGAGGATTATTCAAATCAATCAAAAGCGGCGCACCTTCAGAATTCATATAGTTTTTTAATTTATTTATATTTTCTTTGTTGGTTATTTCGGTAAGCGTAGTTCGCAGACCCTCTTCGAATGCTATTCCGGTTATATCTCTTTTCAACCAATCTACAACTCTACAGTTAGGAAAATCCAAATCAGATAAGTGAATATATTGATTGTGTAAAACCTTTCCGATGGCTTTAACTTGTGCACCATCCATTGCAATAATGTAATCGTTCAGCCATACTGAGTTTAGGAAGTTCATAATCTCTCCGGCTTTACGAGAGGCCGTATTATTATTTCCGTTATAGTTTTCTGTGGCAAGCTTTTTTTGAACCTCTGTTTTATTTAGTGGAGTGATTTTTTTAAGATCCCCCAAATTATCCCACCCGATGGATGCCACATTATTTTCCAACATTTCAGGGAGCACATAACCACCATCATCGCCAGCCTTGGTTCCCAAACGCCAATATTTAGGCTGGCGTTTTAGTTCCTCGCCATGTAACCAACCCTCGTATGATATTTGATAAAATGGCTTCTCAGTAAATTTCTTTACAAAATCACAAGTTTGTACAATACCATCGTAACTTTGATTGTTCACGTGTATTCCTAGAGAAGTTAAATAAGGATTTACAACGCTATTCAGCGGCAGGTACTTCTCTGGCTTTAAAACGAATAAGCCCTCGGTAATTTTTGTCCAACCAACACTTCTGATAGTTTGTACATCAATAAGTTGTTCATTGGTAACGGTATCGTTCAACACCGAGTTATATAATCCCCACAATCGTTCTATTTCATTATTTGTTCTTTCAAACTTATAAGGAAATAGCCAGACCTTTTGTGCATTAGAGGAGGGAATGCCACATACGTCGTAGACTTTAACATTGATATTCCAGAGCTGACAAAGATTGTTTAAGATTTTAATTCTTTTATCATCACCATATTTATTCAGGTACGAAATAAAAGTAAAAGGATCAATGTCGTCTAATTTTATTACAATATTGTCATTGCCTCTATCATCGAAGCCCTCAACTCCTATAGCTTCGAGTACTTCGATTAAGCCGATATGATTCGCTTGATAAGCAGAAAATCTCGAAGCGATCTGTTGATAAGCTGAAACCCAGGTGTAAATAAAACTCATAGTGTATTGTTTAGGTAATATTGAGGTATTTGCGTTAACTATTTAACTCGTTAACTGTTGCTTGTATAAATGCTTGATCGGTGGTAGTGGATATAAACAAAAAAAGGGCACCCTTTACTATATTCGAAACATCTTTGGGGTTTCTGATGTAAGCTTCTCCCATTCGTGCAAATTCATTGCGTGTTAAGTTTTCATTCCACACCACACCACGATCGCTTTTAAGATAATCTTTAAACCACTTCACCCAGATGTCGAAATATTGTTCTAATTCATCTTTACGATACCTATCCTTTATATCGAAGACTTTATTCCAGGTTCTAGTAAAGCCGTTATTTGGAAGCAGATTTATACGCCACTTTCCTTTTCGTCCAGCATATGGCAGCAAGCTTCCAGTTAATGAAATTCGGATTTCCTGAAAATGCAAATAAGAATATATGAATTTTCTTCTATGCAAGCCGCCATATAAAACATCTTTGGTTTTTTTATGATTCCGATTACACTCTATTCCCATAGGAATCAAATTCCGCATGTTTACCGCTGCTAGTGGGTAAACATCTTTATATAAGATATGGTCGTAATCTTGACACCGATAATCAGGATTGCCTATCGTCTCTATACCGCAAAATGGACAAATACTGCCTAATGTTTGGTTGTATAAAATTTCATAGTGTTCTTTCTTGCCGTAGGAAGGTAGGACACTAGAATACAGATACATAAATAATATATCTGTGGCAGACCTGATCGACTGAGGTAGCGCACTTAGTTTAAGTTGATCTCCATCGAAACTAATATCTTCTACAATAGCCTCAATATCCTGAGATAGTTTAAATTTGTTAATAAAAAGATTTCTATCAGGCTGGCTTAAACCAATAAACGCGTTAAAAAAGCTTTCCAGTTTGGGTCGTAGCGCCGATGAAATATCCACCTTGCTGGCAAAAGCAGGGCTAAAATATTGCTGATAAGGATTGAAAGAAGTTCCAGCGGGCACGTTTCTAATTTTTAGCAAGAAATAATAAATCTGCCGATTTAATAGAAACGTTGAATGTGTAGGAGTTAGGTTAAAGGTTTGGAGCATCGTCTTTGGTATTCTCTCTTAATTCTTCTATACGTTTATATAAGTAAAACTTTTCAGGTGATTCACCGAAATTTGATAAGCCTTTTTCAATCAACTCAATATCATCTGACTTTATTAAATCTTTCAAATCTTTTAACGATTTTTCTGACGTAGTATATTCTAAACCGAAAGCACTCATTAATATATAATCAAACGAAGCTCCGAAGGTCTCTTTTGTAGGCAATGATATCTGAAGTGTACCATTTTCTTTTTTGAAAATGAATACTTTCTCTCTTTTGCAATCAGAAACAAGGAAAGGAGAATGAGTCGTGATAAAGTTATCCTGTGTTCTGCCTGCCGCAAGTGCGTTCCATAATTTAACAAACTCTCTTCTCCATTTGGGATTAAAATGTGTTTCTGGTTCGTCGAGTAAAAAAATGGAGTTTGGAGTATCCTGCATTAGGATGGTTCCAAATATGTTCAGAAATTGGTGCTCCCCATCGCTCAGATTGATATAGTCAATAAGCGATTTGTTATTCAAAAACAATTTGATCTCAGAATAGCTAAAAACTTTGTCCATTTCAGAGACGGTTGGGGGCTTAATAACGAGACTTTTCTGTCGGCGAGTTTTTTTTATTTCATTGCGATATTTCTTATCAATGATTAAGTTATTAAGTAACTCAAGCTTATAAAGCGCTGTATAGAACTCGATTGATGAGCCGAAATATTTGTTTATTACTTTTCGTGTTACATCATTATTGTAAAAGTCGAAAGTATAGGCGTTTATTGAAGCATCATATTCATAAGCCGCGGCCGCTATTTTTAAATTTTTTACAGTGGCTTCGAGTTCAGGAGTTAATTTAATGCCGTCTTTTCCCTTTGCAGCTTTATGTTTTGTTTGTATTTTGAGCTGAAAATTCCTAATTCCAGTTATTGAAATTGAATCAAGCAGCAACTTAACTTTCCTGCTATTACCCGACATCAAATTGGCAATCACAACACCTTTATTAGTACTGTAATCCATCAAATAAAATCTTGGATCGTAGTCTTTTGCGGCTCCTTTTTTCGAGCTGTTTATTTCTGGCAATGCTCTTGACGCGGTATGATCAGCATATTCATCATAATAATCTAAAAAAGGTATACTTAAGGTTTCGTTTTCACCAGAAGTATACCCGATAATTTTTTGCGGTAGGTAACTTTCAATATCATCCAAAAACAGCTCTAGTTCATTGTAATTATAATCAAAAAGTAAAACATCGGGCGCTGTTCCTCGAGACTTTTCCTGGATGACCTTAACAATGTAATTTTGGTTTGACTTGGTAATTGAATATTCAAGTTCAAATAAACATGGAGCATTGGGTTCAATTACCCGATTTATTTTTCTAAATATTCGGTCTAAATAAAAAAATATGTCGGCTATGGTTTCTAGTAATTGTGATTTACCAGAACCGTTAATACCTATAAAACAGTTAGGATCTACATTTGACAAATCATTATCATCCGTAAAACTTAAATCCAACCCTTTTAACAACGGACGGTGTTCGATTGCGTTAAGTTTTATCCTGTGAAGTTTCATTAGTCGCCAATTTATAAATCATCAATTCATTTTCTTCATCAAAAGCCATTTCCAAAACCTTAATATCAAGCAAGTTATAAAGCTCTTCTTTTATTTCACTATAATTTGCACTTGATAATTTCCTAATGTCGTCAAAAGTAAATTCATTTTTCTCCGAAACGGACATAAGCGTTTCTATAAGCAACTGTGTTTCTTTTTTAGGCTTCATCGATTTGCTTGCGTTAATTTTTGGGGGAGACTCAGGGGCTGGTGTATTTGTGTCGATATCTATTTTCTTTAACAATTCTGCAACAGGTTCATCATTTTCATCGTGTGAAGCTAGCTCCCCTCTAAAAGCTTTTTGTAGAAGTACTTGTGGCAGCGCATTGATTTTTAGTCTTAAAGACTCAAATTGATTTACTAAAATTTCAGCACTTTCGAATAGTTTATTCAATTTTACTACAATGATTGTTTGTTCATCAGGGGGCGGCAATGGGACGACAAATTTCGATAGTTTCTGAGCATTAATATTTGATTGGCTTACACCGTCCGTTTTTACCTGCCAACACCAGTTTCTAGCATAAGCGGAGTTCAATAGATAATTTAAGTAGTATGAGTTTAATTCTGGCTTATTCCAGATTTTCATTAAATACCCTGCATAAATAGCTTGATTATCACTTTCATAGATCGACGTCTTTCCCACAAGCTCAGGACTATTAGTTCTGTTGAATAAAACATCGCCTCTATTTAAGCTATACTTTTTAAGTTCTTCTGGGTCAGATGTATATTTTAAATCTGACCAGTCGATTTGGCCATTTTGCAAATTACCCATTCTAAGAACCGGAATATCTCCTTCATTTTCTGATTTAACTGAAGTTCCATACGTAATTTTTTCAGATAAAGCTCCCAAATAAGCGAAAGTCCATTGCTTTGGTATATCAAATAATGTAACTTCTATATCCTCAAAAAAATCTAGCCTTTTAGAATCATTTGTCCTTTGTTTAAGATTTTTTACGATGTCATTTGCATCTTGTATATTGTTTTTACGCCAATCAGCAGTTAGTTTTCCTGAGATCGCATAGTCAAGAAGCTGTAAACGAAATTGTTTAATTAGTTCGGGGATTCGCTCTATTTTTCCTTTAAGAGTATCAATGTTATCAAAAGCCTTATCCAATTTAGCGACGATACGGTGCTGCTCAGATATAGAAGGAACAGGGATTTTTACAGTTTTTAAAATAGAAAAATGGCGACTATATCCTAAAGACGGTATATTGAGTGATTTTATATAGTAATAAAAAAACTTTTCATTTAAAGCATTAATAGGCTTGAGTATCTTTGTGCCATCAGCACCAACTGCAAATTTGAAATTTATATACTTTACAAACCTGGTGTGATCACCGAATATAATAACTGGCAGATCTCCTTTATATATTAAATTAACATCATCAATATAACCTGAAATGAAAGTTTCGCCCTGATCTACTACTGGATAGTTGCCGGTGGCATTGTACTGTTTTGAAGTTAGCTTTGTAAAAGTTCCTGTTTTTTCTATTGATTCCCCAAAGGGAATGGTTAGCCAGCCACTGAACAACGCAGGCTGAACGTGATCGCTTTTAATATCTCCTCTACTAGCCATCTAATAAAGCAATTAATTCTAACAATTCAGTTTGAATTTCCTCTATTTCTTTTAGAGCAGACTTCGCTAATTCTATTGGATTGTTATCTTGATTTTCAATCGAATAATCTTTCTCTTGAATTAATCCGAGGTCTAAAATATCATTTTTATTTTCTATTTCTTTTCGAGTAAAACAAGACCAGCGCGAATCCTGAATGATCGCGCGTTGTTCATTATTTACGTTACCATCGTAGGTGTTGAATACGTCATCAATATGAATACCTCCCGTATAAGCATGAACAAAGCCGTCGAATGCCACACGGGTAAACGGTGTTCGTTTACCAAAACTATGAGTATTACTGCGCATGTCGTAAAACCAAACCTTCTTTGTGTTTCCTGTTTCGGAAGTTCCTCTTTCAAAAAAAAGAACGTTTGTTTTTACACCTGCGGCGTAGAAAATACCTGTTGGTAAACGCAGTATCGTGTGAAGGTTACATTTGTCCATTAAGTCCCTCCTGATTTTTTTTCCGTCTCCATCATCGAATAAAACGTTGTCAGGCAGTACTACAGCTGCTCTTGCGCCGCCTCTTTTATGAAGCGACCGGGTAAATGTGCTGTAAAAAATTCAATTGTTTATTACTTGTGGGATAAGTGAAATCGTCGCGGGTCGGTCGCTCCCCACCTTGCTTAGTTCCAAAAGGGGGATTTGCTAAGACACCATCAAAATTTTTAAATGATTTTCCTAATTCTGATAAGGTATCGCCCATTTCGATACGGCTCTCCAGACCATGCAATTTTGCATTCATCAATGCTAATCGATGTGCATCCTGTACTAGTTCACAACCGCTAAAAGCTTCGTCAACTTGAAATTTACGCTCTTTGCTTCCTAATTCAAAATAATGATGATGTTTCTCTTTTAAATAATAGTCCGCGGCTATCATAAATCCAAATGTTCCAGCTGCTGGATCGTTCCATCGTTCCCCAAGTTTTGGAACAAGCAGATCAACCATTACATTAATTAGAGGCCGGGGAGTAAAATATTGGCCTGCACCACTTTTCTTTTCACTTGCATTTTTTTCCAATAGCTCCTCATATATAGTAGCTATCTTATCTTGTTCTTGTTCATCAAACCAATCAATCAAGTCTATACTCGTAATTAGAGTTCTTAGATTTACAGGCTTTCTCAAAGTAGTGGAAGCGTTGGTGTAGATTTCTTTAATTGTAGGGTTCTCAGACTTAGTACTTATTGTTGCTAAAAGTTCGCGATAGGTATCAAATAACTCCTTATTGTCTTTGATTGCTTTTAAAGATGACCAACGATATCCTTCCGGAAGTTCATTTTCAAATTTTTTTATTTCTGATAATCTTAAAAAGAGTATGTAAGTTAATTCATTAAGATACTGGTGATATGTTACACCATCGTCCCGTAATACATTACATAAATTCCAAAGTTTGTTAGCTATTTCATCTGCACTCATTCTTATGCTGTTTGATTGTATAAATTGTCGTTAATGATGTTCATCACATCATTAAGCTTGTTTTCAAATATCTTGTTAAGTTTTTCAAATCCGCCAGCATCATCAAATGGAGATTCATTAAGGTCTTTTGGTTGCAACACTGTTTCTTTTAATAATTGCAATTCAAAGCGATCTATCCATTTCACCTGAGTTTTATTCCAATTCTGTATAGATCTGACTTTATTAATAGCATTTTTAATCCTTTGTTCATGACTAACTAAGGCATTTCCAACGGCAAGGGTACGGATAAATGAAATAATATCAGCGGCTATATCTTCGTTTTTTGTGGCTTTCCAAGCCGCTTTTAATGCATGAGTATTATACCCTTGTTGGTCAAGTGCTATCATCAAATCCCTTAATGACTTCCTATCCAATTCCTTAGGTCTGGTGCATATAATATTCAGAGCATCAATTTTATTTTGATTCTCCGAGATGAATTTTGAAAAACTTTCCAAATAATCTTCCGGTTTCACACTATCCCCATATCCTCGCTCCATCCGTCTGTATTCATCTTGATGTTCCGCCAAAAACATTTGTTTAGGTGATGGCTTGTACTCGTCTAAGAATCTCCATAATTTTTTTAACTCATTTATCTTGTTAATTCCATCTGGTGTAGAATTAGATTTGAAAAAATCAATAATTTGGTCTGGGGTGCTTCCTCCCGCACTGTAAACAAATCTATCTTGATCGTCCTCGTCAATAAGACGTTTCTTGCGTTGGATTTTAGCAATAATTTGCTCGATCTGTTTACGAGCCCTATCTGGATTGGCGATTACGTTAACTTCGTTTGCTAGTTGTTGAAAAGTAGCTTTCGGGTTAATAACAACTGGTTGCATTTGAGTGTAATCTTCTAACGCGTCGTATATGCCCACAGCATCATAAATTTTAAAGGCCTCTTTTCCAATTTCGTCACATAGGCGCGTCGCCCTACCTAACATTTGCTCGTATAAAATTCTGGATTTTACCCTTCGTAAGAATACAATATTACAAATTGCTGGTACGTCTATCCCTGTTGTAAGCAAATCGACTGTAACTGCAATTACTGGAAACTTTTCATTCTTAAAGCGCTTCACCAATTCTTCTGGATTATAAGATTTACCCGTAATTTTTTGGATCGCTTCATCAGAAATTTCTATACCTATTTCCTGAAATTCTTCCTTTAAATAATTAACAATATTATCCGCGTGCTCATCAGTAGCAGCAAATATTAAAGTTTTCTCTTCTCCATCAGGATCTAATTCTTTTACCAATTCCTTTACAACGGTGCGATTAAAACTTGGCGTAATAACAAGTTTATTAAAACCAGACACATCAATGTTTAACTCGTCTTGTAATTCACCTAATTCGACTATAGAATTCGATTCTTTATCAAAGGCTTTAGGTTTTTGACCTTTTTCCCATTTTATACCATCCTCATTTAATTTCGTCTTAATTATAAAAGGTGGTTCATGGTCTATTAGAAATCCATCAATTACCGCTTCTCGGTAAGAATATGTATAAACAGGTGCTCCAAAAATCTCCTTAGTGTGCAATGCGGGAGTGGCTGTTAGACCGATAGCGTAGGCATCAAAATAGTCTAAAACCATTCGGTACTTACTCACATAGTCTAATTGATCTTTAAATTCTAAATCCTGTTCATCTAACTCGCGATCCAGCAAATACCCTCTATGGGCCTCATCGATAATGATACAATCATAAGCATCCACCGCCGGAACATCGGCAGATGAATCATTATAGAAAAGACGTTTTACCATTCCTTGCACTGTCGCAAAATGCAATCTCGTATCTATATCTGGTATAGCATCTTTTAGGCCTTTAAGATTATATACCTCCGCAAAAGTGTTTAGTCCAGAAACTTTATTGTCTTTAAAAGCATTGATAGCTTGAATTCCTAATAGTGTACGATCAACTAAAAATAAGATTCGATTAAAACGATTAGCCTGGATTAAATGATAACATAGACCTATTATTGTGCGTGTTTTACCCGTACCTGTTGCCATTGCAATTAATGCCCGGCGATTTTCAGGGAGATTTATAATGCTTTCCTCTACAGCCTTAATCGCATTTATTTGATATTGACGTAGGCCTAAGCCATTTTTACTCATCAGAAAATCTAAAGGGTTGTTTAGAAGCTTATCATTAGCATCATTTATATCCTGCTCAATTAGCTTAATTAACCCGTCAGGCGATGGCCATCCTTGAAGTGGTCTAGCTGTATTATTTTTATATCTAACGTCAAGAAACCATATTCCGCTTTTTGTTTTGATTTGTTCAAGATACGCTCTTCCGTTGGTTGAGAATAGGAAAGGAACTTTATACTCTCTCCATTCTCCAATCAGCTTTCCTCCGAAATTATTACTTGCAAGCCCCGAATATATTTTTGATTGGCGAAGATCAGTCGAAATATCATTTGCGTATTTTTTGGCCTCTGCAATGCCATATAACTCTGTACCAATAAATAATGCATAGTCAGCCCATAAGGTTCCGACAGGCCATTCTGCAATAGCCATGTTTTTCCCACGTTGAGGAATTGTTTTTTTCGATTTGTAGTTAAATGCGATTGAATCTGTTTCCCAACCCGCCAACCTTAATTGAACATCAATTATTTCTCTGGTTTCAGCTTCGGACATTTCAATTTTCTTAACAGCTATTTCCGAACGCTGCTGAATGATTTGAAGTTTTTCTTCTGAAATACCTTTTATTTCTCTTTCCGATAGTACCGCATTAAACTTTGCCTCTAATTCGCTGTAATCAGTTTCCAGTAGATGTAAAGCGTGTCTAGCGTCTAAATTTTCAGGAACGTGAAATTTCAAATTGTTTACATCAGCATTCTCTTTAGAATAAGTAGAGTAGAACCATTTAGCCAACTTAAAAGACGAAAAGAGGTTATATTTTGCATCCTCAAATGTTCCTTTACTTTGGTGAACGGCAACATTGCCCTTATCCTTTATAGTAAATAAGATATCGTTTATCGTTGATGGTAATATTTTCTCAAACCAAAGAACTTTGATTCTATTGTGAAAGGTGTTATCAAAAGGAAAGTCTAGTGAATGCTCCTCGAAGACGATTTCTGTAATTCGTTCGCCAAATTGTCTTAACTTAAATAAGCTTACAACGGGATCTGCGTTTAAGTTTAGTTCAGCCGAATTACCAATATTGAAGAGGATAGGGAATTCCTTCTCGAGAAACTGGAAATTGGACTCTTGCATTTAAGGTTTGTTTTTATCGGTGAATTTATAATAAAGTATTCAATTATTAATTTTACCGCTTAAAATTCTAAGAGCAATATCTAAATAGACGTATTATTCAATCTTAACATTTCGAAAATCGTCAAGTAAGCGAAATTAATTAATGTCCAAAGCAAGCATATTGTTAGCAATAGTTTATCTCGTTCATCCTTACGCAATAGCGAGGTTGCTGTCGAAATGGAAACAACCACGATCTCGCCTGTTAAAATTGCACATAACACCTTAGTTCCTAATGAATTTCACTTTTATTTTTCAGCTATTTAATAGATCAATCAAGGTTACATTCAAGTTCCATAAGTAAATTAATCTCTAATCTATTTAACAAAAACACCTACCTCGTACATAAGGTGTGATAAAATTATTTCACCCTTTCTCACATTTGCTATGCTAAATTTTAAGCTATGGCAAATAACAATGAACACCAAAATGACTTTCCTAAAGTTCACCGTGATCAATTGATCACGGTGAAGGACTTGATTGATTTTAAACAACAGCTTATTGTTGACATTAAGAAGCTGCTCAAAGAGCAGACTGGTCATCCAGGCCATCAATGGCTGAAAGCCTTTGAGATCAAAAAGATGCTCCGGCTCTCCGAAAGCAAGCTGCAATACCTGCGGGACAAGGGGGTGATTCCATTTAAAAAATTAGGAGGGGTTACCTATTACAATCTTGAAGAAATCGAAAGCCTGATGCATTCCGGCAAGTTGAACGACCAAATGAAAATGGCATGAAGCGGAAGGCAAAAAGGGTCATTCAAAATCAACGCGAACCGCGCCATGACAAGCCCAAAGTTCTTGCTGATAACCATGATGGTTTTGGTGGAAATGTTCCGCCCGATAGAATGGTTGTTGCCATCTATTTTGACCAAAAGGATTTGCCGGACTGTGCCGATGCCTTCTTAGCAGAGCAGGAATTATTGCAATGGAAAACGATCAGGGGCGCGCCAATTCGTAACTGGAAGGTATGTGCCGCAGAATGGATTTTTAATTACCGGCAGGAAATGAAACGGAAATTTCGATTGTCGCCATTTAGCAGCCAGTCTTATTAACTATTGATGTTTAACAAATCCGAATGGAGGACCTTGAAAAGGGACGAGATTGCCTCTTTACAGCAATCAGCAAGATGTACGTTTGTAATACAAACGAAATCTTGCCCTCCCTTCCGAAGTCAGTCCGGGACATTGAAAAATACTCCGAAGTCGCATTTTTAAAGATTTTAGATGATGGAAAATGAAGAAGAAAACAGGTCGAAAATACTGCTAACGAGGTTAAAGCCAGCTGAGTTCACGCTGATTGATAACCGGTTCAAAAAGACCAGGTTCCGCAAACTGAGTGAATACATCAGGAGCGTTTTACTCGACAAGCCGATAACTGTAACCTATCGGGATAAGTCGATGGACGAGGCATTGGAAGAACTGATTTTACTGCGAAAAGAATTGAATGCAATAGGCAATAATTTGAACCAGGCGGTACGGAATATCAATAGCGCACACGGCCATGCAGACACCCGGCTATGGGTCAATTTGCTTGGCGTGATTAACAGCAAACTAGAGCCATCTATCATTCAGATCAAAGACCGGATGAATAACTATGCAGATTTATGGTCGCAAAAATTAAGAGCGGAAAAAGTATCATAGGTGCCTTGAATTACAATGAAATTAAGGTGCGAAATAGCAAGGCAGAACTTATTGAGGCAGCTGGTTATTTCAAGGATTTGCACGATCTGAATTTCAATGACAAGCTATTTAGGTTAACAGATTTGGCATCGGGTAATGAACGAACCAAAACCAATGCTGTACACATCTCTTTGAATTTTGCAAATGGCGAGGAATTGGAAACGCCCAGACTTCAGCAAATTATCGGGGATTACATGGAGCAGATCGGCTTCGGTAATCAACCTTACCTGGCCTATAAACATTCAGATGCGGGTCATCCACATGTTCATATTGTAACCACAAATATTCAAAAATCAGGTGAAAGGATCAGCCTGCATCTATTGGGGAAGACCAAGTCAGAAGCTGCCAGAAAAGCCATCGAAATAAAGTACGGTTTGCAACAGGCCGGCAACAAACCGGATGGTCAAAAAATGCCGGAACGCATCAATTTAAAGCAGGTAGAATATGGCAAAACTGAAACCAAACGAGCGATCACCAACGTGGTGAGCGAGGTGATGAAAAGCTACAAATTTACCAGCATCCCGGAGATGAATGCAGTACTCAATCAATTTAATGTTACCGCCGACCGGGGCTCAAAAGATTCCCGGATGTACGAAAAAAACGGATTGGTTTATTGGGTATTGGATGAAAAAGGCAACAAACTTGGGGTGCCTATCAAGGCAAGCAGCATTTACGGAAAACCAACTTTAAAAATTTTGGAAGATCGTTTCAGGCTAAATGAGGTATTGCGTAAACCCCTGAAAGATCAGTTGAAAAATGCCATTGAGGGAGTATTGATCAGGCCACTATCAAAGGCTCAATTTCAAAAAGCACTGCATGAAAAAGGAATACAAGTAGTGTTCCGGCAAAACGATGATGGGCGGCTATATGGGGTAACGTTTGTGGATCACCAATCTAAATCAGTATTCAACGGAAGTGATTTAGGTAAACAGTATAGTGCCGGTATGCTTGCCGAAAGGTTCAAAATTACTGGGGTTAAAGACAAGCCAATCATCGAAATGGCAACTAATTCCCCAAATAGCAATATCAAAAACACTGAAATTTTTTCAGGAAACGACGCCAGGGGAAATAGCGGCGATTCCTTACTTAATGTATTGTTTAAAGAGGAACAACAGGATATGGCCGCTATCGGCAAACTACAACAAAATAAACGCAAGAAAAAGAAACGAAAAGGTCATTCACTTTAATTTATAAATTATGCAAACCGGAGAAAATGAACAAGCTCTTAGAAAGATCATTGACTTTACAAGGTTATTGAGTTTAACGCTTCTGATCGTGCATTTTTATTTGTCATGCTATCCCGCTTTTCAGGCATGGGGTTTAACCAAGCCTTTGGTGAATCATGTGGTATTACCGCTATCCAGGATGGTAATTTTTAAAACGGTGTTATATGCTAAGGCATCTGCGCTGCTATTGTTGCTGGCTTCTTTGATAGGTAGCAAAGGTAAAAAGGACGAAACGATCAGGATTAGAACAATCATCACCTATTGTTTGGCAGGTGTTGTGATTTACTTTATCAGCGACCTGGTATTAGGTTTACATTATCCCTTCAATACGGTAGCAATTCTGTATATCAGTTTAACCTCTTTAGGATACTTTTTAATAATGTCCGGAGGAAGCCTGTTATTCAGGATGATTAAATTAAACCTGGGCAAAGACATATTTAACAAAGACAATGAATCGTTCCCGCAGGAAGAGCGCTTGCTCGAAAATGAATATTCTATCAATCTTCCGGCTATTTATAACCTAAAGGGTAAACCCCGTAAAAGCTGGATCAATATCATCAATCCTTTTCGGGGTACATTGATTGGCGGAAGCCCCGGTTCCGGGAAATCTTATTTTGTGATCCGGCATATCATACAGCAGCATATCCAAAAGGGGTTTACCATGTTGGTTTATGATTTTAAATACGATGACCTCACCAAAATTGTTTATAACGCATTACTGAAACACAGTCATTTATATCCAGTGAAGCCGGTACAATATGTCATCAATCTGGAACAGATCATGCACCGGGCTAATCCGTTGGAACCACATACGATGATTGACATAACCGATGCCATAGATTCCAGCCGCACAATCATGCTCGGTTTAAACCGCGAATGGATAAAAAAACAGGGCGACTTTTTTGTTGAATCGCCTATAAACTTTGTAACAGCTATTATGTGGTTCTTAAAGAAGTATGAAAACGGGCGCTATTGTACCCTACCGCATGTTATTGAACTGGCGCAAGTTGATTACAAGGAACTATTTGAAGTATTGTTACAGGAACCGGAGATAGAGGTGCTAATTAATCCCTTTGTATCTGCCTGGAAGAATGAAGCTTATGAACAATTGGAAGGACAGGTCGCCAGTGCTAAGATCAGCTTGGCCCGTATTTCATCCCCACAGTTGTATTACGTATTGAGCGGTAACGATTTTTCACTCGACATCAATAATCCTGATGAACCGAAGATTGTTTGTTTAGCCAATAACCCGCAAAAATCACAAGTGTATGGTGCCGTGCTGTCACTATACATTAACCGCATTAATAAATTGGTCAACCGCAAGAATCAACAAAAGTGCAGTATGATATTTGATGAGTTCCCTACCATTTATTTTAACGGTATAGATAACCTCATCGCTACGGCGCGATCTAATAAGGTAGCGGTTACGTTAGCCGTACAAGATTACAGCCAGTTAAAAAAGGACTATGGCCGGGAACAGGCCGAAGTTATTTTAAACATTGTCGGCAATGTGGTTTTCGGCCAGGTAACCGGCGATACTGCAAAGCAATTGTCGGAACGGTTTGGAAAGATCAACCAGGAGAAGGAAAGTGTTTCCATAAATAGTTCAGATACATCTATCAGTAAGTCAGTACAGTTGGACTATGCGGTGCCAGCTTCAAAGATTGCCGGGCTATCCTCGGGTGAGTTTGTTGGTATGATAGCCGACGATCCCGATAACAGGATTGAACTTAAAACCTTTCATAATATGATTCAAAACGATCATGAGGCTATAAAACAAGAGGAGGCTAACTATAAAGCTATCCCGGATATTAGAAAGGTTGAATACGAGGATATATTGATCAATTATAACCAGATAAAAAAGGACATAAAACACATTTTAAATGCCGTTGAACACTCCTTATAGGAATATTGGTACAAATTTTGGTAATGTATCTTTTTTCTTATTTTATGTAATAACGCTATGAAAAATAAAGAGGAAACGAAAAGGCGTTTTATCAATGCCGTTGGTGAAATATTGAAGAATGAGGGCTATAGTGCCCTTGGTGTAAACAATATAGCAAGAAAAGCGGGAGTAAATAAGGGTTTGCTTTACCGCTATTTTGGTAAATTAGAATATTTAATTGAAGCCTATGTTGTTGAGAACGACTACTGGATGACGTTTTCTAATAAGCTAAATGAATTTATCAGTAATAACAAATCGCTGAGTTCGCAACATTTGGTGACGCAAATACTCCAAAACCAGTATAAATTTTTTCTTTCCGAACCGGAAATGCAACGTTTGATCCATTGGGAACTTTCAGGGGACTGCCGTTTAATGACAAGCATTCATAATGCAAGGGAAAGTAATGGTCAAAAACTACTGGAGATGACGGACAAAGACTTTGAAAATACAAAAGTCAACTTTCGTGCTATAGCAGCTTTATTGGTCGGCGGTATTTATTATACGATTCTGCACACCCGATTTAATGGCGGTATGTTTTGTGACATTGATCTTATGTCTGCCAATGGGCAAAACGAGATACTAAAATCGATTGAACAGATTGTGGGCTGGGCTTTTGAGAAATCAAAAACGAAGTAACTGAAACTATCGGCGAACAGTTTATAGACTAACAATCCAAAAAATCAGTAATTTAAAAACCAGTCAAACTCTTTCAATTTATTGGATGGGAAGAGTTATGTCTTTACAAATATCCTGCAATAAATCACATGGATTGATATTTATTGACAGGGCAATTTTGTAAAGTTCCTCCACAGTAAGTTTGGTTGTCGAATTATTCGATAACTGAGTTATCCGAGATTTACTAATTCCAGTCTTTCTTGAAATCTCCGCTTTATTAACAGAACGTTTTGATAAAAATAACCCTAAGTCTGTCATTAGTTTCTAAATACTTTACACTTATTTAGAATTAATGTACGCTTGTTTAAATAAATGAAATAAATTTTATGAATTTAGATAGAATTTCTATATACTTGTTTAGAAATTAAAAACAAAATACAGTTTTAGTAAGAAAAATACATGCAAATATCTTATTGAGATATTGCGAGTAACTAATCGCTCGCCAATGCATATTGGGATTTAAAGTATTGGGATAATCAGTATATATTTATTCAGATGTCCATTTATAGTCCCTTCCTGTTTCTGAAAATATAGCTGTATGAGATGTTTATTCAGGCTCATATTATGGAAGAAGCAGAAAAATCAAACCCAGAATCTCCCGATTTCAGTACCCTAACCGGGATAATGGAACGGTTTCATCGTGTACCCTATGAACAGTTTCAAAAGGAGTTAAACGATTGGTTTACTGGTAACCTGCGGGAACAAGGAATTGACTTAAATACGCTTCAAGAAGATGGCATCATCGGCCTTCCCAACTTAATCAGTGAGATCTATCACCGTGCTGAGGTACTGCAAATCATGTCTGAAAATCAAATTAAAGGAGATCATGAAGACAAGTAAATCAAGTATCTGGCTACTGGTCATTTGTCCGCCCGAATGATCAATGGGTAATGGTAACCCGGTTTCGGTTAATAGTTAAAAATTGACCGGGTTGTCATTATGTATTTTTCCCGCTCTTCTCATTTCATCCACTAACTAAACGCTCATGAAAAAAATAACGATTTACATCGTACTGGCTTTGCTATGCCTGAATTTTCGGGTCAATGCGCAGCATCTCCAATCAGTTAAACCGCTTACCATCGGGGATACTTTGCCGGACATCATGCTCAATAACCTGATACATTACAAATCTACCACCGCCAAATTAGCTGATTTTAAAGGCAAGGTCATCCTGCTGGATTTCTGGGCGACCTGGTGTAGTAACTGTATTAACGGCCTGCCGCACATGGATTCCCTGCAAAAACAATTCAACGGCAAATTACAGGTCTTTTTGATCAATTGTAAAAAGACAGGTGATGATCTGGACAAGATCAATACCCTGTTCAAAAGGATTGCATATACGCCACATCTGCCGGTGGCAGTTCAGGATACCACATGCAGTAATTATTTCCGGTTTACCGCGCTGCCGCATTATGTCTGGATTAACCAGCAAGGTCTAATAGTCGCGATTACAGGAAAAAAGGAGGTCACGGATGCTAACGTGTCTCGCCTGATCACCTACGGGCGGATTGATCTCCCTGTTAAAATTGACAGGGTACGCTAACACTATATTTTTCACACTATGATGATTGATACATGAAATTAAAATATTACCCATTCTTATGGCTTTTCCTGCTCATTTTTACAACGAGCGCTTTCTCTCAGGTAAAAATGATCCGAGGCCAGGTCAGCTCTGCCACAGGACAGCCCCTTGCCGGTGTAACCCTCACTTTTTCCATCAGCCGTACTTCGTCGGCATCGGATACCAGCGGCCATTTCAGCATCGCGATCCGAACTTCGCCTGATACCCTGCGGATCACCTATATTGGTTATAAAACTTTACGCTTACCCGTTAGCTCCGCCACCATTTTACCGCTACGTATCCAAATGGAACCGATGGTGAGCGAATTGAACGAAGTGGTGGTCAGTACAGGTTACCAGGATATTCCCAAAGAAAGAGCGACCGGCTCATTTTACAAACTGGATAATCAATTATTAAATCAGCGGGTCGGCAGCGATATTGTCAGCCGTCTGGATGGATTGACCAGCGGCCTGCTGATTGATAAACGTGATCCTAATCAAAGTACCATACAGATCCGCGGGCTCAGTACATTGAATTACGACGCGGCTTCACCGCTTATCGTACTGGATAATTTCCCTTATGCCGGTGATATCAACAACATCAATCCCAACGATATAGAAAGTGTAACCGTGCTGAAAGATGCCGCTGCTTCGTCAATATGGGGAGCACGGGCCGGTAATGGGGTAATCGTCATCAACACCAAAAAAGCGAAGCTGAACCAGCCCTTAAAAGTCACTATCAACTCGAATATGACCTTATCTGCCAAACCAAACCTGTTTTCTGCGAACCAGTTATCAGTAGGCAGTTTTAATGGGTTGGAAAAATACCTTTTCTCGCAGGGTAACTACGATAACTTATTTAATGACCCTACCCACCCGCCAATATCGCAGGTCGTCGAAATTCTGCAACAACAAAAACAGGGCCCGCTTTCACAGGCCCAGGCAGATGCCCGGATCAATCAGCTTGCAGGACAGGATGTGCGGAATGATATGACCAGGTACTTATACCGCCCGGCAACTGTTCAGCAATATGCCCTGAACCTGACGGGCTCGGGTAATAATATCAGGTATCTCTTATCGGCAGGTTATGATAAAAACCTGAGTAACCTGAAAGGTAACGGCAACCAGCGGATTACCGTGCGTTCCAACAATGTTATTGACCTGACAAAAAGATGGCAACTGCAAACGGATGTTATTTTTACGCATACCGATGCCACTACCAACAGCCCCGGAGGTTATGGCAATTATAGCTTTACGGGTAACATTTCACCTTATGCCAGGCTGGTCAATTCCGATGGCACCCCGGCTGCTGTGGATATATTTTACCGGGGACAGTACACGGATACGGCAGGCCATGGCAAGCTACTGGACTGGAAATACCGGCCCTTGCAGGAGTTAGCCAATAATGACAATACCACCACGGCGAATGATATATTATTGAATGCCGGTACATCGTACAAAGTGCTGCCCTGGCTAAGTGCAGACCTCAAATACCAATATCAGCAGTCCTGGAACAATACGACCAACAACAATAGCCTCGCCCTTTTTTCCACCCGTGATCTGATCAACAGGTTCAGCCAGTTCACCGCTACAGGTGTAGATTATATCGTGCCTAAAAACGGGATTCTGAAAACGCGGGATGTGCTGAACAGGGCGCAGTCTTTACGCGGGCAGCTCAATGTAAATAATAACTGGGGAGACAAACATGAACTGTCTGCCATCGCAGGTGCCGAAATCAGGGAAACCCGGAGCCATATCAGCACAAGCACCCTATATGGCTACGATGCCAATACGGCGACAACGGTTGGTGTGGATTACAGCAATCCTTATCCCACATTTGACGGCATTTACGGGAACAGTTATATTCCCGATGGCAGCAGTATTGATAATTTAACAAACAGGTTTGTTTCCGTGTATACCAATGCAGCTTATACTTACAACCGGAAATATACCCTGTCAGGAAGTGCCAGGCGGGATGCCTCGAATATCTTCGGTGTTAATACCAATCAGAAATGGGTGCCGCTCTGGTCTGCCGGTTTGCTCTGGCGGATCGACCAGGAGCAATTCTATAAGGCAGGCTGGTTACCGCAGCTGAGTATGCGTTTAACCTACGGCGTTAGCGGCAATCTTTCCCTGACAGCTTCGGCACTCACCAAGATCCAATACAACGATCCTTCACGTTCACCCATCAATCTGCCATCAGTGGATATCCTGTCACCGCCCAATCCATACCTGCGCTGGGAACAGGTCAAGACCTTGAATGCAGGGTTTGACTTCGGTTCGGCCAACAGCCGGTTAACGGGTTCGGTTGATCTTTATAAAAAGAATGCCACTGATCTGATCAACAATGTGATACTTGACCCTACCGTCGGTATGACCGGCGCTTTGCAAAACTCGGCAGCCATTGATTCAAAAGGCTTTGATGTGGTGCTGAACACCCTGAATGTCAACCGGGAAATTAAATGGAGGTCTACGCTTTTGTTAAACTATGTATCGTATAAAGTTTCAAAAAATCTCAATCCGCCCTCTGCGGATGGTTTAGTCAGTGACGGTAATTATATCTTTCCCGTGGTTGGTTATAATCCATACGAAATCGTAAGCTACCAATGGGCGGGACTTGATCCCCAAACCGGTGATCCGATGGGTTATGTGAATGGTCAGGTAAGTAAGGACTACCAGGCCATCGCCAAAAATCCGGTACAGCAACAGGTCGTAAGCGGTTCGGCTCTGCCACCCTTGTTCGGAACATTCAGGAATACCGTGGACTGGCATCATTTTTCATTGGCGGTCAATATCACTTATAAGTTGGATTACTACTTCCGGCGGCCATCGCTCAATTATACCACCTTGTTTACCTATGGTACCGGATACTCGGAATACGATCAGCGCTGGATGAAACCTGGCGATGAGAAATCAACCAACGTTCCGTCGCTGGTCTATCCGGCTAACGCCCTGCGGGATAATTTTTATCACTATGCGGATATCAATGTTGAACGGGCGGATAATGTCAAGCTGAATGATATTTACCTGGGATATGACTGGGTGCCGCAACATCCCATGTTGGGCTTGAAGTCAGTTCAATTTTATCTGTACGCCAGTCAGTTGAACCTGCTGATCTGGAAAGCCAATAAATCAGGCATTGACCCGGATATTCTGTATGGGGTTAAACCGCCGGTCACTTTTTCCGCCGGCCTCAAAGTTAATCTTTAAACGCTAAATGACTTGATATGAAAATCTTAATGCTGCTATATAAAACTACGAAAACGAATTACCGCTTAATCCCGGTACTGCTTTTGATGGTGATGGGTACCACGGCCTGTAAAAAATACCTGGAGGCCAAACCCGATCAAAAGATATCGACACCATCCACCATAGCCGATCTGGAAGGGATGCTCGATAATTATTCAGCCCTCAACACACATTATCCCTCGGCTTCGGAGACGAGTGCCGATAATTTTTACCTGACCGATGCGGATTATACCAGCCTGGTCGAGCGGCAGCGAAACTTTTACCTGTGGCAAAAATTCGACGACATCGGCGGGGACTATACGGCACCATACAACAGCATTTTCTATGCGAACATCATGCTGGAAACCCTGAACAGCCTGCCGGGCAGTGATCCGGCAAAAGTGAACGAAATAAGGGGAAGCGCCCTGTTCTTAAGAGGCGCTTATCATTACGCGCTGGCGCAGTTATTCGCAGTGCCTTATGATGATCAGACAGCCAATACCGACCTGGGCATACCCTTGCGCTTAAAATCCGATATCGCGGACCTGCCGGTTCGCTCCACTGTTGCCGCTACCTATGCCTCGGTCATTACCGACCTTAAAGCTGCCGTTCCCTTGTTACCCGCCACACCCTTGCTAAAATACCGGCCTTCCAAACCCGCGGCTTACGCGGTGCTGGCCCGTGTTTACCTGTCCATGCGCAAATATGAGCAGGCCGGGCTTTACGCGGATTCCTGCTTGCAGCTGTATCATACGCTGATCAATTACAATACGGTCAGTGCCAGTTCCACGATACCTTTCAAACAGTTTAATGATGAGGTGATCTATGATGCGCGGACATCGCCGCCCGCGGCCTTGTCCTCTGCCAGGGCCCGCATTGATACGACGCTATTCGGGTCCTATGCGACCAATGACCTGCGAAAGACGGTCTTTTTTAAGTCCAATACCAATGGCAGTAAAGCTTTTAAAGGAAATTATACCGGCCTGAGCAATGCTTCACTTTTTACCGGCTGCGCTACAGACGAAGTTCTGCTGATCCGGGCAGAAGCGGCTGCGAGGAACGGCAATACCCAGTCTGCCCTGAATGATCTGAATGCGCTCTTAACCACCCGCTATAAAACGGGAACCTACGTGCCGGTCACGACGAGCGATCCCGGACAACTGCTGACTTTGATCTTGCAGGAAAGGCGAAAGGAATTGTTGTACCGGACGCTGCGCTGGACGGACCTGCGGCGGTTGAATAAGGAAGCAGGCACCGCGCAAACCCTTTACCGCAATATCGGTGGGACGAGGTATACACTGCAACCGGGCGGTTTACGCTATACCTTTCAGCTGGACAGGAACGCGGTTAATATCAGCGGAGTCATACAAAACCCCTGAAAATAAAACAGCGGGTTCAATAGGCTGAACCCGCTGCTTTTCATACATTGAGCGAAGGAATTATTCTTTCATGTCAATATTGGCATCGCTCGGGCTTCCATTTTGCTGTGAAACCCATAACGCGGATTGTTCTGAATTGAATTCACTGGTCACCGGTTGTTGTCCGGTTGGTTTGTCAGTAGCGAGGTAAACCCCGCAAACATTGGCTCCATCCCCGCAGGTTAAGTCCTGGCGCACATAATTGCTGATATTCTGAATATCAGTCTGTGCATGGGAACTGGATGTATAACGGTAAAAATAAGTGCTGTATTTGTGGGAAGTGGTAAATGCACTCGCACTTACAGCGATAACGATGGCCGCCAGGCCTAAAAATTGTTTTTTCATGGTTGTAAACTTTAAATCGATATTGGATAAATAAGACCTACTCTGTGCCAGGTTTTCGGCTTTTCCTGTGCATGATCAACGACATCCGGCCATTAGGATCAGCAATAACGGCTTAGCTGTTTTGTTGTAACCTCCTTTCCCTGCGCGTGATATATAGTCCGGTAAACGTTAACAGCAAAAAGAAAATGTTGAATATAAAGTGGGTTTTCCATCCCATGTGCCTGAATACCCCGCCGCATGAACAGGGCTTCTCCGGGAAGGCACCCGCCAGGGCTAATCCGATGTAGACGGTAAAACCCGTCATCAGTATAGCGGAAAGCATCAATCCCGCTCTGCGGTACAATGGCTGATACAATAAGCCAACCGTTAGCAATTCGATGCCTGGTAAAGTATAGATGAGTATCGCAGCTGCCCATGACGGCAACTGTTGCCGGAACATTTGTCCTTTGAACTCCGCGAAATCCATCAGTTTGCTCAATGCGGTATAAGCGAAGAGCAGCATGAGCAGGAAAATAAGGGCATCAAGTAAGACAGATGTTTTCATAAGCAAGGGATCGTTAAACAAAATTAGATCCGCCTGCTTTTCAGGCCAAGCTCATCCATCACGGGTTGATGCCCTAAAAGTCACCACTTATTGTTTTTTGATCACAAAAAAGTATGATAAACCGCTAATTGCCTTCTTTGGAGATCAGACGGCTCAGGCTTTCCCTGCTCATTTCCAGGTAGGAGGCGATCATTCTTAAAGGGGCATGTTTAAATACCAGCGGACTTTCTTTTCTCAATAAGCGATAGCGTTCCTCAGAGTGCAGGGCATTGAGGGTCGTGCGCCGGAAATCCTTCCGCCATTGCTTTAAGATAATGGCCCGTGTAAATACTTTCGTCTCCGGGAAATCCTTTAACAGCACATCCAGCTTTTTATAGGTAAGGGATAACAGTTCGGAGGAATCAAGTATTTCTATGTAAACGTCAGACGGAGTTTTCCAGTAACCCTGGTAGGAAAAGATAAAATCACCGGGTAGCCAGAACCTGATCGTTTGCTCGCTTCCATCTTCATTGAGAAAATAACACCGCGCAAACCCGCTGCTCATAAACCAAAGCCGGTTTTCAATCTGACCTTCGCCAACGATGATCTGATGCGCCTTGTAACGCTCGGTATGTAAGGAGATCGATAATTCTGCTGTAAAGGGCCCGGACAGATCATGCAATTCAGATAAGTAGTGAAGTAATGGTGCAACGGACATACGTGTGATATGATGTGATTGATTTCAGGGTTCTCAGCTCCGATACGCTCAGTTAAAGAAGCCACTTTTTCCAAAATTAACCGCCAGATTCCCGGCAAGTGGTTACATCAGGGCCGAATGTTCATTTAATGTTAAAATAACATTAAAAAATCTCACCATGTAACCGATACCTCAAATTCGGATACTTATTTTCCACTTAATTAACATTTACTTCTTATGAAAATAGATTTTACCAAAGCAAGCTTTAAGGATTTTGAAAACATCGCCGGACAGGACATCTATGCCACCGCTGCCGAGTTTAACGCCTACCTGAATTTTTTGAAAGAAAACGGACACCTGAACTACCGGATAGAGTCGCTCACACCCGTAGGGCCAGAGATGAATTTAATGCTGCCCGGCGATACTTCCCCAACCTGGTCGGTCTGTTTGGTTTCCAATGATTACCTTGGATTTAGCCAGCACCCGGAAATCAAGGCTGCCGTTATCAAAGGCATTGAACTATTTGGCACAGGATCGGGTGCTTCTCCTGCCATCGGGGGCCATTTTGTTTATCACCGGCAACTGGAAAAAAGGATCGCTGCATTTTATAAGCGAAAGGATGCCATTTTATATACTACCGGCTATACCGCGAACAGCGCAACCCTCCAATGCTTATTGCATAAAGAAGACCTGGCTATCCTGGATATGGCTGTTCATGCCAGCGTTTACGAAGGTGTATTAAATACCAATGTGAAAACTTTCCTCCATAATAACCTGGAAATGCTGGAACTGGTGCTGAAAAATGCAGAACACCAATACTGTACAAAAATGGTTGTGATTGATGGGGTTTACAGTCAGGACGGAGATTTGGCACCGCTGGATAAAATTGCAGAACTAACACACCGTTACGGGGCTTACCTCGTTGTGGATGACGCGCATGGTATTGGCGTGGTTGGCGATACGGGCCGTGGTGTCGTCGAAATGCATGATGCTTTTGAAGAGGTGGATATCATCACCGGTACCTTTAGTAAGGCATTGGGCAATATTGGCGGTTACGTCATCGCAGGTACTGAACTGATCAATTACCTCAAGTTCCAGTCCAGGCAGCATTTGTTTTCTACAACCGCAACTCCTGCTATTATGGGGATCATCAGGGCTATCGAACTGATTGATGAAGAACCGGAATGGCGGACTAAACTTTGGGAAAACATCAATTACCTGAAAAATGGGCTGGTCAGCCTCGGATTTGACGTAGGAACGACAGCTTCGGCAGTTATCCCGGTGAAGATCGGCGACATACCAAAAACACTGGAAGCGGGCCGTCTGTTGTTAAAAGCCGGGATTTACACCAACCCGATTATGTATCCTGCGGTTTCAAAAAAGAATGCCCGGATACGGATGAATGTCATGGCAACGCATACCAAAGAGCACTTGGACAAGGTACTCCAGGCGTTTGAAGATATCGACCGCACGCTCAACCTCACCAATAGAACCCCCTCTCCATTATGAACACATTCGCAGAAAGATTTTATGCCGCCATGGAAAATCAGCTGAACGAAGTTTCCCTCAATACCGGCGTTCAGACGGAGAAGCTCAAAGAATCCATTAAGATCTGTAAAAAAGCAATGGCCAAACTCAAAAATTATATCTCCACCTATGCTTTTGAAACGGTCGAGGAAGAGGTGAGTTTTTTTAAAGAGATCAAACCGATGTTTTACAGTAAATACATTTACTTCATCAATGTCTATAACTTCATCATGCAAAAACCATTAGGCGGTGATGAGATCCTGAAAGAATATATCAATTACGAACTGACAGACCTGAAACGTTTTTTTGACCACAACCATGCTTTTTATCAGTACTACCGCTCTGCTTCCACCCAGATGGATCAGTTCTATTTTACGCGTGGCGGTTTTGATGTGTATGTTGAACTGGAAGATTTTGAAGAGGACGATTTGTATTCAACCAGCCATGATTATAAGCTGTCGAAAATTATGGCCAATGAGAAATATCAGGATTACCTCAACCTGGAATTACAGAAAATCCTCAATCGCGATGAGCTTCCTGTTGAAAACAAAATGGATCTGCCACTGACCTGGACTTTTAATAAAACTGATCTGGTAGAACTGATCTATGCGCTCGTCGCATTGGGCGTGTTTAACAATGGCAATTCAGAGATCAAAATGGTGGTGAGTTTTTTTCAAACCGTTTTTCAGGTTGATCTCGGCTCTTATTATCATAAATATACGGATATCACACGGCGAAAAAAGGAACGAACGTCGTTTCTGGATAAACTTAAAATAGCACTACTGAAGCGGATCGATGAAAAATTTGAAATGGACGGATGGCAGCAGCGAATAGACTTCAGTAATTAAACTGTTGATTTTAAGTTAATTGCGATTTTTAATTATAAAAAAAACACCTACCTCATGTGCGAGGTGTGAATTATTTTTTTAAGCTATCCCAACCTTTGCTTTTGTAATCGCCGCATGGGGCGTCGGTTTTTAAACTAAAGCATTATGTTGTCTTCAATCTCCTGGCAGCACTATCTGGCAGCCGTCATCATCCTTACCGTAGCTTATTACGGATATGTCATACTCCGGTATTACCAGCAAGAAATCTCCGGCCTGTTTAACCGTAAACAGAAGACAGGTGTATTTGCTGCGGCACAGTCAGTCCCGGCTGAAGTAATGGGCGCAGCAAAACTGGAGAACGGCGTTTCGGTTTCAAACTCCGAAGAGTTGTATTGCGCTGAATTATCACCAGACGAATCAGAGCAGATTGCATTAACCGAAGAAACCCCGGATTCAGGTTTTGAATTGGTGCTTTCTCCGGCTGAGGAACTGGAAGCGGAAGCCGGCAATCTCATCGCAGCTTTCCGGGAAATTGACAATAAGCCAGAATTTATTAACCTGCTCCGGATCTTGATCGATTCTTACCAAAGATTTAAGGAGGATATTGATTTGCAGTCGGTTTTAATCAGGATCGTCAAAATCTCCAACGAAAAATTAATGTTCCCATTATCCTTAGCAGACCTGCAAGGAACCTGGGCTTGACCCTATTTTTTTCACACTTAAATTAATCATCATGAAAATTCAAAAATTCAAGAGCCGTGTGAGTGCGGTAAGTTTCATCAGGCACGTACTGGGTACCATCAGCCTGATTTTAATCAGCCTATCACTATACGCGCAGGACGGTAATTCAGGAATTAACGCGGCCACTACCCAGGTTAAAAGTTATTTTTCTACCGGAACCAGCTTAATGTATGCCATTGGAGCGATAGTCGGATTGGTCGGCGCGATCAAGGTATTTAAGAAATGGAATGATGGTGAACATGATACAGGTAAAGTGGCTTCCAGTTGGTTTGGCAGCTGTATTTTCCTCGTAGTGGTCGCCACTGTTTTAAAATCATTCTTCGGCGTTTAAAACTGACGGTTATGGCACTGTATCAAATTAATAAAGGCATTAATAAGCCAATTGAGTTTAAAGGTTTAAAGGCTCAGTACATCGGTTACCTGGCAGGCGGGCTTGTGATCTTATTAATAGGCTTCGCCATAATTTATTTGCTTGGCGTACCTGTGCATTACTGCATCATGATCATTGCAGGTTTAGGAAGCGCACTGTTTTACCAGGTTTTTAAGCTGAGCCATAAATACGGCGAACATGGCCTGATGAAAAAAGCAGCTAAACGCTACCTGCCGAGCCATTTAAAATTTACCACCCGAAACGTTTTTCTCAAACTAAAAAAATAGACATGGCCACACATCGCAAAGCAGAACAGGTATTTCCTGTCTATAAGGTAGAGCATCAAACCATGATCTCCGTACAGGGTGACCTGACCATTGGGTTCAAAGTGAGCCTGCCTGAAATATTTACTTTGTCCAACGATGAGTACCTGGCATTTCACGAGGTATTGATCAAAGCGATAAAGCTACTGCCTAAAAATAGCGTATTTCATAAACAGGATTGGTTTATGAATGAACAATACGAAGCGGTATTCGCTAAGAATAGCGGTGCGAACGTTAAAACGTTCCTGTCACATTCCAGCGAACGTTACTTTCACGAACGGGCTTACCTGCATCATCACTGCCATATTTATTTAACCAAGAAGCCGGATAAATTCAAGCAGTATTCCAGCGCGACCAGCGTATTGATGCGTAAACGCATTGTACCTGTGCAAACTACCTGCGATGAATTATTCCGTGATTTTTTGGATAGCGCAGGCCAGTTTGTTCGGGTATTGGAGGACAGCGGATTGATTTCCTTAAAAAGGCTGACCGACGATGAACTGACAGGCACCCTTCAAAATCCCGGCATTTTGGAACAATATTGTTTCCTTTTGAATAAAGACGAGGCCACCGTTTTGAAAGATATTCACATTGAGGACGAGATCAGAATTGGCGACAGTCATTGCCAGCTTTATACACTTAGTGATGTGGAAGACCTTCCGGCACTTTGCGGTCCACGGATCACTTACGACAAGTACAGTACCGATAAAACGAAATTCAGTACCGGCTTCGCCACACCGATAGGCACTTTGCTGAAATGTAACCATTTGTATAACCAATATATTTTTATCGGGGACAGCCAGCAAACCATTAAGAAGTTGGAGGCGAAAAAATTAAGGCTTCAATCGCTATCTGCTTATTCCCGCGAAAATGCCATTGGCCGTGATGCGACACATGATTTTTTAAATGAAGCGATCAGTCAGCAACGGTTACCTGTGAAAGCGCACTTCAATATTTTGGCATGGACAGACGATGCTTCTAATTTAAAGGACCTTAAAAATAAAGTCAGTTCATCATTGGCCCAGATGGATGCACAGCCCAAACAGGAAACCGACGGCGCAGCGCAAATATGGTGGTCAGGATTGCCAGGCAATGAAGCCAGTTTTCCCATGAACGACACCTTTGACACGTTTGTGGAACAGGCTACCTGCTTTCTGAATCTGGAAACAAATTACCAGTCAAGCATTAGTCCCTGCGGTATTCGCCTGGGTGATCGTTTATCAGGAAAGCCGGTACACGTTGACATCAGCGATGATCCGATGACCAAAGGCATTACGACCAACCGTAACAAATTTATATTAGGTCCGTCAGGCAGTGGTAAGTCTTTCTTTACCAATCACATGCTGCGCAGCTACTTTGAGCAGGGTGCGCATGTGGTTATCGTAGATGTTGGACATAGTTACCAGGGTTTATGTGAATTTGTAGGTGGCTATTACTTTACCTACAAAGAAGACAAACCGATTAGTTTTAACCCTTTTTACGTTCCTGAAGGGGATAACCTGGACACGGAAAAAAGAGAGAGCATTAAAGCGATGATACTTGCCTTGTGGAAAAAGGAGGACGAAGGCGTGCAACGATCTGAATACGTGGCCATTTCGGATGCTTTGTATCATTATTATGAGAAGCTGAAAGTTCAACCCGGGATATTTCCATGCTTCGACACCTTCTATGAGTTTCTGTCCAATGAATTTTATGAAACAATGAAGCAATCGAAAGTGAAGGATACCCGTTTCGATATTGATAATATGCTTTTTGTATTGAAACCCTATTACAAAGGCGGCGAATATGCCTATCTGCTGAATGCGAAAGAAAACCTCGACTTATTGCAAAGGCGCTTTATTGTCTTTGAGCTGGATAATATCAAAGATCATCCCATTCTATTTCCGGTTGTTACCTTAATCATCATGGAAACCTTTGTTTCCAAAATGCGCAAATTAAGCATGGACATCCGTAAAATGATCCTGATTGAAGAAGCCTGGAAAGCCATTGCGCGGGAAGGAATGGCTGAATACATCAAATACCTGTTTAAAACCGTCCGTAAGTACTTTGGTGAAGCGTTGGTAGTTACCCAGGATATAGAAGATATCATCAGCTCACCGGTAGTTAAGCAGGCCATCATCAATAACAGTGATTGCAAGATCTTGCTGGACCAGCGGAAATACCAAAATGACTTTCCGAAAATCCAGCAGCTATTGGGTATCACCGATAAGGAAACGGCGCTCATTATGAGCATGAACCGCAATAATGTCGAAAACCTGAAATATAAAGAGGTATTTATCAGCTTAAACGGCCAACTGTCCAAAGTTTACCGCACCGAGGTAAGCCGCGAGGAATACTGGACTTATACCACGGAATCAGCGGAAAAAGCCAAAGTCTTTGCCTACACTAAAAAGTTTGGCAGTATGCAATTAGGCATCGCCGCAATTGTCAGGGAAGAACTGGAAAAATCAACTAATTCAATAACCAATTTAAAAATAAAGCCATGAAAACAATTCGCAATGTAAAAATAAATATCATTTTGACCGCGCTGACAACTGTGATCTTAAGCGCCTGTAGTCATTCCAAAGAAGCTGATATTGCCGGCACTTATGTGGCGACTTACCGTAATGAATATACCATAGGTAATGACACGTTGGAAATCGTACCCTACCATAATCAGATTTACCAAGTTATCAGGCGTACCGGTTACCAAAAGATTAGGGACGGTAAGATATTGCCTAAAGAATTCAAACAGGTAAAATGGACGGCGACATATGTTCAGGATAAACAGGTTTTACAGGAAACCGAATTTGGTAAGCAGCTCTATATGAAACCAGGGAAAAGCCTCTTATTCGGTGATGACGAATATAAACGGTTAAAATAGGCAACATTCATAAACTTATTTAACAAGGTAATTTCTGCCTTCCGGCATGGAAATGGAGGATTATTATGGAAAATTTAAATAAAATAGCACCTTTTTGCTTGCTATTACTGCTCACATTTACTCCCATCAAAAGGGCAAATGCCCAGTTTGTTATCGGGGAAGTCATTAAGCTGACCGTAACCAAAGTGATCAAAGCAATTGACCTTAAAGTGCAGCGAATGCAGAACAAAACGATCTGGCTGCAAAACGCGCAGAAGGTGATTGAAAATCAAATGTCCAAAACCAGGTTAACTGAAATTTCCGGCTGGACTGAACAGCAAAAGCAGTTGTACAGCAATTACTATACGGAATTAGGCAACATCAAAGCCACCATTTCAAAATATCAGCGGATAAAAGATATTGCCCTAAAACAAGCGGCTTTGGTTAGGGAGTATAAACAAGCCTGGAGCCTGTTTCGGCAGGATAATCATTTCAACCCGCAGGAAATAAGCTATATGCAGCAGGTTTATACGGGCATCTTAGATGCCAGTGCCAAAAATCTGGATGAGATCATGCTGGTGGTGAGCCCAGCAAAAACACAAATGACGGATGAACAGCGCCTGGAATTAATCAACAAGGCCAGCGATCATTTGGATGAAAATTATAACGACTTACACCAATTCAATAATCAGGGTATCAGGTTGAGTCTGCAACGCAGTAAAGATTTAAGCGATACGCAATCAATTAAAAAGCTTTATGGAATCAATTAACCAAATGAAGATGCGGGCAAATGAGATCCGCCGCAAGAGCAAGAAGTTACTGGCTTTTACAATAATGACGGTTGCCGCTTCTGCTTTTGCTACTACGCTAAGAGCACAAACTTTTGCGGAATGGTTCAGGCAGAAAAGTACGCAAAAGAAATACCTGTTACAGCAAATAGCCGCGTTGCAGGTTTACGCTGCTTATTATAAAGCAGGAAATAATATTGCTCACAACGGCTTGGGATCAATTACTGGTTATCTGAAATCGGAAAATGGCTTGCATACTACCTACTATAATAATCTGAATAATGTAAGCCCGGTAGTAAAGGATAACCAACTGGTGAAGGATATCCTGCAATGGCAAAATGATATTCTTACTCGCATGAACTCGCTGGACAAAACCGCCAATTTTAATAACGGCGAAAAGAAGTACATCACACAAGTTAAAGCCGCTTTATTCAAAGACTGCGACCAGCAGATCACCGAATTACAAAATGTGGTAACGGACAACAAACTAAAAATGAGTGATGAAGAACGGCTTAAACATATCGGGGTGATCCATTCGGCTATGCAGCGTAATTACCGGTTTGCCTCCACTTTTTCATATCAGGTAAAAGTTTATGCCCTGCAACGGCTCCAGGAAGGCAAAAATTTATTAGTGGAAAAGAAAATATACGGGATTCAGTAACACGTAACATCATGAAAAAGAACTTCAGCTTTATCGTAATGATACTCGTCTTCCTCCTTTGTTTAGCAAAAGCAGACAAAAGCAAGGCCCAGGCACAGGAAATGCAGCAGCTAATATTGGATATTGAAAAGCTAACCCAACTGAAAGGCATATTGAGTGATATGAAAACCGGCTATCAAATCTATCAGCAGGGCTACGGCAGTATATCCCAATTATCTAAAGGCAATTTTGATCTGCATAGTGTTTACCTGAATGGTTTGCTTTCCATTAATCCCACGGTAAAAAATTATGGCCGGGTAGTTGAAATAATAACACAGCAGGCCAGCCTGATCAGCGAATACAAAAGCGCCTACAAGCAATTCCGGCAAAGCGGCTTATTCAGTGCCGCTGAATTGAACTATATGAGCAACGTCTATACCCAACTTGTTAATCAAAGCCTGCAAAACCTCGACGACCTCACGAATGTACTTACCGCAGGTAAACTGCGCATGTCAGACGATGAACGGATGAGGGCGATTGACCGGATCTATGCCAGCAGTTCCGATAAGCTACAGTTCCTCCGGTATTTTAACAGGCAAGGCGTTTTACTGAATATTCAGCGCAGCAAGGATATAGGCGACACGCGAACGGTGAAACAGCTCTATGGTATAAATAACTAATCCATCACCTTTAAAAAACAAATAAATACGATGAAAACGAAGATTTATTTAACCGCAATTCTTGCGGTAACGGGGATAGTTTTTCCTTTATTTTCCAAAGCAGATGGCCTCGCAACTGATATTCAGGGCTTGCAGGGAACGTTAAACGGCGTGTATAACGATATGTTGCCGATGTGCAGTCAACTGATCGGTGTGGGCCGGGCGATAGCCGGATTTGGTGCCTTATGGTTTATTGGCAGCCGGGTTTGGCGACAGATCGCCAGCGCCGAGCCGATTGATTTTTACCCGCTGATGCGGCCCTTCGCTTTAGGTTTAGCTATTCTGTTATTTCCTACGGTTATTGCCATCATCAACGGTGTTATGTCGCCCACCGTTAGCGCCACCGGCGGAATGGTGCAGAATTCGGATGCCGCCATTGCCGCCCTGTTGAAAGCAAAAGAAGCGGCAGTAGAAAAAACAAACACCTGGCAAATGTATGTTGGAGACAACGGCGACGGTGATCGGGATAAGTGGTATAAATACACTCATCCGAATGACACGGCAGGAAATGAAGAAGGCATATTCGAAAGTGTGGAGAATGACGTGAAATTTGCCATGTCTAAAGCGTCCTATAACTTTCGGAATTCGGTGAAACAATGGATGTCCGAAGTATTGCAGGTTTTATATGAGGCAGCAGCACTATGTATCAATACGATCCGAACGTTCTACCTCATCATCCTGGCCATATTGGGGCCTATCGTATTTGGCTTAGCGGTTTTCGATGGGTTTCAGCATACCTTGACGGTATGGCTGGCTAAATACATCAATGTATTTCTGTGGCTACCGGTAGCCAACATTTTCGGTGCCATTATCGGTAAGGTACAGGAAAACATGCTGAAACTGGATATTAACCAGGTTCAGAATGCGGGTGACACTTTCTTTAGTTCCACCGACACCGCTTACCTCATATTTTTAATTATCGGCATCATCGGTTATTTTACCGTGCCAAGCGTAGCCAATTACATTGTCAATGCTGGCGGCGGCAATGGCTTGCTTCAAAAGGTGAACAGCATGGTCAGCAGCACCACCCAATCAGTAATGAGCGCGGGCGCTTCCGGCAGCAGCATGGTAGCAGATGCTTTCGGCAATCAGCGAACCAATACCAGCGCAAGCATGGCAGACAGCTCCGTTTCCAAACCTTATTTTCAGGATAACAGTCAGGGCGCGAATAGTCACCAGGCATCCAAAATAAACCCGCAAAAAGCGTAGTCCTTCACCCTTTAAAACCGCTATTATGTTTTCACAACTCAAAAATATAGACACAGCCTTTAAGCATATCAAGCTGTTTAGCTACCTGCTCATCGCAGCATGTACGCTTATTTCCTGCTTCGCACTTTTTAAAAGTTATCAGGCGGCAAATATCGCAGGCAACCATATTTACATATTGGCAAACGGTAAAGCACTGGAAGCATTTGCTGCAGACCGGAAAGATAATATCCCTGTGGAAGCAAGGGATCATATCCGGATGTTCCATCATTATTTTTTCACGCTTGACCCTGATGAAAAGGTAATTGATGCCAATATCGGCAAAGCTTTATACCTGGCTGATGAAAGCGCCAAAAATCAATACAACGATCTAAAAGAAAAGAGTTACTACAATAATCTGATCTCCGGCAATATCAGTCAGCAGGTTACCGTGGATAGTATCTGGCTGGACATCAACCAATATCCCTACTACTTTAAATGTTTTGCTACGCAAAAACTCATTCGTTCCACTTCCACCGCGAACCGAAGCCTGATCACTCAGGGGTATTTGCGCAATGTAGCCAGGTCGGACAATAACCCCCATGGTTTTTTGATCCTTCACTGGGAAACCTTAGCGAACAGGGACACCACTATTCAACATTAAAAGCTATGATTTTATCCAACAGTAAAACGTCAGCACGATGGAGCGACAAGGTTGCGGCATCGCTGGCCAAGCAGATTATCAATTTCCAGATACGTTTTTCGGCCTGGCTTAAGAGGTGGTTTAACGCTTATTCTATTCGTCAAAAGAAAAAGATAGCTATTGCGATCGGGCTGTTAACGTCCATCATATTAATTAGCACCTCATTTTGCAGCTTTTATACGATCCCCAAATTATCACAAAACTATACGTCGGCCCATATCGGGCAGGCATCAGAGTTTCCCGGTCCCCAATTGATTAAACGTCAGTTAACAGATTCATTAACTAAAAAAAAGTAAATCATGAATGCAGTATCAAACAGCGGCCAATTGCCGCAGCATACTCCTGAATTTTTGAAGGAGCGCAAATTTTTAGTCATGATGCCCCTGCTGATTATCCCATTTTTAACAATGGCATTTTGGGCATTAGGCGGCGGTAAACAATCGGCATCTGCCTTTGAAAATTCCAATCCGCAGGGATTAAATGCCACACTGCCGCAGGCGCAGTTCAAGGATGAAAAAGCCCAGGATAAAATGGGCGTTTACCAAACTGTTAAATCCGATTCGGCAAGTTCAGCCAGTAGCGGGGTTAGTGAAAGTTTCGTCAGATCAATGGGACTGGATGCCGCTAAAGCCGGGCATGCGGATTCCGCTACCCAGCGTTCCACCGCTAACCTTACTGGCGGCCCAACCGTGGCAGATGTAAACGAGGCGAAAATTCAGGCTAAACTTGCCGCTATCAATCAGCAGATTAACCAGCCCGAACAGCCAAACTACGGTGGCGGGGGCGCATCCGCGCCGCAATCTGCAGCAGAGGTAAAAAGGCTGGAATTGATGATGAAAGCGATGAATGATAACGGTGGCGGCAACGATCCTGAAATGAAGCAGCTAACCCAAATGTTGCAACAGATCAATGATATTCAAAATCCGGGTAATGCGAATAGCCGGTCTCGAAGCCAGTCTTTGAAGAACCATCAGCGGGTTTATCCTGTTTTGGCGGCCAGTGATGAGGACGACGATAACAGTTCCGGTAGTCAAATGCAGGTGCAGTATGCTGCCTATGATGGTGACGGCAACAGTAAAAAACAGGCCGCCGGAAATGGTCAGGTCGCAGGCAATACGATACAAGCCGTGGTACATGAAGACCAAACCCTGGTTAGCGGCGCGGTCATTAAATTAAGGCTATTGGATGGCATTTATGTCAATGGCCGGATGATCCCTAAAGGGAGTTTTGTATATGGTACCTGTGCTTTGAATAATGAACGCCTGGAAATCAAAATTGGCAGTATTCGCTATCTCAATAATATCCTGCCGGTTTCTCTTGCTGTTTATGACCTCGACGGAATGGAAGGCTTATATGTTCCGGGCTCCATCGGCAGGGATGCTGCAAAAAACGGGGTTGGCGATGCCGTTCAATCCATGCAGCTCATGTCGATGGATCAGTCTGTTGGAGCACAGGCCGCCAGTGCAGGCGTTGAAGCAGCCAAAGGACTTTTTAATCATAAGGTAAAACAGATCAAAGTCAAGGTTAAAGCGGGTTACGAAGTGCTGCTTAAAGACAGTAATGACAGGGACAATTAAAAATACCAACATGAAAAAGTTAATCATCATTTTAATGCTTGCCGTAATGGGAACAGTTTCCTTTGCGCAAGATACCGCCTACATCAGCCGCGATAAAACAACTGCCTTGTTTTTTAAATCAGCCGTCAGGATCATTGGTAACGTACCATCTGATTTTAACGTGGTACAAAAGGAGAATGGCCTGATCACTTTAAAGGCAGAGAAAGCGGACTTTACACCAGTCAAAATAAATGTGCAGGATGTTAGTACAACTAAAGTCTATCATATACCCGTTCAATACTCTTATGGTCGGGCCGGAAGAAGCATCGAGATCGGTGAAAAAGCACCCGTGGTAACCGGGGTGGTAAAAGCGCCCGAAACTAATGATGCGTTGATTGGCGACCAGCTTGCCGCTGGAAAACGCTCGGACGTGGTTGACCACGAAAAGACCGGCGGTATTAAAGCTTGGGTAAGTAAAATATCGCTTGCCGGAAATAAGGTATTCTTCAGGCTGGATGTCCGTAATAAATCAAATCTGCCTTATGATGTTGACTTTATCCGCTTTTATATCAGGGATTTAAAGACAGTGGCAAGAATGGCCACCCATGAACAGGAGATCGTACCTGTTTACGCCTCATTGCATAAAAAAACCACCCTTGTACGAAAACAGGAGATGGCTAAAGTATTCGCATTTCATCGTTTTTCGCTTGCAGAAGATCAGGCTTTGAATGTAGAAATATACGAACGCCACGGGAACAGGCATTTGTATCTTCAGATCAGACAAAAAGACCTTGATAACCTCCAAACGCTCCCGGTTCCGGTGGCAAGGGAAACCATACTGGCAATGGATCATTGATAGTACATCATTTTTAAATCTTTTAAATTTAATAGACCATGAACACTCAAAATTCTGAATTTTTAAAAAAGAGCTTGCTTAACCTGGGGTTTGGCGATAAGCTGAATGCCGACCTGGATAAACAAATTGCAGCAAAATCCCCGGAATTCAATTTGGTAACACAGCATGAGTTTAACCAGAAAACCATCGATTACACCCTGCACTTTAAAGCTGGTGACAATCAGGATATGTATTTCTTTAACAAGTACGATGCAAGTATTCCACACAAGGATGATCCGGCCAAGGATGTTAATCAGTCCTTTTATATCAATAAGGGAAACGGTATTACAGCCAAAGAAGCCTTCAACCTGATGGAAGGCCGCGCGGTTCATAAACAGTTATACAACCTGGAAGGCCAGAAATACCAGTCCTGGTTAACCTTAGATAATAAAAACCTGACGGATAACGGAAATAGGAAGATCAAGCATTATCATGAGAATTATGGTTATGATATTGATAAAGTGCTCGCCGGTAAAGGCATTAAAGAACTGGAAGACCCAAAGGCCAGGGAAGAACTCATGTATTCGCTGAGAAAAGGGAATGCGCAGCAGATTACCGTGGGTGGCGATGATGGCGATAAAAAATATTTCATTGCCGCAAACCCGCAGTTCAAAACCGTTGACCTGTACGATCACCAGATGAAAAAGATCAACCGCGAGGAATTGCTCCAGCCGGAACAAAAAAACACTAAAAGCCAGAAACAAAGTGAGCAGAAGCCGGAGGATGCTCCTGCAAAAAAGCAGTCGCGGAAAAGTAAGATGCATCTTTAAATTTCAATTTCCAGCAACAGGTCCTTCGCGGGCCTGTTGCTTATTTCATTACCTGATCAGATATTGACATGGAAAATACGATTCACCCTCACAGCAATCTTTTAAAGATAACAGACCAGCAATGGATTAACCTGGTTGAACTGCTTACCGAAAATGTTTTGGCCCTGAATAGCCGGACGTTATCATCTGTAGAGATCATGTATCGCGCGGATGGCCATTTTCCGGTTTATCTTTTCCGGCTGACTTCTACTTTGGAAGACCCGGAAGATCAAGATCTAATGCCTCAAGTTTCTGGCTTTTCTTTTGGCTATGATACCGATATTGACGATGAGGTTTATATCCAGCCTTTAAGCCCGGACGGGTATTGGGAGAAATTCCTTGACGACATCGGTATTACCCACATTTTTACCACCAACAATGTTGGCATGAAAAAACTATATAAGTTCTTATCCGAAGACCTCAAAATCTGGAATGATGAGGTGCCTGCGCAAATAATTATTCCCGAACCCAATGTCTGGCGTACTTTATTGGTTGAGCAGCAGATCAAATAGATTCTAATTTTTTCTACATAACTATCATTTTAATAGAAAATATTCTACAAATTGACGTATGTCAAAGCAACTAATAGAAAAAAAGCTACACTAAGCCATAGAAAAACCTTTCTGATTTTATAAAATCAAAAGTTACCATCAGAGAATCAAACCTTGAAACCATCCTTGCAACTTTTAAAACAAAGCAGGGAAGAAAGAATCAACCCATCTTAAAAAGCGGTTAGCTGGCGTATCAATATTTCTATAATTGTGTGCTGCACAACTAAGATGTTCTATTGAGTAACTTTGACCTTAGCAGGAACGAAGCAAATCATCGTCTATGGAAAAACTTAAAGCCGTTATCAATACGATCTCACCCATGTCACGGGAAGATCTTGACCTTTTAATGCCGGGAATTGCGGTATCGGTAAAAAAGAAGGGCAATCTATTGGAACAAGGTGACGTTTGTAAAAATATTTGTTTTGTTACCAAAGGATTCTTCCGCATGTTTTATGTTGATCTGGAAGGCAACGAAATCAATAACCGGTTCACAGGAGCTGATAACTTTATCGTTGATTTTCAGAGTTTTCTTACCCAGATACCTTCGCGTTATTACTGGCAGGCGATGCAAGACTCAGAAGTGCTGACATTTTCTTTCCAGGACGTGCAAAAGCTTTATGAAATTTCACCAGCATGGGGCAAGTTCGGCCGCCTTGTGGCAGAGCGGGTTTATTTGCAGTTGAACGAACGTGTAGAAATGTTCCAATTTATGTCGCCACAGCAACGTTACGAGCATCTTTTATCGACCCGCCCGGAACTGTTTAATCAAATATCGCAATTTCACATGTCATCTTACCTGGGTGTAAAGCCGGAATCATTAAGCAGGCTGCGCAAGCGGCTCCATTATAAATAATTTTCTTAACCCAAGTCAACGTTATAGCGGGTAACGATGGGCCATATTTGATAAAAAAATATGACCATGATTAAATTCACTATCCTGCTACGCAGGCGTCCCGGAACCAGTCACGAAGACTTTGTTTCTTATCATAAGAATAATCACGCGGCTTTGTTTGCTTCGCTACCAGAGGTAAAGCAATATGTCCGCCGTTACGTACAATGTCATCCGCTGCCGGTAACGCTTCCGGGACTGCCACCCCGGGAATATGATGGGATCACAGAAATATGGTTTGATAATGCAGACTCCATCGGAAAAGTTTTTGGTTCGAAAGATTATATGAAATTGATCAGACCGGATGAAGAGAAATTCCTTGACATGCACGGCTGCAGCTTTTTAATATCTACCGAGCATACAGTTATATAACTGTATGCAGATAAGCGTTAACCATAAGATTAAAAGTAAAATTCTTGCTTCTGTCGCAATCATCTCCGGAATTTGACTGGAGATGGTTTCGCACTGGAGGTCCACTCAAACCCGTAAAAGGTTTTGATTTTACTCCCGGCGTTTTTTCTATTGCTCTGGCTGTCCCTGCGGCCCGCTTTTATGCTCCATAAAAAAAAATAGCCAGTAAAATTGGCTACTTGTCATAAATTGTACTCAAACCCGACGTCCCCACGAACCAATTTTTAGATGACTTGAAACGTTTAGCCACTCTATTTGATGATTGAGGCCGATTTTAAATATCTAACCCGTTATTGATTGAACCATTGCAGGATAAATGATGGCGTCCCAATTATTTCTTTATTTTTGACTTTATAAAAAGCAATTCCTCTGACGTTAGTTTTGACTTATCAATAAAATTTCCAAATTTTTGTGTGTGATATAGAATTAAAAACTTGCCTATCTCTTTTTGCTTAATAATATGCTCCCATAAGAACTCACTTTTAAAGGTCAATCCATTAACAGCCATACTTTCCTCGTTAAAAGTATAAGTCATGTCATTTAGTAAACTTGGATTTGATTTAGCTTGGCTAACAGCAAAAAATACAATTATTGATGGAGATAGTAGTAAAAATAAACCTAAAACAGCGTCGGTAAAGGGTGAGTAAACCTCGAAACTTATGGCATTTAAATAGTTTAATATTGAAATTATTAAAAGACAAAGTCCCAAAATAGTGGCCATTATGTAATACGGTTTTTTGTAAAGACCAATGAACATCACTTTGATATAGTCTCCTTTGTCCAACTTCGAGGTAATTGAAAAATCCATTTTATAATTTGATAAGCTTTTAAAAGTACTAAAGTTAATTCCATAAAAAAAGCAGCCAATAAAATTGGCTACTTGTCATAAATAGTACTCCAAAAGATACAAATTTCGGATCATTTTTTGGCGGACATTGAGCTTCTTGGACGTTTAATCGCATAAAATGAAATAGGCGGCGGGAAGAATATCTAAACATTTTTATGGTGATTAAGGGCATTACTATTTTTGACTTGATCAGTCTGTCTGGTTAAAAATCACCACTTGCTTTTCAGTTTTTAGTAAGTTTGTCTAAGTCGCCAAGCCTTGATGGTGTCAGGTTTACTTTATCATAAATACAATGGACGATAAAAAGAAAGAAGATTATTTTAATAAGGTTTATAAGAATATCAAAAATAAAGGATATCATACAACAGCAGTACTTGAAGAAATTGATTTTACTCCTTTTGCATATTCAACCGGCATATTTAAAAATTTTAAAATACCAGAACTTTTTATATCAGGACTTGGGCCAAATTTATCTGGAGAATTAATTGAAAACTACGTAAGCAAATTTAAATTCGCCGAAGTGCCGTTGCATAGGAAGATTCAAAACTTGAGCGATAGGTTTGCTGTTTACTTTATTAGCTTGAAAAATTCGGACGTTGAGGAGTATGCTCTCACTTCGGTTAAATTTTACGAGAATAGCAATTATGAATATTTACAACTTATTTTTCCAGACCTAAATGGAAAATTTCCCAATGAAGTAGGCTATAACTACGACCAAAAAGTATTGGGAAATTTGAAATAACTGTGCAAATAAAAGTGGTGCTCCAACCTTTTTTCGATAAGTTACCCCATAAAAAAAGTTGTCAATAAAATTGACAACTTCCCTAAAATAGTACCCAGGGCGGGAATCGAACCAATAGTCTCTTGATTTTATTCATTACAATTGAATCAATGTTTCAGCTATAGCTTTTTGCAAAACAGATTCAACATTACATTGATTTGCGTAGTCCGGCCATTGTTTGAGGATGCTTTCGATTTCTCTGATGGTTTCATCGGATTTTTTTATGGTCATTTGTTTTGCTACTTCCAGTAGGTCTTTTCGGTCTATGCCTTGCCTTTTTCCGTTAACGCTTAATGATTGCTGGCTGACCGAGGGGCTATCCGGGCGGTAAGCATGGCATACATCATAAGCCGGAGCTAAAGCCCATCGCCCTTGTTTGTCCATTGTAAAGGCAAAGCTCTTGGTATGGTCATCGCAGTTTCTTGCCAGCACATTAAAAACCATCCGGCGGTACATTTGCTCGGCCTGCGGATAGTCTAAGCGTAAAAAGCGCATCGTTCGAAAGAGTTGCTCATAACTTTAAGAGCGGACATTGTTAAAATCAAAATGCTGCAACGTGCGAAAGGTTTGAACGCTCATAGCGAACCATTCCGCGCTTGTTTTTTCCATCACTGAGGCTTTAAAACAGGTTAATGATTGCTTATTCCATCATTAAGTTAGCTTTAGTTAGTTAATGATGACTTTTATAAGCATTAGAAGAACAATATCCGGCTACTGCATTTTTGCCACGCTGCAAAAGCATCCGCTGTTGTAGCGCCTGTTTTTAACTCCAATTAAGAGCATCGCTCAGGACTTCACTTGTTTACCCGCTACGCTGGGAAAAGCTGCGCTTGCCTTCTCTCTGCACTTAATTTACTGCTAATAGATCAGATGCTTCAAGGTGCTATTTTCCAATCGAAACGGAGAAAAAGGCAGCTAAGGTTTTGCCCGCATTTCTTAAAAATTTACTGAAACATCCGCAAAAGACTACGGCATAAACGGTTTCCTCCCCAAAGGGTCCCCTCCAATTATTCCGTTTCCTTTTGCCTGCTGCGGGCACCCTTTTTTTGCTTTCTTTTTTTCCGTTTTTTCTTTTGAAAAATAGCTTTTTAGGGAAGTCTTCGGGAAAAGAGGGAAACAAAAAAACAAATTTTTAACCCTTTTAAATCATTTAAAAAATGAAAACAGCAGAAAAAAATGCAAACGGTGTACAAGGTGCAACAGCAAAAAACAACCAAACAGCAAACCGAGTTGAAAACCGCCCAAGCTTAACCCAAAAGGAAGCCAAAGAAGATGAAAACGCTAAAAATCAAACACCTGCCCAAACTCCGAAAGTTGAGGCAACCAAAACTACCGAGGTTAAGACCGATTGCCCCGCTACAGTGGATAACCAACCCGCTAACATTGCGCCCTACACCACAGGACAGGGATTAGACGAAGCGCCAAAGCCCGAATCAGTGGAAGAGGTAAAAGCCGAGCCTAAAAAAATCGCTTTGAACTTAGAGCAGACTTTAAAATCGGTTGGCGACCTCCACCGCTTAAGCATTCAGCGTTTAGCCCTGATTGGCCGTATCAAAATATTAGAAGATTTTGAGGTGAAACTGATTGAAGAAAGCGACGAACTGGAAAGTAACCCGTATCAGGGTTGTAAACTGATTATTAAAGACGACAAAGGCCGGGAATTTATCACCAACACGCCAAACCTTATCCGCATGGTATCGCAGTTCATTTTTGATGCCTGCCATGAAAAACTGGCCGACATTGAAGCTAATATCATTTTTCCAAATGCTTAGTAAACCACATGCTCCCGGTGGCAAGCCGGGGGCATTTTTAAATTTCACCTCAAAAGATAACCCGATATACGAGCAATTTATAGAGTTAACCAACCAAATATTTTGGGATGGTTATGCAGAACAGTTGGCGCAGGATAATCCAGCAAGGTTTCAAATGGAATTAAACGATTTTATAAATACCTATCAGTAAGGCAATGGAAGACACGATTTATTTACTGGTTAAGGTCAGGATCAAAACCAGTTACCCCAACATACACGATGCGATAGCAGAACTGCAAACGGAAACAGTTTACAGCGTAAGCAGTACCGAAAACGTGGAAGTGACAGCAACCGAACTCATACAATTAAAAACTAAAAAATAAACGTCATGGCACATCAAATAAATTTCAATCAGAAAACAGGAAAAAACAGCTTTATGAGCGTAAAGGAAAAAGCCTGGCAAGGCTTAGGGCAGATTATTGATCGTTATCCGACCAGCAGCGAAGCTATACAACACGCAGGTTTGGATTATATTGTAGAAAAACGCCCTTTATTTACCTATGATACCGCTAACCATTTAGGCGAGGGAAGCGACGATATGATGATCCCTGAAATAGAAGTACCTAATTTCTTTGCTACCGTTCGCGCAGATACCGAGCAGGTTTTGGGCGTAGTGGGCAATGACTATGAAGTGGTACAAAACAGGGATGCATTTTCTTTTTTTGATGCTATAGTTGGCGGTGGCGATGGTGTTTTATACGAAACAGCTGGGGCGTTAGGAAACGGTGAAAGGGTATTTATTACGGCAAAGTTACCCGATTATATACGGGTGGGTGTTAAAGACTGGATAGAGCAGTACTTGTTTTTAACTACTTCGCACGATGGGTTAGGAAGCATAACAGCAGCTTTTACGCCAATTAGAATAGTTTGCAACAACACGCTTAACGCTGCCATGCAAAACCATTCAGGGGCGATTAAAATACGCCACACGTCATCCGCTACCGAAAGGCTGAAACAGGCGCATACATTAATGGGTATCACCAGTTTATTATCGGGTGAAATGGAAGGCTTATTTAACCATTGGGCCAAAGTGCGCATTACTGATGCAGAGGTTAAAAAATTGATACAGATCGCAATGGCACCAAATAAAGAAGTGTTACAGAATTTAGCGGAAGGCAAAACGGAAATGCTATCCACTCACTACACCAACATTGTAGATAATGTGTATGAATATGCTTTGGGAAGCCAAACCCAGCAAATGGAAACAACCGCAGGAACTGTATTTGGCGCATACAATAGTGTAACAGGCTATTTTCAAAATGTACGCAGTTTCAAAAGCGACGAAGTAAAATTTAAATCTATAATGGATGGCACAGCAAAACTAAGAGCGCAAACAGCGTTCAATCTTTGCCGTGATTTTGCCAACCAGGGTGGCGAAGCACTGATTTAAAATTAAAATTTCACTCAGGGGGAGCAATCCCCCTTACTTTGAAAATTGCCCGGCGGCGGGCTATCGCCCGCCCGAAGAACGCCCCCTGTTTTCTTATGGTTTAATGATCTTTGGTGAAAACAGGGGGCGCTGCATTTTTGATAACACCGACTACCTTAGCTATAAAGCAAGAATGGACTAAAGTATGTCATCGTTAATCCTTTTCAAACTGTAAAAATCTATTATACTTCATTCTTTGACTAGCAGCTTCAAATACGTAAAAATCTGCCCACTATGCTCCGCTTCGTGATAATTAGCGGCTTGTAGTGCTTGGACATGGTTTTTTACTTGAAATCCGATGGGTAAATCAAAGGGCTCATAATTAACAAATAATCCGGATTCCAGATCTGATTCAAGGTGGTTCACTGTATCAATCAATAAATGTTTCACCTCATTAACATCTGGAGTAATTTTCCAAGAATCTGGAGACGATCCAATTTTGAAGGAATCCTCGAATTCTTTAGATATGTACATTGGTAATCCGCTACGCATATAAATATGCCTTTGTTGAGAAGTGATACAATGACCAATTTGCCAAATTATATTATTGTTAAAACCGTCTGGAATTTTAAATAATATTTCGTAAGTGCTTTTTTCAATCAATTGCGCTAGCCTAGTCCTGCTAGCCCTTAAAATTTCACATTCGAAACGTACATTAATCATTTAAGTAGGTTTAAGTCTTTAGCAACGAAAGAAGCCGTAATGTCTTCTAAAATACCCTTTTCGCATGAAAGTTCGACATTGATATCTGATTTTTTGGAATATACTCGCAAGAATTATATTGATTCAATTGTTTATGATACGGTTCACAAAGCCGAGTAAGCTAGTCTTTACTAAGTATTCTGATTATCAATATATTATAGCAATAAAATTATTACAAGTCTTTGAATAGGCATCTCAATAGAAAAGACGCATAAAAACGCCGTGCTAGTCAAAATCACCAATTTATTGGATGAATTAAAATTCATTAGCGTTTAACAGAAAAAAAATTGTCTTGGCTATCTGTTAAATTATGTTCGCTTAATATATTATGCTATTTATACATAAAAATTTCATGTTACTAATATGTTACTTCAATTTGCTAAAAAATTGATTATCAGAATTTATGTAATTTATGGATGCATAAAGTAGATTGACAATCACGATTTAAGGTATTTTTAATTATACAAAATGATTACAATAGGTTAAAATAATAGATCATAGTCAAACAACTAAGCGCATACCGATTCGTCTTTGCCTTTCTACAGCTCAAACCTTTTTTGATTTGATTTCATCTATTTTCTAACCAGCTCAAAAATGCTGTAACTTTCTCTTTTCCTAACAATATTTTTTCTTCAGTTGGAATTGTTAATTTGACAATAAGCTTACGCGAAAAATAATGTTTCGCTTCTCTAATTGCTGTAAAATTCACCAAATACTGTCTGGTCACTCTGAAGAATTGTGTTGGCGATAATAATTTATGAACTTCGTCTAAGGATTGTGTTATCTGATACTCATTTTTATCAAGAGTCATGATCGTAGGGCACAACTAAGTAGATTTTTGGGGCAAGGTGTCAATAGCCAGGTGCCGGCGTCATCTCCTGGGTGGTTAGCCCGGCGCTCCCCTCAATCTTTACCAACTTAACGCGGTCATTTAATTTAAACCCCGTATTGGTAGAATCCATATAGCGGCAAATGAAAACGTCATTGTACTTTTTGACAATGACTAACTTCTCATTTCCAAGTATCCTTACACTCGGAGGATTTACCCAGACCGATGCCAACGCACACCAATAGGTAAGAAACAAAACTCCGATCACAATGACGAAAACAAACCTTGTACGTAATAACGTAACAAAGTCTTTTAAGACGTTGTCTCCGTCCTCAAATAATATGATGAAAATTCTTTTCCAAGACGCATTTCGAAGAAACAGTTTAATAAATAGCCAATAAGCAAATAAGATCAGCCACCCATAAAACCCAAGTAACGCCATTCTTAACCCTTCGTCCAAAGACCATGTGCGGTTGGTAAAAAAATAAGCAATGTTGGTAAGCGCAACTAGGCCGAGCAACGAAAAGATACCCGACCAAAATTTAGCGTCTTTAACAACGACATATATCCCGCCAAAAAAAAAGCTTCCTGCGATAGAAAAGCTACAAAGTACGAATGCAAAAAATAAGATCGATCCTGTAGTCGGTTCTATTAAGTTTGCCGGAATACCTAATTTCATACAGGTAACAAATTCAAAGAACCAAGCATAGAAATAAATCAGCGCAGTGGCAACTGGAATCCATACCGCCCAATCCTTGAATTTGCTCAACTCATTTTGTTGGCCATTCATCGAGGACGCCCTGATTTCCGATAATCTTTTTTGCGAGTGATAAGATAGAAACGGGCCATTAGAGGATGTTTTCATGGAAATATACGTATAAGTTTAGTATTGATCAGAGCCATATTTCTAATTGTTGAACCTAAGCCAGAACATCTACCATTATATAATTCTCTAAAATATAAAATAAGCTGCCAAGCATTTCATTTTTAAGAAATTAATAAATAATTTTAGTCGAAAATAATTGACATTTGAAACTAACTTTCTAATAGTCAGCGATATTCTTTTATCTATTATTCTAAACCTAATTTATCATGACAGCACCACAATCCATCTTCCTGTGGGAAGGAAAAGTACAACTTGGAGATGAACCCGGTATATATGGCGATGCAGCTTATTCCGGCCTTTCTCTCAAATTCCCTGTAACAATAGCGAATATCAATACAGCTGCTCCAGTAGATGATGTGATCACTTTAAACATATACACGAACGCGGTCAATATATTCGGAGGGTATCCGGGACATAAGATTTCCGTTTTTGGGTATTCCGAAAATCCGAAAGGTTCGTATCATTGGAAGGAAACGCTTTTGGCGACCGTGCAAATGAAGGATGGTGCTACGATGACCAGCATTGACGTTCAAATTACTGCATTTCAGCAAAACAGTATTTATATCTCTTTGCAGATTGATATTGATACAACCGTTCAACCAGGCCTTTACGATGATTTCATTGTTTCAAAGCTGGACTATGCTACTGCGAAAAGTGCGGTCTATGCAAAATTTGGTTTTCAATAATAGGCAGCATTTTTAGGGCAATCGATATGAAATATTTATTACAGTTACATAAAGTAATAGCTGTTGCATTAATGATGCTGCTTTTTGCCGGAAAAATCAGCGCGCAACAAAAAAATAAAGTTCTGGAAAATTCGTCCGCTCTGCCAACTGTCTGGCAGCTTAAATTAATTGATTACCTTAATTTGATGGACCGGCCGAAACCAGTTATTACCGGTGGCTGTGTAAGCCTGACGGAAGCAGCTTTATCGGCCAATCTGCTCTTAATGGCGCTGCAAGTGTCCGGTGGTCATGCGACAGGGTCCTCCAAAATAACTATTGACTCGTTAATAGCGCTCGCTGCAGAAAAAAGGGATTCTCTTTCCATGCTTGCTGATACGGATAATAATATCTTTCAGCAGTTTATCGAAGTTGGACACCTTCCGCACCAGAGTCCGGCGCAACAGCGGTTTAAAGATTCCTCCATGCACGCGCTCCTTTTAAAAGCCACGAATTCACCAATTAATTCCGCAAAGCAGGTATTATCAGTTTTCGAGCTTTTCCGGCCTGCGGAAAAAGTTACTGCACAAGTTGTTTTTAGTGATGTCAAATCTGCTGAGAACTTACTTAATGGTTGCTTTCAGGCGCTGGTCATCCTGGCGAAGGACGATATCGGACAACTGCCTTCCAGGGAACGCGCAGCTTTCCAAATGGAAGTTGACCATATGACGGCTAAAGAAAAAACAATTTTCGCTGCCTTGAATCCATAACACAAATCCTAATCCTATGAAAAGATACTTTTTTTATGGTTTGCTAATTATATCGGGTCTGTTTTACAATGGGAACGCATTTGCACAACCAAAAAAAAGGCCCGTGGATATCTTGATCAAGAATACAACACTTGTCGACGTCGTTAATAAACAGATTTTAAAACACAAAACAATAGCCATCGAAAAGGGCAAGATCATCGCTATTACAGACGGTTCTTTAGCCTACGCATCAAAGAAAGTAATTGATGGTTCCCGGATGATAACCTTGCCAGGATTTGTCGATACCCATACTCACCTATGGCAGCACGTCTGTAAATCCTGCTATCCGAAAGAGAGTTTGCAGGTTTGGATCAAGGTCTATGATGATATTCACTACCTCACACCGGCACAGTTATATAAAGTGGTGCTTGCCGCTTCAGGAGAAGCATTGTTATCAGGCATTACCACCGTTTCTGACTATGCCTCCCTCTCTTTCAATGATTACGCATTTGAAGTAAATGTCAAAGCAATGAGGGATGCAGGATTAAACGGCGCAATAGTCTATAATAATCCCTCGGTCTTTGTACCCGACAGCATAAAATTAAAAGAGATACCCGTCTTACGGGAAAAATATAAAAAGCAATTCGATATTTGGATGGGTTATGGACCGCTTTCTTTTTACCATATCCCCCAGGTATATTCCGGCATCGTGATAGGCAATCAGCTAAATATGAATTTCAGTGAACATACGATGGAAAACAATCAGGAACAAAAGGATTTTTACGATACAGCCAAGCAATATTATGCTCGCTTTGGCTTATCAATTAATTCTCAGGATAAGGCATTTCTAAAGGCTTTAACAAGCCTTGGCCGTCCCTCAAATGTTGACGCATACCAGGCCATGGTCAACCTAAAAAGGCAGATATTGGTTAGTGACTCCTTATTGATCAGTAAGAAAGACACAATTTACAAGCCCCTCAACGCTTTTGAGAAAAAAAGCATGGAAAACCTTTTTGCCACCCGCCTGATATCACCTTTGATTTTATTGGATTATCTAAAAGGATTGAATAACTTTTTGTCTATACATAGCGTCTGGCTACAAAATGAAGATATTGACATCCTAAAAAAATATAACGCAGCTATTTCCCATAACCCGGAGTCCAATTTATATCTCTCGTCGGGGATTGCTCCTGTAGACGATTATCTAAGAAATGGTATCAACGTCAGCCTTGGAACGGATGGGGCCGCCAGCAATGACGGCATTGACATGTTTTCAGCGATGAGAGAAATGTGGAACGTTTACAAAATAAAGTTGTCAAACGTCCAGATGTCCAAAAATATAACCGATTGGGATATTTTACAAAGTGCCACCATCAATGGCGCAAAAGCTTTAAAAATTGACAAAAAGACCGGTTCCGTAGACGTTGGAAAAAATGCGAACATTACCATGATTTCAGCCAACGAACTTGGCTTATCTCCAATTCGTCTTAAAACCTTGATCTCTCTGCTGATCTACAGTGCAAATACAAGAAATGTGAAAACGGTTATAGCAAATGGTAAGCTGGAAGTAGAAGACGGCAAGCTCAAAAACCTCAATGAGAACACCCTGGCCACAGATCTTACAGAAATTGCAAATGCAGCGGATTTAGCACATGATAAAGGAAAGATATGGTCGGAAAATATTTCTTTGACCGCTCAAAACCTGGCAACTTATTTATATAGGTACAGATCCATCCGCAAACCTGACAGCGTTAAAATCTCAGTGAGTAATTCGCTCACTCATCCGGTGAAATTATCAATTATAGCATCGGGGGCCGTTTTCGGGGGAGGAACGCCTACAGTAGTGGATAGCGTTGTCGCGGCAAGGTTTCCGGACAGATATACAAAGACAGCCTTTAAAGATGAGTTCTTATTAATGCCGGGAGATTCAATTACTGTGATCAAGGAATCAAGTTTTACGCCAAAAGGGGTCAAAACATTTTCATACAAGATCATCAGTTCCGCCGCTAAGATCGAGCGGCTTACGGGAAGTGGTCAGCTCTTAATTCTCGCGGAAAATAGATATAAGAAATTTAATGATGACCATAAGAAGTGAATATAGAAAACTAAAATAATTATCTACAAAATGCGGTCACCGGGATGTGAGACCCGTCAAAATCGTTGAATTATGCTCGCCGTAAAGGCGGGCGGACAAGATTTAGGTGAATTGACCGATATGTACAAACAGGTTACACTTTTAAATGCTCCCTGAAGTCAGGGCGTAAAGCGCCGGTTTTTCAAAATGCTGCATCTCCGTCAACCGTTTTTTCTTTTCCAGTAAATAGTCATCAATGATGTTTAGGACTTTCCCCTGAGTTTGATCTTTTCCTCTAAAAATAATCAGATTTAATAAAAATTATTAAAACACTTGTTTTATTAAAAAATAAATAAATACATTTATATCAAATAACTTTTAATCAGTAACTTAAGTAGACTTATTTTACTTATTTTAAGTTAATTTGTGAGTATTCGCCACGCTTTATTCTCTAAACCTACTTTTTATATTTCTTATAAAATTAAAATCACAAAATCATGGAAAATCTCGGAAAAATTGACGCTAAAGAAATCTCAAAGATTGCATCTTCATTGATGCCTCCATTCACAAGATTAGGCAAACATACGGAGTATGATTGGGTTAAACTTCCCTGGAAAGGCATTTATAATAAGGTCCTTTTTATGGATAGGGTAACCGGAGCCACAATAGAGCTTGCTAAAGTTGAAAAAGGTGCAACGTTTCCCGAACATTACCATCCTTCTGTTCAGACACTTTTTTTAGTGGAAGGACGCCTGCGTTCAAATGATACTATTATAACTCCCGGAACTTTTAATGTCATTCCAACGGGTCAGCTCCATGGCCCATTTTTCGCGGAAAAAACATCTATCCAATATAAATATTTCTCGTCCGTTCCCGTATACTTTTTGAAGGACGGAAGTACCTTTATTTATAAGGAGGATGGAACCCAAATCAACGCCGGAAAGCTTGATATGAAAGACGCTTTGACTTTGGACAATCTCATCAGAGTTTAATCAAAGGTTCGTAGCAGTTCAGAGGCATATATTAATTTTTATGAGCCCAAATTTTGACGGACATCGAAGCTTTTTCAACAATTACTGCCAGAACCTAGATGTTTTAATCGCAAATTATTGTGGGATAGCGAAGAATTTCACCGTATAATGAAGAAACGACCCGCGTGTGAGTTTTCTGCTTTTTTGATTCCATAATCATATTATACACCGTTTAAATATGAAAAAAAAACTAACCTTAATTTTCGGCGGAGTATTTCTTGTACTTCTGTCCTCGTTTATAACCGGCAAAATTGTTTCTTTTGACCAGGCAGATGAGCAGTCTGTACTGGGTATGCTATACCAGCAGCGTGCTGCAGAATATAAAGCTCTATGTTTTCAGGCTTATAATCTTGCCAAGGAAAGGATCGCAGCAGCCAGAACCGCCAAAGGCGCACACAAGCCGCTTGCTATTATTACTGATCTTGATGAAACGGCTATAGACAACAGCGCTTGTAACTCCCGCTTATATATGCATGATTCAACCGTGACTATCAATTCCACAGTGAATACGCTGAAGGACTGGTGGCTGCACAAAACTGCAAAAGCCGTTCCCGGAGCGGTCGATTTTTTTCAATATGCCTACAAAAATAAGATAGACATCTATTATATCTCTAACAGAACGGCTACACCGGATATCATCAATGCGACCAGGGAAAACATGCACGCGCTGGGTTTCCCTTATACATCTGCGTCGGATAATGATCATTTCCTTTTTTGCAGTCCGGACAGCTCCAAATTAAATTCGAAGGAATACCGAAGGAACCTGGTAGAACAAAAGAATTCTGTGATATTATTCCTCGGCGATAATCTTGCGGACTTCGATAAGAGGTTCGACTATAAGAATATCGAGGACCGAAACCAAATGGCCCAGAACTTGAAAAGCAAATTCGGAAAGTCATATATTGTTTTTCCAAACGCTGTTTATGGTGATTGGGAGAGTGTTTTTTATAATGAATATAAAAAAGCTCATCCTGGACAACCTTTGCCAATAGGATTAAAAGAATCGATTAGGAGAGGTTTTCTGATCACCAAATAGGTTCGGTTTGTGAACCAGGTCCATGCAATAGAGGTTGTCAAGCATGGATGTGGGAAATTCATATGTGAATATTTAAACGAATAGACCATGGGTTTCGCAGATTATTAAAAACGTTATTTAAGTCAAGTTTTCAAATCATAATAATGAGCAGTGTAATGTCCAAAAGCAACGTGGTCTTTGTTCTTAATGGTGAAAGAGTCGAAGTGACTAACGTTCATCCTAAAGATCTCCTAATAGATTATTTGAGGTCCCCGGAAATTAATCTTACAGGAACCAAGCTCAGTTGCGGTGAAGGAGGCTGTGGCGCATGCACCGTGTTATGGTCGCATTACGATTTCGAATTTGATCGCATTATTGACGTACCGGTCAATTCATGTTTGCGTCCGCTTTGTTCACTTGACGGAACAGCTGTATCAACGATAGAATATCTTTCGCCGATACCTGCCTGCGCTTCCATTGAAACTAATATGGTTAAAAAATGCGGCTCCCAGTGTGGATATTGTTCTCCGGGATTCGTAACAACAATGTTTGGACTGCTCAGAAAAGACCCCTCGCCTGATAGCCAGGCGGTCGAAGATCAGTTTGCAGGAAATATTTGCAGATGTACGGGATATATCTCGATTCTAAATGCCATGCACGAGACCGCTGAAGCTGCAGATCCTGTGAAGGGCACTGGGATCGGAACAGCCGAGCTTAACCTCAATAAAGACCACTTCCATGCCCCTGTCAGACTTGAAATTTCAAAGGATCAGGACAAATGGTTTCGGCCCTTAAGTGTAAAAGAGGTGTTTCAATTACTGAAAGTAAACCAGCCTGTACTTGGGAAAGTTAAGATCGTTCAGGGAAATACATCAATAGGCATTTATAAATCGGATGTTGAGGACCCCAAGGTATTCATTGATGTTTCCGCACTTCCGGAATGGAAGAAAATTACCCTTAAACATGATGGTCTCCATCTTTCAGGAGGAGTTACCATCAATGAACTGCTCGAATATCTTAACCGTCTGCTGGAGAATAGTTTGCCAAATTATAACGGGTTTAGTGCTTTGGCAAAGCACATTAAAGGTATTGCCGGCGTACAGGTGCGGTCTGCGGCTTCAGTTGCCGGCAGCCTGATGATGGTGAAAAATCATGAAGGATCAACGAAACCATTCCCGGGAGACTTATTTACGGTATTCCTGATGCTCGGTGCAAAGATCGAATACATCACATCGGACTTGAAGAAGCAAAGCGTTCTTGTTAATGAATTTCCTTTACTAACGGAACTTTCAGACGGGTTTTTGATAACCGGCATCCTTATTCCTTATTCAGATCCGGCTGAGATCGTTTATACCTATCGTGTAGCCCGAAGAACCCAAAACTCACATCCTATTGTAAACGCGGCATTTCGGTGTAAAGTGAAAGAAGATAAAACTATAAAATCACTGAAAATCGTTTATGGCGGTATAGCTACTGTCGCAAAGGAATTTGAAAAAGTAGAAGGAGCAGTCCTTTCAGACAGCAGCCTTGTATGGGATAAAGATATGTTAGCCAAAGTTCTTCCAGCTTTGGAAGATGAGGCGGACGAATATATGGCTGATATTGATGATATTGGCATCAGCACGCTCTACAAGCGGAAGCTTGTCACCAACCTGTTCTACAAATTTTTTGTTTTTGTAACTGAGCAATTAAAGATGGATCCCCCATGTGAGAACTTGTCCGCACTAGATAAAGCCCGTCCTATCGCTGCCGGTTCTCATCAGCCATTTCCTTCAGCATTTTTTCAAGGTGTGGTTGTACAGCCTACGTCGGCTTTTGCGTCTTTTTTGCAACCTGCAAGCATGAAAATCGCAAATGCGCCAATCCTGGATCACCTGACCCTCTCCGGTGTACCATCTGCACAGGTAATCAATATACAGGCTAAAACCACACCAATAGGTAAGGACAGTCCTTTCAAAATAGATTCTAAACCCCAGCTGAACGGTCAGGCAAAATATACGCATGATCTTTCCGTCTCAGCCGACACTCTTAGCAGTTTCTATGTTTACAGCACTAATCGAAATGCTGAGTTTATCTATAAGGATGGGCTTAATGTGCTGAAGACTTTACTTAAAAATGAATTCCCTGATGTGCATTATATCACCAAGGATGATATCCCACATCCTGATCCTGACAACGATCAGTTCGATCCGAACTACCCCGGATATTATGATCCGATTTTTGCTGACGGGGTGGTAACATGTTTTGGTCAGCCCATTGGCATCGTAGTGAGTGCGGATCTACGTACCGCTAAAGCGGCGGCGGAATTTATTCAAACGCAGATTGAATACGGCAAGGAACCGATCAAGACCATAGCCAGTATGCAAAGTGCTAGGGACAACAATTCCCAGTTGATACAGAAACCCGGTAAATTCGATCAGGGGATGGCAACTATATTCAGGCATGTAGTCACAGACAGCCCGTCGGCAAAAGAGGAGATACTGGACTGGCTGAATGCTCCTAAATCACTTTCTGAAGGAGTCTTCGTCAACGGCCGTCAGCAGACCGGAGCGCAATACCATTTTTACATGGAACCGCAAGGCGCTTTGGCGATCCCAAGAGAAGACGGTCAGCTGGAGGTATATGCATCAACGCAAAATCAGGCAAGCTGCCAAAAAAGAATATCACTGGCGTTAAACAAACCCTTGCATGATGTCAAGGTTGGGACAACTCGTCTCGGCGGCGGATTCGGCGGCAAGGAGCTCAGGCAGGTCTATGTTGCTGTAGCTGCCTCTGTCGCTGCGAATAAGTTGAATAAGCCAGTGCGACTGCTACTCAACCGCAATGTTGATATGAGAATGCAAGGGCTGCGCCACCCGTTTGATGGAACTTATTCTGTCGTAGCCCACGATGACGGTAAAATAACAAGAATGAGAGTTGATTACGAGGCTGACGGAGGTATATCCTTTGACTGTTCCTATCCGGTGATGGACCTGGCTCTGCTCTGCGCAGAGAACGCCTATTTTATTCCAGTGTTTAAAACGACGGGAAAAGTTTACCGAACAAATTTCCAGTCCAGAACAGCTTTCCGTTCTTTCGGTTTGGTTCAATCTATGCTGATAACCGAGACCGCCGTGGAGCATATGGCTTTTATATTAAAAATCCGCCCTGAAGTTGTCAGGGAGAAGAATTTTTATGAGGACGGACTTGTCGACAGATTACCGCAAGTCACACCTTACGGATCAAAGCTGGTATACAACCGGATTAACCAGGTTTGGAATAATTTCAAGAAAACTATAAATTTTGATGATAGGGTTAAATTGGTAGACACTTTTAATCAAAAAAATAAGTGGAAGAAAAGAGGGATATCCATGGTACCCCTTAAATATGGTATATCCTATACGTACCGGCCAATGAATCAGGGTTCCGCTTATATCATGGTTTATAATCTTGACGGATCTGCGCTGCTCCATCATGGCGGCGTTGAAATGGGCCAAGGCATCAACACTAAAATGGCGCAGATTGCGGCGATTGAACTTGGGATAGATATTGAAATGATCCGCATCGGCGGTACAAATACTTCAATAATCCCAAATGTAAGTTCGACAGGTGCATCCACAGGCTCAGATCTCAATGGTGGAGCAGTTAAAAAAGCTTGCAGGATACTAAAGCAGAATATGCTTGACTTTATAAAGGATTCCGACAGCGATTTCGGAAAGTCAAGTAATCGCAAATACCCGGATGTAACTGATGATCAGATCCTATTTATGCGCAAGATAAACAGCGAAAACTGGTCCGCTAACTGGAAAAAACTGGTGGGAATAATGAACACTGCGCGCCAGGATCTTTCGGCTCAATATTCATTCGGAAGTCCCAATCTCGGTAAGGTCAAATCAACCCCTGACGGCAACAACCAGATCGATAATCCGGATTCGCAGGTGTTTTATTATTACAACAACTGTGTTGCAGCCTCTGAAGTCGAAGTTGATGTTTTGACCGGAAAGTTCGAGATCATACAATCGGACATTGTGTTTGATGCAGGCAATAGTTTGAATGATTACATAGATTTAGGCCAGATCGAAGGCGGTTTTATACAGGGAGTCGGCTGTCTTACGACGGAAGAAATGCTTTACGCAGAAGATGGAAGAATAATCTCAGACGGCACTTGGGAATACAAACCGCCATGCAGTAAAACCATCCCTCAACAGTTCAATGTTTATTTATTGAAATATTACGGAACAGATAACCGTATGGATCCGTTGCAGGACACCTACGGGATAAATTCATCCAAATCAACAGGTGAGCCTCCACTTGTACTGGCGAATACGGTGTTCTTTGCTATTAGGCATGCTATTGCCGAAGCAAGGAAAGACCAGCGTATTACTGACTGGTTTGAATTGAGTGCGCCGGCAACGGTGGAGAAAATACAGAATGCCTGCGGTTACAATGCAGAAAATATTTTAAAATAAGTAATGACAAGTTTGAAGATTTAAAGCCCGGACTTTATTTTTTCATGTTGGTAATGAACAAAATAAGTCCAAACCGAATCATGAAAACCCGGCTAAAGAAAAGTTTGTTGAATTTTAATTTTATTGGAAATATGTAATTAGATATTTCTATATCAGAAAAACCTTTACAAAAATCAAATGAGCTCGCCTCTTTTTCAAAGTGTTATCGATTTTCCACTAAGTATTTTTCATCAAACCTTATCTCAATATTAAAATGCGTGAGATAAGTAAGATATCTTCACTAGAAGATCAAGATCGAAGTTGATACCGAACCACCATTGGGGTTCGAAACAGAGGAAAAACTATTGACCCATCCGTTTTCGTTCTACGTAAAGACCTTCACGCTGCCAAGTTTGTTTGCCGGGAAAATGCATGCGCTGCTTTTTCGCAAATGGAAAAACCGCGTTAAGGGCCGGGATTGGTACGATCTGGAATGGTATATCAAAAAGGGTATCCCGCTCGATCTTGATCATTTTCTATTGCGCGCACAGGACACCGGCGACTGGAAGAATGAAAATATCACAGCTGAACAATTTCTGGAGCTTTTAACGCAGAAGATCAGCAATGTCGATTTTAACAGTATAAAAGATGATGTCGTTCGGTTTATCCCTGATGATGCGGTGTTGAAGATCTGGGGACGTGAATATTTCCAGGACCTCACTGGAATGTTAAAGTTTCAGGACAAGGCACAGTCCGAGTGAGCTGATAAATAGATGATCCGGATCTTAAAAAGTTTGGTTAAATGCTTTACCTATTATAAATTCTTTTTGGTTTGATATTATAGACAAGCGGTCGATACTTATCGTGCAATTAATATCCAACTGGCTATATTTGCTTAACTAATAAAAGCCTGATCAATGTCTGGAACTAAACATATTGTTGATGAAGTAGAATTGCGTTCTTGCGAGGCGCTGGGATATGTGATATATGCACCGGGCGTTAAATTGGCGTTGACCGACTTTATAAAATCCCATTTTCCAGGCTTGGAACTTTTAAAATTTCTTAAAGAAATTGACGATATGCTAAAACCAATGTCGACGAAGAAATTAACAAAAGTAGTTAGCTATAATGAGACTGATCCGTTTGAGTTAGTGATACAGTATTTTTCAGAAGATAGCGATGATATAAACAATGGCCTTGCCCTTTCCAGGACGTTGATTGAGGATGTCTCTGGTAAGATCGCCGTGCATGATTTTTTCCGAATTCCTAAAGCTTTCCGCAAAGGAGGTCACGGGAGAGCGATACTCAATTACGGTTTGCAACAATATCTTAATATTGGCGTTGATCTTATAAAAGTTCATGCGGCTCTTGCAGATGGTGGTTTTGTTTGGGCGAGAGCACATTTTGTTGCAGTTGATAAAAAAGAAGTTTCATTCATACTGGCATCAGCTAAATTGACTTTGCAGAAGGATGTGTTCGGTAAAGTGAAGCAGATATTTGATAATTATTACTCTGTCGAGCCCCAGGGCAAAGCTTTTCCGATAAATAAGTGGAGCCATATCCCGGAAATGGAATCGATCTTAAGGAGTAGTCATTGGCATGGTGAAATTGATTTGAATAATCCGGAACTTTTAACTAAATTTACTAATTATGTTACTGGACAGAAATAAATATACAGAATCAGGATATATCGGGGAAACATTGATTGGTGACGCTGCTCAGCAATTGGAACAACGATGCATGGCTGTCCGTCAAAGTGTCAAAGACCACGACTTTTCATATGAAGAAGCCTTAGAAGCGTATCAGGTTAGCGATGCGGATTATAAAGCTTTTCTTGGAGAAGATATCAATCGTAATATTTTCATCAGCTTTTCAGGTACAACCACGCCAATAAAAAAGATGGACTACTTCGCGATCTATGAGACAATGCTATTGAGCTATTTTCCTCATCCCTCTAAACGTGTTAAAGATCTTTTCAAAGAATTATCCAAAGAGGTCTCATCACAAGCTTAAGTTAAATCAAACTTTATTTATATCCGATAGCAGATAAACAAAAAATTTAAGCCCCGCTTAAAAGAGGGGCTTTCTATTAGGTGGATTTTCAAAAGTATTAATGCGCATAATGAAAGAAATTTTCATTTGTACAGAATATTCGATTTTAGAGATGACCCTAAAATGTTTCAGTTGTCAGGTCGATATGATGCTTTTTGTAAAACGGAACCGGTAGCCTATAAGGGTCAATTTTAACAGCAAATAATGCTCTTTTCCAGAGCACTATTGTAAAGTAAGTTGAATTGCTACAATATATCCAGATCGCGGCGGGCTACCGAATCGGACAAAACTTGATTGCTTGCATGTTGTTTCATGCGCATTAGATCAATGGCGTATGTTGTCGCCAAAAATCTATTAAGATCTATCTAATTGAAAATACTAAAACAGGAAAGTAAATCCCCTGCCTTTTGATGGCTTTTTCATTTCCTCGAATTTTTCAATTTCCTGAGTAAGTAAAAACGCATATTCTCCAGCCATGAACTCCCTAAATATTTCGATATTTTCTTTTTGACGGGTATCAATTAACGCCTGAATATAGGCCGCTTTATTCTCACTCCGTACGATTGCTAAAGGTAGATCATAATAGGCTTGAATATAATTCATTAATAGTCGTGATGTCCTGCCATTTCCATCATAATACGGATGTATGCTGACAAGGCTGAAATGCGCGTCGAAGGAAAGATTTAATTGCTCCGCTATAGACAAAGGAGAATTTATTGCTTCATTTAGTTTTTTTATCAAATCCGTAGTCAAGCGTTCTACTTTGTCAAAATTGGGGAAATAGGAAACACCCGCAGTAACATTTCCTTTCCTAAATGCACCAGTTCGAGAATCCACAGTACCTAACATAGTATTATATACCTTGCCGGTGTTTCTCATAACCAAAGCGTTGATCTCTTGTAAAAGAGCTATGCTTAAAGTTCTCTTTGCTTTTGCATTTTCAATCGTGAAAAGTAAGGCTGCATGGTGGTCAGTTACCATTAAGCTTTCTTCTAACGGTTTCCCGTTGGGCGTTCGGCCCTCATTAATCAGAACCTGTGTTTCCACCTCGGTTAATGTTGACCCCTCGATTCGCGTGGAGTGATGATCAATAGCAATCAGGTTAAATCGATCATGGTCAATCACTTCGCTTATTTGAAGGTCATTATACTTTTTTATGAGGTTAACTAATTCCATTGCTTTATAATGCGAAAATAGTTATAAATTATTGTTTGTCAACGTAACTCTTTAAAGGCCTGGATGGATGGGGCATCGGGCAATCCCACTTTTTTAATGTTTCCATTGCCTTAGCTACCTTCTTAACTACAAAGGGATCATTTGCATGAGTTTTAACCTGATCGCTTAAAATTGCGGAGCCAAATCCTTTTTCAGTTGAAGTTTGTTTTGTGATAGTAGCCATGAGTCCTCCCGTCAAATATCTTAAATCAAATATAACCATAAAAAGATGCTATAGTGTTTGCCAATGTCGCCAGAACAATGTCTCTATCCCTATTATTACTGATAATCTCGTCATCTATCTTACCCGTAACCGGATGGGCCTCACCAATAGCTAAATTGTATATCGATGGATCAGTATCGGGTATCTTGGTAAAGACAACCAGTTTCCGAATACGCCCTTTGGGCCCTTCACTAAAAAATTCATAGGCCTGATAGTTATTAGTGTAGTAATTATAGCGCTCCCAATTCATCGTAAATCACAACTAACTTTTAGAAAAAATGTCAATATAACACCTTTGTTTTTCCTATAAATAGTATATTTGATTAGTCGGCAGGGCGTGTTACCTATGTAACTACCTTAAACGACGAAAACTTTGTAATTCATTGTTTTTCAACGATATACAAGATTAGGTTCGAGCCCAGGTGGGCGCACCCAAGTGGGCAAGGACGAAAATTCGTCACTTGCCCATTCTTTTTTACTTTCTAATTCACTGGAAATCAGGTAAATAATTTCAGCAACTTCATTAACCCGAGCGGTTCGATCTTTTAGATTTTCTAACGTGAATTTTTCGGGGTACATCGAACCAATGAGTTCGCGGCTTAGTTTCATATTCTCTAAACTATACAGACCGCAAAGCGAAGTCAGTGCCTTTATAGCCCTGTCCAGGTCATGCTCAATACTAATGTTACTTTTAGAAAAGTCGCCTAATTTGGCTTCTAAAGCGTTTATTTTAGTTTCACACTCTAATTTGATTTCCCTGTACTCCACGCCGTCCAAATCGCCTTTGAGCAATAATTCACGCGCCTTCTTCTGTTTATTACTCAATTCTTCAATTTTTTCAAGCAACTCTTTTCTGCCATCGCCTTTAATTGCAAAATCGGCCTCATAAACGTCGAGAATGATCTTTTTACAAATTTCAGCTATACCGGGCTTAGGAGCATAACGTTGCAATTCATCAAAAAATAGCTGGTTTACTTCTTCAGCCTTATAACGACAACCACATTTTGAACAGCAATGATAGTAGTAATAATATTGTTTCCGGCCTTTTGAAGCACTCCCTGTAAGTACTCTCGTGCATTTAGAGCACAATAAAAAGCCCCTTAACGGCAATTCATCCTTAGACATGATCTTTGTACCTTGCTGCCGCTTGCGTCCGTCCATCGCCTCCTGTACGTCATAAAAAAGACTCTCGGAAATCAAAGGCTCATGCAAACCGGGAACAATGTGACTTTCCTCATCTTTGTATTTAGGTACAGTGATCTTTCCGCAGTAAACAGGATTGCGCATAGCCACTAAAAAATTGTTCTTTCCACATCTTAAGCCATTTTCGCGGGCAACTTTCCAGATCTGTTCGGTAGAGAACTGACCGGTAGCGATTTTCTCAAAGCTGAATTTTAAGATAGAAGCTTCCGGCTCTTTAGGAACAATCCGCTTCTTTCCGTTTTCCGTGACAGCGTTCTTATAGCCAATCGGTGCGGATGCCATCCAGCGGCCTTCCTTTCTGGCCCGGCGCATCCCGTGCAATACATTTAGCGCCCGCCTGTCATTTTCCACTTCAGGTGTAGAAAGATAGATAGCCAGCATGAGTTTATTTTCAGGGATGGATAAATCTAAAGGCTGCTCTATGGCCTGCGGCTCAATACCCAATGTTTTTAAAGTGCTGATCATTTGATAAGCATCACCGGCATTCCGGCTGAACCTATCCCATTTGGTAAATAAAACAAGGTCGGAGAACCGTCCTTTGGTTTTACGCAGGTCGGCTAACAGCGTAGTCCAGGCAGGGCGATTGAATGTTTTAGCGGAATGATCCTCCAAAATCACTTTCCTGATCTGAATATGGTGAAACTCACAATATCTCCTTAAAACCTCTTCCTGGCTACGTTGGGAATAACCCTTGTCGGCCTGCTCGTCGGTACTCACCCTGATGTATAAATCCGCTATTTTCATCGCTTAAATACTTGATCTAATGCCAATTTAGCGAATTTATACAGGAAATCCAACATTAATTTAGCCTGATCTACAGTGATCTCCGTACCGTGTTTTTTCAGTATTTCGACTGCTTTTTCAGGAGTTATTGATCTTTTATCCGGCAACATATCTGATCTCCTTTGCTTAAAAGCAAAGCTGTTCAATGCGCCGGAATGATAGGCTAAGTCTAATTGACTTCCGGGAGTTTTATCATAAATAGCTATGAAACAAATAATTAAAGAGATTTTTTTTATAAGGCAGGCCAATGCAAAATTGATGGTGTTGCATCAAAAGCTTTAAGATTCTGACAATCAAAAGCATAGCGAATATATTTCAGAGCAAAAGAAGACCTCTACCCCTTATGTATTATGATGGGCAATTACGGCGAAGCTCAGAAAAGTTACGAAACAGACTCGCCAATAAAATCCACCATTTTCATGGCTGTTTCGAGTTACTGGAAACCTTCAAAAAAACGACAAGGCCAAGCCTTAAACCTCATCTTTTAAACCGTCAATTTTATAACAAATCACAGGTTCTGAAAAGCCGCCGGTAAGGCGCATTTTTAAACGCGACAGCGTTCAGCAAAGATGTACGTTTGTCCACAAACAAATCTTTGCTGCCTGCCGCAGGGGCTTGCCGGGGTTCGGAACTCACCCCTATAAAGTGCCTGAAAATGTTTGTTTAATCAGCCGAAAAAAGCAGTAAAATAATCAATGGTAATCTCATGCGTTTGTAAGGAGAAAATACCGCAGGTTTGGTAAATTGGGCTAAGGGCTGAATGACTAAAAGCAAGCCGATGTTGGAACCAACACCGGCATTGAATTGAACAAAGATATATTAAAGGGAAAACACTCTTTTTTAAACGGGGATTCTTCAGTTCAGCCTTGCTTAACGTAGTAGGTCACGCGTTTTTCTACTGTCCTGGCCTCCAGTCGGGGCCGGTCGCCGGAAACATACTTTTGCAATACCTCCTGTAGTAATCGGGGCGGGTATCGCCTTTGCATTTTTCCGCGGCTACACTGGTAAATATCCCAGGCTTCCATTCCTTTGGTGAAACTTCCGCCGGTAATTAACCTGCTGATCAATTCCTTAATTTTAACTTGAATGGCTTCCTTGTCCTTTAGCTGACAGGCAAATTCAGGCCTGTCTTCCATGATTTTGTAAAGTAGTTCGCTTTGATCTACTGCACCGAGCCGGTAAATGCTGTAATAATTTCTAAATGAATCCTGGTCATGATCCGTGAGGATTTCAATCTTTTGTTGTGATACAGGGTAGCCCGGTGCTAATGCCAAAAGCTCACAATCAAAAATTATTGCAAGGCGGTTCAGATCGGTTAAATAAACTAAGGCATCGGTATCAAAACGCTCAATCCTGCCGACCTGATCCGGAGGGTAACCGAGTAGAAAAGATAACTCTTCCTGCGTATAGCCAGCCGCGATACGTTTCATTTGCAGCCTGTAGATCATGTCCACATAAAATGTTATCGTGCTATGCTTTTCTTGCATCACGGCTTAAGCTTTGAAGAGGAGATAGATAAAGATAATAATGTTCAGCGTCGTTTTTAAAATCTTGAGAGCATTCCTAATTTGTTTGGAGACATTATTTTTCGAAGTGTTCAATTGCGCTGCGATTTCACTATAGCTCAACTGCTCCTTCCTGCTTAACTCGAATATCACCTTCATTTTAGGGGTTAGCTTTGCGATTTTTTTGTCAATATGGGACTGTAATTGTTTTTCACGGATTTGGTAATCCGCTGTGGGGCTATGATTGCTCTTGATAAAGGCCTGTAATGAATCAAGATATTTCCTTTCTACCTTTTCATGGGAGAAAAATTCAAATATCCTGTTTCTCATAGCCCTGTATAAATACCCGTCAAGATTTCCACCTGGAATATTGTAAATATCTCGTTTATGCCAGATGGAAGTAAACAAGTCCTGAATGATGTCTTTGGCCAGTTCTTCGTTCTGTAGCTTTTTGTAAGCATGCACATAAAGCGTTTTAGCGTACCGCCGGTAGATTTCTGTATAAGCGGCATGATCGGAGGCTTTCAGCAGTTCGGTCAGTTCAGCATCGGAAAGGGTTTGATAATCTTTTCGTGTCATGGCTTCTTTCAGTTAAAAGATTGAAGGATCAGTGGGTAGTTGATATTCTGTGGCCCTGCCAGACCAAAAAGTTTCAATGGCGGGAACAGGAAAGCTAAAAGATGAGGAGTTAAGCGTCATTACCGGCCTCCTTTCTTGTAGAACGGTGATATTTATATAATGCGGAGATTAATTGCGGCAGTTCTCTTTTGAAACATTCTACCTGTTCGGGCGTAAGATCGGCAATCTGTTTACCATGGCCTGCAAGTCCGAAAAAAAACCACCTGTTGAGTTCGTCTTTAACCTGCTCAAACTGAACATTGCTAAAAAACTCGTCTACGGCTGCCTCCTCCGGGGAGAAGCCGGCTGGTTTAAAGGGGCTGGCATTAATGTTAGGGACGAATGGCTGTTCCTTTTGAGTGAGATTTTTAGCAGGATTAGAAACAAGATGAGAGGAATTGGATTCCTGTTTAGCAAGCTTAGATATAGGCTTTATGAGGGGTAACAAATTAACCGCAAAATCATCTCTTTTCTTTACGAGAAAGATTCCCCTTATTAAATTAATGAATGTGGTTTTGGCTTGTCTCATTTCTCTGTAATTAGGCTTTTGGAGCAATATTAAACAGAGAACTCATATGTGTAACAATGATGGGTATCCCTCTGCGCGTTCATGAAGCCTGTAGGAGGGCTGAGCGTACGCACAAGAGGGGCCCATCATTATCAATGTTGTACAAAGATAATAAATGGGCACTTATCTCCTGTAACTTGCACGCTTAGAAAAGTTCCTACATTTTTCATGAGCAAGTACTGGTATCCAAATGCCTGGATAATTCGTTATGTTTTTTTAGTTTACTCGATACTCTACAAATTAAGTTTGATTACGTAAAGATAAACAGTAGGGTACATAAAAACAAATATTTCGTTAATAATGTCGTACACTATATAATTCATTTTGCTGAATGACGCAGCAAAATGATAATAGTAGATCTTTAAATGTTGGACAAAACCTTACTCTGATGCTTGAACAAGCAGGGCTTACAATAGTTGGATTCTCTCACGGTGCTAATATTTCGTTAAATCACGCAAGAACTATAAAAAATGGCAAGGCTTCAATAAGCAGTAAGACAGCTGGAAAAATTGCCGACTTTTTCTGCATAGAAGCAGGGTTGCTATTTCTTCCAAAAGCGATTAAAATAAAAGACCCTCTGAATATCCCAACTATTCAGAAATTTTATGATGAAAATATACAGAATGACAAGTTCTTCACTGTTAAGGCCAAAGAAAATAGTGTTACTGCTATTTTAAAAGAAAAGATTATTTATGAAAGCTTGATGGACGATTGGACGAGGTCTAAAGAAATTGTTACATATGTTAATGAAACCAAGAAATACAAAAAATACAATAATATATTCAATATTAGAAGTGTGTCCAAGGCCCTCGGCAGAATTTATGCAGAATCGAATTTATTGGAAAGAGCTGATTTGAGAGAAAATGGAAAAGTATTTATTTATAAAAGAAAACAATAAAACTCTCTATCTCGCCTGATAATGGGAATCGCCGAGACTGTAAAATGAACTGTGTCAGTTAAAAATTTGGATAGAATTTTTAACTTAGACATAGTAGAATGAACAAAAACAACAATTTCGATTTTGAAAGTTTCAAACGAGAGGCGATCAAGGGGATGTACGCTGGTAAACCCCTTAACGGAGAAAAGGGCATCTTTGCGCCTTTACTGAAACATTTTTTAGAAGCAGCGCTTGAGGGCGAGCTAGAAACCCATCTACAGGAAGAAAAAGCCGCAGGCTTATCCAATCGCCTTAATGGTAAAATCACGAAACGAGTTAAGAGCCTTTCGGGCGAATTTGATCTGCAAAGCAACCGGGACCGGTCTGGCAGCTTTGAACCTGTAGTGTTACCAAAGCGACAAGTGATTATAACCGAAGAACTGGAAGAGAAGGTAATCGGCTTGTATGGGCTTGGCCTGAGCACACGGGATATTTCCAAACATATCATGGAAATATATCAAATGGATATCTCTGCAACTACCTTATCCTCTATTACAGACAAAGTTATCCCAGCCATGAACGAATGGCGGCAGCGGCCACTGGAATCGGTTTATGCATTTGTATACCTGGACTGTATGCACTATAAAGTACGTGAAGGCAACGGCGTAATTACCAGGGCTGTTTACAATATTCTTGGTGTTTCCCTTCGTGGGCAAAAGGATCTGTTAGGCATGTATTTATCAGAAAGCGAAGGCGCTAAGTTCTGGCTATCGGTTTTGACCGATCTAAAGAACCGTGGTTTGCAGGATATGCTAATTGCATGCATAGATGGTTTAAAAGGCTTTCCCGAGGCCATAGCAGCCATCTTTCCAAAAACGGAGATACAGACCTGCGTTGTTCATCAGATCCGTAATAGCTTGCGCTATATTGCCGAGAAAGACAAGAAGAAATTCATGGCTGATCTTAAGCCGGTTTACCAAGCCATTAATAAAGAACAGGGCTACGAAAATCTGATTTCCCTGGATGAAAAATGGGCTAAAAAGTATCCGGTTCCGGTCGGGTCGTGGTACAATAACTGGGAAAACCTGTCAACTTTTTTTAAGTATGATGCACACATTCGCAGAGTGATCTACACAACTAACGCGGTTGAGGGCTTTCACCGCCAGGTACGCAAAGTAACTAAAACAAAGGGCGCATTCACATCAGATACAGCCTTGTTAAAGCTGGTATATCTGGTAGTCCAGAATATCTCTGAGAAATGGACAATGCCGATGCACAACTGGAGTTTGACTTTATCTCAACTCTACATTATGTTTGGCGATAGGATAGCTGGTCACCTAAATAACGGATAGATGTTGAAATGTGGGAAACTGAAGGAGTTTCCCACATTTCAACATCTTAAACAATAACAAGTTTATTTTTAGTTGACACAGTTTAGTTTACACTCCCTTGAAAGAAGGAGCCCGTTAGTTTCAGAAGATGCGACCACCCGTTATTTATCCTTCATTGAACAATTCCCTGGCCTTGTCAATCGTATTCCTCTTTCTCATATCGCCTCTTACCTCGGGATCACCCAACAGTCATTAAGTAGGATAAGAAAAAATATCCGTTGAAATTGCTTTTTACCAAATGGTAAATGGTTCCAATTTTTAGATACCAACCTTTGCATCATTATCTTAAATAACAAAAAAAATGAGCAAAAAAGTTGTTTTAATTACAGGAACAAATAGCGGTTTCGGATGGCTTGCCGCCAGGTCCGTTGCGGCTTTGGGGCATAAAGTTTATGCTACCATGAGAGATACCGAAGGTAAAAATGCTGACAAAGCAAAAGCCCTGGCACAGATAGAAAATGTTACTGTTTTGGATGTGTCATTAACTGATGAAACAAGTGTAAAAAAAGCTATTGATGCGATCATTGCAAAAGAAGGAACGATTGACGTTTTGGTCAACAATGCAGGGGCCGCGATGTTCGGTGTAGCCGAAAGTTCTACTACTGAAGATGTCCAGCGGATGTTTAATATCAATGTCTTCGCCCCGTGGAGATTGGTAAAATTAGTATTGCCATTTATGCGCAAACAATCAGAAGGCCTGATTATTAACGTTTCAAGCGGATATGGCAGATTTTCCGCACCTTTTTCTGTGGTATACAGTGCTTCAAAGTTTGCTTTAGAAGGTTTAAGCGAAGGCTTGCATTATGAATTAAGACCTTTAGGCGTGGATGTATCCATCATTCAACCAGGCGCTTTCCCTACAGAAATGTCCCAAAAGATGCAGGTTGGTTCGGATGCATCAGTTGCTGGCGAATATCAAGCAATCGCTGATGTTCCCAATAAAATGTTCGCAGCCATTGGACAAATGTTTGAAACTGCAAAGCCAGATCCTCAGGAAGTTGCGGATGCGATAGTAAACCTGATCAATTTGCCAAAAGGTCAAAGGCCATTAAGGACTGTTGTTGATTCTTCAACAGGAGATATCACTAAAAGGGCCAATGATGCCGTTAAAGTTGAATTCGAAAAAGTATTGACGGCATTCGGGATGGAAGACCTGTTGGTGTAAAAGATTATCATCAAAGCTGGAGTATAATTAATAACCTTATCGACAACGCCAATCTCACCTATTAGGTGGATGGGCGTTTTGGGTTATACGACGACGGTTGCGAAATATATAGTCAGTGCACCTCCATGAATTCGATTAGTGGAAGTGCAGAATTTTCAAACTGAAATGACCTAAGTAGTTTCCTATTGATGCGGTTAGAAAATAAATTCTTCCAACGCCTTGTTGAACTCCTCCGGTCTTTCCATCATAGGCACATGCCCGCATTCCGTCAGCATAATTAAAGTGGAGTATGGCAGGTTGTCCTTAAATTGCCAGGCAACACCCGGGGGCGTAATCTGATCATCATTTCCCCATATCAGCAATACTGGCGTTTTTATTTCTGGAAGGATCATGAGCACATTATCCTTTTTCGTTGATTTGGCAGCTTTAATGATCGAAAAACATTTAGCCAGATTCGTGGTGGTCGCCATAACTTCAGCGACCAGTTCAACCGTAGCCACGGCGGGATCATAAAATGTTGCGGCAACTCTCTCCCTGATATAATTAAAATTGCTTCGTTTAAGAAAACTTCCGAATTGCGTATTCTCATAAAGACCGGAACTGCCGGTCAGGATCAACTTTGTGACTTTTGAAGGATATCGATGAGCATACCGGATGGCAATATGTCCGCCCAGGGAATTTCCCACCAATATGATATTTTCAAGTTTAGCATCGGTAATTACCGAACCCAAGAAGTCAACCAGATATTCGACGGTATCGACCTCATATTTTTCATATAAGGGCAATTCGGGAACATGAATATCAAAGCGGTGTTCAAAATGCTTAATTAGAGCTGTCCAGTTACTTAATCCGCCAAAAAGTCCGTGGAGCAAAATCATGCTGTGCTTCATCTTTTTTACTCCAAAGGTACCGGCTGCGTGCAACCCGATTTGTGATCACAGTCACAAAATCGTTTAGGCTATTTGGATACGGATAATCTTGCCCGGCTCAATGCTTCCCGGCTTATATATAGATACTTAGCGATATTGGTCAGCGTCACTTTTTGTATAATCAAGGGACGGCGCTCCAGCAAATAACGATATCTGCATAGCGGGCTTTTTAGAGACAGAATATGCTGATGTTCAGATTGCTGCTCTGAAATCTCACGGTACAAATCAAGGTTGACATGCAGCAGGTTTAAATGAAGGTCATAAAGAGGCTGTAATTTTTTGATATTAATTTTTAGAATCACGGCATCCTCCAGCGCCGTAATACTTACCGCAGATGGTGCCTTCTTATTATAACTTTCACAATTTGCGAGGAAATCATTCAGTAAACCAAACCTAATGATCTTCTCATTACCTTCCCCGTCCTGAATAGAAAATTTAAAAGTTCCTGAAATGACAAAGGCGCAATACCGGGCAACCTTACCGTGTTTCAGAAATGAATCACCCTTTCTGATATTTTTAACGGTAGCGAGGTGATCGAGTAAAGTCCATTCGGCTTCAGTTACTTTCGGGTATTTCTTTTTGAGTCGCTCGTACCAGTCAGATAATTCGTGTTTCATTCAATTTATTTGGTTAATTAGCCTGTTTATCAGATTTTTGCGAAAACGGAACCTAAATTCATGTGCCTTTCAAATATAATAAGAGAAACGGTCTTAAAAATTAACTCAAATTAATTTTTAAGACCTAAGTGCATATTCCGGAAGCCTTGATCAGTTCATTCCGTAGGCTTTAGACCACACGTTGTGTTTGTGATGACAGAATCTAATTTGATGTTCAAGAGATTAATTTGGTCAAAGTGTTCGGGAGCTAATTGATCGTAATTTCAGAATCAGGTGATCAACGGGTCCTGAATATCTAATTTTAATATCGAACTGGATAAACCAATAGCACTGACCCCTCTTCGCCAATTTGCTTTCTTTTCTTAAAAGCTCGAAATTAAGCACCAAAAGTGGTCATTTTGAAATTGGTCGAATGGGGTCAATCAGGTGTGGTTTATCCACTCTTACAGCGTTGCAGAGTCAATTATTGCAAAATTCATAAATTATTGAAGAAATTTATTTGAGGCCAATATGGCGTATAATGTTCTTAAACGTCTTTTCCAACAGCTGGCACCAAAATAATACTACCCGTAGTTTTACGTCCTTCCAGATCAGCATGTGCCTGGTTAGCATTGGACAAAGGATATATGAGTGGCTTTTCTAATTGGAATACTCCGTTTCGCACTAAGGAGAATATCTCGGGTAATGCCTTTCCTGACTTATCCTGGTAAGCCGGATAATTATTTAATACAGCCTGTACAAAGTGTATTTTTCTTTGCTCAATAAACCCAGTATTAATTTTTGGCATACCGGATGCCCAGCCGTACAGCACCGCACTTCCACCTGGTTTAAGCAACTCAAGCGACTTTTGAAATGTAGCAACGCCGATACTATCGTAAAATACATCGATACCCTTATCATCGGTAATTTGCCTTACCCTTTCATCAAAGTTCTCCGCCGATAGATCGACAACGTGCTCAAAACCTCGCTTTAAGGCAAGATCTTTTTTAGCTGCGCTGCCTACAGTGCCAATTACGGTAGCGCCAATAGATCTGGCCCATTCACTTAATAAAGTTCCAACACCGCCGGTCATAGCATGGATCAGCACAACTTCCCCAGCCTTCAATTCATGACTTTGTTTCAATAACATGTGTGCAGTCATGCCTTTTATCATGATTGACGCCGCCTGTTCAAATGATATGTCGTCCGGAAGTTTAAAAATTTCTTTAGCATGGAGGATTTTTTTTTCGGCGTAAGCCCCATTTGAGCCGTAGTAAGCCACCCGGTCGCCGACAGCAAATTCTTTGACGCCGTTGCCAATTTGTTCAACGATTCCTGCCGCTTCTAATCCTATCAGCGCCGGATACGCAGGCATCGGGAAAGTACCATTACGAAAGAAGACATCCAGAAAATTTACACCAATTGCTTTTTGGCCGATCAATACTTCTCCTTCTCCAGGTTGCTCAATTTCAGTTTGTTCATATCTGAGTACTTCGGGTTTTCCTGGTTGTTCAATGCGGACAATGCCGCTTGTTATTGTGTTCATCTGATTTTATTTATTGATGCAAAGCTACGATGATCGGCTTCCCTTTGGGTATTACTTTCCCAAAGGGAAGTGGTATCCTTCGGGGAAGTATTGTATTTTTGTAATATGGGAACAAAGTTGGTTGACGGAAGTATATCGGTAGATTGCTGGGAGCGATTAAGAGCGATCAACGATACAAAGGATATATTAAGCGGCAAATGGAAAGTTATGATCATCGCCTGTTTAGCTTCATTCGGAAAGAAGCGGTATATGGAACTACAGCGGTTATTAGCCGGGATCGGCACCAAAATGCTTTCCAAAGAATTGCAGGAATTAGAGATAAACGGTTTAATAACCCGCACTGTAATGAACACCAAACCCATTACGGTTGAGTACGAGTTGACCCGCTACGGCCATAGTTTAAAACCCATCATTGACGAAATGGCTTTGTGGGGGAAGAGCCATAGGGGGAAAATAATTGATGAAATAGCTAAAAAAGAATAATTGCGCACGAACTTTTCAAGACAAAGACAAATATTTCGCCTTTGGAGTTCCCGGATTTCTAAAAATAGAATATTTTGAAAATAGAGACATCCGGGAAGTAGTCTTAGTTAAGTTAAGACGCAATGGGATTAAGATAAAGTGCAATTAAAAAAAAACTATTTTTTATTATACCATTGGATGAATTCAAGAACATTATGATCAGGATCAGAAAAATAAACCCAGGTTTCTTCGTTTTCAATCTCCAATGGACCTCTAAGTATCGGAATCTCCATTGCTTCCAGATCACGCACAGCTACCTCCAAGTCCTCAACTTCGACGCATAAATGCGGACAGAATGGTTTTTTCAGTATAGGTAATGTATAATCATTAGTCAAATCTTGGATTAATTCAATACGGACATTGCCAGCGGAGATAAAAGCGTATTCCTCTTGTTCCTCTTGATTTATAGCTCTGTTATTTAAAGTAAAGCCTAACTTTTCTGTATAGAATGCAATTGCTCTGTCCATATTTTGAACTTGTAAGGCGGCATGATCAAACTTCATCATAATCTTATTTAAGTATTTAATTTAGAACTCCAAATATCCTTCTTAATGGCAAAGAACGTGTTTAACTATTTTAAGATTATAGGTTAAAATTATTTAATATTGAACTGACCTCTCCTGATCATACTTAAAAACACAGGAGTGATTCCGAGATAAGAGGCAATGTGCTTTTGGGCTAAGCGACTTTCTATCTTGGGATATTTAGCCACTATTGCATGATACCGCTCTGCTCCATTCATTGAAATAGCATTCAAAACCCTTTCACTCTGCGATAAATTGAAATTTTGATTTAGCAATCGCCAGAATCTATCGAAGATCGGATAATCAAGATAAAGTTGATCTAAGGCCTCTTTTTCTATTTGCATTACGATTGTTGGTTCGTGTGCAATAATATTTATTTCGGAGGGCAGTAATTGAAGAAAACTTTTAGAGTCAGAAATCCACCAGTCTTCGAAAGCAAAATCGAGGGTATGTTCAGTCCCAAGGTCATCAACAAAAAACGAACGTAAAAAACCTTTAATTACAAAAAATTCATATTTACAAATGTCCCCTTGCTGCAATAGATATTGCCTTGGTAAAATTTTTCTTAAGGTAAAAAGTGAGGTAAAATGTATTTGTTCATCCGTTGACAGATTGATTCTTTTCAATACATGATTTATCAACAAAGTATCAGCATGTGTTTTTTCCAAAGCAAGCAAGATATATAAATGTATTGCCAATAGTATGAATATTAGTCGACTTTTCTGTCTCCGGCAGTTACTATCACTATTCCCTCAAAATTTGATAATTAGGTTGGCTCAAAAATATTTGACTTATATCTACTTTATAGGTTAATCTGAATAAACATTACGTAAATATGTTTAAACAAAGACCAACTTGTCACCTTTGGAATTTAGACGGTCATTCAACTAACCATCCAGGCACTACATTAATGCTCAACAATAAGACAGTATGACGCCGCCAGCCGTTATTTTTCATCACGCTATCATCTCCAAAATCAGCATTTTGACCGTAGATAATCCCATTATGACTACCACTAACTTTGTTTTGGATACCTTTTTGCGCTATTTACAGCTCAATTTTGATCTCATAAAATCAAAGAAAATGGGCAATCAATTAGAGAACAAAATAGTGATCGTAACAGGCGCATCAAAAGGGATCGGTGCCGGGATCGCCAAACAGATGGGAGCCGCAGGTGCTAAAGTTGTGGTAAATTATGCTTCAAGCAAGTCTGATGCGGATGCCGTTGTTAACGAGATCATGCAGGCAGGCGGCACCGCAATAGCCCTGCAAGGAGATATGTCAAAACAGGCCGATGTAAAAGCGCTTTTTCAACAAACCCTGCAATCTTTCGGCAGATTGGATGCATTGGTCAATAATGCCGGCATTTACGAGTTTGCACTATTAGAGCACTTTAGTGAAGATTCTTATCGGCGGATCTTTGATATCAATGTTTTAGGTATCTTGTTAACTTCACAGGAAGCAGTGAAAGCATTTGGCGATCATGGTGGAAGTATCATCAACATCAGTTCTTATGCGGGTAACAGGCCCGATCCTTATTCACTGGTTTACGGAGCCTCGAAAGGTGCTGTGAATTCGATCACTACATCGCTTTCACAGGAATTGGGTTCTAAACAAATCCGGGTAAATGCTATTCAACCAGGCGGTGTACTGACGGAAGGCGTACAGAAATTCGGGGCTACGGCGGAATCTGAACCTGTAAAACAGATGATAAGCAAAAGCGCGCTTGGGCGTATGGCCACTCCTGCAGACATAGGAAAGATGGCTGTATTTCTCGCTTCGGACCAATCAGCAATCGTAACTGGTCAATTCATCGAGGTTTCCGGCGGCTACAAATAAAATGGAGATCAAAAAGTTAGAACTTACAAGCAGGAAAGATTACTTTCCTGTTTGTTTTTAATTTTAAGCATGAAAAAAGCAGAGCAGCCAATCAAGATAATTAATTCAGTTTCAGAATTACACCGGCTATTGTGTTTGCCGCCACCAAAGAATACGCTCATTACGCTGATCGATCATACGGGTGAGAATCCTGGGCATGAAAATAAAACCCATCGTTTGGTTTTGAACTTTTATCATATCTGTATCAAGCGAAGCTTTCAGGGGCAAATGAGATACGGCAGAAACTATTATGATTTTGATAAGGGAACGATGGTCTTTTCAGCGCCAAATCAGGTCATTGCTGTCGATCAGGGCGATGAAGCTGATGATGACGGCTGGTCATTGTTATTCCATCCCGATCTGATCAGGAACTATCCTTTAGGTAAATCCATTAAAAACTATGGATTCTTTGCTTACGAAGCCGACGAGGCATTACATCTTTCAGACGAAGAGGAAAAACTGATCGAGAGTTTAGTCAGGAACATAGAAAAGGAATACCAGTCAAGGATCGATAATTTTAGTGCGGATGTTATTGTATCAAACCTGGAGCTACTGTTAAATTACTGTAACAGGTTCTACAACAGGCAATTTGTGACCAGGAAGATGTCGAACAATGATCTCCTTTCAAAATTCGAAAATAACCTGTCAAAACACTTTGACAATCATGGACGCACCGGTTTACCAACAGTGAACAGCCTGGCAGAAGAACTGAATGTTTCCGCAAGCTATTTAAGCGATATGTTGCGAACGCTTACCGGCCGGAATACGCAGCAGCACATTCACGACAAACTCATAGCAAAAGCACAGGATGTTTTAGCAACCACCGACTTGTCAGTAAGTGAAATTGCCTTTCAATTGGGATTTGAGCATCGCCAGTCATTCAACAAGTTGTTCAAGAATAAGACCAAGCTTTCGCCGCTTGCCTTCCGGCGATCCTTTAATTAAATAAATCATGAAATTGTGGGTAAATAAATTATTGTACATTTGCATTGACTGACTGAACAGTCACTAAATTAGTAAACATGCAAACAAAGGAAATAGCAGAAAAATATTTCAATGCAATGGTGGCCGGAAAGTTCGATGAAATGAACACATTAAAAACGCCTGATTGTGTTTATTGGTTGAGTGGTGAGCGATCCTGGCCGTTTGGAGGTTATCAATCGCCAGAAAATCAGGCAAAATTATGGGGCACCGTAGCAGAACGATTCCCGCAGGGAATGAAAATGACGCTTCAATCTATCACGGCAGACGAAGAGCGGGCAGCACTTTATGTTCATATTCGGGGAACGCGAAAGGATGGTCGTATTTACGAAAATAAGGTGATGCTGCTTTTAACCTTTAAGAATGGCTTAATTAGCGGGCTTTATGAATATTTGGATACCATTATGGTAAATGAATTATTCTGTGGCCCGATGGACGATGTGAAAAATTAATCTTAAGCGATGGATAAAAGAGAAAAACTACTTCAAACCGCATTGGAATTGTTTGTATCACAAGGATTTAATGATACACCAACAAGTAAAATTGCAAAAGAGGCAGGTATAGCAACGGGGACTTTGTTTTATTTTTTTCCGACTAAAGATGAGTTGATCATTTCACTTTACTTAAAAATAAAAGGACAGGCAGCAGAAAGTATAAATCTTGCACTGGCAGAAGTAAAATCAACAAAGGAAGTCATCAAAACTTATTATGTTGAATCGCTTAAATGGTCGCTCCGTAATCCCAACGAATTTTCATTTCTGGCACAGTTCTCCAATTCCCCCTATCTGAAGAAAATCGGGGCTGATGAAATTTCGGCTCAGATAGCGCCCGTATTACAACTTTTTCGTGTGGCTATAGGGGAGCAACAGATCGCCGATATGGATGTCAACTTATTGTACGCTTTGATCAGTCATCAGGTATTTGGTGTAAATCAATACCTTTCTTCCAATAAATTCACCAAAAAAGAACAGCACAACATCATTGAGGATACATTCTTGATGTTTTGGAAAATGATTGAATGCTGATGAGCAACGTAATATCAATAAGGAATTGAAAATAATCATAACAGGAGCCACAGGAATGATTGGGGAAGGCGTTTTGCTGGCTGCTCTTGATCATCCCAATGTTACCAAGGTATTGATGGTGAACAGAAGAGCGTCGCCGTTAAGGCATCCCAAACTTGCTGAACTGATCGTAAAAGATTTTACAGATTTAGCCGCCTACAGCGCTCAATTAACTGGCTACGACGGCTGCTTTTATTGCGCAGGAATAAGTTCCGTTGGTATGGGTGAGCAGCAATACAGCCACATCACTTTTTATACCACCATCATATTTGCAAAAGAACTTGCCCATTTGAATCCGGATATGGTTTTCTTCTACTTATCGGGAGTTTATGCCGATAGCTCGGAAAATGGAAAAATAATGTGGGCAAGGATAAAAGGCAAAACAGAGAACGCATTAAATGAGCTACCTTTTAAAGCTGTTTACAGCTTCCGGCCAGGTTTCATTATTCCGTTGAAAGCGCAGAAAAATGTGCGGTTGATTTATAAAGGACTTAACCTAATTTATCCTTTTCTTTTTCCAAATCAAACTTTAACTTATGATGAGATCGGAACTACATTAATGCGAATACTGACACTTGGATACAACAAAAATATTTTAGAAATAAAAGATTTAAAATCAATTGCCAAACAGGCAGAGCTGGACAAATAAAATCGAAACGATAAAAGTATGTTACATGCTGTAATCCATATTCCGCAGGTCGGTCATCAGGTGATCAAAATTAATAAAAATAGCGGCCACATTTAAGTTGCCGCTATTTTCACTTAAAAAATCTTACTTATTTTTTAGCAGCGTATACGCCTTGCAAAAATTCCTCCGCGGAAACTGGTTTTCTGCCTAAAAGCGTTTCCAGGTCTGTTTTGTCGGTTTCAAATTCACCCTGCCTGATCGCTTCTGAGAACCCTGCGAACATCCCGACAAATTGTTCAGGCATTCCTGCCTTAGTCATCGTTTCAACAAATACTTCTGCTGTAGGACTGACATAGCTGATTTCTTTGCCGACAATGCCACTCAAACTTCTTACAATTTCCGGGATGGATATATTTTCCGTATTACTGATGCCGTAGTCTTTGTTTTCGTGCCCGGTAGTAATCAAAACATTGGCGGTAGCTTCCGCCATATCGTCCCGCGTTGCAAATGCAGCCCTGGTTTCACCTGTTGGTAAAAACACGCCTTTTTCTAACACCTGCTGACCTAAAAAAATGGGTACCATATCAAGGTACAGGTTGTTCCTGAAAATGGTATAGGGTATGCCGCTTGCTATGATGATATTTTCCGTTTCGATATGTGAACCGGTCACAAAATGAATAGGCGAAGACGCCGTTTCGTTTTTGCGCTCGGTACTGGTGTATAAAATATGCTTTACGCCCGCTTCTTTTGCTGCCGATACCACATTCCGGTGTTGCCCGGTACGATCCACTACATCAGAACTTGATACCAATAAGAGTTTATCGATCCCTTTAAAAGCTGCAGTCAAAGAATCGTAATTATGGTAATCCCCGGTTTTGATCGTAATACCTTTTGCTTTTAAATCTTCGGCTTTTGCTTCGTCTCTTACCAATGCAACGATGTTGGTTGAAGGAATGCCTTTGTTTAATAGGAAATCAATGGTTGATTTTCCAAAATGTCCTGTTGCGCCTGTTATTAAAATCATTTTTTGCTTTTTTTATAAATTGATAAAGCAAAATTCCATGAAATAACTCCCCAAAAAATGCACCTGGGTTAACTAATCAGAACTGGGTAAAAATTCTTTTCCGGATACGGCTAAGTGATTGCGGTTTTACCCCGACAAAAGAAGCGATATGATACTGGGAGATCCTTTGCTGCAAATCTGCATGGTTTTTTAAAAACCGCTCGTAACGCAATTCAGGTGTTTCTGCATATAATGCACTGATGTCCTGCAGCATTTTCACGAAGACCGATTCAATGGCAACCCTGCCGAAACGTTCCCCTCCTTCTATATTGGCATAAAACAGTTGCAGATCCGCGTGCGAAATAACAAAAACTATACTGTCTTCTAAAGCCTGAATGTTTTTCGACGAGGGAAGCTGAGGAAGAAAACTTTCATAATTGCATACGAATTCATTTTCCTGGGAAAAGTCATAGATCTTTTCCTCCCCATCCTGGTTGATATAGAACCGCATTAATCCCTTTGCCACAAATCCTACCTGTTTACAAACTCGCCCTTCTTCTAAAAAGAAGTCTCCCTTTTTATAAATCTTTTCCTTAAACAAAGATGTCACGATATCGATTTCTGCCGGGCTTAGCGTTATCACCCTTTGTATGCTGTTCAATAAGCTGTTTATCATTTTGGGTATTGCTTTATTACCGCCAACATCTTTATTTATATCGTCACTCACAACAAAAATAAATAAATAAACTTGTATGCCCTCTGGGCAATGCGATGTCTGCCTTGGGCAGTAAGAAATACCGCCAAGAGTACAGTACTCTTTTACAGAAACAGGCCTGGCTCTCTTCCAATCTTAATATGCCGAAAGAATGGGAATTAAGATTTGAGCAGAACTTAACAGAGGTTGTGTCAGTGGCGGTATAATGTAGGAATCAGCTATCGTTAAATCAAAAGTTAGTCATTTTAATTGATCCGTGTGGATAAACAATCATAGAGCTCTCACATCATCCTTTACTTTTCTCATCTTTGTTTGTTTAATGAAAGGGCATGCAAGAAACTAAAAGGTCATCAGATAAGATCGGACGCGCTGACCGGCTGGATCTTACAGTGAATGAAAACTGTAAGCTTGATATACCACAGGATATTTTAGAAAAACTACTTAAGCCACACAAGCTGACTTATTATTGTTTTGTTTTTTTAGACCAGGGAACAGAAACTTATAAAATAGACTTACAGGATATTACCATTTCTGATGGGCAAATGATTTTTGGCTTACCCAACCAGATATTCTGTAATCCTCCTAATGGCCCCCATAACCTGAACTACAAAGCTGCATTTGATGATAATTTATTGGCGCTGCTTCCAAATTCATTTCCATTTTTGTTAAATCCTCTGAATTCGAATACCATTACATTTACACCGGATGCTAAGGAACGGGTTAAGTCAGTTTTTGCCCACTTATATCAATTGCTTCATCATACAGAAGCCCCAAGAGATACTGAAATTATTTTGGCGTATATGAATACGCTTTTAACTGAATTTAACAGCGCTTACTTCGAACAAGGTGTGCAGGGGAACCTGCCAAATTCAAAATTGTCCAAATACATTGCTTTTAAACTTGCCGTAGAAACGCACCTTACCGAGCAGAACGATGTGCAAACTATAGCCGATAAATTAGCGATGACTACGAGTAGTCTTTATAGTGTTGTGAAAGAATTTTCCGGAGTTTCACCAAAAGAGTGGATGACGAACCGGCTGATACTGGAAGCGCAGCGGAAACTGCAATACTCTACGCTTTCGGTAAAAGAGCTTGCTTATGAATTGGGTTTTAACGACCCTGATTATTTTTCGCGGTTGTTTAAGAAGACCACGGGTAAAAGCGTTAGCGAATTTTTAGCAAATCATAACGATTTGTCCAGTAACTAAAATGATTTGTCCACCCTGCATGATTTTCTGCAGATTACTTTTGCTTCATTAGTTAAAACCATTAATCAAATGAAAATAGCATTAGTAACTGGAGCAAACAAAGGCATAGGATTGGAGACCGCACGGCAACTCGCCCAAAACGGCCACTTCGTTTATATAGGCAGCCGTAACCTTGAAAACGGTTTATCAGCAGTAGCAAAGCTTAAAGCCGAGGGTAGCATTAACATTGAAGCTGTACAATTAGATATCACCAACAAGGAGTCGATTGCGGCGGCCCGCGCAACTATAGTTCAAAAAACCGGGGTGTTGGATGTATTGGTGAATAATGCAGGTATTTCTGGTGGATTTCCGCAATCCGCACTCCAAGCAACCATTGATCAGTTCAGATTGGTTTATGAAACCAATGTGTTTGGCGTGGTTGGCGTCACGCAAGCTTTTATTGATCTGCTAAAAAAATCACCGCAGCCACGCATTGTAAACGTGAGTTCTGCCATGGGCTCGCTTTCCCTCGCGGCAGGCCATCCCGGCAGCCCTAAAATGGCTTTATATCAATCAAGCAAAGCTGCGCTCAATATGTACACGATCAATCTTGCTTATGAGCTCCGTGATATGCCGTTTAAAGTCAACATGGTTTGTCCGGGTTATACTAAAACCGATTTTACAGGGCATCAGGGAACAAGCACAGTACAAGAAGCCGGGCAGCGTATTGCCAAGTACGCTTTGATTGATCAGGATGGCCCAACAGGAAAGTTTATCAGTGAAGAATATTTTCTTGAACCGGCGAGTTGCCCGTGGTAAAAAAGCTTTTCTTATAAATGAACTGCTTATGGCAGTGCAAAAAAGAGGCTGTATCATAATGGTGTGACCCCAAAAAGTTGGACAGTTTACAAAATTAAGTTTTTTGTACGAGAGCTCGGTATTCCACCGGGCTCTTTCCATTTAACCTGTTTTTTATTCTTTCATTGTTATAGTAATGAATGTATTCTTTTAACGAAGTTATAAATTCTTCCGCAGTTTCAAAGCTCTGTTTGTACAGTAATTCTGTCTTTAAGATCCCAAAGAAGCTTTCGGCCAAGGCATTATCCAAGCAGTTTCCCTTTCTGGACATGCTTTGAATAATTCCATGTTTTTCCAAAGCCTTTCTATATCCATAATGTTGATATTGCCACCCTTGGTCAGAGTGAAAAATAAGTCCCCTTATATCTTTCACTTTATCAAAAGCCTCATATAACATTTCATCTATCATCTGCATATTTGGAGATTTTGAAATACTATAAGAAATGACTTCCCCGTTGAACATGTCAATTATAGGAGATAAATAGATCTTCTCCCCTTTAATGTTCATCTGAGTGACATCCGTAGCCCATTTCTGATTAGGCAGATTTGCCTCAAAATCCCTTTCAAGTACATTAGGGGCAATTTTACCAACCTCACCTTTGTATGAGCGATAACTTACTTTCCTGATATTGCATTTTAGGCCTAATGTTCCCATCAATTTTTGGACAGTCTTGTGATTTATGCTATAACCCCGGTTCTTCATTTCGGCGGTGACCCGCCGATAACCATATCTGCCTTTATGCAAGTGGTATATACTTGCGATCTCTTCTTTTTCATGCTTGTATTTATCATCATTTAGGCGCTTGCGATGATAATAAAATACAGAACGAGCCATCTGTTTGCAATCCAATAGAATTGAAACATCATGTTCGGGCCTTAGTTCTTCGATGGCTTTTGCCCACTCATGCGTTCGCGGGCTTCTTTTTCCTTGACTAAGGCCGTGACTTTTTTTAATAGTGCGTTCTCCGCCCGCAAACGGCTATTTTCCGCCTGGAGCTTCTCTACTTCTGTTTCAGGTTCAAGCTTCTTTGATCTTCCCATGCATTTAGGTGGTCGTCCAGGATTCTTTTGCTGGTATAGTACTGCATATCCCTCAACCCGTACTGATCTTACCCAGCGCTCTAAAGCAGTCTTGCTTAATCTATATTCCAGAACAACCTGATTTAAAGGTACTTTTTTTTCTATGACAAGCCTTACAACTTCTTCTTTGAAATCAGGCGTGGGCTTGACGTTAGGTTGTTTGAGCAGCCCACTTTCGCCATAAAGATCATATTTCCGAACCCATTCCAATATCATGCCTTCACGGATATGGCGTTCGCGGGATATCCGTAGAATCGGCTTTCCCTTTCTTACTTGAGAAACTACATCAAGTTTCTCTTCAAATGTGTGCTTTGACATAAATAATAAACCCCAAAAGTTTTTGTCTAACTTTTGGGGTTCACTTCATAATGACACAGCCTCTTTAATCTTAAAAGACGTTGACGGAAAGCCTAATTATAATGACTTTTACAAGATGTCAGAAAACGTCATGCAGTAAAATTCTGTTAGTTTCCAGACCTTAAAATCTTCGTTTCTATATTAATGATTTTGTTTCGGTCAAATCCCGCAGTATCAGCAGCAAATTCCGCGCTTTTTAAATAGCGTTCAGTCATTTCATCGGCATCGCCATCGTCCGGAAAGGATACCAGGGCGATGACCTGGTTTGCAATCCCCGGTGTATTACCGATCCAAACGCCTTTGACCTCAAAGCCGAACTTCGGAAGGTTTATTCTGTGCTTAGCCCAATTTGCTGTGAAATATTGTGCGGCTGTTTCTTTATCAGCGAGGGTGTAAATTCTTAGTTGGTCCATGATGTTAATTTTTTACTTTGATGGTGTTTTTATTTGAGGTTTAGCGGTCAGTAACAGTATGCCGACTACTGAACAAATAATAGTCGCTACAATATGCGGTATCGCCTGTGGCACACTGGTATAACTTTTTTCGAGCACAGTAATCATATCGGAAACAGGGATGATGGTTGCGACTACTAACATTACGCCCAGGGCCCGGCGTTCTTTCATCAAAACTAAAGCGCACAACAAGATCCCGGAAAATATATCCCTGATACCTTTGATGTGATGAAAAGAATAGTCGCCATTTGAATTAAAGCGGATGCCGAATGCGGCTGTTGCCACTTCAGGAGAGGAAAAAAAGCGGGCTCCCAGGAACACCATTCCCAGTCCCAGTAAAAATGCGATTGCATAAGAAATTTTTGTTGTCATGATAATTTGTTTTTAAATGTTGATACAAAATTATCCCTGCAGCAGCGGGCGTTCATGCACCTGGGTTAACAAATTAATTTTGCGTGGTAATTCTTTTACGGCCCCGGCTAATCATATAGAACCAGGTGAGCGCACGGGTGAATACAGGCTCGTAACCACTAATTTGGTTTTTGATGTGCATGGCGACAGCAAAATTTCTTATGTAGATTATGCCGCTGCTCTGGTTGACGAAATCAAAAACAAGCGATTTTTAAACCAACAGTTTAGCATCGGCCATTCACCCGACAATGAATAATGATTTGATCGGATGGCCGAATTACAAAACTCATTAGAAAGCAATTAATTTAATCGTCTAAATAGCTTTTTTAAATTGTTAAGACGCTAAGATCATATCTGTGGTACTTCGTTTAAATCTTATATCGCAAAAAAAATAATTCGTTAACGTTGTTGTATCAACGATTTCCGAGTGAGTTATTGGAATTGGAGAAAGGTCTTTGCGCCAAAATTATAGTCTGTTAAGTCATGAACGCAACAATCAACAGCGGAGTATAGCCACGAATATGTCAAAAAAGTGATGACACTTTCTGTTGCGTTCACCTGAAGGCGATCGTAATGCTAACTTTGTGCTCCCACACGATAAAATCGCCATAATGAATAAAGAGATCTCACCAGGTTACGTTTTTAAGTATGCAGCGCTTGCGGAATCCTTATATAACTCACTAAGCGATGACCCTTTTTATATTGCGTTGTTAAAACCGTTAGCGGGAGAAGCAGCTAAAAAAACTGCATTGTTAAAATACCTCGACTACTCCATGCAGGAGGCAACTCAATACGGCAGGTTATTTATCCCAGACGGTGACCCTAACGGAGTTTCCATCTGGGCTCGGCCTATGGATGAATCCGCTGAAACAGCAAAAAAACTGGCTAAGAAATCTTTTATCAGGCAAAACATCGGAAAACATTCACTCCATATTTACGACCTAATCAATGCTTTTATGGCGGATAAGGTACAGCAATCAATCCCTGATGATGCCTGGTACCTCTCTATTCTCGGTGTGAATCCTGCCCGCCAGGGACAAGGGCTGGGATCGGCGCTGGTACGTGGTGTTTTACAGGATACAGATCGTCTAATGAAACCGACCTACCTGGAGACCTTCAATCCCAAAAGCCTCCCGTTTTATCAGCGTTTAGGCTATCAAATAACAGCCAAAGTTGATGAACCCAATACCAATGCATCATATTGGGTGCTGATGCGTAAACCGGTCAGTTCGTTGCTACCCTGAAGTTTTCAAACGCCGCATCAAATATTTCAAATAAAAACACCTCCGTCTGCTCTGCAATGGTATTAATTACCTGCTCTACTGTTCCAACCGAGTCTGAAAAATAGCTCCATAGAATAAGTTTGGTATTGATTTGACTATTTAATGGTTTCTTGGCTTACGATGCTTATAAAAACATTGTGGACCTGCACAACTTCGCTTTTCTGTTAAGTAACTTTGATTTTAGCAGAAACGAAACAAATCGTCGTCAATGGAAAGACTTAAAGCCGTTATCAATGAAATCTCACCCATGTCCCCCGAAGATCTCGACCTTTTAAAACCGGGAATTAAGGTATCGGTAAAAAAGAAGGGCAATCTATTGGAACAAGGTGATATTTGCAAAAGTATTTGTTTTGTTACCAAAGGGTTCTTCCGCATGTTTTATGTTGATCTGGAAGGCAATGAAATCAATAACCGGTTCACAGGAGCGGATAACTTCATAGTCGATTTCCAGAGTTTTCTTACCCAGATGCCTTCGCGTTATTACTGGCAGGCCATGCAAGACTCAGAAGTGCTGACATTTTCTTTCAAAGAAGTTCAACGGCTTTACGCAAGATCTCCCGCCTGGGCAAAGTTTGGCCGTCTTGTGGCTGAGCGGGTGTATTTGCAATTGAACGAACGTGTAGAAATGTTCCAATTTATGTCGCCACAGCAACGTTACGAGCATCTTTTATCGACCCGCCCGGAACTGTTTAATCAAATATCGCAGTTTCACATGTCATCTTACCTGGGTGTAAAGCCGGAATCATTAAGCAGGCTGCGCAAGCGGCTGCATTATAAATAATTTTCTTAACCCAAGTCAACGTTATAGCGGGTAACGATGGGCCATATTTGATAAAAAAATATGACCATGATTAAATTCACTATCCTGCTACGCAGGCGTCCCGGAACCAGTCACGAAGACTTTGTTTCTTATCATAAAAATAATCACGCGGCTTTGTTTGCTTCGCTACCAGAGGTAAAGCAATATGTCCTCCGTTACATACAATGTCATTCGTTACAGGTAACGCTTCCGGGACTGCCGCCTCCGGAATATGATGGGATCACAGAGATATGGTTTGATAATGCAGCGTCCATCGAAAAAGTTTTTGGTGCTAAAGATTACATGGAATTGATCAGGCCGGATGAAGAGAAATTTCTTGACTTGCATGGCTGCAGCTTTTTAATATCGACTGAGCATGTCGTTATATAAGTCAAATTTTTGACCATATCGCTTAAATAGTGCGGGGAAGGTAGTTAGTCTGCCGGGTATTGTACAGTCGGAATCCCCTTATTTAAGGCTCCGTTATCATTGAAACACCTCCAGTGCTTCCTCCTGCTTTTGTAACAGATCATTATTAACCGCTTTTCGGGTAATGGACACATTTAGCGCTAAAGCTTGTTAATTTTTGTAAAAATGTATCGTTATTCCGCTATTATGTATAGGTGTCGCAGGAGGTGATCGCAATAACTTTGCCTTATAAACAATAAGCAATGTCAAAAATAATTTTTATTACGGGTGCATCCCGGGGATTGGGAAAAATATGGGCAGAAGCCTTTTTGGATCGGGGTGACAAAGTGGTTGCTACTTCAAGAGATTTGAGCGGATTACAGGAATTGGTACATAAATATGGAAGTGCACTGTTGCCGTTGGAATTGGAAATCACTAACCGAACTGCGTGTTTTGAAGCTATAGCTAAAGCAAATGATCATTTCGGCCGTGTTGATGTCGTTATTAATAATGCAGGTAAAGGCGTGTTCGGCACCGTGGAAGAATTGGGAGAACAAGAAGCCAGGGATATTATTGATTCCAATCTTTTTGGAACGTTATGGATTACACAGGCAGCATTGCCGGTAATGAGGGCTCAGGGAACTGGCCATGTCTTACAGGTATCAAGCGCTATGGGTATTTATACATTTCCTACAGTTGGCATTTATAGCGCCAGTAAATTTGCTGTCGAAGGATTTAGCGAGGCCCTCGCATTGGAAGTAAAAGGCCTCGGAATAAATATCACACTTGTTGAGCCAAATGGATTCGCGACCGAGTTTAATGCGTCGTCGGTACAAAGTAAATCTATTGCCGCCTACGACAAAATGAAAGCCGCGTTGTACGCCGATCCCAATTTAGTTGCTCCGGATGCCTATGGAGATCCCAAAGCCACCGCCGGGGCCATATTAAAGTTAGTGGATACGCCAAATCCTCCGTTAAGACTGTTCCTTGGAAAAAAGGCACTTCCCTTAGCAAAGGAAATATATGCAGAGCGCCTGGCAAGCTGGGAAGAATGGAATGAGGTATCGGTTAAGGCGCATGGCAATTAACTAGTCGATTATTCGTAAATTCACTTATTAATCACCCCTGAAGCGCAGGGGTGATTGTAATTCGATAGCAATGCACTTCAAAAGTCTGAGCGATCTTCATCGTTGTAATAATTACCCGGAGCCTGAGCATCCTTTGCTCACACTATTTACTTGTAATCCGCTAAGAAGCGTGACCAGCTACGAAGTAACCACCGATTTCTATATTATCGCTTTAAAAAAATTAAGTTCGGGAGAGATCAGGTATGGGAAAACCCGTTACGATCACCAGAGCGGCTCGATGTATTTCTTAAAGCCGCAGCAGGTGATTCATATGAAAGATATTTCCCTTGAGGGTAAGGGATTTGAAATCTGGTTTCATGAAGATTACCTGAGCGGTCATCCGCTCCATATGGAGATAAAGAAGTATAGCTATTTTAATTACGAACTTAATGAAGCGTTGCACATTTCGCCAAAAGAGCAAAAAATTATATGGGATTTGTACGAAAAAATTGCAATTGAATATCATAATAACCAGGATGAATTTTCCCGTGATATCATACTTGGGCATATTGAATCCATCCTGAAATATTCTCTTCGTTTTTATAAGCGGCAATTCATAAATCGTTTCATGCTATCTGGCACAACAGTCACCAAATTCAATAAGGCATTGGCTAACTACTTTGAACAGGGACTACTCCAGAAAAAAGGGCTACCGACGGCAGCCATGTTTGCTGACGAACTGCATTTGTCTCCGCGCTACCTGAGCGACCTGTTAAAACAGGAAACAGGGAAGACTGCAATGGACCTGATACAGAATTTCCTGGTTACAGAAGCTAAGAATTTGCTTAACCAGGGCGATCTCACGATTAATGAAATAGCCAATTTGCTGGGCTACGAAAACCCACCTTACTTTTCCCGATTATTTAAAAAAGAAACGGGCATAAGTCCAAGCCTGTTTAGAGGACAGCACTTAAACTAATTATATTTTAGTGCTGAATAGTTGACCTAAAAGTGGACATTCCGCTGATATTGACCACCTGATTCCGGCAGGCAAATAAAACCAGGACGAGCCCAATTGCTCAAAATAACAATTTGCTCAACTAACCAGCAATTTGCCAGTCTGACTTTACCCTTTGGCATAATGTGCTTCACCGGAATAAAACAGTTTACAGTCAAGTATCAATTCCAAATTACGAAAAAATTGGTATAACTGTATTTAGGCTAACATATTCTGAAGTTTGGCTAAATTAACTTTATTATTTAGCCGGACATTTGACTTACAAAGTATTGTAAATAACAAATAATGCTCAACTACTTATAAATATTAAAATGACAAGTTCAAAATACACTTATCTCGTATTTGGCGCGACAGGTAGAACCGGCAGACATTTTGTTTCAATCGCGCTTAATGAGGGTCATAAAGTAACAGCCCTGGTCCGTAACCCTGAAAAAGTCGACACAAAAAACTCTGATTTGAAACTGATCAAGGGCTCTGTGCTTGATTACCAGGATTTTGATAAACTTCTTAGCGGCGTGGACTTTGTGATTTGTATGTTAGGCGACGCTGAATTACAAAAGACAGAAAACGTTAACGCCATATTTGTTGAAAAACTAATTCCGGCAATGCGCCGCAACGGTATAAGGCGTTTGCTTTATCAGGCAGGGGGCTTTACCCGGCCTTATAAAAAAAGTTTACCTTTAATGTTTTGGTTGTTAAAACAGACGTTAGTACGATTTGCGGGACTTATTGGACAACACCGCGATAATGAAGCGGTGGTCAAATATCTGGTAGAGGAGGCAGCTGATATCGAGTGGATGGTACACCGGGCAGGTATAGCTGGCGACGGTAATTCCAAAGGAACATTAAGACGATCCAAAACTAAATTCAGTATAGCGACTTTTGCGGATTGTGCCAGATATAATTATGAACTTTTAAAAGATGATTCCGCTATACATAGCTGTGATTTGAGCTATTATGTAAAATAATATTAACAATGGCAAATATCCATCCGGAACGTATCAGTACCATCAGTCAGTATCATCAGGCACTCGGGCTATCAAAGCCTGAGCACCCCTTGATCAGCGTCATTAATTTAGCGGACATCAAACGTGTTCCGGGCTATGGAACGATCAGCCTGATATTTGATTTTTATTTGATCGCATTGAATTTTACAATCGATGCCAGCTTCAGGTACGGACAACAAGAATATGATTTTGACCAGGGCATCATTTCTTTTATGTCGCCCAACCAGGTCTTTACTATAGCATACAATAATGAAGATTCCCAGCCATCCGGATGGCTGATTGTGATCCACCCCGATTTCATCTGGAATACACCCCTGGCCAAAAACATCAAGAATTATAAATTTTTTGATTACGCAGTAAATGAAGCTTTATACATCTCTGAAAAAGAAGAACACATTATCACCGGTGTGATCAGCAATATCGAACATGAATACCATTCCAGCATAGACAAATTCAGCCAGGACATCATTATCGCCCAACTTGAAGTATTGCTGAATTATTCAGAGCGCTTCTATCAGCGCCAGTTCATCACCAGGAAAATCAGCAACCATAAAACTCTTGACAAACTGGAAAAGGTTCTTGATAATTACTTCAACGGTGATTCGATCAATGAAAAAGGGCTGCCGACTGTAGCATATATCGCGGGCCAGCTAAACTTATCACCAGGTTACCTGGGCGAAATGCTCAAGTCGCAGACCGGCCTCAACACACAGCAACATATTCATAATAAGGTAATAGCTATTGCAAAGGAAAAACTATCGACAACAAACTTAACCGTGAGCGAAATTGCCTATGCACTGGGATTTGAGCATTTACAATCATTCAGTAAGCTGTTCAAATCCAAAACTAAAGTATCACCAATGGAATTCAGGCAATCTTTTAATTAATCGGATAGGTATTAGGAACAATGATACACTTTATTGAATTCTTACAATCCACCAATAAACCGCTTTTTGTATTTGGGTATTGTGATTTTATTGCCGGGGCAATCTGTCTGTTATTAGCGCAAGTTTCGCAGACCATGGTGAGAGGAGCAAATGCCTGGTATAAACCTTTTAAATTTTTCCTATCCATCGGCATATTCGCCTGGACTATGGGATACTTTACAGGTTACCTACCTATTTCAAATGCTGTTAGCTCATACAGCTGGATGGTCATTATACTCTTAGGGTTTCTTGAGCTGTACATAGCCGTTCAGGCCGGGCGGGGGCAATTATCCCATTACAATTCCAGCACGCCATTTTATGGGTTTTTATTGTTCCTGATGATTGTATCTGCTGTAGTGGTGACCCTGTGGACAGCTTATATAGGTTTACTTTTTTGCAGTACAGATTTTCCCGATTTACCCGGTTATTATGTTTTGAGTATCCGGCTCAGTATTTTCCTTTTTGTCGTTTTTGCTTTTCAGGGTGCATCGATGGGTTCAAGGCAGTCCCATACCATAGGAGGCCCTGAAGGAGGTCCGGCATTGCCGGTAACCCATTGGAGTACAAAGTATGGAGATTTAAGAATTGCTCACTTTATTGGAATCCACGCATTACAAATACTGCCGCTGCTAAGCTACTATGTTTTCAGAAGTATCCCGGCGGTAATAATTTTAAGCCTGGCTTATGGAGTTTTAGCTGTTTTTTCGCTCGTCCGGGCAACAGCTGGTAAACCTTTAATTCCTTATAGATCCTAATTCGTATTACCGTCTCACATGAAATGTGTTCAGCTCTCTAATAAAGTGAACATGTATCTTTCCTGCGAATTCAAGCAACCAATTAATAAGCTCAATCTTATTTTACTTTCCCAGGCTGGGTTCTAATCGTCTGACTAACCATCTGATGGTATCCTCACATATCCCATTTACATTAAATGCTTTATCAGGTCTAAGAAATGTTTTGTCACGTATTTGCAAACCTTAAATATCGCTGTTAATCAGAGGTTGTTAGTTCGAGCCCAGCCTCAGGATGTAGATAACACGCAAATAATCACGACATTTTGCGTTATCAGATATTATCGACTACCAGTTTATCTATTAGTGAATTCCTTTGAATATGGTTTAAATAGCTGCAATCTTTCAGTATATTATAAAATCAAGACGAACTTCCCCCTCGGAATTTCGGTAATTATTTGATAGTTATGATATAACTTCTCATTCAATTAAATTATGATATAAATAGCCGATGCCTGTCTAAATTAGATGACATCGGCTCATCATCATTGAAGAAAATCAGTAACGGTGTCAATCACCTTTTCAGGCGCTTCTTCATTCATATAGTGCCCGCTATCCAGCAGTCCTACCACTTCACAATCTTTGGCAACATAAGGCAAGCCCATTTTCATGTAAGTATAACTTACATTGCTTGCAATCCCTAAAACCGGCATGTTGAGTTGCTGATAAGTTTTCCCATCTTCAATATCTTGTGTGAAAGTTTGATACCAGCCATTGGAAGCGCGAATGCTATCGGCTGTATTATAAGCGGCTGCATAAACCTCTTTCTCAAAAGCCGAGATCTTTTTTTCGTCAATCATCACAAAATCAAACAACCAGTCCAGTAAGTAATTGAAGCGGCCTTCCAATAATTTTTCTGGCAATCCTTTAACCTGATTAAAGCTCATCCACCAGGCATAAGGTGCATCGCCGTGCATTTTATTAGTAAAAGTTCCCAAGGGCGGTATCAGGGGCATTCGCATCATTCCCTCGCTCGGGTGCGCGCCATCCATCACAATAAGTTTCTGCACCACATCGGGATAGTTGAAAGCTACGCTCATAGCCACCATACCTCCTATGTCATGGCCAAGCAGGTGTACTTTTGGAAGTTTCAAATAGCTGATCAAATGGTATATATCCACAGCCATTGTTTTTTTATCGTAGCCTGTTTCCGGTTTGGCTGATGTACCCATACCGCGGATGTCTACAACGATCACACGGTATTTTTCTGCTAATTTAGGCGCTACATTTTTAAAAGAATACCATGTTTGCGGCCATCCCGGAAGACAAATTAAAGGTAGTCCTGAACCGCCTTCCACATAATGTAATTCCACACCGTTAACGGTTGTGTATCTGTTTTCAAATCCCGGCCATTGTTTAATGAGTTCCGTATCCGAGTATGGATCGGCAGTATTTGTTTTTTCGTTTTCCATTATAATTGTTTTATATATTATGCTCGACCGGTGACCAGTTTATACCTTCGTATCTGTCATTATTTAATGCGGAGTGATGCACCAAAAACATGCTGTACAGATATTGCGCTTGCTGCCATTTAGGGTATAACTTATTTTCACCTTCAGGATCGGCCGCCCGCTGTGCCTTGTTATAAGCAGAAAAATTTTCCATAGACCCCATGTGAACCAATTGAAACTTTGACCCTTTATGTTTTTCGCTTAAACTAACCAGGTCATTGGGACTAACCTGAAAGCTGGCTATCCTTAAATACCTTGGGGTGTTATCATCCAGTGCCGCCCTTGCGGTGAAGGCTGCAGTATCATTCATTGTTGTAAAATCGATTTTCCAGTCGGCTTTATCGTCGTAATAAGCGATGGTTTTTTCCTTTGTGTTAAAGAGGGGGATGTTGTAACGCAGGATGTCAGCGAAAGCGCCGTTAAATATGGATGTTGCCTTAATCGGCGCGCTATCCAGTATTGCTTCAAATTCTTTCCGCAAATCAAAATTCCTGTTAGCTCCATCAGGCATTGTCGTAAAATCAGTTGAAAAATCGGAAGGTATAAATCGGGGAACTCCCGCAGTAACTGCGGCATTCAAAAGCTTAGTTTGCACATCTACAATCACCGCATGCAGGCCTGCTACTGCAGATACTATGCAGGAAACATCATGGCAAGCACCAATCAATTCCTGCTCATTAGACATATCAACCTTAAAAATATCTACACCTAATTGTTCAAGTGCCTGTATTTTTTCAGGGTCGCTTCCTTCACGAACAATCGCCCGGATGGGAACGTTTAGTTTGGTTAATTCCCGGCATATTTTATGACCGAGATTACCTGTAGCTCCTGCTACCAATATTAAATTCTTCATTTGCATCGTTTGTTAATGATGCAAACTTATAGACGAAACCGGCTGTAAAAACTACCATTTGGTAGATAATCGAATTACTTGATATTTTTTCTGATCCTGCTCAACGCATTGGGTGTGATGCCCAGGTAAGAGGCGATTTGTTTAACAGGAACCCTTTTGATCAGTTCCGATTTTGCCATAAATTCCAGATAGCGCTCTTCGGCAGATAAGGTTTGAAAACTGATGATCTGATCTATCATGCGCACTGCCATCGCTTCCCAGGTTACCCGGCCAAACTCCTGCCAGACAGGAAATTCCCTGTAAAGTTTTTCCATATCCGGTTTATCTATGTAAAGCAATTCTGTATCTTCTATAGCCTCAATATTGAACCTGGTCGGCTTTTGCGGATTGAGGCTTGAAATCTCGGTAAAAAATTCATCCTGGAAAACCACCCAGGCAGTTAACTGCTCGTCAAATTCGCCAAAAAAGAAACGGAGGGCACCCGACTTGATATAAAAATATTGATAAGCAATTTGCCCCCGCTTTAAATTAAGCTGGCCTTTCTTAACCTGTTTTAATTTGAAACAGGTTACAATAAAATCCAGGTCAGCACCATTAATGGTAACCCTGGATTTTATAAAATCTGACAGTTCTTTCATTTGATCGTTTAGCAATTATAGTAAATTTAACCAGCTGTTTTTTAGATTGAGGAAAACGAGCGCAAACTATAATTGCGTTATTTATAAATCAATGACTTTTACACTGGTCAACGACTCAAGTAATTCTTCGCCATAAGCAGAGGCAACACTCCATTATTAAAGCATTTTATATCCTCCTAAGTTATTGAGCAACTTTGCCTGTTCTATTAAATGGTTCGAATTCTGCCCAGCCTCAGGACAAAATAAAAGTCCTCTTAAAACTAAGAGGACTTGGAATAAATATAACTAATTTATTTTTTCGCATTTCCATTTTTGGCAATAATCCGATGAAAATACCTGTCAGAGGGAAGATATGCGTATACTGCTTAGCTTTGTTATAAACAATGGGAATCAGTAAAAACCACCGTTTAATTAACGGCAACAAACCGGTAACCAGTATCAGCCTTAACAAGATGGCCGATTCCGGGAAAATCAATGTGTGCAACAGCTATCCAGTAATGCTCTTTGGCCGCCTCTTTCAAAGCTTTTTCACGAGTAGAAGTACCGTTTAATTCATTATAATCGTAAACACTGGTTACCGTAGGGTTTGCGAACTGAATGATATCCGACAAAATGATATCGCCCCAGAAAAGCATTTTTTCCCCTTTACTTTTGACAGCATAAAAAGTGTGACCTGCGCTGTGTCCAAAACTGGCTATTGGTGTTATCCCCGGAAATAATTCCTTTCCAAATTCAAAAGTGGTCAGTTTTCCCGCTTTAATTATTGGATTTAACTTTTGCGCGGCACCATCAAAAAACCGCTTCATTGCCTCCGGGGCCTTTTCCCGGTTCGTCGGATTCAAATAATAATCACCTTCAGCCTTGCTCAGATAAATCTGCGCATTAGGAAAAGTAAGTTTATCACCTGTCATTAGTCCGCCGATGTGATCCATGTGCGTATGGGTAAGTAAAACAGCGTTGATTTGCCCGGGCTGGTAACCCGCCTTCCGCAAACCTTCAGTTAGGTGTCCCAACGACGGACCGTAAGCATCACCTGTTCCGGCATCTATCAGAACGAGTTTATCGCCTGTGTTAATCAGGTAAGCATTGACACTGCAATTCATGATAGCAGTTTGCGAATGCTTTGCCATCATTTTGCTGATTGCACCGGGCTTTGTTCCCTTCAGCAATTGATCAAGATTTTGCGGCACAGCGCCATCTAATAAAGCGACAACTTCAAAGTCGCCAAGTTTCATACGGTAAAAACTTTGTGCATACAGCTTATTGTTTATGAAGAATGGGCCGATGATTGATACCAGCAGAGCGATTTTTATAAAATTTTTCATGATTATTATAATTAAATAGTGACTACGATTTTATCAACGGTTCTGCCGCTTTCTATTTGCTTGTGGGCTTTTGCCATATGTTCGAACGGAAGGACATTAGAAACATGGGATTTTAATACACCGGTTTTAAGCCAGCCCGCCAGCGTATTCATATCATTTCCGTTAGACTGCACCAGATAGAAAGCGGTACTAATGTTCTTTTGATCTGCCTTTTTATGGATATCTTCAGTCATTTGTGTAACGATCGAGATAAGCTTTCCACCTTTTTTTATCACCTCAAGGGATCTTATAATAGCGTCTACTCCTAAACTATCCAGCACGAAATCAACATTGTCAGATGCTTCCTGTAAAGTTTGCGAGTTGTAGTCGATATGTTCATCCGCACCTAACGAGAATATAAAATCCCTGTTGGCAGCCGAAGAAGTGCCGATAACATAAGCGCCCAGGTGCTTTGCGATTTGTATGGCATAGTGCCCTACGCCACCGGAGGCAGCGTGGATCAGCACCCGGTCGCCAGGTTTAATAGCCGCTTCGTTTCTGAGTACTTGTAAAGCGGTTAGGGGGGCAAGTGTAGCTGCGGCTGCTTCCTCATAGGAGATATTTTCTGGTTTTAATGCGAGGTGCGTATCAGGAGCCGCTACATATTCCGCATAAGCCTTTCCTGCACCAGGGAAATTAACCATACCAAACACCTGATCGCCAACTTTAAAAACGTCTGATCTGGAAGCTGCAATCTCCCCGGAAATATCCCAACCAAGTATCAGTGATGTTTCTTTACTCAGCATTTTATACACACCGCCGCCGCTGCGGGTTTTGGCATCCACCGGATTGATACCAATTGCTTTTACTTTGATCAGCACTTCTCCGGGATTAATTTCCGGTAACGGAATCTCCCGTATAGTTAAATTATTGATCGAACCCGGTTCAGATAAAATTATTGCTTTCATTATCATATGTTTTACTGCGCAAACATATACCATTTAAACAAAATTAAAGCGGTACATATTTTCTATATAGTGGTATATTTGACGCATGACACGGGAAAATCTCTACGAATCTTACGCGATTAATTTTGCTACGCTTGACGTTTGCCCTAAGCCTGAGCATAAGCATACTTTTTTTGAATTGGTGTATATCAGATCGGGTAATGGCAGGCAATGCATCAATAACAGCCACTTCAACTATAAACCGGGGCATTTATTTCTGCTCTCACCGGATGACTGCCATTCTTTTGATATCGAATCAACAACGGATTTTTTCTTCCTCCAGTTCAATGATATTTATCTGAAGACAGGTGGGTTGGGAACAGACAACATCAGGCGACTGGAATATATACTGCAAAATGCTAATCACCGGCCAGGCTGCATCCTTCGGAATATTGTGGATAAATCCCTGGTGAACCCGATGATAGAAGCCATTTTCAGAGAGTATAGTAACCGCGATGTGTACAACCAGGAGCTGATCCATCAGTTAGTGAATACGCTGATCATCGTGGTGGCACGTAATATTGCCAAATCACTTCCTGATCAGGTAACGGTAAATACTGATGAAAAGACCGTTGATATTCTTCAATACATACAACAGCATATTTATTACCCGGAAAAGCTAAAGACAGAGAATATCGGTCATATTTTCGGGGTTTCCAATGCTTACCTTGGTCGGTATTTTAAAAAGCACACCCATGAAACGATGCAGGGTTACATTACGAAGTATAAAATCAAGCTTATTGAACACCGACTAAAGTTTAGCGACAAACGGATCAACGAAATCGCCGAGGAATTTGGTTTCACGGATATCAGTCATTTAAACAAGTTTTTTAAAAAACAGAAAGGAAAGAATTTAAGTGCGTACCGGGAATCGGTGCGACTCAAGTAATACACAATGTGTCAATTTACTCGGATGAAGAATGCAAAGCCTTTTCATCCGAGCATTATTGACAAATCGAATAAGAAGAAATTGGCGATTTTGGATTCAATGGTTACAAATTTAAAAATCAAATCAACCTTAGATAACAAATTGTAATTCTGTGATGTGATCCACTAAAAAAGGCTTTTACAGCACAGAAAAGTCCCTTTTATTTAGTAACCAAACAGATATTGAACCAATTATAAAACATATAGGCTACTAATAACTTTAAGATTTTCTAAAAAACGGTTCGAATTCTGCCCACTCTCAGGAGCCATAGTGGGCAAGCACGAAAATTCGGTCTCTTGCCCATTTTTTGCTCATTAATTCGTAGTTAATCAGGTAAATACAAGAGTATGAATCCTTGCGTTGGCGATTCGATGTTGCAGGTATTCAAAGGTGAACCGTCAGCGTTCCTCGCTCTCCAAAAATCACCAAAGTGATGACACCATAAACATCTAAGGCTTATCCCGATTGTTATTTTGCTTAATTTTTGTTCTATGTTTCAAACCGAACTCAATTAAGGAATTAATTACTGGTTGGGTTTCTATAGCGTGACTGGTAATAGCATAAGAAACGGTCACTGGTTTTGTGCTGTTCACGGTTCGTGTGATAAGTAAATTCTCCTCCAGTTGCTGTAGTTCTTTTGAAAGTACTTTTGGAGTTATTCCTCCTGCCGTTTCTTGTAAATCTTTGAATCGCATGGTGCCGAAATTGTATAGATTCAGCAAAATGCAAAATTTCCATTTACCACTTAATAACTCAATCGCATCTTTTAAAGCTAACATGTTCTGATCATACAAGTCGGCTTCACATTCTTGAATTTCCATATTAATAGTCACTATCCTTAAGGTAACGCATAGCAAAAGTAAAGTAATAGCAGTTAATTTTGTATAAAATAAAACACTAAAAGTTTCGAAAAATTCAGATTAGTAATTGAAAGAAACTTAAAAAGCTTAACTAACAATAAAAATATTTTCAATGCAAAACGAACAGAATTACAACAACGAACTTAAAGGTAAAATTGCGCTTGTAACAGGTGGAACAAAAGGTATAGGTAAGGCAATTGCTGACAAGTTAACGCAGGCAGGCGCGAAAGTTATCGTGGTAGCCAGGAATCACGGCCAAAAACCTAATCCGGAACACCACTTTCTTGCTGGAGATATATCTAATGCTCAAGACACCGAAGCTTTAGTAAAAGAAATCGTGGATAAATTTGGTAAAGTTGACATTTTAATAAATAACGTCGGCGGACTGAACAGTCCCGGGGGTGGATACAGTGTGTTAACTGATGAACATTGGGAAAAGGACCTACAGGTTAATCTACTATCCGCAGTTCGTCTGGACAGACTCTTATTACCATTGATGACTGCGCAAAAAGACGGTGTAATAATTCATATATCCTCCACCAGCGGCCTGGTACCGCAGTGGGAGGCTAATTTGGTCTATGGCGTGGCAAAGTCAGCTCTGAACACATACAGCAAATCGCTATCTAACGAAGTTGCCAATAAAGGCATAAGAGTATTGACCGTTTCGCCAGGACCTGTTAAAACCGAAGGCATGGAGGCATTTTTAAACGGCTATGCTAATAATGCAGGTATCTCGGTAGAACAGATGACTCAGACAATGATGGACAAGATTGGCGGCATACCGATGGGACGAATGGCAGAACCTACGGAGGTTGCGGAACTTGTTTGCTTTTTAGTCTCACCAAAAGCTTCTTATTTAACTGGTGCAAATTATTTGATAGACGGTGGTAATATCCCATTATAATAATTGGCCGATACGATTATTTATAGGTGACGCTGAATTACCTATGAATGATTGCAGCATGCCTGTCAATTATCCACGCTGTTCCCCAATCTTTTTTTTGAATGGCAGCGAGTAACTATGATTTTTTAGACACAATAGAAAATAAGCATACCGAGTCCGCGGAACCCGCCCATCAATTCAAGAATCTGCTTTCAATAGTATAACTACTCATTATCAAGGGAAAAAAATCATTTTGAATTTGCAAAGGTAACCTTATAAGGTTACCTTTGCATTATGAAAAACAAGCAAATTGCATCAACTTTAAGGTCGGCTATATCCAAAATCAATAAAAGATTACGTAAACAGATGAACGCCGCAGGAAGCTTATCTATGTCTGAAATAGATACTTTATCCTATCTCTATAACACCGAATCACTTCCCCCCTCAGAATTGGCGGAGCTGATTAAGATTAAAGGACAATCTATGTCGGAAATCATTTCCCGTCTTGAGGCCAGCGGAATTATCCTGAAAATCAGGTCACAGACCGATAAAAGAAAATTTGAAGTTTCCCTGACGGAACAAGGGAGAGTGCTGGTAGAAGAAACCCGATACGAACGTGACGGATGGCTAAGTTCAGCGATAGCAGAACTGCTAACTGATCAGGAAAAGGAAATCCTTGTGTCAGCCGCCACCTTGCTTGAAAAACTAAGTGACTTTCAATAAGTAAAAATTAGTATCTCAACAACATATGATAACTCAAATAGATCCTAAAACGGCGCTGGTAGTAATCGACCTTCAGAAAGGCATCGTCAATTTACCTTTGGTTCATCCTGTAGAAGCAATTATTAACAATTCTATTAAGCTAATCAGGGCGTTTCGTTCAAAGAACCTGCCCGTAGTAATTGTAAAAGTCAACCCGTTGGGTGCAAGCTGGACACAGACCAGAGTTGACGAACCATCTGCACCAAAAAGTGAAGACCAGATCATACAGGCGCGAACCACCATGCAGTTAGCTGGTTTTTTTGACATTGTACCGGAACTCGAGACCAGGCCCGACGATATTTTCATTACCAAAACCACCTGGGGGGCTTTTTATCATACGGAATTGCATGAACTCCTTAAGAGGCTTCATATCACTGGTATAGTCTTAGCTGGTATAGCAACCAGCATAGGGGTAGAAGGAACAGCCAGGCAGGCGAGCGAACTGGGTTACAATCTATCTTTTGCCAATGATGCAATTACTGATATGCATAGCTCCGCACATGAACACAGCATCACCAAAATCTTCCCGCGTATAGGAGAAGTGGGTGATACCATAGCGATTATCGAAAAAGTTAATGCATTAATGCCATGAGCAAGGAATTGCAAAAAGACCGTATTCCATGGAGGTTTATGTTGCCGCTCGTATTGAGCACGATGTTAAACCCCTTGAATTCCACCATGCTGGCTACCGCGTTGATTACGTTATGCAGCTCGTTAAAAATCAGTGTTGGCGAGGGCGCCGTACTAATCACGTCGTTGTATGTAACCGCAACAGTTGCCCAGCCGCTCATGGGACGCCTGGCTGATATTTACAGCCCCAGGAAAATAAATACGATTGGCTTTTACCTGGTATTACTTGCATCAGTACTTGGCATTGCAGCACCTAATTTAGGTTGGCTCATCGTTTCGCGGGTCGTGCTCGGCATTGGGACTTCTGCTGCCTATCCTTCAGCAATCGCGCTCATCAACAAGGAGTACGCAGGTAAAAATCGAACCGTGCCCGGTAATATCCTTGGTATCGTTGCTGTCTCAAGCCAGGTAAGTATGATTCTGGGCCCAACCCTGGGCGGTTTACTTTCTCAGGCGTTCGGTTGGCGTGGTATATTATTCATTAATATCCCTTGGGTTATTGCAGGCCTGCTGTTGTCACGCGGCATTCCGGATTTCCCCGTCGAGAAGGCAAATCGTAGCAAATGTTTCGTCGAAATGGTGGATTTAGTGGGTGTCCTGTTATTCACGTCATTTCTGCTCGCTATGCTATATGTGCTAACGGAGCATCATTTTTTGATGTTCTCTGCTGCTGGAGCAACCATGCTTTTTGGATCGCTGATATTTTGGGAATGGCATCAAAAGCAGCCCTTTATTGATATCCGGTTATTGGTGGGTAAACCTGCATTGTCGCTGGTCTATGTAAGGACCCTTGCTACGAACTATATCCTATATATTTTATTAAACGCAGTTCCGCAATGGATACAGACTGTTAAACATATCGGACCGGCTCGCAGCGGTCTGATTATGTTGCCTATGACCGCCATGGCTATAGGGGTCGGCCTCCTGGTATCCAGGATAAACAGGCCTGTAATGCAAAATGTGCTTGGAGTTACAGTAATGCTTGTCGCCTGCGCGGGTGTAATATCATTCAAAGAATCAATGTCTGTGCTGGCCGTTACAGGTTTTCTGTTGATCGTCGGTATCGCTGATGGTATAAACATGATCGCCAACCAATCATTACTGGACCGGGAAGCCCCCCTGGAACAAAAAGGGGTTTCATTCGGATTATACCGGACTGCAGGTTATATCGGTGCGATCCTCGCCGGCAGTCAACTAAAGGTGATTTTTCACCAGGGAGTAACTGATAGGGCTTTTCACCATATTGGATATTTCGCTTTGATCTCCGGTTTCATTTTATTGCTGTTACTGATACCGCTTTTTATACTAAAAACACCGTCGGCAGGAAAAGGCTACCGTGGTGCCGTATCATAAATAAACAAGAAAACAATAAATCTAATTTATACAACCATAGTTAAAATGAAGATCAGCCCTTTTAAAGTTCATATTTCTGATGCCTCATTAGCGGACTTGAAATCCCGCATTGAACATACCCGCTGGCCGGATAGTTCGCCTGAAGATGGATGGTCGTCAGGAACCAGTCTGGTTTATTTACAGCAACTTGCGGCATACTGGGCAACAACATTTTCCTGGAGGCAGGTTGAGTGTCATATAAACTCCTACCCGAATTTCATAGCAGAGATAGATGGCTTCGACATTCATTTTATATACATCAAAGGGAAGAGCGCGCAGTCGCTGCCGATGATCATCACTCATGGCTGGCCCGGCTCTTTTTTAGAAATGTTAACTATCGTTCCGTACTTGATCGACGGCGATGGGCTGACATTTGACCTGGTTATACCCTCGATACCGGGTTTTGGATTTTCAGGTAACCCGGGCCAGAAGGGTTGCAACAGCGCCAGGGTCGCCGAATTATGGCACCAACTGATGAGCGGTTTAGGCTATACCAGGTACGCTGTTCAAGGAGGGGATGTTGGTGCAGGTATAGGAACCTGCCTTGCCATGCAGCATCCAGAAGCGGTAATTGGTTTGCACCTGAATTACATACCCGGATCTTATAAGCCGCATCTTCCGAAGGGTGATTGTTTTACAAGCGAAGAAATAGCCTTTAGCCAAACTTTAAACGAATGGCTGACAAATGAAGGGGCTTATTCACATTTGCATGGTACTAAGCCGCAAACATTGGCCTACGGTTTAAACGATTCACCGGTAGGCTTAGCGGCCTGGATACTGGAAAAGAATTATGCTTGGAGCGGTCACGATGGCTATATCGAAAGCGTCCTTTCCAAAGATGAACTTTTGGCCAATATCACTTTGTACTGGTTTACCCAAACGCTACCCTCATCAATACGCCTTTACCGGGAAAACAGATTGCAGCCAACGTTGATTTTCAGGGAGGGACAATATGTTAGCACACCGGTAGCTTTTATCCGTTTCCCTAAGGAACTGCCTACACCTCCGCGCAGTTACGTTGAACGAGGATACAACATTCGGCAATGGACGCAAGCGCCCACAGGTGGCCATTTTGCCGCCTGGGAACAGCCCCGGATTTTAAGTGATGACATCAGGCAGTTTTTTAAAATACAGGTTGTTTAAAACATGATATTGTTACTTTTACTGGAAAGATAACGTTACGACGCAAGGTACTCAACAATTTTTCCAGGATAAATTGCATCTTTCGTGTGGAAGGTGCTGGCATCCCCGGCCTGAAGGAACACCCGCTGGATAAGGCTATAGCATAGCAGGCGGTCGCTATTGTATTTAGGTAGTTTTAATTTCCTGTTGATCTCTTTGTTATAAGCCTCCTGCGAAAGGTTTTGATTAACTTTAGCATACCGGATAATCGCCAGGATTACCTTTGCCAATCCTTCCTTTTTTGAATCAAACAAAAATGTTTCTTCGTCCATCGGTAAATCAGTATCAAGTAGAATCTAATCAATAAAGATAAAAGAAATTTAAATCGCCTAATGCTAAGAGCTAAGTACTTTTATGCGCTTTATTAAATTTTTCTGGGTTTTTCCGGGCGGCTTCGGCGATAAATAAAACAGATCAATGCCTGAAGAATTTTCATCTCACCAAAAAAGGTAAAAACGGCACTAAGTTTCCGATTGCGCTCTCCCAGAGAAAGGGTTAAATTCCATTAATTCTGTCAATTATATTTTTCGCATTTATAATCGCCTCAACATCAGTAACAAAAGTCGACCAATTGCGTGTCCCTTCTACTTAAGGAAACACCACATCACTGTTATTTCCTTTTTCATACCAATAAAATCCTATAAATCAATATGTTAAAGTAAGCATCTGTAGATCATATCCTCCGGATTTTTACACACATTGTCACGTCCTGAAAAAGGTTTACACATTTTACTGATTAATCCTGTTTCAAGTTTACACTTTATTTTAGTCCTGTAATGGGTTTACAGTTTTATAAAGATAAAGAATAACTGTTGTTGTTTGCTTGTAGTGTTGGAATGTGGGAAACTCCTTCAGTTTTCCATATTCCAACACGTTTTTCTTTTTTTGCTTCTTTTTTTCTTTTTGTTATCTCCTTTCTTTTTGTTTAAAAGCTATGCCATCACTTTTGCTGTCGGATGGTTAAGCAGATTTCTCCACCGGCGCTTGATCGGGCCGGTTTGCGTGTGCGCCTTTTCCGGTGTCATCATATCCACGCTGCTGTGCGGCCTCATCCGGTTGTAAATATCGATGGCTATTTTTGCCGAACACTGCGCTTGATTACTATTCGAATAAGCATCTTCAAGCAGCTCCTGTTTAAGTATCCCGTTCACTCTTTCTGCAATAGCGTTGTCTTTGGGGTTGCCGCTTTGGGTCATGCTGATATTGATAGTATTAGATTTTAATAAGGTTACATAGCCGTCGCTACAGTATTGTGAGCCACGATCGGAATGATGTATTAATGGCTTATCGCTTGCCCTCCCTTTTAACGCCATTTCCAAGGCTGTCAGCGGCCCCTCTGCCGACAAATCAATATGCATACAGAAGCCAACAATCTTACGGCTATAAGCATCCGTTATCAGGCTCAGGTAAGCGAACTTCTTCTTTCTCAGACGTATGTAGGTAATATCACTTACCCATAACTCATCTGCGCGGCTTAACCTGATGTCCTTTATAAGGTCGGGATATTTCTTCATCCAGTGATTGGAATCTGTTGTTTGGGGCTGACTGCGCCTTCTCTTTACAATCAGTAAATCATTTTCCCGCAACAAGTCAAAAAGCAGATCCCTGCATATATACATGTCATGACCTTCCATAAATGGTTCCATCATCACATGCAGTTTCCGGCATCCAAGCCGAGGCTGAAAAGTACGGTGATAGAGTACTTGCTGGATAAGCAGGTCCTCCTCAAGCGATTTTTTGCCTGACAATTTCTGGTGCTGATAGTACGCCTGCGGTGAATGACCAAGCAGTCTGCAAAACCCACGAAGACCGCGTGGGCAACTTTGCATTTTCATTTGGACTGCCTGGTGCCATGTTTTTTTCGCAGGTCGATGCCGAGCTCCTTACTGGATATATCGAGCATAAAATCCTGCAACTCGATCTTTAGCCGCGCCTCGCGTAATTCCTTTTTCAGTAGATTTATGTCATCAGGTATCGGTAATTCTTCCTTCACCACCCGGACTATTTCTCTGGCTTTTTTTGGCTTATTATGTTTTGACATCACAATACGATGTACTTGATCACGGCTTATTCCGTACTTCGCTGCTAATATACGGTAACCTAATCCTCCTTCATTATGATCATAAAGGATTGCTGACACATTTTTATATTCCATTTTTGGTTTATTTAATGTGTAAACCTATTTCAGGACTAGACACATCAAACAATCTTTTTCATCATTTGTTAATTAGCTTCAAGCGAACAATCTATGAAAAATCTAACCGCTCTATTGATTGCCTTTATTTTTTTATCTGTTACTTTCACAAAAGCAACCTATGCACAGAATGAAGAAAACCGCATGAAGATGCAGATGACCATCAGCTACGGCGGTAAGACAATCGTTACAGAACTAAATTCTGTAGCCACGGCGCTTACACGCGGCTATGATGAGCAACCGGCTGCCCCCGCTGTTAAAGATTCGCTTAAAAGCAAACTTCCGGCAAATCCCGGCACGGTGTATCTAACGGTAGACGCAAAAAAGATAGGTGATGAATTGTTAACAGTTTTTGCTAAAAAGCAAAACCATTTCGATGGCTCCATCAGTATTGTAGATTCTTACGGCAAAAACCCACCCCGCACTATCAAATTTAAACGGGCGAGCCTGTACAGCTATTCAGAACAGCTGTCAACCGGTACGTACAGCGATTCCTTTGGTGCTTATGCTATTTCCCTTAACTGCCAGGAGATCTCCATCAACGGCATTACCATTGAGCAGTAAGACAATTAGGCCAAGCAGGAACGACGAAATCAGGTTGAAAAACCGCGCCGGCAAAACAATTGCAGGATGCAGCACAATACCTTTTATTTCATCAGATACTTAAAAATTATCTATTTTCACCTGCAACAATAGCCCTCAAACATTAACCTTATGAAACCCTGGAAAAAACTGCTGCTCTATTTCGTTAGTTTAACTGGTATACTCCTCAGCAGCCTGATCATTGTACTGGCTTGCGGAGGAGAGTTAGACCCTTACGATTATTATACCTCCTTTTTCCATGCCGATACCCAGGGTAAAAAGGATTACGGCTCATTTTACTATACTGATTTTCAGTTTACCTACGATGAAGCAGAACCAGAGAGCGAGGCGGCCATTAATTCGGGTGAGTGGGCAACGTACCTTGGTGGTTCTGTTAAAGCAAAGGATGTAGAAACTGCAATGTATAAGTTGGACAATGCGGGAAAGAAAAAATTAATTCACTTGCTCGATCAGGACTTAGCCCTGGCTGATAGTTTGGCGGGTAATAGCTTTTTAATAGCGCTAAAACAGCCGGAGCACGCCGCAGCTTTACAATACTATAGGTTTGCGCTTGAGGTGGAGCCGCTGGCCAACAAAACCTATGATCTGTGGAACCCAGCCCCCTTGGATACAGCAGGACTATCGGTTGCTGTACAAAAAGCCTTGACAGCAGCCGGCAGCATAAGTGATGACTTTATCAAGCTGAGATATTATTATCAGGCGCAACGTTTGTTTCACTTTGGCAAGGATTATAAGCAGGCGCAGGAAATTTATGAGCAGCATATTGCCAATGCTCCATCTAAAAGCCATGTAAAAGGCTGGGCCCTGTCATGCAAAGCCGGTGAAGACCGCAGGCTTGGCGACACCGTCAGGGCTGCTTACCTGTTCTCAAAGGTGTTTGCCGATTATCCGGAACGCAGGCTACAGGCTTACCGCAACTATCATTACATCAGCGCGCCGTTTGACGATGTATTGAAGATGGCCGGTACACCCGCAGAAAAGGCAAACCTGTATGCCATTAAAGGTTTTGCCAACCCCGAAATTGAAACGGATGATCTGGAACAAAGCTATGCACAAGCGCCCTCCTCTCCCATTGTGGGCGTACTGTTGGTAAGAGAGATCAATAAGCTGGAACAATATTATTTAACAAAGGCATTGGATAACAATACCGACGAAGCATACAGCGCCAAGCCGGGTCGCGCAAAAACCGATCAAGCAGTAATTGCAACACCCAAATGGCCATTAATTACGGGCTTCGTCATTCTGCTTGCAGGCATCACCATAATGATCTGGATGATTAGAAAACGCCCCGGACAAACAAGCGGCAAAATAGCGGGCGGCGTTTTGATGATAGTGGGTATTATCGGCATGTCCTGGTTTGCTATTAGGCATTTCGGCAATAGGCCGCTTCATGAAACAGCATTGCAGCAGGGTAGCTTTTTTGCGGCCATGCCTGATAGTATCAAAGCTAAATATAATACACATATCGAAAAGCTAAAGAGTTTTTGTACTCAACTGACTAACGACAAGAAGTACCAGGAGCCCCAATTAGGCCTGCTGGTAAATGCCTACCTGTGTTTTATGCAAAACAAAGCAGATGATGGGTTAAGCAGCCTGTCAAAACTGGACGGGCAGCCACTTAGTCCGGCGCTGGCTGATCAAAAGCAGATCGTTAATTTGTTATTATCGGCCCAGCGCCTCAAGCAGCTAACAACCGTAGACGAGGCCGCATTATTGCCTTCGTTGCAATGGCTGCACAATAAAGTAGTTACAGGCGGCAAGCATACTACAGATATTTACCCCGAAACGCCGGCAAACCATAACCAATTTGCCATAACCGAGCGCAACTTTTACACCTATGTACTGGCACCAGCTTATCTTCGCCAGGGCGATACCGTTAAAGCATCCCTTACTTTGCTGAAAAGCCAAAACAACAATTCATCCAGTTACAGGGACGATACGTTTAAGCAAATGCCCGACTTTTGGTACAACTTTCTGCATACCGGACACCTCCAGCAAATAATCAACTGGAAAGCCAACACGCCGACTGATCCTTACCTTACATTTTTGAGCGATGGTTTAAAACAGATTGGTTACGATAAGCTCTATGAATTACTTGGCACCATACAACTCCGGGAACATCACTACCAGGATGCTTTGGTGTCATTCCGTAAAGTGAAATCTAAATTAACCTCCCCCCGGGCCGAAGAAGCAGGCGTTTCAGATGGCGACCCTTTTAGCACGGCTATTAACGACTATCCACACGAAATAACAACGGGATTAAACAAGCTACAATTTGCCCAAAAAATGGCAGAATTGGAGGCCAAACTCAAAGTTACACCTAACGATGCCAGCGTTTATTTTGATATGGCTACAGGCATTTACAATACTTCTACCTATGGTAACTCCTATAATATGATTACATATGCATGGTCATCTTATGATTTTGGGCGAAAATCCATATACTATTACGATGCTGACTATATTAAAACTTCGATTGCTAAACAGTATTACTTAAAAGCGCGTGAACTAAGCGCCGACCCGGAGTTTAAAGCCAAATGCACTTTTATGGCAGCCAAATGCGATCAAAAGAAACATGAAGCACCTTCGTACAGAGATTATGATAATTATGATAAAAGCCAAAAAGCCTATATAAAAATGCTTAAAACTAACAGCTATTTCCCTGAGATGCAACAATACAAAAACACGGCTTTTTATAAACAAGCGGTGAATGAGTGCAGTTACTTACGCGACTTTATCGACGGCAAATAAAAACCACCCAACAACAGAACCAAAAACCGGCGCATAACGATTTAGTTTGATGCGCCGGCTATTAATAATTGCTCTACAATTTCTGTGTAGCCCCGTTCGCTGGCAAAGTGCATAGCGCTGTGGGTATCGTTATCTACCGCGTTTACATCAGCATTATTTTCAATCAGCATCGCTGTAAAATCGTTATAACCCAATTGCGCCGCCACAATAAGCGGTGTTTCGCTATAGCTGTTACGCGAGTTAATATCGGCTCCGGTATTTAACAATAGCTTGCCCAAATGTTGATTTCCCTGCCCGGCTGCATAATGGAGGGCCGAGTTGCCATTTAATACATGCAGGTTTACATCTGCCCCGTTTTTGATCAGCAGTTCGGCCAGGTGCATATTAGAATTATTGATGGCGAGTATCAACGGACTAACGCCGTTGTTATTCAGGTCGTTTACATTCAATGCGCCTGCCTTTAATAAAGCCATAACAGTTTCGCTCTGGTTATTGTAAACCGCCTGGTGAAGCGGCGTATTGCCGTGGTCGTCTTTCTGTGCAGTATTATTATTTGCTGATAATACTGCAACCAGATCACGCATACCGTTGGCCGTAGCATGGTCAAGTATGTTGTAACCGGCATTATCTTTAACAGTAGTATCAGCGCCGAGCGAGATGAGGTATAAAGCTGTTTCGGTTTTATAAGCCAGTACGGCATAGAATACCGGTAATTGCCCAATATTGTTGCTTGCATTTACGTCGGCACCGGCGTCAACAAGTAATTTAATAACGTCTTTACTTCCGTTGCGGGCTGCACAATGCAGGGGTGTTTCGCTGATGTTATTTGCCAGGTTTACATCGGCGCCGGCATCAATCAGCATCTTAACAATATCTTTAGCACCTTTAGTACAAACATAGTACAAAGGCGTATTGCCTAAACTGTCGCGTTTGTCGATGGTAATGCCTCCCTTTTTTAGAAAGGCCTGTATCACTCCTTTTTGCGCATTTTTACATGCGTTTAAAAACATGTTATCCATAAGGTATCTGGTTTTAAGCCATGGCTTCGAGCAATTGCTTTACTACGGCTTCATTATCATTCTTTATAGCAATATCCATTGCAGTTTGGCCGGCGTTATTCACCCTGTCTGCCACGGACGGATCCTGATCTAACAATAGCGAAACCAGTTTCTTCCCCGACATTTTATCGGGGTTTGCTGCCGCGTACATCAGTGCTGTGTTGCCGTTTCCGTCAACATAAGTAGTATCGGCATGGTGATCCAGTAACAGCTCGGCTATGTTGTATTTAATTTCGTTACCACGCTCCGCAAATGACATTAGTGGTGTTTTGCCCGATGCATCAGGCTTATTGATATCGCAGCCTGCCTCAACGAGTTCTTCGGCCAGTGCTGTATTTAAGTCGGCTAAATAACCAGCCCGGCACAATACATTTAATACAGTATCGCTTTCATTGTTCACTGCAGCATCAAGCTGTAGGCCATGGTTAATTAAGGTACGCAGTATCAGTACTACATCTTTCAGATCTTTGCTCATGCCCCTGCCAAAATTGTGTACACCATTGGTAACCAGATAATAAGCCGCAGTTTCGCCATTGCCCGGCCGAAAGTTCATATCAGCGCCACCATCGGCCAATAGTTGCACCATCTGCAACGATGGATACTCACAGGCGAGCATTAAAGGCGTCCGCCGGTATTGATCAGAAAAATCGTTGAGATCAACACCTGCCTTAATCAAGGCTTCAACAGCAATCGCATCGCCATTTAATACAGCTTCATGAATAGTCATGCCACCGGTAGCTATATCGCCTTCATCGCCGGATAGCAAGGCCGCTATCTCTTTTACGCCGCTGCGCTGTGCATAGGTTAATGGTTTAGTGTCAAACACGTCCTTGTCTTCCAGGTCAATACCACCTTTTTCTATCAGTACACGCACGGTACGGGTAGCGGCTTCTACGGCCCCACGAATGGTTTTACGATGAACCAGCTTATCGCAAATGGTATGCAGCAGGTTTTTACCTTCATCCTGTATGGCATCCATCTTTACGCCGGCATCGCCCATCGCCTCAACAAAGGGATACATATAAAGCAGGCCGGCTTCAAAGTAAGCCAGTTTGCCAGAATCATTCTTCTTTTTAGGGTTGACACCCAAATTTAGCAGCGCTTTAGCAGTAGCATAAATTTTTTCCGACCTGGTTTCCAGATCCGGGCCGTCCAGATCAAACCGGGTACCAGTAAGTGCATGCAAGGGCGTATTACCGTATTTACCGGCAATGGGCTTCAGGCCTGCATCTTGAAGAAACAAGATGGCCTCCGTGTCTGTAAAGCGGGCAGCCAAATGGTACAGGTTCTCTCCGGAATCATTAGTCACATTGATATCTGGCAGCCCTTTGTATAGATCAGCCAAATTAACTTTGCCGGGCGCAAACAGGTTAGCCAGGTAAGCGTCTTCGATCTGTTTAAATTCGTTATTCATAAACTGGTTTGATTTTTAGCTTTCTGCAAGGCATCAGCAACGTTTTGATAATTTTTGTGTGCTATAGGCGCGGCAACTTCTATCACTTTTGAAAAATCTCCTAATTGCAGCCAGCAATCTGTTTGAAGCCGTATAATGGAATCGTGCACCCAAACGCTAAAAAGAGAAACATAACCTTTGGTGATGGCCTGCCGATGATCGTCCAACTTGTTTTGCTGCCGCAGGATAGCGGTATAAAATTGATTGTTAAGAGCATAAGGATGCTTGTTCCCGGTAGGTAGGGCCACCCGGGCTTTGTCAAGGCAGATCAGCGCCTCCCGGTAATTACCGGCCCAATAATGGCATAGGGCCAGGTTATATTGGGTTGAGGGAATGTTCGGCGGTTCGTTTTGCAACAGTAGATAGGCCTCTGCATAACGGCTTTGACTAAGTAATTGAATGATCAATGCTTCCTCATTATGGTGCTGTTGCTGACGGGTATCGGTTGAACCTAATAACATGTGAACAATTTTGCTGTCAGGTAAAAACCAAATGAATGATCAATTGTTTGGATATATTTCCTACTAAAAGCCTTAATGCTTAATCAAATCTTAACCTGAAAATCAAAAATATCCGTATCACTTAACTCCGTTTGTTATTTTAAGAATCACCTGAGAATAACAGCTTTCTTAATCGTCCTGCTTATCTCTTTCACATCATTTGATGCCCAAAACGGCACTTATGAAAAGAAGAATACTAATGGGGCTTACAGCGTTATTTCTTTTCAAAACCATGGGGGCCATGTAAAGGCAGAGATTTTTGCATGGTGGAATTCAGGTAACTCGCAAACGGGAGATTACAGCGGAGAAGGCACGCTGAAAGGTGGCACAGTAGTGCTTAAAAGTGACTTAAATGACCCAGACTGCAAAGCAACGCTCACTGTAGTTCAAGAGAAAATAAAGGCATCGTTTTCTCATTGCAGTACAGATCATTTACCCGATGATTTTAACGGTCTATACAGCAAAATAACGGATGCCGTGGCCGGTGATTATACGGTAACAGTGCCAAAGGCTTATTTTTATAAAACTGCGGAGGCACTCAACTCAAAACTTATGTATTGAAAGGCAATAAGGTTACACTGGATATGGACCGGATAGCTGCATGTAAACAAAACTGGGTATACGTATATTTCACCAATAAAGCCGGCAAAGAAACTACCGGTACTTACCCTTGAATGAGCTGGCAAAGCTTGATTAAACGCCTTAGCCCAATAAGTACCGTTGAGCCTACCCGATATAGACAATTTCTAAATGCGCCATGTTGATTTACCGCTCGTTATCGGCTACTGTTTTGCGCCATTGCTCCAACGAAATAACAGAATCGGTTATCACATCATAATAACTGATGCGGTGGGTTTTACCGTCAACGGCAAAGGTATAGTAAGCTACCAAACTGCCGCCGTTATCTTCAGCTACTTTTACCCAGTAATAAGGGTCCTTACCGGTAGGCGGACTGTCAACGTAAGTAACTAAACTTCTTTTACCCTTGCTATCTTTTTTAACTTCTGCGGTTTTGCGCTTTACCTCATCCAGGTTCGTAATCAGGCTAACAACCTGGTCCTCCTGGTTTGATGCAGCGGGTTTAGCTATTGCAGTGTGCTTTTTTTTAATTGTTTCGTTTTTTTGATGATGCTCACAAGAGGTTATAGTGAAAGCCTGTAAACAAAGTAAGCTACAGCAAATGCGCAGTGAATAGTTATTAATTTTTTTCATGACGGTTATCGTTTGCAATGCAATTATTAAAAATATCACTCCGTGCGGCCAAGCAAGTAATTATTTACCAATTTACCTGTATAGGTTGCATAACGATCGGGCGGTTTTTGCACAGGTGGTAAACGTTCGTGATGATGATAAATATGCACGTCATCACTCTCAAGATAGTATTCGGTTCTGCAATTTTGGCATTTATAAAAATGCAGGCTTAAGCTCCTGTTTGTAAACGCTGCCGCATTTGGGGCATTGTATTGCCTTAATATCTTTCGCCATCTTAATTGCTAAACATTTAGAGTATATTTTAGGTTTTAACAGAATGAAAATATTAAACAGGATTATTCTGGTTTTAATTAAAAGGCTGAATTTCAATATTTATTATGCAGAGCAAACGCAATCCCTGTAACGCCAGGCCATCAAAAGGCATTTATGCTTTGCTTTTAGTTTGTGTAATCTTGTTTTACAATGCGGGATATGCTCAAAAATCAGCTAATTGGTATGGCTATTACAATCAAAAAACAGCATTAATAGGTTATAAAAACAGCTCGGGCCGGGTAGAGATCACTGCCCGTTTTAGCGGACTAACCAGGGCTTCCGTATTTAAGCATATTATTGCCGTTAACAACCAGCGAACCAATACCTCTTATTACCTGCTGAAAAACGGAAAGATGGTGGCCAAAGACAGCCTCTATGTATGGGATATGACCTTTGATTGCGAACAGGAAGGAAAGATCAGGTTCCGCGACCCTAAAACAGATAAAGTAGGTTTTTTGGGAGCCGACGGGAAAATAGCGATCGCGGCGCTGTATAATGACGCCCGGCCTTTTCATAACGGATTTGCCGAAGTGCTTTATAATGGCAGGCGTGTTTGCCCGGACGGAAGCGCCTTTGATCAGCATAACCCTTGTGAACATTGGGGATGGGACGGCGTTACAGCGCTGGTTGATACGAAAGGTAATGTGATAGCCGATAGCCTGGAGAGCAGTGAACTGCAAAACTTAAATTGGCATTCAATGCAAATGAGCGATCAACCGGCTGATACCACCTTGCGTGTTTCTTTTAAAGCGAAAGATGGCCGCTATTATTCCTTTGTTAACTATGAAAAAGAATTTGACCTATGGTTTAATAACTATTACCTGGCTCACGTTCAACACGCCTGCCGGCTTAATTCGTTTGATATGATTTGCGTAGAAGGCCTGTTTAAAAATCAAATCCGGAAATTTTATCCCCGAAAGGATTTCTTTGCCGCATATTACGAAGTATTATTAAAAAAGCTCCAACGCCTTAAAAAAGGCAAAACAGATATTCAGTTGATACCGGATGAACTGAACCCGATGATCTACACGCAAACACGATTTAAAACTTACTATACCGATTGTGGAGATGTCAACGTTGCAGATTACCCTTTATTTGATGTAGTGGTCACTCATTTCAAAAACAACACAACAATCAACTACCAGGAACATTTTTCTTTTCTGCGCACAGCAGGCGGATATAAATTGATTGCAGTGGCCTGGAAAAACAAGCGGTAATTCTATTTTATTACTTCTACTACATATTTGTTCCATAACTATGCGGATGCTATAATGGTTCTTTATAAAAAACGTCAACCTTCGCCTTTGGGTGGCGGCTGTGCTACACTTTGCAAACTAATAAAAATAAGCAGAAGCAAGGGCGGTAATAAAGACGCGGCATAGGTGAATAAGTAGCTGTAACAATTTAACTATTAACAAATTATTTTTGAAATATTTGGCATAAAATCGCAATAATTAAAAACTACCAATAAGGTTGGTTGTTGCTATTAGCAAATTAACTTTATATACTGAGTATGTCGTTAAAAAGCCTTTCCAAAACCCGGTGGAAGATCGAGCCAAATGGTGTAACCATTTATCCTTACGGTATTTTTTATGTGTTTACCGCAATTTTGGCCGTTTTTTTTACCGGTCTTATCATATTATATATCACTTATCAAAATACATCCATAACCGAATCTTTGCCAGTTGTCCTTTTTTTTGTGTTGATGCTTGTCGCGTTTTGGAGTTTTGGTGGCACATATATTCAATTTGATAACCGCAAAGGAACGATGCGCAAAATGCTGTTCGGCTTTTTACCAACCACAACCATTCCGTTGGCACAGTTGCAGGGAATTAAAGCAGTAACAACTTTACAAACTTATAAGTATCATCTGTTTTTAAAAGATGCGCAGTATGGTAAAGGAATTGTAGTGTCATCAGGTTTTAGTAAAAACGACGACCCAAACGCTATAGCTTTTGTAAATGAGGCGGTTCCGTTAATACACAGTTACCTTGATAGGTACAACAGCCCGGCTGATTATGTTGCAGAGCAGATAACTGCTTACCGCTTTTTTGAGCAGGACGGCCATGTTTATGCTATCAAAAGTAAAAAAGTTGGCCTTTTAGTTTTCGGAGCAATATTTTAATTATAGGGTTTTTCTTGCTCATTCAAGAATCAACTAATCTTTTAGCTGAAGTATTTGTTGCTGCTATTGTGCTTTTTTTGGCGTCTATTTTTTTTATTGCGGCCTACACCAAAATAACTTTTGATCCGGCTACGCGAATCTTTAAAGGAACAGGTTTGCTTAAGTATCTTAACAGGCAGTATACTTTTGACGCATTTGCACACATTCAGACCGTGCGCAGATCGATCAACATGGTGTATGCAGGTACCGATGTTAACATGTATTTTAATGTAACCGATAAAAAGCGCAAGCAGGATGTTATTACTGTTATTAGCTCGCTTAGAAAGAGCAGCGATATAGAGCGGTTTATAAAGGAACTTTACCAGGTAATGGGTATAGCTTAAAGTATGGCTCAATTACGGGAAATAAATTGACTGCAGAACAGGTTGCAACAGGTTAGGGAACAACCCGAAAAACTTTATCGGCCATTATTTATGGCAAGCAAAGCGTTAGCGCTGAGATGGCTTCGCGCTTAAGTGCAGCGTTTAATGCAACAGCGGGGTTTTGGCTGCACGTACCAGCAAACTTCTACCTTGCCCAGGCCCGTAAGCGGGTTGATATTAAGCAGGCCCAAGTTTTCTGGCAACCGCAAGCCGATTTTGACGACTTTCCAAACTTAATAACGATACCAAAACCGGACACCATTTAATTTTCTGTTGCCTTATTTACCGGTTTCGGGGAGGGTAGATTTCATGTTATATACCAACGTTATATAAGCCGGATTTAACAGCAAATATAACCAGGCCTGCTGTATTACGTGCACCTGTTTTAAGAATCAGGTTATTACGGTGCCCTTCAACGGTACGCACACTCAAATAAAGTTTACTTGCAATTTCAGCGGCGCTAAGCTCCTTGCATATCATTTCCAATACTTCTTTCTCGCGCCTGGTAATATCAGTGGCGGTGGCGTTAAGATACTGATGCTGCCTGCTCTTACTGTCCGAGTAATGCTGTAAGGCTTGCATTGTTTGCAGATTGATGTAAAAGCCTGCTTTGTATACGGCTTGTATAGCGGTTATCAATTCGTCTTTATCGCAATTTTTAACAAGGTAAGCATCAGCACCTTCTGTTATCATTTTTGAGATCAGCCTATCCTGCAGATTCACCGAGAGGATCACTATTTTAACCTCCGGGTATTTCTCTTGTAAAATACTGTTTAGTTCTATTCCGTTCATCCCGGGCATACTCATATCCAATAAGGTTACGTGTGGCAAACGTGGCAGTGTGTTTAATATCTCCAGGTATTCAGGCCCTCCGGCAGCTTCGGCAACCAATTCAAAACCGGGTACGCTACTGATCAGCAAGCCCAGGCTTTGCCTGAAAATATGTTGGTCATCTACTATAGCCACTCGTATTTTTTCCATTACTATTTTTTTAATGTATCCACCGTGATCCGGATGTTAAAACCATTTCCTTCGAGCGAATCAATCACATAAACAGCGTTAATGATACTCAACCTGCTTTCAATATTAAGGTAGCCCATGCCTTTCTCCTTTCGCGGCGATGGTGATAATCCCCGGCCATTATCATTGTAAACAATCTGGATTCCGTTGTCATCGCGTTCAAAAATAATTTTTACCTCAGTGGCATCTGCATGTTTTATGGTATTGTTGAGCAGCTCTTCAATTACTCTATACAAACTCATGCAAGTTGTTTTACTCAGTATACCGGCAAAGTCGCCCGCGTTGTTGGTAACAACAATCCGGAGTTTGCCGTTTAAGGTAATCGATTCACACATTTCTTCAACGGCACCCATAAATCCGTAAAGTTCAATGCCAATAGGTGAGAGGTTATGCGAGATGTGCCGAACATCTTGTATAACCTTGTCAATGATGACTTTACAATTATTTTTAAAACTTGCCGGCGTATGCTGATCAAACATTTCGATGGTGATGCGCAGATTAGAAAGCGCCGTCCCCACGTCGTCGTGCAGATCCTCCCCTATGCGCTTGCGTTCCGCTTCCTGCGACTCGATTACCGTTTGCAGCAGCTGTTGTTGGTGGGCCGCTTCGGAAAACCGGATATACTGTTGCTGCTTTAAAAGTTTGTTTTGATGGCGGATAAAAATAATTACAAACGATACAACCAGCATAAATACCCCGCCGATGCAAAACAAGAGCAGTATGAAAACATTATCACTCGTTTTTTGCATATAAAAAGCCAATCGTAAAAAGAAAGTACATCACCATTACCAGCGTTGCATGGATGTAAGCAAAAATGAAATACACCGTGGGGGATGCGCTTTGGTTGAGCAGGTTTAAAAAGGCAAAATAGAATAAAGAACTGCCAAAGTAAATTAATGCACCTGTAACCAACCAGTTCGCCGGTTCGTAAATCCATTTTTTTTTGTTTTCTGCCCCGCCATACTTAAAGAAATAAAACAGGCAAAAACCAATAATAATTAGCGCTGCAATTGATCTTGGATATGAGTTAAACCCGTGAATGCTTTGAATAAAAATGAAATTAAATATGCTGAACACCGTAAAAATAACCATCAGCCACCGGGTTAACCGGATAACTGATGACGCATTTAATGCGAGTTGAAAAAAACGTAGAATAAATAAAAACTCAATTATAGTATAAAAATGGAGTAATGGTAAATTGTTAATTTGATGACTTCCCAATACTCGCGAAGTGATTTCCGTCAGCGCAGCAAAAAGGAGGTAAAATAACATTCCCTTTAACAGCTTATCGTTATAAATCTTTTTAACGAAACCCGTTATAATCGGCACAAGTATGGTAGCCGGCACCACAATAATCACATAAACATGCTTCATCTATAAGCTCAACTAACAGCATCTTTCAGGCATCGCAACGTAAAGTTCACTGCTAAAGTCGCAAAATTGAGGGCATGGCGCCGTAAAATCATAGATAGCAGTATCATTTGGATTGGGGGAATTGGTCATGATATAGTCAGCCTGTGGTCTAACGGCGCTGGCATACAATACGGGCACAAGCAGGCCCCGCAAATCTGTAACTTTGGCGGGTTCAATATGGTCTTCACCGGCAAGGCCGAAATACACTCTAATTCCCTTAAGTTCCACTTCAGGATAGGCGCTGATTAGTTGGTTAATATCGTCGATTGAAATATAAATTGCCCTTGGAATTTTGGAGTCAGGTATTGTTGGACCCAACAGATCTCGCATGAAATTTAACCATCGCTTGACCCTGACACGAGCGAGATCAAGGCTAATTCTCTTATCACTAATGGCGCGAAATTTTGGTACAGAAAGGTACTGATTTGACATACTGGTTTAAGGTTTGGTTTGGTTATTATACAATTTGATAAACTACAGGCGCTTCGGAGAGATTGATTAACTGACAGATAGATCATCTGTAATTTACTGTGTTAAAGATAATATTTAAGTGAACTAAATCAACAATATTTTTATAATACTTCACCATTTAACTAAACTCTTACCGGGCTGGTAATACGTATAGAAAAAGCTACTCTGGCGCTTACCTCCCGCCATGCAGGTATTTCTACCTGTTTATTGAATAAGGTACTAACACGCTATTTAAATCTCGATGGGAGCTGTTTCTTTACACTAAATCTAAACGAGATTCACGATATGCAGATCAGCCAAGAAAAGCTTTTTTTAATAAAATATACCAGTAATAAAGCATTACCTGATCATAAAGATGTTTGCAAACAGTGGAGTCTGCCCCACTAAAAAAACTGACTTGCCCCGCACAGGTAAATTATGCGGGGGGTGGAATCTGAAAAGCCCCGAATAGAGTAAGAAAAACAATCAAACTATAAAACAAAATGGTAGACGTTCAATTAAATTTCATTAACAATTCCAATGACCGGAACAACTCACAAATTGTGATCTTCCAAAGAAATCAAACTACCAGTTACGATGAAATCGCCGTAGCGTGGAAGGTAATTGAAAATTGCGGACAGGGGTGGAACCATCCTTTCGTGTATCCGATGGCGATGTTTGTTTCTGCCAGCGACAGTTGGGGTAACTATAGCCCGCTACTGCCAGCCACCAACGGGCAGCTTTTTAATGTAGTGGAAAATGGTTCGGGCGATATTTTGCAATATTCGGGTCAGAACGCAGGTAGCCTGAACGAGATAGATGTTTATAATGCGCTGGCCAGTGGCGCAATGAACGCTAATGTTTATAAAGATGGTCGTTTACTGGCTATCAAAACAGGTGTTGCTCCTCAGCAAAAAGCAGTATTTGAGTTTAAACCTACCATTTGGATTGGCGTTACCTCTCAGGTTACAGAAGGCCAATTGATGAATTCTGCCATTATTTCACAGATCAATACCGAAATATCATTGTTTGGTATCAAGAGCGCCGATATTATAATGGGCGGCGGCGGCCCCGGCCCGGGCTCTACTGCATTTACGTTTACGCTGCAAAATGTTGTTTACGCCTGATTTTACTTCTCACCCAACCCGGGGAAACTATTTCCCGGGTTGTTTTATTCATCTTATAAAACAGCTCATCATGACTGATTTTATCGTACATTACACAATAAAAATCTCCTCTGAATTCTCTAAAATAATACCCGGTAAAAATACCCCGGTTATTAACTATAGTATTATTCGCACAGGTGACAATCTCGTTTTAAGTGAAGGTTCGTTAACCGGAACTGCAACCAGTGATGTAAGTGAAGTCACGCCAGACTGCTTCTTTATCGACGGTAAACTGAGCACACAATTAAATGATCATGAAATTGTATTGAAAGGCGATTTCAAGTACGGCCAGAAAAATGCGCCCACACCGTACAACCGTTTTGAGGGAACCATCGCAATATACCAATTGACAGATCCATACCCAAAACCAGAACCGCCTTCACCGCCAGAACCGCCATTGCCACCGGTTTCAGAAGTTTAAACCTGCCATTTGGATTGGCGTTGCCTCGCAGATTACAGAAGGCCAATGGATGACTCCGCCATTATTTCACAGCTCAATACCGAAATATCATTGTTTGGTATCAAGAGCGCCGATATTTAATGGGCGGCGGCCCCCGCTCTACCGCACTTATGTTTACGCTGCAAATTGTTGTTTACGCCTGATTTTACTGCTCACCCAACCCGGGAAACTATTTCCCGGGTTGTTTTATTCATTTTATAAAACAGCTCATCATGACTGATTTTATCGTAAATAAAGCAATAAAAATCTCCTCTGAATTCTCTAAAAGAACACCTGAGAAAAATATCCCAGGTATTAACTATAGTATTATTCGCATAGGAGACAATTACGCTTTAACTTCAGGTTCCTTAACGGGAACTACAATCAGTGATGTAAGTGAATCCACGCCCGACGGCTTCTTTATTAAAGGTGGCCTGAGCACACAATTAAATGATTATGAAATTGTATTGAGAGGCGATTTCGACTATGGCCAGAACAACGCGCCCACACCGGCCAACCGTTTTGAAGGAACCATCGCAATATACCAATTGACAGCTCCATACCCAAAACCAGTGCCTCCTTCACCGCCAGAACCGCCACTGCCACCAGTTTCAGAAAGCAATGCTGATAGCTTTACAGGCAATTTATCAATTGATGCGCCGCTGTTTCCATATATCTACGTTAAACCCTGGCCGGCAGAAACAATGCTGAGCAACTCGCAACACTTTATAAGTTACCCGGCTGAAAAAGCCGGAACGTTTTCCTTATATTGCTTGTTGGTACCCCAAGCTCAGCTGGCTAACCGGAAGGAGATGGAAAACTTGGCGATCCGTTTTTTACAAAACGAAGATTCTTTTGCCGGGCAATATTTTTACAACCTGCAACAAGTACCGGCGCCATTCAACACTTTTCCTGATGTTTATAACTTGCTTCGCGAAGCGAGCCGGGTTGATGAACTTGAAAACTCACTTTTAAATTTTTTTAAATATGATGATTACGATACATTAACCTCACTTTGCCATTCGCCAGTCAACGCCGCAATTATTGACCAGGTATGGCAAAACTATTTTGCCCTTACTATAGCCAACGGGTATAATGAAACCTTTTTTATTGCCCTAAATAAAATATTGTTGGTATGGAATATCATGCAGCAATTTTATGTGGAACTGCCCGAGCAAGGCTTAACTTTTACAACAGAATGGCTACATAAATTATTGAAAGCTACCATCGTTTTACCTGGTATTCCGGCTAAGGGAGCAAAGGCAACCCATCCAGAAGTATTTACCATGCCAGTATTTCCTCTTCCACCTTATACAGGTAGTGTACGCGTTGATACAAAAAGCTGGCTGGTGCCTTATGCAATAGGTCAGCTAAAAGTGGCCAAATATCGTTTACTTCGCTACCAGCAGGGCGAAGTGGCGCAAATACAAAATATTTTAAAAGGCGAACAAAAGAAAATTGTAAGCCGCAGCTTAACCAATACCAGAGAGCAAACTACGTTGCAGGATAACAATAGCACCGACTCTGGTAACGAATCAAAGGAAACGACAGGGGAATTGTGTATAGAGGCGCAAAAAACAGTTGCAGCTTTAACAAAAACGGTTGCCTACAATAACCTGAGTACTTCGTACGGGCCACCTACACAGGGCATTCTTAACGGGTCGTATACAAAAACAATAACACATGCCGATCCGTCATCTTCAGAAGATACCAATACCTTTACTTCGCTGGTGCTTAATAAAACGCTTAACCGGATTAACGAAGCTGTTTTGAAATCAAGATCTTTTTCAAAATACAGCGAACGGGAAGAAACAACGAGCAGCATCTTTAATAACACCACCGGCACTGAAAATTTAAGGTGTATATACCGGTGGGTAAATAAAGTTTATCGTATTGGCGTTCACAACTATGGTTATCGTTTTTTACTTGAATTACAGCTCGATAGCCCGGCTTCTGGCTTTATAGCATCGCAGCAAGCGTTAAATAACATAAACCTTGCAAAACCCTTATCTCCCGCAGATAATCAAATTAATTGTTTTGACAATGTAAGCGCTCAAAACTATGCAAAGCTGGTAAACTCCTTCCATCTCACCAAACTGTTGCCACCGCCAGAGCCGGTTGTTATCAGTGTAACCTTGGTTCCCGGCGAATCAGAAAAAAGCATCATCATACCTGCGGGTTATGCTGCTGGCACAGCAATAATTACGGCTCAGTCCGCCGCAGGAGTAACATCAACTAACGCAACCGGGATTATTAGTTCCACGGCTTTTACAATAACAAATGGCAGCATCGCTCCTGTAAACCCCATTACGCTCAATAATGAAACCGGGCAAGTTCAGTTGGTTATAATTGGCGATAATTTACCCGACGGACAAACAGCGCAAACAAAAGGCATTATATTGAACGTGGTGATAACATGTACAGTTGCGGACACAAAAATGAATGAATGGAAGATGACCGTTTTTAATGAAATTAACCAGGCGTATGAGAAGATGATGGACCGATACGATCACGATATAACGAGTTTCGCCAGCCGGCATCAACAAACAAATCAATTACAAATAACCAGCATCGAGCGGACAAGCATTTATAAAAACTGCCTGGATATGATGCTAAATATTTATGCCCAAAAGGTAGGCCATGACGATCAATTATCACCGCCTTCGTTTTCTGTTAATAGGCAACAATACACACAGTTTTTACAGAAAGCCATTGAATGGGATGAAATGACTTATCGGTTTGATGATTATCCCGATAATCCAGACCAAATGCCCAGATGTAGTGATAGTTCATTGAGGCCATTTTTACAGGCATCAAGTGCCACTGTTTTTCTTCCTGTAAAACCGGAGTGTAATTTTCATTTGCTCTACTACTTATCCGCCGGTGCTATTTGGGGGGCCGAATATCCATTTGTGCCGATAAATGACGTCGATTTGAAGATAGCGGCTCATTTAAAGCAAATAAAAAGTTGGGACAAAACCGATAGAGAAGAGAAACATCTCGACATCATCGTACCAACCGATATGCAAGTAGTACAGGAAGGTAATCAATTACCCGATTATTCACTTTTTAAATAGATAATTATGCACCCGCATCATCACAGACACAGTCATTTACCCATGATGCCTACCGGAGTTCCAATTGGAGCCGTAATAGCTTTTGCCGGAAAAATATCACCACCGCTACCACTACCATTAAAGCTACCAGTACAGGATCAGCCTTTAAACAGCACAATTACAGAAAGCCAGGGATGGATGATATGCGATGGCCGGAAGTTGAATTGCGCGGATTATGGGATGTTATTCGCTGTATTGGGTACAACATACAATAGAAAGGATGACAAGGGTGCAGTATTCAGGATTCCAGACTACCGTGGGTATTTTTTGCGAATGGTGGACATGGCCAGTGGGAACGACCCGGACATTGCCAACAGGATATTACCCGATACTTCGGCAAGCATTGATGTAGGCTCGATTGAACAAGATGCTGTTCAGTATCACCTCCATAAATACACACAGCCGCAGGAAGCCATTACCATCAAAATTGCCGACCAAGGTTCGGCAAAAGTGGTGCCGACTATTAAAGCAGATATCAATTCAGGAGAGGCGGTAACAGATCATGGCAAAACGCCGCCCCCGCCCGCAAAAAACCAATCACAGCCATCGGCAGATTATTCCGAAGTAAAGTTGAGCTTTGAAACGAGGCCCAAAAACGTGTCTGTTTATTACATTATAAAATTCATATAGCTAACAAAAAAACTCATTAATCTTAAAAATCAAACTCATGTCTTTCAACGCATTTATAAACATAGCTCAACCGGCTGGCAGCAATAGCTGCGGGGCATTTGCACTGGCAGCACTGCTACAGAATTTTGGGCTCCAACAGCAAAATCAGCAAGCGTATTTATTAAATACAGAAAATATGGCATCAGGATACACCCAGCCGGGGCCAGAAGTTTCGTACAATAACGACCCGCTTGCTTTCGCTCAAAGTATTTACCAGGTTACCGGGATTTTAAACACAGATGCCACAAATGCTGTTTACCAGTATCTTAATCCGGTTTCGGATATGAACCCGCCATCCGCGCTGGTGTATATTGCTACACTATTTGGTTATCCGCCAGACCGTATAACCGTTCAATATAATAATGCCGGAATGAATATGTTCAGCAGTTTGCATGTCACTAATGCAGGTGCGGGAGGTACGCTTTTAAACACTGAAATTACGCTGCTCGCCGGCATTAACGATGCCGGCAATATGATAATAGCCGGGCCGGTAAACTATAGCAACCGCCCGAACAACACCCAGTTGCAAATGATTCTTGTGGACAACGGCACTCATTGGATTGCACTAAACAGCACCCAGCTTTATGACCCTGGCACCGGTGAAGTTGGCTCGTATACCGATCCTGTGGACAACGGAGGAGTATGGTCATGTACCTGCCCTGGGACAAACCGCACCTATGATTTTTCGGGAATCTGGATACAATTAAGGATTAACTGATCATCAATTTTCCAATTGAATTTTATGGGGTATTCCGATGGTGCATAACAGGCACCATCCCATTCAACAATAACCGCTTCCATCAAAACTCAATTTTTACGGAAATATCAACTGATGATCTTTCTTCCACGTTCCGAGTTCAGCACTACAACGGCACTTACATTTCGCCTGGTAATGGTAATAACAGTAGTAAGCGCTCAACCTTTTGATGCGCTGACGGTAAGCATCCGCTGATACTTCGGGCAAATGAGATAACCGCGTAAAGGCAAGTTGTCCCATCGAAATAATCTTTGGCCCGGTGTAATTAGTTTTACCTTTCAGCAAATAATGTTTCGTGTAATCTGATTATAAGTAATTTCAGTTTAATCTGTCATTTTATTTGTTAATGTAACATTAACAAGAGCACCTTATATTTGCGGCAAAAAAGAGAAATAAATGCCTGATCTGATCGATAGATTACAAAAAAGTGATGAGCAGGCATTTGCTGATATTTTTCAGGCTTATTGGAAAAAACTTTTTGCAGCTGCCTACAGGCGCGTTAATGACGAACAATTGGCGCAGGATATAACCCAGGAAATATTTATGCAGCTTTGGGACAAACGGGAAAGCCTGAATGTGACTACCGCGAACCTGGAGTTTTATCTGTTAAGGAGCGTTAAAAATAAAGTGATCAATCATTTTAATTCCAGCCAGGTAAAGCAACATGTGCTTCAAAAAGTAATGTACCGCATGGAAGAAATGCAGGATGAGGTCCACGATCCTAAACGCTACCGGGAACTGGAATCGTTTGTAGCGTCTGAAGTTGATCGTTTTCCGCAAACCATGAAAGCCATCTTCCTGATGCGGAGCGACCAGCTATCCATCAGGCAGATAGCCCAAAACCTGAACCTGGCAGAGCAAACCGTAAAAAACAATATCACAGAGGCCCTTAACCGTCTGCGTTCCTCCTTAAATAAAAAATTTATGGATGAGGACCTGGCAGTATTATTCGTTGCGGCCACCCTATTAATAAAACATTAACATAACCGTAATAATTATTTAAGGTACCTCTGGCCTCTTTACCTGTGTATGATGTAAATAACCCATACTACAGGTGAGGAAAAGAAATTTTAAAACACTGCTGCGCAAATACGCCAAACGCAAGCTCAACGAAATTGATACCCAGTTGGTGGATGGCTGGTATGACTCTTTCGGCTATGCGGAAAACGTCAAACCATTACAAAACGAGAAGACTGCAGTCCGGATTGAGTCTCAGCTTCGCGGCGCGTTAGACCAGCATATTGCCCAAAAAAAGCAAGTCCGTCAATTGAATTTTTGGCCTTATGCCGCGGCGGCTTCCCTATTCCTTGGGGTGCTATTCACTTTCCTCCATTACCGGTCATCGCAGGCACCAGACTTGCGCCTCGCTTTTGATATAGTAAAAACCTCAAAAGGCGAACTTAAAAAAGTAAAGCTGCCTGATAGTTCTGAAGTATGGATGAACGCGGGTAGTGTGCTTCACTATACATCAGCTACATTTAACCAGCACAGGATTATTTACCTGGACGAAGGAGAGGCTTTCTTCCAGGTGACCAAAGACCCTAAACATCCATTCGAGGTTTATACGTCCAAATTGCACACCCGCGTGTTAGGCACCTCTTTTAATGTAAAAGCTTACGGAAAACTTCACTATACGTCGGTATTGGTTAAAACAGGCCATGTGCGCGTCACCGTTAAAAATATGGAACCAGGGGCTGTTATTACAGCCAGCCAGGGCCTGGTATATAACAATATTACAGGTTTGCTGCAAAGAAATGATCTTCCAGCAGAAGAAAGCGGCAGTTGGGTTAACGGGATCACCATGCTTCATGAAGCGTCGTTTGACGAACTGGCACTGGTGTTTTATAACCGGTATAAACAAAAACTATCATCCACTAATCCGGATGTTCTTAAATACCACTACACCATCACTTTATTACAAAACAAGTCTGTAGAAAGTGCCCTGAAATTAATATGCAATATTCACAATAATCAATACAGGAGGAAGGAAAATGAACTAATTATATACTAAAAAAGCAACCAGCCTGTATACAAGCTGGCTGCGTAAATTAAACAGCCTTTCCGATCGCCAAAAAGTAGAGGCTGTACCCGAGTAATCATTTCTAATTAATTAAACAGATTTTCAAATTTATGAAAAAAAGCAGCTTGCTTATCAGGCAAATTATGCGAATTTCCTTTTTAGTCACCATTCTTTTATTTGTTTTCAGCCAGATCTTATGGGCTGCACGGTCAGATGCGCAAACGATCAAACAAAAAGTCAGTATCGCGATCGGTAACGAAAGCCTTGACCAGGCGTTAGCGCAATTCGGCAAAACGACACATTTACAGCTGGCCTATGACGGCACAGCGCTGGGACTAAAAAAATACACGGTAAAAGCCAAAAACTTCTCTGCTACAACAGCGGCCGAGGTGCTTGAATATCTATTGCAAAACACTAACATCACCTATAAAGAAACAAGTGATGGCATAGTACTGGTGCCTAAAACCAGGCTTAAACAAGGGAAGATCACCGGAATTGTTTTAGATGAAAAAGGCGAAGCATTACCCGGAGCCACCGTAGTGGTAGTAGAAACCGGGGCAGGTACCCAGACCAAACCCGACGGCACCTTTTCTATCCCGGTACAGGTGGGAACTTATACCCTTAAAATTAGCTTTATCGCCTACCAGACCCTGCTCGTTAAAAACGTTGTTGTAGAAGATGGTAAAGAAACGCATCAAAAAATTGCCCTGCAATCCGACAATTCCAAACTGAATGAGGTGGTTGTAGTTGGCTACGGCTCTAAGTTAAAAAGCGAAATTACGGGTGCGGTTTCCAGTATTTCGTCAAAAGATCTGGCAAACCGGCCCATTACCCAGGCATCCCAGGCTTTATACGGGTTAGTACCCGGCGTATACCTGAACACAAGTACCGGGGAAGCCGGTAATAACCAGGCAACCATCCGTATCCGTGGGATAGGAACACTTAATGATGCCAGCGCGTTGATCCTGGTTGACGGAATTGAAGCCCCCCTGGATAATATCAACCCAACAGATATTGAATCTATCAGCGTCCTAAAAGATGCCTCATCTGCGGCTATATATGGTTCGAGGGCTGCCAATGGTGTGGTTTTGGTGACTACCAAGCGCGGTAAGCTAAACAGTAAACCAACCATTGACTATACGGCTTACGCCGGTTTATCAGCCCCTACTGTTTTACCTCAAATGGTGACAGACCCAACCACGTACCTGCAACTATACCGGGAAGCGGCCCTTAACAGCGGAACCAAAGTAGCTTTTACGGATGCCGACATAGCCAGATACGCCAGTCAACCGTCAACCAACTGGCTTGATGTGGCGTTTAAAAAAACAGCGCCCATTCAGCAACATACCATTGCCGTTCGGGGTGGCAGTACCAATACAACCTATAGCCTATCGCTGGGCTATTTAAAACAGGATGGTATTATTAAAGGTAACCAGGATTATAATGCTTATAACATCCGTTCCAACATTGATAATACCATTAGCAAAAAACTGAAAGTTGGGTCATCGATAGCGTATAGCTACGGTTTAACCAATTTAACGCCAAAGGATGTAGCTACGCAAATAGCCGGGAATGCCATTGACAATACGCTAACGGGCAAAGGTAACCTGGCGTTTGAGGGAGGGCTAATGCAGCATCCGATAGTGCCGGTGTACGACGGATTGGGTAGGTATGCTACGCTGGAGCAGGCATTAGGCCTTACCTCGAGCAGAAACAACGAGCAGGCTATCTTAAATAACGAATATGCTGTACAAAAAGACAATAGGCTATTAGGGAATGTTTACGCAGAGTACGAAATCATCAAAGATTTAAAAGTAAAGGGTACCGTAGGCTATAATTATCAGCAAATGGGTTATGTGGATACGCGAAAAGAGTTTTCGCAATACGATCCCGTATCGGGCGCATTGGTTTCCACTGTTTTTCCGGGCAGCCAATTGTATGATATCCAGCGCAACTCACAAAACGTTACCGCTTTTCTGCAAAGCACCTATGAAAAACAGGTAGGCCTCCACAATTTTAAAGCTTTAATAGGTTACAACCAGGAGTCGTCTGTTCAAAAGCAAAACACGGTTGAACAGCTGAATTTTGGATCGACAGATCTTATCACGCTGGGCAGTGGCGCAACAACACCTGTGGCATTGACTACACAGGGCGAATGGGCACTGCGGTCGTTTTTTGGTCGCTTCGACTATAATTTTGATAACAAATACCTGTTTGAATTCAATTTCAGAAGGGATGGGTCTTCCCGGTTTGGTGCCAATAACCGTTATGGTAACTTCCCTTCGGTATCGGGCGGATGGCTGATCAGTAATGAAAAATTTTGGGATGTAAAATTCTTTGATCTTTTAAAACTAAGGGCTTCCTGGGGTAAGCTGGGTAACCAGAATACCGCTTTATATCCTTTTGCCTCGCAGGTGGCGTTAACCAGTAATTACTCTTTCAATAATAACATCAACACTGGCGGGGCCATATCTGTATTAGGCAATCCTGACCTGAAATGGGAACAAACAACTTCCACGGATATTGGGATAGATATGGGATTCTTCAAATCCAAGCTCACCGTAAGCGGAGATTATTTTATTAAAAACACTACAGGGATTCTTACGCAAATCACTAACCCCTTAACGCTTGGTATTACTAATCCAACCATCGTTAATGCCGCCGCAGTACAAAATAAAGGCTGGGAAGCCGATGTTAATTACCAGGATAAAATAGGCAAAGTAAGCATAGGTGCAGGGTTTAATTTTACTTATGTCAACAATGTGGTTAAATCCATTAACCCGAGTCTTTCGGGCGCGGCCGACCAGGTGGAACTGGATCATTCAGCCGATTCCTGGCTGATACGCGGGCAGCCCATCGGCGTAATCTATGGTTACCAGGTGCAGGGTATTTTTCAAAACGCGGCAGAAATAGCAGCAGCCCCAAACCATAGCAAACTTTTTGGAGTAGCTCCACAGCCGGGTGATTTTCGGATAGCGGACATCAATGGAGACGGTGTTATTGACAGTAAGGACAGAACGGTGATAGGCAACAGGCAACCCAAGCTTTTATATGGCTTTAATTTTAAAGCGGGCTATAAGGGCTTTGATTTTTCGGCCCTATTCCAGGGTATTGGCCATGCGGATATTTACCTGTCGCGCAGCGTGGGGCCTTTCCCCTTTGCCGGTATCCGGTCTGTGTGGTTGAACCGCTGGACTCCGGAAAACCCAAGTACCACTTATCCGCGACTTTGGATAGACCGCAATGGTTACAATGGTTCTACCATCGAAATCAATAACGCCTCTTACTGGGTACAAAACAGGGCTTACCTGCGGCTTAAAAACGTTCAGCTGGCTTATACTATTCCTAAATCGGTGCTCAGTAAAACATTTATCCAAAACCTGAGGGTGTATGTAAACGCGCAGAACCTGCTCACCTTTACGCCATTGAAAGACTTTGATCCGGAAAGACAGGATCAAACCCAATATGGTACATCATCATTGCCACAACTTAAAATATTTACCGCCGGTTTAAATCTTACTTTCTAATTTATGGAAACTTTAAACACAAAGTTCAAAACATTAATCATCCTGTTGCTGGTTGTCTCCCTCGTTTCCTGTAAAAAGGATTTTCTGACCAGGCTACCCCAAGACACCTTATCACCGGATAACTTTTATAATAACGCAGCTAATTTAAAAATCGGCTTAACCGGTGTTTATAATACGCTTCAGAACGCACAGTTATTTGATAAGATCCCGGAGTTGGATGCCATATCAGATAACAGTATGCTTTTTAAATACGAAACCGACCTGATTGCTTTTTCGCAGGGTAATGCTTACGCCAATATTACCAACACAATGCCTAACTATTATGGGCAGCCTTACATTTTAATACAGCGGGCCAACGAATTGCTGGATAATATTAATGCTCCTGGTAATATCACCCAGGCAGACCGCAATGATTACCAGGCAGAAGCGCGTGCCCTAAGGGCCATAGCTTACATGCGCCTGGTGTATTTATTTGGCGATGTGCCGTTATACACCACCTTTATAGATAAAGCAACTTCACTCACATTGACCCGTACCTTAAGGGATAAAGTGATTGCCTTCATCGTAACTGAACTACAGGCATCGGCAGCTGTTTTAGGTACCAAACCTTATAACAATGAAAAAGGCCGGTTAACCAAACAGGCTGTATTAGGTATGCTATGCAAAGTGCTGGTTTATGAAGCGCGGATGGGAAAGAGGCCCTGGGTAGAAGCACAAACCGCCCTGGCCCAATTAATGACGACCGCACAGGGCGCAGGCGTTGATCTGTTAACAACCGGCACGGGTGCCAATGGACAGGCTAATTATGAAGCGGTTTTTTTACTGGCGAATGCCGATAACAAGGAGGTTTTATTCGCGGTAAAGAACAACGACCTGAACAGGGGTGTCGACCTGTCTACCTTTTACGGAGCTGGCGGCGGTAACCTGAGTGTATCGGTACATACCAATTTCGTGAATGATTTTTATGGTACAGACGGATTGCCAATTGCCACTTCTTCCGTCTATAATCCGGCCTCTCCTTATACCAACCGTGATCCACGACTGAAAGCAACGGTTACTGTACCCGGTGATGTCTATTCCAACAACGCCACATTAGTGCCTTTCAATGGCCGGATTACCAAGGGGACTTTGCAGACGGACTTTGCTATTAAAAAATATACAACCCTTGATGGTACAAAATTCAACCAGGGCCAGCTGGATGTTATCATTTTAAGATACGCGGATATCCTGCTACTTTTTGCCGAAGCCGAGAACGAGGTTAACGGCCCTACAACAGCGGCCTATAATGCCATCAACCGGGTAAGGGCAAGGGTAAATATGCCTAATGTAAAAACTGGATTAACGCAAACCGACTTCAGAAATGAAGTGATCCACGAACGCCGGGTTGAGTTAGGCTTTGAAGGTCAGCGCTGGTTTGACCTGGTTACACTGGGGATTGCTAATCAAAAGATCAATGCCATCAATGAGCTGGGCAGAAAGTTTGTGCCTAACAAGCAGGAACTGTTCCCTATTCCGCAAAGTGAAATTAATTTGAATGCTAACCTTACCCAAAATCAAGGTTATTAATTAAGGAAATGATGAAACAAACATTCAAATACCTATTGATGGTAGTGATTACCGCCAGCCTTTACCAGGCTGCCGGCGCAACCACCATTTCGGTAAGGCTGATCAAAGATAAATCATCCAGGTGCCTGCAACAGCCGGTATTGAAATTCCTGTCAAATCAGGAAAATTATACAATCTCGGCAAAGCAATGGTATAACGGCGAAAATGACTGGGAGATTTTTTTTGAAATAGAAACGAAAACCCAGCCCATCGCGTTAGCTCAACTGGAAATTGAAGCAAAAGGTATTAAAATAGCCCGGGCAATTATTGGCCGTACAGACGTACCTTTTAAACAAATTCATAATTCCATAACATTTCAGCTGGTTAATGATACAACCGATGGCAGGCATGTGCAAACTTCCTGGCAGAACCCTAAAGGCGGGCCGCACATCTGGTTTTATCATAACTGGGAAGCACGCCGTAATGGGAAATACTTAAATGTACCTTATCCCGCAAAAGCGCTGGCCGCATCCTTTAATTTTGTATTAGCCTGCCATGAAATGTTGCGTTTAATGGGCGATATGAGCGGCATGAACCAAAAGTTTTATGGCGAATTTATCTTGCTGACGTGTGAGTCTTCTGCCCCGCGGGCCCATCTGGATTTTCCGCCGCACTGGCACCTCGAACATTGGGAAAGCGGTTATAACAAAGAGTATGGGATTGACTGGCGGAAGAAGCAATTCATCATCCCGCATTATTACCTGGATTCTGCCGGGAATATCACGCATAACAAGCGTAGTATTACTCAAAACTATCAACCCGTAAAATCAGCTAAAAATGATTACCTGCCTGGTGATACCTGTATCTGGAACGACACAGAAGGTAACTTGATATTTAAGCAGGTTATTAAAAACGGGGGACTTTATTTCATCAAACCCAACGGTGAAGAATGGAGCTTACGACCAGATCAAAATAACGGTAGCTCAGAATCCGTTTGGATCTATCGCGGTAATTCAGCTGTTGCAAAAGCAAAAGCTGTTGATAACGGGGAGACCGGGGAAACCAAATTATACATCGACTATTACGATCAAGGAATCAAAAAGAATTCGTGGGCAGATGCATTTAGATATGACAGGTTTACGGGCAATCAATTGTAAATTAACAACATGGATTGCAATCTTTTCCGATTAATCAGCATATAGTCAGGGCTTGCCTGCTGTAGCAAAAAAGTAAAATCATTCGCAGGCAGGAGATTGTTTGCGAATGATTTCTTGATGTTTTTTATGCCATGAAAAAACAAGATACAGATAATCAGCTAATTGGTTAAAATACTGATAGCCAATAGCAGCACGCCCTTTTTTTAAAGGTAGGGGCACCCACTCTTAATACATATTTTTGTAATTATGTACATCAAGGTCACTGTATTTATTGAATTTGCTCATAATTTGGTCGATTTTCATACGAAGCTCCAAATTAGTAAAACAAGAAATTTCGGGTGTCATGAGCGAGGCTTAAATTCCGTTTGGTCTGTTGAGCAATGCTTCAAGCCATCCATCGACTTCCGAACGGCAACATGATACTACCGGCGTTGAAAGCAGTGATCTAAAATTGCATATGATGAGAACAAAACTTTTAAGCTACGTCAATCATTTCGCAGGCTCGTTTTGAGCATTTAGCTTTCGCTGAATGGCTAAAAGATACAATTGAACATTGGAGTTTAATAAGCTTACGGATTGTTGCAATTGGCCCAGTAATACTGAACGGGTTTGTAAATCGTCTTCCGAGTAACTGCCGCCTTTATTAAACAGCAGTTCAAGCGTATGCTTAGCAGCACCATTCAACTCAATACCCAACCATCTTTTTTTAATATTTTGCTGTATGGACAGGTTGTTATCGCCTATGTTAAGCTCTTTCCTGTTCATGAGCTGCCATATAAATTTCGGGTATTGGGTGGACACCTTTGGCGCGGTCCAGATATCCGAAATCAAATTTCTTTGATATGTAAAATCCACTTTATTGTGGCCGGCTTGCAGGAGCCTGGCACCCAAATAGGCCGATACAATTGCCCCTCCTATAACAATGGTATTTTGGGGTGTACTGCTTTTTACAAAAACAGGCGCCACCGTGGTTGCCGAACCGGCAAATATGGCACCTATAGTTAAATTATTAGTCCTCTTTTTTTCATATCCATCCAGATACCCGGCGGCCCTTTTTGTCCTTTCTGTTTCACAACTAAGCTCAGACTGCAGTTCATCAAAAACGGACTTCACCCTCAACTCCTTTTCAGTTAGTTGCTGTCGTAATTCTAACCCCGCAGCCATTGCCCCGGCAGATCCGTTGTTTTGAGTTATCAACAACTGTTTGATAAGGGGTACCATCCCGGTAGCATTAGCTACCAGGATTTCATTTTTTGAAAACCTGCTGCTCAGCACCGAATCATTTTTCAATAGCGAATCCGGATTAGTAAAAGAGGGTTCAATTTCTTTAAAACCAGCATTGATGTTTGATACGCAATAATCATCCTTCATCATCAGACGAAACTGAGATGCTTTTCTGGCCGTATTGCAACCCATTAAAAGCGGCAGTATGCCAATTAAAAAAAATGAAGAGGCCAGTAGTTTGGTTTTATTTTTCATGATCATTTGAATTTTATGCAGATACTTTGTTTTGCATAAATGTAAAGGCGTATAAAGCCTTATCAGTCTGCCTATTCGTTAAACGGGCAAAAAGTATCGTTAAATTAGGTACGCTAAAGCCAGCCGCGAGGTTAGCGGCTTCAGGACAAATGAATGGCCGGGTAATCCGTTAAAATAATTGCAGTATACCGAGATCTTTCAGTTGGATGGACTGGTGTAATTGTATTTTTATGATCTGAGCCACTTTTTTAAAACACGGGTAAGTGTTGGCATCACTACCCAGGTCAATATGCCTACCATACATGCAGCGATGATCAGCAGCCTAACCAATAAAGGAAAATCTTTTATCAAAGGGCTTACGGCTAAATTAAGGAAGATGCTTGTTGGAAACACCCCACAAAGTGTAACCAGCGCCATTTTCCAGCGCGGCGGTGCCGCAGCAGACCTAAACCATGCCTCAAGGCCATTTAGTTCCCGGTAAACGGGTTGCTCTGTAATGGTGGACGCATATTCTTCCCACTTTTTAAAATGTTCGGACTGGTAGAATGCATCCCGTTCAGCCTTATTTTTGAAGGTTCGCAATATGCCTATTTCACGGTCATCATCACCTTCCGGTCCGGAAATAATGCTGGCGCCATGCACGCCGTCGTGCCGGAATGATTCGCCCATAAACCGGTGCAGCGCATCTTTAAATTCCTGCTCCTTACCCGGCAATACTTTACGCGTGATGGCAACGTGAATTGGCATTTACTTTATCGTTTGATCAAATATATAAAATGTAAGGGATAGTCAATCCAAATTTGGAACCTTCACCCGCCCTGCTTTTGGCCCATACCGGGCTGCCATGCGCGTCAGCGAAGATATCTGCATCCCTGCAACAATAACGATACTCCCTGTTTTGCTAAACAGCTTATAACTTGTTTTCAACGACACTATTGCCTCATTCAACGAAAATGATCATCAATATTTTAATGGCAGCAGTAATTTGGTGGTATAATTAACCAAACACAACGCCATGAAAACATTAGCATTGCCGCCTTACAACTCCTTTACGCACAAAAAAAACAAGCGTCCTGAAAAAAAGGTTCAACCTGTTTTAGCAGTTAAACAAAAAATAGTTTCAAAGTCAAAATCAGCCGTCCGTTGGTTTAACGCCGAGGCGCCCGAGAACCTGTCTGTCAAAGAATCGGTAATCCGGGCTGCATTTGTGATAACATTGCCCATGTTATCGGCTATCGACTGGACGTATGGTACACATCTTTTATATTTTATAGCGCCCGCTATTTTTTATCTTGAGGTAACAGCCTTTACCATGAACTGCCCCATAAAGGCGCTTTTTAGCCACGATAGCCATCCACCCCGATTTGAGTAATCAAGCGAAAGCTCAGTTAATTAATACAATCCCAAAAAATATCAGCCGCCTGTTATCAGCAAAATACAGGTTTTAAACTTAAAATATCATGTCCAAAACAATAGCAGCAAAATTAGTCGAAATATTAGAGCATGCCGGGGTAACACACATACATGGCGTAGTGGGCGATTCCCTCAACGGAATTACCGATGAACTGCGTAAATCAGGAAAAATAAAATGGATCCATTACCGCCATGAGGAGGCAGCCGCTTTTGCCGCCGGTGCCGAGGCGCAGTTAACCGGCAAACTGGCAGTTTGCGCGGGTAGTTGCGGCCCTGGTAATATGCACCTGATCAACGGGTTGTATGACGCGCATCGCAGCAACGCGCCGGTGCTGGCCATTGCGGCCCAGGTACCCAGCGAGCAAATTGGCACCAGCTACTTCCAGGAAACCCGGCCTGAAGCTTTATTCCGCGAATGCAGCTATTATTGCGAAACTATTGCTTCCGCTAAACAAATGCCGAGGGTATTGCAGATCGCTATTCAAACAGCCATTAGCCTCAAGGGGGTATCGGTAGTGAGCTTATCCGGTGATGTGGCCATGCAGGCAATTGACAATGATGAACTGGAGCATCCGTTATTTTTGAACCGCCCGCTTACCCGTCCATCAGATACCGACCTTACGGAGTTAGCCACACTTATCAACCAGGCTGAAAAGATAACACTGCTGTGCGGTGCAGGCTGTGCCGGCGCGCATGATGAGTTAATTACACTGGCAGGGTTGCTTTCATCACCTACGGTACACGCGCTTCGCGGGAAAGAATATGTTCAATATGACAATCCTTTTGATGTAGGCATGACCGGGCTGATCGGAATGGCATCCGGCAATCATGCAGTAAAAAGCTGTGATCTGCTGCTGATGCTGGGTACCGATTTCCCATACAAGGAATGGTACCCCGATGGTGCAAAAATTGTTCAGATCGATATCAGGCCCGAACGTTTGGGCAGGCGCTGCAAACTGGACTTAGGGCTTGCAGGTGATATTGGTGAAACCATCAAAGCCTTGATACCATTGGTAAAAGCCAAAACCGATACCTCGTTCCTGGAAGACTGCCAGGCCCGGTATAAGCAAAACCGCATCAATCTGGATAAACGCGCCGCTGGTGAAACCGGGAAATTAATACATCCCGAATACCTCACTAAAGTTTTAAGCGACCAGGCGGAACCAGATGCCATATTTACTGCCGATGTAGGCACACCTACGGTTTGGGCGGCCAGGTATCTGGATATGAAAAAAGGCAGAAGGCTGATCGGATCATTTAACCATGGCTCTATGGCCAGCGCCATGCCCCAGGCTATTGGTGCCCAACTTGCTTTTCCTGAAAGGCAGGTGATCTCCCTATCCGGCGACGGCGGTTTTGCGATGATGATGGGCGATATCCTGACCATCTACCAGTATGATCTGCCGGTGAAACTGATTATTTATAACAATGGTTCGTTAGGCTTTGTAGCCATGGAGATGAAGGTAATAGGTATGCCGCCGTTTGGCACCGAACTTAAAAATCCGGATTTTGCAAGAATGGCGGAGGCCATTGGCATCATGGGTATACGCGTAGAAAATTCGGAAGATCTGCCAGCGGCGGTAGCAAAGGCTTTAGCGCACAAAGGGCCGGTTTTGATAGACGTGTTAACCAACCCAACAGAGCTGGCTATGCCGCCGCAGATCAATTTTGACGAAGCAAAGGGCTTTGGCATTTATATGTTAAGGCAAACGCTTTTAGGCGATGGCGCCGAGGTTTGGGATACCTTAAAAACAAATTTTTTAAAATAGACATGAAAGCAACTATCATCGGCGGATCTATAGGCGGGTTATTAACCGGCATAGCTTTGCAAAAATCCGGCTACCGGGTTGATATTTATGAACGCTCGGCATCGGCAATGCAAGGCCGGGGCGCCGGGCTGGTTGTACAGCCAGGATTAATGAATTACATGATACATCAAGGCATATCCAGCCATCAACTTTTCGGTGTTCCGGCAACGCAAAGGCAGATCCTGAACGACCGGGGATACCCAACTTACCGATATGAGAACGATACCTCTTTTACATCATGGAATTATCTTTGGCAGCAGCTGAAGGCCTACTTTCCGGAAGAAAATTATCATTATAACCATCAGTTGGCAGGTCTGCACCAAGCAGGCGATATTGTAAACGGAACTTTTATCGATGGCAGCCAAATTGAAACTGATTTGCTCATTGGCGCAGATGGATACAATTCGGTAGTGCGCAAACATCTTTTTCCGGATATAGCCCCCCTGTACGCTGGTTATGTTGCTTATCGCGGCCTTATCCCCGAAGACGAATTGACGGCAGAAGAAATTGACTTTTTTGCTGATAAGTTTACTTTATACCCCTACAGCAATTCTCATTTACTGGCTTATCTGGTGCCGGGCAATGATGGCGAACTGGGCAAAGGCCACCGACAATTAAACTGGGTTTGGTACCTCAACAAAACTGAGGCAGAGCTGAAAGAGTTAATGACAGATAAAAATGGTATTGAGCGGCAATACAGCATGCCCGCTACCTTCTTGCGTCAGGAAAACATCGCCGAATTAAGATCACGAGCACAAATTGAATTGCCTGAGATATTATCGGCCAGGGTACAACAAACCCAAAACCCATTTGTGCAGGTAATAGTTGATATGGCAGTACCCAAAATGTACGAGGGCCGGGTAGTGATACTTGGAGATGCAGCAGCATTAGTAAGGCCGCATACCGCGTCCGGAACGGCTAAAGCATACGAAGATGCCGCCGCTCTTGCTGCTTTATTGGCACAACATACCACTGTTGCAAGTGCTTTAAAGCAGTGGAATACCGTGCAGCTGCATTATGCCGCCGAACTGATTAGTTACGGAAGGAGATTGGCAAAGGGAAGCGGATTAGGACAAAATTTCATTCACAATAAATATTAATCATCATGGAAGATAACCAGGTTTTAAACCACATTAAAGCCCTAACAGCGCAAGAAGAAAAACTGTGGGGTACCGAGAATATAACAGACGATGACGTGCAGAAACTGCATCAAATTAAACTGGAGCTTGACCAGTATTGGGACTTACTGAATCAAAGAAGAGCTTTACGCGATGCTCATAAAAATCCGGATAAAGCCGCGATCCGCGATATCGACACTATTGAAAATTACAAAAATTAAAGCTAAAACCATGGCAACTCTCAATTTATTCAGCCCTTTGCAAATCAGGGATATGGTATTAAAAAACAGGATCGTGGTATCGCCTATGCAGCAATTCAGTGCTGTTAACGGCAAAGTGGGGCACTGGCATATCGTGCATTTAGGCAGCCGCGCCGTAGGTGGCGCAGGGCTTATCATTACCGAAAGCCTGGCCGTGAACAAAGAAGGACGCAGCACCCATTATGATGCAGGGTTATGGAACGACGCACAGATAGCAGGCTGGCGCACCATTAACAAATTCATCCATCAACAGGGGGCCAAAACCGCCGCCCAGATAGCGCATTTCGGCAGTAAAGGTAGCCGCTCGCATCCTAACGACGGCCTGCAGTACCTCACCCCCGAAAACGGCGGATGGTTAACCAAAAGCTCATCGGCTGTTGCGCCTTTTAATAATATGAGCCTGCCAAAGGAGCTTTCGGTGAAAGAAATTGTAAAAATTAAAAAGGACTTTGTTAACGCGGCCAAAAGAGCTGTGGCAGCGGGTTTTGATGCCATTGAGATACATGCCGGCCACGGTTATCTTTTTCACCAGTTTTATTCCAACATCATCAATCACCGTCTCGATGGGTATGGTGGTAGTTTTGAAAACCGTATCAGGTTATTGGTGGAGACTACAGAAGAGATCAGGGCGGTTATACCGCAAACTATGCCGCTCATGGTGCGTATTTCTGCGGTAGACTATCTGGATGACGACAAGGCCTGGAAAATAGAAGATAGCATTGTACTGGCCGGTATATTAAAACAAATTGGTGTCGACCTGATCACCGCTTCGGCGGGAGGTTTTGTATTTTTGGATAAATCAAGAGTATTCCCATCGTACCAGGTGCCTTTTGCCGAAAAGATCAAGGCCGAGACCGGTATCCTGACGGGAGCTGTGGGCGCCATTACAGAAGCTGCACAGGCTGACGAGATCATCGCATCCGGCAAAGCGGACCTGGCTATCATGGCACGCGAATTTTTAAGAGATCCGTATTTTCCGCTGCATGCCGCTAAAATATTGGGCGAAAATGTTGATATTCCATTTCAATACAAAAGGGCCTTTTAAACTATAATAGCAATGGAAAATACCAAAGCCGCATTAACCACGGTAAAAGTTTACGGAACGATGGAATCCAGCGCGGCCTATATTATCCGCGATTTTCTGAAACGTAGTGTGGTTACTTTTGACTGGATACCTGTACCCGATATCAATGCTTTGCAGCATCTTGTAAAAGGGCAGATACCCGGCTATGCCAATTTACCGGTGGTAGAGCTACCAGGCGGTAAATTGCTGTTTGATCCTTCCATCGAATTAATCGCCTTCAACCTTGGATGGATCAATAAACCAAAACATACCGAATACGATGTCTCGATCTTCGGCGGTGGCCCTGCTGGGCTTAGTGCCGCAGTTTATGCGGCATCGGAAGGTTTGCGCACTGTTTTGGTGGAGCGCGAAGCGATAGGCGGACAGGCGGGCACCAGTTCGCGGATCGAAAATTATCTGGGCTTTCCTGACGGGATAAGCGGAGCCGAACTGGCTGAACGCGCCCGGCAGCAAGCTGTAAAGTTTGGTGTGGAAATATTGCTGATGCGGAAAGGGGTAAACGCCAAATTTATTGATCATAAACTCCATGTGGACTTGGTTGACGGCAGTAAAATTATCGCCCGCGCCAATATTTCGGCAACAGGGGTTGAATACAGTCGGCTCAATCTGCCCGGAGAAAACAGCTACCTGGATAGGGGCATTTATTATGGTGCGGGCTCAAGTGAGGTTTTGCTTTGTACCAATGAGCATGTTTTTATTGTTGGGGGCGGTAACTCCGCCGGGCAAGCTGCACTTAATTTTTGCAAGCATGCCAAAAAGGTAACTATGGTTATCCGCCGCAGCGATCTTGCTTCTACGCTATCGTTTTATCTGCTTAACCGTATTCAAAACAAAAAAAACATTGAGGTTTTATATAATTCTAACCTAACCGCATTACATGGGGATGGCACCTTGAAGGAAATTACGATAACCGACACCTTAAAAAATACAACAGCAAATTATTCTACGCGTTTTGTATTTGTATGCATTGGCGGTAAGCCCAATACAGACTGGGCAAAGGATACAGCTATTGTGCGCGACGAAGCCGGCTACCTGGTAACCGGTACGGATTTATACGAACCATCCTTTAAAAGTAAATGGTCTAATTCTTTTACACCTGCTTTTTTAGAAACCAGTGTTCCGGGTTGTTTTGCCGCTGGCGATGTGAGGCATAATTCAATTAAACGGGTAGCCTCGGCCGTTGGCGAGGGGGCTATGGCCGTAACTTTTGTAAACCGGTATTTAACCAAAACCTATTAAAAAATGGAAACTCAAATTTGCAAACACCTTAAACTATTGGTAGTTAAGCCGGCCGACAAATATTATTGCGAAGAATGCGTCAAAACCGGCAGCTCATGGCTCCATCTGCGTGCATGCCAAACTTGCGGAACAGTTTTATGCTGCGATTCATCGCCTAACCAACATGCTTCTAAGCATGCTGCTCATACCCATCATCCTGTAGTTATATCTGCCGAGCCCGGCGAATATTGGGCTTACTGTTACCCGCACGATCAAATGATCGATATTGATCCTTATTAAAAAATCTGCCTGGCCTCTTCTACCGCGGCCAGGCAGATTTTTTTCACTTCGGCTATTACCGCAAACTGAACATGGTCTATACTTTTTGCTTCTTCAAGAGTTTCGAGCATATCGTTTAACAGGGATAGTAAACCCATAATGGCAACGCTTGTTTTCATGTTATGGGCTATGCTATTCAGTTCAGCCACGTCTTTCTTCTCAAAAGCAGTTTCAAGGTTATGAATATCAGCGGGCACACCGGCTATAAAATGCCCGGTAACTAATTGTTCGTAAGCCAAATTGCCTTTGCTGATATCTTTCATATAAGTAAGATCGATAAATTGATATGCCTGCGGGGCCGTAGAGGGTGTGGCTGCGGATACCGGTTCGATTTTTGGCCCAACAAATTTAACGATCATTTTAAAAAGATGTTCCTCGTTAATGGGCTTTGAAATATAGTCGTTCATGCCATTACTCAAACACTTTTCGCGCTCGCCGGCCATAGCGTGTGCCGTCATGGCAACTATGGGTGTATCCAGTTTAAGTTCTTCGCGTATATGGCGGGTGGCAGTATACCCGTCCATTTTTGGCATTTGTATGTCCATCAATACCAGGTCGAACGATTTTGCCTTGAGTTCCTCTAATGCTTCTAAACCGTTGGCCGCAATGGTAAAAGCGGCTCCCCATTGTATTAACAGGTGCTTCATCAGGCTTTGATTCATCGTGTTATCATCCACCACCAATATTTGCAACGATGGGTTAACCATTTCTTTCAACTCTTGCGCAGTTAATTGCGATTGAAGGATAATTTGCTCATTGGCAACGGTATATGGAATATAAAAAGCAAACTCCGATCCCTTGCCTGGTATGCTATGCACTTCTATATTACCGCCCTGTAGCTCAATCAGTGTTTTAACTATAGAAAGCCCAAGCCCCGTTCCGCCGTAATTACGGGTAATCGAATCTTCAGCCTGGTTAAACCGTTCAAAAATTTTGTCGAGCTTTTCATTACTGATACCGATGCCTGTATCCTTAACCTTTACACCCAGTTGGATATTGCTACCATCGGCCCATACCCTACTCACCAGAACTTCGATCATCCCACCATCACTAAATTTCAATGCATTGCCAATCAGGTTTACCAATATCTGGGTAAGGCGGGTAGCATCCCCTATCAAAGTATCGGGTACATTACTTGCAACGCTGCAATTTAACTGCAAACCCTTCTCATTAACCCTTTCTTTAAAAAGTGTTTCGATAGAGTGGATGAGGCCGCGCACACTAAACGGGGCTTTCACAATCCGCATCATCCCTGCTTCGATCTTCGACAGATCAAGAATATCGTTGATAATAGCCATCAGGTTTTCACCTGCTTTCTGGATAGATTCAATAAACTCCGCCGAATCGGGGTCTTTGTCGCGCCGTTGCAGTAAATTGGTAAAACCCAGTATGGAGTTTAGCGGCGTCCGGATCTCGTGGCTCATATTGGCCAGAAAATTCTCTTTAATCTGCAAAGCTTCGGTCAATCTTTTTTCTGAAGCATCCAGCTTTAAAATTAATTTATTTTGCTGCCGGAACTGGCCTAAGATGAACCAGCACAACACCCCGCCACTAATAAACATAACGCCAATTAACAAATTGCCATAAACACTGGCATGCCTGCTACCTGTAATGTTATCCCGACTCAAAGAAACCATTTTCTGCTGGCGGATATCGTATATTTTATGCGTGATAGAAGTAATTTCGTTCGAAATGATACGCGCATGCGGGTTGGCAATCAATGTGGTGTCATTCATATTGCCCAACCTGAGGTAACGTTGAATAAGCTCGTTTTTTATCCTGACCTTTTCTTCGGAGAGTTGCTTTAGCCTGCGGAGATACTTGATGGTAGTTTTTCCGGCCGCATCATTATCCATCGAGTCGAGATACAGCATGATAGCAGATACCTTTCCATCCACCCCCTCCAGGTGCGATGTATCGTTGGTTGCAATTGCCGCCCTGATCCGGCTTTCCACCCCTAATATATCGCGGTCAATTTCCCTGAGGTGGTTACTGGCTCTCAATTCCTGCATCAATTTTTCATTACCATGCAGCATGGTATCCATATTGGCAGAAAAGTTATACTGTATGATGAGCAATAGTACAGTAGCGGTGCCGAAAGCCACCAGCATAAAATAACCAAAACGTTTATTTGCCATTATCCGGGGTGTTGCGTTCATAGAACAATCGATAAAATTGGATAAAAGGACGTTTAATTGATTAGTTTATTCGTTAAAAGGGCATTAAAGATCGTTGAAGAGGCAAAAAGGACGGTTTGCTAAAAAATATTCATCCGGCTATTCAGCGATTTGCGGTAAGCATCAGCAATAGGTAAGAATTGCCCGTTAATCACTAATCCCCCTTCCTGCAATGTGTCTATCTTATCCATGGCGATGATATAGGAGCGGTGAACCCGGATGAAGTTAGCGGAGGGCAGTTTTTCCTCTGCTCCCTTTAGTGTGCCATGAATGGCATAAGTTTTTGCTTTGGTATAAAACTTAACATAATCGCCCATCGCTTCTGCGTATAAAATTTCGTCAAACCTGATGCGCCGGGTAATGCTCGAATCGCGTACAAAAATGAATTCGTCGGCCTTAACCTGCACATCCTCTTTTTTACTGTCGTTAATTTCCCTGGCTTTGCTTACCGCTTGCAGAAAACGGGCAGGTGTAACGGGTTTTACCAGGTAATCGGCAACGTTAAGCTCAAACGCCTCAACTGCGTATTCTTTTTTTGAGGTGGTAAATACAATGATGGTTCCTTTATTACGCAGGTTCCTGGTGAGCTCCAGGCCGCTCATTTCCGGCATTTCAATATCCAGAAATATCAGGTCGACTTCTTCGGCCTGTAAATGATTGTAGGCATCAATGGCATTACAATATTCGCAAATAACATTCAGGTCTTTAACCTGGCTTGCCAGTTGACTCAGGGTGGCTCGGGCTATGGGATTGTCGTCAATGATGAGGCAGGTCATAGTGTAATGTATATCGTATATGATTCGGTAGCGTAAATATCGGTTAAAAAAAATAGTCTTCCAATTTTGGCGTACCGGCATTAGCGGTTTTAAAACGCATTTAACGATTATAAGTGCCTGTTCAACGAATATACGCTGTAGATCGCATCACTCCTTCGCACCTTTAGGTCAGCAAATAACAAACACCAAATTTAATATTAGAGTTATGGAAAAGCCGCAGATCAGCTTCAAGTTTGAGCTTGAAAAACAAACACCGCGATTAGGGCCTGGCGGAATAACCCGGGGGGCATCAGTTCGTGAATTTCCTGTTTCAGTAGGTATAGCAGGTGTATCAATGCGTTTACAACCAGGGGGAATGCGGGAATTGCACTGGCACGCCAATGCTGCCGAATGGGCTTATGTGATTACAGGCAATGCCCGGACAACCATCATTCATCCTGATGGCAGTGCTTTTATTGATAATTTTGGCCCGGGTGATGTATGGTATTTCCCCAGGGGGTACGGCCATTCCATACAGGCAACAGGCGATAAGGAGTGTCACTTTATCTTAATCTTCGATAATGGCAACTTTTCTGAAGATCATACTTTTAGCATCACTGATTTTATAGCCAATACCCCGCCGGAAGTTGTTGCCCAAAACTTTGGCCTCACACTGGGCGAAGTAGAGCAACTTCCGCACAAAGAAGCTTATTTTGCATTGGGCCCTAATCCTGATGAAAGCAGTACAATTGCTTTTGCCAGAGCCGAACCGGCGTTAACCAGTTTGCATCGCTACCCTTTGGAAGCCCAGCAGCCAAGGCTGATTCCTGGTGGAGGCACACAAAGAGTGGCGTCTGTAAAAGAATTCCCCATCAGCACTTCAATAACGGGTTCTGTTATCGAGTTGCAACCCGGCGCACTACGCGAAATGCATTGGCACCCTAATGCCGACGAATGGCAATATTACCTGGCCGGCAAGGCAGAAATGACCGTGTTTTTAGCCGAAGCAACCGCAGTTACAGAGCAGTTTAACGCGGGCGATGTAGGTTACGTACCCATGGGCGCAGGCCACTATATTAAAAACACCGGCGACGAGGTTTGCCGGATACTGATCGGGTTCAATAGTGGCAACTATGAGGCCATCGATCTGAGCCAGTGGCTGGCAGGCAATCCGAAGGATGTTATAGCTACTAATTTAGGAATAGGGGAAGCAATAGTTGACAAGTTACCGCAACGTAAATTATTTGCCATTCCTCCAAAGTACTAAAAGCATATCCCAACGACAAAACATGCCTGTTCAACGAATGGCAAATCAACTTTTAATACCAACAGCATACTTTTACATCAACAAACAAAGCAATTAACATTATAAAAACACTTAAATTAAATATCATGAAAACCACAATCACTGAAGAAATTGAAATTGCAAATTACGCAACCGACCCACACATCGACCGCCAGGTTAAAGAATTTTTAAAAGTATTAAATAGTGGTGGTGCCCCCCTGGAAACTTTATCAAAAGAAGATGCAAGACAGGTTTTGATTGGCGCCCAGGCTTCCGTTAAAGTTGATCTGTCGGGTATTGAAGTTTCACAAAAAACGATCACTGCCGATGGTGAGGAAATCAGCCTGAACATTATTCGCCCTGAAGCGATAACCGAAGAGTTGCCGGTATTTATTTTTATACACGGCGGCGGTTGGATATTAGGCGATTTCCCGACACATGAGCGCCTGGTTCGCGACCTGGTTGTTGCATCTGGGGCGGTAGCTGTATTTGTAAATTACACGCCATCGCCAGAAGCGCAATACCCAATTGCTATTAACCAGATTTATGCGGCGACAAAATGGGTTGCCGAAAATGGAAAAGAGATTAATGTAGATGGTAACCGCCTGGCCGTTGTAGGTAATAGTGTAGGTGGAAATATGACTGCCGTTACCGCCCTACAGGCTAAAGCAAAAAACGGCCCCAAAATTAGTCTGCAGGTTATGATGTGGCCCGTAACCGATGCCAGGTTTGATTGGGAATCTTACAAACTTTTTGGAGAAGATCGTTTTTTAACTGCACCTTTGATGAAATGGATGTTTGACCAATATACTACCGATGCCGGCGAACGCGCGGAAATATGGGTATCGCCGCTAAACGCCACACCGGAAGAGTTAAAAGATCTTCCGCCGGCCTTGATCCAGGTTGCGGAAAACGATATCCTGAGAGACCAGGGCGAAGCTTACGGCCGTAAATTGAATGAGGCTGGTGTAACCGTTACTACGGTACGTTATAATGGCATGATCCACGATTTTGGCTTGCTAAATGCGCTGGCAAACGTGCCTTCGGTTAAATCGCTCATTGTGCAGGCTGCTGCCGAATTAAAGAAATATCTATTTATATAATCCATAAAAAAACAATATCATGAAACCTAACATTGGCATCAACGAAGCAGACAGGAAAGCTGTTTCAGATCAATTAAGTAAATTATTGGCAGACGAATTTGTGCTGTACACCAAAACCCGTAATGCACACTGGAATATTGAAGGCCCCGACTTTCACTCCATGCACATATTTTTTGAAGAACAGTATGGCCAACTGGACGAACTAATGGATAGCGTTGCAGAACGTATCCGTAAAATAGGTCACTATGCACCAGCTACTTTAGCGCAGTTTTTGCAATTGACCCACTTAACCGAAAAAAGCGATAGCAAGAACGACAGCCAGGGCTTTTTGAAAGAATTACTGGAAGACCACGAAAGCATCATTGAATTCATCCGCGGAAACATTAATCCATTTGCTACCGAATATAATGATGCCGGTACAAGTGATTTTATCACCGGGCTGATGGAAACGCACGAAGGCATGGCCTGGATGCTCAGGTCGCATTTCAGGTAAAAAAATACGCCGACTCCATTGTGGGTCGGCGTATTTTTTTTAACTAACAGGCATTTTCATCACATACGCATTGTATTCGTAGTCAGTGATAAAAAAATCGTCGCTCCCTCTCCCCTACGCTTCCCATATCAATCACTACTCAGTGTAAGCCATTGTCCGGGCCTGGTTTTAACAACAATTTCTCCGGAAACGATCTTTCCGTCTTTGCCTGACACCTTGATCGTTACCTTGTTCCCCCATGGGGATATTAGGTGCAGGTCATTGCCTTTTTCACTGTATATGCGTACCTGGGTTACCTTACCGTTGATTTTTGCAGCGCTAACGAGGAATGCGCCCGCCGCTCTGAGATTTTCAAACCTCCCGTTATGATTGGAAGGCCAGTTCGGAAAAAGCCGGATAGTGCCATTATAGCTTTGCATCAGGCACTCGTTAATCACGGCCGGTAGCGCAAAGTTCTCAAACCAAATTCCCATTTTCTTCATATATGCGTAGTCGCTTAGGTCGTTATAGCGGCCATGGGTTTGCATAACCATATCGGCAGCGCTTCCGTTGGGCAGCAAACAGTATTTAATCTGCCGTTTAAACTCGTCCATGTCCAGCATGCCGATCCTTGCCGCTTGCAGGTTGGCGAAAACAAGGTCGTTGCCGCCTTCGTTCTGCTGGTTGAGGTAGGTGTTTTTTAAAAGTTCCAGCGTCTTTTTATCCGAGTGCAAGCCATAGTCCTCGCCTGGGAAAGCGGCGAACAGGGCGTCGGGCACATTATAAACCGTTCCGGCACTTTCACCGGGTACGGCCACCAGTATATCGGCTCCTGATTCGGTTTTTGCTGTCGGATATTCGGGGAAATGGCTCAAAATATCACCGATGTCGGTCAGTAAAGCCTTGTTCTGCATACGCGTTCCCAGTATTGTGGCGGCGAGGTCAAAAGCTTTAAATATAAATTTAATTAGCGTCAGGTCTACGCCGCAGTCGTAATTGTATTTAAAACCAGGCCGCAAGGCATATAACTCCGGTGCAACAGTTGGAAACACGTGATATTTATCATCCTTCCACCGGTCTCCGCCATACGCATCCGCCCGTTTCATATAAGCGGCGAGAAACTGGCATGCCGCTTTAATAGGCTCATAAGCTTTGTTCTTTAAAAAAGCTTTGTCAGCTGAATATAGGTAATGCCACCATAAACCCTGAACAGCCCAGGGCGTTTCGCTAACTTCCCAGCCCCAGTCGGGCACCGGGTACGGGTTGATGCTCATTGAAACCGGGTAGGCAGAATGCGGGAAATAGGCCCCCGGCAGCTTATAATATTCTTTTGCCCACTTGGTACTAACGGGAAGAAGAGAGTTGATGAGATCAACATAGGGTATATTTTTTTCGAGATGATTACTGCTGAAGGTAACCCAAAAAGGCTGCTGAACATTGTAATTCATGTGGTAGTCGCCGTGCCAGGCCGTACCGATGTTATTATAACTCCAGTTGGCAAAAAGGCCCGGGCAGGTAACGCCCGGCTTTGCGGTGCAGTTTAAAAAGTAAAGATTGCGGTACCATATCTCTTCCAGAAACTGATCATCCAGCATGACTGCCGATTTAGACCAGTAAGCCATCCATATCTGTTCGTTTTGTTTAAACACGTCGGCAAACAGCTTTGCTCCGGGGGCGATAGTCTGGGGAATTTCCTGCGGTATAACGGATGCAAGCCCTTCCTCCAGGCTCACCACTACATCAAATGATTGCTGCGCTGAAAGTGCGCCTTCCAGCACGGCCATGTTTTCCGTTCTGCCGTTCCAATTCATACGGGTCTTTTTAACAAAATTGCCATTGAGGGCAAGTGTCAGCCGGAACGCTTTATCCGCGGAATTTGCTGTGCTATGCTTATCAGGTTCGTCGAAAGGCAGCGTTTGACGGAAAGAGAGTTTGCCACCCTTCAGATCCTCCTGCGCGCTGAACGCCGGGATGTCTGCGGGGGTGGAAGGATCAGGCATCACTTTGATCCGTTCGAAGATATTGGCTGCCGGGCTGCCGTCTTCGTTAACCAGGTGCATCAGCAGTCTGTCCGTATTCATATCGGTAAATATTTTCAGGAACAGGCGCTTTTTGCCGGCTGTTAACAGGCTAACCGTGCATAAGCCATTAGAGATATCCAGCCGCTGCCCCAATACCTGTACCTTTCTGCGGTCAAAGCCTATTAGTACCGAACCGCAGGGGAATGGGCGCGGGTAAGGTTTGCGGTAATTGTCTCCCGCCATCTGGTTGTACTCACGGTACCAGGCATCGTCGCTCAGGTCGCCGTAGTCAGCCGGTATTTTCTTAACCTTTTCAAACACCTGTTCAAAGGTTCCCAGTTCCTCCCGGTGATGTTCCGCAAGGCGGATATCCCAAACATTATTATGCCCGAAATACAGCACTATTGCATCAGGCCTGCTGGTTACATTTACGCCCATTGCACCATTGCCCAGAAGCGAGCCCTCAAAAAAATCCTGCGCGGGTTTGTCAGCTACGATTGGATGTTTAGAGGCGGCTGCAAATCCATCGATACTGCCCTTTTGCGCAGGTACCTTAACCTGCGCCTCAGCTACATTCAAGCAGAACAAAACAAAGGCGAATGTGCAGAATGTAAAATGCTGAAGTAATGGTTTTTTCATTTAAAATGTACCGTGATGTGTAGTAAAATAAGGTGCTGGAAAAATAAAATGCAGGTTTAAGCAACGGCCTAAGCATCCGTGCCGGGTGCATTTCGTTTTACGCCAGCTACCGGTTTATAATAAGTTAAAGGTACCCAACTGTAAATTTCCGGTTTTCCACAAAGGCAACCAAAAGTTGAACAAATCCGATATTTTAGATCTGGCATGGATTGATCCTTTTTATTAACTAATATTGAATTAATGATTAAGAATGTCCAAAAGCTGAATTTAACGCTACTGAATGCGGATTTTGTTGCGTTGAACAAAAACTGGAATTACAAGAATGTAACGAGCACGTTTTACCGCATCTACTATATCGGTGAAGGTAGCGGAAACATTGATGACGCAGCCGGAAGTATCAAATTGGAACCCGGATTTTTATACCTCATTCCGAGTTTTACCACCTGCAATTATCACTGCACGGAATACATGAGCCAATATTACATCACTTTTGTGGAGGAGTCGCCCGACGGTGCGTCTTTATTTGCAGCCAACCGCAAGATCTTTAAGATACCTGCACGCGACCAGGAAGCAGAGGCTGTAAAACGTATCTGTAAACTAAACCCCGGGCGGGGGCTAAAGGGCTCGCATAATCCATCCGTGTTTGAGAAACACGCCGCACTACAGCGGTACCAGGAGCTTAATCAGGCCATGTCGGCTCCTGCTTTGATGGAAACCCGCGGCCTGCTGTTGCAGTTAATGGCCAGATTTATTGCCTCGGGAACTTTCAATGAAAACGAAGAAACCGCCATCAATTCCAAAATTGCAGATGCTATTAATTTTATGCTTACCAACCTTCAGTCGGGCGTTATGGTAACAGAGCTTGCCAAACGAGCATGCCTGCATCCTGATTATTTTTCCCGGCTTTTCCATGAGAATACAGGTGAACGCCCCCTGGCTTACCTGCAGTTGCGGCGTGTAGAACGCGCCAGGCTGCTTTTGACGACAACAGACCTGCCCGTTTATGAGGTAGCCAGGCAATCGGGTTTTGAAAGTACATCTTATTTTGCGCGGATATTTAAAAACATTACCGGGCTTACAGCCGGAGCCTATAAACGGGATAATACCATTGGCTGACCAGGCAGCCATCCCCGAGGGAAAAGGACCTTTTTTGTTGTTTAACTTAATAACTTAGCAGGTATGGAATTACCCATACCGGTGCAATTGCACGGGAAGTAATATGATGCTTTGTTACTGAAATAAAGTACCCGTACACCGAATAACAAACGCTTTTGATCAAAAAAGCCGTTCCTCAATTTTCATAGTTACATTTTTTTAATAATTTCTTAATTTAGGCACACTAATTAATATGGCAGACTATAGCACATATTCAGATGCTGACCTGGCTGGTTTTTTAAAAACCGGCGACCGCTCTGCTTTTGCCGAAATTTATAACCGCTACAAATTCATACTTCATAACCACGCCTGGAACAAAACCCGTAATACTGCCGAAGCGCAAGATGCCTTGCAGGAAGTTTTTGCAGCGCTGTGGAGTAAACGCGAAACTATCAATATAGGCAGCAATTTATCGGGATACCTGTACAGTGCCGTGCGCAACCACATCCTGAATAGCATTGCGCGCAAAGATGTTCAGTCCAGGTATGTGTCGTCTATTCAGCAATTTTCTGCCGAAAATGTAACGGTAACCGACCACCTGGTTCGTGAAAACCTGTTTAAGGCGCTGATAGAAAAAGAAATTGCCGCGCTGCCACCCAGAATGCGGCAGGTGTTTGAACTGAGCCGAAAGCAACATTTAAGCCACAAGCAAATTGCCGAAATAATGGGCACCAGCGAGCAAACTGTTAAAAAACAAATGACTAACACCTTAAAGGTGCTCCGTTCCAAATTAGGATTGATAGCTTATCTATATTTGCTGATCACCATCCGCTGATTTTTTTTATTTACCCTTTTAGCGGCACTCTACTTTTACTTTTGATGAGCTTTAAATCATAGATATTTTTTCATATTCCCAGGCTTTGCATGTATCTTCTAATTTTATTTAACATCACCTAATTATTGATCACTGATTTTGATCAAGTAGTTCTACCATCAGTGACAACGCATTTTCGGAATGCATCCATTCTGCCATTTCGAGTGAGTCTCTTAGTTCTTGTACCGCCCGTGCCCGCATCGGTTCTTCGTAAGCTGCAACTGCAGACCTAAGATCATCATAACTTTCACTGGTAATACATTCACTTAATTCCAGAGCATCCAGCATTGCAAGGTTAACACCCTCGCCGGATGGCGGCATGATGTGAGCCGCATCGCCCAGCAGGGTTATATTGGGTTGTGCTTGCCAGGTTTGCCCTGAAGGAATATAATATTGCGGACGCAATAAAAGTGGCAACTCTGTATTTTCAATCAATTCAAGCCATATACTATCCCATTCCAGGAACTCATTTTTAAACCACGTATGCACTTGGGTGCGGTCTGCAAAATCAATTCCGCTGGTTTTCAGCCAATGCTCATCCTTTTTCAGGCTGATATAAAAATCTATACTGCCATCCCCTTTAGAAGAAATATGTAAAAACATACCGTCACCATACGCATAGATCTTCCCGTCTTTTAATAAGTGGTGAATGCGGGGTGCAGCAGTTTTACCATTTTCTACGTTCCCCTGTACGATCAATACGCCGGAATAAAGAGGTTTAACAGGTATAACTAAGGGACGAACAATGGAATTAGCACCATCAGCGCCAATTACAAGATCAGCGGTGGCCGTCGAACCGTTTTTAAATTTCAGTTTCCAGCCATGGCCATCCCTGGAAAGGGATTTTAATTGGCTGTCCCAAACAACAGTATCATCATGGAGCGAGTTTAACAGCATGTCCCTTAAAGGCCCTCTGTCGATTTCCGGTCGATAGGATGAACTATCGAAGTCTTTAATAGCTTCCTTATTGTGTTCGTCGTAGATGATGTTCGCATTTTTATCAACCACGCGTCCTTTTTCGTTACCCGGCCGGTAGGTAGCTTTAAAAGTTTCCATCAAACCTGCTGCTTCGATTGCTTTTAATCCCGATCCGAAGTGCAGATCAAGCGTTGCACCCTGCACGCGTGCCGTGGCATTGAAATCCCGCTCATAAACTTTTACATTTACACCTTTAAGCTGCAAAAGCCTTGCAAGTGTTAACCCACCCGGCCCCCCGCCAATGATGGCTACTTGTTTATTTTGTAAAAGATTTATTGCTTTTGATGTTTTCATTTGATGTTCTTTGATTGAAGCAAAGGAACATCTTAAGGCCCGCTTGTACAATACAGATACGCAGTGAGTATAGCACTAATCGAGGTTTTTGCTCCGAAAAGCTAAGGGGGGCATTCCGGTGATCTTAGTGAACAGGCGGGTAAAGTAAGAATAGTCATCATAGCCCAATTCAACTGCGATTTCTTTTACGGATTTGGTAGAATGATAAAGCAGCCGCCTGGCTTCCAAAATAACACGCTGCTGTATGTGATCGGAAACCGGCTGACCGGTGGTGCTTTTTACACACTCGTTCAGGTAAGGAGTAGATATATTAAGGCATTTAGCATACGCTCCCGGGCTTTTGACGGTTGTAAAATTATTTTCTAACGATGACTTGAACGCTTTAGTGACCACCTCAAACCTTGAAGAGTTATCGGTTGCTTTAGCCAATGCTATGTACTGCGATGCGACCAATGCAACTAAGGTATTGCAGCTTTCTTTCAGGATGGCATCAAATAGTTTCTCGTGTTTCCGTTCAGCAAATTGCATACAGAGAGAAGCGGTTTGAGCTATAATAGATAGGGTTTCTGCATCTAAAGCAAGGGCGCCTACCGGAGTAAGGCTTTCCAGCAGTTCAAGAAACTTCAGCTGCAGATTTTCAGGGGTGATCATCCAGCTCGTGATCGTGGCGTTTTCAAACCCTATTACACGATGTATTTGATGTGGATTTATAAATATGACAGAAGATGCGGCTATGCGATGTTCTTGAAAATCAATCTCTATGCGGGTTGTTCCTTTTTCCTGTAAGATAAACACATATCCGTTGTCCCTGTGCGACCGCTCAACCTCTTTGGAATCAGGCAAGCCATTATGCGATTTTCTTGCAATCATTATTCCTTCCCGGGTTCCAGCCGGCAAAGTATTGACAGGGATATGTTTGCTTTTTTTTTGCATCCTTTTCAATTGCAAAAATACAGGTTAAATGCTGCAATTTGCATAGCGTTATTAACGCTAATGCACCGAGCCCTTGGTGTACCATCAAAAGCGAAAACAGTGTGCCATCAAAAGAGAAAGCTTACACTTTTTATTATTTATTTTCCATCCCGATACCTCCTGCATAGCACCTCGCTGTCTTACACCCAAAGCCAGGGCTATGGTAAAGTAACCACAGACAGAGGCGCTGATTAAAATTGGTGGAAAAAAATATAGTAAGCGTAGAACACCTCTCGCATAAATACAGCAAAAACTGGGCGATAAGAGATATTAATTTCGAGATAAACCAAAAAGGCGTATTAGGCCTATTGGGTTCTAATGGTGCGGGTAAATCTACAACCATGAACATCCTTTGCGGCGTGCTCAACCAAACCGAAGGAAACGTTTTTATTGATGGTATTAACTTACGCGAACACCCGGAGCAGGCTAAACAGTTACTGGGTTTTTTACCGCAAAATGCCCCCCTGCACCTCGACCTTACCGTTGATGAATACCTCCGATACTGCGCATTTATACGGAATATTGAAAAAAAGCAGATAAAGGCAGCCGTTGAAGCTGCAAAGGACAGGTGTGGTATTGCGCACTTCAGTCAACGGTTGATCAGTAATCTATCCGGCGGATACCGGCAGCGCGTAGGCATAGCGCAAGCTATCATTCACCAACCTAAGCTGGTTGTATTGGATGAACCTACCAACGGGCTCGATCCGATACAGATATTGGAAGTACGTAAACTGATCAGGGAAATAGCCGAAGAACGGTCGGTGATTTTTTCAACCCATATCCTTTCAGAAGTGCAGGCTACCTGTAACGACATCCGGATGATAGAAGGAGGCAGAATGGTTTTTGCCGATACGATGGAAGCCTTCAACAATTACATCTTACCAAACTCCCTGCTGGTATCGCTTGACAACCCACCTGCACTCGCCGAACTGGAAGCTATAAATGGCGTAACGAGCGCCGAGCTGTTGAACGACCAACGCATCCGCATCCGGTTTAAAGCATCGGGCACCATTTCAAAGAAAATTGTTGAACTCAGCATAAACAACGGCTGGCAGTTGACTGAGATCCTGCTTGAAAAAAGCTCGCTCGACGAAATATTCGCCCAACTCTCTAACCGTCCTCTACGATAACAGCCATGCTAAAAACTATAAAAATCGCTCAACTGGAAATCAGTATCCTGTTCTATTCGCCGGTAGCCTGGCTTGTACTGGTTATTTTCATGGTACAATCGGGCATGGGTTTCTTTAACATGCTGCAAGGTGTGCAGGAGGCTTTATTGATGGGATCGCACATGGGCGATCTGACTTTTACCGCCTTCCCGGGAGTAAGCGGCTTGTTTGCAAAAATCACCGAAACATTGTACCTCTATATCCCATTATTGAGCATGGGGCTCATGAGCAGGGAAACCAGTAGCGGCTCCATCAAATTGCTGCTATCATCTCCCGTAAAGATCAGCGAGATCATCCTCGGAAAATACCTGGCCATTGTAAGCTATGGCTTTATACTTATTCTGATACTTGCTGTCTACTCCCTTATTGGGGTTATTGCTATAAAGGATGCCGATATTACCCTTATCCTTTCCGGCCTTATAGGGCTTTTCCTGTTAACGTGTACATACTCAGCCATCGGCTTGTTTATGTCGAGCTTAACCAGTTACCAGGTTGTGGCTGCTATAAGTACACTGGCTGTATTTGCAGTGCTTCGCTTTGTAGGAGGTATTGGCCAGGAGATCAATTTTGTAAGAGACCTTACCTATTTCCTCTCCATCTCCGGCCGGGCCGATGATATGCTGAAAGGCCTTATCACCACCAAAGATGTACTATATTTTATCATCATTATTGTATTATTTATCTCGCTTTGTATCCTTAGGCTTCAGGCTGGCCGCGAGGCAAAGCCATGGCGTGTGCAAGTAGGTAAGTATGTTTTGTTATTGGTAATATCCCTGATGCTGGGCTACATCAGCTCGAGGCCTTCTTTGATAGCTTACCTGGACATGACGGCGACCAAATCACGAACGCTTACCCAAAACAGTCAGGATGTGGCAAAAAAAATAGTTGGTCCGTTAACGATAACTACCTACGTGAACCTGCTCGACCAGGACGTATATTCGGGACTGCCCGCCGCGAGAAACAGCGACTTGGATATGTTTGCTGAGTACCGGCGTTTCATCCCCGGTTTAACCATGAAATACGTTTACTATTACGATGCTACCGATCTGCAGAATAACCGTAACATGATTTACCAGGGGAATATCAAAGGTTTGAGCATCAAACAGGTGGCCGAAAAGGTAGCCGATAATATGGGACTTGATCTGGACGATTTTATGCCTCCGGCCGAGATCCGCAAGATAATAGATCTGAGTAAGGAGAACAACACCTTTGTGCGGGTGCTTAGTTACAACGGCAAAACAAGTAAACTGCGTTTATATAACGAAATGAAACGCTTTCCGGAAGAGGCGGAGATAACTGCGGCCATAAAGCGATTAGTGGTTACGCCACCCAAAATTGGGTTTATAACCGGCAACAACGAACGAAGCATTGATAAAACGGGCGACAGGAACTACCAGGTGATCATCAATGACAGAACCGCACGCCAATCGCTCATTAACCAGGGATTTGATGCACAGAATAGCGACATTAACAACCAGGCCATCCCCCGCGATATTAACGTGCTGGTATTGGCCGATCCGACTATTGCTTTGACTGATGCTGCAGTACAAAAAATCAAAAACTATGTTGACGCTGGCGGCGATATGCTGATTACTGCCGAACCGGGCAGGCAGCAGATTATCAACCCGCTGTTGAAGTACTTAGGGGTACAATTAATGAATGGCATGTTGGTAGCGCCAAGTAAAAATGAAACGCCGGATATGGTTTACGCTACAATTGCAGACCAGGCCGCTCTCATCGACCCTGTTTTTGGGCGGCTCCACCAAAACCATAGCTTTGTAGCCATGCAGGGAGTAGCGGCAATTGCTTTTGAACAACAAAACAAGTTCCATATCAACACACTGTTAGAAAGCGCACCTTCGGGCTGGAACAAAACAGGCAAAACAGACCTTACATCAACAGAAGTAACTTACGATGCTGCGGCAGGCGATCAGAAAGGAAGTTTCCCGGTAGCCGCGGCGCTTTCCAGAATGATCAACTCGCGCCAGCAAAAGATCATCGTATCCGGCGATGCCGACTTGATGAGCAACCTGGCACTTAAAGCCCCTAAAGGCTATAACTTAACTTATAGCCAATTGCTGTTTAAATGGTTTTGCAACGGGGAGTTTCCGGTAGATGTAAGCCGTTTTGCAACAACCGACGATACTTTACAGATAAAGCGTAAGCAGCTTTCCACTTTTAAGCTGGTTTTTTTGGCTATTGTGCCAGCCTTAATCGTAGCTTTAGGAGCGTTTATACTGATTGGGAGGAAAAGGAAATAAATTTTACAAGCTGATACCTCCGGCAGACGCATCAGCTTGTCTTACTATACAAAGGGAATGACCAGCCAATTCAAATGGACGATAACGAAGTAAAAGAACTGCTAAACAGATACAGATTGGGCACTGCCACCGACGAGGATAAGGCATTGCTGGAAAGCTGGTATCTTGATTTTGAGGAACCTGGACCGGAAGAATTGAGCATGGATGAAAGATTGCGCGCAGTAAATGCAGCCTGGCAGCATATCAATGGAGATAACATCCCGGTAACAAAAATTGGCAGTTGGCGCACCGTAGCGGCTGTAGCATCAATCCTTGTGTTTTTATTGGTAGGCCTCATCTTTTTACTCATCAACAGAAATTCAACCGCAGGAATAGATACCGCCCAACTGGCTCATACTAAATTTGATATAGCACCGGGCAATAATAAAGCTACCTTAACCCTTGCCAATGGCAAAGTAATTAACCTGAGCAATAACCAATCGGGCGTTATGATTAATGCGGCCAGCCTTGTTTATAATGACGGGAGCAAAATTGATACATCGGCAAAAAGCAATAGCTCGAGAGACAATGAAAACATCACCCTAAACACCCCCAAGGGCGGCACCTACCAGCTTTTAATGCCCGATGGTACGCGGGTGTGGCTCAATGCGGCTTCTTCCATTACTTTCCCTTCCACTTTTTCCGGCTTAAAGCAGCGCAATGTTCAACTTACCGGCGAAGCTTACTTTGAGGTTGCTAAAAATAAGGCAGTACCATTCCGTGTTGCTTCAACCGGACAGGTAGTTGAAGTGCTGGGTACCCACTTTGATATCAATACCTATGCAGATGAACCTCTTGCCAAAACCACACTTTTAGAGGGCAGCATCCTGCTCAACAAAACCTTGTTAAAACCCGGCGAACAGGCGAGGGTTACACCGGGCGGCGTAAAGGTGGTTATAGCCAACATTGACGAAACTATGGGCTGGAAGAATAACTATATTGTTTTTGAGGATGAAAAAATAGAATCGGTAATGCGTAAGATAGCCCGCTGGTATAACGTGGAAGTGATTTACGAGGGCGATAAACCCGCAGATGATTTTGGAGGAAGGGTAAGCCGTGGCGCTTATGTATCAGAAGTATTAAAGAAACTCGAATTAACCAATAAGGTACACTTTAAAATAGCAGGAAGGAGGATTATCGTTACAAAATAATTACTACTACAGCGGTAATCCTTTTACAAACAAAAGGCCAGCAGTGCTTGCAACACAACTGGCCAATGCCTGGATTACGTCAATAAAACTTCAGATCGTATTAACTTCTTAAAACAGACTTAACAAATGTATAAAATTTATACAAGCAAATTTGGTGTGTCCCAAAAGCACATCCATAAACTCTTGCTGATGATGCGGTTAACCACCATAATTATTCTGATAACCATAATGCAGGTAAGCGCCAATAGCTTTGCCCAGCGGATAACGCTGTCAGAAAAAAAAGCAAGCCTTAAAGCAATATTCCTAAAAATACAGCAGCAAAGTAATTACGATTTTGTATACACCGCCCAGCTATTGAAAGATGCCCGATCGGTGAGCATCAATGTTAAAGGGGCCGAACTGCAAACTGTGCTTGAACAGCTATTTAAAGATCAGCCCTTAACTTATACCATTGATGAGCATACCATTGTAATTAAACAAAAGGAGGCTTCTTTTTTTGACAACGTTAAAGATTTTTTAGCATCGATTAATATCACCGGCATAGTAACCAATAATAAGGGCGAACCACTCCCCGGAGCTTCTGTAAGAATAGAAGGAACTCAAAAAGTAGTCATCACCAATGCCGACGGAAGGTACTTCCTTCAAAACGTACCTAATGAAGGCAACCTCATTACATCCTATATCGGCTATCAAACAGATACCATAGGCATAAGGGGCTTTACCGAGATCAATATCAAGTTAAAACCCCAGTTGCGGGCCATACAGGCGGTAACCATCGTATCAACAGGTTACCAGGATCTGCCTAAAGAGCGGGCTACCGGCTCTTTTGAATTAATTACCAAACAGCAGTTAGCGCATAGCACCGACCCTAACCTGGTGAGGCGGCTGGAGGGTATAACAACCAGCCTGGATTTCAGGAACGACCTGCGACCTACAAACTCCAGCGACCCTAACGCGAAACGGTCGCCTTTGGCGCTGCTTACTATCCGCGGCAAAAACACGCTTAACGATGCGGTAAATGCAGATTTGAACGGAAATACCAGCGGACAGGTACTTGTTGTTATTGACGGCATAGCAAGCCCTTATTCTATCGATAAAGTGAACCCTAACGATGTGGAAAGCATTACCGTTTTGAAGGATGCAGCAGCAGCCTCTATATGGGGATCGAGGGCTGCCAACGGGGTTATTGTAATCAAAACCAAAAGAGGAGCTTACAACCGGCCAACGCAGATCAGTTTTAACAGCAATGTTAGTGTTACTGAAAAAGTAAACTTGTTTTACAATAAAACCATGAGCACCTCCGACTTTATCGACGCGCAAATGGCCCAGTTTACCCAAACCAACCGGGTATTGCCGGCTATCAGCATCTCGGACCTTTATGGCCAGGAACCTGTATCACCGGTTGCGGAGATCATGGATGCCTGGAAAAATAAAAACACACTTACCGCCGCGCAGGCAAACCAGCAGATTGACGCCCTACGCGGGAACGACATCAGGCGCGATTATACCAAATACTTCCTGCGCAATTCGGTTACCCAAAGCTACTCGCTGGCTATCGACGGCGGATCAACCCTGGTTAACTATCGCTTGTCAGGCGGTTATGATAAATCCATTAATAACACCAAAGCCTCCGGTTCCGACCGTATCGTTGTGGCTGCTAACATTTCGGCACGGCCGGTAAAAAATCTGGATCTGCAGGCCAATATCAGCTACAACGCTCAGCATACTAATGACCAGGCTGCCGAAAATGCCATTACCGGTGCCACAAACTCGGTTTTTCAACCCTATACCCGTTTAACCGACGATAATGGCAACCCTGCCCTGGTAACTAAAACATACCGCCCGGGCCTGGTAGACCTGTTGGCCAGTACTTATGGCGATAAGATCCAAAGCCTCCAATACCGCCCGCTTGATGATATTAACGAGGGTTATAACCAGGTTAAATCGCAGAATATCAACCTGAATTTCCAAGCCAACTATAAAGTATTAGACGGACTTTCGGCACAAATAGCTTACAACTATAATTCGGGACGTAATGATGATAATACCCTTTACAGGCAAAACTCATTTTTTATGCGTAACCTGTATGATTACCATACCACATCGCCCTACTCATTTGATGAGCAAACGGGCGAACCGGTACCGGCATTTGTTCATAACCTGCCATTAGGAGGGCAGTACACAACCAATTTAGTTAAAACCAGCAACCAAACTTTGCGCGGGCAATTAAATTATGATAAAACATGGCACGAAAAGCACCAGCTATCGGCTATAGCCGGTATAGATGTAGCCCAAAACTATAGCATTACGAAAGTTGACGGCTATTACGGTTATAATGAAAACACCTTGCAAAGTGCCAACAATATCAATTATCACGACCTGTTACCTATATTGTTCGCATCGGATTTTAGTGGCTACGCCAGTGAATATATTCCCAAAATAACTTCCGGCTTTGTTGATTCCAAGGTAAGAACCTATAGCTATTACGCCAACGCCGCTTACACCTACAACCGAAGGTATACCTTGTCCGGCAGTTTCCGCCGCGACTTGTCGAGCGAATTTGGGCAGGGCACCAATAACAGCGGCACTCCGTTTTACTCTTTCGGTGGCAGCTGGACTATCAATGAGGAAAAATTTTATAACTGGGCTTTGTTCCCCATGTTGCGGTTAAGAGCAACCTTTGGCTACAATGGTAACGTAAACCCGGCCGTGTTAGCAAGGCCGCTCATCAATTATTCCACCTTTAACGGTACAAACAACCTTCCTTATGCTTATACTGATGCAAGTTCGGGAGTTTCAAACAGCTTATTACGCCCCGAAAAAACCGGTATATTTAATGTTGGATTAGATTTTGGCGTAAAAGGCAACCGGATCTCCGGAAGTGTAGAATATTATAACAAAAAAACAACGGATCTGCTGGCTAATGGCGCCCTCGACCCAAGTACAGGCTATTCCAACACTACCTTCAATACCGGCGACCTCAAGGGCTACGGTATGGATATTACTATCAACTCGGTTAACGTTAAGGCCGGAAATTTCAGGTGGGCCAGCAATTTACTATTTAGCTATAACAAAGTAAAAGTTACCAAACTTTACGGCACGTCGGCGAGTTCGGCAGGTCAGGTGGTATCTAACAGCACCGGGTCATATAACGAAGGCTTCGATTTGTCCCGCGTATTTGGTTATCAATGGGCAGGCCTCGATCCCAAGACGGGCGACCCGAGAGGTTATGTAAACGGCGTTGCTACAGCCATTTCAAATACAGCCGCTGGAACAGCCGCCTACAACGCTATCCAGAACGCACCACTATCCACTCTGCATTATTTCGGTTCGGCTGTACCGGTTTATTACGGTTCGTTCCGAAACACATTGAGCTATGGTGCATTTTCGGTATCGGCTAACATCCTTTATAAGTTAGGTTATTATTTCAGGCGGCCGGCTTCTCAGATAGTGAGCTACAGTGCCTTATACAACCGCACACCGGTATTACAGGGCGCTGAATATAACAACAGGTGGCAAAATCCCGGCGACGAAGCCCATACCAATGTTCCGTCTGCGGTGTTTTCGTCTACCAATCAAAACAGGGATCTTTTTTACCAATACTCGGAGATCAATGTTTTAAAAGGCGATCATATCCGGTTGCAGGAGATTAATTTATCTTATGCCGTTCATGCTCCTCAAGGCTGGTTCATTAAAAACCCAAGGGTTTATGCCAATGTAACAAACCTGGGCATCATTTGGCGGGCAAATAAATTAGGAATTGATCCCGACGTATTTGATTACCCTATTCCAAAAACCTATAGTATCGGATTTGCTGCTAACTTTTAATTAAAATCATCATGAAATTACAGAAACATATATTGATACTGGTGATGCTGAGCTTGTTTTTTGCATCGTGCCGAAAATACGTAGACATTAAGAAAAGCAGTTTACAATCCTTTATAACCACGGCTAACGACTGTCAGCTTTTACTGGATAATTATACCTTGTTCAATACGGGTTATCCCTATGATGGCGAAGCCTCGTCGGACGATTATTACCTGACGGACGATATGTACAACACGCAGGATTTTATCAGTGTGGAAGATCTTAGTGTATATACCTGGCTACCCGGTTCTATCCGCGCAGGTTCTGATCAATGGGTTGGCCCTTATAATAAAGTTTACCACGCCAATTTGATCATAGAGGCGCTGGATAAACTGGCAGGCACAGAAAATCAATCGGTAATCAATAACCTCCGGGGTTCAGCGCTTTTTATGCGGGCTTATTCTTTTTGGAATGTGGCACAGCTTTACGCTAAACCATACAGCGCAACGGCATCATCTGATCCCGGTATTCCTATCCATCTCGTATCTGATGTGAATAATACGCCGGGGCGCGGAACGGTAAAGGAAGCTTATGACCGCATCATTCAGGATTTAACCGAAGCCGCCGGTTTATTGAACACCACCTCAACCATATCGTCCAGGCCAAATAAGGCTGCCGCCTACGCCATGCTGGCAAGGGTTTACCTTTCCATGGAAGACTACCCGAATGCGCTGATCAACGCAAAAGCCGCTTTGGACTTAAACAGCACGCTGCTTGATTTCAACACCATCGACCCGCAGAACCCTTCACCCTTCAGGCGTTTTACAAATCCCGAAGTTGTTTTTCATTCTATCCTGGCTAACAACGATTTCCTGGCCGGCGGTTCGGCAGATTTTACAACGGCTAAAATAAAAACAGATTTTGTAAACAGTTATGACAGTAACGATTTAAGAAAGACGTTCTTCTTCCAGCAAAACAATGATGGCAGCTTCCGTTTTACCGGTAATTACGAACCCACAACAGGCTCCAACCTGTTCAATGGATTAACTACAGATGAGCTTTACATTACACGTGCCGAATGTTATGCCCGCGCCGGTAACACAGCGGCTGCGCTGGCCGATCTGAATACTTTATTAAAGGCAAGGTGGACAACCGGCACCTTTGTAAACGTAACCGCAGTCAGTGCAGATGATGCCCTTACCAAAATAGTGGCAGAACGCCGTAAAGAGCTGATTATGCGCGCGCAAAGGTGGACTGATTTACGCAGGCTAAATAAGGATAGCCGCTTTGCCGTAAACCAGGCCCGCGATATTATCACAGGCACATCAACCAAAACGTTCACTTTACCGGCTAACGATCCACGGTATACCTTGTTAATACCACAAGAAGTTATTACGGGGTCAAAACTCCCTCAAAACCAGCGTTAATTACCGCTTTCTCATTTTAACCGCCAAAATACATCCTTGCCAAAAGCCCGGATGTATTTTGGCGGTTTTATTTTATTTTTTTGCCCGGCAGCACTTCTAACCATGAACAAAATAACTGCTATTGGCAGGCGCTCGCCTATACCGGGAGATTAGACAGCAAGGCCATTAATAGCAAAAACATTGAAGGGCACCAAAGGCAGAATTTATATTGGGAGTACAATCCATACAAAGTTACCTCGAACTGGCGATCAGAATGTGGGATTCATCTGTATAAACTGATTAAACTCCTGTAATTTATCGGTGTTGATAAAATCCATCCCATCATTTAGCAATCTTCGCCATACTTCAGGCTGGTCTGGAATTGCCCACAACCTGCATTTCTTTCCATCCCGGTGTACTTGTGTTATAAACGCCTTTACCTGGTTATATTGATTTTCAGTTATGGTATCCTTCCCGTTCCAATGGGTGATTGTTTTAAAAGCCTCGCTAATTACCGGCACCTGCGCTAAACTATATCCTTTTTTGGTATCTGCCAACCTACCGTCAATACCGGCAATGCTGGCTTTATCCTTTAATACAAAATGCAGGTCTTCAAAACTGGTTAAATATATTTTAAAGTGAGGGTTATGCAGAAATTCCGGATAGCCAAGAATTTGTGCCTTTAACGCCTGGTAGGTATGGAGCGAATCGGACTTGATATCGATCATTAAATAAAATATTCCGTCGTAATTCTTATATACCCGGTTATTATTGGCCTGCATTATTTTTTGCAGGGGATCTAAATATAAACTTTTAAGCGTTTTTAGAGGGTTTGTTTTTTCGGGCCTTTCGTGCGAAACAAAAAGTTCACCGTTTATTAAATAAATATCGGCTTCCACACTTGTAAAGCCTAAAGCCAGTGCATCTTTTAACGGATGTGTGTGCATGTAGTCGTTATGCGCATGCGCGCGGACGATGGGTTTTACCTGTGCTGTTAAACTGCAGCATGCAAACAGCGCAAAAAAAAGAGATAATAAATGTTTGTAATACATTGGTTGATGCTTTATAAACAGGGCAGCCCGAGCTGCCCTGTGGTGTATAGTTTGACTAATCAGTAGCCAGGGTTTTGTGGGAAAATTGCGGGATTGTTGATCACGCTTATTTCGGACTGAGGCACAGCATAAAGTAATTGATAGGGCTGAATTTTTATTCCTACGGCCGCCATAGCGGTTATAGCATTTCCGGTGCGTATTAAATCAAACCAGCGGTCGCCTTCCAGTGCAAGTTCCAGGTTTCGCTCTTTATAAATGGCGTTTCTAAAGGTTGTTTGATCCGGCAAATCCGTTAGGGTATAAGCCGGAATTTTAGCCCTTAACCTAACTTTATTTAAATTTGATAAGGCGCCGTTGCTACCTGTTGCATCATAAGCCACTTCGTTAAGTGCCTCCGCGTACATCAATAAAACATCGGCATACCTGATCACGATAAAATCGTTACCGGCATCATTACCTGTGCCTATGGCGTCAAAAAATTTAACCGCACATATAATAGATGTGCCTGATGGCTTCCCCGAGTAAACCAGCGACAAACGCTTATCGCCTACGGGGTATGCCTTTTTCAGGTTGGGTGCAACAACGGAGTCGATACCTCCGTTAGCCTGGATCCAAAGCGGGTGCCCCTGCCCCACCCCTCCCTTTAAGAACTTAACGGCGAATATGATCTCTGCATTGTTTTTATTGGATGTACTGAATACATCACTATAGTTGCTGAGTAACTGATAAGCATTACCGGTAATCACATCGTTTAAAATACTTGCTGCCTGGGGGTATTTTTTCTCCGTCAGGTAAACTTTGCCCAGCATGGCTTTTGCTGCACCAGAGGTTGCCCTGCCAATATCTGCTCCTGTGTAACTTACCGGCAGATTTAACGCCGCGCTTTTCAGATCGGCCTCTATCTGGTTGTAAACCACACTCACATCGCTTCGGGTTAATACCTTGGCATCAGCAGCGGTTATTTCTGTAGTAACTAAGGGCAACTTACCAAACAGGCGCACCAGGTTAAAGTAACACAAGGCCCGTATAAAAGATGCTTCGCCTATGATACGTTTTTTTGTTGCGTCGTCAAAACTCACATCACCAATACGGTTAAGTATCACATTACTATCATAAATGGTATTGTAAAAAGCCTGCCAGGCATTACCCGGCACTGTATTGGTTGTGCCTTCTAAAAACTGATCGATATTATATTTAAGCCCGCCGTTGGTTGAGGGGAAATTATCAACCACATTGTCTGCCCGGTTTTCGGTAAGCGTTAAGTAGTCATTGCCGTAGATGGCGTTACTTTGCAATGATGCATAGGTGCCGTTTATCGCCGTTAAGAAATCCGTTTTAGTTTGATAAAAATCAGCCACGGCAACGTTGGATTGTGGCTTCAAATCAATAAAACTTTTTGTGCAACCACCCAGCAAGGTTGTTAACAAAACAAGGGTAAGTATATACTTTTTCATGATTGTTTGAGTTAAAAGGTAACGGAAAGGCCCAGCGTGGTTGTTTTTGAAAGCGGATAAGTGCCATAATCTTCGCCTGATGACAGCGCATTATCCGGCCTGTTGCTTACTTCGGGATTGTATCCGGTAAATTTGGTAAAGGTAAAAGGGTTCTGTAACGAACAGTAAATCCGCAGCTTAGCTATGCCTGCTTTTTGCACCCACTTCAGGGGTAACTGGTATCCTAAAGCTATATTACGTATCCTTACATAAGAGCCATCCTCCACATGCCAGGTAGACGTAGTGCCGTTACTGCCGGTAGGGCTGCGGTTTGCCCGGTTTACCAAACCGTTTCCGGGATCCGAAGGCGACATCCAACGATCAAGCACGCCAACCATCTGGTTCATGTTACCATCTACATTAAACAGATAGCGCCGGTTTAAATTAACAATCTGGTTGCCCTGCACGCCCTGTACGGCCACACTTAAATCAAGGCCCTTGTATGCAAAACTGTTGGTAAAGCCAAAAGTATAAGACGGAAGGTATGAACCTACAATTGTCCGGTCGCTCGATAAATCAATTTTACCGTCTCCGTTTACGTCTACAAATTTAAAATCACCCGGCTTGGTATTGGCTAAATGGGGGTAATTATCAATCTCACTTTGATTTTTAAATACGCCGTCAACCTTCATCAGGTAATAAGAGCCTATAGGCGACCCAATCTGGGTAATAAAATAAGTATTTGCTGTGCCGCCTGCCACAATAATGGGATCGCCGGCAGGCCCTAAGGCTTTTACGCGGTTTTTATTGGCGGCAATATTAAAACTTGAAGTCCACTCAAATTTACCACTTATCACTTGTGCCGATAAAGTAGCCTCTACGCCACGATTGTTAACCTTACCCAGGTTTTGGAGTTGCGTACTAAAGCCGGTGATTTGCGGAACATTAACATTTAAAAGCAGGTTGGATGTATTACTGTCATAATATTCAGCTTCTAAGAAGAGTTTGTCGTGAAATAAACCCAGATCGAACCCGGTATTCAACATGGCGGTCTTTTCCCAGGTCAGGTTATCATTACTTGCAGTTTTAGGTATTACGCCACTGGTAATTACATTATTGCCCAGCACGTAATTGTTGTAATTGATTAAACCGTAAGAACCATAGTTTGGTATTTGAAAATTACCCGTTAGCCCATAGCTGGCTTTCAGCTTTAAGGTGCTGATGATTTTATTGTTTTTCAAAAACTCTTCTTGCGATACTAACCATCCCACCGATGCAGAAGGAAAATAACCATACTTGTGGTTGGGGCCAAACCTGGACGATCCGTCTGACCGGATGGATGCCGTAGCAAAATATTTATTATCGTAATTGTATTGCGCCCGGCCGATATAAGATATGAGCGACCATTGCTGTAAAGATGAACCGCCTGATGATATTTGACCGGCATTTAGCGTTTGTACTAAATTATTGGGAAAGTTAGATGATGAAAGATAATTGTACGTATCGTTATCCTTTTGGGTGCTAAAGCCAGCCAGCAAATCAAGGGTATGCTTTCCGAAGGCTTTGTTATAGTTAAGTGTATTTTCTACAAGCCAGTCAATAAACTGTTCAGACCGTGAAATACCCGTACCTATGGAAGGGCCCTTAACATTGGCTATCTCCAGATCTGTAGGCCTAAAATAATCACGATGGAAGGCATTGAGATCAACACCCAGCGAAATTTTATATTTTAAGCCTTTTATAAATTCATACTCGGCAAAAGTATTTCCCAGTATGGATATCTGCTGTAGCTTATCTTTGACTTCGTTTGCCAATGCCACCGGATTTAAGATACTTGATAAGCCATATCCCTGCACATTGCCGCTGAAATTATATGAGCCATCCGGATTGTACACAGGGTAAATTGGCGGCAGCGTTTGCGCCAAACCAATTATCCCTTCATCAAAATAAGGTCCTTCGGAGTTGATGAGGTTATTTATGGTTACCGTTGGGTTCATGTTTACGCCAAAATGCAATTTACCCGATTTGGAATCCAGGTTAAACCGGGTACTGTAACGGCTGTAGGACGAGCCTATAACCACACCTTTCTGGTCCAGGTAATTACCGGACAAATAATAATTGGTGCTGTTGTTACCACCGGATACCGATAGGGTATGACTTTGAATAGGCGCTCTCCTGAATATTTGATCCTGCCAGTCGGTATTGGTTAGTCCCGTCTGGCCTTGCAGGTATGGTAATAAATTAGGCGGAATTTGCCCAGCCGAGGGCCGCACACTATTCGGATCGTTTATGGAACCGGCTGGATTGGCATCCAGATAGGCATTATTGCGCGCATCAAGCGCCATCTTAGCATATTGATAAGCATCAAGCAAGTCGATTTTTTTAGCAACAGACTGCCACCCGTAATAGGTATCGTACTTCACTACAGGCTTACCGGCCTTGCCATGCTTGGTGGTAATTAAAACAACACCGTTTGATGCCCTTGATCCGTATATAGCGGCCGACGATGCATCTTTAAGCACGCTGATAGATTCGATATCATCAATATTTAACGAGCTTAAAACGTTAATGGGGTTGTCTGGTATGTTTGAACTTGTAGTGCCGGTGGCGCTTTTGATGTCGTTTGATAGCGGTACGCCATCAATAACATATAAGGGATCGTTACCGGCGGATATGGAGTTTAACCCCCGTACTCTTATAGACAGGGCCGCGCCCGGCGAACCGGATGTTTGCAATACCCTTACCCCCGCAATTTTGCCGGCCATGGCTTGGTCAAAACTGGTTACCGGCTGGTCTTTTAAGTCTTTAGCTTTTACCGATCCGATAGACCCGGATACCTGCCGCTGGGTGTTTATGCCATAACCAACCACAACAACATCGTTTAAACTTTTAACACTTGGCTGTAAAACTATTTTCAATAATCTTTGGTTGCCAATGCTAATTTCTTTTGAATTATAGCCGATATAGGAACAAACCAACGGACTGTTTAAATCAGTTACTACCATTTCGAACTTCCCATCCTTATCCGTAACCGTAATTGCCTGCCCGTTTTTTGATTTAATGGTTACACCGGGCAGGGGCTGGCTGTTTTCATCATAAACAACACCAGAAATCCTGACCGGATATTTAACCTGGTCATTGTTAGAAGATATTACGATCGTTTTCTCGATAATTTTAAAAGAGAAGGGCTGATTTTTAAAACACTCGTTCAATACGCTTTCCAGCGATGCATCCCTTAAGCTGATGCTGATCTTGTGCCCATTTTGCAACTGCTGATCATCGTATAAAAAGGTATAGGCAGATTGATTTTCTATAGATTCGAAAACCTTTTCTAAAGAAATATTTCTCTCACTGATACTTATTTTTTGGCTGTATACATTGGCACTTGCCTGCAATAATCCGAACAAGATTAGCAAGGCACTCAAATTTATCCGCATAATCAGTTTTCTTTTAAAATCATGATTGGGGGGCGACGATCTATGTGGCCGATGATGGCACATGGTGGCAGGCCGTACTTTGCGTACAGCAAATAATAAAGAATAAAAATTCATATTTTTGAATTGTTGGATTAAGAGTTCAAACCGATTGTCAAATTATTTTGATGGTTAGTCCAGCATTTTGCCGGGATAGTGCGACAACACTATACCGGTTTTTTTATGGCAACCACAGCAATGTTTATCCGGAGTTGTTTAGCGTTTGCATGTTTTAAGTGGTTAATGTTTGGTTGATAATACAATTACTTTTTTTCCCTGTATATTGAATTTAACGCCGGTATATTCCAGCATTTTAAGCATTTCTGATGCGTTTACGTTTCGCCTGATTTTGCCGGTAATGTATTTATCGGGTACAGGGCCTTCAAAATGCACATCCATATCATACCATCGCGCAGCCTGCCGCATAATTGTCGCAATACCGGTTCGTTTAAAATAGAACATCCCTTTTTGCCAGGCAACCGCCTCATTGATATCGGCATCCGGAATAAGTAGAGCCGTTGGTTGGGATGATGAAGGATAAGCCACCAGTGATTGCTCGCCTGGTTTTAAAAAGATATTTTGATTAAGGGCTGATACTTTAACACTGCCCTCCAGCAAAGTGGTTTTAATACCATTTTCTTCAGGGTAAGCATTAACGTTAAAGTGGGTACCCAATACAGTTATTTGCTGCCCGGCACAAATCACTATAAATGGTTTATGTGGGTTCTTAGCCACCTCAAAATAAACCTCTCCGCCTATCTCTACCCGGCGCCTATCGCCGTCAAAACTTGCCGGAAAGCGAATATAGGATACAGCATTCAGCCAAACCTTAGTTCCATCGGGCAATGTTACCTGGTATTGCCCGCCTATTGGGGTACTGATGGTGTTCAATAAAGGAGCGGTATCGTTAACAGAGCCTTTGCTATCAGTTGCCGTGTAAATGATTTCGCTATTGTTTGTTTTTTGGATGGCGGTAATCCCCTGCCGGGCAAGTACCCCATTTTTAACTCCCGTCAGATTGATTTTTGAGCCATTGGCCAGCGTGAGTATTGCCCGGTTAGTACCCGGAGGAAAATCGGGTTTGACATACCGTGCAGCAACCTCGGGTGAGTGTTTGAGTCGCGGGTAAAAATACAGAGATGCTGTTATAATCAGCATAGCGGCTGCGGCTGCCACTTTAGCCCAACGCGGTAAACGAATCACTTTAGTTTCCGGTTGTATTAACAGGCTTTCCTTCAGCGCTTTTTTTGATCGTTGTTCTTGTTGAAAAAATGCTTCTGCTGATAGTGGTACTTCATTAACATCCAAATGGCTTAGCCAACGCTCAATGATATCCTTTTCTGCATCCGTTACCGATCCGTTCTGGTATTTCCTGAAAAGTTCTTCTAAGTATTGTCTTTCATCCTGCATACAATACTAATAAGCAGTAAACAGCAAAAGGACCCAGAAATTTAGTGTTAACCTTCTGTTAATTATTTGTTAGCCAAATAACGAAAACCAGTTGCATCGCCGTTATGGAAGGATCGGCAGTAGCATGGCGGATACGATTAAGTGCTGTATTAATCTGATTTTTAACCGTTTTGGGAGATATTTCCAGTTTTTGAGCAATCTCATTAATAGAATATTCGTCGCTGCGGCTCATCAAAAAAACTTCCCGCATTTTAGCGGGCATCTCTTCGATGGTACGGTTAATTACTTCCATCACCGCTTCGTATTGAATATTCAGCTCCCTGATCTCCAATTCATCCAGCTGGACATCGATATCCTGCTCACGGTTGATAAAATCCGAAAAGTTTTTAAAGTGCTTTTCCTGAAAGCCCTTAGTTCTGAAATAGCCTGAAAGCTTAAACCACAAGCGGTTCTTCAAATAATTGTGTAAGGGATTTGTGATGAAAAAAGTTGCCCTTTTGTTCCAAAGTTCAATAAACATGTCTTGTAAAAGATCATAGGCATCATCCTGGTTACCTATTTTCTTTACTGCTAATCCGTAAAGGGATTTATAATAGCGGTGATGTAATTCTTCGAAAGCGGCATAGTTTGAGTTCCTGATCAGTTCCAGTAATTCGTGTTCGCTGGTTTGTTTCATAAAGACTCATTTGCCTGCTGGCCCATGCAAAATTAGTCATGCTATGTTAACTTATCATTATTATCGCAGTGGAGGTTGATTTATAAAGCACAGCAACTTTTACAATAGTGATTTTTAGCTGTTAATGGTTTATGGCCTGCCCTTTATTGTTTTAACAAAAAGCCCTGAACAATATTTACGTAGGTATCCGGTTCTTCGAACATAGGCGCGTGTCCGGAGTACTGCATTTCCACAAATGTTGCATTTTTTATGAGTGAAGCAACTTCCTTTCCATCATCGGGCGGATTCAGACCGTCATATTTGCCGCTGATAACCAAGGTTTTTGCTGTTACCTTTGAGAGTTCCTTTCTGAAATCGAAGGCGCCAATAGCTTTATTGGCTGCATTAAATTGATCGGGGCTCAGTTTGGTTTCAAATATCTCCAAATGATTTTTCATCAGTCCGGTATCGTACACCATAAATTTTAATAGTTTTATGATGGTTTCATGCATATTCAAACCCTTAATTTCTTCTTCGTTTTCTTTAAACAAACGCTGTATGGAAGAGCTAAGGCCATTTGATTTTGTAACAGTTAACACGAGTTTATCAATACGCTCCGGAGCCATGATGGCAACCAGTTGAGCAATATAACTGCCCATGGATACACCAAGCAAATGCACTTTTTGGAAACCAAAATGGTCCATGATTCCTAAAATATCATTCGCATGATCGTCGATGGTAAATTCTAACGGCTTATCCGACTGTCCATGCCCCCGGCAATCCAATGCTACCGTTTTGAAATTCTTCGACAGTGGCTCAATTACATTTCTTAAATGTGCCTCATGGTCTCCGCCAACGCCGTGTATTAAAATTACAGGAAACCCGCTTCCTTTCACTTCGACGTAAAGCTCGATGTCATTAATTTTGATAAGTGCCATATAAATTGATTAAACATTTATTTGTAATGCAAAGGTATACTTACCAAAAGCCGTAAATGTTAAACTACTTTAATTTTATGACCGATGATACCTTTGTATTGGCTCCAACTCAATTGAGGATACACGTCGTCAGCAATTGGAAATGTACGGAAGTTGACGAAGTAACTCTAACTGCCGTTTCGGTAATTTGTTGCCCTATCGTTTTCTATTGATGTAACTTTCGCTTCCTTAAATATTCAAGCATTTCTTTTGGCCGATCTGTTTGAATAATGTTGGCGCCTTTTTTAAGGAGCCAACCCCAGGTTTCATCCGGGTGGTTTTCTTCTACAGCCTTATCATCATCGTGGCCGCCGTTAAGAGAAGGCCATAAACTGTTTAGCCATAAACCGAACCTTCGCCGTTTCAACAAGTCCAGGTTAGCTATAAGTGATAATGTATCTGATTTAAAAACTGGCTGAAAGATGGTGTTGGGATAACCCCAATAGCTGGCTATGATTTTCCCGGCATTTGGTTTGGCATAATTGATTATAGGCATCATAATGACCGAAGTATCAATTGCCCCAAAACGGGTAACAATACTGTTGTAGTACGTGTTATCATCGATGTTGATGATAGTCTGTTTGGTCATATCATATTTTTTCAACAGTTGCACAACATCATTAAAATATTCATAGCCCTTATCTACATCAATAATGACTTTCCCCTTGCCCGCAATTAAAAACTCCTCAAAGGTTGGTATCCTATGGTTTGACGGTACGCCATTGCCTTTTCTCAGGAAAAGTTTTTTCAGGGAATCAAGCGTATAGTCCGCCGGATAACCTGTACCTGTAGTTGTACGATCAATGGTTTTATCATGCATCACAATCAAAAACCCATCTTTTGTTTTTTTTAAATCCAACTCAACGATATCGACGCCCATAGCGACACAATTTTTTAATCCCTGTAGAGAATTTTCAGGCGCATTACGCCAATCGCCGCGATGTGCCGCCACCAAGACTTTATTACTTTTCGGATTAAATACGTCTTTTAGTTTTTCCTGAGGAGATTGCTGGGCTTTGACCCATGATATCAGCAACAGCAGAGGAATGATGATTAGTTTTTTAAAAGATTCTTTTTTCATACGGGTAGTCTATAAGGTTTTAACAGGAAATATAGGAGCTAATACATTTCCTGTTAAAACCTTTATTTAATTATAACCAGGGTTTTGAGGTAAAATTTGAGGGTTATTTACTTTTTGTATTTCGGCATTCGGGATAGGGTAAATCAAACGAAAATCGGGCACGTCGGTTATAGGAGCTGCGCCCGTTCCTGAATTCTTCAGCAACTGCGTTTTGGCGCTTTTAGTCCTGATCAGATCAAACCATCGCTGGCCCTCTAATGGAAACTCCAACCACCTTTCCTGAATAATAATATCGCGCAGCGCACTTTGGCTTGTATACTGCGCTGCGGTAAATGGAACTGTAGGACTGGAGCGCTTTCTCACCTGATTAAGCCAAAACAAAGGACTTGACTCGCTTGTAATATCGGTGATTAACGCAGATGTTTCATTTAAACATTCGGCATACATCAACAGCACATCCGCATATCTTAAAACGATAAAATCATTATCAAAGTTTTTTGTTGTAGCATCCGGCACATCAGCATATTTATTGATGTAATAGATACTGCCGGTTTTTGTAAAAGATAGGAGTTTACGCCTTGCGTCTGCCTTGTAAGCCGTAATAAGAGATGCATTTACTTCTGATGTGGTGGAGTCGGCTCCCGGACTGAACCATGCGCTGTGACCACCACCTGTCAGCGATTTTGCAAAACGGATCGCAAAGATGATTTCGCTGTTCATTTCTGTTGTTACAGAAAACACATTGGCAATATTCGATTGTAATGAATAACCGGCATGTTTAATCACATCAAATAATACCGGCTGCGCCGCAGCAAAATTACCCTCCGTCATATAAACTTTTGATAGCAGTGTTTTCGCTGCCGAAGCTCTTGCCCGGCCCAGATCGGTAGCCGCGTACGTTTCGGGCAGTTCGGCAATTGCCGTGTTTAAGTCAGATTCAATTAATGCATAAACGCCGGTAACGCTTGATCGCGGAGTTGAAAGCGCCTCGTTTACTGAAATTGGTTTTTGTACCAGCGGTACACCACCGTACATCCTTACCAGTGTGAAGTAATAAAGCGCACGAATAAAACGCGCTTCCCCGTCATACTGTGCTTTCAGGGTGGAAGAAAAGGTGGCACTTCCTATCCGTGATGTTACCTCATTACATTTAAGTATCCCGTTATACATATCTGTCCATGCGGCAGTAGTTAATGAGTTGGCAGATACGTCATTAAATTTATTGATCATATATTGATCCTGGGAGCCAGCGGTAAAGGCTTTCACATACATATTGTCGGAGCGGTATTCCACTAATGGAAAAATTTCTGTGGTAGGATAAGAACGTAAAGCTGAATAACAGGCAACAACTGCTGCGTTAAAGTCAGCAGCTGTCACATAAAAACTATTGGTTGTTACAGCGGCCTCGGGAGCCAGGTCTAAAAACTTTTTACAAGAAGTTAGCGATCCAAGCAGTATGATGATGATTAAATATCTTTTCATGTCGGTTGATTTTAAAAAGTTAAATTAAGTCCCAATGCAATCGTTTTTGCCAATGGATATACGCCATAATCTACACCCGGCGTTAGCTGGTTACTGCCGCCGTTCATATTGACTTCGGGATTATAACCCGTATATTTTGTGATCGTCAGCAGATTTTGTCCACTTACATAGAATCTCATTTTTTGGATATTTACTTTTTTAAGCAATGACGCAGGAATCGTATAACCAAATACAATGTTTTGCAATCTTAAATAAGACCCGTCTTCGACGTGCCAGGAAGAAATTGTGGCATTGTTTCCTGTCGACTTCCTGTTGGCTCTGTTCACCAGTCCGTTACCGGGATTATTAGCGTCCACATAACGGTTTAAAGCCTCTGTGGTATTGTTAATGTTTCCTTCCATATTAGCAATATACCGGCGCGAAAGGTTGAGAATCTGGTTACCGTAAACGCCCTGAAAAGATACAGACAGATCAAATCCTGAAAAAGAAAAGTCATTGGTAAAGCCGTAGGTGAACTTGGGAAAATAATTACCGACAATAGTACGATCCGCGGAAACATCCATTACGCCATTACCGTCGACATCAACAAACTTAAAATCGCCAACCTGGGACGTTGAAAAATGAGGATAACTTGCCAATTCAGCTGCGTTTTTAAAAATCCCATCATATTTTAAAAGATAATAACTGCCGATGGGCTTACCTACCTGAGTTATAAAATAAGCAGTCGCAGTGCCGCTTGTTGCAATTATTGGCGCATCCTGGGTGCCCAGCTTGACCACTTTGTTCTTATTAAAAGAGATATTTGATCTCGTATGCCATCTGAATTTCCCAAATGTATTGTTCCCGATCAAAGCTATCTCTAATCCTTGATTATTAACCTGGCCAATATTTTGTAAGGCGGTACTATAACCTGTAATGGTAGGAACAGGCAAATTTAATAGCGAATTAAAAGTATTTCCGTTGTATAGGTCTAACTCAAAGCCGACTCTATCATTTAAAAATGACATATCAAGACCGACATTAGTCATGGCAGTTTTCTCCCAGGTTAAATCATCGTTTCCATATTGCGTGGGCGCGGTGCCAACGCTCAGTGCCTGTGTTTGTCCGAAAACCGCAACGCTGTTGCCAAGTAACTCCGACTGCTGGTAGTTACCGATTTTAAAGTTACCAGATACCCCGTAACTTGCCCTCAGCTTCATATTGGTGATCCACCTGGCACGCTCCATGAATTTTTCTGATGAGACAATCCAAGCCGCAGAGGCTGATGGAAAATAGCCCCAACGGTCATTTTTCCCAAAACGGGAAGAACCGTCAGCTCTTAATGCAGCGGTAAAAAAATATTTTCCCGAAAAATCGTATTGTACCCGGCTTAATAAAGAAGCCAAAGTCCAGGTTTGTAAATCATAGTCGGGCGTCCCGGAAAAAAAGCTTCCGCCTCCGGCATTTTGAACAGCATCATTAGTAGCCCCGGAAGTACTGTAACCTTCTTTCTTCATTTGATCTTTTTGGGTCGAAAACCCTACAAGTGCGCTGATATGATGCTGGCCCAGTGTTTTCTGGTAGTTTAAAGTATTTTCAGTCAACCAATCCAGGTAGGTAGTAGTAGAAGTATGACCTATAGGACTTGAGGGTACATAGGAGCCCGCAGCGTAATATTTAACGCCGATCAGCGGCAGTGTTGATGGCCAATAAGTGTCATTTCCATAAGTGTTATAAGTTGCTGCCGCGGATAATTTATAATGAAGATCTTTTAATATCTCCCAATCAAAAGAAACGTTACCCAAAAAATTGGCATGATCTACTTTGTTTTTGTAAAGGTTGGCTATCGCTACCGGGTTAACTACTTCGTTATGTTGATAATCGGTACCCAGCCTAAGTTTACCGTTGGCGTCGTAATTATAAGATCCATCGGGATTATACACAGGCCATATCGGACTTATGGCAAGAGCGGACTGAACTATGCCATAATTTCCATAATAATCGTCGCTATTTACCCGGTCTTCGGTTGAAAATGTAGGCGTAACATTTACGTTTACTTTGATCTTTCCTTCAGTGAAAGCATAATTCACTCTTAGCCCATACCTTTTGTAATCAGAATTGATGATGATTCCGTCCTGATCTTCGTAATTTCCGGAGATATAATATTTTGATTTATTATTTCCACCGGATACGGAAAGACTATGCCGCGTAATTGGGGCCGTTCTGTATATCTGATCCTGCCAGTTTGTGTTGGTTAACCCGGCAACAACCGCTCCCCCCGGAGTACCATCCGACTTTAAACCTAAATAAGGATATAGATCTGGTGGAATTTTATCATACGAATTTGGCCGGACAGAAGCCGGATCGCCTGGTTGAGGGTTTGGATTGCTGGCTGTAGCCCCATCGCCTAAATATGCAGCGTTGTGGCCTTCGTAGGACAGTTGAGCATATTGGTAGGCATCCAACATCGGAATTTTTTTGGTGATAGATTGCAGTCCGTAGGAAGATGAGTAATTGACCGTTGTTTTGCCTTTTTTGCCTTCTTTTCCTTTTTTTGTAGTTATCATTACAACACCATTCGCGCCTCTTGAGCCGTAAATAGCAGCAGCAGATGCATCTTTCAACACGTCGATAGTTTCAATATCATTCATGTCTACTATTTCGGTTACCTGCCCACTACCTAAAGGCACCCCGTCGACAACATATAAAGGGTCAACACCTGAGGTAATGGAACCGGTACCGCGAACTCTGATGTCAGTGGGCGAATTAGGCTTTCCGTTATTTTGAATGACTTGAACCCCGGACATTTTACCAACAAGGGCCTGGTCAAAATTTCCAACGATCTGATTTTCCAAATCGCTTGCTTTCACGCTTGCAATTGATGTGGATACATCTCTTTTTGCTTGTGTGCCGTAACCAACTACAACCACAGCGTTTAATTGGCTGTTGCGATCTTTTAAAATAATGTTTATTTCAGTTTTGTTTCCAACGGTTACCGTCTGTGATTCGTAACCTACAAATGAAAAAACCAATACAGCTTTAGCATCAGGAACTACTATCTTGTAAGTCCCATCTTCCTGAGTTGCAACGGCGACTGGTGAATTTTGAATTTTAACAGTAGCACCGGGGAGCGGTCTGTTATACTGGTCATCAATTCGTCCTGTTATTACAATGTCTTTAACCACAATTTGCGATGGTATGACAGAAGTTGAGGGGCTCTTAATTTTAAGCACAACAAACTTATCTTGTATTATATAAGTTATTGGCTCATCCTTTAAACACATATCAAGGGCGGTTTCAATCGTCGCGTCTTTAACATTTATTGTTACGGGCTTTAAACGATTAATCAGATTAGCATCGAAAATAATATCGTAGCCACTCTGCTTACGAATTTCTTCTATCACTGCTTTTAATGGAGCACCCGATTTTTTTATAGTAATATTTTGGGCATACGTTGCGGCGCTGACTTGCATGATACAGATGAGTATCATCAATGCGGTAATTTTCATGACCAGCAGAAATTTAGGAATGTAGGTTTCACTACAAAAATTTGTTGTACAAATTTTCATACATTTGGATGTTTGGGTTTGTAATTTCAATAATTTGTTCGCACTTTTTACTGGGGGAGCAACCTGAACATTGAACCGGGGGTGTTTGCCGCACTCCTGGTTTGTTTCGTCGCATGCCTACCCTTAAGGTGATCCTTGACGTAAAATTTTTTTCATGATTTTTTGATTTAAACTGACTGTTCTTTAAAGGATCATTGTGTTATATGTACCGTGTGCCCTTCGATCCTGAACTTAACCGCACCGGTCTGCTCAAATGCGCTGAGTACTTTAGATATATTTCTTGATTTTGAAAATCCTCCGCCAAGGAGAACGTTATTCGGGTTGTAGTCATAAATTACGTCGATATCATACCAGCGGGTAAGCTGGCGCATCACGCTATGTAAGTCCTCATCGTGGAAAATAAACCTGCCATTCATCCAGGCTGTTTCAGCTTCCGCATCCGCTGTTTGCAATAGAAGAGAGTTTTGTGTTACCAGAGTACGCTGACCCTGAGAAAGTATTTTAGCGATACCATTCGCGGTTACTTTTGCTGAGCCTTCTACAAGAGTCGTCCTGATAGTTTGTTCGTCTCCGTAACTATTGATATTAAACGCAGTGCCAATATCTTCAACAGTTTGATTCCCCGCTTTAACAGTAAATGTTTTGGCTGAATTATGGGCTACCTCAAAATACGCTTCCCCTGTAATCTCAACATGGCGTTGTTTACCGGTAAAGGCTATCGGGAAGGTAATTGAAGATTGCGAATTCAGCCATACTTTTGTCCCATCCGCTAATACTAACGGATATGGAGATACCTCACCTTTGGCGGTTGATAAGGTATTATATTGGATCGCCGTATTTGCACCGGTTTCGGTGTAAATAACCTCACTGGAGCCATTCACGTTGATCTGTGTATTGCCTTGCTGTGCCAGTTTACCCGAAAGGCCTTTTATTAGCACGATCTTTTTTCCGTTGGCCAAAGTAAGGGTAGCCTGGTTATGGCCTGGCAATATATCCTGAGGCTGAATTTGAGCAGTTTGTTTTAATGCTGCAGGTTTGTGTAATATAAAATAGCCTCCTATTGATATCGCTAATAATACAGATGCGGCAGCTATCCTACGCGGCCAAAGTTTCCTGATCTTCGCGGGAGGCAAAAAGTTAGCTTCATCTTCTGCGGCGATAGCTGCATCGCGGTTCATGGCCTCGGTTAGGTATTTATCTAATTTACCTTCGTTAGCTAATTTGATAAATACTTCCAATTCCTCGTCCGTAGCGGTACGATCAGAAAAACGTTGCACCAGTAATTTATAATATTGTTCGTCTTCCATTGCTATGCGCTTCTTTGGATAAGACAGCGCTCGGATAAGACAAGGGTAGTAAAATTTAAAATAAATTTTACCTGAGCAAAAAAACGGCTAAAACGGTAGCTAAGGATACGCCAAGTTCTTGCTCCACCGATGTTTTTAACACCTTCATTGAAGATACCATGTGGCTTTTTACAGCGCTCTTTGAAATACCTAACTGTTGGGCAACTTCTTCGTAGGTTCTATATTCCTGGCGGCACAACCGAAAGATCTCGCGGCTGCGTTCTGGTAGTTTGGAAAGTTCGCGTTGCAGAAACGCGGCATAATCTGCTTCCAGCAGGCGCTCATCTGTAGCCTTGCGTTGAGCAACGAAATTCTTCACAATCTCACCCATGGTCTTATCCGACCGCAAGGCCGCTTTCAGACTATTAAGTGTATGATTTCGAGCACTTACGAACAAATACCCCTTGAAGGACTGGATGTTGTTCAATTGGTGCCTGCCATTCCAAATCTTAATAAATACTTCTTGGGTAAGGTCATCAGCCAAAGCGCCAGAATGTACGTACTTATAGATAAATTGATAAATACTTTTATGATAACGGTCATACAGCACAGTAAATGCATCGGCACTGCCCGATATAAGTTCGGGTAGTAATTCTTCGTCAGCCGTTGTATTAAGCAAGTCCATTAGTAATTCAAAATTAAACTTCTATTATGAACTATAAGTTAACAGCAGATTATATGACCAGCCCTACTCAGATTCAAATGGCTATTGCTTGAAGATACCATGAAAGAATCAGGTATTACCTACCGACATCAAAGAAAAAATCAACAAAAGAAAACGCAGCGTATAAAAGATTTCTGATTATTTTTAATACCCGCAAATTATGCGGATGTTAAACCCGTTATTCCCCGCAAATGTTAAGCAGATCAAGTTTTCTGAAGAACACAAGTTGCTTAAAATCCAACTACGGTGTCTAATGCCGCACTTTCGGCAAAATGCTTGGCTTCCTCAACCCAGTCCTGTCCGGGAGTTAAATATTGATCGGGCTTAATGCCCACGTTATCTATCGCCAGGCCATTATCAATCCTCCGGCTTCTTGAGGTGGCCCAATAAAGCATGTAGGGCATACAGCTAAAATCTATTCCTCGCATATTGGCATCATTTAGCTGTAGATACGAGCTAAAAATACCAAATCCTGTTTTTTGCAGATATTAATTAGGCATAAAAGTTAGTGCCATAAACAAGATACCCGTTATAAACATTAAAAAAAGTAAAAACAATTTAACATCTTGTATCGTTCGTCCCTCCTTTAATACTACTTTTTGTAATGGCTTTGCTATCAATATAGCCAGGGCAAATAAAAAGGCAAATGCAATGGCTATACGTGCACCATTGCCAACCGGCATATTACTTTTTTTACCAAAATAACCAAGCTGGTCGGTAAAAAACAGCACGTTCCATATTACAGTAAAGGCGATAGCCGCCGACGGCAAAAGCCGAACTCAGGTTCGTTAAAAGCAATTCTTTATTTTTTCTTCCTTCCTGCAAACCTATAATTTAAGTTGTTTGATTGAAACAATAAAAGTAGACGAAAAAAAATAATTCGTGATATAAAAAGCACCTCAACCCTGTATGCTGTTGGCCTATGTGATATAATTAATACAGTAGCCACCATGATGGTGGCTACTGTTACTGATGGCCCAAACAATAAATTGATAGTTTGCCTTTGTTAAAGGATTCGGCCCCCGGCAGGGCTAAACAAAGCCCTATTTAACATCGGCAAAACATGATTGCCTCTTTACTTTGTTACACCGGGTATAGCATTTCCAACCTCGTGACCGGCAGCTGCTTTAAAATCAAACCCCAGTAATTTGGATATGGTTTGCGCAAGTTGCTGATGTGAGGTGCTTGTATTTTTCATTTCTCCGGTTGGCTTGGTATCGGGGCCAATCACTGCAAACCAGGTTTGCTCAGAGTTGGGTACATCTGTACCATGGCTGCGCCAACCCTCAAGCGTATCTCCTCTTCCATGGTCGCAGGTGATAATTAAAGTGGTTTTATCTTTATAGATGGGGTCTGATTGTATGATTGTCCATAATTGTTTAATAAAGCCATCTTCCTGGTGAGCGCGGTCAAGATAAAATTGGTAGTTACCGGCGTGCGCCATATCATCGGTTTCGTCAAAGGCAATATACAGTACACGCGGTTTAAATTGTTTAAGGTATTGCTTTCCAAATTCAAAAGTTAAAAAATCTATCCGGGTTGAATCGCCCAGGTATTGAGGTGCTTCGTGTTGCAGCTCGTTTAAGTATTTTAACTGGCTGTTCATGCCCGGTACATCCAGGTCGGCGTAGCCGGAGTTAACCAACAGGCCCGATCTTTTAACGTTCAATATCTGCGGAAAACGTTCCCACGAAGAGAAAGCAGCTACTTTGTTTTCAAATCCTTTTTGCTTATTTAAAAACTCGAGCAAATTCATATTGGGATTGGTGATAGGGTCGTTGGTATTCATGCGTTTATCTGGGAAACCTGTAAATATTTCATTGTATCCGGGATAAGAGAAATGATACGGGTTTGATACCTCGTCTTTGCTGCCCATATCGCGATTGCCATAAAGCTGCCCTTGCTGAACGATAGTTGACCAAAAGAAAGGGAACAGCATTTTACGACGTTGTTGCGATGCAGGGGCATCAAAACTTTTAAGTACCACATCCTTATCGCTGGTATATTTTGAATTTACCAACATCGAATCGGCACCACGGTAAAGTTCCTGCCACCGCAGGCCGTCAAGCGTAACAATAATTACGTTTTTTGTTTTATTGGTTTGCGCAAAAAGCGATGATGCTGCCAGGGTAATGGCTAACATTAACAAAATATTTTTTTTCATGGCTTATTTTATTGAGTTGGTTTAATAACCCACCTGTTTAAGGTGTTACTTTTAGTTTGCAGTACAATTTTGTATAAGTCGGCAGCTTTGTTTTTTACATCCACATTCACAGATTGCTGTCCGGCCGGAACCGTAACGGTTGTAGTATAGCTATCAACTCCGCCGTTTTTAAAGTTATTGGTAGTAGTTATGCTAACAGTTACTTTCTCTTTGTTATTCCATGCTTTCCAGCTCACGTTCAGGCTATCGGTTTTTAATACCGCCTGCGCGGCACTTATGGCTATGTTGCCCATAAACGGCACACCATCAAGCTCGCGCTGGATTTCGGCAGGCAGATCGATATGAATAAACCGGGCTATAGAAGGCAAAATATCAACTATGGCCAATTGCCCCGAAGTAAAGTAGGCGTTTGGTTTTTGATTGGTTGCTATCCAGGTGGTACGCTCACGGTCGGATTGGCCTCCGTGGTTTCTGCCGGTGTTGGCATCGCGCCCATGATCGGTTGTTAGCACAATCATCCAGTCTTCCTTGTCGTGTTCTTTACGATAGCGCAATGCTTCCATAATTTGGCCAACCTGCTCATCTACATACCCTACGGCTTTCATTTGCTGCTCACTATCGCCAAAACGGTGACCTATATCATCTGTGTATTCCAGGTATACCCACGACAGATCAGGGCCGTTCATTTTAATACAATTGGCGGCTTCCGCTACAACCTTGTTATCTATCAGGTGGGTGTATGCGCTCAGTTTATCATGCGGAAATGCCATGGTATCCAATTCGTAACCGTCGTACTTATAATCAAACTTGATGTTGCCTGCTTCTTGCAAGCCCTCCCCTATCAGTTTTGTGCGGTTATCCAGCCATGTAGAAAAAATAGCTATCTTTTTATCCGGCTGTTGCTCTTTAAGTAACCTGAAAATGTTTTTATAATGATAGTTTGGTGCCTTAATATCATTATCCCATACATTATGCTTATTACCCCATGTGCCGGTAAGCAAATCGTTATACCCGGGTGCAGATATGGTTGGCGTTTGGTTGTAAGTACCTTTATCGCCGCCAACATGCGCGCGGGAATAAGCGCCTTCGGCTATCATTTTTTTAATATTGGGGGTATTGGCTTTTTCCAAAACATCAGCAGGAATACCATCGGCAATAATAAATACTACTTTTTTAGGTGCTGTTTGGGCAACACACAGGCCTAAATGCAGTATCCCGGCAAGCATCAACAAGTATTTTTTCATCTCTTCATCAAATTAAAAAGAGGCATAACTTTATGCTATGCCTCTTAACCTTGTTTTTATTTAAGTATCCACATGGTGCCGTTAATATCGTCGGTAGTGCCATACTGGCTACTCACGGCAGCATTGTAGTTAGTGGTATTGGCATCATGTTCTGATGTGGGGTACTGAAAACGCAGTGCAATATGCCCGCTGTTACCCGTTCCGGTTCCGGTAGTAAAATTAGGAACCCCTGTACGGCGATAGGTATAGTAAGACTCTAAACCGTTGTGACGAAAGCCCGCCAGGTATTTTTGCTGTAGTATTTGCGTTAAGCCTGTTGTACCACCGGCATATTTAACAGCAGCTTGGTTGTAAAAGGTATTCCAGTCTGTAGTAATGGTATAATTGTCGTAATTAGAAGGCACTCCGGTATCTTTTGAGCCCGGGCGATAGAAAGATGCGGTAAAAGTACCCGTTGTAGGGATGCCATACCACTGGAGCGAGGCTTGTATACCTTGTATGTAGTAACTTTCGGCATTGCCGCTAATCCAACCACGATTAATACCCTCTGCTATATTAAACAGTTGCTCCATGTAGCCTACTTGTATGCTTGGTTCGCCGGTAAAAGTGGAGTAGTAACGTTTACGGCCAATAAATGAATATTGACCCTGAATAGCGTTTTTATACATAATACCCAAATCCAAACCTGGATCGGCACCAACAAATGACGCAAAATCTGTAGCACTTTGGCCTTGGGTATCAACCAGGTAACGTGCCGGCTCGGCGGTTACAAATACCCGTGGATCTTTTGATGCCGTAAGCAAACCTACATAGGTACTGCTCATGTTTTTACGCCCTGCATTTTGCCCAAAATTACTCGGCGTTTCGGGATAGTAATTGGTCGGATCAAGAAATACGTATTGCAAATTATCGCTCAAAGATGTCATTAAAGGATATTTGCCTGGGTTGTTAACAATAGCAGCAAACTGAGCGGCAACATTTAAATCAGTATCCGATGTTTTTTTACTCAACTCCAATAGTATTCTTAGTCTAAAGGCATTTACTACTCTTCTCCATTGGGTTAAATTGCCGCTTTCAAAATAGATATCTCCATCAACCGTAGTAGTACCAGAGTTGATTAAGGTGGTTAAATCGGTATTTGCATCCTCCAGCCATTTCAAAACCTGTATAAAAACAGCTTTTTGCGTATCATAAGCTGGTGTTAGGTTATCGAGTCCTTGTAAGGCCTGCGTCATCGGGATATCGCCCATTTGCAAAGTCATTTTCGAGAAAAAGTAAGCTCTGAAAAATTTACCCAAGGCACTGTAGGGGTTAGTGGCCGGTGCCCCCGCCTTGATAGCTGCGGCTTCCATCAATACCACATTTTTTATTGTGGTATAATAAAATTTACCTCCGCTAAAATCATAACGGTTATTGCCATAATAATCATAATTGTACAAATGGTATTGGCTCCATATTTCGTACTGGCTATCGGGTAAGTCGGGTAAATCGTTAACTACGCCCTGTAAAAGCAATGATGCCAGAACATTGGTAGGTACGTTCTTGTTTAGGGTGAGCTTATCAAATTCTTTTTGGCAGCTGGTTGATGTTATAGCTACAATGCCTAACACCATCAATGTTTTATAAATCGTTTTCATATCTGTTAGCTGATTGTTAATTAAAAGGTAATATTCACGTTAAAGCCATAGCTTTTTACCGTTGGCGATTGTAGCACCGTACTTGTCGAATTACCGTTATATTGATCCATATCCACATCCTTAAACATTTTATTACCATAAAAATAAAGCAGGTTACGGCCTACTGCCGATACTGATAGTTTTTCGACAGCTATTTTGGATAACCATTTTTTAGGCAGATCATAGCCTATGGTTACTTCGCGCAGTTTGGCAAAGGTTTTACTGGCCAGGTTGGTTGAAGTAATGTTGTAGTATTTACTCACATAATCCTGCACCAGGGCGGGTGTGGTATTTGGCGCAAATTGTAAGGCAGCATAGTTGGTAACAGCGCCGGTATTAGGATCAAATGTTGGTGTTACCCCATTGGAGATCACTACGCCCTGGCCTACATAGCTACCTTTGTAATTAGGATCGGCACCGGGGATGCCATTGGGTACATAGTTTTTCCAATCCTGGTAACGTGCATCGCCCAGGGCACCTTCGGCGGTAATGATGTTACGGCCACCACGAACTGTTTTATTAAACATGTAGTCGGCAATAACCCCACCTACCGAACCATCCAGCTGGAAACCAAAGTTTAATGATTTATAATGGAATTTATTGATTAAACTCCACGAAAAATCAGCACCTGCATGGCCCAATAATTGGTCGTGACGGGTTGGTGTAATGGGTTTACCAGCGGCATCAAAGATAATATCACCTGTAGGCGATCTTACAAAATCTGTTCCGTACAAATCGTCAACTCTTTCGCCTACGGTATAATTTGTTAAATAGAAGGTTTGGCCCGGAGGCAACTCTTTATAAATAGTTTTGTTGGTTGACCAGTTAACCATAACATCCCAACCAAAGCCGCGCGCGTTTCTTATTGGCGTACCGCTTAAACTTGCTTCCAAACCGGTTGTTTGTGTTTTTAAAGCATTAAGGTAGAATATTGAGTAACCGGTTGCAGATGATATAGAGTTTTTCAATATCTGCGGCCCATCAATATACTTGAACGCGGTACCGCTAAAACCTAAGCGGTTATTTAAAAATTTAATATCAAAACCACCTTCGTAGTTTACACGGTCTGAAGTTACAATTCCTTGCTGGTAAAGGGCATCAGAGCCGTAACCTGCCGCTTGGTTTTTGTATGGTTTAGATATAGTGTACGATGTTAACAAACTGTAACCAGGGCCATTATATGGCGAAGCATAAGCCTGGCCGTAATCTAAAGGATTTGACATTAATGGGTTATCTTTATTTGCGCCTCCACCCAAAGCGGTTATGTTGCTAAAAGGTGCAGGGCCAATAGTTGCCGGTGAATCGGCACCCCTAACTTCGGCGTAAGAGGCTCTCAGTTTGAGGAACGAAATGGCCTTAGGGATAGATAAATAATCGGTTAATACGCTTGATAAAGAGTAGCTTGGATACGAGTATGAGGTGGTTGTTTGGAAAGCCGAATTCTTCTCGTTCCGGATAGTATATGAGAAAGTAGCATATTTACCAAAACCGGCATCTAACGATAAGTACTCGCTCAAGGTTAATAAACCCGCGTTAAAGCTCGACGACTGTAGCGGATTTTTTGAATTACTGAATGAGTATACAGCCGGAACATTCAAATAATCGGTAGATGTCCAGTTTGACGAATAAGAGAAATTACGCAGGTTGGTACCCACCAATCCCGACAAGTTTAAAAACTTTTTGATAGTGTAGTTATAATTTAGAAACAACTCCGTATTGTTATCAAACAAATTTCTACGGTCTTCTCTGTAGTCACCCTCATTATTTTCACGACCGTAAGGGTGTGCCGAATACGGCATTTTTTCTGTACGTAACAAATCGTAGGTGTTAACCTGTGCACGCAAAGTAGCGTTCAAATTATTGTTGATCTTGTAATTGCCAGAAAGATAACCGGTAGTATTGGTTTTGTAGTGCCCGCGTGTCCACTCGTTTACCTGGAACCATGGGTTGTGGTAACGCTGATATTCTGCAAATACCGACTGAACATTGGTTTTACCAGGTTGCCATTCGCCTTTAATATCCGGGGCGTTGATATCCCAATCGGCACCGGTCCATATCGCTATGTTGTAGATCAAGCTGTTAGGTCCGTAATCAACATCCGGAAAATTATCGGTAAACTGCCTGTTAAAGTCTAAGTTACCTTCTATTTTAATTCGCGATGTTGGATTAAAGCTGGCATACATGTTAAAGTTAACTATATTTAAATAGTTATTAGGGATGTAGCTTTGCTGATGCTGATCAGACAATGAAAATCGCGTTGTGTAGTTATCGCCGTTGCCTGTTAATGAAATATTGTTATTGGTTTGATAACCGGCTTGCAAAAAACGGTTAAGATTATTGGCACCACGGGCAACCCAGGGTGTGCCTTGCCTAACTCCATTTATAACCGGGCTGTCGTACTGGGGTATTAACTGGCCGTTAAAGTATGGTCCCCAAACATCATAATCACCATCTACACCTCCGGGTGCGCCACCCTTTCCGTCCACAAACTTGTAGTAGGTACTTTCACCGGGCCCATAGCTATCCTGTAATCTTGGGAAAGTTAAAAAACCGTTATTAAGAACGGTGCTGCTGTTTAAGTTAACAGTAAAGCCTTTTTTATTTTTATCTCCTTTTTTGGTGGTAATTAAAATGGCACCGGCCTGGGCACGGCTACCGTATAGGGCGGCTGCGGTTGGGCCTTTTAATACCGTGTAGGTTTCGATATCGTCGGGGCTGATATCGTATGTATCGGTATTGATAGGAAAACCATCAACTACATACAATGATATGGAGCTCCCACGCAACAAAACGTTAGGCGAGCGCAATAACTCGGCGTTGGGTGCTACCGATAAACCGGCAACTTTACCCGTTAAGCCGGATATGGGGTTGGGGTCGCGCGCTTTAATTAAATCTTCGCCATTAACCTCCTGAACCGAATACCCAATGGTACGGGTTTCCTTTTTTACGCCTAAGGCGGTTACAACAACCTCGGTAAGCGTTTTTGAATCTGGTAAAAGGGTTACATCAATAACTTTTTTACTGGCTACCAAAACTTCTTTTGATTCGGAACCGATAAATTTAAAAACCAATACGTCGCCGGGGTTTGCATTAATCATAAACCGGCCATCAGCATCAGTTGAAACGCCTTTGGCTGTCCCTTTAACTAATACAGAAACACCGGGGAGCGGCTGCTTATCTGCGTCAAACACAGTGCCCGACAACCTACTCTGGGCAAAAACTAAATGAGGAAGAACAGCCAGTAACAGTACAGTTACCAGCATCTTCAGTTTGAAGTACAATTGCTGCATAAAAGTGAAATTTGGTTTGATTTAACATTTTATTTATTGCAGCAATACTAAACTTTGTTTATAAATACTAAACAAAATTTACATTAAGAGTTGTTTAAGTTTATGGGCTTTTACTGTTAAAAATCTATTTTTACTAACAACAATATCACAGTTGAGTTACAATAGATTAACGATATACCTATGATTGATTTTTAACTAAGTGACTGATTGCCTTTTGTTTGAGGATATCGATATTATTAACCGGAATTGAGGTTTCTTTAGCCATATCATCCCACGTCCTGATTTTGATTATCAACTCTGCATCGGGGTTCAACTCAAATTCGCGGGCTTCTTCCGCCGTCATTACGCCACCCTGAAACTGAAGGGTAGCTTTACTGGCTTCCGACAGTTGCTGATAATATTCTGGAAATTTATAGGTGAGGTAACGCTTGGCAACCACATGGCTCTCTACCAAAGCAGCCATCCGCTCCGAAAAACCTTGTTTACGCAAGTAATCGCCACCTATCTTTTCATGATCAACATTGCCGAAACCGTCCATGCTAAGCGTTTCACCGTCTGCGGCACAAAGGTGACCGATGTCGTGAAAAAAAGCAGCTAAGATCACTTCATCTTCAAAACCTTCGGCTTCTGCCAAAGCAGCGGCCTGAGACATGTGTTCCAATTGCGAAACAGGTTCGCCTATGTAATCATCATTGCCATGTAATTCATATAAGGCAAATAAACTGTCGACTATTGCTACCGGGTTAAAGGTCATATTTTATTGATTTATTCAAATTAAGGCAAGTATTATTACTCTACCGTTAACGTAAAATGTGTTTTGTTGCTGTTTTAATAATTTATTTTGCGTGGCGATGCAACCCGCTTGTTGAAAAACCCCACTTAACAGATTTTAACCAAATGTTTGCTTGCGCCGAAATATCAAAAACCATATTTTCACACGCAATTATACTCCAACCGATGGAAGAAGATATATTAATCCAGATCAGTAACAAAATTAAAGAGCGCAGGCGCGAAAAAAACATAACTGTACACGACCTTGCCATTAAGGCTAATGTAAGTAAAGGGTTGATCTCGCAAATAGAGAATAGCAGAACCATACCGTCGTTAATTGTTTTAATTGATATTATCAGATCATTAGATATCGATCTGAACGTATTTTTTAAGGATATTCATAGTAAATCATCAAGTACCCCAATCATCGTCAGGCGCAAAGAACAATATGAGCATTTTGAAAAAGAAGACGCACATGGCTTCTATTACCAGCGGATTTTTACCCAACATATTAAACATTCAACTGTTGATTTTGTACTACTGGAGTTGAATGTGGACGCCTCAAGGCCATTTGTTGAAACACAGGCTTTTGAATTTAAATATTTTTTATCAGGCGAAATAGCGTACCATTTTAACGACAAAACAATTACTTTCAGCGCTGGTGATTCCATGTTATTTGACGGGCGTATACCGCACACACCTAAAAATATCGGAACGGAAAAAGCGATGATGCTGGTTATTTATTTTTTTGAAGAGAACAAAGTTTAATCATAATATAATAATGTCCGTTCCGGTTAATATCACTATTTGCTTCGATTGATGAGCGATAGTATTTCCATCAGGTCGTCTATAATGGCATCCGGCTTGGCGGCTTGTAACTGCTCAACAGTTTGTGCTCCGGTTGTAATACCAATGCTATAGTAACAACCTGCATTTTTTCCTTCTTCAATATCGATGGCAGAATCGCCTACTTTAATAACCCGGTTGCCGTTAAGTATATTAAACTGTTTCATGGCAAGTTGTATCATATCAGGATAAGGCCTGTTTTGAGCTACATCCGATGCGGTAATTAAAGCATCAAAATCTATTCCCGTCCGCCAGTTTAACTTATCAATAATTGTTTGCGCGGTAACCCTGTCATAGCCGGTATTCAAAATGGTAAGTACATCCATTTTTTTTAAAGCAGCAAATAGCTCGGCTGCATGGGGTTGTGGTAAAATCTCTTCTACCGCGTATGCATTGGTGAGCTGGGTAAAAAAATTATCATAGATCTGATCAATTAAGGCTTCATCAGCCACGCTGGCTTGAGTTGCAAGTACAGCCCTTATGGCCTGCTTTTTCTCTTTACCGGCTCCCAGGGCCAAAACTTCAGTTAAACCAATATTAAAACCGGCTTCGTTAATTGCCTTGTTGAGTGTTTTGTAAACCAGGTTGTTTTCGCTTACCGTAGTTCCGGCCATATCGAATACAACCATCTTTATTTGATGTTCCATTGTTGCGTTAATCTATAAATGTTGTCGGTTTTAATTATGAGAGCTGTTTTATTTTATATAACCGACATCATAAAATTCAACTGTTCTAAATAAATTTATTGCCACATTAACTGGCTATCCAACTCTGCTGGCTATCAATTGTTCACAAAGGCCAAATGAAAGTGTCATGCCGTTACCACCAAGGCCGTTAATTACCGTTACACCCGGTTCAACATCAACTATTAATTCAGTTTCGCCATTGGTCATTTTAGGATACACACCGTGCCATGACTGATGTAAATTCCAGTTTTTTAAATTAGCGAAAGTGTGTAGATAATCTTTAATAAAACGATTGATAAACTCTTTGTCAAAAGGGTCGTGCACCAGTCCATACTCGTGAGAATCGCCAATGGTTAGCTCCCCGCCACCGTTTTGCGATACCATGACATGAATACCCCATTTTAAATACTCCGCATACTGTACCTCATAACGATTGCGCAAAGCAGGTAATGAAGCCGCCACCTGGAAGCCCGGATAGTGGATCATGGATAAGCCCCCGCAAAGCGCAGGGCCTATACGCCAGCCATCGGGTTGCGTTTCAAGCCGCATCATTTGCAGTTTGCACTTGGTAATTGCCGAAGCCCCAAATAACTCCGGATATAGCGTCTCAAAATCCTGGCCGCTGCAAACATAAATTTCGTCGGCATCCCAGGCTTGCGTACCCGAAAATACTTTAGGATATTCAATTAAACTGATAGCGGTATTCCAGTAAAACTTAACATGATATCGTTCGGCCAGGTAAGCTGCAACCTGTGCAACTGCCACCCTCGATTCGATAATCATTTCTTCGGGGCTCCATAAAGCTCCTTTTAAACCATCAAGCTGTATTGCCGGCGATTTTTGTTCGGCTGCCGAAGGATTCAGTAACTGGCATGGCCTATATTGTTGATTACTCTCTACATATTCCTTCATCACCTGTAGTTCATCGTCATGATAAGCTAAATGCAGCGAGCCCACTTCATCGTGCCATATCCCGGCCTCGGTACATAGCTCCTTCCAAATGCTTCGCGATAGCATCGCTCTATCGTACATGGGCCCGGTGGCCTGGCCAATGGGCCAGATCATCCCGAAGTTGCGTATAGATGCCCCAACAGCTTGTTCGTTCCGTTCAAAAATGCTTACCTGGTATCCTCGTACCGCCAACGCCCTGGCAGTAGCTAACCCTACTATACCGGCGCCAATAATAATGGCCGACTTACTCATACTGTTCTGTTTTTAATGTGACGGGCTTAGTTGCCCGGTTTCTAAAATATAATAATGAAAAAATAGCGGACAGGCCGCCTATAATACCTACCAAAAGAACACCATCTCTAAAAAAAGCGGCCCAGCTAACTGATGGCCGCCCAAGTTCTTTAACCAACAATAAACTGATTGAGGCCAGGTAACCCATGGAGTCGGCAATGTAAATTAAGAAGCCAACATTACCTTTGCAATGAAAAGTAGCAATCATCCGTTCAAAAAATACGGCATTGTATGGCACATAGCCCAAGTAAAGCCCAAGGCCGGCCAGAGTCATCCATACCATGGGGCTTATCATCTGCATATTAAATAATAGTGTTGCACCGCATATCAACACGCACCCTAAAATGATCATGATATGAATGAGGCTGAAAGCTTGCAGGTTACGTTTAACAAGCACCAGTAAGCTCATTAACACCAATACAATAACAGAAATAATGGTATCAATTTTAGTAAAGATGGTGTTATCGTGTATCCCTAAGGCCGACCAGATTTCTACCTCAAAATTATCGCGTACATCTCGCATCACGGTAAGTAATACATAAATTACGATGGTTAGTAATATACCGGGCCAAAAGCGGGATAAAAAATCTAAACGTTCAGCTGCATTCATGGGTGCTCTTTTGGTACGCAAACTAATGTCTTCGGCAGTAGGCGGAGGCATCAGCTCAAGGCAGCCAACAAATAGTACTAAAGGGATTACGAATAAAGCGCCCGTTAAAAATGGCATCCAATAGGCGTTAATTGCCCAGCTGCTAATTAATGTACGCCCAATGGTTTTGATTAAGCCAGACGCAAAAATTAAACTGATTGATAGCACCGCTGCCATAAACTCGGTGGATTTGCGGCCCTCAAGATAACTAAAAACGATCCCCCATATCATGCCGAGAGGGAAACCGTTTAAAAACAGGCAAATAATATTATAGGGCGCAGGTATAAGCGCAAATAGCAACAAGGCAAGCCAGCTTGCGCCGATCAGTAAAAAAATACTTGGCGCGCGGCGGTCATCCTTAAGTTCTGAAATGAAGCGAATACCATAAAACTTACTTAACGTATAACCCAAAACCTGGGCTATAACTAACCATACTTTGTAATCTACATGCAAATATTGTTGACCGGGAAATGTAGCTGAAGCGAATGCCTTACGAAAAGCATACATTGCTGTATAAGTTCCAAAGGCAGCTATAGCAGCCAACACCGATATTACTCCGTAAGGTAATTTAGCTACCTCAATCCGCAAACGCTGTATAATTTTACTGTCTGTGTTTATTTGAAGATCCCTATTCATATTTCCAGTAAAGGCGCATAATATCTAAAAATCAGAAAACCTGTAACTCGATCAATTACTAAGCAATACTATACTTTGTTTATTAATACTAAACTAAATTAATGTTAAATGTAATGTTTGATGCGGGTGTAATTTGCTTACTCATAACCCTGCCGTAAGAAGTAGTTCCATAAAACTGCGATAAGTAACAGGTTTAGTAGTATATAACTATTTAAGGTTATAGCAGGCAAAATGAGTTTAGCGCTTTTTTTATAAACAAGTAAAAAGTTTTTTCCATACTGTACACACGGCTTGCTGATAAAAAAACTAAGCTTGTGCATATTAATTCAAATAGCTATTAATTATTATAATACAATTATTAATTTTACGCTAAACCTAAATTTTTTCATATCCTATACGCTTTTAATGAGTACCTATATCTTAGGGACCGGACCATCACATGATGGTTCCGCCTGCATTTTAAAAAATGGTGAAATAATTGTTGCCATTGAAAAAGAACGCCTGAAACGAATTAAGCACGACGGTGCTAACAGCTATGCAACCGCAACCAAGCTTAATACCAAAAGCTTCCCCGAAATGATTAGCTGGACCTGCCAGATAAACATGTATGAACAAAGCGTTAACAATCATGAATAATACAACCGAATTGCCGGATATAGCACCATCTGCAGAAACAGGCGGGCTGGGGATTATGCATCTGAAAAGATTTTGGAACAAGGCCCAGTTGAAAAAACAGAATTTGTTAAGTGCCAATGCCTATCATCAGGAATGGCAGACAGATAAAACACTGCTATCGGCCCTTGGAATTGGCCTTGAACAATGCATCATCTACATGTACAACTCTGCCCCTACTTTTGAACAGTTAGAAAAATGGATAGTAGATACTGCCGGAGTACCATCTGCCGAAACTATAAAGCGTTTTAACAATACGATTCATCCCCCCGCTAATGATAGCGGCACAGGGCAAACACCAACGATAATAGCTGCAGCACAGCTGGATTTCTGGGATAAAAACGGCTACATTATTATTAAAAATGCCGTACCGCGGCAAGATTGCGATGCCACCATCGAGGTTATCTGCAACCATATCGGTGTTGAACGTGATAACCCTCACACCTGGTACAAACCGCATCCCGCAAAGCAGGGCATTATGGTGCAACTTTTCCAGCACCCTTTGCTGGAGAAGAACCGAAGGTCGGCCAAAATAAGGATGGCCTTTGAGCAGCTTTGGCAGCGCACAGATATTTGGCTAAATACCGACCGCACAGGCTTTAACCCACCGGAAACAGATACCTGGAAATTTCCGGGTCCGGATTTGCACTGGGATTGCGCTTTAACTTTACCCATACCGTTTGGATTACAGGGCATCTTGTATCTTGCCGATACCGCAGCTAACCAGGGAGCGTTTACGCTTGTACCCAGATTTCAACATCAAATTAAAAACTGGCTGGATGGCCTTGCGCCGGGCACCGATCCTTCCCGGCAGAATCTTCACGCTTTAGGGAGCATCCCGATTACCGCCTCAGCAGGTGACTTTATTATCTGGCACCATGCGCTTCCGCACGGCAGCAGCCCTAATACATCTGATGTACCCAGGTTTGTTCAATACATTAAGTACGAACCAGCCAACGCGCCCGAATCATATCCTGCAAAATAACCTATCAACTTATCACACATACCACATGAAATCTATTGAAAATATTGACAGTGCCATCCAAACGCTGCTTTTTAGTGAAAACTATAAAGATCTATACGAGGCTGTCCATCTCTTGCACAACCAATATTCGGCTATTACCCGCATCTACGCCAACAGTATTACAGATCAGGATATCTTTCTCGAATCAGGCAAAGCAATTTCCCCTCAAAAGGCAGCTCATTGTTTATTGGATATTGAGCGCACCAGGAAATTTATTAAAGGTATATACCAAGCCATATTGCAGTTACAACATCATTACCCATCTACCAGAATCAATATACTTTATGCAGGCACAGGGCCGTACGCAACATTAGTAACACCCCTAACAAGCCTATTTACGGCAGAGCAAATTTCATTGTTTATGCTCGATATTAATGAAGTATCGCTTAATGCCGTATCCAAGCTATATAAGGAGTTCGAAATAGATTATTATGTTCAAAAATATATTCATGCTGATGCCTCCACTTATCTTTTAGACCCGGAAGATCATATCCACCTGATTATTACGGAAACAATGCAAAACGCGTTACGCAAAGAACCACAGGTGGCCATTATGAACAACCTGATACCCCAACTGCCAGACAAGGGAATTTTTATTCCGCAAGAAATTTCCGTTAACGCCATGTTGCTCAATATGGCCCAAGAGCAGGCATCGTTTCTTGAAGGCGGCCAAAAATCACAGCGTAAATTGATTGGCAATATTTATACAGTCGGGCAATACGTTAATCAAAACCATCCCGTAACACTGCCGGTACCTTCCGTTGAAAGCCATAAAACTTTAGCCCTGTTAACCGATATAACGGTATATGGGGATCATAAACTTGACGCTTACCAAAGCGGCCTTACTTTACCTTATCATTTAGCCTTGTTAGACGATACAACTACAGCGGTTTCTTTTGAATATATCTTAAACAGCAATCCGCATTTTAAATTTCAATTATTCAGTTAGCCAAATACTTACAGTCAAATCAGCCTCCAAAGCAATTTAAACCTGATCAAAAAAAATATTTTTTAATTATACTTATTACTTTATTTTTTTTATAAATTAGATTAACCTAAAAATCCAATAATATGCCTAAGTAAAAAGTAGCCTGGTTCAATACCGGGCCAGCTTATTACCAAAAGCAAATTATAAACCTTTAACCAATTACCTTATTACTATGAAACTTCATGCCACCAAGGCTGATCTTGTTGATCGCCATTCGTCAAACCTCGAGACGGACAAAGCGGCTCTTGCAGCGCTCATTCAAACTGCAGTAAATGTTGAACTTTTTACCATCCCCCTGTACATGACCTCGTTGTATTCGATCCAGGGCATGCACCAGATTACCGGCAACAACAACCTTTACCAGGGCCGCAAATGGCCGGGAATGGCACCCACCTACAAGCCGGGTAATAACAACCTGGGTAACATTAAGGAAAACGAGGTTGCCTTTAATACCATATTCAGCGTATTTATTGAAGAAATGCTTCACCTGCAGTTAGCTTCAAACCTGGCCAATGCATTAGGTGTTACGCCTGTTTTTACGCAAATGTCGCCTGCGCCCGGTTATGCATGGACTGTTTATGACAAAGATAGCACCGTTATACCCGGCATTATTGATTTTAAAGACTGCAAACCGGTTTGGCCTGAACCCCAAAGTGGCAAAGCTCCCGTTTATTACAAAGACATCCGGGTAAAATTAGACGAACTAAACCAATTACAAAACGAACTATTTTTAGCTATTGAAGCGCCCGAAGAAGATGCTATAGGCCGTATTGAACCAGCGTATCATGCTAAGTACATCCATACTGCGCCGTTAAAAAACTGGCAAATTGGCGAACAGCTTCCTATGCTGGGAAGCATCGGGTTGATGTATCAGCTGATATGGGATTACCTCAACATCACCTACCACGATAATACCACACTTTTTGAAAAAGTTTATTCGCCCGGTGCGTTACAACAGGATGTTTTTAACGCTTCATCTCCCGGCCATCCCTACCGCGAATACCAGGGTTTTGAAACCACCATTGAGGGCTGGGTTCCGGAAAAAGCCAAAGAGGTGGTGTTTAAACTGATCAGCGCCATTACCGACCAGGGTGAGGGCAGCGGGATTAAAAAAAGTATAGCCAAAGAAGCATTCGGCTTGCAGGCCGTTAAGCCCGACTATCAGGCATCTGACCTGGCTTTGGAAACTGATTATCCATCATACACCGATGCAGGCAAACCAGCACCATCGACAGATGCTTATGCCCGCTCTCATAATGATAAAAAAGACCACTATGAGAGATTCATCGAAATCAGGACAGACCTGGAATCAAATAAAATAATTACCTGGCCAACCTGGCATAAAACAGGCGGTGGCAAATGGAAAGCCGAAGATTTGAAAACGGTCGACTACGATCAAAACACCTACCCGCTGCCCAAAGCAGAAGATATTGCCGGGGCTTTAAACAGGCTGAATGACCCGAACGGCAACGGCGACTCGAACGATACCAAACGACTGGAAAACTATAAGCAATTTTGCGAGATTGCCACCGGAGCAATTGCGGGCATAACTTCCGTACTGGACAGTTACTGGCAAAACAGCAGCGTTGGTTTTCCTTTCCCTTCCATGAGTGGTTCTGGCGACAGGCTGATGATGTGCTGGGCCGTATTTGGGCAAGTGCCTGATCTGTCAGTACCGGTACAACAAAAACAAAACAACGCGCTGTACCACGCCTGCCAAGGCATTGATTACGGCGACAGCCCGGGCAACAGCTGTGCTTCTGCCGAAATTTATCATAACTGCAGGGGCTCTAACTCGTGCAAGGGCGAAGGCGGCTGCGGATTTGTACAGCAGGTGGGGCAGTCCAAATCATGTGGGGCAAGCGTACCCAAATTAAAAGCTGCCGAGCCATTATGCGGCGGGCCAAAACCGCCACAGCCTGTGTACAGCGCTCCTGGCGATAATCTTTGCGGAAGTTTCGGCGGCTGCGCTGTACCAATATCGGCTTCGCAGATTTACCCGGTTATCAGCACTGATAATGGCAAAACCATAACTACGGGCACCATGGAGCTTAACGATTTTGTTAAACAAGCAGATGGCTCGTATAAAACGGTACAACTGCCCGATGGAAAAAACAAAATAGGATTTAAAACCGGCGACCTGGTGCATGATATCGCCTGGAACGCCTATGTTGCCGTACTGGCCAACCGTAACCCTGCACAGCCAGTGCCCCCAAAACCGGTAACAAGCGATCTGCGTATGGCTTTTCCTCCTTCAACCTGATCAATTTAAACTGAGATGAACACAGCCAAAACAAAACGCCTGGGCCTCCCCAATTTAGGCCTGGGCGTTGGTTTACGTACCAAACACTATGATCACCTGATGAAGAATGACCCGGTGGTGGATTGGTTCGAAATCATTAGCGAAAACTACATGAACAACTTTGGCTATGCCAGGCATGTGCTGCAACATATCGCCTCCATAAGGCCTGTTGTGATGCACGGCGTATCCATGTCTGTAGGGAGCACAGACCCGCTCAACTTGAATTATTTAACGCAATTAAAAGAACTGGCCAACCTGGTAAAGCCAGTTTGGATATCCGACCATTTATGCTGGACCGGGGTGGCAAATTTAAACACGCACGACCTGCTGCCTATGCCTTTAACCCTGGAAAGCCTGGACCACGTGGCCGGGAGGGTAAGCCGGATACAAGATTTTTTAAAACGGCCATTAATACTTGAAAACCCTTCTACGTATCTTCAGTTTCAGCACTCAACCTTGCAGGAATGGGAGTTTATGACCGAACTGGTTAACAAAACGGGCTGCGGTTTGCTGCTTGATGTGAATAATGTTTTCGTTTCGGGAACCAATCATGGTTTCGATCCCGAATTTTACATCCGCAACATACCACATGATGCCGTTGTGCAGATACACATAGCAGGCCCAACCGACTGCCATACTCATTTGCTGGATACTCATGATCAGCCGGTACCCACCCAGGTTTGGAAATTATATCGCCTGGCGCAGCAACTAACCGGAGGTGTATCCACCCTGCTGGAGTGGGATTCCAACATTCCGGATTACCCGGAACTGGTTGCCGAAGTTAATAAGGCAAGGCAAGTGTTACTCGGCAATTTCCCCGAAGTTCCGGTGTACAGCATGCAAACGGGCCAAGTGGCGTCAAATCCAGTTGACCACCAACTTTGGGTATCTTATGACTGAGCTGGAAAATGTGCAAAGGTGGTTTACCTCCATACTGGTTAAACCTGGTACCCTGCCTGATAAAATCGGACTTGCCGACCATCATTACGGGCTCAATCATCAACAGCTGATCAACGCATCTTTTAAATTATCAGCCTCCGAAAAGATAGGTATTTATGCACGAGGCTATTTCTATCGTTTGCTGGAATGTATGATGGCTGAATTTACGGCAGTAAAAAAATTAATGGGCGATGAACTGTTCGAAACATTTGTACGAGCCTACCTGGTGAATGTACCCTCTCAAAGTCCGGATTTATTTGACCTGGGCAGAGATTTTCCTGATTTTCTGCAAGCCTCTCAGCCGGACCACAAATCAGGCATGGCTCAGGATATTGCCATTTTTAACCTCCCGGTTGAAATGGCCGTACTGGAGCGTGCCATATCCGAAATAACCAGATGTAAAGGAGCCGAACAGGAATCGGCCTTACCAGCAACCGGCGAACAATTGACCTGGGCTTATGCAACAGCCCATTTTAAAACTAACCCGGCCTTACGCCTGCTGAGGCAACAGTTTGCTTTAATTGACTTTGTGAGGAAAGCCTACCGCAAGGAAGATGCCCTTATACCCGAAAAAAAGGAAACTTTGATAGCGGTAAGCAGAAAAAACTACCATATCAGGATGCAGGAGCTTGAACAATGGCAATGGCATTTTTTACAAATACTCCAAAGCTCAGCAAGTTATACAGGCACCATTGGTGCAGTGGCCGATATTTGCTGTATCCCACCCCACCAATTAATGGCCGACCTATTGTTATGGACACCGATAGCGATTGATACCGGCTATCTACTCCCAGTAAATTCATGTTAGTAATAACATGAATTTACAATAATTTATAAATCACTATCTACCTAAACTGAAAATACCAAATGCAAACAGATATAACCATACTGATTGTAGACCATGAAGAACGATGGGCCAAAAGCCTGAAAAACAGCCTTAACGAATTGGGTTTCCGCGTGACAGGTATAGCAACTAATTTTGAAGAAGCTGTAATTGCTTTAAATACGCTTAATTATGATATTGCTTTGCTTGATATCGATCTGAACAATAAAAATATCGGTGGGATTGAATTAGGTAGAATGATGTATAAGTTTTACAAAAAGCCGTATATTTTTATAACCGCCGGTTTTGAAAAAGACGCACTTGACGAAGCTATTCAATCAAGGCCTGCTGCCTATTTAACCAAACCTTTAGATATGGCTTCGTTGATTGTAGCGATACAAAGCGCTATCCAAAATTTCCATGCCGTTGATGCGCCTATGCAGCCCGAAAACCATGGCAGCGAAACTTTTTTTGTAAAGATAGGTGATAAGTATAAAAAAGTATCCTGGAAAAATGTAGTCTACCTAACTTCCGATAAAAATTATACCGTACTGTTTAATGCAGCAGACGATATGGAATATTACATCAGGAGTTCGCTGCATAAAACATCACAAAACATCATCCCCAAACACTTGCAAAATAACTTTATACAAATTAACCGTGCAGAGATTGTGCAGTTGCCGTTTATTGATGAGTTTAAAGGCGACGAAGTATATACCCCATATAAAAGATTTACCGTAAACGATTCGTATATTAAAACATTAAAAAATAGCCTTAATTTGATCTCTTAAAAGGCTCTACGTCAATAAAAGATAAAGTTTGCCTCTCCATGAGTATACCGCCAGGTATCCTTTGGGCCGAATTAATTGATGGCCTGCCTACCTGTATTTCTGTTGCCTTTAGCGATGTTAACTTCGTCCCCGCTATATCCCGTTTTATAACCAAAAACAGGGGTATCTGTAATCAAACATCCCGGCATTAAAGTTTTTGTTACCACCTTTAAGTATGCCAACGCCAACACGTTGGCTATAACATTTACTTAAACCAAAAACCTATTCTATTATGAATCAATTTCAACAGATTTTTGCCATGTCCATGATCTCCAATATGGCAAAGGAACTCGTTAATGATACGAGTGTAGACTCCATTGAGCAGGCAGAACAAGCCATGCAGACACAATTAAAAGATGCCATACCTGGTTATCTGACCGACTACGGCCTGTCTGGCGTATCTGTGGCCTGGGGGCCGGCAGTATATATCGCCCCAAAAGACTATTCATCAAACAACAACGGCGTAACCGCTACTGCAAGTAACACGATGGTAGTTTTTAACCTGGCCATAAACAGCGTTAACACCTATGTAGTAGCTATCGCCGGTACCAAGGCAACGTCGGTATTTGACGTGGTGGTTGAAGATGGGCAGGTAGTAAGTACAGTAAAATGGGCTTTCGGCTCGCCTGGCGGACTGAATCCTAAGATATCAACCGGCACCAATGATGGCGTAAACATTTTATTATACGAAATGACCGACCCATCAACCGGTTTATCCATCAGCGATTTCTTTGCCGGCGACAACATCAATGTGGCGACAAACTCAGTAGTGGTAACAGGGCACAGCCTTGGCGGTGCGCTGGCACCTGCTTTGGCGCTTGCCTTGTTTGGTACAGCAGCCACAGTTAACCCCGCACTACTGCAAGCAGCCAATGTATATGCAACTGCCGGGCCCGATATCGGCAATAAAGACTACGTTCAATATTTTACCCAGTCTTTCAAGGCAACCGGGCCAGGCACCAACCCGGTATGGCAACAGTTTAATTGTAAAATATGGAATTCGCTGGATGTGGTTCCGCAAGCATGGGCCAACCTTGGTGTTATCAAAAGCATCTACGCTTCAAATGGGGTAACCACACCTAAATACGTAAACTGCATTATTACCAGGGCACAGGTAGGCACTGCTTTAGATGACTACAGCCCAATGGATCCGGACAAAAAGGGCCAGTTTGCCGGAACATTTGTACAACCTGCCGACACCCCAGGCTATAATTGCACCGCGGCTTGCGTAACTTCAAGTGATAAAGATGACGCTGATTTATGCGATTTTGTAGCCGAGATGCTCTACCAGCACGTTGCCGCCTACTCACTGGAAATTTTGCAAACCACGCCTTCAATACCTTTCGACGTATGTAGCGTTACGCAACAGCTTTACAATAACAATATCTGCCTTTGCGCGCATCTTTAAGCGTGGATTGGCTATTTGAAATTGTTTTTTTGAGAATAAACCGGCGGCCGCAGATTCATGCCGCTGCCGGTTTGGCTTTGGCCGAAGAATACCAACACGATCAATCCAGATTGATATCAACTTTCCAATGTGCAGCAATGACCTTTAACTCGTCATGGGTAAGATAAGTTACCGCGCCGTGCTTAGGGCCGGTAAAGTTGGTGGTTTTCATTACACCCTCGTTAAAGTGATTAATATTGGTAAAGTTTACAAAATCGACCGTTTCGCTAAACCCCATATTGTTGGGGCGGGCGCCATACACATCGTACATTAACACCCATTTATCGGTACCGAGGCGCTTAAATAAATTGGGGGCTTCGGTGTTTACCGTTTCAGGATCTATCCGCCTGTCTTCCGCTTTAAAATCAGTATTAATTTTGTTCGATACGGCATGAAACACCCGCGCCTTTGATACATAAAATAACTGGTACTGATCGCCAACTTTTGTTATATCGGCGTCGATACCGCCTACGGTAGTTATTTGTTGGGGCACAGTTTCCAATTTGGTGAAATCGTTATTGGCGTATGAGTAGTAAATGTTAGCATCTTTATTATTGTAGCGTATGGTAAAGTACACCATCATTTTCTTTTTCACAGGATCATAAATGGTTTCAGGCGCCCATGAGCAATCGATATCTCCTAATTCCGGAAAAGCCAGGTCAACCCGGAAATCAGCATGTGTCCAGTGGATCAAGTCGTACGATTTCATCATCACCATAGCGCGGTTATTACCCCACCCGTATTTTTCTGCGGGGCGCTCCCACTCGGTATCGCGAAAGCCTGCCCTTTTCCCAAAGATATGCAGGTCGGTCATGGCCAGGTAAAAAGCGCCGTCGGGCCCACGTGTAATATGCGGGTCGCGTACACCTTTTTGTTCAGCCAGTTGTGAGCCTATAAATACGGGCTGCCCGTTATTAATATCGGTAAAGGTATAACCATCTTTACTGATAGCCAGGTAGGCCGATTGGTTTTGATCTTTAAAATAAACCAGCAGGTAGCCGCTCAATTTTTTCTCATCAAAGACAGGCGCGTTCTTCGGTTTTTGCAACCTGGATACGATTTCGATACCCGTAGGGGCTTGCTCAGCGTTATTGTTTTGTGCTAAGCTGCTGCCCGCCGATAAGGCCAGTGCAGCAACAGTTGCTAAAATCTTAAAGAATCTCATTGGCAGTGGTTTATAATTTTATTGGAATACGCTGCAATATAAGCATGCTGCTTACTTGTGCAGAAATTTTCTCTAAAATTTATTTACTGCCTTTTGGAGTTCTTTTACTTCTGCTAATGTTATCGGGCTATATGTTACACCAAAAGATCTCGCATAAGCCTCGATCGACTGCTCAAAACCCGCTTTTTTCCGCACAGCATTAACATGATTGGCTGCACGTACAGGCCACACAAACATCCGCCATTCTTTTTTTCCGCTTGCCCTATCAACTACTGTTAATCCATAAATCTGGGTGCCAAAAATTTGCGCTTTACCTTCCTCCATCAGCCGCCTGTCCAGCATTTTGCCATACAAGGTAAAGGGTAATTCATGATGCTTCGAAGCCTTTTCAATGATGCTGATGTAGTCTTTTATATGTGGTGAATGTTGAATAACATTCCAGGCTACTTCGTTAGTAGGAACCCCAACCAAACTTTTTCCGGGATAACCATAATGGTTGATCATTGCTTTCACTTGTAACATATTGAGCGAATCAACCCTTTGCATATCGTTAATCAAAAACATGAACAGGCCCTTGGACGACCTGCCGAACAAATCGGCAACAGAATCGGCATTGCCTCCCCTGTTTAAAATTGTCTGAGCTTCGCGATACTTCTGATCAAGTACACCGATACTATCTAACTTCTTTTTCAAAGAAACATTCAGCGTATTTTGTGCATGAGCAAAATTGAAAAAGCTTAATAAAACAATAATTAGTGCTATTCTCATAGTAAGTGATGCCGGTAGGCAAAATTGGTATATTAAGGCGATGCAAAAAGCCCTTAGTCAACATACTTTAATTTCTTCCTGCTATCCTGTATCTCAATCAGTTTCACCGTACTTAACGGAATGGTTTTGATCACGAAAAAAAACCTGGATTGCGAGCCTTGTATCGAATCTCCTTTAACAAAAATACGGTCGAAATAAAACGTGGTCCTTTTGTTATTGACGTCGGTAAAACGAATTTCCAGGGCAGGGCTATTTTTTAGTAATACCGGATTTCCATCCTTATCTACGCATTTCACAGCATCTATCGGGTAAGTTTTGTATTTAACTACATCACCCATAGGCCCCTGTGTTTTCACCTGCTTAAATTTAGAGGTATCCCAAACAGCAAATTGTTGTTTAAAGCTCTCAACAGGAATGTAATACATTTTGCATGAGCTGATGAAAAACACCACCCCGATTGCAATGGCAGAAAGGATATGCTTTATTTTCATATAACAAGGATAAGATCAAGGTTAAAATAGACGTAAATATAGAAAAAGCCTTTGGGCTTTACATCCAAAGGCTTTTAAAAGAATATGAATATTTTAAAATCATCATAACACGGCATAAACTTTTGGGCTCTATGACGTTTTGTATGGGCACTAAAAATTCGATTTGTAAGTGATAGGCTAAGCCAATATTTTACTAATGATATTTTTTGTGAAATCCCACTACTATTTTAAGATCTTATTTTTAATTTAACCATTGATTATCAGCATCATAAACTTTTACAAGTAACAAACCTGGCCAGCCAAAAAAAAGCGATGATATTTTGAACCTTAGTGATCTTCTCTTGCACACAGGCAAAGTGCGCAAAGGCCGGACTGCGCGCCGGGCCGGGTTTGGCCTGTGGGCGGAAGGATCGGGCAGTCTTGACTTTTTGGTTCTTTTTTGTCAAGAAAAAGAACAAAGCCCTTCCCGCAGCGATTGAGCGTGCCGACGCTATAAATTATGAATACTGATTATCGGAACAAATAAGCACATTGATAATCAGCGCACCTAATATGATGCATACTTAACGCTTTCAGAAGATCCCTCCTCGCGTCGGGATGACAAAGTGAAAAGAAAAAATGCATTGATAATCAACAACTTAAATGAATTTCATTATAAGTAACGGACCCGGCCAACGGGAAAAAACAGGTATGACGTTGGGAACCTGTAGGCTATTTTGCGCAGAAAGAAATGTGCGCAAAAGCCTGACTGCACGCCGGGCCGGGTGTTGGCCTGTGGGTGGAAGGATCGGGCAGTCTTGATTTTTTTGGTTACTTTTTGTATCAAGACAAAAAGTGACAAGCCCCTTCCCGCGGCGATTGAGCGGGCCGATGCTTTAAATTAAGAGCTCTGATTATTAACGCAAAATAAGCGATTGACAATCAGTGCACTCAATATGCTGCATACTTACCGCGTGCAAAAGATCCCTCCTCCCGTCAGGATGACATGATGGAGAGAAATTTAGTACTGAAAATCAAAAACTTAACAATGCGTCATTATAAACTGTAATTTATTGCTTTGTTTTTCAATTTAACCATACTACTCGTCAGAGAACCAACTTTTGCTCCATCACTCAAAAGCGGTTACATTTTAGCAACAAAACCACCACTTGGGCGCAGCCTTATGGTTAATACATCGTGCTTTGTTACGGTTTGCTCTCGCCTGTCAACACTGTTATTGGTTGCCCCGTCATAAACAAGCGAAGCCTGAGTTTTCTTGTTCAAAAAATCCAGCGGAATTTTGATTTCCCGCTCATCCCCTCCATTCATTACACCTACCCACCAGGTATCACCCTTACGGCGTGCAAAGGCCACTACATCGCCCATGCTGGTGCAAGGCAATACCCTGGTTTCGTCCCAGGTGGTAGGCAATTGCTGAAAAAGATCAAACATCGGGCTATCCAGATAATACTGGTACTGATCGGCGAAGTGAGTGATGGGCGATAGGTAAACAATGGCCTGCGCAAACTCATGCGGCCAGGTAAATTTTGTACTTTCAAGTTCTTTAGGGTTCAATATCACCGCAGTAAAATCAGCCGGACCCGCCAGTAAGCGGGTGAAAGGCACCGTAACATCGTGCTGCGGCGGCATAACACGGTTGTATCGCGTCATGTGGTACTCGTTGCCTCTTATGGCTTCCCTGGTCATATCGTTAGGATAAGTACGGCGCAGGCCCGTGGGTTTTACGCTGCCATGAAAGTTGAGCAGTAATTTTAAATCAGCGCAATCCTGCATAGTTTCGGCATACCACTGCATAATTTCGTCTGTAGCATCGGGTATAAAATCAATTTTAATTCCATCCGCACCAATAGCTTTAACCTTTTCCAGGTAGGCCTTGCGTTCCGGCGCTTTCCTAAACTCTTTCGAATCTACCCAAACCAATGATTTTACGCCAACCGTTTTACCATAGTTAATCACTTCCTTCAATAAAGCCCACTGGTCTTTTCCGGGTTGTTGCCAGTAGCGCCATCCATCGTCAACAAGGTAATACTCCCATTTTAGTTTCGCCGCGGCATCGTACCATTTTTTTTGGTCTTCGTACTTTGGCGAGCCAACACTCCACCATTGCCATAGGGCCCGCCCGGGTTTAACCCACGAAAAATCGCTTCCTGCTGCCGGTGCCGGGCATAAATTGGTTACCAGGTCTGAGTTCACCAGTTCGTTCATTGATCGGGCTACAAGGGTGGTGCGCCATGGCGAAACTTGCTTTCCGTGATACATACCATTCAACGGAATTTGGGTGATTGCAGGTTTGATGTCCCAGCCACTTTTTGCGAACGGGAAGTTTACACTCAATACATTACCGTTACGAACCAGCGCCATATCCGAAAAATTTTCGCAGTCGGCCTCCGCTATCGAAACATAGTAGCCGCCAGCTTCAAAAGTAACCGGCGACATGATGGTTTTTCCTTCTGGAATTTTTGCTACAGGGGTTACGTAGTTTAAACCCTCATAACTTTGATGAAAATCGGCCCAGGCAATTTTAGTAACTTTATCGGGCAGGCTCCAGGCTGTGTACTCGCCATCAATATGTTTGGATTCGACTGGGATTGTATAACGAATAGCAACGCCGTCATTATAAACACGAACGATGATGCTGAATTTACGGCCTGATGCTGCAACGGGGATATCTGCCTCGTTGGCGCGGTTATACGCCACGCTGTGGTTTCCTAAAATTGCATAACTTTCATTGATGGTGCTTAGCACCGCTGTACCGCTTATCTGCGCATTGTCGCCCAAATCGGTATTATCAACCTTTAAACCCAGTGCAGAGGGTTTGATAATGGGAGTATTACCCGCCCGAACGGAGTAAACAAGCTTTTTATCCGTTGTGAAAACACTTAATGACAAGCGCTTATCCGGACTGTTGATAGTAACGGCCTGGCCTTGCGCAAATGCGCTTTTTACAGTTATTAAAAACAAAAAAGTCAGTAGGGTATTAAATGCTTTCATTGGTATCCTTGTTACTTGGAGTATGAGCACTGTGCTGCACAGTTTTTAAAAGTAAATAAATTATTGCAACTATGGTATATTCAGCTTCATCACTTCACTTTAAAAACCGCACTCAGCTTCTTATCCTCAGAATCACTCCCCAGATACACGGTATAATTACCCGGATAAAGCTCAAATTGATGTTTGCTGCTGTTCCACTTTTGCAGTTCGGTGACAGGTATACTGATGCTGGCCAAACTTGTGGAACCTTTATTTAAGGTAATGCGTTTAAAACCCTTTAACTCCTTTAATGGCATCCGGTTTAAAGTAGGGTAGCCAATGTATGCTTGTACCACTTCGTCGGCACTGATGTTGCCTGTGTTTTTTACAACCACCGAAAGCTGGATAGTATCTTTAGCGCTGTAACTTGTTTTAGGCTGTTGCTGCCACTGATAGTTAAAAGTAGTATAGCTTAAACCAAAACCAAAGGGATATTGCACCGCCCCGGCAAAGTAACGGTAAGTGCGGCCCTTCATGCTATAGTTGTTGTAGGCGGGCAAATCATTAACCGAATTATAAAAAGTTAAGGGTAAATGGCCCGATGGCGAAATCTTGCCAAATAAAATATCGGCAAGCGCATTTCCGCCCTGTTCGCCTGGGTACCAGGCCAATATAACGGCGTCTGCATAAGGTGCAATAGCTGCAATATCAACATCGCTACCACTGGTTACCACGGCTATAATGGGCTTTTTAACCGATTTGCGCAAGGCTTTCATAAAAGCAATATCGCCGGCAGGCAAACTTAAATCTTTCTTATCTCCGCCCGTTTGCGATAGAAATGCGTCGCCAGCCTCCCCTTCTAAAACCGGGGTTAATCCTATTACGGCCACCGTTACATCGGCATTACCGGCTCCCCAAATTCCGCCAAAATGCGTGGTATCACGGTAGTCTGCGCCAAGGTCGTATTCTACCCTTGTGCCTTTGTCTACGGCGGCGGTTATCCCTTCAACAAAATTAACAGCTTTGCTGCTCACACCGTGGTAACTGGCTACCAGGGCATCTAACGACGCCGCGTTCGGCCCTACTACCATTATGCTCGAGTAGTTTTGCATTTTGAGTGGTAAAATTTGCTTGTCGTTTTTTAAAAGCACCATACTTTTTTGCGCCATTTGGCGGGCCAGCATCACGTGGCTGTCGTTATGAATGCTGTCGGCGCCGAAGCTGTAAAACGGTGATGATGATGGCGCATCAAAAAAACCCAATTTAAATTGGGTTGATAAAACTGCCGCTAAGGCCGCATCCACCTGCTTCTCGGTCAGTAATTTATTGTTAATGGCGTTGATGATATCGGTTTGAAATATGCTCGAGCAATCCAGGTCTACACCCGCCTTAATGGCTGCGGCGGCAACCTCCATCCTATTGGGCAACACTTTGTGGGTTTTGTAAACATCGTCCAGGGCACCGCAGTCGGTTACTACATGCCCTTTAAAGCCCCATTCTTTAATCACAATGTCGTTCACCAAGGTTTTGTTGATAGAATTGGGCACACCGTTTACGCGGTTATAGGCCGTCATGATAGATTCTACGCCGCCATCTACCAAACTTTTAAAGGCATAGAGGTAGGTATCGCGTAAATCTTTCTCGTCAACCAGGGCGTCAAAATAATCCCTTTCGCCTTCGGGGCCGCTATGGGCTACAAAGTGTTTGGCCGTTGCCGATGTTTTTAAATGCAGGGGATCTGTACCTTGCAGGCCATGCACATAGGCATTACCCATTTTACTGGTTAAAAACGGATCTTCGCCATAGGTTTCCTGCCCGCGGCCCCAACGCGGATCGCGAAAAATATTAATATTGGGCGACCAAAACGTGAGCCCCATATATTGCAAATGCCTGCCCATAGCGGTTGATAAATTGTACTTGGCCCTGGCCTCGGTTGATACTACGTTGGCAACCTGCTTAACCAGGTTATCATCAAAAGTTGCAGCCATAGCAATAGCTTGCGGAAAAATAGTGGCTTCGCCGGCGCGGGCCACACCGTGCAGCCCTTCGTTCCACCAGTTATAGGCCGGGATATTTAAACGCGGCACAGCCTGGCTGCGATAGCCCAGCAGCGAAACCTTTTCGGCAAGCGTCAACCTCGAAATCAGGTCCTGCACACGCGTGCTAAGCTTTTTATCGGGGTTTCTATAAATCGGTATTTGCTGGCAAAATGCTGTTTTAATAAGGCCCAAACTGGTGAGGACGGCAAAAATTATCCAAATTTTTTTATACTTCATTTGATAGTTGGTAATGTGTTTATTATACAAGGCGCATTAATTTTTATCCCTTAGCATCAACATAAAATCAGGCATTAAATAGCTCCTTGTGTTCTTTATGCAAAATATGACCCTAAAAACTGCGTTATGAACTTAAATTCTATTAGGGTAATCACTTCGCCTATATGGTTCTTTTAATTTAACTGCATTAAAAAGGGATAAAAACAGGTGTTAAACGTATAAAAGCAATAAATTCATATCAATGACTAAACATATATCCTTAAAAAAACAATTTCTGTTAACTCCTATCCTTTTTTTTATATTTTTTTCGGCTTTCAAAGTGTTTGGCCAGGCCAAATATGAACTAAATAGCGGTTGGGTTTGTAAAAAGAAAGGCGATTTAAAGGCTGATGGCCCACAAATTTCTAAAACAGATTTTTCACTGCAATCCTGGATGCAAGCTACCGTACCGGGTACCGTGCTCACTACCCTGCTTAACAATAAAAAAGTACCCGATCCTTTTTGGGGAATGAACAATAACCTGATTAAAGATATTTATTATACCGGCAGCGATTATTATACCTACTGGTTTGTTAAAGATTTTGAACAAGCCCTACCAGCTGCCGACGGACAAGTTTATTTGAATTTAAGGGGTGTAAATTACAGCTGCGAGGTTTATTTAAACGGCAAAAAGCTAAACGATAAAACCCATTACGGGATGTTTTTGCGCCAGGCCTATAACATTACGCCCCTGCTTAACAAAGGCGGCAAAAACCGCCTGGCAGTTTTGGTTTACCCACCCGACCCGGCAGGCGAACCCAATGGCGGGCAGGGCGGCGATGGCCGTATTGCTAAAAACGTGGGCCTGCAATATACCGCCGGCTGGGACTGGATACAACCCATCCGCGACCGTAACACGGGCATATGGGACAAAGTGACTATTGAAACTACAGGAGCCGTACAGGTATCTAACCCGCACGTTATAACTTTGGTGCCGGGCCTAAGGCAGGTTAATGGTAAGCAACAACCGGCAAGTATCAAGGTATCGGCCCAGCTTACTAACCCTACAAGCAAAGCGGTGTCGGGCGTATTGCAATACCTCATCGGCAATGATAAAGTAGTTAAAAATGTGCTGCTTAAACCCCATACAACAGTAGAAGTTAAGCTTAGTGATTTTACGCTGAAAGACCCTAAACTATGGTGGCCAAACGGCTACGGAACGCCTTACTTGTATAAAACCAATATTCAGTTTTTAATTGGGGATAAAGTTTCTGATCAGCAGAGCATCAACGTTGGCGTACGCGAGCTGCAAACCAGCTGGAACGGGCAAACCAAAAGCCTTGAAGTTGCGATTAACGGTCAAAAGATATTTATTAAAGGTGGTAACTGGATCATCTCGGATGCTATGCTGAGGTTCACAAACCAAAGGTATGATTCAGAGGTGCGCTTTCACCGCGATATGAATTTAAACCTGATCCGTATATGGGGCGGTGCTTTGGTTGAGCGCCCCGAGTTTTACGATGCCTGCGACAAATATGGTATGCTGGTTTTCCAGGATTTCTGGATGTCGGGCGATGCGAACGGGCGATGGGACGACCCAATGAAAAAGGAGGATCAATGGACCAGGCGTAAATATCCCGACGATCATCAGCTTTATCTTGCTTCCGCTGCTGACCAGATTAAACTGGTTCGCAACCATCCATCATTGGCCATTTGGTGCGGCGGTAACGAAATTACACCACCAGAAGATATTTTATTGGCGCTGCGCGATACCTTGCTGCCTAAACTTGATGGAACGCGATGGTTTGCCGAGTATTCCAATTCGGATAAAATGTCGTTAAATACCATTGGCGGCAACGGCGACGGCCCCTACACCATCCAGCCCGACTCGTCTTTCTGGCGCACGCATACTTATCCTTTCAACTCCGAGGTAGGCTCGGTAGGCCTAAGCGACTATGAATCGCTCAAGCGTTTTATCCCGAAAGAAAATTTAATAGCGCCTCAGTTTTCCGCAGCAAACAACACCACCAAAACAGATTCGGTATGGGATTACCATAAATACATTGGTTATGATGCATCGGTAGATGCCTACGGTAAGCCAACAGATACAAAGGATTTTGCCGATAAGGCACAACTGGTTAACTATAACCAGTACCGCGCATTAATAGAAGGCTTTAGCGCGCACATGTGGGATTGGTATACCGGCGTAATGATATGGAAAACGCAAAACCCCTGGACTGCCATGCGGGGCCAGATGTATGATTACTACCTTGACCCTAACGCCTGCCTGTACGGCCTTAAACAAGGTGGCGAACCACTACACGTAATGTACAACCCACTGGATGGCATGGTAACCATTGTAAACAACTCGTTTGAAACCAAACGGGACATGATGCTGATTGTTACAACCCTTGATATGAATGGAAAGGAAAAAAACGTCGTCAAAGTTTTTGAGGAGATACTGCCATCAACAGTAAAAGGCTATGCAGCTATTAAAAACAAAATTAATATCGCCGCCAAGGCTGATGGCATCTTTTTGTCGCTCCGCTTACTGAATCTGCATCAGGATATTTTAAGCGATAACCTTTATTGGTTGCCCAACGCTAAAGGCATTTACAGCGGATTGCAAAAAATGCCACCATCAAAGCTGAACCTATCGGCCCACTTGGTGTCGGCAGGTAAAGTACAGGTTGTTTTAAGCAATCCTGCAGACGCGCCGGTTGCATTCTTCAATCGCTTATCCTTAGTAAAAGCAGAATCGAATGAAAGATTACTGCCTGTTTTTTATTCGGACAATTACGTTTCTGTATTGCCTGGCGAACAGAAAACCATCATGATAGATTATGATGCCGCCACGTTTACAAAATTGCCCTTGTTAGCTGTCAGCGGGTGGAATCTGGAAGCTAAAACCATAAAAATCAATTAAATAAGAGCTTTAACTATGAAAAGAAGTGATTTTATACAGCGTGCCGGTTTACTATCTGCCGGGCTGCTGTTTAATCAGAACTTGTTTGCCTCGGTTGCCGATTGGAGCAGCCTAAGGCCGGTTCCATCAAAACGCAATTTCAAAAGTAAAGCTGTTGAGGCTGCCATTGAGCAATTTAAGGCAGGTGTAAAAGACAAGGAATTGGCCTGGCTTTTTGAAAACTGTTTCCCTAATACGCTGGATACCACGGTATTTTTTAGCCAGGATAATGGCCTGCCTGATACCTATGTGATAACCGGCGACATTGATGCCATGTGGCTGCGCGACAGTTGCGCACAGGTTTGGCCTTATCTTACTTTTTTGAAGCAGGACGAGGAACTGAAAAACATGGTTGCCGGTGTAATAAACAGGCAAATGAAATGTATTTTGAAAGACCCCTATGCCAATGCTTTTTATAAAGATGGTAACAAGGAAAGCGAGTGGAAAAACGACCATACCGATATGAAGCCCGGCGTTCATGAGCGAAAATGGGAAATCGATTCGTTATGTTATCCCATCAGACTGGCCTATCATTACTGGAAAAGAACCGGCGACACCGCCCCTTTTAACAATACATTTAAAAGCGCTATAGCATTAATATTACAAGTATTTACGGCGCAGCAACGCAAAAACGGCAACAGGGGTGAGTACCACTTTCAGCGCGAAACTTTAAAGCCCACCGATACCTTACCCATGGATGGCTATGGTTTCCCGGTTAAGCCTACAGGCTTGATTTGCTCTATGTTTCGCCCCAGCGATGATGCTACCACTTATTCGTTCCTGATACCATCTAACTTTTTCGCGGTTGTGAGTCTTAAACAAGCTGCCGAAATGGTTAAAGCGATATTTAATGATGACCCGCTTGCCGGTAAACTTAACTTGTTAGCAACCGAAGTTGAAACGGCCCTGCAAAAGCACGCCATGGTGAACCATCCTAAATTTGGAAAAATATACGCTTTTGAGGTTGACGGCTTTGGCAATGTGAACCTGATGGACGATGCCAATATCCCGGGCCTGCTTTCGCTACCTTACCTGGGCGCGGTACCGGTGAACGATCCGGTTTATCAAAATACGCGCAGCTTTGTATTATCAGATAGCAACCCCTATTATTACCAGGGCCAAAGCTTATCGGGCGTTGGTGGCCCCCATGTGGGCAAAGCCGATATGATATGGCCTTTAAGCATTATTTGCCGTGGTTTAACCAGTATTGATGACAGCGAGATTAAGCTATGTATCCGCATGTTAAAGGGCAGCCACGCCGGTACTGGCTTTATGCACGAATCGTTTAACAAGAACAACCCGGCGGATTTTACCCGCAAGTGGTTCGCCTGGGCCAATACCATTTTTGGTGAGTTTCTATGGGAAACCTACCAGGCAAAACCACATCTGCTGAATGCTTAACAATTCAATTCTACCATGATAACAATACGATCCTTTTTTATCCTTTGCGTGCTGGCCCTGCTCGTCAGTACCAATTTATGGGCGCAAAACAAACCCTTACCTTTAATTCCCTATCCTCAAAATGTAACTACTGGCACGGGCGCATTTATCATTAACAAGCAAACCGTTATGGTATTGCCACCGGGTAAAAAGTACCTGCAGGAGGCCGATCTTTTCAATCAACTGATGGCTAACACTTTAGGTAGCCCGCTAAAATATGGTATCCAACCCAAAACAAACTTTATTAAGCTGGTAACCGATCCGGCAATAACAACCGAAGAAGGGCACCACCTGCTTGTTGATAGTAAGCACATCGTTCTATCGGCAAAAAATGCAGCCGGTATTTTGCGGGGGATAGAAACCATTCGTCAGTTGTTACCTGCACAGGTAGAAACCAGGCAAAGTACTGCGGAAAAGCAGCTGGTACTGCCCGCCGTGCAGATTGAAGATTATCCCGTTTACGCCTGGCGCGGCATGCACCTGGATGTTTCGAGACATTTTTTCTCTGTCGATTATCTTAAAAAATACATCGACCTGATGGCGCTTTATAAATTTAATAAGCTGCATCTGCATTTAACCGACGACCAGGGCTGGCGTATCGAGATCAAGCAATATCCTAAGCTCACCGAAGAGGGCGCATGGCGCACCTTCAATAACCAGGATTCGGCCTGTATGGTAAAGGCCAAAACAAACCCCGATTTTATTATCGACCCTAAACACATCATCCAACGGAACGGCAAAACCTTATACGGCGGCTTTTATACCCAGCAGCAAATGAAGGATGTTGTGGCCTATGCGGCACAGCGCCATATTGATGTTATACCCGAGATAGATATGCCCGGCCACATGATGGCGGCTATTAACAATTACCCCTTTCTATCGTGCGAAGGCGGCAGTAAATGGGGAGAATTGTTTACCACCCCGATATGCCCTTGTAACGAAACTACCTTCACCTTTGCCGAAAATATTTTTAAAGAGATATTTGAAATTTTCCCGAGCCAATATATCCACATCGGCGGCGACGAGGTTGACCGTACCAGTTGGGGCAAATCCGACGCGTGTAAAGCTTTAATGGCCAAAGAGGGCATCAAAACCACTGCCGAATTGCAAAGCTATTTTATTAACCGGATGGAAAAGTTCTTTAATCAGCACGGTCGCAAACTGATCGGTTGGGACGAGATATTGGAAGGCGGCATCAGCCCTACGGCTATCGTTATGTACTGGCGCAGCTGGAAACCAAACGCCCCGGTTATAGCGGCCAAAAACGGCAATAAGGTAATTATGACGCCAGGCAGCCCGCTTTATTTTGATAATATTCCTGATAAAAACTCCATCAGCAATGTGTATCATTTCAATCCGGTTCCTGAAAAATTGAATGCCGCAGAAGCAAAAAATATCATCGGGGCGCAGGCCAACGTTTGGACAGAGCATGTACCGACAGAAAACCGTGCCGACTACCTGGTTTTCCCGAGGATGACCGCCCTTGCTGAGGTTTTATGGACCAACAAACAGGATTATGATGGTTATACCGAAAGATTAAACCAAAGCCTGGCACGCCTTGATGCTTTGAATGTACACTACCGCCTGCCCGACTTGCTGAACATTGGCGAAAACAACGTATTTACCAGCCAAACCACGCTAAACGTAACCAAACCTTTAGCCCAAATGAGCTTGCATTACACTACCGACGGCACCGAGCCTACCGCAACTTCAACAGAGCTGAGCAAGCCTTTAGTCATCACTACCCCTCAAACCATTAAACTGGCAGCTTTTATGCCCAATGGTTTACACGGCGATATTTACAACATCAATTACCAGCAGCAGGCGTTTGCCGATCCCGTTGCTACGTTAACTTTACACAATGGCCTGAGTTGCAATTATTTTGCAGGCTTTTACAAGGCAACTAAAATGATACCGTTTGAAAAGCCCACAGGCAACTACATTGTTAACGAGGTGCTTGTACCTAAAGAGGCTACAGCGCCAAGCTTCGGTTTAAGGTATACGGGCTACCTGGCCATCCCCGAAACGGGCATTTATACCTTTTATTTAACCTGCGATGATGGCGGCGTATTAAATATAGCCAACCGGCCGGTGGTTGATAATGACGGGCAACATTCGGCTATTGAAAAGGAAGGGCAGGTGGCCTTGAAGCAGGGCCTGCAACCTATAGCGCTTAATTTTATTGAAGGAGGCGGCGGCTACACGCTTAAACTGCAGTATAGTAAAGATGGTTCTGCACCGAAAGATATGCCGGCAGACTGGTTAAAACACTAATAGTAACATGAAAAAACTGATTATCCTTTTTTTAACGTTTGCCAGTCCATTGGCATTTGGCCAGTTGGCACCGAAGCCTTATGGCGCTTTACCATCAAAAGCACAACTTAACTGGCACCAGATGGAAATGTATTGTATTATCCATTTCGGGGTTGATACCTATACCGATAAAGAGTGGGGCTTTGGCGATGAAGACCCTAAAATACTGAACCCGGTTAAATTTAACGCCGAACAAATTGTTGGTGCAGCCAAAGCGGGCGGCTTTAAAGGTATTACGGTGGTAGCTAAACACCACGATGGGCTATGCCTTTGGCCAACAAAAACCACCCAACATAACATAACACAAGCCAGCTGGAAAAACGGCAAAGGCGATATGGTTAAAGAGTACCAGTTAGCCTGCCAAAAGCTGAACATACAGATGGGCATTTACTGCTCGCCCTGGGACAGGAACAATGCCTATTATGGCAAGCCCGAATATTTAGCCATTTACCAGAGCCAGCTGCGCGAGTTGTACCAAAACTATGGCCGCTTATTTATATCATGGCACGACGGCGCCAATGGCGGCGATGGCTATTATGGCGGCACCAGGGAAGTACGTAAAATAGACCGTACCAGCTATTACCACTGGCCCGAAACCTGGGGCATTACCCGCCAAATGCAGCCTTCGGCGGCTATATTTGGCGATGTTGGCCCGGATGTACGCTGGGTTGGTAACGAAGAAGGCTACGCAGGCGAAACCTGCTGGGCCACCTACGACCCCAAAGCCCCCGATGCCGGTAAAGTTGCCGCCAATGGTTACAGCAACTACGAGGAAGCTACCGAAGGAACCATGCATGGCACACGCTGGATGCCCGCAGAATGCGATGTGCCTTTAAGGCCGGGATGGTTTTACCATGCCAGCCAAAACGCGCAGGTAAAGTCCCCATATACTTTACTGGATCTGTATTACAAAAGTGTAGGACGCGGTGCAGCATTAGATCTGGGTTTATCACCTAACCGGGATGGTTTGTTGGATACCGAAGATGTGGCGTCGTTAAAACAGTTCGGCGATATTTTAACCCAAACATTTGCGGTTAACCTGGCTAAACAGGCCAAAACTACCGCCAGCAACATTCGCGGTAAAAACAATCAAAAGTTTGGCCCCGGTTTTTTGTTTGATGACGACCGGTACAGCTATTGGGCTACCGATGATGCCGTTACTACTCCAGAACTGGTATTGGATATGGGCAAGCCCGTAAACTTCAATGTGATTCGCCTGCGCGAAAACATTAAGCTCGGCCAGCGCATAGAAGCAATAGAAGTTGACGCGCTGTTATCCGGCAAGTGGACAAAAATAGCATCTGCCACAAGTATCGGTGCTAACCGCTTAATCAGGTTGCCGCAAAACATCAGCACCAGTAAGGTTAGGCTAAGGATAGTAAAATCAGCCGCTTGCGTAACCCTCAGTGATTTTGGCTTGTATAAAGAACCCGTGCACGTAACAGCACCGCACATCAGCAGAAACAAAAATGGCCAGGTTAGCATCAATACAGATGCCCCGGTAGCAGCTATACATTACACTACAGATGGTACAAGGCCAGGCCTAAACTCGCCATTATATACCGGCACCATCACGTTTCCCGACGGAGGATCGATCAAAGCGATAGCGATGGACGGCAAAAAAATAAGCGAAGTGGCTTATGAGCAATTTGGCTTAAGCAAACAGGATTGGAAAGTAATGCCCGGCAGTACAGCCGACCATCCTGAAAGGGCCATTGATGAAAAGGGATACTCGCTTTGGAGCACCTTGCAAACAGATACCACCGCCAAATTTGCCCCGGCGCAAATCATGGTGGATATGGGCAAAGCTCAAAACATAACGGCGTTTACCTATCTGCCAAGGCAGGATAAAAAAACAGCCGGGCTTATTGATCAATACGAGATCGCTATCAGTAACGATGGCGTTAACTGGCAGCAGGTGGCTACAGGCGAGTTTTCCAATATCAGGTCTAACCCGATTGAGCAGTTGGTTAAACTGAATGGCGCCCATAAGGCCAGATTTTTTAGTTTTAAAGCCCTGCATGCCATTGATGGCAACGGCATAACGGCTGCCGAAATAGGCGTAATTATACAACATTAATGCTATTGAAAATGCCCGCCAACAAGAGTATCACGATATGGAAAATTATTTTGCTCAGTGCCTTTATAACTTTAAATAGTATAACCTGGGTTAACGCGCAAAATACGGCGAACAACTTAACGCAATTTGTTGATCCATACATTGGCACCGGTTTTCACGGCCATGTTTTTGTTGGTGCCAATGTGCCCTTCGGGGCTGTGCAATTAGGGCCCACTAATTTATCTACGGGCTGGGACTGGTGCTCGGGCTACCATATTTCCGATTCAACCATTATCGGTTTCCAGCATACCCATTTAAGCGGTACCGGCATAGGCGACCTGGGCGATATCTCGGTGATGCCTACCACCGGCGAACTTAAAGTTACCAAAGGCACCATAGCCGATATACAAAGCGGCTACGTTTCGTTGTTTGACCGCAAGGATGAAGTGGTAAAACCCGGCTACTATGCCGTAAGGCTAAAGCGATATGATATAGGCGTAAGGCTAACTGCCAGCACAAGGGTTGGTTTCCACGAGTATACCTTCCCCAAAAACAGCCGGTCGCACATCATTATCGATTTAGAGGAAGGGATAGGCCGAACTCCGGTAAGTACTTCCATCACATTGTTGAATAGTAATACCATTACCGGCTACCGCTATACCAGCGGTTGGGCTAAAGATAAACGGGTGTACTTTGCCGCCGTGTTTTCAAAACCGGTAAAAAACTTCGCTGTTTACAACGGTAATCAACTAACCGGCGGTACTTCGCTAACAGCAACCAAAGTAAAAGGTGTAGTGAGTTTTGAAACCCTCGACGGCGAAAAGGTATACGTTAAGGTTGGCCTATCGCCCATAAGTACCGAAAACGCCTTGCTCAATATTGCTGCCGAAATACCCGGTTGGGATTTTGAACAAGTCAGATCGTCTGCGGATAAGGCCTGGAATAAGCAATTACAAAAGGTGATGATCAAAACCGGCGATGCCGGGCAACTTAAAATATTTTACACGGCTTTGTACCATACCATGATAGCGCCATCAACTTTTAATGATGCTAACGGCGACTATTGGGGAACCGATAAACAGGTACACCGCAAAGCCACTTTTACCAACCTGACTACCTTTTCGTTATGGGATACCTACAGGGCTGCAAACCCGCTCTATACGCTTATTCAGCCCGAAAGGATGAGCGGCATCATCAATTCGCTTTTGGCTATTTACCAGCAACAGGGCAGGCTGCCGGTTTGGCCTTTAATGGCTAACGAAACCAATACCATGCCCGGTAACAGCGCCATCCCCATTATTGTTGACGCCTACTTAAAAGGCTATCAGGGTTTTGATGCGGAGCTGGCTTACCAGGCTGTTAAAACAACAAACATGGGTAACATCCGTGGATTAAACTTTATTAAACAAAATGGATTTATACCTGCCGACAGCACGGTAGAATCTGTAGCGATGGGTTTGGAATATGCCATTGATGACGCCGCGATAGCCAAAATGGCCCTCAGGATGAACAAGCAAGCCGATTATCTGTATTTTAAAAACAGGGCCAATAACTATCAAAATTACTTTGATCAGCAAACGCATTTTATGCGTGGCAGGTTAAGCGCCCATCAGTGGCGCACGCCGTTCAATCCCTTCAAATCGGTACACATGAAGGATGATTACACCGAGGGCAATGCCTGGCAATATACCTGGCTGGTGCCGCAGGATGTTAACGGCCTGATTAAACTACAGGGCGGCGATAAGGCTTTTAATGAGAAACTCGATTCGCTTTTTATTGCGCAGGGCGATATGGGTCCGGGCGCATCCAACGATATTTCGGGTTTGATTGGCCAGTACGCACACGGTAACGAACCGAGCCACCATATTGCTTACCTATATAGCTACAGCGGCCAGCCCTGGAAAACCGCAGAAAAGGTGCGTTACATTATGAATAACTTTTATACCGTTAAACCGGATGGCATCATCGGCAACGAAGATGTTGGCCAGATGTCGGCCTGGTATATTTTATCGTCGATGGGTTTTTACCAGGTTGACCCGGCTGATGGAGGTTTTGTTTTTGGAAGCCCGCTGTTTAACGAAGTAACGCTTACCCTCTCTGCCAAAAGTAAAATGCATATCATTGCTAAAAACAACAGCAGCCAAAATATTTACATCCAAAAAGCCTGGCTGAACGGCAAGCCCCACAGCAAAACATTGATAACTTATACCGAGCTAAAAAAAGGCGGAGAGCTGATTTTTGAAATGGGGCCCAAACCCAATTTGGCATGGGGCACTAAACCCGCAGACAGGCCCCACTCCGACCCCCACTAATTAAGCGACAGATAACTATAGGCGTTATTTTAGAGGCTGATTAAAATTGCTCATGGCTATTTTAATCAGCCTCTGTTATTTGGCATCGGCTTAAGCCCAGGCTTTTCTTAAAAACCGGAGCCAGTTGCCATGCATCATATTCTCAATATCCTGAGCGGTATAGCCACGGTTGGCCAGCAGCTGGGTTACCTTTTGCAGATCGGCTATGGTTTCCAGGTCGTAAGGGCATTGCTCGCGGCCAAAAGCGCCGTCAAGGTCAGTCCCCATACCTACATGCAAGGCATTACCTGCTATCTGGCAAATGTGGTCGACATGGTTGATCATCACTTCCAGATTGCAGTTCATCCCCCTTGGGGTCGACTCGCCCCTCACCCACCCTGGCACCATCATCCAGGCATCCAGCACAGCGCCAATTACAGCACCGCGTTCAATTAATACCTTAATCTGCTCGTCGCTATACTGGCGATTGTGGTTTACCAAAGCCCGGCAGTTGTTGTGGCTTGCCCATACATGCCCGTTAAAGTGATCGAGTGCGTCCCAAAAGCTATCGTCGCATAAATGGGTGGCATCTAAAATCACATTCAGGCGTTCCATTTCTTTCAGCAAAGCATGGCCATTAGGCCCCATTAAACCCGTGGCATCGGTTCCCTGGGCGTAGCGGCCCGGGCCATAGTGTGCGGGGCCAACAGCGCGCAGGCCGCTGTTGTAGGCCTGCTCCAGATGGCCAACTGTAACTAAGGAATCAGCACCTTCCAGGCTTAAAATATAGCCTATAGGTTTTTTGTCTGTCTGTTCGCCGTTAGACCAGAGCTTGAGGTGGCTTTCAAGGGTATCTAAGTTATTAATCTGCACCATCTCTCCGCAGTCTTCCATGGCTTTGTACCAGGCCAGCTGCCCCTGTGTTTGCGCCCAGGCCTGTTGCGGCGAGTGCCAGCCTGGCAGGTTGTTACCCGGTGCCACAAAACGGCCTATTTGCGTAGCAACCACCAGGCCAATATTACCTTTGCGTAATTCAGGAAGGCTTACCACCGCTTTAGCCCGGTCGGGCTTATCTGTCAAACCAAGTTCGCGCTCATTAATGGCGGCAACCGGTTGGGTTAAATCGCGGTTCCATTCGAGCGCGTTCATACTCAAATCGAGGTGGGCATCTATTATAAACATGTTCTAAAAATTAATTTTACGGTTGCGTGCCTGGTTCTGCCATTCGCCGCTTACCTTTTTGTTAATTATGGTGGTAGCACTTGCATACAAAGCCACCGTTGGGCAAATGTGGTGGGGCAAGCCGTAAAGCACATCGCCAATTTGGTATTGGTGATTGGGCCCTGCATCTAAAACCAAATGCTCTTCGCTATGGCCCACAAATTTCAGTTCGGGTGTGTTCAAAAAAGTGACGCGTTTATCTAAAACATTCTCAGACGCTATTGATTTATGCCCAAGGTCCACACAGATCTTAGTTTCGTCAGGCAATGACACCACGCGGGTAATAACCAGGGCGGCTGTTAAAAAAGCCTGCTCGGTAAACGCCTGCTGGTAACCGCCATCCCAATAAATAAACGTTCCGGGGCTGCATTCTATATCGCTTTTAGCGGCATGGACAGGGAAAGTAGGTGTGCCCCCGGCTACAACAACCGGCTCAAAGCCCAGGCTACGCAACTGTACAACCAAACTATCCACAGGTGCAAAAGCGGTATTCACGCGTTCTGCACGAATGGCCAGATCTTCATCATGGATGTGCCCGTCGTATGCATGTAAACCTTTTACTTGAATAGCTGGCAAGGCCGCACAACGCTGGTATAAAGCCAAAGCGTGTTGCAGTACAATACCCGAGCGGTTCATGCCCACGTTCAGATCAATATAAACCTGGATGGTTAACTGGTTAGCTAAAGCCAGTTCGTTCATTCTTTCGGCAACGGTATAATCATCTACCAGGCAGGCCAATTGCGTAGCGGTATAATGCTTAATTAAGGCGATAAACCTGTCGATTTTGGGGCCTACGGGCTGGTAAGCCAGCAATACATCGGGCGCATTGCACAAGGCCAGCATTTCGGCCTCGGCTATAGTAGCGCACTTAAATTTGCTGATGCCTGCCTCCAAACATAATTCAACAGCCTGGCTGCTTTTATGGGTTTTTACATGCGGCCTTAAACGGTTTACGTTATCAATACTGCTCACTAATAGCCCAATATTATATTTTACCCTTTCGGGATAAACAATTAAAGCAGGGCTATCGGGCAGATCAATATCAGTTATACTAAACCAGTCTTCCATATTACTCTCGAAGCTATTCTTGTTCCAACTCAAAAAGAGCCTCTATTTCAACCGGGATGTTATCCGGCAGCGAGCCAAAGCCAACGGCGCTACGCACGCCTATACCGTTCTCGGCACCCCAAACCTGCGCAAAAAGTTCGCTGCAACCATTAATAATAAAGGGATGTTTTTCAAAATCGGGCGTGCAGTTTACCATTCCTAAAACCTTGATCACTCTTCTTACTTTGTTTAAGCTACCCAGGTTTGTTTTAATGGTTGATAGAATGGTAAGGCCAACCTGGCGCGCAGCCAATTTGCCGTTCTCCATATCTATCGTATCGCCAATACGGCCAATGATCAGGCTTTTATCATCCTGTACGGGGCCATGGCCAGATACGTACAAATATTTGCCATCTACCAGGTAAGGTTTGTAAACCCCCAGCGGAGAAGGTGCGGGTGGCAGGTTAAGGCCGGTTTGTTCGAAATTTTCTTCAGGAGTGTTCATAAATGCGATGTATATTATTTGATTATTTGATTAATTACTAAAACGCCTGCCAGCCCCATGGTAGCCACAAGCGCTTCCATTACCGACCACGATTTAACGGTATCTTTTACGCTGATGTTAAAATACTCTTTAAACATCCAGAAGCCGGCATCGTTCACGTGCGAAAACATCAGGCTGCCCGCGCCAACGGCCAGTACCATCAGGTTGGGATCGGTATGGGTTTGCTGCATTAAAGGTAATATGATACCCGCTGTTGTTAAACCGGCTACCGTTGCCGAGCCTACGCAAGCCCTTATTACCGCTGCCATTAACCAGGCCAGCAATAGCGGCGGTAAGTTAACATGTTGCAGCAAACCGGCTATCTGCATACTGGCCCCGCTATCTGTAAGTACCTGTTTTAACGCACCCGACGAGCCTATAATGAGGACGATCATACCGATATCTTTAACGGCATCGGCATAAATAGTCATCACTTGTTTAATGCTTTTACCGCATCGCATACCTAACGACCAGGTAGCATACATCAGCGCAAGCATCATCACGATAGAGGGTTGCCCCACCAAAGCTACTATATTTTGAAAAGGCAGGCGGTGATTATATAAAAAGGGGTACACCGCGGTAAGCATTAACAGCAACACCGGTAATAACGCTGTGAAAAAGCTACTGGCCGTACCTGGTATTTTTGAGCCCGAAGACTGCGCTGGCATAAAAACCTCAAGCGGATGCGCCTCAATACCTTTAAGTGTTCTGGAAAACAATGGCCCCGCCACCACAATAGCCGGTATGGCTATAGCTATACCGTATAGTAACGTGATACCCATATTGGCATTAAACTGTACTACCAATGCAGATGGAGATGGATGCGGGGGCAAAAAGCCATGCGTTACCGATAAAGCAGCCAGCATAGGCAACCCGATATAGATGGCCGGCATTTTATACTGATAAACGATAGAAAATATGAGCGGCACCATCAACACAAAACCGATACCGTAATAAAGGGGGATGCCAATAACAAAACCTGTTACCACCATAGCCCACTGAATGTATTTGGTGCCAAATACCCCCATCATGGAGCTGGCCAGGTTTTGCGCAGCGCCACTCTCGGCAAGTAGTTTGCCCAGCATAGCGCCCAGGCATAAAATAATAACCAACGAGCCCAGCGTGTCGCCGATACCCTTTTCAACCGAATGTGAAATTTGTGCAGGTGGGATGCCCAGCATTAAGCCGGCAGCGACCGATATAACCAGGAAAGAAAGAAAAGCACTGACCTTAAATACAGAGATCATGACGACCAGGGCGGCAATGCAAAGCAGTACTATAATTAAAGTCATTTTTTTATTTTCAATTTATAATAAACTCATCAACCAGCAACCAGGCCGCAGCACCAGTTCCATACTCGCCAGCAGGGATAGTACCCTGGTTAACAGCATTAACGCGAACGTAGCGCGCCGTAACAGCCGGTATTTTTGCACCAACCGTATTAATGCCGTTTAAAGGGAAGTTGGTTTGCCGGTAGACATCCTGATAGTTAACACCATCTGCCGATATGGAGAAAACCATTTCGACCGGGGGCCACATTTTTTGCCAGTGATAGTTGAGCACATGGGTAGCAATGGAGCTAATGGATTGCGGCTTACCCAAATCAATTGTAGCTACCATATTGGTACCGCTAAAGCCAAACCATTCGCCATTGTTATAGCGGCTGTTGCCTGTAAGGCCATTCACCATGCGGTCGGTGCTGCCAGGGTTATAGTTACCTGCCGGTTGGTTTTGCAAGCTTACTTTTTTGCCTGTGGCCTTACTCACTACCAACTGCTTGGTATAGATATCCTGATAGCGTGTTTTGCCTATAAACAAAGCCGCCTTTACGGTACATGTTTTTTTTACCGGCAAAGCCGATGTATATTTCAGGCTAAAAGCATCAGGCAGGCTGCCATCGGTAGTATAGCGCAGTTGCGCGTTTGGCAGGCTGCTTTTTAAAGTCAGGAAAAGTGTACCATCGCTGCTGGTGGTAACGGTATCGGTTATCTGGTCAAAATTATCGGCAGCATTAATGCCCTGTTTTTTTAACAGCTTAAGGTTAACCCGTGTACGGGTTAAAAAGCCGGGGAGGTTACGGGTTGCCTTTGGCGACCAGGCAATTTCGGCCAGGGCAAGCATCCGGGGGAACATCATATACTCGGCTTTGCGGGTGTTGGTGATGTATTCTGTCCACAGGTTGGCTTGTACACCTAATATGTAACTGGCCTCCGCCGGTGTCAGGCTTGCGGGTACCGGTTCGTAACTGTATAATTTACTCAGCGGCGTATAGCCACCGGCAGCAAGCGAATCTGTTGCATAAAGCGATTGGTAATAATCAAGGTAAACCTGCTTCTCGGGTGTCATGATAGCCTGGTGATGCTGCCTTGCCGATTCTATGCCGCCTTGCTCGCCTGTCCAGCTCATCACCGTAGCACCGGGAGTCAGGCCGCCTTCCAAAATCTCGTCCCAGCCAATAATTTTGCGGCCTTGGGTAGCCAGGTAATTACTTATCCGTTTAATAAAATAGCTTTGTAATTCGTGTTCGTTTTTTAAATGCTCTGTTTTAATCCGTTGCTGGCATTTAGGGCAAACTTTCCATTTGTCTTTGGGACATTCGTCACCGCCGATATGAATATACTGTGAGGGAAATATATTGATCACCTCGCTGAGTACATCTTCTAAAAAAGTAAAGGTAGCCTCGTTGCCGGCACAATAAACATCGTTAAAAACGCCCCAGTAAGTAGCGGTTTGATAAGGCCCTCCTGTACAGCCCAGTTGCGGATAAGCCGCCAGCGCGGCAAGGGCATGGCCCGGCATTTCAATCTCGGGGATTACGGTAATATGGCGTTCAGCTGCGTAACGCACAATAGCTTTAGCTTCGGCTTGCGTATAATAGCCACCGTAGCGTTGGCCGTCAAACTGGTGGGGTAACTCCTTCTTATGGCCGATAAGCGTTTCGTTGCGATAGGCCGAAATATTTTGCAGTGCAGGATATTTTTTGATCTCGATACGCCAGCCCTGGTCGTCGGTAAGGTGCCAGTGAAAAGTATTGATCTTGTAAAGGGCTAAAATATCTATCCATTTTTTTATGGCACTCACCGGGAAAAGATGGCGGCTAACATCAAGGTGCATACCCCGGTAAGCAAACCGTGGATAGTCGGTTATATTACCGCCTGGTATATTGATCCTCTTCCCTACCACGGGTTGCATCAGTTGGATAAGTGTTTGCAGGCCATAAAAAACACCGGCCTCATTGTTACCTGTTAATTGGATGCCCTTATTGCCAATTGCTAAATGATAGCCTTCTTTCTGTTTTACTGCTACGCTATCAATCGTTAGCGTGACCAGGTTGCTGCCGGTACGCTGCGTACTTGCCTTGAGTGTTATTCCGGCAATTGACCTAACGTACTGGTTAAAAAAAACGAGATTGCTCTCTGCTATGTTTATGCTTCTGTAGAGCCGGGTATCGGTATTCAAAACAAATACCTCACTATTCTGCGTTAACGCAACCGGCTGCGGAATTACAGCTGGCCGCTGTGCATAACATGGCCTGATCATCACGCCCAGATACAAGGAGAGATACAAAATATAAGCTAAAACATTTTGCTTTGTTATGCAGTACACAATTGTTTTTTTTTAATTTAAAAGCTTGGTATCACCCTCCACATCAACCTTACTTTGTTCGGCTACGGCCTTGTATTCAAACGAGCCGGATGCAGTTTTTATGGTAGTGTTAAAACGTCCTTCTGGGCTAACGTTTACCCAATCGGTGTATTTCCATTGGTCGGCATACAAGGTTTCCACCCGGCCGCGGTAAGCACGATAAGCAAACCTGGCGCGTTTAACATTCTTATTTTTAAAGTCATACAAACGTCCGCTTAATAAAAAACCGGTGCCTGCCGGTTTGGCGTCGTCCGTTTCAACGGTAACAGCCTCAGTAATGGCGGGCAAAACATGATCAAGCTTAATCACCACAGCATTTGGCCACCGATGATCATCATAGATGCGTTGCGCCTTCACCACCGATACCTCAAGGCCTGAAGCGGTTTGCTTATACTTGCAGCTCACATCAGCATTAGGCTTATATTCCATAATTTTACTATTCTGGCCCAACACATTAACTACTGTATTGCTTTGAGCTTTTACCGAGTGCAGGGTAAATGTTTTACGTTCACCTTCCTTCCATTCGGCTGCTTCGGTAACTATGGCGTAAACCGCGTCGCCCTTTGCCGTAAAAAGTATGTTGTTCTCTTTATTGATCACCCACGTTTTAACGCTGTCAATACATTCGTGGTTAATAAAATACCATGCCGCCATTTCGCGCAGGCGGCCATCCTGTTCTTCGGCAAGTTCGCCGTTAGGCTTCGGCCCCACATTTAATAAAAGAGAACCACCTTTTGAGCGCGCCTCAACCAAAAGGTTAATGAGCTGCGAGCCCGATTTATAACGTTCGTTAGTGGGTTGGTATTGCCATGCGGTACCAATGGTAATGGGCGATAACCATGGTTGCGTAATTGGGGTACCGGGCAAAGTTTGCTCGGGCGTTTTGATTGCACCACGGGTGATTAGCAGATCGGGCTGCAGTTTCCAGCAAGTTTGTTTAACAACTTCTTTAGGCTCGCCATCGATAAATAAAACATCAATTTTGCCGTAATTGGTCATCAGCTCTTCGCACTGGCGACGGTTATAATCGGCATATTTTTTGGTGAGCGCGGCATCCATAACTACATTGGTGCGGCTAATTGGGAGGTGGTTAGCATGTAAAAAATAAAAATCCTCCGGAGAAAAATATAGCCCTACATCCAACCCAACTGCACGGGTGGCATCAACAAACTGCTTAAGCAAATCTTTTTTATACGGTGTTTTGGTGATATTAAAATCGGTTGTTTTGGTATCCCACATACAAAAACCAGAGTGGTGTTTTGTGGTGAATACAATATACTTCATCCCGGCAAGTTTAGCCAATACAGCTATCTGGTAAGGATCAAATTTATCGGGATTAAAGGTTTTAGGCAATTCTGTAAAAAAGCGATCTACATAATCGTCAGACGCGCCTACCAACGAGTGGCTGATCACGACGCCTAATTGTGCATCAACACTAAAATGGATAAATAAACCGGCCCCTGTATTTTTGAGCCATTGTTCGCGCTCGGGCTTATTCAGATTAAAACTACTTTTTTCATCATCGTTAACAACATCGTTTTGTGCAAACGCTTTGTTAAGGCAAAGTATCAATAAAAAAAATGCAAATACTTTATTCAACATGGTAGGTGGGGGATAAAATAATCAGGAAGAACTTTCGCTCTTCCTGAACTTGTAAACAAATCAAACCTAATTAAGGGGAAATTATTATTGTTTATCCCAATATACCCGCGTAAGCAAGTTATCGGGCCCTTGCCTTGCTACTGCTGCGGCATAGGATACGGCATTTAAATTTTGCTCGGAAACGGGATATAAAAACCTGCGCGGAAACTGGCCGCCGGTTGCATTGCCTGGATAATTATTGGGAGTTAATGAGGGGTAACCGGTACGCCTGTAGCTGGCAAATGCTTCCTGTGCATCGGGGAAAATGCTTACCCAAAACTGGGTATAGATTTGTTGCATTTGCTGATCAAACGTGCCTGCGGCAAGGGTATTACGGTTAACATAAGTGCTGATCTGCGCTGATGACAATGTACCATCGCTTGAACCTAAACTGATAACAGACCATTGCCTTAAAGCCGCGCTTACTCCGTTGGTGTACAATGCACTTGCTGTTGATGCCGTGTACCAGCCTCTTAAAGCAGCTTCGGCAAGCAAAAAATAGCTCTCAGAAGCGGTAAAGATTAACCGGGGAGAATTTAAAAGCAATACAGTTTTAGGATTGGGCTCGCTTAAAGTGCTAAAATTTGCAGGTTTTGAGCTCAATGTTGCAGGCATACCCTGCTGCTTGGCAAAAGTGGTATCGGGCACTCCGCCAGAGTAAACGATAGATACAACACCTAAACGAGGATCCTTAGTTTGTTTAAGGTAATTGATAAATACATCCTGATACTTGCCTCCTTCTTGGTTTTTGTTACCATCGGCTGCAATATAATCACTATTGTATAAAGTATAAGCTAAAGGATTTTGGTTGATTACTTGCCCCGAAGCCAGGTAACTAACTTTTGCAATATCAGCATCAGCGGTGATCACGCCGCCGGCGATAGCTTTAGTTACCCATGTTTGTGCCGTGGTGATATCAACTTTGGTTAAGCGCATGCCTAACCTCAACATTAAAGAGTAAGCAAACTTCTTCCATTGAACGGTATTGCCTCCGTACATCAAATCTGCTTTATCAAATGTAGTTTTTGATGCGTCAAGACTGCTTGCGGCTTGGTCAAGCTCGGTCAGCATATTGGCATAAATTGCTTTTTGAGCGTCGTATGCAGGTGTATATTGTCCGCTGGTGTAGCCTTGTGTAGCTTGAGAATAGGGAATATCACCATATACATCGGTCAATCGGCTATAGCAATATACGCGCCATATCCGCGCTGCAGCTAATAAGTTAACCTGGGCAGGATCGCTTTGCACGGCGGTAATAACGGTTGCCAATTCGTTCAATGCACCGGGATAGGCGCTGGAGAACGACGACGACGATGTATTGACCTGACTGGCAACGTATTTGGAGCCAAAGCCCGAAACATCGTTGTAGCTGGTGGTATATTGCATGGTTCCCAGCAGCAGGTTAAGCATGTTAGCCACACCATCGTACTCGGCTTTGGTAAAAAAGTATTGAGGTGTAGCGGTGGTTACCGCGTTGGGATTGGTATTAAGATCGGCAAAGTTTTTGGTACATGAGGCCAAAGCGATCAGACCAAAAGATGCGAGTATTTTATATTTGTTGATGTACTTGTTCATCGTTATCATTTTTATGATTAAAATTTAACTGAAAGATTTAAACCAAATGACCTGGTACGTGGCAAACCGATAGACTCAAACCCCTGGAAGTTGCTGTTGGTATAGCTTTGCTCGGGATCAAAATCGGTATGCTTGTAGAGGATCGCCAGGTTACGTGCAACAAATGATATATTGGCCGATTGAATCTTAAATACCTTAATATTATTGACTGGAACACTGTAAGAAAAAATAACCTGGCGGAGCTTGATGAAGCTGCCATCGTGCAGGAATAATTCAGAATAGTTTTTATAATTATCATAATAGGTGCGTAAACCGCTTACCGGAACAACACGGTTATAAGCAGCGCCTGTTTGATCAACACCGGTAAGGGTTAAACCATTCTCCCTGCCTGGCAGGGTTGATTTAAGCAAACCTAAACGGGTTTCATAAACCTCAGATATCGAGAAGATCTTATTTCCGAATTTTCCGTCTAACAGGAAATTCAGCGAGAACCTTTTGTACCTGAATTCGTTGCTGTAACCCATAGTTAAAGGCGCAACGCTTTTGCCCAACGGTACCTGTCCGGTTGCTACGGGATACCCTGTTGCAGAATTAAATACGGTATTGCCATTAGCATCCTTTAGTATCCTGGTACCAACGATCTCGAATGCCGATTCGCCTACAATATTGTTGATGTTGCCCCAGTTACCCACAGTTGTAGCAACATTTTGTGATGTTACACCATCGGTTAAACTTAAAACCTTGTTATCATTATAAGCTATGTTGTAGCTGGTTGTCCAGCTAAATTTAGAAGTTTTCACAGGCGTGCCGCTTAGCAAACCTTCTATACCCCGGTTACGCACCTCGCCTGTGTTTAAGTACACATTATTATAACCGGATGTTGATGATATAGTTGCATTAACAATATCATTTTGTGTTAACCTGTTATAATAGGTTACATCAAAATTGAGGCGGTTACCAAATAACTGGCCTTCTATCCCCCCTTCTGAAGTAATGGATTTAACTGGAGAAAGATTAGCATTGCTAATACCGGTAATGCCTGTGCCTGTTGTGTTAGCGGTTACGTTTTCTAAAGGCTGGCCCGAACTTGGTACGTTACTGTAGGTTAACTTTACAGCATACGGATCTGGCGCTCCTCCCCCAACTTGCGCGTATGCGCCTTTAAGCTTTAGCATACTGACAAATTTGGGTAGCTGAACTACTTCTGATAAAATGAAACTACCATTAACGCTCGGGTAAAAAATACTGTTATGCTCGGGGCTCAGTGTAGAAAACCAATCTTTACGGCCGGTAACGGTTAAATACAAATAGGTTTTGTAGCTAAAATCTGCCGAGCCGAAGATTGAATTAACTTCCTGATGCTGGTTGAGAGCCTGAGTTGTAGATGACGATAAATTGTTATAGCTATAAAAATAAGGAATAATATAACCGGTACCGCTCATATCCAGCTCGTTATTCTCGGAGTGCCTTTTATTAACACCACCTAAAAAAGAAGCGCCAAAATCTTTGAGTTGTTTTTTATAGGATAAGGTAACTAATCCGTTGGTTTCCGAAGCATCGGATTTGATACCGCCGTATTGGCCCGTTGATGCGTACAAGGTGCCTGTAGGTGTAATACTAACGTAGTTGTAATCATAATGATCCTGGCTAACCGTTCCCTTCAGTACCAGATCCTTTATAAATTCGTAGCTGATGGACGCCTGGCCAATAAACCTATTTTTGCGGTCATCCTCTTTAAATTTATTAATTACAAAATAACCGTTGGTAGCAACGTTGGCATCATTCCAAACGGTTTCGTTACCACTGGCATCGTATCCAGGGTTTAACCAGCGTACATCAGCCGTATTGGCAATCATGTACGGCGACCAGTTAGGGTTGGCTGTAGCATCACCGGCGCTGCTGCGGTTATGCGCCACCTCCAAATTATACTGCGCCAATGCCTCAAAACTTAACTTCGGGCTTAATTTTCCGCTTAAAGACAGGTTGCCTGTTTTACGGTCGTAAGTACTACCAGGCAAAATGCCTTTGCTGTTAAGGTCGGCCATCGAAAAACGATAAACTATCGCATCCGAACCGCCCGATAACGCCAGCGTATTGGTGTAAGTGCTGCCGGTTTGATAATAATTTTGCAGGTTGTTTTTTTGAGCTACATAAGGGTGGGTTAAACCATCAACGCCAACATAATCGGTTGAGCCGTCTATTTTAGAGCCCCACGACCTGCGGCCTGTAGATTGGGCCGCTGCAAGCGTGGTTGGCTTTACCCCTCCATCGCCCTGTCCATATTCATATTGAAAATCCGGAAGGGAAGTTATCTTCTCGACGGTTGCGGTGGAATTGAATTCAACACCGATACCTTTTTGAGCTTTACCTTTTTTGGTTGTAATTAAAATAGCACCGTTAGACGCCCTTGAACCGTATAAAGCGGCAGCTGTACCGCCCTTTAATACCGTTATCGATTCGATATCATCCGGATTAATAGCCGCTATGCCATCGCCACGGTCAACGTTACTGCCGCCACCGCTTGTGGTTGGTGCCGACCCCGGCACCGAATTATCCATTGGCATACCGTTGATAACATAGAGCGGTTGATTATCCCTTGACAAAGAACCATTACCCCGGATAGTGATGCGGCTCGATCCGCCCGGCCCTGTGGACATACCGGCAACGTTTACACCGGCTACCTTACCTGTTAAAGCGTTGGCCACGTTGTTTTCGCGGGCTTGGGTAAGCTCATCGCCTTTAACCTCGGTAACCGCGTATCCTAATGATTTTTTTTGTTTGCTGATACCTAATGCAGTTACCACAACCTCGTTCAATGTTTGGTCGTTTTTTGCGAGCTTAACCAGTATAGCGTTGGCCCTATTGGCAACGGGCACTTCCATTTTGGCATAACCAATAAAAGCTACTACTACTGTAACCGGCTTATCATCATAAGCGGCTGGTATTTTAAGATCAAAATTACCGTTTATATCAGTTGTAGTACCAACCTGGCGATCCTCTTTTAAAGTTATTGTAGCTCCGGGTACACCTGTGCCATCTTCGCTAAAAACAACTTTACCTTTTACATTGGTACTGGCTACGTTTTTATCTGCCGGGGCCTGGTAAATCACATATTGTTTTGTGCCGATCTTTTTAAATAAAAGATCAAATTCGTTTAGTAGGCGTGTAAGTTTATGATCAACACTGGCGTCGCTGCCGGCCGAATCCACGGAGGTTACAAACTTATTATTAAGCAAGCCTTCTTTAAAAGCGATCTGGATATGGTATTGCGACTTAAGCGTTTCGATTGCATCCTTCAGAGATTTTTTTGAATCGGTGTCCGATTGCCCGCTTTGAGTATACCTTATGTTATTTTTAAACGGTTTACTGGCCATGGCCAATTGCGCATTACTTGAAAAGCCGCTGATCAAAAATATAAACAATAAGGTATAGCATCTTAAACAACTCGTTGAGTTGAAATTTCTCATACTTTTTAAATTAATAGGGTTAATTAATAGTTATTTGATCATCACTCTGAAAAACACTGACGTGTAGCGAGGTAGATACCGTTTCCAGCAGTTCTTTAACACCGGTAACATTGATCTCACCTTCAATCTGAATATCCTTTACGGCCGGATTACCATATTTTATCCGGTAGCCATAAGTATCTTCAAGAGTTTTAAGAATATCGCCCAATTTCACATTGTTAAAAATGAACTGTCTTTTTGTCCATCCCATTAACTTTTCGGGATGCGGCAGCTTAACTTTTAATGCGGTAGCTTTGGCAGAATACTCTACATAATCGCCCGGCGTCAGTACCGTGCTGTTGTTGGTTTGCGCGTTAGGCGTAACTTTGATTTTCCCTGTAACCAAGCCAATATCGATTTTGTTGTGCCGGTTATTCACATTGAAAGTAGTACCTAATACTTCAATGCTGATGTTGTTACAATGCACAATAAATCGCTCGCCTGCCTTAATGTGGGTTGAATCCTGGTTTAGGTGTGTAACTTTAAAAAAACCTTCCCCTTTAAGCCAAACCTCCCTGGAGTTTTTGCCCCAGCCGCGCTGATACGTAAGGCTTGAATTTCCATTCAGCAAAATGGTTGTACCATCCGGCATAACTACCGTTTTGATTTCGCCAAAAGCGGTTTGGAAATTTTGATCCTTCTGATACCAGAAAATGAACGCCCCCAGGCCTACCAGTAATATAGCTGCAGCTATACGTAGTACTTGCGGTAACCTGAAAGTTTTTGCCTGCACATTTGTACCTACCGAGCTTTCAATGCGTTTCCACACTTCTGCCTGGCGATCCTGGTTGTAAAAAGTGTCTTGTTCACGATAAAGGCGAATAACATCCCGGGCCCTAACGATGTCATCCTTTTTTTCAGAGAATTGTTCTAAAAATCCATTCCAAAACAAATCGCTTTCTGCTGACGGGCCAATTACCCAGTTTAGAAAGTCGTCATCCTCTAAAAAATCTTTAAATGTGAAATTTGAATACTTATTGGTGTCCATGTATCAAGCTTATTACACTACCGATATACAGACACCATGCCCAATTATCCCTCGGGTTGAGACTTTTTTTATAAAATTTTTGCGTTTTTATTAATTTGGGAGAGAATAGCCCAAATAATTACCAATTTTGATAGCTTAAGTGACATTTGCATGCTATTTAGCGCCTTATAAAGCAGCTTATAAGTGGAACTTACGTTAATTTCCATAATATCAGCTATCTCTGGATAACTAAAGCCCTCATAAAAGCGCAAAAATATAATTTCTTGTTGGCGATGAGGTAAAGTTTGAATTACAGATTTGATTTTATCCTGCAGAAGCCTTTCATCTTCGTTGGCGATGTACACCAGGTCGAAAGATGTTTCAAATAAAAAAGGGTAATCATCCTCCATCGGCGTAAACCGGGATTGATTCTGCATCTTCCGGAAGATGACACTCCGGAGGGCTTTATACAAATAGTTTTTCACCGAAATGGGGTTCCCCAAATTGGCGCGGTTAGTCCATAATTTAATAAACAGATCGTGTACGGCGTCTTCTATTAAATTAATGTCCTTAGTAAACTTATAACCGTAATTATTTAAAAGCTTAAAATTCTGATTGTATAATTTGGTATACGCATCCCACTCGCCTTGTTTAAATAAACTCCAAAGCAATAATATATCTTCGTTAGGGGGCATATTAATTAAAAAAACACAAATAAAACTAAATGTAAAAAACTAATGTACACTTAATAATTTAAAAATAAAACTAAACTGAAGGTACAACACACCCGATAGCCGCCCTGGCTAATTAAGTCTTACAACTATCCTTTGCAAGATGCTGCTGAAAAATTCAAAAAATTAATTTTTAAAAAAAACAAACGAATGTTGCCAAAGCTACCGTTTCGTTTTGGCCATTAAAAAATTTAACAGCAGGTATTAATACCTGCTGTTAAAACAAAAAAAGTATAAATACCCAATATCATAAACGCTTATTAATACGCTGTAAACCTGCTGGTTGAAGCTTTAAATTTACATTGTTAAAAGCTTTTACCAGTGGAGCAGACCCCACTAAAAAAAACGAGCCTGCCTGTGGGGTAACTAATACAGGGGCGAAACCCGAAAAGCCTTAAGAGTAGGAAAAAAAACAAAAACCATGAACTCATTTATTGGAAACTGGACAGATCACAGTAATGTAACCGTTACGATTACCGAACGCAATAATATACTAACTGTAAAATACGGAAACGGAAGAGGCCCGTTTCCGGGACATGAAATTGATGAACTGCCTCAGCCTGCGTGCGGTGTTGATTTTTCAGATGATGCCCCTTTTACCGGCGTGCTTTCTCCCGACGGGAAGACTATCTATTGGAGCAACGGCACAAAATGGACTAAGCACTAATTCTCAATATAGTAACGGGCTTATATTCAAATGAATTAACTCGTAGCTTTTTGAGATAAAGCAAAAAGTTCGGTCTGGGTTTACCGGGCCGAACTTTAATTCCACACAAAATAGCTGCAGGCTTTTATACCTTTTCAATCTGCATCAAATAGCTGCACGGGTATCGATCATCGGTACTTGGATAGGCTTACGCGGCCGCCCCCCTTGTACCAACCATTGCATTGCTTTTACCGGGTTTTGAAAATGCCAGAAAGCTTCATTCTCAGGTATGTTTTGAGCCTCCCGGCTTCCTGTTTCAAAACCATAGGTTTGGGTAATGATGTTATATTTCCTTTCATAAACAGACTGCTCAAGAATATGGTAGCGATCAGCATCAACCCTTGGTTCGGCAGATAGGCCTGACTCCCCTTCTTGATAAGCAAATGTCCAGAGTTGCTTTGCTGCTATCAGGCCTTTTGCCCATAAATTGATTACAGCCCTGCTAATCTCCTGGTGCCTGTGGTAACTGGCGTATTCCCCGTCGGGGTTGTGCGTAATTATCAAATCATATTTCCTGTCCGGCATTAACTGTTGTATCATTTGTTGTAACTGGCTATCTTGCAGCGGCAATTGTTCGGGACCATCATCCAGATTGCCCATAAATCCATTTGCTCCCAGCTCAGTTAACGCCTCGAAAAAAACAGACGCCCTGTTACGATCGTTTTTTTTGCAAAGGCAAACCACATCACATTGCCATCCCGGATTGCTGATGATAGTACCTCCGGCCCATAACGTTTCCTCATCCGGATACGCCACGATAAGAGCTACATTCGTTAAGTTTTGTTGTTCCATTTAATTATTGAGCTGTGAGCGTGTATGCTGTTAATTTTTACCGCGCTTAATGGCGGTATTTATCATTGGTAGCAAATAAGTTCAGTTGCGCCTCATCGTTCCAGAGGGGTATTTCGCGAAGTAAAATCGTCAAGCACCGTAAAACCAAAGTTTTTTTAATTCCAGGCAGAAAAATGTGGTCGCGTTAACCCACACTATTAATTTATTTTTTTAACGCCTCCTGTAGCCCATGCCATCAATTTGGGTATTCGAGGCCGGTACAGTCCAGCTTTTTGGTTCATTCAATCTCATCGGCCAGAAATCATAATAATTCAATAAGGGTCCGGTTAGCCCTGGTAATTTACCGTTTTTGTCAAATTAGTTGATCAGTGCATAGTTTAAGCATCAATTAAACTATAGCCATAAAGATGCATACTTGTTGCGCTAAATATCTTACACAACTATGTGAATAGATTACATGATTCACACATGGTAAACCCGGCAGGTATTAAAAAAAACAGACTGAAAAGAGTTGAAGCTGACGCTATAGGTTATCAGGCGCAGCCTCAGTTAAAACTAACCGGGCTGATCTTATCCACTTAATCATGATCTTCAATACGCTAACAGTATCCAGGTGTGAATGATGTAACTTAAACATAGAATTACATAACAGCTACGCCCGCTTAAAATCTGAATTTTACTTTTCACCACTTGAATACATGAAAAACGACCGCGATTTACAAAAAGATATCCTGGATGCCCTGAATTGGGAACCCTTATTGAAAGGCGCGAAAATTACTGTAACAGCAAACAATGGTTTGGTACAGTTGTCGGGCACGGTTAAAAACTACCTGGATAAATTACGCGCGGAAACTGTTACAAAGAGTATTGATGGTGTTAAAGCGATGATAGAGCATATCAACGTTGATTTGGGTGGCCACGATGAAATTCCTGATGATGCCATTGCTAAAGCTGTGCTTGAATCTCTGCAATTAAATTGGGTACCTGTTGACCGTATAACGGTTAAGGTAGAGCAAGGCCACGTTACCCTTGATGGTGAAGTGGCCTATAATTTTCAAAAAGAAGCCGCCAAAAAATCAGTAGGTGGCGTACAGGGTGTCAGGGTTTTTACCAACAACCTTGTGTTGGCCAAACAAACGCAAGATCAGCTGGAAAAAAAGACGATTGAACACGCGCTGCTCCGTTATTCTGCTACTGTTGATCAAAACATCAGGGTTAAGGCCGATAAGAATACGATAACACTGAATGGCACGGTGCAGTCATTCTATCAAAAAGAAGAGGCGGAAAAAGTAGCCTGGAATGCGCCGGGTGTTTTGATGGTTAACAACGAACTGGTAATTGAATAGGGAGTTTACACATACAGAAAATGATAAAGCACCACGAAATAGATAATATTGTTAAAACAAGATTTGAAAAGATCAATATCGGCCTGGAAAGTATCAGATTGCATTTTCATGAAGACGACATCCGGGTGTTCAGGGTTAAAGTGAAAAAACTGGCCGCCTGCATCCAACTGATAAACGCGGCCAGGGGGCAGCAGCATAAGGCCATAAAAATACCGCCAAGGCTATTGAAGTATTTTGAGGTAGCAGGAATAGTAAGAAACCTGCAATTACAAAAGCTTTATGTTGAAACCACGCTGGATGCAAGGCAAGCTATGCGCGCAGGCGCTTATCTTAATTTGGTGTCTAATAAAATCCTGCACCATATGGTGGTGGCCAGCCAGATCATGAAAGGTGTACAGCCTTTTAAAAGGGCAGAAATAAACCTGTTGAAGTTACTGCCAGATCATCTCAGCTCTAAATCGGCAGCGCAGTTTGTACGATCGGAAATTAAGAAATTGGAGAAGCTATTGATGCCGGTTTTTCCTTCTGATGATTCGCTGCACGAGATCAGGAAACTTTTAAAAGGATTATTGTATGTATGGCCACATATTGGCGATAAGGTAGCTCAAACTTCGCCTTACGGCCTGCTATCGGGCAAAGAAAACATAGCTGCATTTACCGAGGTTTTAGGCAAATTTCATGACATGGATACGGCCATAGGCCTGCTGCATGACTGTTGTTTGAATAGAGACACGGAAGAATCTGAAAAGGAAATTTTGAGAACTCTGGAGCGCCTGTGGATCAAAGAAAAAGAAACAATAAGGCTACAGGTATACCAGCAGTTGCAGCAAATCATCAGTTCGCGCCAACCAGTACAACCGCTCATCCAATATGCTATGATCTAATTACCCAAAACTAATGACGATGAACAGCCAAAACTTAAAAACCACAGCCGGAATCAAAGCCTCATCGCTACTGCCTGAAACGATGCAGGCCATGGTGATGGAAGTTGCCGGACAGCCTTTGGTTTACAAAAGAATGCCCTTGCCGATACCTAACGACCAACAGGTACTGATCAGGATCATGGCCTGCGGGGTATGCCGTACCGATCTGCATATTATGGATAGCGAACTCCCGAAACCCAAACTCCCGCTGATACTCGGACATGAAATTATAGGAACCGTTGAAAAAACCGGCAGCAAGGTAACTACCTTAAAACCAGGCGATCTGGTTGGTGTACCCTGGGTAGGTTATACCTGTGGCCATTGTAAATATTGCCTCAGGGACCAGGAAAACTTATGCGAAAACGCCCTTTTTACTGGCTATACTATAGATGGCGGTTACGCCGAATTTACGGTGGCCTTCCAAAAATACTGCTTTCACCTGGAGCCCCAATATGGGCATCCATCAGCCGCGCCACTGCTTTGCGCCGGTTTAATAGGCTATCGCTCTTATCAAATGATAGGGCAGGCGGCTAAAAAAATAGGTTTTTACGGTTTTGGCGTAGCCGCACATATCCTGGTACAGATAGCAAAACATCAGGGTAAGCAAATTTATGCCTTTACACGGGATGGCGATCTGGAAGCACAGGCATTTGCAACCAGGATGGGCGCGGTATGGGCGGGTAATTCTGAAGATGCGCCGCCTGTACTATTAGATGGTGCCATTATCTTCGCCCCGGCGGGGCAGCTTGTTCCTAAAGCATTAAAGGATATCGATAAAGGTTGCCCGGTTATCTGCGGAGGTATCCACATGAGCAACATCCCATCGTTTGCCTATCAACTGCTTTGGGAAGAAAGAACAATCCGCTCTGTGGCCAACCTGACGCGGAAGGATGGCGAAGATTTTTTTGCTCTTGCTAAACAAGTTGAAATAAAAACCGAAACAAGGTTATTCACACTACAACAGGCCAACGAGGCGCTGGCTGCCGTTCGCAATGGCGATATCAGCGGCGCTGCTGTACTGGTGATGTGATTTTTACCCCAATAAACATAAAGATGCTTTTTAACATGAACGAAATTGAGAATATTATTAGCGAAGTAAAGCATACTTTGGCAGCCAAACAAAAGGAAATGAAAGCTATAGGCGATGGTATTATTGCCTACACCGCCGAAAGCTTTAGAAACCGGGAGATGGAGGTTTTTGCTTTTGAAGTAGACGCCCGGAAATTAGGAGGCCAAAGTGCCATTGCCGCCGAAATGGTTACAAAATGCAAAAATGACGCGCAGGAATTGATGATAGCGATAGACAAGATCAAGGTTTTATGATGTTGAAGCCCATTTTCGCCCGACAAAATTGCTTAAAGGCATCCGTTACAACGGGATAACAAAAACATTTGTCGGGCGAAGGCTTACCATCATAGTTGGTTATTCTTTTTTTGCTAAGGCTTTTAACAATAATTCGGCAGCTTCTGCTGATGATGCCGGGTTTTGGCCGGTGATTAACAAGCCGTCTTGTTTCACATAAGATCCCCAGTCGGGGCCTTTGCTGTACAGTCCGCCCAATTTTTGCAATTCGTCTTCTACCAGGAACGGAACCACATCGGTTAATTGAACTGCCTCTTCTTCGGTGTTAGAGAATCCGGTAACGGTTTTACCCTTTACCAGGGGGCTTCCATCGGGTAATTTAACTTTCATTAAAACACCTGGTGCATGGCAAACAAAGGCCACGGGTTTATGATGTGCATAAAAATCTTCTATTAGGGCGATTGACGCACTATCGTTAGCCAGATCCCACAAAGGGCCGTGGCCGCCCGGATAAAATACGGCATCGTAATGCATCTCGTTTACCGTATCCAGCGGAAGCGTATGCGCCAGCCTTTCTTTAAGCTCCTTGTCATGATCAAACCTGCGGGTTGCTTCGGTTTGCGCATCGGGGCTTTCACTTTTGGGGTCTATAGGCGGCTGACCACCTTTTGGAGATGCCAGCGTTATTTGTGCACCGGCATCGGCCAGCACGTAATAAGGTGCTGCAAACTCTTCTATCCAGAACCCGGTTTTTTTACCTGTGTTTCCCAATTCGCTATGGGATGTTAATACCATTAGTACTTTCATTTTTTTAGGATTTTTGTAATTTATCAGATTAAATTTTAACAATCATTTTTCCTTCATTGCTACCCTCAAAAAGCGCCAGAAAAGCCTGTGTGATATGGTCAAAACCTTCGTAAATGGTTTCGCTATAGGTAAGTTTACCCTCCATCAACCAGCTGGTTAACTGCTTGGTAGCCTCGGGCAAGTGGGCAGCAAAGTCGCCTATAATAAAACCTTGTATCAGCGCGCTCTTTTTTACCAGCACGGGTTGTATATACGGCCCAAGTACCGGCTCGGCAGCATTGTACAACGAAATAGCACCACATAACGGAATGCGCGCATGCTTGTTAATATTGTTTAAAACAGCATCTGATATTGGGCCGCCTACGTTGTCAAAATAAACATCGACCCCAGCCGGGCATGCTGTTTTAATAGCTGCGCTTAAATCAGTCGTGGTTTTATAGTTAATAGCTTCATCAAAATGGAATTTTGATTTAAGCAGTTCAACCTTTTCATCCGATCCGGCAAGGCCAACTACCCTGCAGCCGAGTAATTTACCTACCTGGCCCACAACACTGCCAACAGCACCTGCCGCCCCCGATACAACGATGGTTTCGCCCGGCTTTGGCGCACCTATTTTTGTAAGCCCTAAATAGGCGGTCATTCCGGTCATACCCAAAATGCCCAGGTGGGCCGTTAAGTAGGCCGGATCGTTCGGTATGGTGCGTAAGCCTTTCCCGTTAGATACCTGGTATTCTTTCCAATCGAGGTTTCCCAAAACAAAATCGCCTACCTTAAAAAGCGTATTATTGGAATCCACCACCTCGGCTATGATGCCCGATTGTAATGGCTTATTCAATTCAAATGGCGGGATGTACGATTCCTCATCATTCATTCGGCCACGCAGGTACGGATCTACCGAAACGTAACGTGTTTTAAGTAACACCTCACCATCATCGGCCGTAGGTACATCTTCAATCTCAGTTTTAAAATCACCAAGGGCGGGCTTACCGGCCGGCCTTTTGTATAAAACAATTATTTTATTCATATTGAGTTGTTATTTAAGCATCGTTAAAATCGACTTGAGCTGATTTCTGATCGTGCTGTTTTCGATACACTCTTCAATGGCCTTTAAAACAGGCTTATCCAAATAGTTTTTACTCCATTGCATCCACTGGTTGCCGCAACGGTACATAAATGTTTCTTTACCGTCGTGAAACTGAATACGCCATATTTTCCATCGCCTAAAACTGGTTGAAGTGATGTGCAGAAATCTGATCACACCGGTTTCTTCAGTTTGTATAATTTCGTAACTCATTGGTGCTTTTGCTTATAGCTTATTCTGATAATCCTTTCGGGCTGTTTAATTAAATAGCTCCCTCTGTTAACGCTGATTATGCTGGATAGAAAAAGTTAATATGGCCGCTCTCCCGCAGCAATCAAGCCGATATTTTTTTTCATCGCGTTAGCCACGCTACTTATAGTTTCAACTTTTAAAGCGTAAAATTGTTTTGCCGGCAGGTATGCTTCAAGCACCTCCCCTATTTCCTCCGCCACCTATTTGCTAAAATTCCTGCTGTCGTAAAGTTTACATGATCCGCGCAAATGCCTACTCATAAAAGCAATATCAAACATCAACTATCAACCGGATAAAGATGGGCACTCCGTTGCTATCGGGCATTACACAATATTGGCAATAGCTTACATCATTCACACATTGCTGCATCAGCTCAACGTGTGAATGATGTAATTAATTAAAAGAATTGCATAATAAATCAGTTGCTTAAAGACGCCAGATTTGTAGTGTTCTCATTAAAAAATTTACTTAAAAAACCAATATGATGTTTTACGACAACAACTTCTGGGGAATGGATTTTATCTGGTGGTGTGTATGGATTATGCTGCTCATCTGGATCTTCGCCACGCCTTACGATGTCCCCTTTCAGCGAAATAGAAAAAGTGGGCCCCTGGATATTTTGCAGAAGCGTTTTGCTTCGGGCGAAATCAATAAAGATGATTATGAAGAACGAAGAAAAATAATCATGGGCGATCTGTAATATCCGCTATTCTACATGCCTGAGCACCATTAACCATATATCTATCTCTACTTCTTTACAACAAATGGAACCTATTAAAAACACGGCCGCGCTAAGCGCCGAAAAGCTTTTTGGCATTTTAAAAACAGAATTTGCCGGCTACATCAACAGTAAATTAGACTCGGGCCTGAACATAGGTTTTGCCCATGTTGACGATGTGATCAATGTGTTATTCCCCGATGTAATTGAGGGAATTGCCTTTTCTATCATCGTATCCGAAAAAGAGATCACCGTTACCGAGAATCATATCAGCCCGGAATATAACAGTGGTTTACTGGAACAACAACTGAACGACTTTTTAACACTGAAGGCGGGTTAACAATATAGCCACTTTATTAACAAAGGTGTGAATGATGTAACTCATTCACCGAATTATGTAATTGCCCTGGCTGGCAAAGGATCATCTTTATTTTCAAAAAAAGAAATGAAAGAAGCAAAATATTTAGGCATTTGGATGGATCATCAACATGCTGATTTAATAGAATTTGGCGCAGAACCGATGACCACTACAACTATTGATTGTGATTTTAACCACCAGGAAAAAGAGCAAACGCTGGAACGAAGCGAAAATTTAATGCACCATAAAGAACAGCATGAGCAAGCCGACTATTACCGGAAACTTGGCGAGGTGATTAGAAATTACAGTGAGGTAGTGCTTTTTGGCCCTACTGAAGCCAAGGTTGAGTTATATAATACCTTAAAGGATGATCATCTTTTTGCCAATATTAAATTTGAAATAATTCCGGCTGATAAGATGACCGATAAACAGCAACATGCCCTGGTACGCGACTATTTTACCGTTTGCTAAGCAGCAGGCCTATCAATTTGCAGGCTACCGCTCTCTAAAAACAAAAAAACACCAATCAAAATGAAAAACAATGAAGATCTGGAAGTAAAACCGGTGAAAGGTTTTAGCGCTCCTATTGAAGGCGAAGTACTGGAGAACAGCAATTTCCGTAAGGTATTGTACACAAGCAACCACATGCAGGTAGTGCTGATGAGCCTTTTGCCGGGCGAAGATATCGGGGAGGAAATACACAACGCCAACGATCAGTTTTTCCGGTTTGAAAGTGGCAACGGCAGATGCATTATTAACGGAAATGTATATAAAGTTAAAGATGGCGATGCCATTGTGGTGCCCGCCGGTGCCAAGCATAACGTAATCAATACCGATGCGCAAAACGATTTAAAAATGTACACTATTTATGCGCCGCCCCATCATAAAGACGGTATAGTGCGCGAAACAAAAAAAGAAGCACAAGAAAACCCTGAAAAGTTTGAGGGTGCAACCACCGAATAAATAGTTTTTGGCACCAACTATAAAATGGGCAATAATTCACCAGCGGCTATCAAGCTCTACCAGGTATTTTAAATATGTCTTTGTTATCCGATACAAATGATTTTCTTGAACAAACCGGAAAAATATCCAGGTTTACAGGACACTTTTTTTCGCGTGGCATTAAACCCCGGTTTGAAATTAAGGAGTTGCTTGCGCAGTGTTACCTTATTGGTTACAAATCGTTTCCGCTGGTAGGCTTAACGGGCTTTATTATGGGGCTCGTACTTACCATGCAGCTACGCCCTTCGCTGGTTGTTTACGGGGTACAGTCTGAATTGCCGGTAATGGTAGGTATAGCTATTGTAAGAGAAATAGGACCGGTAATAACGGCGCTGATTTTTGCCGGAAAAATTGGCAGCAGTATTGGCGCCGAACTTGGCTCCATGAAAGTAACCGAACAGATAGACGCCATGGACGTAAGCGGTACCAACCCTTTTAAATACCTGGTAGCTACCAGGGTAGTGGCTACTACCTTAATGTTGCCCGTACTTACCCTACTTGGAGACGCCATTTCTTTATTCGGAGCGTATATTGGTGTAAACATCAACGCGGTAACCAGTGTACGTTTCTTTTTTACGCAGGTATTTCAAAGCTTAACTTACAGCGATATCGTGCCAGCTATTATTAAAACCTTGTTTTTTGGATTTGCCGTGGGTATCATCGGCTGCTACAAAGGCTTTAACTCTACTAAAGGTACCCAAGGCGTGGGCAATTCTGCCAATTCTGCCGTGGTACTATCTTCGGTGGTCATTTTTGTTATCGATTTGCTTACCGTACAACTCACTAACCTGCTGGGCTTAAATTAAATACCATGACCAAGGCGACAAGTAACCCATCAGTTAAAAATACCGAAACTGCCGCCCATGCACAGGGTACCGCTGTTATTGTTATCGAACATCTTTACAAGCGGTTCGGTTTAAATGAAGTGTTGAAGGATTTTAGCCTTACCGTTTACAAAGAAGAAAACGTGGTGATATTAGGCAAATCAGGAGCCGGTAAATCGGTACTGATTAAATGTGTAATAGGCCTTTTAAAGCCGGATAAAGGCAGTATTGTGGTTTTGGGCGACAACGTAACCGAATTAAGTGACGATGACCTGGATCGCGTAAGGTCAAAGGTTGGATTCTTATTCCAGGCTAACGCGCTTTACGACTCCATGACCGTGCGGGAAAACCTGGAGTTCCCCCTGCGCAGGCACTGGATCAACCTTCCGCAGCAAGAGGTCAATGCCATGGTGAAAGAGGCGCTTGAGAATGTGGATTTGGTTGAAACCGCCAATATGATGCCGTCGGAATTATCGGGAGGGATGTTAAAAAGAATAGCCCTGGCCCGTACCTTGATACTAAAGCCCGAAGTTATACTATACGATGAACCCACAACCGGGCTCGACCCCGTAACCGCCCGGGAGATTGACCACCTGATACTTAAGCTGCAAAAAAAGTATCATACTTCATCCATCATCATTTCTCACGATATGAACTGCGTTAAAAATTTAGCAGACCGGGTTATTTTACTACTGGAAGGTAAATGCTATGCCGATGGCACTTATGATGAGCTGGCACATGCAGCAGACCAAAAAATTAAACAATTTTTTGAATAATAACTATGGCAAAACAGGGAGAAAATAATGTTAAACTTGGACTATTTGTGCTGGCCGGGCTGCTGGTTATGATGGTGGCCTTTTACATGATTGGCAAAAACCGCAATATTTTTGGAAGCGACTTTGAACTTAAAGTGCGCTTTACTAATCTTAACGGTTTAATGGAAGGCAATAATGTATTATTCTCGGGCATACAAGCCGGCACAGTTAAAAGCATTGAAATGATTAACGACACCACCATACAAGTAAACATGGTGATTGACAGCAAGATCAAAACATTCATCCATAAAAATGCCCTGGCCTCAATTGGCACCGAAGGGTTGATGGGCAATAAAGTAGTGAATATTCAACCCGGTAAAGATGCAGGCAGCAGCGTTAACACCGGCGACCTGTTAACTGCACAACACATGATAAGTACTGATGAAATGCTGCAAACCCTATCCAAAACCAACAACAACATAGCAGGCATCTCGGCCGTATTAAAAACTACCGTGCTCCGGTTAGATAGCAGTGCTATTTTTGATGTACTGAACGACAAAACCATTGGCCCGAGCTTAAAATCGTCACTGAGTCATATCAATACAGCCAGCAAAAACGCCAGCGATATGACCATGGGCTTAAATAGTCTTGTAATACAGATCAGGCAAGGCAAAGGAACCGCGGGCTTGTTGCTTACAGATACCGCGCTTGCAGGTAACTTAAAACAAGCTGTGCGTAAACTAAAATTAGCCAGCGATAATGCCGGTAGCCTAACTGCGCAGGCCAATATCATCCTCAGCTCGGTTAACCATGATATGAATGATGGCAAAGGAACTTTGCATGCCTTGCTTAAAGATTCCCTGATTGTACAAAAGATCAGCATCAGCCTCGACAATATCATGAAAGGAACCGACGGCTTCAATCAAAACATGGAAGCCTTAAAGCATAATTTCTTTTTTAAAGGATACTTTAAGAAGCAGGAGAAAAAAAAGCAGGCTGATAAAAAGTTAAGTGCACAATAATTTATTGTGATAACAAACCCTATCAAATATGATGACGGTCATATTATTCAACTAATTATTCAGCAGCTTTGATCAATGCCAAAAGGCACATCACCTGTTATGAAACAGCCCATCATCCATGTTGCAACAATTTCATTGAGTACGGTGCTGCCATCAATGGATTGCCCGTCAATCCAGAATAAAAAGCCCCAAAGTCTGAGTAGGACAAGCATAATTTGCACTAAGGGCTTCCACCTGAGTACCCTTTACTTTACACCTATTAATTTGGCCGGGCAAACTAATAAACCAGTAGTTTAAAATGAAGATCTACATTAAAAACATGGTTTGTATCCGCTGCAAAATGCTGGTTAAACAACAGCTTAAAAAGCTATCTATTGCCCACAGGGCTGTTAAATTAGGCGAAGTTGAAATTAAGGGAGATATTACCAATGGCCAACTGGCCGATCTTAAAATGGCTTTGCAAAAATTTGGTTTGGATATTTTGGACGACAGAAAAAGTGTGCTGATCGAAAAAATTAAAAAAGTGATTGTTGAGTTGATTCATTACAAAGAGGAGCCTGCCAAAATCAATTTTTCGGACCACCTTAGCCAAATGCTAAACCATGATTATACTTACATGGCCAACCTCTTTTCTGAAGTAGAGGGAATAAACGTTGAGCACTACCTCATTATCCACAAAGTTGAACGAATAAAGGAGCTGTTAATGTACGATAAGCTATCGCTTACCGATATATCCTACAAAATGCAGTATAGCAGTGTAGCACACCTCTGCAATCAATTTAAAAAGATAACGGGCTTAACACCTACCCATTTTAAAAAAATGCAAATACAAGCAAGCTAACCATTAAACTAAAGCTGTGCCTGCACAATGATGATCGCATTTTGCGGATGATCCCTGCTCTACTCTACTCATATCCGCTTTTAATAATAGTTTGGATCATTTTAAACCGGCCGTTGGGTTTGATGTAATTGGGCAAATGCGCTGGTATGATGATACCCATGCCCGATTCCAGGTGGTTTGAAACATTATCAATCACAATCTCGGCATTACCCTCAATAATCTGGGCAAAGGCATCAAAGGGGCTTGTTTTAACACTGAGGCCCTCGCCGCTATCAAAAGACATGATGCTGATGTTGCCTGTTGACTTCCTGATGATGGTTTTGATGACCACCGAATTCGGTACATATTCAATAATATCCACAATAATGTGTGCCTTTCCGGGTTCCAGCTCGGTATTATCCGGTTTATTATTTTCCATGATAGTAAATCTTGCTTAGCCGCTGATACTTTCCACAGATCCATTCTGAATCCGCAACGTTGAGTACTTTTGATGTTAATCGTTAAAGATCAGAATATAAAGGTGGCAATCGTTCAATCTAAAGTATTACATAACTCCATGAATAAGTTACATCATTCACACCCCAAGGCAAATATGGCAAGCGTAAAAAAAGTTTAAATCGCTTTGAAAAACAACAATTTAGCTCAAAAACTCCCAACAAACTATCCATCTATTTATTTTACGTTATAGTTAAAACTATAAAGGGTTTTATTCCTTATCCCTACAGCCATGCCTGGTTGAACATTGAAAGATAAATAATCAGTGGGTGGAATCTACGCTGTTAGCGCATGTCGTGTTTCTGCTGTCAGATCCATTCTGGTTAAAAAATAGTTCCCTGTTCATACATTTTAAAGCCGAGCCCCATCCAGAATGAAACTTTACGTAAAGAATATGGTATGCATCCGTTGTAAGATGATCGTCAAACAACAGCTTAAAAAACTATCTGTTAATTATATTTGCGTTGAGCTGGGGGAAGTGGAAATAGCCGAAGATCTTTCGGCAGCCCAACAGAAGGAATTTAAGACGGCTTTATTGAAATTTGGCCTGGAGCTGCTTGACGACAAAAAAAGCATCCTGATCGAAAAAATAAAAAAAGTAATTGTTGAACTGGTGCACTATGCAGAAGAGCCCGCCAAAGTAAATTTCTCCGATCATCTGAGCAGTAAGCTCAACCACGATTATACTTACATGGCCAACTTATTTTCAGAAGTGGTGGGCATCAATATTGAGCATTATATCATCCTCCATAAAATTGAACGGGTTAAAGAATTGTTGGTTTACGATGAGCTTTCGCTTACCGAAATATCGTATAAACTGCATTACAGCAGCGTTGCCCATCTATCTAACCAGTTTAAAAAAATTACAGGTTTAACACCTTCACATTTTAAAAAATTTAAAGAGAACCGCCAAAAAGGCCTGGTTAACCCTTAATACTCATTACTATGCCCCCCGAGGGTATTAAAAAAGCCCGGCTTAGCGCAATCGCCAAGCCGGGCTTCATCTCCTGTCTTCTGAACTAAATAACCGTAAATTCGATATTAGCCCGTAATTCAATCTCGTTGCTTACGCCACTGCTAACCGCGGCAGTACCTACGCCAAAATCAAGCCGGTTGAGTTTTCCGGTGATGGTAAAACCAGCGGTAGGCTTTTTCATAGCAGTAACTGCCGTACCATTATAAATTACGTTAAAAACAATGGCCTTAGTAACGCCGTGAATGGTAATATTACCGGCAAGTTTGTAGCTTTTGGGGCCTGTTTTTTTGAACGAAGTACTTTTAAAGCTCAAAGTTGGATATTTTTCAGCGTTAAAGTAGCCCGCGCTTTTCAAATCTTTATCGCGGTAGTCAACATCCGTGTTGATTGAATTAACATCAGCAGTAAAGGTTATTACCGCATCCGTAAAATCTGCTTTCTTGGCGGTAAGCGTAGCATCAATAGTTTTAAAATTGCCTTCCACATGCGAAATGCCGAAGTGCGTTGCACTAAATCCTACTCTTGCATGGTACTTGTCCAGCAAATATTTGTGCTGGGCAACAACAGATAATGAGCATAACAAAGCAGTTATCCCTAACAATATTGTTTTTTTCATTTTTTTGTTTTTTAGGTATATGTAAATTTAATTAAAAAGGATCTGATAGTGCGCTGGTGCGAATCAATTTTTTGTTAACAAATTCATCAATCCCCAGTTCAGATAATTCACGTCCGTAGCCTGAGCCTTTAGTTCCGCCGAAGGGCAGGTCGGCCTGGGTCCAGGTAGGGTGATTGATAAATACCATTCCGGTATCAATCTGGTCGGCCACTCTTCTGCCACGTTCAACATCGCCGGTAAATACAGAGCCGCCCAGGCCAAAGTCCGAGTCGTTTGCCAAATCAATAGCAGCCTGTTCATCCTTCACCCGGTAAAAGGAAGCTACCGGCCCAAATAATTCTTCATGATAAGCGGGGATGCCTGGGTGCAGGTCGGTAAGAATGGTTGGCTCCATAAAAGCCCCTTTACGATTAACCCTTTTGCCACCTAACAACAGCCTGGCACCGGCAGATACCGAGCGGCTTACCTGGTCGGCAATTTGTACGGCTGCTGCTTCGTTGCACAAAGGGCCCAATTCTGTAGCCGGATCCATCGGATCGCCAACCTTCAGTTTGGATAATTTATCGGTAAATTTTTTAATAAACTCGTCGGCTATCGCTTCTACCGCAATAAAGCGCTTGGCCGCTACGCAACACTCGCCGTTATTATTCATGCGGCCAACAACGGCCCACTCCACGGTTTTATCAATGTCGGCATCCTCTAAAATGATAAAGGCATCACTCCCACCCAATTCTAAAACCGATTTCTTTAAGTGCTTACCCGCTTCGGCGGCTAAACTGGCGCCAGCCGCTTCGCTTCCCGTTAAAGAAACACCTTTGATCCGCACATCTGATACAAGCGCAGAAGCCCGTTTACCCGATATGAACAGGTTGGTATATAAACCTGCGGGAGCTTCCGCTTCTTTAAACAGGTCTTCAATTGCCAGGGCACATTGGGGCACGTTTGATGCATGTTTAACCAGTACTGTATTGCCTATCATGATGTTTGGGGCAGCAAAACGGGCCACCTGGTAAAAAGGAAAATTCCAGGGTTCTACACCTAAAAGTACACCGATTGGGCTGTAGCGGATAAACGCTTCCCCGTATTTTGGGCTGAGGCGTTTATCTGCCAGGAATTTTGCACCATGATCGGCATAATAATCTATAATATCGGCGCTGAGTACAATTTCGCCTTCGGCCTGTGATAACAATTTCCCCATTTCCAGGGTAATCAGTTTAGCCAGTTGTTCTTTTTTGGCCCGCATCAAATCGGCAACCTTGTGTAACAACTGAGCTCTATGTGCAAACGAAGTTTTTCGCCAGTCGTTATAAGCAGATGCAGCCTGCGCTACCGCCGTATTCACGGTAGAATCGGTCATTTCATCGAAAGACATAACAACCTCGTTAGTGGTAGGATTGATGGTTTGAATAGACATGTTTATTTTATTTACGTATCCCTAAAGGTGATTATATCAGCAAGTATGGATGTTACACAAATCTTAGTTTAGGTTACATCATTCACACATTATGGCCGGCTGAATGTTGGATATTTGCCGTTAACAAAACCCAAAATAAAGCACATTCAGAACGATAAGTAACGCTACGTCCACAACTAAATTGATTGCCAGCATTTTTCTTGAGGTATATGCGATTCTGATCTTATTTAAAATGGCACCTGCAAGCAGGAGGAGCGTTGTTATTAACAAAACTATTACGGCTACATATAACAATCCGATCCCGCCGGTAGAAGGGCGGTGGTTCCAGATGAAAAACTGTAAAAAATAATAGGCTACGGCACCAAAAGCTAAAGCATATATCGATAACACCCCTTTGAATTTATTTTTTAAGGGCGCTTTAGTAGGCGGCGGATCTTCCCGCAGCTGTATCTTTTTCGGTAAATAATATCTGCTGCATACCCGTACAAGGTCAAGTATGATTACAATATCAATAAATAAGAATAGCGTCATCAAAATTGCGGCAAGTACAGGGCTGGTATTAAGAAGGTTTCCTGCAAACTGCATAATTTAATGGATTAGCGTATTATATATAAGTTTAATTAAGATCACGCGCGGAACAGCGCTTCACAAATTTACAGCGTATCCGGTGCATAATCTTCCGGCGGGTAAAATCTCCAAAAAAGCTATTCACTTTAAGGTGCTGATCTTTGATGCTAAAGGGCTCTTGATACCTAATTTCCTGAGCACCCATATTATCAGTTGAATACCTATAAATACAGCTGATACAATCCATATTACCTCTCCAGGGCCGTTCGAAAACTTCGTCTTTACTTCAAGTAATTCCGTGCGTTTAACCTTTGCCAGGTGCCCCTTGTCTACGAGCTTGCGAATGTCGTCAGTCCGGATTTCGGGGAATAACAAAGCATCAACCGTAGCCTGATCAGTAATGCGGTAAATGGTTTGGTTAATCAGTTGAGAATAGCCAAGTTGGTCAAAGTAATAATAGGTGTTCCCATTTTTCCAGACCGATCCAAAGCTACCATTAACCATACCGATTTTCTGCCATGTTCCTGTTGTGGGTTCATCCAATCTAAAAATATGGGTTGACTCGGATTTAAGTCCCGGATTTCTATACCCGCCCCAAATCTGGCTGGCTTCTGTATATAGAATTTGATGACCATCTGAAAAAATAAGTGGTGCAATTTCTTTGAAACCACCACTACCGAAAGGATTGTCCTTGATCCTCAAAACTTTCTTTTCCTGCTTATCAAAGTAAAAAACCCCATCCTTGCTTAGAAATAAAGAATGATAAACATGTTCTCCGTTTAGAGACAACACGTGATAAGGACTGTACTGCTTGTCGAAAGGTATATCATTTACGTAAACCATACCCTGCTTTGGATCTATAAGATAATCCGTCTGGCTTTGGCCATCAATAACTATGGCGTGCAAATCAGGATGATCATGAAGTGGCAACCTTGTATTTTTGTAATACACCGATTGGCCATCTGCCAGATAGTGTTGACTTTCACGAATACCACCATCATTGTACAATTCTGAAATTTGTCTGAGGCCCGCAGCATGCGTTTGAGGAAGAATTTTACCTTGGTAATAAGACAAGGTTCCGTTAGTCACAACCTCCGTTTTCAGGATGGCGCGATAAGGCGCGTATCCGGCCTCAAGTTTAGTGAGTGGGTAAATATAGGTCTGTGGTTTATCGTATATGCCGAAACCATGTAAACTCCGCTGACCTAATTCTGAAGCAATTGATAAGGCCTCATTTCTCACACTCATTGAGGCGCAGTAGCAGGTTTGCTTACCATCGGTAAAATAATCATTTCCGATTGCTTTGGCTGTAGCCGGATTGAAATCTTTGATAACGAGGTTGCCGCAGTAAGCGTGATTTTTATCTATACCGAACTGTCGGTTTTGGTAGCTGTCGTCAACCAGTTTGAAGCTATTGGCATCAGCCTCCTTGATCAGATAGTATCCATTACTCGGCACGGCTGCATATATCTGGTTTTGATAACGGATAAATACCCCACCTATTTTCTGTCCATGATCATCTATAACATTGCTATCCGGCCCCTTGCTGTCTGATAAGAACATAGCTACCGTAAATGTTAATAAAAACAATAGAAATACTATGATTGCCGTAACCCCGACACGTTTAATAATGCTTACGCTCATTTATTTTAGATTATGGATAATAGTTTTTTTGAAAAACAGTCATTTGGGATCTATTTCCCGAAGATGATCGATTGCTACAGGAATTAAGCATCATCAACAAACCGCATACATAAACTACGCTTGAATAATTATTCAATTTTTTATAAGTTTTACTTAAAAGAGTTGCCAGCATAAATTTTAATCAATTACTTTTTGTTGAGTGTATATACTGCACTTTTACCTTCTGTAAAGCTGATGTTTAGATAAGGGCAAGTCCATTTATAGTCTTTTCCGTTCTTGGTAATTGTGCCGAAATCTTTTGTTTTATCTAATACTGCACTTTCTGTGTTGTCCAGCGCGCTTTTATATTTTAGTTGTAACGACGCTCCATTTTCAGTTCCGGATAGCAAATAAGTTTGATCGATCTGATAACCCTCTGCATGGTATATTACAGAATCTTTAGTAACAATTAATGAGATTTTTTGCATATCTCTCCAGTCACTATGATCTTCATTGATGTTAATATTGTAGGTACCTAACCACTCGCCAGAAATAGAATCAGAGCCTGAAACAACCGCTGGCTTTGGCTTATTGACTCTTTTATTTAAGAAACTGTAGCGCCAGGTTTGTTCTTTAGTAGCATCCCCGTTAACATTTATAGTGTCAATTATATTCCACTTATCGCTTCCGCTGTCGTAAGTGTAAAGGGTTTCTGTAAATTTATCTTTTTGATAATATGCAGGGTCACCGTCTTTATTATAGTTTAAATACTTCTTGTCAACCAGGAAAACATAGATGGTATAATCTTTCTTATATTGAGCTGCATTTAGCGCATTGATTTTCTTGTTTTCTGCCGCAATTTGATCGTCGGTTATGTCCGACGCTTTCTGCGGAACTAAATAAACAACAACGTTACCCCAGTTATTGCCGCCATTGGGGTTATAAATACAACCATAATCGGCCGTCATAAAATAGCCATCGTTATAAGTATAAGAATGACATTTGAGTACACCATCAAAAGTTAAAGCTTTATCATTTGCGGTTACATTGGCTTGTTCGTCGTTAGCAGGTTTAGGCTTATTGCCACAGCTACATAAAATTGTAACAGCAGCAATAAGCAGTATGGCATTTAATTTTGTAATAATGTGTTTAAAGCTATATGTCATAAAGTAATTAATTAGGATCTGGCTTAATAAGCAATGCCTGAGCTTTCCAATCTGTATTGTTACTATTTTCGCAGTTTATATTTAAGCCCGTTTATGCTGACATTTAAGTTCATCCGGCTCTTATTTAGTTAAATTCAAAAGGCGGCGACATTTCCTTATTTTCTGCCATATCGTAAACTACATTCCCGTCTTTTATCATGTAAAAGATATCCATCCTGCCATTCATCCATCGGGTATAGGAAAGCAGGTCGTTATCATAAACACCTTTAATATCCTGAAAACTTCCCTTATATGTTGGGTTTAGCTTATCTGTTTTTTTGTATACATAAATTGACAAGGCATTATAATTGCCATTGATTTTATCTTTCTGAGCTTTAACTATTGCAAAAAGTTGTTTCTGTTGTTCTTTAGTTAAGTACTTGTTAGCATCTGCATAAAAGAAGTCGGCTCTGTCCATAACATATTTTCCTTGCGGGGCGTTGTCCTTAAATTCATAAGTAAAGGGGCTTAGCGGATGTAAGCTTATTTGCGACTGTTTCCTGCTATAAATAAAGTTTAATTCCTTACTTTTAAATATTTTACCGTTCAATTGGTATTGGTTATCGCAATCAACAATGTGGTGGTCGCCATAATAGGAGTTGCTTTTAAAACCATAAATGGCGTATTTTTCATTACCAACGGATATTAACACGGTATCGCTTCTATTAATTAATGCGGTATCCGTAGTAATAGCAGCGAGTTGATAATTTATAGTATCGCTTCTGCTGATCTCTTTTAACTGTAATTTGTTTTCTAAAATCTGGCCCCCGCGCTTAATTACAACAATAGGTTTTACTGCCGGTAAATAACCTTTAAATTGAATATCGGGAACATCATACCATACCTTGTTATTACAGTTGTACGATAGCTGATCGTCTCTTTTTTGTTTATTGCGCTGGTTACATGCCGATAAGGCCATTATGATAATAGCCAGGCCCGGGATGCCTATCAACCATTTATTTATGGATTTTGCTGTAGCCATTGATTAGTAATTCCATGAATTGGTATTTGAACAACCATTTGTGTTATAAATGGTTTTGCGTTTCTATAATGCTGCAAAATATACCATCCTTTAAAACAATACTTAAAATATCAGCTGCGGTAAAAAAAGAGGTTTCGTTAAAGCTTGACAGTGTAAAGCATATTATTCAAAAATACGGTTACCCGGGAAAAGAGCACATTTACGGAATACAAGGCCTAAGCCTATTAAACAAAGCAACCGGCAAAAAAGATTGACATATGTTTGTATGGCCCGTTCGCAGTCCCTATCGATTAATAAAATCAGTATAAAAGCATGATTTAAATAATCCGTTGAAACTTATGCCAAAACTTTTGGATTATGTTTTCGACCAATGACCCTCGACGAGCGGTTTTATCCGGTTATGACAAACCTATTATTTCATATCAGTACTTTGCTATCTTAGTCAATTATAAAACACTGGTAAATGCACTTTGAATTCGGCCTTCGCAGTTCCTTACTCTTAATTTTCTTTACCCATTTAATTGTTTATGCAATTTTAAGCTGGAAACGAGGGATAACTGAGGGCCGCCTTTCTGATCAATTGTTAGGTGCTTTCCTGTTATCATCGGCACTATTTATTTTTCCATGGATGTCGGGCTTTGCCGGCTGGTATGATACGCAACCCTATCGCGAAATCCTGTTCTATACGCCATTCATTCACGCCTTATTTTTTGGGCCCTTGCTATACCTCTATTTAAAAAGTCTCACCAATACAGGCTATCAAATTAAAAAAAACGACTACTACCACTTTATTCCCGGTGTTCTTTATATGCTCTGGTCAATCATTGTTGTAGTTGTTGATAAGTTATGGATAGGGCACTACTATTTAATGAATGGCCGTACTGATCCCGATTTTGACAAATGGTACAGCATCACCTGGTCTGTCAGTATTTTGGCATACCTGGCCTTGTCTATCCGCTATTACCTGCAATACCGGATATTTACCTACCTTGAGTTTTCGTTTGCCGATGTTGCCGGTTTTAAGTGGTTACGTAATTTTCTATACGCTTTTACTTTGTTAACGGCCCTGCTGGTATCCGAACAAATTTTATCATTTTTTATACAACTGGAATACGTACGGTCATGGTATTATTTTTTTGCTTTCGCTATCATTACTTACTACATGGCCATAAGCGCTTATCATGCTAACCCGGTTAAAGGTTTAAAGCTGAATTTTGAGCCGGATTTACTGTTGCACTATCAACAGCCGCTAAGGCTGGAAATGCAAACCCCGACCACCATTGATATAGCATATACGGCTGTTGATACGGTAGCACCAGATAATGAGTGGATGAACAGCTGGAAAGAAAAGCTAACCAACATGATAGCAACCGAGCGTGTTTACATAGAACCTGAACTTACCATTACCGAGCTGGCCAAAAAGATGGGAACAAATGCATCATTGCTGAGCAAGGTGATCAATACCTGTTTTGAAATGAGTTTCAATGACCTGATTAATAAATGCAGAGTGGAAGAAGCGATTAGGCTGATGGGCGATGCCAGGTATAAAAACTTGAATTTACTGGCTATTGCTTTTGATGCCGGTTTTAATTCCAAATCAACATTTAACCGTGCATTTAAAAAGATAACCGGCAAAAACCCTAAAGATTACCAGGCAGGGGATGTGGTATAATTAAAGCCATGCCCATTAATGGGTGTCAAACCATGTTTTGAAGCGACCCGGCTTGAAACCCGGCATACCTTGCGAAGAAAAAAACGCAACGTATGAAATTAATCTTCTGCTTATTTGTTATTCTTTTCAGTATAAAAGGCTTTAGCCAACAAAGCCCTCTCGTCATCAATCAAGTCAGCGGATATATTACCGATGACAAGCAAACGTCACTGCCCAATACCACTTTGCGCTTATATAACAACGTCAACGACGTGCTCCTGGCAAGCACCACCAGCGACGATAAAGGCTATTTTGAATTTAAGCTTAAAGCATTAAACAACTGCTACATCCTGATTACTTATACCGGGTTTAAAACTTTTAAAATTAGCTGGGAAAAAATCAGATACGCAACGGATGGCAAATTGGGAACCATCCGGTTAAGTGCAGATGAAAATTTATTAAAGCAGGTGGTTATCAAAGCCAGGCAAGCCATCGTGCAGCAGCAAACGGACAGAACCGTGATTGTGGTGAATGACCAGGTGAAGAAACTGGCCGAAAATGCATTGGATGTAATCAGGCTGGCCCCAGGCATCACCCTATCTGATAATGAGGATGCCCTGCAGATGAGCGGTAAGGAAAAGGTTGAAGTGATGATTAACAACAGGGTGCTTAAGCTAAGCAGCAGGGACCTGCTTAAACTTTTAAAATCGATGCCGGTCAATTCGGTTAGTCAGTTGGAAGTGATCAACAATCCATCGGCCAGATACGAGGTATCGGGTAATAAAGGAATGCTGAACATCAAAACCAGGCAGAACACAGAAAAAGGGATTACAGGCAATATTGATCTGTCGCACTCGCAGGCGCGGCACAATATGGGTGACATGGCCAGTAATTTAAACTATGGCTCAGGTAAGTTTGCCATCAGTACTTACCTGGCCTACCATTACGGAAACTATCCTACCCAGACCCTTACCAACCGTTACCTGGGCAGTGCCGTATTACAACAGAGCATTGAGAGCGTCGATCAATGGAGAGACCCGGCTATCCGGATCACGGCAGAATATTACCTGAACAGCCAACAGGTATTGGGCGGAATATTCAGCCACGAGGAAAGTCATAATATAGCCAGCGCCACTACATCATCCGTTCTTGAGCAAACATCATTGAGCGACTCGAGCTACCAAACAAACGCATACGGCCCTAACACCAGCCGCTGGAATACTTACAACCTCAATTACCGGTTTGCTGATGCTAAGGGCACAGAAATAAACATTGACCTGGACAGGTCCCTCTATAATAAAAACGATGAAAACAATATAGTCAACAATACATCCGGCATCAATACACTGAGCGGCAATAGGTATGAAACCTTAACCGCCATCACCATCAATACCTTTAAGGGCGATTATAGCCACCAGTGGAAAAACAAACTTAAAGCAGAGGCTGGTTTTAAAATTTCCGGGGTGAGCACTGATAATTATTTAGCTATTAGCGATTTAACAAACAACCATACTCAAGCAGGCGGCAGCCAAACCAATAGTTTTTTATATACGGAGTACGTTAACGCGGCCTACTTCAACCTGTCGAGAAATTACGGCAAGTGGGGGCTGCAAATTGGCCTGCGTGCAGAGCACAGTAAAACGCAAGGCATTACTACCGGCGTTACAGATCATCCACTGTTGAAGCCAGACTCGGCTTACCTCAGCCTTCTACCGGCAGTGTATCTTACTTATTTACCCTCGGCCTCACACGCCTTTCGGCTGTCTTTTAACGAGCGAATTAAAAGGCCCAATTACAGCGCTTTACAACCTTTTAATTATCAGCTGGATGCCTTCACCTACCAAACAGGCAATCCGGCCCTCCGGGTACAAAAAAACAGCAATGTGGAACTCTCTTATACTTATGATGACAGGATTACCTTTACCGCGGCTTACACCCATACCACTGACCTATTTAACCCCATAATATATACGCGCGGAAACAGCATTTACCATACCACCATCAATTCGGGAACAATGGATGGCTGGAATTTTAACTTAAATTACCCGGTTAAAATAACCAAATGGTGGAATATGCTGAACAAATTGAACGGCTTTTACAATCATTTTAACGGGCAATTATACCAGGGAATTTTAAATGCAGGCAAGTGGAGTTACGCGCTGTCTACCAGTCAGCGGATAACCTTAGCCCATCAATATTCATTGCTTATTAACGCTCGCTACAACTCGCCTTTTCAAAATCTGATTGATTACCAGCAGAGCAACGCCAATGTAAGTGCAAGCATTGGCAGGAAAATATTAAAAGAACAAGGCTCGTTCCGGGTAGGTATCAGTGATATCTTCAGCATGCAAAAAACAAACACCCTGGTGAACTTTGGCGATTTAAACTATACGCAGAATAAAACATGGGAAAGCAGGCGTTTGTCTTTAAGTTTTACATGGCGCTTCGGCAATAAAAAGGTAAAAGAAACTCAAGACAGGCCGACCGGCAGCAGAGACGAAAAAATGAGGGGTGGTAGCTGATGATCCACCCTTCTTTAATGTTGAGGGTAATTTCACGAATGTTTTTTACATTCCCTTTTTCAATATCTTTTTTATCAGCCAGTTACAGCAATCACTCTTCTAAGCTAATTATTTTCTATTAAATTCTGATTTGGGGCTGGGCATGCCCATTCCCAGTTTCTTATATCGGTAGCTGTATCCTTACATCGCTAAGCAAAGCACTATCCTAAAGGATACCGGTATCCTTTAGGATAGTAGTATCTTTTAGAAAGTTATGCTGCCTATGTTTGCTGCCGTTACAAACAAAATATTTTCAACATGAAAAAGATCCTTCATATCATTTCGAGCCCCAAAGGCGAAAACTCATTCAGTATTAAACTGGGCAACGCCATTGTTGACAAAATTAAGGAAGCAAACCCGGGAAGTACCGTACACGTTAAGGACCTGACCAAACATCCGTTCCCTCATCTGGAAGAAGCAACCCTTTCGGCCTTTTATACCCCGGCAGAAAACCACACGCCCGAAAACAAAGAGGCCGTTAAAAACTCAGATCAGGCCATTGCCGAAATTAAGGATGCAGACATTATTGTGATTGGCGCCCCATTATGGAATTTCGGAATACCGTCGGTATTGAAAGCTTGGATTGACCATATTGCCCGTGCCAATGTTACCTTCAAATACAGCGAAGCTGGCCCCGAGGGTTTAATTAAAAACAAAGTGGTTTATATCGCCATGGCATCGGGTGCTATATATTCGAGCGGGCCTATGCAGGCGTTCGATTTTGTGTCGCCTTACCTAAAAGGCTTATTAGGCTTTATGGGGATGACGGACCTGACCGTTTTTCGTGCAGAGGGTTTGGCCTATCCCGGCCAGGCAGCATCAGCCTTACAAAAAGGCATCGACAGCATTGTATTATAATACCATTTAACCGGGAGAACGGCTTGCAATACAACCGTTCCCCGGTTATCAATCAGGCAACACTTACAAAACAGTTGCCAGTATATAGAAACAATTAGGCTTAACTATAGGCAGGGGCATTTTGCGCTTGGCTGGCATCAGTATTTACGGGTATCCAATCGTGCTGATGGCCTTCTTCATCTGCTTCTGCTTTTTTGATATCTTCCCTAACCATAGGCCCATCGGCAGCCAGCTCGCTACCGGCAACATTTGATTTAAAGATAGGCCAGGCTAATTGCGCATACCAGGGGTCGGCCTCGTAATGCGATATACCGTAAGCCGCCGGGTATTGCCTCGAAATATGAGCCGTTCCAAAAATAATATCCCAGATAAAAAACATATTACCAAAGTTACCCTTGTAATATCCTACGCCATCGTCTGTTGTGGCGGCGTGGTGCGCATGGTGTGTAGCCGGTGTTGATATGGTACGTTCAAGTAGCCAGGCAATGGGGTGCAGTATTTTGTATTGGTAAAATGGCTTATCCCAGGGGATGCTGGAATGTGCCAGCGTGGTAATTACACTTTTAATACCCTTAACAATAACCGCCGGAATACCCAGGCCCAGGTAAACCAAAGTGGCGGTAACATAGGTTTGCGAAAAAAATAACGAATAAATTACGTTTTGCCTGCTGGCCATGGCCATACCCATATAGCTGGCAGAATGGTGGGTACGATGAAAGCGCCACAGCCAGGGTAACTCGTGGTGCAACCGGTGATACCAATACTGTGTCAAATCGTCTGTAATGGCGATAATGAGCGCTCCCCAGAAAAACGGCACCCAGCTAAACGTATTTTTCAGATCGGGTAGCACCGCCGGTAAAAACCTTAAGGCAAAATAAGCTACCGCAGGCTTAATAACCAGTTTGGGCAGCGTATAGCAGGTAATATCCACCCATCTTTCGTTCTTGTTCCAGCGCTTTTTATATAAGCCGAAGGCAAACTCCAGCGCGCCAAGCGTCCATACAAAAATCACAAACCCGTAACCGTCGGCACCCAGGAATGTCTGTTGAAAAAATTTGATCATAATTTGAGCTTTAACGATTTACGGTTGACTGATTGACTTGTTTATGCTGCTGATTTTTTACCCAGGGGCGCTGCCCGGTAAAATAAAACGTAATGATCATTAAGATGACCGGCAGCGCATAGATGAACAAACTCAGGATAGCGTTCCTGATGATCCTTTTTCTAACAGGTTCTTCCAGTTTCATTTTTCTTGATTTTGATGGTTTGTATTGGAGACTTGAGTTTGTGTATCCCGATCCGTAAATAATTTGCGGATCAAGGTTAAGCCGCCAACAGTGATGATCAGCGGAATGATGGAAATCACGATACCCAGGAGTATCTTTTTCCCTAACAGGTTTACATCGTTTAGTGTCATACGGGTTGTTTTGAGTTGATTAGTTATTCTGTTGATAGCGATGCCGCTTTGGCTATTCGGCTTTTTTAGCTGCTTTACTTAATTCGTCCCAGTTTCTTACGCCTGCTTTGGCCGCCCAGGCCAGGTATTCTGTTTCTAAAGCTTTTACCCTGTCGGGATATTTTTCAGCCAGGTTATTGGTTTCCGACCGATCATCGTTCAGGTCATAAAGTTCCCATGTGGCGTGGTTTTCGGCAACCAGCTTCCATTGCCCTTTACGGATGGCGCGGCTACCCTCGTGCTCCCAAAACAAGGCATCATGCTCCTTAAATGGCTTTCCGTAAAATGCATTAATCAGGCTCACACCTTGTGCAGGTATCAGTTTACGGCCATCCAATTGCTCAGGATATTCCACTCCGGCCAAATTGAGGCAGGTAGGTAAAATATCAATAAAATGAGCGGGCTGATTGTTAACGCTACCAGGCCTAATTACCCCAGGATAATAAGCTATCAATGGGGTGGCTATGCCGCCTTCGTGGGTATTTTTTTTAAACCCTTTAAAAGGGGTATTACTTACATTGGCCCAGGGCGTTTCATAACTGTCAATTGATACTACCGAACCAGGTGTACCATCCTTCTGGATTACGTTGGTCCAGTTCTTTACATCATCGGCGCTGCCACCATTGTCGGACATGAAGAGCACCACCGTATTTTTATCCTTTTTTATTTGCTTTAGTTTGGCCAATATCTCCCCTACCCCGGCATCCATCCTATCAATCATGGCCGCGTAAATTGCCATCCGGATATCCCATTTGTCTTTTTCTCCGGCACTCAGCTTATCCCAATCCGGCACCTTTTCGTAACGGGGCGATAGCTTCCACTCGTTTTTAATTATTCCGGCAGCCCTTAGCTTTTGGTACCGTTGCGCACGCAGCTTATCCCAACCGTTTAAATACTTCCCTTTATACCTGGCAATATCCTGGGGCAGCGCCTGGATAGGCCAATGCGGAGCGTTATAAGCCACATATAAAAAGAAAGGCTTAGGGTCGTTTTTGATCTGATCTAACGAGCGGATGGCAAAATGCGTAATGGCCTGCGTTAAATATTCGGAAGTATCGTTCCGGTAGATCTGTTTATCGTTCAGCATAAAAGTTATTTTGCTGCCATCGTTAAACAAGGGGCCAGAGTTAAAATAGCTGCTCGCGTTGTTCAGCATGGTGAATGACTGATCAAAGCCCCGGTTATAAGCCAATGCCGATGGTACCAAACCCACATGCCACTTCCCCGAAACAATGGTATTGTAACCGGCCTCTGCTTTAAGCAACTGGGCTATGGTAGCGCATTTATTGTTCAGGTATCCCTGGTAAGCGGGGTCGCCCCAGTCTTTAACCATATCGCCAACGCCGGCCTCGTGCGGGTATAAACCGGTAAGCAGGGCCGTGCGCGATGGGCAGCACCTGCCCGCGTTGTAAAACTGGGTGAGCTTTAAGCCCTGGGCGGCAAGCCGGTCAAGGTTAGGGGTATGGATCTCCGAGCCAAAACTGCCCAGGTCGGCAAAGCCCATATCGTCGGCCAGAATGATCACGATATTGGGTTTTGCCTTATCAGGAGCTTGCGCCAAAGCCCCGCTGCCGGTTAGCAGCAGGGCGATAAGCAACAAGAAAAATTGCTTCGGATACACTGATTTTATTTGCTTAGTTAACTGCACTTGCCAGTTTGGTTTTATTATTGTTTACAATCTGCTCAATTTGCGCGGTTGACGAAAGGCCCGATTTTTTCCATACCTCTTTTTTACCACGATAAAGCACCAGGGTTGGCAATACGTTTATTTTAAGCTGCTTGGCCAAAGCCGTATTATCATACTCTTCTATACTAATCACTTTGGCGGCAAAACCGGGCTTGCTTTTCAGCGAATCGAGCACGGGAACCAGGCGTTTGCATGCCCCGCAGTATTTAGAGCCAAAATCAATCAAAACCAGGTCTGCCGAACCGGTTAACTCCTGGTACTGTGCCAATGAAAGCGATACACCTTTTTTTGTGGTTGAAACAATAGGATAACCCGAACCTATCCAGTTAGCTAAGCCGCCCGGAAGTTCGTAAACGGCTTTGAAGCCTTCGGTGCGCAATTGCGCTGATAATACCGAGCTGCGGCCATTGGCTATGGAGTACACAAAGGTTGGCTTGGTTTTATCCAAACCGTCCAGAACCTGCTGATAGTTGGCTGCTTTTTGATCGGCATTAACGGCGCCCTCAATATGGTTTTGCAGAAACTCTTCGTTGCCGCGCGCATCAAGTATCTGCGCATTGCTGCCCGCCTGCTTCAGGGCGGCGTTAAATTGTGCCAGGCTGATGGCATTTTTGTTTTGGGCATGCGTGCCCACCCACATCATGGCGAGCAGCCCGGCGATAATTAATTTTACGTTTTTCATGGTTTTTAATTTTGATTATTTTCTAAATGATGGATACGTTTATTGTTCACGTCATCCCGGTCAATAAAGGGATAGATATGGTTTTTCCAGGCTTCGGCCTCAAAAGCGGCTTTAAGTTCTTTGAGCTTTTCGGGGTATTTTTTAGCCAGATCTATGCGCTCGTTAAAATCCTCGTTCAGGTTATACAGCTTCCATACATCCTTATCATAATCCGGCGGGCCGCTGGTTTTTAAACCGGGGTAAATCAGCAGGTCGAGGTTATCGGGGCGATGTGCCGCTTCGGCCTTCCAGCCATCCTTGTAAATAGAGCGCGAAGTAAAAATGTAATAGTATTGGGTAGTGTGCAAGGATGCCGCCTTAGCATTATTGAACGAACTGAACAACGATTTACCTTGTAAGGTATCTTGCTTAATACCCTTGATGTACTCAGGAAGCTTTAAGCCCGCTGCCTCGATAGTAGTTGGAAAAATATCCGACACGTGGCCGTATTGTGTACGGATGGTACCCTTCTCTTTAATTAATTTAGGATAGTAAATAATGAGCGGGTTATGGGTTCCGCCTTCGGCATCCGCGTCTGATTTCCATTGCTTAAATGGCGTATTTGCTGCCTGCGCCCATCCCAAAGGGTAATTGGTACTGGCCTCGGGCGTGCCTATTTTTTCCAACTCGGCCTCGTTATTTTTGATGTACTGCTCTTCGGTATTGGTTAAAGGCGAGTTTGATGGTTTGATCACACCGCTGTACGTGCCCTCTTTACTGGCGCCGTTATCGCCTATCATTACAAAAACCAGGGTATTATCAAACTGCCCGGATTGCTTTAAATGCGCAATTACGCGACCAACCTGGTGATCGATATAGGTAAGATAACCGGCATAAACCTCCATAAAGCGGGCATACAGCTTTTGCTGATCGGCAGGGAGGCTGTTCCATGCCTTTACCCTTTCGTTACGCTCGGGCAATTGGGCGTAGGCTGGTATGTAGCCCAGCTTTTTCTGATTGGCAAATACTTCCTGGCGGTATACATCCCAGCCTTTATCAAATTTGCCTTTGTACAGGTCGCTCCACTCTTTGGCAACCTGGTGCGGCGCATGGGTTGCACCGGGGGCATAGTATAAAAAGAAAGGTTTATCGGGCGCGGCTTTATACGCTCGGTCGATATAAGCGATAGCCTTATCGGTAATCTGCTCGTTCAGGTTGCGGCCATCGGGTTTAACGTGAAAATTATCCTCAACCAAATGCGGCGGATGGTATTGATCTGTTGCCGATTCGAGGAAACCGAAGTGATGGTCAAAGCCCTTACCGGTTGGCCAGCGGTCAAACGGCCCAACATCGGTGGTATCCTCATCTGGCGTTACGCCCCACTTCCCTACGGCAAATGTGCTGTAGCCGTTGTAGCGTAAAGCTTCGGCAATGGTGCCCTTATCGGCCGGGATACGGCCATCATACCCTGGGAAACCCGCAGCGGTACTGGCATGGGCGAAATTACCCATGTGCACATAATGATGGTTGCGGCCCGTTAATAACGACGACCGTGTTGGCGCGCAAATACCGGCTGTATGGAAATTGATATACCGCAAACCGCCATTGGCCAGCGTATCAAAATTAGGGGTACTGATGAGGCCGCCAAATGTGGCCGAAGCGCCAAAGCCCACATCGTCAAGCAATATCCATACAATGTTGGCCGCGCCTGCCGGGGCATGTTGCGGCTTGGGCCACCATTCTTTCGATTCGGCCAGTGTTTTTTTAACCACGCCCTTATAAGTTTCGGGTGTTGACGGCGGAATATTCTGCTGTGCGCTCGCATTCAATCCCCAAACCAACAATAGTCCTAAAACCGCGGCTTTATATGATGTGCTGTAAGTAGTTTTCATAAAAAGGATTTAATTATTTTTTATAATTCTGGTGGATGCGTAAGTGGTAAACATCATACCAATCAATAAACGGATACAGGTTGTTCTTTTTAGCCTGCTCGTCAAACACGGCTTTTAATTCTTTAAGCTTCTCGGGATATTTCTTAGCCAGATCGATGCGCTCGTTAAAATCCTCGTTCAGGTTGTATAATTCCCATACATCATCGTCAAAGCTTTGGTCGGGTATGGTTTGGCCTACCTTAAAATCGCCCAGCTCAACGTTATCGGGGTGGTGGGCGGCTTCGGCCTTCCATCCATCTTTATAAATGGAGCGCGAACCGAAGATGTAGTAATGCTGCAGGGTATGTTTTGAAGGTGCTTTGGCATTATCAAACGAATAGGCCAACGAGGTTCCCTGTAAAGTATCCTGTTTAATACCCCGGATATAATCTGGCAGTTTAATACCTAAATACTCCAGCGTGGTTGGCAAAACATCAATAACATGGCCGTATTGGGTACGGATGCCCTGCTGTTTAATGCCTTTAGGATAATAAACAATTAAAGGGTTGCGGGTGCCGCCTTCGGAGTTGGCATCCTGTTTCCAAAACTTAAAGGGCGTGTTGGCTGCCTGGGCCCAGCCTAAGGGGTAATTGGTGCTGGCCTGTGGGGTGCCTATATCGTCAATGTCCTCCAAGTTGGTTTTCAGGTAGGCATCTTCTTTGGTTAACCGCGGGGCGTTCTTTTTCGAGTTGATCACCCCATGAACGGTTCCCTCTTTACTGGCGCCGTTATCGCCCAGAATAACAAATACCAGGATATTATCTAACTGTCCGCTGGTTTTTAAATAGTTAATTAAGCGGCCAACTTCGTGGTCGGTATAGGTTAAGTAACCGGCGTATACTTCCATAAAGCGGGCATACAGCTTGCGCTCCTGGGGCGGTAAACTATTCCAGGCGGGTATGCGCGGGTTACGCGCGGGCAATTGGGCGTTCTGCGGTATAATGCCCAGTTTTTTTTCGTTAGCAATCACGTCTTCCCTAAACTTGTCCCATCCGCCATCAAATTTGCCTTTATACAAATCGCTCCATTGTTTGGCAACCTGGTGCGGCGAATGGGTAGCTCCGGGCGAATAATATAAAAAGAAGGGCTTATCGGGCGCTACCTTATGCTGACGGCTCAGGTAAAAGATAGCCTTATCAGTGATCTGCTCGTTCAGGTGGCGGCCATCGGGCGTTACATGGGCATTATCTTCTACCAGGTCGGGCTTGTATTGGTCGGTAGCCGAGCCTAAAAAGCCAAAAAAGTGGTCAAAGCCCTTGCCGGTCGGCCAGCGGTCAAACGGGCCGGCATCGGTAGCATCTTCGTCGGGCGTTAAACCGTATTTACCAACCGCGAACGTGTTATAACCGTTTTCGCGCAAAATTTCGGCAATGGTACCTTTATCGGCTGGTATGCGGCCATCATATCCCGGGAAACCGGCCGACATGGTAACATGCGAAAAGCCGCCCTCGTGTACGTAATGGTGATTGCGCCCGGTTAACAGTGCCGACCGCGTTGGCGCGCAAATACCCGCCGTATGGAAATTGGTATAGCGCAAGCCGCCGTTGGCCAGCGTATCAAAATTAGGGGTGTTGATTACACCGCCAAAGGTGCCCGTTGCGCCAAAGCCCACATCATCCAGAATAATCCACAATACGTTAGGCGCACCGGCGGGTGCCTTTTTAGGTTCGGGCCACCACTCTTTCGAGTCGTTCAGGGTTTTGCCCACTACGCCCCCGTAAGGCACGGGCGTTTGCGAATATGCCAGTTGAAAGCCGGTTAAAGCCAGCGCCAGCAAAGCCGGCCATTTTTTGTTGCTTAATATTTTCATGTTCTGGTGTTAGGTTCGGTAAATGATTATTGCGCCGGGAAACCGGCCTTAATTAAGCTATCTATAGCGCCAATATTATAGCCGCGGGTATAACCCAGGGTTTGCAGGCTATCGGCAGCCCTGCCGCTCCGGTTACCGGAGTGGCAGTACAGGTATACCCGCTTATTTTTATCCAGCTTGTTCACCTGGGCGGCAAAATCCGGGGAGCGGATATTGATATTCTGGGCATACTTTAAATGCTGTTTATCATACTCTTCGGGTGTACGCACATCTACCAGGTAAGCTTTACCCTGCGCTATTTCGGCAAGCAGGCCTTTGCTGGTTTGCGCGGTTACCGCAATTTTGTTGGCGCTCTTTTGTACGTAGCGTGCCTGGATGTTTTGCGCCCTGGCGCCTGTTATTGCTACCAGCAATAACAGGGCAATTAAGTTTCTCTTTACCATCAGTAATTTCTTGTTAATCGGCATAGCTTGATCTGAATTTAATTCCCCAGCGCCCATTCTCTTTGGTCAGGATATAGAGCGATTCGTAATGCCCTATTAAACTCCCGTCTTTACGATAGCGCGAAAACTCGGTATCCACGTGTACCTTATCGCCGGATGCCTGTATAATATTGCGATGGTCCCATTTACTGTGGTCCCAGCCCTGTTGCTGCAACTCGCCAAACACTTTCTTCGGGTCGCGCAAGCCCGTCTTTTCCAGTACCGATATTTTACCACTTGCCAGCCGGTAATGCGGAAACTGGTAGGTACGCTCCCAGGCGTTTAAATCTTTGGCATTAAATGCCGTTAGGTATTGGTCGAGCACCTTATATACTTCAATTTTTATTTGGGGATCGATCCGGTGCGAACCAGCATTAATGGTTTTCTGGGCATTTGCCGATCTGAAACCGATAACGACCAATAATAAGAGGATTGCTTTTTTCATGATTACCAACCGGGGTTTTGAGTGAGTTTACCGTTACTGTTATCAATTTCCTGCTGCGGGATGGGGAACAGGTAAAATTTACCAAATAGGCCTTTGCTGACATTGGTTTTGCCCACCTTTAATAAAGCCGCCTCAAGTATGCCATGCTGATAACCTGTACCGGAGGGATCTTTTTCGCGGATGAGGTCGAACCAGCGCTGGTATTCAAACACAAATTCTAACCGGCGCTCCAGGTATACCGCCTGCCTGAACTGATCTTGAGATAAACCGGGTGTTAATGCGGCAATACCCGCACGCGCCCTGATCTGGTTAATGGCGCTGTATGCTTTAGCGGTAGGCCCGTTCAGCTCGTTTTCGGCTTCGGCATCTATCAGCAATACTTCGGCGTAGCGAATGATGGGCACATTGGCGCCCGATTCGCTCAGGTTGCTAACTACACTGGGGTCCCAGTATTTATTGAAGAAAGGTACCGAGTCGCCCGCTATTTTAGGGTCGTTCAGCTTACCGTAATACAGCCCGTTTGATGGGCTTAAAAACCGGGTTACAAAGGTTTCCGTTTTTCTTTTATCACCTGTAGTATAAAGCTTATACACGCTGAAATAATGATCGATGCCATCGGGTTTTGAAGCGTCCGTAACGTTGTAAAATACAGTTTGATCGGCATAAGAAGATACTATTCCGGGTATACCCGTTAAAACCGAGCGCGGCGCCTGGTTATTGCCCTGCCCCTGTGAGTTTGATTTAAACTGAGCCGAAAAGATATGCTCTACACCGTTTTTTGTGGCTGGCAAAAACACATCAGGGTAATTGGTAAGCAACCTGTAAGTACCGGTTGCAATTACGGCATCGGCGGCGGTAACGGCGCTTTGCCACTTACTCTCGGTTAAATATACTTTGGAAAGCAATGCTTTGGCCGCGCCGGATGTTGCCCTGCCTACATCGGAGCTGCCATAGCTTACCGGTAAAACAGCGAATGCGTCGGTAAGGTCTTTCTCAATCTGCGCGTAAACGGTAGCCGCCGGTGTACGGCTAACTTGCAGGTCGGCCAGGTTGATTGAGGTTTGGTCGTGCAGCACCAAAGGCACATCGCCATATAACCTCACCAGGTTAAAGTAATATAAAGCCCTTAAAAATTTAGATTCGCCAACCAGCCTCGCTTTAAGCGTAGCATCAAATGATATCGACGGAATGGTATCAATAGCGATATTTGCTTTTTTAATAGCCGCGTAATGCTGCTGCCAGATCTGTAACACGCGTAGGCCTGTAGACGAATGCCCCAATACCGCCTGCGAGCGCACATCGGCATTGGTAGCTCCCGGGCCAGGGCCTTCATCATCGCCCATAAAATTCATCCCGGTATTAAACAGCGTGTTATAGGGCGTTTGTACACTATTTGAACCCGCGTTAAGCAGCGAGTAAACCGCCGTTACTGCGGCAATGGCATCGGCCTGTGTTTTATAAAACTGGCTCGCCGAGATAAATGATTGCGGTGTTTCTGAAAGTTTGGCGCACGAAACGGCCCCAAAACCTACAGCCAGCAATAACAAGTATTTTATTTTAGTCATGATTTTTTGTGTGCTTTAATAGTGATCTATAATTAAAGGGTTACCGAAACGCCTGCTACAACAGATTTGGAGTTTGGATAAGCGCCGTTATCAACCCCGGAGCTAATGGCGTTCTGCCCGTTGCTGCTCACTTCCGGGTCATAACCGGTATAATGTGTCCAGGTGGCCAGGTTAACTCCCGTTACGTAGATACGCACCTTTTGAATGGGCGATTTGGAGAGGACAGACTTGGGGAAAGTATAGCCGATACTCAGGTTTTTTAACCGCAGGTACGAGCCATCCTCAATAAACCGGTCGGATATGGTAGCCGCAGGGTCCTGGTAAGCGCTGTGTACATCGGTATTGGTGTTGGTGGGTGTCCAGCGGTTTAGCAAGGTGGTGGTGGCGTTGGTGTAACCGGTACCTAATTCAAGTAAGGACCGTTGCTGGTTATAAATTTTGTTGCCATACGAGGTTTGTAAAAACACGCTGAGATCGATGCCCTTATAGCTAAATGTATTGGTGATGCCTCCGGTAAATTTGGGTTGCGAGTTGCCTAATATCACCCTGTCGCCGGCTTGTGTTATCTTACCATCGTTATTTACATCAACATAAGCCTGCCCCCCCGGTGATGTATTGGCCGCCGGTGTTAAAGCGGTGCCGCCAGCCTGTATTAAGCCATTGGTTTTGTAGCCGATAAACGAACCGATAGGCTCGCCCACCTTTAAAATAGAAGGTAACGACGAATCGGGAATAAACTGATTAACCCCGTTACCGCCCAAACTCAATACTTTATTGCGGTTAATGGCAAAAACAATACCGGTGTTCCATTTAAAATCGCCAATCAGGTTACGCGTATTTAAGCCTAACTCAAAGCCCTTGTTTTCAATCGAACCCACGTTTTCAAATTGCTGCGGGTTGGTAACAGCGGTGTTGGTAATAATGGTTAAACCACTGGTTGCCGGTAACGGCAGGTAGATGAGCAGGTTGGTTGTTTTTTTGTAATAGACATCGGCCACCAGGCTAATGCGGTCTTTCAATAAACCTAAATCGAAACCAAAATCATATTGAGCGGTTTTTTCCCAGGTGAGGTTTTGGTTGGACAAAGTATTTGGCGCAAAACCTATTACGGTAGTATTGCCAAAGTTGTAACGGTACGAGCCTAATTGCGAAAACGACTGGTAAGGCGGGATATCGCTATTACCGGTTAAGCCCGCGCTCAGCCTCAGTTTCAACTGGCTGATGGTTTCAACATTCTTTAAAAAATCTTCGCTCGAAGCGTTCCAGGCAAAAGCAGCCGAAGGGAAGCTTGCCCATTGGTGCCCGCTGGCAAACTTTGATGAACCATCGGCACGGATGGTTAACGTTAACAGGTACTTATCGTTAAACCCGTAATTGATACGGCCCAGGTATGATTTTAAGGCCCAGGCGTTGGACGACGATGAAGGCGCTACAGCGAAGCCGCTGCCGGTTATGGATGTTACACTGCCCGAACTGATGTTGTTGTAAGTGTTCAAATCGCTTACAAAACCAGAAGAACCGGTTACAGCGCCTTCGGCCTTAAAGGATTGCTGGGTAAAGCCAGCCAGCACGTTGAGCGAGTGCTTGCCAAACTTTTTAACGTAGGTAAGGGTATTTTCATTGAGCCAGTTGGTAGAGTAAAGAGTACCGGTTTCTGCCAGACCTCCGTAGCCGGAGCCTTCGTACACGGTTGACGGCAGATACCGGTTTTGCTTGTTATCGATGATATCAATACCCAGCAATACCCTGGCCGTTAAATCTTTGGTTACCTTGTAATCGCCGGATATGTTCGACAGGATCCTGTTGGTGGTTGTGGTGTTGATCTGGTTATACAGCGTATTGATGGGGTTGCCATATACCCCTTCGAACGCGTTTTTCAGAAAAAAAGAACCATCCGCATTGTATATCGGCGTGGTAGGCGTCATCAGTAAAATGGCAGGCACCACACTGTTTGGCGCTACCTGGGCTGTGGTATGGCCGCCTGCCACGTAAGCGGATATTTTTAGCTTATCGTTATAGTCATGTTCTACGTTCAGCCTTCCGCCATAGCGGTTAAAATTGGTATTTTGCAGGATCCCGTCCTGGTTTGAATAATTTCCCGAAAAGGCAATACGCGTCCGGTCCGTCCCCGTTAAGATCGATAGGGTATGGTTTTGTACACCTGCCTGGCGAAAAGCCGCTGCCTGCCAATCGGTATTAATATTGCCATAAGGGAAGAGCGATGCCGTAGTTGGTGCCGCCTTACCCGAATTGATAAAGGCATCGGTACGCAGGGCCGCCCATTGGTCGCTGTTGAGCAGATCGAGCGTCCGGGTTATCTTCTGTACACCATAGCTGCCGTCGTAGGTAATTGACGACTGCCCCGCTTTGCCCTTTTTGGTTGAAATAATGATAACACCATTAGCACCACGGGTACCATAGATAGCCGTTGCCGAAGCATCCTTCAATACCTCCATACTTTCAATATCGCCGGGATTGATGGATGCCAAAGGGTTAATGGCTGTACCGCCGGTAACACCCGCATCTGTTAAAGAATTGCTGTTGGATGTAGGGAAACCATCAATAACGTATAGCGGTTCGGCTACGGCGTTTACCGAGTTAATACCGCGGATCTGCACCGTGGTACCGGCTCCGGGCTGGCCGCTGGCCTGGGTAAACTGAACGCCGGAGATGGTGCCCTGTAAAGCCCTGTCGAATGATAGGGACGGCTGCGCCAATGCCAGCGCAGGTACTGATGCTACAGCACCGGTAATATCTTTACGTTTTTGCGTGCCATAACCCACTACCACCACATCATTAAGCTGGTTGGCAATCTCTTTTAACGCGATAACGATGGGGCTGCCGTTAGCGGTAACCTTAGCTTGTTCATAGCCTATAAAGGATACCGTGAGGTTATATGGGAATTTTTGACCGGTAACAAAACTGAACTTACCTTCCAGATCGGTAGAAACAGCGTGAGTGGTACCCTCTATCCGTACAACGGCACCTGGCAGAGGATCTTTAGTATTGGCATCAATAACGCGGCCTACTAATTTGGAGTTGATGGTGGGTTGATTTTGGGCGGATGCCCCTATTGTAATAAAAACCAGGATGATACCCGTATAAAAATGGAAGCTCATCCGCGCTAAGGACAGGATATACCTGTTCCTTATTTGTGCAATATTTTGCATAATTTTGAAGTAGTTTAAAATGACATAAATGAAGCAGGCTCAACGCCAATCGATCCCTGCTTCGTTGTTTTAGATTTGCCAGGGAAAGGGTATTAACCCTTTCCCTATTTTGTTTTTAGCCTGGTATTTATTTTTTCATGGTATTCTTCCTCCCGTATTTGTTGCTTTACGATCCTGTTCCTGGTTATCGTAAAGCTATTTTGAATTGATTTTGATGAGTGATTACCGTAAGTTAAACGGTATGTTAATGGGGGCTATCGCCGCTGCCAATTAGCAACAGCAGCAACGCATGCACATTCGGTTACCGAAGCCGGTTACCGGTAATTTAAATGTAAGCTGGATAAGCGGTGTATTCATCTTGCTTTAATATCTACTAAATCTATAGATTTAATGCAATATTAGTTAAACCCTTGCGTTATTGCAAAATTTATTTGAAAAAAGTGGTGATGAGAGTGCCCACTGATTAGGGATGATTTATTGGATTACACTGATTTAGGGCCGTTGAGTTGTTTGGTGGTGGGGAATTTTGCTGTTACGTCTTAGATGCTGGCGCACGGCTGTGGCGTGTGCCTCTTGCGCTGAATGATTGCTACGCATTTTGTATTGATACAAAAGTCACCAAACCCGCAGTTCGAGACAGAACTGACGAAAGCGGGCAATAGCGGGTAAACATACAGGCTCTCTACCCTTTATAATCGCTCGCATAGAACACACCCCCCCGCCCCTCTCGAGAGCATAGCCGTCAACTTTAGAAAAAAAAGGGATAAAATTTTTTTAGAGCAAGAATCGGAACTGCAAAATTGCAGTCATTATTCGAGCGAATGAGTTCGGAACTATTTGAACCAACGGTGTTAGATGGCCTGGCCCGTAAAACAGAGGCTATACAACGCAAACGAAAAGTGGGAGGCAAGGAACTATTGGATATGGCGTTATTTGATGGAGATCAATCGTTTAACGGCATGAGTATGCAGTTAATGCGGAGGGATGGGCTTGATATTTCGAAGCAGGCATTGCATCAAAGACATCACAGCAATATGACAAAGTTTGTACAAGCCGTTTTTGAGCAATTAATAGCAGTTGAGTTACCGCAAGAGCAAACACAGGGCTTGGAGATCCGTATCAAAGATTCTACCCGTTTCGCGTTGCCGGAAGTTATTGCAGAGACATTCCCCGGAACAAAAGGAAGTGGGATGAAAGCGGGAGCATCTGTACAATTTGAATTTGAAATCAAAAGTGGTAAAAGCGATATCAAAGTAACTCCGGCCAACGCAAATGACCAGGGTGAGAGTCATCTGGACAAGGCATCAATTCAGCCGGGGGTATTATATATGAGAGATCTGGGTTACACTCACTTGAGTTATATGAACAATATTAACAAAGTCAAAGCTTTCTTTATTAATAAATTATGTCCGAAAACAACGATTTATCTATTAAAGGACGACCAATACCAAAAGTTAGAGTTGTCGAAACTACAAGGCATAACCGGCGTATTTGATCAACAGGTATATATCGGAGCTGATAAGATGCCGGTAAGGATAATAATAGAACCGGTAAGTGAAGAGCTCAAGGCAAGGCGGATAGCCAATACTGAAAAGTACAATAAAAAGAAAGGCAGTACCACCAGTAAGGGATTCAAAGAGCGGGCAGGGTTTAACTTTATTGTTACCAACCTGGTGAGCGAAAAATATAGCGCTGAATTGATCCAAAAGTTATATCACCTGCGATGGCAGATAGAATTGGTTTTTAAAGCATGGAAGTCGTTTTTAAAGATACACACGTTCCCCAAAGGAAGTTCGGATCGTATAACCAGTATATTATACAGTAAGTTGATCTGGGCAGTTTTGAGTTGGAAAATATGCATGGCTATCGGTAAGATAGGTCAAATTAGTGTTTTAAAGGTGCATCGACTAATCGCTTCTACGAAAGAAGAATTGCGAGCGCAGCTTTTAGGGATATGCTCAAAGTGGTTAGCTCTGTTGGAGAAATTAAACTTAAAGCACCTTTCAAAAGAGCACAGAAAACATAGGTTAAAAATAGAAGAAATTGTAATAAGTATTTGATTATTAGATATTTAAATACTATATTTAGATAGTTAAACAAAAATAAGAAAGGCGGGGTCATCTAAACCTCCCCGCCTTAAAAAACGAAAAATATGAGAGTAAAAATACATAGGTTTGCCCATGCGGGCAAACCGCGCCTAAAAATTAAATAACTGAAAATCAACAATATATGAGTACAGCTACTTAAATTGACGGCTATGCTCTCGAGAGGGCAATCGCGCATTCCCGCCGCTTTTTTTTATTTTATCAAATTGATAATGAGATAATTAATTCAATTTAATTGCGCTAACATCGGCATCGCAATGCCCATCGTTATTTTAAAAATTCCCCAACACCAAATTTAAAAAACACAACAAACTAATCATTGCTCAACAAAATGCCAGCAAACTCCGGCAATATCAATCACGTTCACTTCGCGGCCGTAAGATTGTGGGGTGATCTGCCCTATGCGGATACCATATTTTTCGGGGAGCTGCTTATCAAGTACACTGCTTCTAAACTCTTCAACGTTGCTTACTTTTACGCTCAGCATAAAATTCTGCGCAAATGTCTCGTTTTCAAATTGCTGTAGGATAAACCTACATTCGTCGCGCTGGAGGCCGACATAACCATCTGCCTCCCAATTGATATGAAAGCCTAATTCCTGAAAAAACTGTTTAGAAGCTTCAAAATTACTGCCCGATGGAACAAAGGGTTCTAAGGATAAAAATTTCATGCTGTTTTTTTTGATCAAATATAATAACAAGATATCCGCCGCTAATCTATAGCCCGCACAGTGGTAATGCCAGGACACTATGAAACGCGACATACAAACTTTACATTTAATCAATTCCCCCATTATCAATCCATTATACAAAAATACCGGCGCCTGTGCAGTTCAATTCTCAAAAAGCGGAGGGTATGCCCTATCTGGGCGATGATAGAACGAAGAGTTTTTGTACGGATAAAAGGCTAACACGCAGTTTTTAGATATTGGAAGACGATGCCCGAGGCAGCACAAAGTAAAATATAAGGCTTTTTAATACCTAAAAAAACAATACATAAATATCATTTAAATATTCAAATATCTGTTTTACAAATACTTACAAAACAAAATCAGGTTGATAGATTTATTTTAATTTATTTATTCTTTGTTTATTGTAATTTAAAAAATAATTTTAATATTTGCTGGTACTAAACCTAAAATCATGATCAATATTCAGAATTCGAGAATCGTCTTCTATCAAGACGGCTCTGGGGCTACCAAAAATGTCACTGTATATTTTGACTTCGACCCCGCAACAAAAAAAATGTATGTAGTCCCACTACCATTTTTTGTCAGAAAAGCAGCAACGGGCGAACCTATCTTTTCCTTAACCCGGTACAAAAAGAGCGACCAGAGAACTTACGGCAAATGTGTTTTCGATGTGGAACTAAAGGTTCCGGATGAAGCCCGCAAAGCCGTACAGCAAGAATTGCCAGATTACGTGTTCGCGCAATTTGACTGGGTATCTGCAATGGCGTTCTTTAACTATTCAGTGCCTGGCGAACAAATAGAACTGGCCGCAACCCCATCCATGTACGGCGAAAACAAGGTAACATTTACTGTCGACCTGTCTTCAGAAGATGCAGTTAAAACCTTTATTGATGCTTTCCATTCCAACGCGGGTACGGTATCTCCATTCCGTGTACAATACCAGCTTTCTGCCCTGTCTACATTACCAAGTGTAGAAGCAACGGTTTCCTATGATGCCGCTATAGCCATTGAGTACGAAAAACAAACACAACAAAAAAAAGACACCTGGGGCAATTCGTATACGGTAATTACCGGTGTAAAGAAAAACCTGAGGCAGTCGGGTGCCGGCAAAGTTAATATCGAATGGAAAGGCCAACCACCAAGTGACGAACTACGCTTCAGGGTAGAAGAATGGGGTTGGACAACGCTCGAAAAGATGGTGAGCCAGGCCATTGATGCTGCAGAAAAAGCTGCAACTTCTGATACTCCGGTTTCCTCTACTTCATCATTTACACAAACCTTTGTAGAAAACCAGATTATAGAATGGTCTATTACTACAGCTGCCGAATTGGATAAATTTGATGATAAAACATGGGCCAAAGTATTTAGCGAGGTAGATTTACGGCAATTGGTTGTAATTTTTGAAACGCTGGGCATTTTCAATACACAGGATGGTGCGCAACCAGTGAAACGCATCGATGTAACAGTAGATTACCCAACCGTTGCAACCCAAACCTTTTCACTTTACCCAACTGCCGGAGGTGCTGCCGATGTTGGCAAAAATTCGACCTACACTTTTACAGCTAATGGAGATTTTAAGGCAGGGGTATTCAATAGCTATTATACCTACCGGTACGAGGTAATTTATGAAGGCCCAACAAAGGGCTTTAAGTCCCCGGATATCACTGCAAACGACACCCGGGTTGTGTTTAACCCGGCTGATTTTGGCATCCGCAATGTTAAGTTTTTAGGCTCCGCGATACCATTTAAAGGTTCGGAATTTGTACCTCCCGGCTCTGATAAAGCTGTGTCTGAACTGGTGATCGACTTTTATTTTACCAGACCCGAGGGAGTAAAGAACAAGGCAGACAAGCAAATAATGAAGGGTAATGGAGATGCGAATGCCTTAGTATTCAGCAGCTTTTACAACCTGCCGCTTGAAAACAGTTACGCCTATCGCCTTACCTATCATTTTATTCATAAGGATGGTACAACCAGCGTATTGGTGCAAGATTCAACCCCGGCATTTGGCTCACAGAATACAGATTTGCAGGTAGTAACAATGCCTGTTAAAAAACAGGAGTTTACTTTAATGGCCAGAAAGGTGGCGGGCCAGGGCACAGTTCTGGCAGAACTGACTGTTCAGTATAAAGACCCTCAGAATAATGTAGAGGAATCCGAGAACTTTTCATGGGAGCCTGATTGGAAAAGCAGCATAATACCCCGCTCACCTAAATGGGAGTTTTATGCGCCCCAAAACCTTGATGCAGCATATTATGAAATTACAGGAACCGTTTTTTACGACGAAGGCGAACGGCCATTTAATGGCTACCGCCAGTCGGCAAAAAAATTCTCACTTACCCTTACCGGTACAGAATTACCTCCCCCATCTGTTGAAGTTGATACAAGCCGTGTAGACTGGACCAAAGTATTTAAGATCAATGTCTCCTTGTTCCAGATGAAATCACTTGCTAAGATTAACCCGTTACATCTGTCGTATTACCTTCCTGTATTCCCGGCCGGGAAGAAAGAAAGCCAGGCCATCCGCAAAGAAGTGACAGGCGAACAACAGAATAATTCGTCTATTTTAGCCACAACCCCGAATGGTACCTCGCAACCTGTATTAAATAAGTATTTCTACGCGCTGATGGCTGATAAAAGTGCAGAAGTTTCTTATTGGATAGGTGTGCAGTATGTTCATAATGACGGCACACCAGACACCTATATGCCTGAAACTCCGATCAACAGACTGGTTGTAATTATTCCGGCAGATGGCACCAGTGATAAGCCAACATTTTCGCATCAACTGGTATCCTTGCGCGAGGGTGCCGAATATACCGGTGCCTAATAAACAGATTTACTGCATATCATAACCATTTTTGATGATGGACATTTTATCAGTTCAGTCTATACTTGCAAGCCTTATTTCGGGCAATGCCAGTTGTGCCACCGCACAACTGGCTACTTGCCTAAGCCCATACTTACAGCAGCCCGGGCTTTGCAGCAGGCTAACCAACAGGGGGATACCTATTGAGCTGGCTTTTGTATGGCCAAACTACCAGGTTCGGTGTACCATAGATGAAGATATGTATAGCGATCAGGAAACACGATTTTCCAAAAGCCTAAAAAAAGTATCTGATTCAAGGGATAACGGCACAGGGCAAATCATTATCAACCACCTGTACGCATGCCTGCAAAGCACACCGCAATCTTTCAGATACGGTGCATGGCTGGGCTTAAGGCCCTCGAGGGCAGTACCCAAGTTATATGTTGAAATTGCACCGGCAACGCGGCAGCAAAACGTACTGGGGCAGCATATCCCGGATATAGCCAGGGTTATGGAGCGGGGCATTTTACCTGTTATGTTTGGCTGGCAGGCCGATAGTGGAAGCTTTGAAGTTTATTATAAGGCTTCGTTTATGTATCCTGCGGATATTGATAAAATATTATCGTTTTATAAGCTCCCTCTGCTTGGCGCCGATGTAGAATACCTTTGTAAATTACTTGTTTACAGAAACATAAACCAGCATTACCCCATGCCCGATATAGGTTTCAGCGTATCATTTAATGCACAGGGTGTTGCCGAAGCGTTTACTTTGTATGCCTTTGCGCAATCCATGCTTGGCCCCGATTTCCAGATCAGGCATGCCATTTTGCGGTTAGGCGATCATCAGGGTTGGAACATGGAGCAGTACAAGCTCTTATCGCAGCCACTTGAAACGCCCGATTATTGTATCAATACCTACCACGGCATGGTTGGCTTTGTTGTAGCAAAAGAGGGCGGCGTTCAGTTTACAGTGGGCTTAAGCCCTTTTTTGACTGAAGATATGCTGGGCCATGCTGTGTGAAGTATTAAAATACCAGTCGGCCTACGGCGGCTTCCCATCATATGTGCAGGCAGGGGCCGAAATAATTGCCGACGAGAATTGTTTTATTACCTCACTTGTTTTGCTCGAACTGATTCATATCGCTTCGGACACTGCAGATGAGCGGTTGCAAGAGGCCATAAACCGTGGCATCGGGTTTATTGAAAACTGCCAGGAGCCGGGTAGCAAAGGCCGTTTCTGTTTTTATCCATACGCGGGGAGCAGCCCCAGATTTGATATTCGTTTGGATGCTGATTGTGATGACTCTGCATTAGCGTTACTTGTTTTACTCAAAGCCGGAAAACGAACACCGGCCGAAATTAAAGAGTTGGTTGCTACGCAGCTTGAGCCCCACAGGATGACCTTCGTTGCAGATCATGAACGTGGCTGGGTGGGTCGGCCTTTGTTCAGAACGTGGATGAATGGAACAATCAGAGACAACCCCATTGATTGCTGTGTTAACCTGAACGTGTTGGCGCTATATCATGAGGCTGGCTTCGGGAATGAAGAAATAACCAGTGCTACAGTAAACCTGATTATCAATGCGGTAAACTTGTATGGAACAAAAGACAGTGCCTTGCGGTTGATTGCCCCCTATTACGCCCATCGCGCGGAGCTGTATTTTGCCACTCAACGAACCGTTAAGGCAGGAGTACCCAATACAGAGCCACTTTTGCAGCAGTTAACAAAGCAACTATCGGCCGACAAAGATGATCCGTTTTCAGAAAACAGGCCGATATGCTGCAATGCGCACGGTAGGCCGTTATGGTTTTCGCCAGCGCTTCAAAAAATAAGAAAAATCAATTATCTCAGTTCATTACACTAACCTATTTAAAAACCTAAATCACATGATTACCTCAAAAACATATTTGCAAATAGCAGAAGCTCAGGAATCGCCGTTAATGCGTGTTTCAACAAAATATATGGAAACACTCCAAAAGGTACAACCGGTACTGGGCGGAGGGAGCATAAAACCTTTTTTAAACGTGGGCGGCATGCTCGATATCTATACCTCGGGCACCGACTTAAAAGTATTCCGCCTGCGCCCCGCTGGCGATGAAAAAGCGCCCTATACCGCCGCAGACCTTGGCATACAGGCATCGCAACTATCCCTTTTTCTGTCAACCGAAGGGGACGCAAACAGCCCGGCAATCTTAGGCCTCGACACCGGCAGCAGGCTCACCATAAGCACCATCAAAAACGGCGCCTATCAGCAACGGCTGTTTGAACCCGCTAACGAGGTGGGCAGAAAGCTGAAATCATTTATCGCCACCAGGAGCCCCACAGGAGCCATTTATGTAACAGCGATACTGGAAGACGACAAGCTGGTTAATAATATGTTTAACCCCAGCACTGATCCGCAATGGAAATCAAAAGACTGGGTGCAGGTGAAAAACCCCGCCAGCGATGTGGCCAAAGTAAGAGAATTATCAACCGTTGCCAATAATGATGTACAAGGATCGCTGTTTGCAATCGGGCTGCCAGGCACATCGTACGATGGACGCCTTTTATTCTCAGAATCAAGGTATCGCGATTCCCCAATGGTTGATCTGCTGGCCCCCCTGATCAAAGGGAAGCCCGGAAAAATAGCTCATTTTTCGGTAGTTGAGGATAAATCAAAGCTGATCAATATCCTCGCGGTTGAAAGTGAAACCGGAGAACTCTACCAGAAAAAACAAAAGAAGCCGCTATCCGGAATGACAAAAACCGAGTTTGAAGATTGGAAAAAAATAGACAGCCAGATAGCCGGAACATTCAATCCTTTTAATACCAAACTTAAATCGTTACAGGCCACACTCAGGTTTGATAATACCATCGAGATATTTGCCATTGGCCTGGGCGGAGATTTACATTACACTTACCTGCAAAAGGCCGGTAAATACTGGTCAGTACTTTTCCCGCTCGGGTCGCAGTTCAACAACACCAATTACGTACTTACGCGCAGTTTGCAGGGCTATTCTGAAGTATACAGCATAACCACAGCTAACGAAATTATACGCTTTTTCCAGTCGCCCGAGTCGCAGCAATGGTTTACCAATAAAGTGCTTGTTGAAGGCGTAAAGAAAGAAGTGATTAGTGTACAGGGCCACTCTGTTGATCTCACTATTTTAGATGCCAATGGAGTTCCGCAGCCCAATACCAACGTTATCCTGTCTACCTCCTACCAAACTCCAATTTCTGCAAACGGCTTATTTTACCAGCCCAGCATTGTTGATACTGTGGTGGTTAAAACAGACGTATCGGGCAGGTTATCAATCATCCAAAACTCCAATGGGCTTGCAGGTGCCACCATGTATATTACAACTCCATTTACAGGTACCGGTAACCCCATAACCGTTGAGCCAAACGGGCAATTGCTCGGAAAAATACAAAGCACAACTACTGCGGATGTATTGAATGCCAAAGACAAAAGCGGCAACTATTTACTGCAGGATAAATACAGAACGCAGGCCAATGCCGAAAGCCTGGCAAAAATTATGCAATCGAGCGCTAACCTTGTTGAGCCAGACCAGCAACATGAGGTTGTTTATTTTTATCACAACCGCGCAAGGAGCCCACTGGCCCGCACCAACGGATTAAATATAGCTAAAAATGCAGGCATCAACTGGGAAATAGATTTTTCGTCGGGCTTCCCGGTTTATAGAAATGTGAGCAGTAACGATTTACGCTTATACATGGCAAACGCGTCTAATGGCATTTTCGGGATCGGCTGGGGAGATGTATGGGATGCGATTAAAGGTGGATTTAACGCCGTGGTTGACGGTATCAAAAAAATTATTGTAACCATTGGCAGCACCATTAAAGTATTGTTTGAAATTGTAGTAGATGGCGTTACCAAGGTATTTGAGTCGATTGTAGAAACTGCGCAACAAGTGTTCAACCTGGTAGAAGGCGTATGGAACTGGCTGAAAGTAACAACGCAAAAAATTTACGAATGGCTTGCCTTCTTTTTTAACTGGGAAGATATTAAACGTACCGCGCATGTTGTTGAATACAACTCTAACTTATTCCTTGATTTTACCAAGGCATCTGTAGAGCATTTGCGCGGAGAGGCCGCGCAATGGATTGACGGCCTTAAAAGGGACCTTAATGATGCCGTTGACGATTTTTTGGCCAAGTACACGGACACCAGTTTGGGGAGCATTGGCAACGAGTATAAAGAGCCGCAGCCCGAAGCTGAAAACGGCATGGACCATAACCCCATGTTTATTTCTTACAAAGAGAATTATAAGGACACCACGGTAAAAGCCAGTTTTGCCGAATCTTTTGCAGAAAGCCCCATCAACGATCTGGTGATCATGCTGCAGGACCTGGCGAATAACTTTGAATTTGGCGATGGAAAGGCGGCGTTTGATGAAGCTATAAATTATTTCTCGAACATTAAGGACAACCCCGATAAAGCGCTCGACCTGCTGCTGAGCGGGCTTGTAAAGGTTGGGGAAAGCATAGCGCTGTTTGCCCTCGATTTTGGTAAAGGGGTTATCCTAACCATGCTCGACATCATCGTTTCGGTAATCGACGCATTTAAAAACCTGATGAATGAGGAGTGGGAAATTCCAATCGTATCAGAAATATACAAACTGGCTACCGGCGAAACCCTCTCGTTCAGGCCTATACAGTTATTATCGTATATTATTGCCATACCAGCCAATATCATCTATAAAGCATCCGAAGGGGTAGCACCATTTCCAGACGAGGCTTCGGTGCAAGCATTCAAAAATTACTACACGCTCGACTACCTGAAAAAGAGGGCTGGTTTGATAAGCGGCCGGATAAACCATGATTTTTCTACGGCAGCGGCGGCGGCTCAGGAATCAGTGGCCAGGCTGCTTTTTAAGGCCGGTTATGCTATCTCGATGTTTGTGGGCAGCTTTGCAGATATAGCTACTGCCATTGCCAGCTCCACCGGAACGGTAAACGATGCCGTTGGATATGTATCAACAGGTGCCGGAATTTTATCCGCAGTATTTACCAATCCGTGGATTCTGGAGGTTGACCCTGGTAAACTGATCTGCGGAAGCACAGGTAGCTCAGGCAGTTCGGGCTTCAATATCGGCTATGTGGCAACAGCTATTGGCCTGCTGGTTCCGGCTGCTGTGTATTTCTACAAAAAGAAAAACCCTGCAACGCCACCCGACGTTATTGTAAAGATCAATGAAATATCAAGAACCCTTGTTGGCGCAACCCAAACAATTATTTACATTGTTGAATATGCTACTACAAGCAACCCCAACGGAAAGGTTTTTGCCCGTACCTTAACAGCTACCATACCAGGCAAGTTACTGCGTTTCCTTTCGCTGAAAGAACTGAACGTAGAGGCGTTTTTTATACCAGTGGGGATTCTTAGCGTGCTTATATTTGGAGGCTATACGGCAGCATTTATCATTAATTTCAGCATTAACCCTTCACTCAAAGATTTGCCTGACAATTTAGAGCTTGCAATTTCATAGCGCAGCAATTGTGCTTGTTAATTTAACTGCCGGCAGAAATTTTTGCCGGCAGTTTTAAATACAATAGGCTACCCTTATCAATTGGCCGCTTTGCGCCGATAATGCATTTTTACGGGTAAATTATAGATGCAACAACCTTACGGATTTCAATCCGGAGGGTAGCTTAGCCCTTAGTTTTAATTCAGCATAGTAAGCCTTTGGTTAACAACAACCCACTATTGCTCAACAAAATGCCAGCAAACCCTGGCAATATTTATCACATTCACTTCCCGGCCGTAAGGTTGCGGGGTGATCTGCCCGATGCGGATGCCATATTTTTCGGGTAGTTGCTTATCAAGTACGCTGCTTCTAAACTCTTCAACGTTGCTCACTTTTACACTGAGCATAAAATTCTGCGCAAATGCCTCGTTTTCAAATTGCTGTAGGATAAACCTGCATTCGTCGCGCTGTAGACCGGCATAACCGTCTGCCTCCCAATTGATATGAAAGCCTAATTCCTGGAAAAACTGTTTAGAAGCTTCAAAATTGATACCCGACGGAACAAAGGGTTCTAAGGATAAAAGTTTCATGCTGTTTTTTGATGAAATATAATCATAACGCGGTATGTCCCACTAATCAATAGCCTGGACAAGGGTGATGATAATCGTATTCAGGATTCTTAATATGGCCTTGTTACCAACACCTGCGGCGTTTTTGAACCCCTTGCCATGTTGTTGACTTCTGTTCCGGCTTAAAATTTGATTACCCGCCAAAACGCTGTGCCCTGGCTCGGTCAGCAAGATTTTTTATCAAAGGCTTTACACGCTGGGGAATTGTACCGTCGGAGAATTTAAGTTCAACCGCTTTACCTTCCTCTTCTACGCGGAGGGAATACGAGGTTTCATCCATAGCCAGCAGTTGATTATCTGCCAGTGGCACATATTCCGGCTGGCTTTGAAAAATCGACCTCATTGCATTTTGCAGCTCCGGAGGAAGCTCGTTAACGTTACCCCGGGTCGACATTTTCCCGATCCATCCGCCGTTAATGTCTATGCTGAACGTCATTTAACTGATACCCACTTCCCCGAAAGCTAATTTAATAAAATCAAGGGCGTCAACCCTGGTGATCACATTTTCATGCATCAACGTTTGTGTAGTCTGCATAACCACTTCATAAAATCCCCTGAAATCACAATTCGGACTTTTGATATTTTTTAGTGATTCGAACCAAAGCCGGCCAGCCAAAGGGGTATCAAGTCCGGCCACAGCATCTTTTTTACTGGTACCATCATTTTTGGGTGGTATTCCGTTGGCCACCAGGTAAAAAACCTTGTTTAGTATACCACTATTGGTATGTACTCCAAAATTGTCGTCCGGGGCATTATTATAGTGGCTCATATGATCCGGTTGCGGATCGCCGTTGAAAGCAGTTCCAGGGGCAGACATTGACCTGACCGCCTTGCCAGGCCAGTTGGCACCAACAATGGTATCGCCAATAAGCCAATCAGCAGTTGCGGCATTTTGATTCTTATAGTGCTGTTTAACTACCGTACCAAAAACATCGGCCAAATGCTCGTTTAAGGCGCCAGATTGTCCGGTATAGATAAGCCCCGATGTATACTCAACAATGCCATGGGTTAACTCGTGGGCTATTACATCCAGCGCTGCCGCAAAATTGCCGAGAGTAACACCGTCACCATCTCCAAATATCATCTGGTCAATCTTGGTACTCCATAATGCATTCAGGAAAGTGTCCTCGTAATGGATATTCATCACCATATTTTTCCCATTATTATCAACAGAAAAAAAGTTATACTCCTGGTTAAAAAAATCGCGTACGCGTCCACAGTTATCAAAAACCTGGTTGGCGGTATCGTCGGCAATGGCAGCATCATGCTCCTGCCTCACCAGTTCAAAGTGTTCTTTGGCGGTATTCTTGGAGTCATAAATAAACCGCTGGGCAGTCCCTTTAGGGTTGGTGGGTAAAAATCCATTCAGTTGTTCGCTGATCTTCTTTCTTGCCGAAATAACGTTAAGCGATATTTCAGAAGAACGCTGGTAAACCTCGTTTGTGATGATGTTATCGTTCTTCATTTTTTCAAGGATGTTGGGCGGAACGATATAACAATTGCAATAATGTTTTTCCATGATGAAAGTGATTAATCAAATGCCGATTCCCAATTCTGTAAAACATCCCCTCCTGCTAAAAATCCTTCCTGGTCGCCGGATGCCGCTTCTTTGCCGATTCCGGATTTGGCCAGATTGTCCCAGTCAAATTGAAAAACCTCTTCATAATAATTTTGCACTTCACTGTTATAAATAATTAGTGAAGCATCTCGATTAAACTCCATCCCGTCATTAGATCCGTTATGGCTGCCGAGAACGATAATTTCATCGTCAATAATGATCCCTTTGTTATGACAATTGTTTTGTATCCTGATTTTGCTGCTGTCGAAGCCGAAGGCTTTCAGGTTTTCAACCATTAAACGGGCGTCGGGCTCGTACCGCAGGATGATCTTCACATCAAGGGTTTCTGCCTTATCTTTTAACGCGGTGAGCAAACCTGTAAATTCGTCGGTCATGGTTTTCCCAATATGGATGTATTGGTTTTGAAAGTAGATCCTTGTGGTTGCGTTTTCAATGAGCGGCCGGATCTGGGCAATATAATTATCAGGGGTAAGTACAGGCTGGATCTTCATCCGGGCTGTAATTACCTTGGGTGGAAATTTCTTTAATCCCGTTGTTCGTACCAGTGCATTCACGGGCAGCAATATATCATGCAAATCGGTTTCCCCGGTATTAAGGGACACAAAACCCTGCGCCTTATTTACAGATTGCTCCAGATCATATTTTAAAAACTTGTAATAAGTTTCCGAAAGCTTATCGTTGGTTACGATGATATGCCATTCCCTGTTATAATTTTGCAGCGCCGAAGCGAAGGAACTCGTCTTTGACATATCCGGCTGATTAGACGATTGCCAGTTGCCGCTTGATAGCCAGAACATTTTTTTATCCTTTACAGCAACTTTTATGTGATAGGCATTGGCAAAAAGGCCCCCTTTGTTCAGGCTGGCTTTAACATGCACAAACTGGCCGGTTTTTGCAGCGTCTATCGACTTAATAATCTCGTCTTCGGTTTTATCGTCTGCCTTATTTCCTTTACCCACACCCGCAGCAGGTTTACCGTCGTAAACCAGGTTGATGTCGGCTCCGCTCCTGGCAACATCAATTAAGCTTTGCTCAATTCCGGGAGCAGAAAAGTCGTACATGCCAACCCTTAATTCCTGCTCCACCCCTGTTAAAAATTCCGACAGTTGTTCCCAGCCATCTTCCGGGCTTACATGGCATATCAGCGTAATATCTTCGTCAACCGCATCCAATGTAAAGTCGGTTGGCGGCTGATAGCCAATTTTAGGTACAAATGATTCAGCCACAAAGCCTTCGGTATCAAATTCCGAAGAATCCAGTAAATACTTGGTATTGTTAACCTGCGTACCAGGTAAAAGGCTTTCCACTTTTTCTTTATTTTGCTTCCTGATGTACTCAAAAGGAGAAACAATGTCCACGTCAGTGGCAATGTGATTGATTTCTTCCGGAATTGCTTTGCCGCTCACACTCTTCACCAGGATAACGATCGCTTTAGTATCAGTTAGCTCGCCATCAACTACTTTATATCCCGGTCGGATATCTACGATATTTTCATAATCTTTAAGATCAAATTCTGGCAGGGTGCCACTCTTGATTTGCTGAATGGTTTGCAGAACGGGCAGAAAATCGTTTTCAATACGCGTTCTGACCTCCGCGATTTTGAGAAAAGTTGGACTTTGCATTTGTTTAGGCTTATTTTTCGGGTGATATAATACCCTAAAATTAAACTATTTACCTATTTAATAAAACCAATTATCGTATTTAATCAAATAAATAATTATAAACATTTCTTGATTATTATAAACGGCAAAAATGCAACCGGCATCAAATATTTAACCTGACATTGCCAAGCCCAGGAGATATTCACCCCTACTCTATATCAAAAACAAACGCAGTTCTTCTGCATCAATTAATCTGCAATTTGCTTCAATATGCGCGCCGCGCTGGCAGGTATATCCGTAATATTGATGTTTCCGTTAGCTATAACAAGTTTGTAGCTTAGGTCCAGCTGATCCTGTAATATGGTCCCTTCGTTACACCATGTCATACACTCTACGCTTGCGGATTCTTCCGACGAGTTGATGGCTACAATCACAAGCTCATCATCGGTGCGCCTCTCGAACACCAGTTGCTCATGGTTTACAAAAAGCTGGCGGTAGCTTCCCCGGCGCAGGGCTATGCTCAGTTGCCTGATGCGGATAAGGTGCCGGATATAACTATAAAGCGCACAGTCGGCTAAATCGGGCACAAAGCTGACCGCAGGCCGCAGCGCGGTGTCTTCACGTTCTCCTTTTACACCGGATATGGCCCATTCGCTGCCGTAGTAAACTGACGGGATGCCCGGAATGGTAAACAACAAAGCATAAACCGGAAAAAGGTGGTTATACTGGTGTAAAATACTGGCTATACGGGTACAATCGTGATTATCAACAAAGTTATAAAGCAAAAGGTGGCGATAAAGCCCATCATCGCCATATTGCCGATCGAGCGCCCAGGCTATCTCAAAATAATTATGATCGTTGTGGCTCGAATAAATGCCTTTGTATACCTCGTAATTGGTAGTTGAATCCAGCATATCCTGATTGGCCCATTCGTTGTAATCGCCTTTAATCACTTCGCCCATCAACCAGAAATTAGGCTTACGTGCGCGGCAAAATGCGGCAAGTTGAGCAAGAAAGCCCTTATCAATAATCTCGGCAACGTCCAGGCGGATGCCATCGATATCAAAATTATCCATCCAGCTTGCAACGGCTCCTAACAAGTAGTTGCTTACTTCAGCATTCTTTACATTTAATTTAACCAGGTTGTAAGCATCGTACCAACCATCGTAATAAAAATCGTCACCATAGCTGCTTTGGCGGCTAAAATCGACCCCGCAAAACCAATCGCGATAGGCCGAATTTTCTCCATAGACTTGCAAATCCTTAAATGCAAAAAAATTTCGGCCTACGTGGTTAAATACGCCGTCGAGCACCAGCCTGATACCATTTTGATGGAGGCTGATACTCAGATCTGTTAAAGCTTGGTTATCGCCCAGCCGCCTGTCCACTGTCAGGTAATCAGCAGTATCATAGCCGTGAAAATCCGATTCAAAAACAGGCCCGAGGTACAGGGCGTTGCAGCCCAAGTCTTTGATGTGAGGTATCCAGTTCTCAATTTGCTGCAAACGGTTTACCGGCAGGCTGGCAAAATCATTAGCCTCGGGGGCGCCAAGCATCCCTAAGGGGTAAATACTATAAAATACGGCTTCGCTTGGCCAGTAGGTACTGTCGGGTTGATGTTGATCCATCTTAGGCAATTCAGGATATTTTTTCCTTAACGGTATCAACTACATCAGCAATGGCCTGATTTTTAGCCCGGTGGACAAACTCTTCGGGGTTATCGAGAATATCATCCAGGATAGAACTTCCATCCGCACGGCGCTTGGTAAGATAATAAACACCGAAAGATACGCCTACACCCAATAGAAAAGATTTAATATGACTCATGGTAATAATTTTATGGTTCGCACTGTATCCATTAAATATGATGCCATAATTGCTTAATTGGTGAATACCTATCGTTAAAATTAAAATATAATTAATTCTGTTGGTTAAAGGTATATATAAGCACTTGAAAAACTGCGATAAAAGGTTCACAAAATTTGATAATTGGTTGGTGCGAAATCAATATTAATGAACCGGATTGGTAAAGCCCAACAGGTGAAATGTTTGGCGAATTAAACAAATTGAGATGAATTGACATAAAAATTATGAAGAGCACGATTTTGCCAGCTGAATTCAACCTCACCAACCCCCCAAAAAAGATACCTTTAAACAAAACGATGGCATTTTACCATCGTTTTGTTTAAGCCAGAAAGACCATGCCAACCAGGTAGCAAGGTGGCAATTATTTGTTTGCGTTCACCCTTACAGGCATAATACCTTTGTGTGTAGGTTTTACAGGGATGATACTTCCGTCTGCATTAAACTCCATTTTATCGATGCACACCTCGCGGTTATAGCCTGCTGCCTCGCCCATGGTAATTCCGTTAGGATAATTAAAACGATGATAAACCAGGTACCACTCATCTGTGCCGGGTATTTGCAACACGGAATTGTGCCCGGTGCCATAAATGCCTTCAGCTTTGTTTTTGGCGATAACCAAATTAGCAGAAGGCACGTTTATTTTGCCAAGCGGACTTGTAGCTGTGCCATAATGCACCTGGTAGTTTTCGCTCCGGGTATCATCTTCAGACCAGGTAAAGTAATAGGTACCTTTACGGTAAAAAACATAGACACCCTCGCGGAAATTGTTATTGGGCGTCATGATGGTGGTAGTACCCGGTTTCAGCGATACCATATCGTCATTCAGTTCGGCACCGGCCATATAGCCGTTCCCCCAATACAAATAACTCTTACCTGTTTGCGGGTCGGTAAAAACATCCGGATCAATTTGCTGGCCTCCAGAAACACCCTCCAGCAATTTATCAATCAGGGGATGGCCAAGGTCGGTAAAAGGCCCCGATGGATTATCGGCAACAGCCACTCCTATTTTCTGGGCGGCACAGAAATAGTAAAAATATTTATAAGCGCCATTGATTTTTTTCTCAATGATACACGGCGCCCAGGCATTGCGTTTGGCCCAGCTTACATTTTTTGCCAGATCTAAAATTACGCCCTCATCCTTCCAGTTCACCAGGTCGGCAGACGAAAATGCTTTAAAGTAAGTGCCGCTCCAGCCTGTAAAACCATCAGAAGTAGGATAGATATAAAATTGATGCGTTTTTTCAGCATACAAAATCTCCGGATCGGCATAATAACCCGCCAAAACAGGGTTATGATTTTTCACTGCTATCAATTGGTATTTTACCGGCTTATGCCCGGCAATAGTAACCTGGAGCCTTACTCCTCCTTTGGTAAAATCAACAGCTGTGGATGGCTTAATGCTGATGCCCGGCATTTGCATAAACTTCAGTTTAACGCTTTTAAGATTGGTACCCGGCAAAAAAGGCAGATAAAGCTTATTGGTATTGGTATCTAATACGATATTGATCGGTTTAAGCCCCTGGGCCTGCACTGTTTTAACAACATCCGAGGCAGGCATCCATTTTTGTAACAAGGTTTCGGCCTCGCGGGTGGTTATGGGCATAACTGTGCCGTGCCGCGGGTGGAAATTCATACTTATCTCGCCGTCAATTACTTTAAACGTCTTCAAATCGGCAGTATGGGTAAACTGGTATCTACCTTTGGTATACAAATCATACATCAAAATATAACCAGTGCCGTCGTTCAGTTTAAAAACGCCCGATCCTTCAACCGGGTCGGTAGTTTGTTGTACATACTTATCCTGTAGTACATAGCCGCTGGTTAACTCTTTTGAAACTGCTATTTTAATACCTGCGCCGTTATTCTCGGTTTTAAAAAACAAGTGATATTGGCCGTCCTTTTGTACGATATCACCATCGATGCATGCACCGCCCGATGGATTAAAAAACAACTGCTGGGGTACGGTTTCAAGCGCTGTAAAATCCTGATTGGCATAGGCGTAATATATTTTATCAGGTTCGTTACCGGCACGCATGGAAAAATAGACCATGTATTTGCCTGCTTTAGCATCGTAAATTGTTTGAGGAGCCCATACCCTGTTAACGCCTGCAAACTGCGGAAATGCCTGGGGGATGTTAATTTTGCTGCTTGTCCATTGAATCAGGTTGGTTGATTTCAACAGCACCATTCCCCTGTTGGAGTCCCAACCATTTGCCGAAACCATATCGGTTGCTACCATATAAAAAGTTTTACCGTTGGCACCACGCAGGATATGCGGATCGCGAACGCCACCGGTAGCACTGATACCCGTACTCTTGATTACAGGGTTATTGTTATTTAGGGCGCGATAATGGTATCCATCAGCACTGATGGCAAAGCGGATAGCCTCTTCGCTTTTATCATTACCGGTAAAGTAAACAAACAGATAGGCGCTGTTAGGTTGCGGCTTGCTAGTGCTTAAGGCCTGGGCTTTACTTAAAAACGGGATAAAATTTAATGTGGCTAACAAGCCAAACACTACAAAGTGCTTAAAAATTTTTGCGCGGAGTTTAAAAGGCATAATATCAATTAAAAATATGAACAGGCTTATTTTACCTCTATTTACTGGACCGGCTGAATTTTATGCCTATCCACTACAAAAACACTAACATCAAATGACCAGCCGGTACAAAAAACCGGTTGGTCATTTTGATGGTCAATAAAATACTACCTTCTGCGAAGAGATAAAAATCAGTTTATATCTCCAAACTAATTTTGAAATAGCTTGATATTTTTTACCTGAAAATAGCTACCCGGGTTGCCGCTACCTACAACGTTTCCTAAAAAACCGATAGACACAACCTGGGGAGCCGTAAGCGTAAAGTTAAAACTGCGGGTATCGCTAACGTTAGGGCTTGTTTTGCCCACCGTAGCACCATTAAACAGCGAAACGTAACCAAGGGCAGTTGAAAGATTGGCCAGCACCGGGATGCCCCCGCCACCGGCAGCCGCAACGCAATATACGGAAGAATTGCTTTGAACCTCCGAGTACTCATCAAACATCACCATGTAATTGCCGGCGGGTAAAGGCGAAGACGTGGCCTGATATACGATACCGTTAACAACCGGCGTATTATCCCAGGTTTCCCAGTTAATAACGCCACCAACATCTGATGAATAGCCACCGATGGTACCTCCACTCTTATTCATGGCCGCGGCATTGGTAATCCACGGGGCACCAAGAACGCCCCATCTTCCAGTATTAGCAGCCGGGGTAAACGGCCCTGTGTTTGATAAATAGATACTGGTAATTTCGGCCTTTACACTATGGGTTTGATAGGCCGTATTAAATTTATCAATAGCGGTTGCAGTGGGCACGTATGCCGTACTATAGCTAATGCTGTTACCTGGCTTAAAATTAGGCAACGTTGTTGTTAACCCCTTTATAGCTGAAGTAACGATGGTATCGTGCGATTTATTAAACTTATCGGCATACTTAATCTCCATATTAACGATGCCTGATGTTTTATCTACATCGGCCCAGGTAATTAAAGCCGAACCGTCGGCTTGCATAGCAGCATCAACTATGGCCCTGTTTGTAATAGAAGCCTGATATAAATCTCCATAAACATTGGCGGCAGTATCCACCGGTACAGAGATGTTTCCCTGCGCATCATAAGTTCTCACCTCAAAACTCATGAGCCCTTCGGGTAAATTACTGATAATCACCCTGGCAGTATCAACCCCCGATGTTCTTTTAATTGCCACTTCGACAGAGTCGCGCCTGCTGTTCCAAAAAACCCTGTACTTTACAATTTTGGGGTCGGATGTAAAAAGCCCGGTTACCTTCACCCTGTTTCTGCCCGAAAATATCTTTACCGAATCCATTCTGCCCGGATAAACAATGGAGCCGTTTTTAAGGTATTTATCTTTGTAAGCATCCATTTTAGTACATGCGCCGGCTATTAACAGCAACAAGGCGATGGTGTAAAGTGCTATATTTTGATGTTGTTTCATTTTTTTATGTATTATCTGATTAAACCCGGTTAACTAATTTCCCCAAAGGGTAAATTCGCCCATGCTCATAAAATATGATCCTTGCCAGTTTTGCAAACTCCTGATCCGCACGTACCTGTACGATTGGCTCAGTACCGGGAAATCAAACTGCCATCCGCTTTTAGCATAAGCCTGGTCGGCAGCGGTTTCGGTACCCGAGGCCGAGCCGGAAGGTTTAACTACATGGCAGGTGGTAAGCAGTGTCCAGCTGGCATCAAGCGCACCGTTCAGGTTAGGATTGTTAGAGCCCCATATCTCAAAATCTTTTTGATTACCGCGCACATAGTACACATTGCCAACTTCTAAAAACGGATTAATTTGAAAACGGCTAAATACATGCGCCTTACCCAAATCGAGCGTTACCATTTGCGGCGTACCGGCGTTTTCTACAGTAAACAATATATTGGGCCAACCCGGATTAAAATTACCATCAAATATTTGCGGCAAATTGGTATACGAGTAAAGCAACGTGGCATCATTTGGCAAAACGTAATTGCTCCAGCTTGATTTTGGCAAAAGTTGCTCAAATAACGGCGTAAGGCTGGTAAACAAAGTATCCGAAAAATTGAGCCACCTATCTCTAACCACAAAGGCATATTTCCTGGTTATTGCCGGCTGCCCCCTTTCAATACTGTTAATTACAGGCGCATTACTATAAACATTATCCATGCCCAGGGTTTGCACCCACTTACCTTTACCGGTTGTATCTACCAAAGGGATAATAGCCAGGTTTTCTTGCGTAGGATTGTTACAGGTTAGGCTAAAACCGCCAAATGTAGCAATAACCTTTAACGATCTGCGGGCTAAGTTGATGGCTGGCGTTAAGGGGTTTACCGTAACAGTAACAGGTGCCGATGCCACCTCGCTCGAATTTACGGCGTATAATTGCACCGTGTGCGCCAAAGTATCCCCAAAGCCTACCACCGTTAATGTATTGGAGTAGTTAGAGGCCTTTACCTCTTCTGTACGACCGGGGCCTATCTGGTAAACAGCCTTTACGTACAGCAGATCTTTATCGCCAGGCAAGGTATAGGTTAAGGCGGCCTTGCCGTTAAGGTTTACTACGGTTACATTGCTAACTACGCCAGGCGCGTTGGTATTGGTAACGTTAGGCTTATTTATTGCGTCTTGCTTACACCCTGCTGCTATCGCTATCAAAATAAACAGCACATAGCAGGCGGATAGCAATCTTGTTGTTTTCATATTTTTAATGTTTTATTTTAAAGGAAATATTTAACAAACCATCATTTTACCAGTTAGGATTTTGTACCAGATTTTGGTTAACCAGCAAATCGTTTTCTTGTATGGGCCATAAATAATCTCTCGGAGTTAAAAAATGTCTCGACAGGAAAGAAACCTCACGGTAATACAGATCGGCTGTTTGGCCGCTCACCGTCCAACCGGTTATATTGCTGTTAAGCTCCTGCCCGGCTGTTTTCCAGCGTACCAAATCCCAGTAACGCTGGCCCTCAAAGCATAGCTCTACAGCGCGCTCCCTTTGGATAATTGACCGCATACCTGCCTGGGTGGTATATTTTGACGGGTTAGTGCTAAAATTTGCCCATGATGTTTGTACCGATGGCAGGCCGGCCCTGGTGCGTACCTTGTTAACATAAGTATAAACATCGGCCACGGGCCCCTGTGCTTCGTTTAAGGCTTCGGCATATAACAAATACAAATCGGCAAGCCTGATCTCGGGGAAAGGATAGGGTACATAAGTTACAGAATTCCAGTCGAAATGCCAGTTCAAATCTTTTTTCATGTAAAAGCCAGTAACCGGTACCGGCGACGATTGGCTTGTTTCGCCACCACGGGCCATCAGCCAAAATGTATTTTCATCACTTTTGGATGGGCTGTTGGCCATGTACCAAATCCCCCTGTCAAAACCCAGGTCGGCATAATAGCGGGGTTCCCTGTCAAAATTAAGCCTGGCGGTAACTTCGCCTTCCTTTACATAAAACCGCTCTGCGTGTACGGCAGTTCGTAAAGCCGCTATATTGGTAAAATCGAGGGTTTTATCTTCGTCAATAGGCACACCGTTTTTGGTATAGAACATTCTTGCCATTTTTAGGGTAGGGCCCAGCAGCGGGTGGTTTGCAGTTTTTGATGCTACCGCGTTGGGGAAATCAAACTGCCCTACGGCCATGGATTGCAAAAAAGAATTAAAACCAATATTGTTATTGGCGGTCAGTCCCCATATTAACTCGCTGTTCCAGGGTTCACTCATCGCGTTTCTGATACCCAACTGTACTTGGGTGGTATCACTAAGTGTATTGGTGGTTGCCCCCGCTGGCAAAGTGTATAAAACTATACCCTGCGCGGCGCACAGATCGATAGCGGCTTTGCAGGCATCGGCCGCTCTTTGCCATTTGGCAACGCTATAGGTAGGGTTAAATAAGGCACCACCATCTTTATTCTTAAACGAGCCATAATCTGAGTTGCCGTTAAACAGCGGGCTTGCCGCAGTAGTTAACAGCCTGGCCTTTAAACTAAGCGCTATCGGCTTGGTAATGCGCCCCAGTTCTGATGCCGAATTGTTTATGGTTAGCGGCAAATTGGCTGCAGCAGCATCTAATAAATTAGCAATGTAATTAACTACGCTATCAACAGGCTGGCGCTTAACGCGGATCTGATCAATAGGCGCATCAATGGGCAGGTTTTTATCAATTACCGGTATAGGCCCGTAAGCGCGGAACAAAATAAAATGGTAAAAAGCCTTTAAAAACTGTGCTTCGGCGGTCCATCTTACCCGGGTATCAATATCCAGATCGGGTATTTTATTCGGATCGGTTACGTTCTCCAAAAAAACATTACAATCCCTTATCGCTTTGTAATTGGCAGATGCATCCCTGGTGCCGTTCATGTAGTTAGCAATAGGATCTGAAGTATTCTGATCGCCATAAATCAGCCGCATCACGTTAGTTGACCGGATGTGGCTTGCCGGATCGAGTACAAAAACCTCATCGCTGGCCGATAGGCCGACATTGAAAGTAGGATCAACCTCGATGGGTAAATAATTATAACAGGTAAATAAATATTTTTCGGCCTCGGTTTTTGATGCAAATGCATTAGCTATGGTAGACACGTTATCGGGCACTACATCCAGGAACGATTTTTTACACGATGAACCAAACACTATCAATAGCATCGATAGTAAAACCATGCAGTACCTTGCCTGAGTACTCCATGTAAAAAAAAGACATTGGCCAGGTTCCTTTTTAAGGTTTTCCTGCTTAAGGTTAATATGTTTCATATCAATCAATTTTTTCATTTTAAAATCCCGCAATTAAACCCACATTAAATACCTTCTGGATAGGGTATCCCAGTCCGGATGCCCCCATTTCAGGATCCCATAACTTAAAGGCACTCATGGTAAATAAATTTGTACCGTTGATGTAAACGCGCAGGCTGCCAAAACCAATTTTCTTTAAAATCGAAGCAGGAGCATTATAACCGATCTCGGTAGATTTTAAGCGGACAAAGGCACCGTTTTGCAGCCACCAGCTTGAAGGCTGAGTATTATTTGTGGAAATACTGCTGTTTAACCTGGGCCAAAAAGCATAAGAGTTCTGGTTATCTTCGGACCAGTGGCTATCGGCAATAGATTTTAGCAAACCATCCTGGTTACCAGCCTGTAAATAGTACGGATCAACGTTAAGCCTGGCTGGTGTAGTAAAAGGGGTGATATCTGCCGATGAGATGAGGAACGAAGACCGCGCCGAGCCCTGAAAGAAAGCACTGATATCGAAATTTTTATAGCCCATCGAAAAACCAAAACCATAAATAAGCTCGGGGGTTACCGGGTAGCCCATTGGCACAAAATCGGCATTGGTAATTTTACCATCGCCATTTACGTCGCGGTACTTAATATCCCCGGCCATGATAGATCCGTATTGTATGGGCGAATTGTTAACCTCGCGCTGATCGATAAAAAGCCGCTCGGCCACCAGGCCGTATATCTGGCCTAACGAATAGCCAACACGAGATAAATTCTGATCATTTGCCGGGTAAATCGGCTCCTCATTTACCAGCAATTTGCTAACCGCGTATGTTAATGTACCGCGGGTTTGAATCCAAAAAGAATTGCTGAAGTTTTTATGATAATCGAGCGCTAAATCCACACCCTGGCTTCTGGCTTTCCCGGCGTTTGACGAGATCGGGGCCTGCAGACCCATGGAAGTAGGGATAGAGCTTCTAACCATTAAAATATTGCTGCGGTACATGCGGTAGGCATCCACCGTGATGGTGAGGTCGTTCAATAACGTCAGATCCATACCCAGGTTGGTTTGTTTAGACTGCTCCCAGGTTATATCCTCGTTTTCATACCGGGCTGTTGATATGGTAGGCCTGCTGTAGCCAAAATTTGTTCCGAAATTACCGGCTGAACCACCGTTTAAGCTGACATTAGATAGATAGAAAAAACGATCGTTCACGTCTCCAATCTGATCATTACCAACTAAACCATAAGTGCCCCTGAATTTAAGCTGATTAATAACTTTGAGTAAGGGCTTAAAGAATTTTTCGTTAGATACGATCCAGCCGCCACCTACCGACGGGAAAAAGCCGAACCTGTGGTTGGCCGCAAACCGCTCCGAGCCATTATAACCAAAATCAAACTCAACCAGGTAGCGATTATCATAGCCGTATGTAAACCTGCCCGAAACACCTTCGTTACGCGCCGGCAGAGAAGCTTGCAGATTGGGTGCGTTGCCGGTAAGGTAGTTTCTGATGGTACCTATCAATAATGCGCCTACACTATGCTTAACGCTAAATATATGGGAGTAATTGATGGCCGATTCCGCATATATAGTGCTGTTAACAGTAGCAGCACCGGGCGAATAAGTTAAATACTCGGTTGGTGTTGAACCAATGCTGCCCGGCGCGCCATCATTAAGCAGCGTTAGCCCGGTAAATACACCATCGAGCGAGTTTGAACGGTAAAAATAAGGGCTCACCTGACGCGATACCGAAAAGCTTGCATAGCGCGTGGTATAAGCCATTACCCGTGCTGATAACCCGGGCGTAACCGCATCCAGATTTTGTTTAAGGCTCAATTGGGCTACAATGGTACTTGTATTAGAGGTTTGAAAACCCGACAGCGATTGTGCATAAGGGTTTACATATAAGCCGCCGCCGCCCGGTATTAGCTCATTACCAAATAAGGGGTGCTTTATATAAGGCAAAAGGCTTGGAGAATACACCGCCGGAAAAGCTACCGGGTTACTCCATAAAGCATTGGTATAGGTTCGGCTGCCACCTCCTATGGGGCCATTATAATCGTCAAACCGGCCTTTAAGGCTAATGAGCGCCTCGGTGGTTTTGGTGAGGTTTAGTGTAACGTTTGATAGCAATGAATACGATTGCAGCTTGATATTGTTATTAAAACCATTAAGCGAATTATCTTTAAGGTTACCGTTATCAATATTATAGGTCATGGCTAAATAATACTTAGCCTTGTCTGAGCCGCCACTTGCATTGATGTTAAACCTTTGGTTATTGGTTTTATCCTTAATTAACTGCTGTATCCAATTATTGCTGGGATACAGCAAGGGATTATCGCCATTTGCTGTATGATCAATTTTATTTTGTGAATAGGGTAATGCTCCCAGCGGGTTCCGGGTTAACACCGCCTCGTTGGCAAGCGTCATATAGGTAATATTGTCGGCAAGCCCAATATTGCGGGTATTACTTGATGTTGAACTTTCTACACGGGCATTAAGTTTCAACTTTCCGGGTACCCCTAACTTGGTATTAATAAGTATAACGCCATTGGCACCCCTTGCACCGTACAAAGATGTTGCAGTAGCATCTTTAAGTACCGAAAAGCCGCCTATATCATCAGGTTGTAACCTGGCTAAATCATTGGTGCTTGATTCAACCCCGTCAATCAAAATCAAAGGATCTACTTTGCCCGCACCAAAGGTGCCAACTCCCCTGATAAAAAACGAAGCATTATCCTGGCCTGGTTCGCCGCTTCGCTGATAGGAAATGATACCTCCAACTTTACCCGCCAGCATGGTTGTCAAATTACTTGTAGGGCCCTTTAACTCGGCCGGATCAACAGAGGTAACAGCGCTTACCAGCGTTGTTTTTTTCTGGGTACCATAAGCCACAGTAACAGAAACTTCGCTCAGGCTATTCTCTTTAGTTTTTAATACCACGTTAATTACTGTTTTGCCTCCTACAGCAATCTCCTGGGTATCATAACCAATATAGGTAAAAACCAGCACGGCCTTGTTATCCGGAACGCTAAGGGTATACTTTCCGTTTAAATCGGTTATGATACCTATCGTTGACCCCTTTATTTTTACCGAAACGCCTATAAGGGGCTCTCCTTTTTCATCAGTAACCTTTCCGGTTATGGTATTTTTATCAACAGCCTGAAGTTGTATTACCGGTTTTTTGGTTATTAAAATAGATGTATTTTTTATGGTATATATTACCGGCTGATTAGCAAAGCAAATATCCAGGGCCTGCTTTAAACCGGCATCATCAACCTCCAGATCAACCGGCGTGGCCATTTCCAGATCCCTGGCATTGTACAGAAAATCGTAGTTGGTTTGCTTCTGAATTTGTTTAAATACATCTTTAAGACTAGCGCCCTTAACATGTATGGTGACTTTTTGCGCAAAGGTTGCAGCTGAAGCCTGCACTAAAGCTGCCACGAGCAAAATCAGGGTTATTTTCATCGTTAGCTGGATTTTATAAACGCAGCGGTATTGCCTACCGAAAATAAATGCGGTAAATTTTTTATACATTTGAATGTTAGGTTAAAATTGGTTGTTCCTAAATAATTGAATAAAACCTAACAAAGTGCGCTAGCGCGCCAACACGGGGCGGCTCCAATCGCCCCCTGTTTTTTACTTTGCTGATTAAAAAGAAGTGTAAAAGAATGTAGGTGTTAATTCATAATAAGTATCCTCCTCCCTGTTATTTTATAATGTATTTTACCTACGTCTTCCATATACGACAGTAATTCGGTAATACTTTTTGAGCGGTAAAACGTACCCCCTAATCGTACATTCGAAAAATCGCCACGATATTCAACCTCAACGTCGTACCATCGCGATATTTTTTTTATAATGCTTTTGATATCCTCATCGCCAAATATGAAATAGCCATTCTTCCAGGCCATCACCTTTTCAATATTTGCCGGTGCTACTTTGATGATATCGGTATTATTATCAACTATGGCTTGCTCTCCGGGCTTAATAAATGATAACTGATTATTCTTTTTAACCTGTACCGAGCCCTCGAGCAAAGTAGTGGTGATGTTATTATCGTCGTTATAGGCCGCTATATTAAAGTGCGTACCCAAAACCCTGATCTCGATATCATTAGCATTAACAAAAAATGGCTTACTCTTATCTTTAGCAGCCTCAAAGTAGGCTTCGCCGGTAAGTGTTACCCTACGCTCATTACCCGTAAACTCTGTAGGAAATTTTAGTGAAGATGCGGAGTTTAACCATACCCTGGTTCCGTCGGGCAGCACTACTTTAAAAACACCACCTTTGGGCGTTGATAAAATATTATAGGCAATTGCGGTATTTTTACCCGCGCTGGCTGGTGAGGAACTGCCTTTGGCCGAACTATAGGTAATTTGAGATTTACCGCTTTTAACCACACTTTCTTTGCCAGCGTTGGATATCAAGCCGTTGTTGGCTGTATCCAGAACAATAACCTGCCCGTTGGCAAGGGTTAAAGTTGCCTTGTTACCCCCCGGTAAAATAACAGGCTGTTTAGCCGGCTTTTGAACCAGCGCCGAAACTGGCGTTTTGTTTTTAATATTGATGATATACAAACCCAGGCCCAAACAAATAAACAAAATTGCGGCAACAGATTTAAACCAGCTGCTTTGATAAAATTTAATAACCTTAGGTTGATTAGTTTGCGGATTAGCCCGTTGATTTATAAACCTCGGATCCGACTTTATGCGCTGTAAAACATCGCCTTTCTGCAAGCCGCCAAATACCGGTCCGTTTTGCAGCCTGAGCATCTCTTCCTGTATAACATCGCTGATGTTATTTTCAGGGTTATTTAAATACCTCAACAATTCTACAGCATCTGCTTTGCTTATTGTATTATCAAAATATTCCTGCAGCAAACGCTCAAGTCTGTCCTGGTTCATATTCTATTGGTTTATAATTAGCAGGTTTGGTACCTGCTTTATATTGATAGAACACACAACTTAAGCGGTAGGACTAGTTCAAAATAAAATTATTTAAAAAGAAAAAGAAAAAGGCAAATCAAGCCGCAATCGCCCAACCTGGATTTGATGGTTTTGAGCGCAGTACCCATATGATTTTTTACGGTATTGGGCGAGATATTCAATTGGTCGGCGATTTCTTTGTGCGAAAAACCTTCAAAACGACTTAACCTGAATATAATTTGTTGTTGTTTTGGCAAATCGCCAATTACTCTTTCGGTTAATAATTCAAGATCGTGCGCAAACACAAGCTCCTCTGTGTAATTTTGAGTTTCGGTAAAGTTAGCGAGTAATTTTTCGGTGTGTAATTTTGACTGGGATATGTTTCTCAATGCATTTAAAGACAACCTTTTACCAACAACATACAGGTAAAGCCAAATATTGCCCTGCGAATCGAGCTTCTCGCGGTTAAGCCACAGATTAATAAAAGTTTCCTGAACGATCTCTTCGCTTTGTTCGGTATCTTTTAAAAAACGAAAAGCAAGGCGGAATAATTTTTCACTGCAAAGATCATAAATCTTCTCAAACGCCGCTTGATCGCCCATCATCAATCGCCGCACATCATCACTGTCCAGATCCTTATGCATTTCCTAAATTAATATTTTTATCTACAATTAATCCTTAACCTTTAAAAATCAGGATATTAGCCAATACATTGTAAGTATGCCTTGGCGTTTATAATTTGGTTTTTTATCGGACACATCGGTAATCCCGGTTCTAATATAGCAACAATTGATAATTCACAGCATCAAGCTTAACCCACTTGGTCTATGTTTCTTTTCAACAGCTTATATCATCTGCTCCCCTTCACGTCAGGGGCTAATGAAATAACAAATTGCAATAACTTCATTTGCGCTATAATTAATAAGTTACAATTTAAAATAATCTGAATCCAAAAAGAAAGCGCAACACACTTAAAGACAAAATACAAGAAGCATTGGATAAAAAATAGAGAATACGGTACCTCATCGCGCTAAATAATCTGTAAAATCCAGTGCATATTGCTTCAGTTATATTAATTTATCCGTTTCTTTGGTCTGGCTTGACCTCGACTAAAAGTTATTCAAAAAAAGCTAAATCAGAAATAAAATATACTTTTGCCCGAATTCCGCATCAGCTAAACGCATCCCCTCTTCCTTATTGGCTTGTTTTTGTTAAACTCATAAATTTACACGTACTTTAAACAATATTCAGTGACCTACTGTGTAAGCCCGTAAACCAATGCCGGAATTTTCGACTCTTAGCGATAAAGAACTTGCATCACTACTAAAGCGGGGCGAGGTGGGGGCTTTCGAAGCGATTTATAACAGGTTTTGGAGTAAACTGTTAAATGCTGCCTATAAACGGCTTCGTGATGAGGCTGTTTGCCAAGAAATTGTTCAGGATGTTTTTATCAAACTTTGGGAGAAGCGCGAAATATTAACTTTTACCGTCGGTTTGGAAAACTATTTGCTTGTTGCCGTAAGGTATAACGTGGTTGATATTTACCGGAAGCAGGTTGTAAAGGATAAATTCGAAATCATGGTTAACCATTCCGAGTATGACAACTCCACCTCCGACCAGATTTTTACAAGGGACCTGGCTAAATATCTTTCCAAATTAGTCGAGTCGTTGCCCGGTAAATGCAAAAATGTGTACCAACTGAGTCGCCTGGAGCATAAAACCCACAGAGAAATATCAGAGATTTTAAATATTTCCGAAAAAACCGTACAAGGCCATCTCACCAAAGCCCTGCAAATAATCCGTTCCGGTATGGCCGATGCCCTGACCCTGTTGATTATTTTTTTATTGAAATAATTTTTTTTCAAAAAAAACAAGGGGGGTACCCGGGTTTCTCCGACTATATGGTATAAGCCTGTTATAAACTTTCTTTAGTATGAATAAAGTTCAACTTTCTGAATTATTGGATAAGTATCTTGACGGTACCTGCAGCCCTGAAGAGGCAGCGGCTATCAATCATTGGTATGAGCAATCGCAAGGTGAGCCAGAGTATACGGAAAGCCTCACGGCGGATAAGCGTAGCCTGCTAAAAGCCAAAATATTTGAGAGCATAGCCAGCCAAACAAACATCAGCAGTAAAACGGCTACAATCAGCGCAATGAACGGCAAATGGTGGCTCGGAATTGCAGCGGCAGCCTTGTTACTGGTAGCCTTTAAATTTTTTATACTGAATAATACACATCAACAAACTCGCCCGCAAAGCCTTTCATTTTCAATTACTAACCATAGTAAAAACGTTTTAAGGCAGCTACTGCCCGATAGCAGCGTAGTATGGTTGAGCCCCGAGGCAAGCCTGAGCTGGCCAAAAAAATTCGCCGTTAAATCGCGCAATGTAGCAATGGCAGGCAGTTGCTTTTTTGAAGTTACTAAAAACCCCAACCGGCCGTTCATTATCACCAGCGAACATATCGTCACTAAAGTATGGGGCACAAGCTTCAGGGTACTTGATGGCAAGGATATCAAAAACGCAAAAGTTACCGTTGTAAGCGGAAAAGTATCTGTAAGTAAAAAAGGTGAAGCAGTGCAAGCCAAATTAACTGCCGGCGAAGTATTGCTGTACCCTAAAGAAGAAGCTGTTTTAACTGATAATGATACACAACTTATCACCAACAGGCAGGCTAACTTGTCTGATCTGAAGCTATACGATCATATCGACCTTTCTTTTGAGAAAGCCAAACTTACAGAGATTGTTGCTGTGCTGAACAGAAAATTTGATACCAATATCAAAATCAGCAATAAAGAATTGGATAACTCCGTAATGACTGCCGATTTAACTAACCTTAACCTTCCGGAAGTGCTTGAAGTGCTTAAGGCCGCTATGAAGTTAAATTACGAGATCTCCGGCGATCTCATCATCCTAAAGCAAACTAATTAATAACCAATAACCCTAAATTTAAATACCATGATAAAAACTACTCCCCCTTAATAACTGAATCTCCTAATTTTTTCCCAAAACAAGGGTACAAGAGTGCTGCCACACTCCTGTACCTGGAAATTTAAGCCCATTGGATGACATCAATAAATTGGTGACAGGGCTATGCTATTATATTTTTTTAACAAATACAATATTTCAAATTTATGAATTTTTGTTTACTTCATTCCCATTTCTGGTACAAGATCATGAGAATCACATTTAGCCAGTTATTGTTCATTATGTTGATGACCGGCATTACCTATTCAAAACCCACCGCTGCCCAGGGTGTATTGAGTAAAAAGGTTAGCCTGGCTGTACAGAATAAAACCCTGTCGGACGTTTTGACGTTACTGGCCAAAACACACCAGGTTGAATTTATATACAACCAGGACGTTATTGCTACGAGCGATAAAATTACGGTCAGTTTCAATAACGAAAACCTTAAACAAGTTTTAGATAAACTATTAACGCGCTACCACATCAATTACCAGGTATTTAAGGGCAAGGTAATTTTAATGGATGCCCAACCTGCCGAAAGTACTGTTACCCCAGCTGTGGAAACGCCGACAGCCGCTCAAAATATAGAAGTTAAAGGAAAAGTAGTTGATGAGAAAAACGAAACACTGATTGGGGTAAGCGTTACTGTAAAGGGTACTACCAAAGGCACTATTACTGATGTTAACGGCAATTTTAAACTAACCGTTGCAAGCCCGGGCGATATACTGGTGTTTAAATACATTGGTTATGTTACTGTTGAAATACCGGCCAGTGGCGCATCACCTTTAACAGTTAAAATGACAGCCGATTCCAAATCGCTGAACGAGGTGATTGTTTTGGGTTACGGCACCAAGAAAAAGAGCGATGTTACAGGTAGTGTAGCCTCGTTAAACAGTGATGAAATTATTAAATCAAAAGCCCCAAATGCTCAGGAAGCTATCCAGGGAAGGTTGCCGGGCGTGGATGTTAAACGTTCGTCGGGTAAACCGGGGGCCGATATGACGATTGAAATCCGTGGTGTTAATTCAATTTACGGTAATACGCAACCGCTATATGTTGTTGATGGAATTCCCGTAGCCAGTATCAATGATATCAACCCATCTGACATTGAGCGGATGGATGTATTGAAGGATGCTTCTTCAACGGCCATATTCGGCTCCCGCGGAGCCAACGGCGTGGTTATTGTAACCACCAAAAAAGGTACGCGCGGCCAAACTAAAGTTAATTACGATGGCTATGTAGGCGTAGTAAATGCTTACAACCTGCCCAGGATGATGACCGGGCCCGAATTTGTTACTTACGCCAGGGAATTTTACAGCACTTTAGGAGCCAGTTTAACGCCTCAGGTAAACTATACCGATGCCCAGATATTTTCGCCTACAGAGCTATCTAACATCAACAGCGGCAATTATACCAATTGGGTTAATCTCATCAAACAAAATGGTTTACAAACCAACCACAACCTTTCCATAACCGGCGGTGATGAAAAAACGGTTTACTTTTTATCCGCCGGTTTTCAGAATTACGAGGGAGCTACTAAAGTGGAGGATACCAAAAAGTATACGTTAAAAGTAGGCCTGGATAAAACCATCAACGATTGGTTTAAAGTTGGTGCATCAATGTACGGCACTTATGCCGATTACAATTTAGGAAGCGGCGAAGTTTTCCGCAGTGCCTACCGTTTAAGGCCCACAGGCAGCGCCTACAATGCCGACGGCAGCAACCGCTTTTTTGCTTACGAAACAGAATCCCAGATCACTAACCCTTTGTTTGACCTGGAGAACGATATACGTATAACCCAATACGTTAGAATGTTACCTAATTTATACGCCGAAATAGGGCTTTTAAAGGGTTTAAAGTTCCGCTCGTCTTTCACGCCTGATATCACGTTTCAGCGCGCCGGTACTTATGCAGATCAGTTTTCAAAAACAGGTGCCGGAACCAAACCCAGTTCGGCAACCAATAGCAGCAACCATATTTTCAATTATACGCTGGATAACGTATTAACCTATAACAAAACCCTCAACGACAATAATAAATTTGACCTTACAGCAGGTAGCTCGCTCAACTACTACCAAACAGATAATAACCTCATCAGTGTGTCGGGCTTACCTTATCGCTCCTTATGGTATAATGTGGCCAGCGCTACAGCGGTAACTATTAACGGCACCACTATTCAGCCATCAACAACCGTATCCAGCAGTTACACCAAACAAACAATCAGTTCGTTTTTCTTCAGGGCCAATTACACGTTTAAAAACAGGTATTTGTTAACCGTAACAGGTCGTGCGGATGGCAATTCCATTTTTGCCGACGGACATAAATGGGGCTTTTTCCCCTCGGCCGCTTTAGGCTGGATTGCAAGTGAAGAGGATTTTATCAAAAATATCTCCGCTATCAATTTCCTCAAATTCAGGTTTAGCTATGGCCGCTCCGGTAATGCCGCCGTTAACAGCAGCTACTTCTATCCTTATGTTACCCAATCGAGCGTTACCACAAGCTATTACGACTTTAACGGCGCAACGGCTAATGGTTCGGGCATTTCTGCTTTAGCTAACAATGATCTAACCTGGGAGAAAACTTCGGAGTACAACGCCGGCCTGGAATTAAATGTGCTGAAAAACCGTATCGGCTTTACGTTTGATTACTATAATAAAACAGCCAAAGGCACCTTACTGCCACAACAGATACCTGCAGCTAACGGCTTTACCACCGTGGTATCAAACATTGGCTCCATCCGCAACAGCGGTGTTGAAATTGGTTTAAATACAACTAATATTAAAAGCAAACAATTCACCTGGACTACCAACATCAACTACTCCAAAAATAAAAACCAGATTCTGGATCTGTTTGGCAACGGCGCTAATGATGTGGGTAACGCCAGGTTTATTGGCCAAAAAGCACGTGTAATTTATAATTATAAAGTTATTGGAGTTTGGCAAACCAGCGAAGCTGCACAGGCTGCAGTTTACGGCGAAAAACCGGGCCAATACAAAATTCAAGACACCAACAACGACGGCAAAATTACTGCCGACGACCGGGTGGTACTTGGCAGCGATATTCCGGATTGGTTTGGCGGTATTACCAACACCTTTAACTATAAAGCGTTTGACTTAGGTTTCACCGTGTATACCCGCCAGGGTACCGTACAACAAAGCACTTTTCTGGATCAGTTTATGAATCAGGACCAGGGCCGGGCACGTTTTAACGCCTACCAACGCAACTACTGGACACCTACCAACCCAAGCAACACCTGGGCCAACAACGCGGTGGAAACTGATGCTACCAGAAGAACCGCCGCTACTTACCAAAATTCGTCCTATACTAAAATAAGCAACATTACCCTTGGCTATACCCTGCCCAAGGCAGCTGCAACCAAAATAAAACTGAACAACCTCAGGCTTTATGCCACTGCGTATAACCCTTTTATTTTCACCAAGTTCATCGGTTGGGATCCGGAGACTGCAGATCTGAGTTCGTTTGGATTACAGGATTTCCGCACCCGTACTTTTATCATTGGTGTTAACGTAACCTTATAATTTTCAAATTCATAACCTATTTATATGAAATATTTAAAAAATAAAATGCTATGGTTACTGGCTTTAACCATGGTATCTTGCACCTTTGGTTGCAAAAAGTACCTTGAGGAAAACAACCTGGGTGGCCAGACCGCTGAAACGTATTATGTTACAGCGCCGGGCTTTGAAGATTTAGTGAAATCAAACTATCCCAACCTTCGCTACTTGTTTAACAACAACACCTTATATAACATGGGTACGGATATTTTCTCGTCGTACGCGGTTACGGATGTTCAACCCCTCAATTTGTATAATAGTTCGTTAAATTCCTCAATAAGCGATGTGGATACCTATTGGAAACAACTGTATTATGCTATAGGCACTACAAACATTACCTTATATTGGGCAACTCAGGTTAAAGGCATGGACGCTACGTTGTTAAATACTCGTATTGGCGAAGCTAAGGCCCTGCGCGCTTACTACTATTACATGCTGGCAGAAACTTTTGGCGATGTGCCGCTCGTGCTGGAAAAATCAGTGACGGCAAGTGTGGCTTTTAGCCGTACGCCCGAACAACAGGTTTATACCCAAATTATTAAAGACCTTACCGAAGCAGCGGCAGCACTGCCGGTTACCACAACCGACCAGGGCAGGGTAACCAAAGGTTTTGCACAGCATTTACTTGCCAAAGTTTATTTAACCCGCGGCTACAAAAGCTATGGCGCAGGCGTTAATGATTTTACGCAGGCAGCTACCCTGGCCGAAAGTTTAATTACCACCGGCCCTTATACTTTAAGGCCAGTATTCTCGTCATTGTTTGACCCTACTGTAGCCAATTTTCAAATCAATTCCGAAGTTATTTTCTCCGTGCAGTACAGTACCAACGCGGCAACCAACCCGGTGTATTACCTGGGTAAGGTGCAAACCACAGCAATTACGGGTAATAACCTGCACCAAAACTTTCTTTGGGAAACCAATCCTCTGGCTGCAATTGGCCGCAGCGCTTTATACAACAAGGCTATAGTAACCAATGCCGTTCCTGATCCATACTTTTTTACGCTGTTTGACAAAACACGCGATAGCCGCTACCAGGCTACCGTTTGGAATACGCTGCTTGCGCAAGCCGCCGGTACGGTTAACGGCCGCACTTTTGCGGTGGGCGATACTGTTATTTACTACCCGGATGTAGCCTTTACCACCGCGCAAAAAGCCGCTAAAAAATACTTTGTGTTTAACCCGGATGAATACCGCTCGTCGCCGTTTTCGGGGCTGACCAGAACTTATCCGGAATTTAAAAAATTCCGTGAGTTGAACCTGGCCTATGCCGATAATGGCGGTACCAGGGATACCTATGTATTCCGGTTAGCCGAAACTTATTTGATTGCGGCGGAGGCCTATTTACAAGCCGGAAATTTAGCCAAGGCATTACCGTTTTATAACGCGGTAAGAACACGGGCTGCTAAAACCGGTATTAACCCGGTTTCGGGGATAGCTTACACAACAGAAATGCAGGTTACTACGTTAACTCTGGATAATATTTTGGATGAAAGGGCACGCGAATTAGTTGGAGAAGAGCTGAGGTGGTTTGAGTTGAAACGGACAGGCAAACTTATTGCGCGTACGCTGACTTACAATGATGAAGCAAAGGCTGCCAATACCATTAAGTCTTTCCATTTACTACGCCCTATACCCCAGTCGCAAATTGACTTGAACCGCGGAGCGGCATTCCCGCAAAACCCTGGATATTGAGATAAGCATGCATCCAACCATCAATTGGAGGTATATATGTAAGTGTATACCTCCAATTAAATTATCGCTAAATATATGTCGGCACGGAGCCTGGTCATACATAAACACAAACAGAAAATTTAAATTCATGAAGGCACAGTTATTAGGTTTTATGCTCATCGGTACAATGCTAAGTACTTACGGCCAAAAAAAAGATTACAATATTGTTGCTTACGGTGCAAAACCGGGCTTGAGTATCAATAATAAAAAAGCCATTCAGGCAGCTATTGATGCGGCTGCTAAAACAGGTGGCAGGGTAATTGTTCCGGCAGGTAATTTCGCCACCGCCCCTATTCAAATGAAGAGTTCCGTAGAACTCTACCTGGCTCCGGATGCCATTCTGTACGGTAGCACCAACCGTTTGGATTACAACGAGGGCGAAATGTCTGTGATCTGGGCCGAAGGACAGCACAACATTGCCATAACCGGCAAAGGCACCATTAATGGCCAGGGCCGGGATGTGGTTGAACACGCGCTGGAGCTATTACGCGCCGGTAAAATAACCGACGAACAGTATTTAGCCAAACGCCCTAACGAAGCTAACCGCCCTAACTTGATTTATTTTAAAAACTGTGAGCGTATCAATATTACCGGTATAACCTTAAGAAACGCTGCAAGCTGGGTGCAAAATTACAAGCAATGTAAAGACCTGGTGATTGACAGCATAACCGTACATAGCAACGAGTACTGGAACAATGACGGCTTAGATATAGTGGACTCAAAGAATGTAAAAATTACCAACAGTTATTTTAACGCTGCAGACGATGCCATTTGCCTTAAATCGGAAGTTAAGGGCGAAACCTGCGAAAACATCTGGATAGAAAACTGCATCGCACGTTCAAGCGCAAACGCGTTTAAAATAGGTACCGGTTCTTTGGGCAACTTTAAAAACATCACGGTAAAAAACCTTACTGTATTTGATACTTACCGGTCTGCCATTGCCATTGAAACCGTAGATGGGGGCAGCCTGGAAGATGTTCATATCAGCCATGTAGTTGGCCGCAACACCGGGAACGCCATATTTATCCGTTTAGGACACCGCAACCCCGACGAGCGTTACAGTTCACTCAGCAATATCACCATCGACGACGTAAAGGTAGAGGTACCCAGCGGCAAACCGGATATTGGTTATCCTGTAGAAGGCCCGCTGCCAAAAGTACCTCCGCATAACCTGCTGCCTGCTTCCATTGTGGGCTTACCTGGTCATGTTGTTCAAAATGTATCCATCTCCAATGTCGAAATAAGTTACGGTGGTGGTGCTAAAAAAGAAATTGCGTATGTTAGCACTGGTTCGCTGGCTACCGTTACTGAAAATGCTGCAGGATACCCGGAGTTTTCCATGTTTGGAGAATTACCATCCTGGGCGCTGTATGTAAGGCATGCCGGGAACATCAAAATCAGTAATTTTAAAGTTTTATTGCAACAGAGTGATTTTCGCCCGGCGATGGTATTTGATGATGTAACAGGTTTATCGTTAAAAAATATAAACTTACCTGCGTCTGTATCCCTACCGGCCATTGTTTACAAAAACGTAAATCAGTTGGAAAGTGCAACCATCACGTTGCCGCCTGGAGATGAAGCTATTCTGAAGTTAGACCAATAAACCGACAGTACTTATAGAATGATAAAAAGATTTTTAAGCCTTAGCTACCTTTTAGTCCTGTTACTAACAGTTACTCTTCCGCTGCACAGCCAAAACGTGGTTAACTATGTACAACCCATGGCAGGCACTGGCATTGCCAACACCCCTGCCGCACTAAAACACGGCGAAGGCTTTGCCCTGTTTGCAAATACCATCCCCGCTGTAACAACGCCTTTTGCCATGACGCAATGGACACCGCAAACCCAGCTCACCGAAAATAAATGTGTGCCGCCGTACTATTATAAGGATCATTATTTCAGTGGTTTCAGGGGCTCACATTGGCTGAGCGGATCGTGTACCCAGGATTATGGCAGCGTAACTATTATGCCCATTAGCGGCAAATTAAAAACTGCCAATACTGAATACCCCACTCCGTTCTCGCACCAGGACGAAACTTCATCGCCGTACAGGTATAGCATTGATTTGAAAAATTACAAAATGCAGGCCACGGTAACCTCAACGCCCAGAAGCGCCATTATGGTTTTTACAGCCCGGCAGGCCGATAGCGTTTACCTGCTCATTACGCCAAACAGTGATTACGATAAGGGATCTATTAAGATAGATGCGAGCAAGGGAGAAATAAGCGGTTATAATCCCGTACACCGGATTTACCAGGGCTGGGGGAAGGAAGCTGGTTTTAACGGCTATTTTGTTATCGTTGTTGAAAAATCCATCGGCAACAGCGGTACGTTTTCGGGCGATAAGGTATTTTCAAGCAACAGCATCAGCAATCAAAAAAACAGCGGTGCTTATTTAGGATTTAAGTTGCAAGCGGGCCAATCGATACGCGTTAAGGTGGGCACATCTTTCAGCAGCATTGAAGGTGCCAGGAAAAACCTCCAGGCAGAGATCCCCGGATGGGATTTTGAAGCTATTGCGGCCCAAAGTAAAGCAACATGGGAGAAATCTTTATCTCAAATCTCGCTCCGGACAGCCTCAGAAAAAGATAAGAAAATATTTTACACGTCGTTTTATCACGCCATGCAGCAGCCGCGTTTGTACAATGATGTCGACGGAACCTACCCCAAGTTTGCATCTCAACATCAGTTGGGCAAACTGGAGAAGGGCAACTATTACGACGATTTTTCTTTATGGGATATTTACAGGGCTCAGATCCCCTTATTTGAAATATTGCAGCCCTCCGTGGTTGACAATATGGCTAATTCATTAATATTAAAGGGGCAGCAAGGTGGATGGCTGTCTATTTTCCCTTGCTGGAACAGCTATACTTCTGAAATGATCGGCGACCATTGCAACTCGGTGATCGCCTCGGCCTATTTAAAAGGTATCAGTACTTTTAATATAAACGAAGCTTACCGCCTGATGCGCCAGAACGCTTTCGACATACCGGACAGCAAAGCGGACTATGTAGAAGGCAAAGGACGCAGGGCTTTGGATAGTTACCTTAAATACCATTACATACCTGTAGAAGACAGCGTACCTGATGCCTTTCATCAAAAAGAACAGGTAAGCCGCACCTTAGAATATGCTTATGATGACTACGCACTGGCCATGGTGGCCAAAAAGATAGGCCAGACCACGGACTATGGGCAATTATTAAAACGGTCGGCCTATTACCAAAACATTTTTGACCAAAGCGTAGGTATGGTACGTGGCCGGCATGCGGATGGTTCATGGGTAAATCCCTATCTGCCCGATAGCAAAGCTTACTATATCACCGAAGGTTCTCCCCGCCAATATACTTTTTATGTACCGCAGGATGTACCTGGGCTGGCCAGGTTAATGGGAGGCCGCGAAAAACTGGAAATGGAGTTGGATAGTCTTTTTGAAAAGAACGAATACTGGCATGGAAACGAACCCGGGCACCAAATTCCTTTCATGTACAATTTTACCGGTTCACCCTGGAAAACCCAACGGCAGGTGCGTAACATTCTGTCGAGGGAATACGGCGATGGCCCCGGCGGCCTGAGCGGGAATGATGATGCGGGTCAAATGTCGGCATGGTATATGTTTGCGGCCATGGGCTTATATCCGGTAAATCCGGTATCGGGCGAATATTTATTGTGCTCACCGCTATTTGATCAAACTACCATCAAGCTGTTTAACGGTAAAAACTTCGAAATCACCACTCATAAAACGAGTAAAACCGCACAGTATATACACCAGGTTAAATTAAACGGGAAAATCATCAGCAAAAATTACATCACTTACGCTGCTGTAGTTGAAGGCGGCAAACTGGAAATATACTTGCAAGACAAGCCTGACAAACTGTGGGGAACCAAACCGCTGATGCAACCTTCGGGGATGGCCAATAATACCCATTGATAGTTACCGGGCAGGTTGATATGCACCTGCTTGTTTATGTTCGGCAGTCATTATTATAAGGATGCTAATATATAACTCGTTAAATTTATGGCCTGGGGATGAATTCCCAGGCTTTTTGCTTTCACTACCGCAATCCCCCAAATGATGTATTCAATTACGCATTGGATATCATTATAAAATTAAGGCAGTGCATGCCAGCGGCAGGTAAAGTGCCCATACAAGCCTGTTATCACTAATTATCGGTCAGATAAAAAAACAATAAAAACTGTTCTACATATTAATGAAACATTAATGTAATGTAAATTACAATTGATAAATTTGTTAATGGCAAATGATAAAAAAGGAAAAGACTTATTGCCAGAATGGGAACAATTTATTACAAGTAAAGATTCTAAAGCATTTCACGATCTTTATATTGGTTATTATCATTATTTTCATTTTTTAGGAAAAAAAAGGGGATTCGCCCCTCCAGTAATCGAAGATGCGATAAGTGATCTTTTTTTGTATATCTGGGGAAATTCCGATAAGTTGCGTGGTGTAAGAAATCATCACAATTACCTGGTTACGTTTTTCATCAATAAATTATTGAGCAAAAGGGGCCCGGCTAAAGAAGACGTGATTGATATTATGGAAATATCAGATCTACTGACGGTTCCATCTGCAGAATACCAGCATATTACCGCTAATGTAAAAGAAAGTGTAGCTGAAACCATTAAAAATTATGTAGAGCAGCTACCGCCGCAGCAAAGATTGATGATTTACCAGAAATTTTACCTGGGATTATCTTATAATGAAATCTCAACAACTAATAATGTATCTGTAAGAACCGCTTACAATACAATATTTCAGGCTATAACTACTTTAAAAGCCAACTTAAGTAAAGAAAAGAGCTTAATTTTAGGTCTTTTATCGTTAACGATCATCTTTTTTTTAATTTTTTTCAAAAATCTCTGGTAAAAATCAAACCAATGCTACTCTATTGTTTAGTACACAATAAAAATGCATACAAGCGATTTTTTATACCTGCTCGAAGACCAAAGCTTTTTAAATTATTGCAACGGTAGCAATCAATACGATACAGACTACTGGCATAACTGGCTATTAGAGCATCCTGAAGATGAAAAAGCCATTGAGGAGCTTAAGGTATTGGTAATATTGCTAACTGAAGAAACCCGCAAACAGCAGGCAGAAGCAGGTTTTAAAATGTTACATCAAAAATTATCCGCACAAGCTGAAACAAAAATCACCGGTAAAGTTAAGCCCTTGTTTAAACGGCTATCCATCGCAGCCTCCTTGTTAGTCATGTTATCCACCGGTCTCTACCTCTATATTTCAAAAAATAACAGGTCGACAGGTTATTCCATCAATAAACTCGCCGATATCAAACCTGGAGGTAATAAAGCTATACTCACCTTAGCTAACGGAACAAAGATTGACCTTACCAATGCCCAAAACGGAACATTAGCCGTACAAAACGGAACGCAGATATCAAAAAAAGCAGATGGCCAGGTTATTTATCAAACAGCCGGAAATTCTACCGGCCAGGGAAACACGCCAGGTATCAATACCATTCAAACACCACTAAAAGGTCAGTACATGATCGTACTCCCCGATGGTACCAAAGTATGGCTAAACTCAGTATCATCATTACGCTACCCTGCTGTTTTTGACCAGAAAACAAGGGAGGTTGAGTTAACCGGCGAAGCTTATTTTGAAGTTGCCCATTTTACCTTAAAGGGAAGCAATAAACGGGTGCCTTTTGTTGTGCAGACAACATCCGCTACCAACCGGAATAAAACTCAAAAGATTGAGGTATTAGGTACACATTTTAATGTTAATTGCTACGATGACGAGCCACTTAGCAAAACTACTTTGCTTGAGGGCAGCATTAAAGTTTCAAACCCCGATATAACAGGCGGCAGCGAAGCATTGTTAAGTCCGGGGCAGGAATTAAGTTCAGGAGCCGGACGGTTTAACGTAGGGCAGGCCGATATTGAAGCGGCTATAGCCTGGAAAAATAATGATTTTGTGTTCAGGGAAGACATCAGGAGTGCTCTGCGTAAAGTGGCGCGCTGGTATGATGTAGATATTGTTTACGCAGAATCGGCACCAAAACAGCTGATGCTGGGCGGCTGGATCTCGAGAAAGAAAAACATTTCTGAAGTGCTCGAGATGATGGAAGGCACCGGAAAAGTTCATTTTACTATTACAGGAAGGAGGATTATGGTGACAGAGTAATACCCACACCCTCTACAGCCATAACAAAAAAAGCCAAAAGTGCTGAAACACTCCTGGCCTTAAAAGTTTGGCAAACCCTAATTAATTTTCATTAATAGTTAACCTGTAAATCGCACGCGCTTCGAAACAACCGCGATTTGCATTACCAAACATTACAAATGTATAAAATTTATACTATTGATCGTGTCGTGCCCTACCCGCACGTCATTAAACTCCTACGTATTATGCGATGGGCAACCCTGATTTCCTTATTAACGCTAATGCAGGTTAGTGCCGCCACCCTGGCGCAGCGCATATCCATCAGTAAGCATAACGCTCCTTTAGAGAGCGTTTTAAAAGATATCCGCCAGCAAAGCGGCTACGATATTCTTTTTGACCTTGACCTTGTTTTAAAGGCCAAGCCCGTTACTGTCGACCTGGTTAACGCTACCCTGGAGCAGGCGCTTCAAAGCTCGCTGGCCGGGCAGCAACTCACGTATACCTTAGAGAATAAAAAAATAGTGATCAAGGAGATCAAGCTGTTCGATAAAATAAAAAACGTTTTTTCGGCCGCGGTTGATGTGAGGTGCGTAGTTACCGATAGCATTGGAAGTACGCTTCCCGGGGCAATTGTAACTGTAAAAGGCACAAAAATAAGTTATGTGGCCGATAATAACGGGGAGTTTACTGCCCTGGATATACCACCGGCCGGAATGGTATTTGTAACTACCTACGTAGGCTATCAGCGCCAGGAAACTTATATCAACCGCGATGCTAAAAGCCCGTTCCGTATTGTACTAAAGCCCGCCATGACACGCCTTAACGAGGTAAGCGTGGTTTATGACGGGTATCATAAATTATCAAAAGAGCGTGCCGCCGGGGCATACGCCTCCATCTCGGGTGAAGAAATACAGGCTATGCCTGCCGTTAACTTAATGTCGAGGCTGGAAGGCAAGTTGCCGGGTGTTAATTTTGATGTGCGCAATAACTTTTTGCAGGTTCGTGGTATAAATGCTTATAACCAAAACAGCGAAGTACTCATCGTGATAGACGGCTTCCCGATGATCAGCCCCAGCGATCAGCCCCGGTTAACCAATTTAACCGGCAACGTAACCGGTAATGCTGTAATAGGCAACTTAAATCCCGACGATATCGAGCAAATTACGGTATTGAAAGATGCCTCCGCAACATCTATATGGGGTTCGCGCGGTGCAAATGGCGTTATCGTGATCGAAACCCGCAAGGGTAAAAGAGGCCTGCCCGTTATTAATGCCAACTACACTTTTGGCGTATCCCAGCGGCCAAACTTAAATAACCTGAAGTGGATGAACAGCTCGCAGTACATTGATATGGAGCAAGATCTGGTGAACAGGGGCTTACTTACCGATCCGGCTTTAAGCACCGGCACTAATGCCCTTTATGTTGCTAATAATAGCGACGCCACAGAATGGATGTACCGTGTAAAACGTGGAACGGCAACGGCCGCCCAGCGGGATGCGGGCTTAGCTGAATTAAGCACGCATAACTCGCTCGATCAGATTAATAAATATCTGCTGCAAAACGCGGTGAGCCACCAGGCCAATATTTCTGTTTCCGGCGGTGCCGAAAATACCATTTACAGTGTTTCCGGAAACTATACCAAAGACCAGCCTTTTTACAAAGGGAACTGGGCCGAAAATATGATCCTGAATTCAAACACCACATCCCAGGTGTTTAATAAGACATTAACCATCAGGACTGGATTTAATTACCGTTACTCCAATAGCGTGTATAACGGCGCCGCGGTAGATGCGCTTTCAACCACAACAACTTCATTGCGGCCGTATGATAACCTTGTTGACGATAGCGGCAATCATATTCAACGTACCATCATCTTCAGGCAATCTATTGGCGACGCTTTTGTAGCGCAAGGATACCTTCCTTTTGGTTATAACGCTATTGACGAATTAAATTACTCTAATACGATTACCAAAACAAACTCCCTCAGGCTCACCGCAGGCCTGAACGGAAAAATAACCAGAGACTTAAATGCCGACGTATCCTTTATGAGCCAGCGGCAATTTGGCAATTCCGTTACCATCAACGAACTGAATAGTTATGCCAACCGCATTCAGTTAAATACGTACACCGTGGTAAACAGCGGCAAACTTTCGTATGGTTTACCTTATGGAGGCACTTACTACGAATCGGTGCCTACTGCTTACGATACTGATGTACGCGGGCAATTAAACTTCGATCATTCGTGGAAAGAAGGCCACCAGGTAACCGCTTTGGCCGGGACCGAGATCAGGGAAACAGGTACTTCTACCACCTCGTCAACCCGTTATGGCTATAACCAGGATGCTAATTCTATCGGCGTATTCAATCCCGGCGCTTCCTTACCTACCCTTTACGGTTATTCAACAACACTGAGCAATAACCTGAGCGGTATTTCTGCCAACAGGCGGAGGTATCTTTCTTATTATGCTAACGCCGGCTATAGCTTTCAGGATAAATATTTTGCCACGGGTAGCGTGAGGTTTGATGATGCTACTATGGTAGGTGTCGACCGCTCCGTAAGGGCCAAGCCATTCTGGTCTGCAGGTTTCCGCTGGAATGCCAGTAAAGAGGACTTTCTAAGCAATGTTAGCTGGTTATCAAAACTGGCTATCAGAACGTCGATCGGTACAAGCGGAACAGTACCCACAACCGGAACCAACATCGCCTTGCTTTCCGTGAGCAGCACATCCGATAGCCGTACCGGTTTAACTACAGCTTCTATTAGCACGCCCGCCAATACTACGTTGCGGTGGTCAACAACACGTCAGATCAATTTGGGTACCGATTTCGGCTTGTTCAAAAACCGGTTGATCGGCAGCTTTGATATTTATACTAAAAAAACTGTAGATATTCCTGTAAGTCAGGTATATAACCCAACCTATGGCTGGTCTAACTTAATCTTCAATACGGCAACCATGTCTGGCCACGGGATTGATCTCGGTTTAACGGGCGATGTGATCCGCACGCGGAAGTTCAAATGGAGCTCAACCTTTAACTTCTCGTATGCCACCAATAAAATTACCGACGTGCGTTATGCCAACCAAACGGCCAATATACTGGCTGCAGGCCCCTATATAGAGGGTTTGCCCGTTGGCGCCTTATTTGTTTACAAATGGGCAGGCCTGGATAACAAGGGCCAGTCGCAAATTTACGACCGCAATAACAACATTGTGAGCAGTACCGCGTCAACAGCAAATTTTACGCGTGCTGATCTTAAATATGCCGGGGTAACCTACGCGCCTTATACCGGCGGCTTTTTCAACACGTTTAATTATGGGCCTTTCTCTGCAACGGCGCAAATAACCTATTACTTTGGCAATGTATTCACCAAACAGTCAGTAACAACCAACAATTATCCAACCAGTGGCGATTATACCTTTTATGGTTCTATCGGAAAAGTTCAGGACCTGGCTTACCGCTGGCGCAATCCCGGCGACGAAGCTACTACCAACATACCAGGTATCACCAATTCAAGCTACAATAGCTTGTACCGTTATCAATACTCGGATATACTGGTAGAAAAAGGCGACCATGTGCGCTTGCAACAAGTGAGTTTAGCGTATGCCGTGCCGGCGAAGTATATACCCCGGAGTGTTTTCAAGAGCTTGTCGCTTAGTGCCAATATCCAAAATTTAGGTATTATCTGGCGCGCCAATAAAGACCATCTGGACCCCTTGTATACCAATACCGGGAATTACTCCAACCTGCCTCCGGCTTTAAGTTATTTAATTGGCGTAAACGCTTCATTTTAAACCATCATGAAAAAAACTATATTCACGCTTGCGGTACTGATCCTGATGAGCAGCTGCCGCAAATATGTCGAGATCACACAACCGGGCGTCCGCACCCTGACTTATACCAGCGATTACCGTTATCTTTTAGATAACGCCAACATCTTTGAGGGCAGCTATGGTTACCCCATCCTATCGGGCGACGATACCGAATATTCTGATGTTACCCAGCAGAACAACATCAGCACAATATGGGGTGCCGTATACACCTGGGCGGATACTTACATATCCGAAACCGTAAACGATACCGACTGGGATAAACTATACAACATTATTTATAACTGTAACGTGGTTATTGAGGGTGTATTGAGTTCGAAGGATGGAAGCGACGCCTTAAAACAACAGCTGTACGCGGAGGCGATGGTACACCGCGCCAACTGTTATTTGATATTGGTTAACCTTTACGGCAAACAATACAATGCCGCTACGGCAGCTACCGATTTGGGCGTACCCTTATTAACAACGCCAAACCTGTATGCCAGTTTAAAAAGGGCAAGTGTAAACGCAGTTTACACGCAGATATTGAGTGACCTGGGAACCTCGGTAAGCAGGCTTCCTAAACTTCCTGATGCCAATATCAGACCCTCAAAAGCGGCAAGCTATGCGCTCCTGTCAAAAACATACCTTAGCATGCGCAACTTTACGCAGGCCGGCCTGTATGCCGATAGTACCCTGAACATACAAAACACCTTGCTTGATTTGAAGGATTATAATGCCTCGGCTGGTGGTACTATCCCTAAAAGGCTTGTTGATCCGGAGGTGATCCTGTCCAAAATTGTGAATGGCAGTTATACCGGTGTTCCCATCAGTGCCGACGTGTTAAACTTGCTGGGCACAAGTGATTTGCGTTACACGCTTTTCACAAGGGCTGGTAACGCCTTTGGCCCTTCGTTTACCGGCAGAGGGTATTGGCGATACAGGCTGAATGGCGAGTATGTTATTCAGACTGGCCCATCGGTACCCGAAGTGATGCTCACCAAGGCCGAATGCCTGGCCCGACAGGGTAACGCAGCCGCTGCTATGCTTGTGGTGAATACCTTGCGTAAAAAACGCTTTTTAGACGCCGATTATGCCGACTTGCCTACCACCGATGCCGCAACTGCGCTTAATACAGTAATTAATGAACGCAAACGCGAGTTTGTAGGCAGAGGATACCGATGGTTCGATCAGAAGCGTATGAATTATGATGCCGCCTTTGCGGTAACTAAAACCCGCGTATTGAAAGGTGTTACTTACACCCTGGCGCCAAACAGTAATCGCTATTTATATCCTATCGGCCAAAAGTACATCCTGCTCAACCCCGAAATCGAACAAAACCCACGGTAAATAATTTCATGTTAAAAAAAACTTTTATAGCGCTGGCCTTACTGGCATCGTCAGCCCACGCTCAAACGGTGCCCGGAAAGGTTATCCTGAAGCCTGAAAAACCTATCCAGGGAAAGCCCCTGCAAGTGGCTTATACACCAGGTAAACAGAACATCGACCCCACAAAAACAAAACGGGTTTTTGTTTACCAGTTTGCAAACTTTAAATGGCGTGTAGATACATTGCCGCTGCAAACCCAGGCCGGAAATTTGACGGCAAAAATCAACCTGGATAGCAGGTCGGTGTTTGTGGCGTTAAAGTTCGACATGGCAACAGGCCCTGATCATACCCATGATACAGGATATACCTGGCCAGTGACTGATAAAAAGGGTTTAAAATTACCGGGCGGAGCATTGGCGCAAGCCTTGTTCCGCATGCCGGCCAGCCTTGGGGGGCCGGCCGGTTATTTCGACAAACTCCCCGCCCAGCCATCGGCAGATACGCTGCAAACTCTTTTAAAAGAAGAGCAGGAAATTAAAGGCAGTTCCCCATCGCGGTACGCTCACACTTATATCTCTTTGCAGCGGCTAATCAACGGGCCGCGGTTTAAAGAGGAAGCACCGGCCTTACTCGGGAAGTTATGGACAGGCGGCGGCCTTTCAGGCCAGGACTCCATTGAACTTTATCACGTTTACGGATTTGAACTTAAAGATGAAACCCGCGCGGCAGAGTTGCGGAAACAAATTATTGAGCGCGCGCCACATAGTGATTTCGCCAGGTTGGAAGCCTACCAAAAAGCCGCAAAAGGAGTAAATAACCAGCAAATCATCGCGAGCAGCGAAAAGTTTCTGGTTGACTTTCCGGCGAGTGAGCAGCAGAAAAACAGCCCCCGCCAGGATTATATTTATTATGGTCTTTACCGCAACCTGGCGGCGGCTTATTTCGCGGAAGGTAAATACGATGCCATCATTAGCAAAAGGAAATCCTGGGATTTTAAAACCGAAAATGAAATTTACCGCTGGAATATTGACCGCGGACTGCTGCTGAAAACAGCGCCTTTAGCTGTAATTAAACCTTTGGCTGATAGCCTGGCTGAGGACTTGCTGACCAAAATGAACGACAATTCGTACCGGGAGGATTTTGATGCGCCTGCCGACGCGGCCGCCAATGCCATTAAACAAATGGACGACCGTATCCGTACGCAAATTACCATTCATTACAGCCTTGGCGATAATCAAATCGCCCTGAATTACTTTAAAAAGCTATCTCCCGGCGCTGAATTTGCCAATGCCGAAACTAATGCAATACATATACAATTGCTTGACCGAGTGGGGCAAAGCCAGGCCGTTAAAGGCCTATTGGAACAGTGCGTGCGCAGTAATGCCGTTACCCCCGAGATGTTTGCCCGTATTAAGGATATTTACACTGCAGAGCATAAGGGCCTGGCGGGTTACGAGCAGTACCTGGCATCGTTAAAGTCTGCAGATGAAGTAAACGGGTTGAAGGCCGAGGTGAAAACACACCTGCTCAACCATGATATTATGCCCTTTGCGTTGGAAGACCTGAACGGCAACCTGGTACGCTCAAGCGATTGGGAGGATAAAATTGTGGTGATTGATTTTTGGGCAACCTGGTGCAAGCCCTGTATTGCCGCTTTCCCCGGCATGCAGATGCTGGTTGATAAATATGCTAAAGACCCACGGGTGGATTTTTATTTTGTATCCACCCAGCAGTTTGGAGATTATAAGCAGAAGGTGAAAGATTTTATTAAACGCGAAGGCTGGCGCTTTAAAGTGCTGTTTGATGGCGTTAATAAAGAAACCGGCGCGCAGGATGAAGTTTTTGCTCCGCTGGCCAAATTTTTCCAATCATCGGGTATCCCGCGTAAAATCATCATTAAGGATGGTGTTATGAGGTACACCAACGAAGGTTATTCGGGAAGTCCGAGCCAACTGGCCGACGAATTATCCTACGCCATTGAACTTTTAAAATCAGAAAAATAGATGTTACTTAAAAAGATACTTGTAACGGTTATCATTGTTATGGCAGCGTGCCAATTTAGCTCGGCCCAAATAAGCACCAAGGATAAGTTGAACGCAGCCCTTACCGCTATTCAAAAAAACTATGTCGATTCGCTGAGCGATCAAACCCTGACGGATGCCGCCATCAAAGGGATGTTTACCTCGCTCGACCCGCACTCTAAGTATTTCAGCGCCAAAGAGGCGCAGGAGATGAAAACGATGATGAGCGGCTCTTTTGTAGGCATCGGCATACAATATATTACGCAGAACGACAGTGTTTTTATCACCCAAATCATTCCTGGCGGACCTGCCGAAAAAGGCGGGGTAATGCCGGGCGACCGCATCTTAAAAATTGATAGCGTGGTGGTAACCGGGGCCAGGTTGAGCAACATGGATATTTTGAAGAAAATACGGGGTACCAATAAATCACCGATCAGGCTGGAACTTTATCGTCAGGCATTGAAAAAAATAATTACGGTTAATTTGATTCGCGGTGCCGTGGCAGACCATTCGGTAAGGGGGGCTTTTATGCTGAACAGCGATATTGGCTATATTTCTATCGGAATATTCAGCCAAACAACACAACCCGAAATTGAAGATGCCTTAAAGAGCCTAAAAAAACAGGGGATGAAATCGCTGATATTAGATCTGCAAGGCAATGGCGGCGGATACGTTGAAGCGGCTTTAGGCGTAGCTGATGAGTTTTTGAAAAAAGACCAGATGGTATACTACACCGTAGACCGCGACAAGGGCCGCGACTATTACTATGCCTCGGCATCGGGCACATCATGGGGCGGCAAGCTGGTGGTACTGGTTGATCAGAACACGGCATCGGCCAGTGAATTGCTGGCCGGGGCCTTACAGGATTGGGACCGCGCGGTAATTGTTGGGCGCAGAACGTTTGGCAAAGGCTTAACACAACGGCCGGTACCGCTTCCGGATGGCTCGGTACTGGAGCTAACCGGCGGAAGACTGTTTACACCGGCCGGAAGAACGGTGCAGAAGCCCTATAAAGGCGTCAATTACAACGCGGATATCACCAACCGTTATCTGAGCGGGGAGTTACTCTCTGATAAACCAATCACCCTGCCCGATTCATTAAAAGCTCATACCCTGGTTAATAAGCGGGTAATATATAACCACAGCGGCATTTCGCCCGATAAGTTGGTCCCGTTGGATACCTTGCAGGATGCAGCGTGGCTTAAGGCAGTAGCAGCAACCGGAGCGGTTAACCAGGCCGCATGGCAGTTGGTGGATGAGCACCGTGATGCTTTACGATCTGCCTATCCGGATTTTAACAGCTTTAATACGGGTTACAAAGTAGCTCAACGCAAGGTGAACGAAATTGCCAGGCTGGCAGAAAAGCAAGGCATCAAATTGCCTGTACATAATAAGGAGCGCATTTTTGACCTTCTGGCCCTTGAGATCAAGGCCGAGATTGCCGCGCAGTTATTTTCAGGGCACGAGTATTATCTCCGTGTGATCAGCAAAGAAAATACAAGCATCCGCGAAGCGATAAACATTTTAAACAATGGCCGCCAATACTCAGCCTATCTTGATGGCGCAAAGGCGCTGTAACTAATAGCAGTTAATCAATAAATACCAACAAACACACATGAAAAATTTAACGTTCTTTTTAATCACCATGTTAGCCTTGCCTTTATGGTGCGCCGCCCAGCAGGGATACGTGATCAGCGGTAAAATAGGCACGCTGGATAAACCCGCAAAAGCGTTTTTGAGCTACCATATCAATGGTGTACGCCATCTCGATTCAACTGTGCTTAACAAAGGTACCTTTGAGTTTAAAGGTTCTGTCCCTTCAACCAGGGAAGCACATATCCGTATCATACACGACGGTATGCCCGATAACCCGATCTACAAACCTGTATATGATGTTTACGGCTTTTACATCGAGAACAAAAACCTCCGGATAGAAACTGCCGACTCTATCAGTAAAGCTAAAATTTACGGATCGGCTGTGAACGATGAGAACGCCAAAATGGGCGTGCTGCTGAAACCTATTTACGACCAGTTTACGGCTTTGAACAATGAATACAGATCTAAAAGCGCTGAGCAAAAAGCAGACACAGCCTACATTAACTCGTTAGAGAGGCGCGCGGCCAAAGTTACCGCCGAAACTATAGCCGCTAAAAGAAAATACGCGTTGGAGCATCCGGACTCGTACATGGCTATTGTAGCGTTAAATTCAACAATGGGGGAGACCTTTGACGCGCAGACCACCGAAAAAGTGTTCAACAAATTATCTCCGGAGGTACGCAATTCTGAACTTGGCCAGGCTTCGTTAAAACGTATCCTGGAAGTAGTACGCACCGAGGAAGGCGTAATAGCGCCCGACTTTACGCAGAACGATGTAGACGGCAAAGCGGTAAAGCTTTCAGACTTCCGCGGGCATTATGTACTTGTTGATTTCTGGGCCTCGTGGTGCGGTCCCTGCCGCCGCGAAAATCCGAACCTCATTAAGGCCTACGCCGCTTTTAAGGATAAAGGTTTCCGCATCCTGGGCGTATCGTTAGACAAGCCTGCCGACAAGGAAAAATGGCTGAAGGCCATAGCCGATGACGGGTTAACTTGGACACAGGTATCAGACCTGAAAGCCTGGGATAACGAAGTAGCCAAGCTTTACAGCGTTAAGGCCATACCCATGAACTTTTTAATTGATCCTCAGGGTAAAATTGTAGGTAAATATTTGCGCGGAGAGGCCTTAAATGACAAACTGAAAGAAGTTTACAAATAGCAACAGCGAAATAAGCAATTGTTGTTAGACAAAACGAACCGATGCCATTTGACACATCGGTTCGTTTTTTTATTTTGAGGTGTTTGCAGATTTACCTGCTTGCCAAAAAGTTAATATTTAGCGTTGTGCACCTATTCATTTTTCCAGATCTTGTAATTTAAGCTTTATTTCTGCATTGCTATGCCATTTAAAATCGGGGTCTACTACCCTCCCTTGTTTATTTACAATTACATAGTGCGGTATACCATTAATTTGAAACCGGCCCGTTAAAAAATTGTGTTGATCTTGTGATAATCTATAATGCTCACCCTTAATATGGGGCATCATTGCTTGGTAGGTTTTTTCGGGCGAAGATGTATCAGTAATGTACAAAAACACAATGTCTTTATCCTGCGCCAATTCTTCTTTTAGCGGGGCTATTTCTTGTATACTCTGTATACAAGGAGCACACCAGGTTGCCCAAAAATCAATAAAAACCACTTTGCCTTTATACCTATCAAGTATAGCGCTCAAAATACTATCGGCAGTTGTATTTACCGGTATCTGGCTGTCGGCGTAGCTTGTTTGTTTTTTAACATTGCTGATGTTTTGCTTAATTTTATCGTTCAGCGCCACCACATCACCCATCAGGAATTTATGCTTGAGGACAGACTTTATTTTAGCAAGGGAATCATCCTTTAAAGTATCAGTTTTGTAATTCAACTCATTTGCTAAAGGTTGCAGATACATCAGGTCCAGTTCCAGCGAAATATCGGCATGTATTAAGCCCTTCAATACACCAGTCCGCGCTTTCTCTAATGCCCCTGGTTTAGTTGCTTTGTGGCTCATCATATCCTGATATATTTTTATGGTAGCTTTGATATTAGCATCAGATGTATCTTTACTTTTAAGAGATTCTATTTCTTTGGTGTAATCAAGCAAACCTGCGCTGTCATAAATCAGGTCCATAAACATTAGCCTGTTCATAAACTCAAAATAGCAATAACATACCATGGCGCATGGATCGTTATACTTTAGTGTTTTTAAAAAATCGTAATAATCTGCCTTAAGCGTTACCGGGCGAAGTACTGGTTCCCGATTATTAAACGATAATTTGTTCTGCATACGATAAGCAGCCTCTCTTGTATAATTATAGTGTATCAGGTCGCTGGCGGTACCATATTTAACATTTCGCACAGCCAGATTCCAGGCAATTTTATCAAATCCCGGTTGTTTTGCTATACTATCTATCAACGCCAGTTTGCTGGACTGAATTTTTAAAAAGTAGGATTTGTATTGCTCGGGAGTAAGCTGATAGATGTCGGCATAAATTTTATCCCAATTGTAATCCATTAAAACTGGCCTAACTTTGTTCATATCATTATTAACCCTTTCCGCATCTCCCTTAAAAGCAGATACTACCTTTGGAATATCTGCTATATTAAAGTCCTGAACAATGTTTTTGCCAGCCTCAAAATATACCCAACTATTAAAAAACGGAAAACTTATCCAGCATTCCTCGTTACGAACCAATGGAAAGGTGAGAGAAAAGTTGCCGTCGGGTTGGATATTGATAACATACATTTCATTGACGCCGGTTATTACATTATTCCTGATGAGTTTTCCGGTTGTGAAACCCATATTGCCAGAGTAGCCTGTTATTTTACCGGAGTAAGTAGTTTTTGGGGTTTGTGCAATTGCCAGTAGCGCGGATAGCATGATGCACAAAAAGAGGGTTATCTTCCTGGATGCTTGAAATTTAATATCCAGCAAATCAATTAATAAAAGCAGCTTCATAGATAAGGTTTGGTTGGTTATCAGGTAAAATTTACAATGGCTTTAGGCTGCACCCGGTATGCCAATAAAAGTTTGCGTATATAGCTTCGATAACAAAATAAATTGAAAGCGTTTTTCACGTTCAATTTCTGACGCCACCACTATATAACCAAACTTATTTTAGCCCAAGCCACCTGTAACTTTGTAAAATTGATAGCAATATATGCAAATAATAATTTCCCAAACGCTTTATTATCAATTATTCAACTCCCAAAACACAAAAACAGTTACTGCCTTGAAGCAATGGTATAATACATTAGATGCTTAAAGATCAAACAACCCTATATCATCTCAATGTTATGAGCTAATTTCAACCCGATAAATGTAACAGGCAAGCATTGATATACCTGGGCCTGCCCCCTAATCTTTCCGGATGATATTGCTGTTCACCTCAATCTCTTTGAGCAATCCAGGCGAACTGACGGTGCTGCTATAACTTTTACCGGGATCGGTTTGCGAAATGCGTGTTAAATCGGCATTGTGCTGATCAAGTTGTTTAATCAGATCGTTAATCACCTTTAGGTGAGAATTGAAGAATTTCACCTTATTGTTGTAAGTATCTATTTTATAGTTAGCGGCTACCGCATCGGTAGTTTTTGCGGTGTCGGCCGGCGTGAAATTATAGTAAGACAGGTTACTCACCGTAGTTTCAATCGGAACCAAGGATGGTGAGGGATCTTTAGCATCAAGCGCGGCCAGGTTAAGCCGCACGGGATCTGGATTATAAACCAGTAAGTTTTTGTATTCATCTATAATGGCTGCAGCTATCCTGTTTTGCTCCTTATAGTTATCCGCTACGATTTTGTTTTTTACGTTATTTTTAAACCCATTAAATAACAAGGATGTAAAATCATAAGCCTTGGTACGTAAAACCGCGTTTTGAATGGAGTAATAGTTGCTCAGGGTTTTATCCTTCGTATACATCACCCCTAAATTAGTACTAAAAATCTGGGTAGGCGCGCTCAGAGAGATGTTAGCCTGGTTACTGAAATTATAAAATTGTTTACCGTAAATTTCCAGATCATCAATACGTTCGTAAGAGGATAAAAAATAAAGGCGATAGCGCTGGTATTCTTTATCCGGATTATCGATCTGGGCATAACAATTTTGTATAAAATCAAGCACCGCTTTATCGTTAAACACCTGGTAGATGTTGGCGTTTACCGACGGTTTCCACCTGATCAATGATAACTTCGCTTTAAACTCAAGCTCCGCCGTGTTGTTTACCTTTAACGAATCAAACATTTTAGCCACAAAATACGCCACCTGCGTATTGGCCATACCCGTATGGCCTTTGTTAACCATGGCGTATAAGCTATCCTGTATGGTCAGGTAGGTTTCGCTGTTGTTCCAAAACGAAGGCTCCAGCGGTGGCAATAGTAAACGGTTAGTTTTGGTATCAACAAAGATAAAGGTGCCAAGCGGGTAGATGTTCTGAAAATTGTTTTCGAGCATGGATAGGCTACTCATGGAGGTCGAGTCCATTTTAAGTAAAAAGTTGAGTACTTTATTGTGCTCCAGCTTAATGCTCAACCCCTCCAGCGATTCAAAGTTTGAGGTCTGTTTTTCAGGAATGATGATGGGTATGTAAAAAATAGTTTTGCTGTTGGCTTTCAGTGTTTCAAAATCCTTCTTGATGGTGATGGAGGTTGCATCCTCGGCATTCTGTCCATAAAAAGATATGGTATCCCCCTTACTCACGTCGAGCTCTTTAATTTTTTCTTCGTTTGGGTTCAAATTCATTAAAGCCTTTATTTTGACGGACCCGGATTTCTTACTGATCTTATAAAATATGGCCGCGTTCATTTTAGAATTATTTTTGATTTTAAATTTGAACCCATTGCCGAGCGTATAAAGCGGCCAACCCAATAAGAGCAGCAAAGTAAAAAACCACATCAAAATGGGGTGGCGAACTGTAGGGCCATTACCAATTGCTATTGGATGAGGTTTATTGCATTGTATTTCCATAAATCTTGATTCGTGTTTAGTAAACTGAAGTATAACGTAATTAAGGCTGATAAGTGTTTATAGACTGGTTGAGTAAGATAAATATTACCAAAATAAATGTATTATTGCCGGATTAACTGCCTTTATTGAATAAAAAGAATGCTTCGGGAGGAGCCCTGCGTACATCATTGGTTTGCAGGTTATTCTTAGGGGAATTGGGAAAGATACCTGCTTCTTAACATCGTTAACTTTGCTACTTTTGGATTCCACTACTTTTACAATGAAAAGAAACCATGATATATTATGGAAGGGAGCGTTAGAAGATCTATTTGATGATTTTCTTCGTTTTTTTTATCCTGAAGCCGAGAACCTGTTTAATCTTGATCAAGGTTTTGAATACCTGGATAAAGAACTCGACCAGCTTTTTCCGCCGCAAGCAGGTGACCCTGCTCCCCGCTATGTTGATAAACTGGTTAAAGTTTTCACCAAAAGCGGTGGCGAAGAATGGGTTTTGATTCACATCGAAGTCCAATCCTATACCGATCAGAATTTTGCGCAGCGCATGTTTCAGTATTATTACAGGATACTCGACCAGTACCATAAACCCATCACAGCATTTGCCATTTTTGCCGATACAAATAAAAACTTTCATCCTAAACAATACGAACGGGAGTTTTTAGGCACAAGGGTTTTATACAGCTACAATACCTTTAAGATTATCGATCAGGATGATATGCTATTGCAGGAAAGTGAAAATCCATTTGCTATGGTGGTATCGTCGGCAAAGCTGGCGTTATCCCGCGGCTTATTGCAAGACGAGCAGCTTTTCAATCAGGCGTACGAACTTGCCCGCAGGTTATTGGATAAACAGATACCTAAAGATAAGATACGCAAGGTGATGAACTTTTTGAGGTATTACCTGAGTTTTGAAAATCCGGATATGTTTGCTAAATTTGAGAAAGAGATTGCTATACTAACAGAAAGGAGCGAGACTATGGGCTTAGAAGAGCTTTTATTGGCCGAAGCAAAGAAAGAAGGCAAACTTGAAGGTAAACTTGAGGGTAAGCTTGAAGGTAAACTTGAAGGTAAACTTGAGGGTAAACACGAAGAAGCTGTGATAATTGCCCGTGAACTAAAAAAGGAAGGCTTGTCAAATGAATTTATTTCAAGGACCACTAAGCTTCCTATCGAGCAAATTGAGAAGTTATAAATTGTAATAAATAACCGAACCTGCGTTTATTGCATAATTGTAGAAGTGACACTGCATTTGGATTTATCTGGCTATAAAGCTATAGCAACGGTTGCACTGATACCCTCCTATTCAAGCAAAAATTTTAAACCCTATCACTGATTTTGCCATATTATTATTGGTTTGGCCAATTGCTACAAATCCTCTTATCCTATAACGGATCGAGCTTAAATGGTTATTTAATTAAACTGAAAATTTCAGCATCAGTCACGTTTAAATTTTTAATTACTTAAAAAAATCATTTGTTGTAATAGCCCCACGACATTGCCATTTTGTTGCGGCAATATTTTAAGTAAAACAATTAGCCAAGGGTAACGTTAATATTATAAGCACAAGCATTTGATCCTACCCGATTTTTCTATCGCTTTAAATTCATTAAAAGCAATTGGCCCTTGAAAATGTTTCTGTTGGTTTTATTGATCAGATAAAAAGACATCATGAAAAATGTAAGTGTATTTATGGTTATTGTTGGCTTATTGCTAATTATTGGAGGCCTTTTCTTTTACAAACACGTTGATAATGCTGTAGACAGCGGGGGATCAATGGAAATTACCACTACGCCCGGAGGCGCATGGACCGTTAAAATACCTATGTTTGCAGGCGGCGTGATGCTGCTTTTGGGATGCATTTTTTATTATGTAGCAATTCAAAAAAAAACTAACGATACTGCAATTCATCGTATTTGATTTTTAGTTGTCAGGCATTTTATAAAATTAACGACCCTATAATGGTAGGGTGGTGTTTTGTAGCCCAAACAATTCTCAATAACAGAAACATCTCAATGAACTAAAAGCCAATTAATTGAGCAGCATATTTTTAACTTAATCTGCAATACAATAGTTGCACAGCAATAAATGGGGTAATTGCAAGAAGCCCAAATTACAATTGCTTGCTGGTCCACTCAATAGTATAACACATCTATCGCACAGGCCAGGCACTAAAAGGCACCCTATTTGCTAACCACATGATAAATTGCTTACTTTTAAGTTTAGGTAATTTAATCGTTGGTAAATGAAACATCTCCTTTTTCTGATTATTTTTTGCATAGCTTCACTTTCAGTATTTGCTCAGCAGGACACGGCCCGGTTAAAGAGAGATTCGCTGCTCAACACGGAACTTAATAATCAGTCTGCCAAAGTTCAACAGTTGTCGGCAGAACGGCTGGCGGACTCGTTAAGGCGCTTAGACCTTGAAAATCAGGTAACTCAGCTCAAATCGACAGATCACCTGAAACGCGCAGCATTATTGCAGGAACTGGCGGGAATAAAACGCGGAGATTCTCTTCGCCTGGCGAAACAAAAACACCAGATTGATTCGTTAAAACACTTTGTTACCGGCTTTGCAGTAGCCCCCTTCCGCGATTCTTTATTCTATATTTTCACCCGGCAGGGAAGTTTCACACCGAAAGACCGCGCAGAAGCCATCGTTAACCGTATCCGCAAACTGGCCGATGATTATAATTTCAAAGCGGATTCAATAAAGCTATCCGTATCGGAACAAACGATGGATATCCTGTATAAAAGCAACTTGCTCATTTCCGTTTCGGAGCAGGATGCACTATGGCAAAATACCAGTAAAGAAAAATTGGCAGCCCAACTCAAAACTACCATCGCTAAAGCAGTGACAGATTACCGCCGGGAAACCAGTTGGTCAACACTGGTTAAAGAAGGCCTAACGGCCCTACTCGTGCTTGTGATTGTGGTTCTGCTTATTTACGGTATTAACCGTTTGTTCGGCTTATTCCTGTCGCGAACAAAATCAGAAAAATCGTGGTACTCCAATGGAATAAAGATCAGAAACTATGAGTTGTTGAATGCGGAACAAGAGCTTGGCGCACTTCACTTTGTAATTAAGGCTATTAAATGGGTTTTGGTTATTGTGGTGGTTTACCTGGCTCTGCCTATCCTGTTCGGTATCTTCCCTTTTACCAAAGACCTATCTGCAACATTAATCAGCTATGTAACCAGTCCGTTAAAAAAGATAGGCCTGGGGATATGGAACTATATCCCTAACCTGATCACCATCCTGGTACTGGTGGTAATCTTCCGTTATGTGCTTAAATTTTTCCGCTACATTAAAACAGAGATTGAACGAGGGCGGCTAACCATTCCCGGCTTTTATGCCGACTGGGCCAACCCAACGTACCAGATATTGCGGGTGCTCATCCTGGCCTTTATGCTTATCGTCATCTTCCCTTATATGCCGGGTTCCGATTCACCAATATTCAAGGGGGTATCCGTATTCGTGGGGGTACTGTTCACTTTTGGTTCAGCGGGCGCTTTAGGCAATGTTGTAGCCGGTTTAGTGCTCACCTATATGCGGGCTTTCCGCCTGGGCGACCGGGTTAAGATAGGCGAAGTAACCGGAGATATTATTGCACGTAACCTGCTTGTCACCAGGATCAGGACAATCCAAAACGAAATCATATCTATCCCTAATTCAACAGTGATGAGTAACCACACCGTCAACTACAGTACCGATGCGCAGACAAACGGCTTAATTATACATACCACCGTAACTATTGGCTATGATGCGCCCTGGCGGCAAGTACATCAATTACTGATAGACGCCGCTTTGGCAACACCGATGATAGATGCCGAACCTACCCCCTATGTGCTACAAACGAGCTTGGATGATTACTATGTGAGCTACCGCATTAACGCGTTTACTAAACAACCCAATAAACAAGCGCTTATCTACTCCCATTTACATCAGAATATCCAGGATCAGTTTAACCAGGCTGGTGTTGAAATTATGTCGCCGCATTATAAAGCCCTGAGGGATGGTAATGCTACCACTATTCCAACAGAATATTTACCAAAGGATTATATTGCTCCACCCTTTAAAACACAGCAGACTAAAGACCAATAAAGAGGCTGTTTTAAACACCATTTGCTCACATCAAGTGAACTTAAACGCCAAAAAATGCAACATTTACATTACAATCAGTTTATCAAACAAATACTTATCAACTTTGAGTTATCATTGTTGCATATATTACATGCAAGCCCTAAAACTACATATCTTCCTGTTTATTGCAGCATTCATGTTGGTATCAAAACCTTTTATGGGTTTCAGCGTGTACAAACAGCTCCAATCGGAAAATAGCCCAACCATATTGGTTAAAGCGTTTGCCAAACGGAAACATGAATATATTGAGAACGGCCAGTTTGATATCCAGGGCAGCTTAAAGCACCTGGCCGATCCGCTTCAGGAGCTTACTTTGCTTTTGGGTTGTTTGTTGGCAAGCCTTTTTCCGGCTGTATTAAACACTGTTAAAAATATCACTAATGGCTTTTTAGCAAATATTCGCTTAAGCCTGCTTCCGTCTCAGCAATTGTATTTGCTGGCCGGCAAACTAAGTATTTGATCCCCCCTCTTTCTTAGCTGCAACAGCAGCACCGGTTTACCTTATATTGCCAATAGGCAATGTCATGTCCTAACATTTATTTCTTCATTCTAATTAATTACTAAGATGCTACATCTTAAAAAATATAGCTATGTGGCTATGTTGTTGCTGCTCGTGGCACCTGCCGTGCAAGCTCAACAAGCCTTACCGCCGCTCAGTTTAAAAGCACTGCTTCAGCGGGTAGATCAGAAAGCCCCTGCACTTATAGCTGATTCTGCCGCTATCAATATCCGCAGGGCCCAGGCTACCGAAACCCGCAACAACTGGCTGCCAAATTTAAAACTCAATTACCAAGCCGATATCGGTACCAATAACAATACCGCAGGGCCCTACTTCGGCTTCGGCATTATACCCTCTAACTCGCGCGGTGTACGTACCGATAACAATACCAACGCGGTATTAACCAACCTGGGTATCGCCGCATTAGATTGGGAGGTTTACAACTTTGGCGCTTATACCGCGCAAAACAAAGTTGCAAAATCGGATATCCAGGTAGAACAAAACCACTTTGCGCAAAGTAAATACCAGTTACAGGCTTATGCCATTGGCTACTACATGCAGCTGATGCGTTTGCAGGATTATTTGGCCATCCAGGTACGCAATATCCAGCGCACCTCCCAGATCCGTCGATCAATAGAATCATTAGCCAAAAGCGGCATCCGCCCTGGCGTAGATACCAGCATTGCCGCAGCAGAACTATCTAAGGCACGGTTGAATTATATTGAATTGGATAACCAGCTTAAACAAGTACAACTACAGCTTTCGGCCATAAGCGGCCTACCTTACCAGGCCATTATTCCGGATACATCGGCAGAAAAACGCCTGATAGACGGCGTAACCTTGTCCATGCTGCCCAGTGCGGATACAGCCAATCACCCGTTGATCAGTTATTATAAATCGCTTTTACAAAACAGCTTCCAACGCGAGGAACTGGTTAAAAAACAGTACAACCCTAAAATACTATTGGAAGCTGCCGCCTGGGGCCGAGGGGCAAGTGTTGATGCCAACGACCAGTTCAATGCCTTATCTTCTGGCTTTGGTTTCAATAGGGACAACTATTTAGTTGGTGTAGGCATTTCATACAACCTGTTTGACCTGCGCCGAAGGCATCTCAAGTTGCGCACGCAGCAGGCGGAAACAGATTATGCCCGCCGTAGCCTCGACGAACAGCGATCTCTACTTAATTTAGGTATTAGCCAGGCCGATGTGGAACTCACTACCGCCAAACAACGGCTGGTAGAAATACCTAATCAACTGAGGGCGGCTAATGCCGGATACAGGCAGAAGCTGTCCCTATACAACAGTGGCCTTACCGATATTATTGATTTGAATGCTGCCCTTAATATTTTATACCGTGCAGAAACGGACTACGCGCAGGCAAAGTTCGACTACACCAGCGCCTTATTCCAAAAAGCAGTTACCGGCAATCAGCTTAGTACAGTTTTAAACCTTTTAAATTAATTACCGATGTCAATAGTCACATCCGCACTCAAAAGGCCTATTACAACAGTAGTAATTACCCTGAGCCTTTTAATATTTGCAGTGCTTAGCGCCATCAATATCCCGATAGATATTTTCCCACAGCTCAACCTGCCTACTATCTATGTTATCGAATCGTACGGTGGCATGTCGCCGCAGCAAATGGAGGGCTTTTTCTCCACCCGCCTGCAAGATCAGTTTCTGTACGTTAACGGTATCAAAAGTATCAGTAGTAAAAACATCCAGGGCTTAACCCTCATCAAACTATCCTTTTACGAAAGCACCAATATGGCCGAGGCCAGCGCACAGGTTGCTTTGCAGGTTAACCGGGCGCAAAGCTTTTTCCCACCGGGGGCCTTGCCTCCGCAGGTAGTGCGCTTTGATGCCTCTTCGCTGCCGGTTGGCCAGTTGGTTTTAGACAGCAAATCCGAGAGCCTGAAAGATATTTACGATATGGCTGCTACCCGCATACGGCCCATGTTCTCTACCATTGCGGGCTTGTCGGCACCGCCTCCGTTTGGCTCAAATGCCCGCTCTATTATATTAAGCGTTGACCCTAATAAACTGCGCAGCTACAATTTAACACCCGACGAAGTGGTAGATGCCCTGTCTAAATTCAATGTCATGTCGCCATCGGGTAATTTGCGTATGGGTAATACCATGTATTTAACTACCATGAACTCGCTCATTAAAAACAGCGACACATTTGGAAAAATACCTGTAATTACTAAAAATGGTGTCCCTATTTACATCCAGGATATTGCACGGGTTAGCGATGCCGCCGACGTTACTGTAGATTATGCACTGGTAAACGGTAAACGCTCGGTATATATACCCGTGGTTAAAACAGCCGATGCCAGTACCTGGACAGTAGTACAAACACTCAAAAGTAAACTGGCCGAAATGCAGGGCTTATTGCCAGATGATGTTAAGATCAGCTACGAATTTGATCAATCGGTATTTGTGGTAAACGCGGTAAAAAGTTTAATGACCGAGGGTGGTTTAGGCGCTTTGCTAACCGGCTTGATGGTATTGCTGTTTCTGCGCGACTGGCGAAGCAGTTTAATTGTGGTTATTACTATCCCGGTATCTATCCTCATCGGCGTATTGCTTTTGGGGCTGTTTGGCCAAACCATCAACATCATGACCTTGAGCGGTTTGGCTTTGGCCATCGGCATCCTGGTAGACCAAGCTACCGTAACTATCGAAAACATACACCAGCACCTTGAAATGGGGAAAAACAAAAGGCAGGCTATTTACGATGCCTGCGAAGAGATCTCTTTTCCGCTATTGCTCATCCTGCTTTGTATCCTGGCGGTGTTTGCACCATCCTTTATGATGAATGGTGTGCCTAAGGCCATGTTTTTGCCGCTATCGATGTCGATTGGGTTAACGATGATCGTTTCTTTCATCATCGCACAAACGCTGGTACCTATTTTGAGTAACTGGCTCATCAAAGCTGAACAATATCAGCATTACCACCATGGCAGTATACATGCCCATGCCGGCGAAGGTTTGAATAAGCAAGAAGAATCCCAGATCGAGATGCATCAGCGCCAGGAAGAAGATCACCCTGAAAACAATGACTTTTTTGAAAAGGTAAAAATGGCCTTTATGAAAATCCTCACCCGCTGGATGCCGCACAAAAAAATAATTATCCCGGTTTATTTGGTGGTGGTACTGGTACTGGCGGGCGTTTGCTTTGTTGTGATAGGTAAGGATATGATGCCCAAACTCAATAACGGACAATTCCAGATGCGGATCAAAGAGCCGCAAGGCACACGTTTAGAACGCACCGAAGATAAGTTTAAACAAGTATTGCAGATTATTGATAAAACGGTTGATCATCATGTGGAGATTACCTCGGGATATATCGGTTTAGTGCCCAGTAGTTTTGGCAGCAGCAACCTGTATGTTTTTAATACGGGGACCCATGAAGCTGTATTGCAGGTTAACCTGGATGAAAAGTACCATGTAAATATGGACGACCTGAAAGATGCCCTCCGCAAAAACATCAAAAAGGAAATTCCGGAACTGGAGATTAGCTTTGAGCCCATCGATATGACCGAAAAGATTATGAGCCAGGGCGCCTCAACACCTATACAGGTTCAGATAGCCGGAAAAAACATGGCCCAGATTTCTGATTTCAGCAACAAAGTATTAGCTAAACTTAAAAACATCACCTACCTGCGCGACGTGCAGATAGATCAGCCGCAACGGTTTCCGGCCGTGAGCATTACGCTCGACAGGCTGAAAGTATCACAACTGGGTTTAAATATCAAAGACATAGCACGCTCGGTTACTGCCAGTACCTCATCAAGCCGTTTTACCGAGAAGAACCTTTGGCTGGACGAAAAATCGGCTTATACCTACCAGGTGCAGGTACAGGTGCCGGAGTATGTAATGAACACCATGGACGAGCTGAAGGAAATACCTTTGCTGAAAGGCCAAAGTACACCCACGCTGGCTGACGTGGCCGATTTTAAGCTAAACTATGCCCCAGGGGAATATGACAGGGTTGGCCCACGCCGCTATTTAACAGTTAGCGCCAATATTTATAAAAAAGATTTAGGTACGGCCACTGCCGATGTGCAGAAAGCAGTTAACAGTTTGGGCACGCCACCTAAAGGACTGATTGCCAATCTGCAAGGCATGTCAAACCTGCTTACAGAAACTTTAACCAGTTTACAAAATGGTTTGGGCTTTGCTATTTTAGTTATCTTCCTGCTGCTGGCGGCCAATTATCAGTCGTTCAAACTGTCGTTAACGGTATTGTGTACCATCCCCGCGGTAATATTAGGCTCATTAACAGCCCTGTTATTAACAGGCTCAACGCTTAACCTGCAATCCTATATGGGGATGATCATGTCTACCGGGGTATCGGTAGCCAACGCAATCCTGATTGTTACCAATGGCGAAAACTTGCGGCTCGAATTTCAGAACAGTACAAAAGCGGCCATAACCAGTGCATCCATCAGGCTTCGCCCTATATTAATGACCAGTTTGGCCATGATAGCGGGCATGATACCGATGGCATCGGGTATGGGTGAGGCCGGCGAACAAACAGCCCCGCTGGGCCGGGCCGTTATTGGCGGCTTGTTTGCCTCAACCCTTGCCGCTTTATTTATACTGCCCTTGGTATTTGCATGGGTACAACAAAAAACAACCTATACAACACCATCGCTAATGCCTGATGAAACCACAGAACTTGAACCATCAACTTTATAAAATGAAAACTAAAATTATCCTATTTAGCCTGGTAGCCAGCCTTTTTGCGGCTTGCTCCGGCAACCAAAAACCGGTTGACTTAACCGACGGCGCTAAAACATCGCAATCAAAAAAATACCATATAGGTAATGTTACCGAGAAAGCCCTATCAAGCTCAGCGCGGCTGCCTGGCCAATTAAAAGCGTTTAACGAAGTCAACATCTTCCCGAAAGTAAATGGCTTTGTAAAACAACTTTTTGTTGATCGTGGCTCGATAGTGAAAAAAGGACAATTGTTGATGACCCTGGAAGCACCCGAAATGGAATCGCAATTACAGGCGGCCACCTCAAGGTACTTACAAGCCCAGGAAAATGCCCAAGCCAGTAAAGAAAAATATACCCGGTTAAAACAGGCCGCTGCCGAGCCGGGATCTGTATCACCCTTAGATCTGGATAACGCAACTGCTAAAATGAGGGCGGACAACGCTATGGCACAATCCGAAAAATCAAATGTGCAGTCGGTAAAAACCATGCAGGGCTATTTAAGCATTTACGCTCCTTTTGATGGGATGATCGTTCAGCGTAACGTATCGCCAGGCGCGCTGGTGGCGCCCGGAAAATCTACCGATCAGCCCATGCTGATATTACAGGATATCAGCAAGATGCGCCTGGTAGTGGAAATCCCGGAAGACTATGTGGATAAGGTCGACCTTAAACAACCTGTATCATTCACGTTCAATGCCATGCCTGGTGATGAGCACAGCGCCCGGATAAGCCGGTCTGCCAATGCTTTGGGCAGCATGCGATCAGAAGCCATAGAAATTGACGTGATGAACAAAAACGGGAACCTTAAACCCGGTATGTACGCCGAAGTGAGGATACCGATGTTATCGGGAGCCAAATCATTACTGGTGCCCAATGGAGCAATAGTAAGATCAACAGAGCGGGAATATGTTATAGCCGTACGCGATGGCAAAGCAACATTAATAGATATTAAGGAAGGCCTGATGGGTAAGGATTCCACCGAAGTATTTGGCCCCTTATCTCCGCGAGACAGGATCATTAGCACAGCAAATGATGAAATCAAAGACGGAACAATCATTAACTAATTAAACCAACATGGTGGCTTAATTGCCACCATGTTGACTTTTTTTCCCTGTTTATTGATAAGCTATTATCCGCGGCTATCCGGACAGCTCCTCGCTCCCCTACCCTCAACGATAAGTTCAGATAAGAATTGAATGAAGCCATCCGTATTGATGCCGCAATCAGGTGCTTTTTAAAAATCCCGTTTAACTCCGAAGCCCTTATAACATCTACCTTACACCAAACATTGATTATCAATGCGTTTTATTGCGTTAATAATCGGCATTCTAAAATGCCGGCATCAGCCCGCTCATTCGCCCAAAACAAGGCATATAATCGCCCCTTGCCAAACCGGGTAAAATGCAATTGTTACCTATCAGTGTTAAACATTTTAGCAATCAGTTGTTTATAATCATACCAGCAGACCATGATTAAACAAAAACAAGATGCCAGACCCTATTAACATCATTATCAAAGGAATTGTAATTACCGAAGTGTCGGGCTTCCGGTATGGTCAACAGTTGCACGAGCAACGTTTTTTCGAACTAAAATTCCGGCAGGCGCTATTGGGTTCCCCATTTTCTTTTGGTACTGATGACGCGGAAAGTTATATCAATCAGCCTATAACACTCCAATTTGAAGATGCTTTTGGCAAAATCAAGTCGGTTAGCGGCACTATTGTCAGGCTGGAGTTCACAAACACCGCCAGGCAGCCGGCAGAAGTGATTGTAAGTGGTACCACCTATCAACCATCAGGCAATTTATCCAAATTTGCTTTAGCCTTAATTGCTTTACTGGCCTTGCCATTACTATTCACCGGAATTTTATTGGCTTATGTTTCCCATTTGAGCGGCTCATTGGTAAAAACAGAAGGTACAGTAAGTTCTTTTCAAGAAAGCGGCGGTAAAGGATCTCATACGTATAGGTTCAAAATCGCACCCTATAGTGCCTCTTTCTTCCGGAGCTATCATACGCCGGTATTTAACACTGCCCACAAAAATATAGATGATTTGTTTTACGATGGGGATGGTAGCTATAATTCAAATCGTACGGGGCAAAGGGCAGCATGTTATATTTTAAAAAATGATTTGACGAAGCTGGATAATCCGCGTGAAGAGGTGGAATTTTTTTACATGCAGTCACCATCCAAACAATATGTAAAATTTGACTTCTACTACGATATTTTGGTTTATATCACAGCTAAAACATGGTTTTACTTTGTATGGGTTGCTTACCTGTTTGCCGAAGTATGCTGTTTCGCTGCCGCACTTTTTTGCTATAAAATGTATGCCCTTAATCAACAACAGAAAAGTAGATTTATTTGGTATGCCTGTATGGTAGTTGCTGCCATTTTTAATGTGGCCGTATTATCAATGCTGCTATAAAATCAGAATATCAAAATAAAAATATTAAAATATGTATAAGTACTATCAAGATGGCATAGGCTAAAAGGGCCTTATTTTGCTCGTACCACCAGGAATCGCCTATGCAACTACCGATAAACAACAACAACGAAACAAACACTGCGCCAGCACCATAATGATGACGGTAAACGTACAGGTACAAATCAGTATAATAACCAGCCCCCGACTTTAGGGCTGGAGGATTTTGCAGGTAGAAATAGGATATTTGCGCCGTACTTTGCCTTAGTTTAGCAGTATCTGCTTTTTGAACATAGAAGCTAATCTGCCGCTGGGTTTTGGATTTTAGCCTCGGGTGTAAGTAATAAATGCTTGATATTTCGTTTGGAGCGGGCGGTTGGTAAATTACATCCCTGAAATCTTTAACAAAAAGCATATTTGTGCCCTCGTAGTATCTCACCAAACTCGCGGAATATTCATCCAGGCCAACCACTTTCCGAAAATTGGAATGCGAACCCTTACTCTCAAACGAGCTAATAGTAGCCTTTATCGGCAAAAGTGTGTTGCTTAAGCGGGATACCTGTAACGCGAAATAAATAACCAAAGCCAGCGGCACTATTAATGTACCGGCAAGGCAAAGTTTGCTTTTAAATACCATCAGTAAGTTGCATAAACATTTTAGTTAGCATATATCAGTTTTAGCCTGTTACAGCCATCCAGATCAATGAAAGCGATTTCTTATTGCAAAACGTGAGTTTACAGATAATGCTTTTGCAGTTAAACTGCAAAAGCATTATATATTTAGCTCTATGCGCCCCTTTTTATATCAACAAAATAATCAAACTAAAAAAGAACAAGCCCAGTTGTACTTTTTCCAGGTTAGTGGACCGATCTGCCGATGCGATCTCTGCTGCTACGTCCAGGCCGTTGTTCAACCTGGCGTAAAGTGTGCCGCTAAAGGCCCAAAGCAGCAACAGGCCCACATGCAAATAAACATATTTACCTATGAGATAGGCCAGTAAATCGATATACAGCCGAACTTGAGAAGCACCATGCGTCCCCTCGCTCGCGGCAAAATGAATAACTTTTTCGCGTTCGTCCAGAGCGTAGAAGGTAATTACCCTGCTCCTATTGATAGCTTGTTTAGGCAGCATGATCCCTGCCAGGGAGAACCCTGCATAGGTTCTGTCAACAGGCAAGTTTTTCTCCGATGCGGCTGTGGTAACATAAGGTTCAATATAATAATGCTTAATAACACCGAATGCGCCACCCGTACGCATGGTATAGTTACTAACGGTAACCATTTTTAATTGACTTACTGTGATAACAAGGCTATAACCCAAGAAAACATAGTAGGCAATCCAAATGACTAACACGCCGAAAGTTAGGTTTTTAAACTTCATCAGCAGCAATTCATCCTTAATAAATACTGCAAATTACCGGCTGTTTGAATACCCAGCCCTGCCAGTATATCGGGTGCTATAAACCCCGCTACCATACCGCCGATCATACAAAAGCCCGCTAATGTAAAAAGGGGAATGGCCGCAATCATGTAATAAATTGGGCGGCTCTCCCTCACCTGGATAAAGTATTGGCTGTAATCAACCGGTTTAGCCGGGAACAAATTAAACGCCAATTTTTCAAATACAGATACGCTTGTACCCTCCACTACAGTTAGCCGATACTGGCCACTTTCGGCCGAGAAGCGATTCATTTCCATCCGCCCGGTATCAAATCCATTAATATACGGCCTAAAAAAAGATTGGGGTAAGGAGATAGCCTCGCCCGAAGCAATCTTGTTCAGTTTCAACTGAAATTTATCTACCGGCGTTTTCCTGAATAGCTGTCCCTTTTGCCAAATGGCATAAACTCCAGGTCGCGTAATTTCAAACAAAACTTCCTGCTGTGTAAAGGGGATCTCGGCAATCACCTCTCCCGCAAATATCCCCTTAAGCATCCGTATGGTTTTAACCAGGATGAATATGCCAACCGGCACCAGGCAAAAGAATAGCACTCTGAATAGGATTAAGCTCATTTGTTATTATTTTAAGGCAGACCAAGGCATGTAACCATCGGTGGTTTTACCCGCTGCGTTGGTAAAATTGATAAATACCCATTGCCCATCGGTGATGTTCTCCAGGTCTACACTAACTTTATTATTTTGAATTAGATAAGTTTTGAGCGGTTTTGAGCCAGGCCATTTATATAAATAAGCTTTGGTTATCGCTATGATGTAGTCACCCGGTAAACGGTTAGTGAGCTTTTGGTAGGTGCCAGAAAAATCACCCGGCAAGTTACTGCTAATACAATTGTTAAATTTGGCTGTTAACCTTCCGGGGCTGAAAGTAAGCCTGGCCTCACAGTCGGCATCGTCGGCACTTTTTAAAACACAGCTATTGTTTTTTAACTGGCCCTCGCCTGCGAAAGCGCCGTTTCTGCCAGAGGGGGTATGCCACCACGCAAAAATATCAGCACTGATGTGGCCTTTTTCACTCGTTACCGCTATAGTACAGGATGCCCCGCTTTTGGCATTAAACCGGTAAGTGCCGGTTTGGGCCACTGCTACGCATGTACTGGTAAGGAAGAGTAAGATGGCGGTTAGTTTCTTCATCCTCTTGATAACAAATCAAAATCATTTTGTTCGTTAACAGATTGTAATTGTTGGTGCAAAAAGTTGTTTGGATGGATAAAAAGGGGTTGAGTTTAACCTAAAAGATATATATTTATTGCAAGAACGCAGAATATTAGCGCTTTATAATCGCTCGCATAGGACACACCCCTCCGCCCCTCTCAAGAGGGGAATCGCACGGGCCGCCGCTTATTATTTTATATCAAATTAATAATGAGCGTTTTATAAAAAACCACCAAGAAGAGGGGAAAAACGCGCGACATACGCAACGGCAATTTGGGCGTCAGCCTATTTTTTGTGCAGGACGTTCGAGTTTCAAATTGAAAACAACAGCTCATCACCGCTATCCTGTTCTTCTTCACTATAAATTTCCTGATCTGTTTCCTCATCATAATCAATAACGCCCTTTATGGTAGAACTGTACTTTACTCTTACTGAATTTCCAGTGATGTAAATGGTACCGCTGCCAGTCATCTCAAATTCTCCGGCGTCAGGTATATCCAGCTTATTTATTATATATTGTTCTAAATCCATAAAATTATCTTCCTCAGCTTCGGTAAAGTCGGTGAATGTTAAAAAGGCTTCATCATTGCCGCTCTCCCACGAAAAAGGTAAACTACCTTTTTGGTTTACAAGTGCTATAATCCAATTACCAAGCCTCTGTTCGGTGGCTTTAATACTTTTTCTCCGGTCTTCCTCCCAGCGTTGCATGTAATCGTTTGTAGTTGATTTGGCTGCACCTTTTGGATTATTGCCAAATAATCCCCTTAAAAAATTAATAATCAAGCTCATTTTCAATATTTTTTAACTGTTCTAAATCGGGCGTATACTGCCACCTGTCTTTTAATTTAATATATTGAAGCAGTTCGTTTATGTTCGTTTCAGGCAGGTAATTCACCAGTTCCAAAGCATAGTCAATACCTAATAGCTCCTTTGTAAGATAGATTCCAAAATTGCTGTGGGTTATCATTAATGTTGACTTTAAGCCCGACATTAACAGCGGCCTTAAAACAAACTCTTTTAATTTACTATCAGCCGGATTAATCGGTTTAATATGATCGAGCAGCGCTTCATCAATATATTTAAACCAATTGTTTAAGGTCGGCACAACTCCCATCAAGTCTTCCTTACAATGCTCCGCGGCAATATCACGGATTAGCACCTTTTTATTTTCAGCGTTGATTAAGGTTTCCCCAAACTTTTGAATGCATAAGTCTATCCCATAAGTATTATGCAACAATACGCGATGTTTGATATTAAAGTAAAATAATTTACTGGTATCCATAAATTTATGAAGCTGCAGATAGTCGTTGGCGTCGCCCTGAAACTTCTTTTTGGATAATAAGCTGTGTTTCCAATAATTCATGTGTACCTTATAAACTTCTGTGCATTTTACGAAAAGTAAATGCATAACACAAGTGAAAGGATAATTTTGCGTAAACAAAGGAGTAAAATAGACATTTTAGGAAGGCGCGGCGCAAGCACCAGCATCAAGCCCTGCTGCGGAGTTAGAAAATATATTGAAAACCGTATTGTAATCGACCACCATCATCAGGAGTTTATGCTAAAACTTAATGTCGACTTTAAGTAACTTTTATTATTTTTACAAAATGGTATCATACACTACTAAGCATAGCATTTTAACTGGGGCTGCTAATAAGGAAATGGAAAAATTAAATGACCATTCGATAAGTTTGGTTGTTACATCCCCGCCATACCCAATGATTGAAATGTGGGATGATATTATGGCTGCTCAAAATCAGTCTATCGCCAAAGAACAACTCAAAGGAAATGGAGATATTGCCTTTGAGTTGATGCACCAGGAATTAGATAAAATTTGGATACAAGTTGAACGGACGTTATCACCTGGAGGAATTGCTTGTATTAATATCGGAGATGCAACGCGAACAATAAATGAGCATTTTTCGTTATATAATAATCACTCACGGATAGTTTCTGCTTTTATTAAACTTGGGTTTAACAATATGCCAAATATCATTTGGCGGAAACAAACTAATGCGCCAAATAAATTCATGGGATCCGGCATGCTTCCAGCTGGTGCTTATGTAACACTTGAACATGAATGGATATTAATTTTTCGAAAGGGGGGAAAAAGAAATTTTAAAACAGACGCCGAAAAACAATTAAGAAGAGAGAGCGCATTCTTTTGGGAAGAAAGAAACGTTTGGTTCTCTGACGTGTGGGATTTAAAGGGAGCTAAGCAAAGGATTGAAAGCCCGGAATCCAGGAACCGTAGCGCGGCTTACCCATTTGAGTTACCTTACAGGCTAATTAATATGTATTCTGTTAAGGGAGATACAGTATTAGATCCTTTTTTGGGAACCGGAACAACAACCTTGGCTGCTATAGCTTCGGAAAGAAATAGCATAGGAATAGAAATAGATCCTTCTTTCATACCAATCGTTAATGAAAATATTATTAACGCTACTCCCGTAAAATTAAACAGACACATTCAAAATCGTATTGAACAGCATAAACTTTTCCTTCATGATCGAAGTAATGATGAAACTAAAAATGAAATCAAGCATTTTAACTCACATCTTAACTTGCCAGTGATGACATTACAAGAAACAGAGTTAAGGTTATCTTTCATCAACCAAGTAAACAAGCTCGAAAATGGATTTGAAGCTTTTTATACTGAAACAGCTAAAAGCGCACATTTCATACTTAAAAAACATAAAATATCGAAACAAGAACTTATAAACTTTTGATAGCTTATTGTTGAGGGGCATCGAGTTATGATCCTCCTTTTACTTTGTTATCCTGCTGTTCGTCCCATAGTCTACGCAAATTGTTTGCCCGATTTTGCAAATGTGATATCCGACTTATTAAGTATTTTTCTGCTGTAACTAACTGGTCTGACGTGTTAATTATAAAGTATCCTTTGTTTGAACTGCCTATTAAATTGTTATCGTCATTGACAAGTTCTTTAATCAATCCTCGAATTTCTTCTTGCGTTGTTCCCGGATCAACCTCGGAAATTAATTGCCTGTAAATATCATCGGCGGTTATGCTATTGGGGCGGCCAAAATAATAGCGACAATTTGCTCTTTTATTTCTTCTTTATCCATTCTCTAATTGCGGTAAATCAAATTCAACAACAATTTCACTTTTTTTCTTGTTATAAAAAATAATTGGTACATCAATCATTTCATTTAAGCCAAATTTAGTTTTGTATGTAATTGGCTTAATACTCACGCCCATATCCCCAATTATACCATCAATTCCTCTGCTTTCTTCTTCGGGAGTAGCTAACCTGTATTGTTTATTATATTTAGCTGCAACAGCTTTTAAGATTGCCTGCTGAAATTTTAAGCCGGCGAATGTTTTTACAATTACAAGTTCTTCAACCCATTGCCTTACCGTATCTCTGTCAATTTTTTTAATGCCCTCCTGAAATGCCTTTATCATTTCCCATACCTTATCTGAAGCATCATCAATAGCTGTGGGATAACTTTCCAGATACCATTTTTCCCAATCGGCAAGGGTTGTGCCTTCAAATTGCTGAATAAGGTCACTCATTTGCCCTACAACCTTAGCTCTCGTCCCCTGCGCATTTTGATTGGCCAAATTCATGATTTGGGTAGCGTATTTTAAATAGTTGTACCTTTTTCCGGAAAGCAACTCTTGGATTTGGGCATTCGGTATTTTTATCTTCATTATACTCCTTGAAATAGTTCGCTCAGGTTAACTTTTAATGCTTTGGCTATCTTTTCTAAGTTGACAATCGAGATATTTCTTTGGCCGTTTTCAACGCTTGCAATGTAACTTCTGTCTAAATCAGCAGTATAGGATAAGTCTTTTTGCGAAATACCGTTTTTTTCACGGATTTCTCTTATCCGGCTGCCTACTTTGGACTTAATTTCCATTTTGTAAAGATGGAAGAATGTAGACTATAAGCCAAAGACTATAAGTAACATCAGCATTTTACTTTTTTTCTGCCCGCGGCAACGAGCACCACTTGGCGCTTTAGGCAGCAGAGACGCAAACAATGCTCATTCTAACCGACAAATGCTAACCCACTCTAAATGCATCAAACACAAGGTCTGGCAGGGCATCAAGACCATCACAACCCCATACCAAAAATGCACATCCCACGCAACCAAGCGTCAAGATGTGCATTAAATATCCGCTAATGATGCTATCAGCACCACCACACTACAAACTTTATTTCACCTGCAAAGTCTTCCCCGCAATATCCTCCCATCGGTAATAATGAAAAGTACGATCATCGCTCATCACTACAAAAAGGCCATGTTTAAAGGTGTCATTGAGTGGTATGTTAACCACATCCGATCCATCGCTTTGTTGGGCCTGTACGGGTACTACTTTTAGCAGGCGGTGTTCAAAGGGATTTTGTTTGGTGCCTTCGCGACTAAACACCTGGAAGCGGTTTGCACCCTGATCTGATACCAAAATGTAACCGGTATTTTTAGTGAGCTTATAAATCGAGATGCCTTCATGGTCGGCCTTAAAGCCACTGGTGGCAAAAATGGCCAGTTGTTTATCCCCTTTCTCCGGGTCGGCATAGTACTGGCGAACGCCTACCTGCTCATCCGAATAATAAATGTATCCCAATTCGTTATCAACGGCTATCGCTTCAATTTCCTTTTTACCGCTGTATTCACCAAACTTGCGTACCAGCGTGGCCTTAACCTTTCCGCTGCCGTCGTCGCCTAATAGATATTGCCAAATATAGCCGCCTGTTTTAGGTCCGCTTTTACGGCCAACAACCGCATACATTTTACCGTTTTTTGCCGTGTAGATGGCTATGCCCATCAGATCGCGAAACTCGGCGCCGGTTTCGCCAACAAACATGTCCAGCCCGCCATTGTCAACCGGTTTCATATCCGGTAACGAAAATATACGGAGCTTGTGGGTGATCCGCTCCGTGGTAATGGCAATGTCGGTAGGCTTGCCGTTCAACATCAGGCCGTAAGCCAGGTCAACGTTATTGGGGCGCTTTAAACCCCTAACCACCTTGTCTGCTACTATTTTTCCTTGCAGGTCAAACACATATAAGGCACCGTCGGCATCCTTATCAGTACCAATTACCAAACTTTTGGCCGGATCGGCTTTGTTGATCCAAATCGCCGGATCATCGGTATCATACTTTACCGCTTCGGTAATAATTACAGGCTTAACAGCAGTGGTATCATCAATTGGTGCGTGCAAGCAGGCTGTATTTAAAAATATTAAAGCAAGTGGAGCAAAGCAAAACGTATTTAAATTCATCTAATTATTTTATTGTTTAACTCCGTATGCACCTACAAAGGCTGATGGTTCTGGCGAGGTATAAGTTATGCCGTTTGATGTTGTAATACCGGCTTTATGGTTACGGGTAAAGGTTGTAATGCCTGTTGTTAAAGCCGGCGAGTTACCCTGTAAGTGAAAATCCCAGGTGGTAGTGAATACGGCGTTCAGCACGGGCGTATTCAGCGGATAATTCAAAAATTTAGGATCGTTGGCCCCTGCAAGTGTACCTCTTACATCGTTTACGCCCGCAATCACATCGTTGCTTCCAGGCTGAAACTGGTTAACCGTGGTTTGATCATAACCGTAATACCAGTTGTTACTGTATTTAGACCGTGAGTCTTCTGGTTTTTTGGGATCTCTTTTTACACCGAAACGGGTGTTGGCAAAAAGGTTGTTATACAATTCGGCACGTACGGTTGCTTCCAGCCAAACCGAACCGCCTTTGGCTGTGGGCCGCCTCCAGCCCGTGTTAACCATGGTATTATTGTAAGCTATAATGTAAGCCTGCGGAGTACGGTCGCCAGCGTTGGATAGTTTTAAGGCGTTGGTATTAGCGCTGTAAACCAGGTTATAGGCCACATCTGCCAAACATCCCGATTTAAAGTTCATGGCTTCGCCCCCGGTTACACCCGTAGTATAAAATAGGTTGTTGGCAAATATAATTTTACCACCCTCGATGTAGGTACAGTCTTCCTGGAAGTTGCGGATAATACTGTTCTGAACGATCAACTTACCGTTAACGTTGGAGAACCATAGCGCAGGCAGGTTTTCGCCGGCTACGGCTTTATATAAACCCATTTTTACCGATGTCGATGCGTCGGAAGTTGTATTGCCACCGTACTCTAATATCGTATAATCCAACACCAGCTCGGCGCAGGTTGTTGCGGCCAGGATACCGCCCCACATTTTTCCAAATTTTTTGGCGTCAGTTTTATACTGATCATTCACCGTAAATTTAACCGGGTTGGTAGCCGTACCTAACGAGTACAGGTTGCCTTTTACAATAACCTCGGGCTTGGCGGTGGTATCCATCAGCACGGTTACCCCTTCTTCAATGGTGAGGGTTTTTCCTTCGGGGATAATTACATCGCCCTTAATTTCGTGTACGCTGCCTTTGGCCCATACACCCGATATCTCTCCGGTTGCCGAACCATTTGCCGAGGTCGTGTCAACCTTGATATTAGCTTTCTGGCAGGCCGTAAAAGCCAGTGCCGTAAATACCATTGTAATTATTTGTTTCAATTTCATATTGAATTTTTTAATATTCGGTTATTAGTTAAACTTATACCTTAGCCCTATAAGGTAGTTTTGCCCGTAATAATCGGCACGGATGAGCGTTTGGCCGTTAGAAACAAGATTTTCTTTGATCTTATCATTCTCAGCGTTGGTGCCTTTGATAAACAGCTTGGCTGGGCTATTGAAAATATTATTCGCTTTAGCAAATACACTTAACCCGTGTTTAAACCTTTTCTCGGCTGATGCATCTACCTGGATCTGACCTTTTTGCCAAAGGTCGTTATTTAAAAACTGCGATACTGTGTTGATACGCTCGCCGATATAAGAACCTGCCAATTGGGCATCCCAGCCTTTTTTGGTGTCTTTATAAAATAACGACAGGTTACCTACATTTTCTGCCTGGCCATATAGCGGCCGCGACTGATCAACCAAATAAGCTTCGATATCTCCCGTTGTAGCGTTAATCCTCCGGGCCGTTTTTGGGGTGGTAATGCGCGAATGGGTATACGTATAATTAGCTTTTACGCCTATCTTGTGAAAAAACTTGATATAATCCAACTCGGCGCCGTAGTTATTGGCCGTGCCGAAATTTCCGGGGCTGTAATAAACATCCTGCCCGCGTGTTGCATCAGCCTGAAAAGTGTACTCTATCGGATCTTTTATCTTTTTGTAAAATGCGCCAATCAATAATTGCTCAGATGCACCGGGGAACAGTTCGTAGCGCAGATCATAATTATCAGCCAGGGCACGTTTCAAATTGGGGTTGCCGCGTTCCTGGTATTCCTCGTTAATTACCTTGCTGGGTACTATCTCGTAAAAGCCCGGGCGGTTTAATGCCTTGTAATAAGATGCATGCAATTGCGCCTTTTGGTTTAAATGATACTTTACCGTTAAGCTTGGCAATACATCGGTATAAATCTGGCTGCCCGACGGATTGGTTTCGCCGGCCGGGAACAACAGGTTATAACCCTGATTGGTATGCTCAACACGCGCGCCACCGGTAATCTCTGTTTTTGCCGATGTGAAACGGAACATCCCGTAACCGGCACCCGTTTTCTCGCTGGCATCATAAGTTAACGAGTTAGCTACGGCTCCGGTTGGATTGCTTACAACCAGTACCAGGTCGGTATAATTTTTAAAATCGACACCATACAGATCGCCCGAATGGCCTTCTCTTGCTCCAAGAGCGTAATTGTTATAAAAGCTACTTCTTTGCTTATCGCGATACAAGCCGCCCGCCATCAAATCCAGCTTTTTTTCGCCACGGAATACATTATAGGTTAAATCAAGGTACCCGGCTTTGTCCTCGTCGGTATTGCGCTCCCAGCGGCGGTTAACCGGCGAGGTATTGACCAACGATGTACGGCTTTGCTGAAAATTTTGCTGAATGCCGTTCAAACTGATGCTTGTATTATCGGGCACATCATTTTTTGCCGATGAATATACTGCCGACCATTCCACCTTAAATTTGCCATCAAAAAAATGATGATCGCCGTGCAGGGTGCTGTTATAAATCTGTTGCTCGGTTAAGCGGGAACGCGTAGTGTAGGTTAATTCGGCATTACCTTTAGCGGGGTCGTAAACGCCGTTATAGCTGGTACTTACAGCATCTCTGAGCTGCTGGTTAATCAGGTTTACATACACGTTGTACAAGCTGATTTTGTTATTCTGATTAAAAACATAATCAACTTTGCCTTGTACGCCTAAACGCTTTTGCTGGTCGGAATATTCGCGGTAACTTTTACTTGTTATCACAGCATACTGATCGGTACCGTTTACAGATGAACTGTAAAAAGTACTGTTGCTGCCGCGATAGGTATTTTGATAACTGCCCGCTACGATGACACCCAATTTGTTATCCAAAAAACGCTGGCCGATAGATAAACTACCAATTAAATTAGGTGCAGGCTTTTTTGAAGTATAATCTAACGTACCTTTTGTAAAATCGGCCTGGGTGGCGTTGTATTTACTGCCATTAAGCTCATAAGGCGATTGATGGTTAATACCTGACGAATTATAGCTGGTGAAGTTGCGATCAAAAAACAACTGGCTATACCCGGTTGATAAATTGGCATTCACCTGGAAATGATCGGGTGCATTTTTCATCACCATATTTACAACACCGCCGATAGCGTCGCCCTCCAAATTTGGCGTGAGGGTTTTATAAACTTCAAGCCTTTCCAACAGGTCGGAAGGGAACAAGTCGAGCGGAATATAACGGTATTTGTTATCAGGGCTTGGAATTTTAACACCATTAACCATAGTGTAGTTATAGCGCTTATCCATACCACGTATAATAGCGTACTGCCCGTCGCCGTTGCTATTCCGCTCTATGGATACGCCCGATACCCGCTGCACTACGTTAGCCACGGTTAAATCGGGCGAAATTTCGATGGCCTTGCCCGATACGATGTTCATCAGCTGGGTGGCCTTCTGTTCGATACGCCTCGCATCATGATCGTTAGACCCGCTTGTTGCCGCGCTCACGCTAACCTCGGCAAGGCTTTTTGATGCAGGCTCCATATAAAACTTTAAATGCGGATTATCTTCTTTCAGGATAGTGATTTCCTTTACAATAGTTTGATAGGTAATGTAAGTGATACGGATAGTTGCGGGCCCCGCAGGTACATCCTTTAGTTCGAAAGAACCATCAAGGCCGGTACTGGTTACCTTGCCTGTTTTATCTAAAAATACGGTAGCGCCTACCAACGCCTCGCCCGACTGCTTATCATAAACATGGCCCTTTATCTTTGTTGCGCTCGCTATTGCAGCACAAAAAAGGAGAGGAAATAAGATTGATAAAATTTTGTTCATTGCTTTTTGATAACGTGTGTTTTATTTGACGTTACAAAGGTGTATATACCCGTTGTTACTACTGAAATATTCGAGGTTACATAAAAGCAACACCGTTACAATGCCCGTATATCAAAAAGCAACAACACAAAACAACTAACTCATATACAGCTACTTAATATATATCAAAACTCCATTATGGTTTTATTACCGTTACATTAAGGCTATGTTAAGTGCTAATTCTCAATCAAAAGCAGCTATCTGTACATCTTAGATGTAACGCTTTTACAAGCTTTGAATAAAGGCGGTAAGGCTGCCGCCCTGCGAGATATTGAGCTTTTTACGAAGCCTGTACCGCGATACCCGCAAGCTATCAACAGAGATGCCCAGCAAAGCGGCGATGTCATTCGAGTTGAGGTTGATTCGTAACAGCGCTATCAACCTCATATCGGTTGAAGTAAGCTCATTGCTGTGCTGCTTAATACTTTCAAAAAACTGTTGATGTACTTGCTCAAAAGCAGTAGTAAACTCCTTCCAATGCTGCTCATGGTTAAAGCTATCGTTTATTTGGAGTATAATTTGCTGCATTTGTTTTTTCTGGTCGCGTTTATCATCTTTAACCATAGCCTGTAAGGTAGCGCGCATGTTTTCGAGCAATTGGTTATTTCTAATCAGGTTTAGGGTATGGTTAGATAGTTCGCGGCTTTTTAACTCCAGCTGTTGTTTTAAACTTTCCTCTTCCAGTTGCTGGTTTTTAATCTGAAGCTGCATTACCAGGTGCTCGGCCTCCTTTTGTTTGGCCAGCGTATGCTGATCTTTTATTTTTAAACGTTGGCGGCTAAAAATAACCAGACCCAAAACAACAACTAACACTACCACCACCCCTACCGCCACTACAATAACCTGGTTCATTTTGCGGATGTTGTTGAGGCGCATAATCTCGTTGCTCTTTTTATCCATATCATAGAGCACCTGCAAAAAGGCGGTTTGGTTTACACCGTCTTTAGAGTAAATTTCCAACGAATATTTCCGGCTGAGTTCGGCGTAATGGTAGGCGCTATCCATGCGGTTCATCAGTTGATATACCTTGCCCAAATCTTTACTGCATGCCGCCAGTTGGTAAATATTACCAGTTTGCCTTGCCAGGGCCATCGCCCTTCGCGATTGCACTACGCTCTCGGCATAACGGCCCGTTTTGCGCAAAATATCGCCCAGGTTATTAACAACCTCAATGGAAGCTACCTCATTATGCTCTTCATTGTAAAGCCGCAATGATTTTTCAAAACACACGTACGAAGAATCATACCGGGCCAGATCCTCGTATATACTACCCAGATTTTCGTAAATTTTGGCTGCCCCTTTTTTGTAATTGGCCTGATTGTAGGTTTTAAGCGCCAGGTTTTGATAATAAAAAGCACTATCATACTGGCGGCTCTTCTCGTAAAGGTGCCCTATATTTCCTAATATCTCGGCCTGCCCTTTTAAGTTGTTATTTTGTTTATAAATAGCCAAAGCCTTGTTATACATAACCCTTGATTTGCCCATTTGCTTGTTATAATAATAAAGCACACCGGTTTCGCCCAGGTTGGCAGCCTGCAGGTCGGGCTGGTTGTTTACGCTGAAGATTTTGTCGGCGTGGATATAAAACTCCAAGGCTTGCGCAAAGTGCCCCTGGTTATAACAAATCTGTCCCATTTGTTGCAAACAACGGCCTTCAGTTATATCATCTTTTTTATCGACCGCCTGGGCATACATTTTTTTTAAAATGATGAGTGCCGAATCCGGATGTTGCTGACTAAGAGCGCCGATAGAAAGGAGTTGATTTTGTTGTGCAAATAAACCGCTGGCTGCGATACCTAAAAATATGATCAACAAATAAAATGATTTCAGCATGGTGGCACCACTCTATGTGATTAAGGGTATTCGCAAATTACGCGTTCTATTGTTAACTTATCGTTAACAATAAGATCACAGCTTAACAGGGATAGTATTAAGACAAACTGCTGGTCGCATTTTTATGCTATAAGTTTATCAAAATTGGCAATGAACTTTGTTATACTGCATACAAGCGGCATTAAAACCAATTGAACGAGGCACGCTATGAGGCGGATATTGTTTTTAAATATCCAGCACTCAATTAACCTTTCAGTTCAAGGCTGCTTATAAATTGGTCAAGGCTATCCTGCTTATTCAGCTTTAGCTTTTGTTTAAGCCGGTAACGCGTCATCCTAATACTTTTCGGATCAACTCCCAGCCGGGTTGCCATATCCTTGTTTTCCATGCCCATTAAAATATACGAGCAATATTTCAGATCTAATCGCGTGAGGGTGTTACCGGCCCTGTTTTGCAAAGCGTTAAAAAAAAGCGGATGTACATCAGCTATGGATTGCAGCTCATCTACATTCTTGTCCATTCGCAAATTCTGATTAACGATGCGTCCAATCTGCCTGGCTATTACGGGAGAGTCTGCCTGGCTGGCCTTTTGTTTTAATACCTCCAGAATTGAATTTTTCTCTTCAATTTTCAACGTTCCGGCAAGCAGGGCTTTTTCCAACCAATCGGTTCTGTCCTGCAACAGTTCCTGTTGGGCTTGCAGGCGGGCACTTTCCTCTTCGCGCAACGAGGCTCTTAATTCCGCTTCCTGTTTTTCAAGTATCAGTCGCCCCGCTTCAGCCTCCTGCAATCTGGTCATCAATTTGGCTTCTTCTTTCTCCTGGTCGGCCATTTTCTTTTCCTGCTGGGATGCTTTTAACTTAAAATGATACGACCTGAGCAAAAATACGAGCGATATAATCCCGGTAGATCCAATAATCACGTACAACCAATTCAACCGCTTGTTATAATCGTCGCGTTCCCGGAGGCGCACAATTTCATTTTCACGCTGCGCTGCCTGGTATTGTTCTTCCAACTGTTGTGTAACAGCCAATTTTTGCACATCAAAAACCTTATCATGATAATTAAGGTATTGCTTGTAATATGCCATGGCCTTTTTGAGGTTTCCGCTACTTTCGGCAACATTGGCCAGGCCAAGCATCATTCTCGACCGGGTAATATCAACCCCGTCCGATAGCGTAGCTAACTCGCCAATCCCCCTGTTTAAATATTCTTCTGCCTGTTTATAATCCTTTTCGCGTAAAGCATATTCGCTCAGTATACCATACCCGTTGGCAATCACTTCGCGGCCGTTAGTACTCCGGGCAATCTTTAAAGCAAGGTTAACATATTTGTAAGCGCTATCCTTGTAAGTTGCCGGATAGTACCTGAAATAGCTGTTGGCCATGTTTAACGCAGTTGCCGAAGCATTACTTTGAAGCAATATGCGCTCTTTATTGCGCACGTAAAATGTGAGCGCCCTGCGGTAGTAAACCAGAGACGAATCTAACACACTACGCTTTAGGGTATCCTTCTCAAATGCAGAAAAGTAACTGTGCGCCACAGTCATATAACCCATTTGCATATCATCAGCATAAATACTGCGCCGGGCGGTGGCAAGGCAAGCCGCTGCATACTTGCGTTGCTTGAGGGTATCGCTGCCGTAAGCATAAATACTGGCTATGTAGTGATTAATCAGCACCTTGTAATTAACAGAGCGCCTATCATTTTTGTTACTGATCAATGAGGCGGCCCTTAACAAGGCAGACATGGCTTTTTCATTATTACCCCTCACCATATCCAGCCAGCCTTTTCTAAACCACACAAATGAAGCAATAACAGGGTCGGTATGATTATCTAAGGCTTTCAAAGCACTATCTAAATACTTTGATGCACGCTGCTGTTGGTTTTGCTGAACCAGCAAATGTGCCATGGTAGCATAACAAAATGCTTCTGCAGCTTCATTATGTTGCCGACGGGCCATCGCGATAGCTTCATTGCTTATACCTACCGCCTTTTTTATATCTCTTTCAAAATTTGCCCGGGCCAGTTCGCCCATAATAATGGGGCTTTCTTTAGCGTCAGCAATTTTCACAGCCCTGTTTAACGAATCGATGATTAACGATTGGCTATAAGCGCCACAGGCCGGGTAGAAACAGGCACATATAAACAGGAGTAACAGATAGTACTTTTTAAATGGCATAATTGTAAAAATATCATTTTAAGGGCCTGTTATAGCGCTTACCTTTTACTTCAATGAAATAACAACTGAAAACTAAACAGTTAGCTACCCTTTGTAGACAATTTGTAGATGCCTTAACCATGTGATGTAGACAGCTTGTAGGCCCCATTTGTTTGGCCTTTGTTAAAATGCACTTTAGTTTTGCCCCATCATTTCACTATAAAAACAAAATACGATGACAAACAAAAGCATGGCCATTGTAAGCTACATCACCATTATTGGCTGGGTGATATCTTACCTGGAGTACAAAAAAAGTACAGAAAAAAGCGCGTTGGTTAATTACCATCTTGGCCAGTCCTTAGGCCTCATTATTCTATCTTTTATACTGGGTATAGCCATATCCATATTAACCATGTTGATACCGGCCCTGGGTATAGTTTCCATGGTAGTGGGTATATTATCCATCATTTTATTACTCATGGGTATTATTGCCGCATCAAACGAGGCTATTAAACCGCTACCTGTTGTAGGAAAATTATTTGAGGGGAAATTTGATTTCTCCAAATAATGTGATGTGAACCGAGGGGGATAAACATTCTGATTCCCCCTTTATTAAACTGCCAATTACGACGGCCTCCATTGACTGGATGATTAACCAATGTAAATGGACGTTAATTAAAAAACCATGCGAAACCCGTTTGAAAAGATATCAGAAAACTCAATCTCATCAGCAAAGCAATGGGAAAGTAGTAAAACCTTTTCAGGCGTCAGTTCCATTTGTTGCCTCCAATGCGGCGCCCCGCGGCCGGTAAACACCAATATAAGCCACTGTGCGTATTGCGGTTGCCGACTGATGGATATAGATGTTCAAATAAACCATGATAAACTATAGGGCCATGACGCATGAACCAATTAACCAGTGGAATAACTTCCTTGAAAAAATAAGGGCCAGGTTTGAGGATACTTTAGTTTACGCAAAAGAAACCGTGCTTAGTAGTTTAGAAAAAAACCAATATGACTACTATGGCTCTTTTAGAACGTTGAAAGCCATACAGCAGCAAATTTATACCGATGTGATACAAAAAGTAAGCGATACCTGGCAAAACCAGGTAGAACCTTTGCTGAGGAGTACCACTGTAAACTGGGCCGCTGAGTTAAAAAAGGCGCACAACGTATCCGAAGAAATGAACCGCCAATTAGCGCTATGGGTATACATCACCGAAGGGCAACTATCGCTCAAATATTATGATTATGCTATCCAACTCATTAACGGTGATTTTAATTGCAGCCAATGCAATTCACCGCTATCTGTAAAAAAAGATTTTTTTAATGCACAATACATCGTTTGTAGTTACTGCCAAGCAGTAAACACTTTTGAACCTGAAACCAAGTATGTTACTATTGGGTGGAACGTGGTAGATAACATTGCGGCATTATATGCACTTAACGAATATAAGTTAATGCTTAAAGCCCAAAGCGGTGATGATTATACCAATGCACAGCGTAAATATTATGAGCGATACTTTGAGGAACGTGTAAAACTGATGCCACACACAGCAGCAAGCAAAACAAAAGACATTGAACTGGCGATAAAAAAACAATCTAACTAAAGCAACATCTTATGGAAACCATAAACGGAGTAACATTTGAAGAATATGCCGCTGCTTGCGGCAACCTGGCACAAGGTATGCCCGAAGCGCAAGTAATTGAAATACTGGGGCTCGAAAAGCCGGTTTGGGACGAAACCCTTGATCGGTGGAACGATAGACTTGGCGAACTGATGACCGAAGATATGGACTATGCAACACGGTATGGCGAGTTATTTGCAAACCCCAAGGCAGGAAGGTTTGCTCAAGTTGAAACTACAGCGATGGATGCCGGCGAACTGTTACAGTTAGTGCCCGACTATGAAACATATCAAAAAATATTCTGGCATCAGTCGGTCGCGGCATCACATGGTATAGACCCCGTAACCGTACTGGAAGGCTATGGTATTGATTTAGGTAAGTGGGGGGCCTTGAATATGCATTACCTCAATTATCAAAATAGCCTGCTTGACCACACCGCGCCGGATTATGCCGAAAAATTTAATTATTTCAGACAATTACAGGACAAGTGGCGCAGTCATTTTGAAAGTGAATACAGTAATTACAAATCAGATCTGGCATCGGATATAGAATTTTAACTATGGGCATAGTCAATGCAACCAAAAATCAGTTCAGGTCGGTTATCCAATGGGATGACCCGAAGGAATGGGAGCTATTCCGAAAGTTTGACATTCGGGGCGACGAACTGAAAAACATCTCCAAACTCATATTGCAGCCCGGGCAGGGCTGCATTTATACCTATGAGGGCACTGTTAAAGGCTTGTTTAATGAGCCAGGTATTTATGATATACAGACTGATAACAGGCCTTTTATAACTACGCTAAAAAAGTTCATCAATTTTTTTGAGAGCGAGCATAAAACCGGGATCTGGTTTTACCGCACGGCAGATATTGTTAACATGCGCTGGGGCACACGGTTACCGGTTACCTATGTTGACCCCTTTTATACATTCCCCGTAAATTTACGTGCATACGGCAACTTCTCGATCAGGATTACGCAGCCCGAAGCGTTTTTTACGCGCATTGTTGCAGGGCAATCAAATTATGATGCCTACAACTTACAGGAACTGCTTTTATCCCGCATTTCGCAAAAGCTGGGTCAATACCTGGCCAACGCCAAGTTTTCATATGCGGAGGTGGACAGCAACCTGGAAAAGATGGCATCTGATGCCACAGCACAAACACAAGCCGAGTTTGCAGATTTCGGATTTGAACTGCTTGACTTCAGGATAGAAGGATCGTCGTTTGACCAGGAAACCAATAACCGGATAGCCGGTATATCCAACATTCAAGCCGATGCAAAAGCCGCCCAGCTCGCCGGGCTTACTTTTGAAGAAATGCAAAAAATGATGGCTTTAAGAGAAGCCGTACGTAATGAAAATGGTTTGGGCGCGGGCGTGGTAACTGTCCTCAACCTAACTAATACCCCTCTGGCAAACCCGGCTGATCTCACTTTAATTAGGGCCAAACTAATCGACCTGAAAGAATTGTATGATAGCGGGCTGATTGACGATAATGAGTTTAAAATGCAAAAAGCAAAGATTTTAAAGCAGTTTTAAAAGAGGATGTCGGGTTTTACAATCAGCAGTTGATGGAGCGAGGGCGTAGCCGTATAGGCTTAGCCTGTCTTAAATGTTAATTGAGCATCTGCCAGCATTAGAAAATAGAATTTATGAATCCAATAACATTACGATGAATAATTAGCGGTAAATTTGGGTTATGTTGATTTTATTAGACATAGATGGCGTTTTGGTTCCTGCAAACTCCTGGAAAAAACCGGAGTTTATGGAGGATGGTTTCACTGCGTTTAGTCCGGGTTGTGTGGCAGCACTTAACCGCATACTGCTGGAAACCAATGCATCTATTTTATTGACAACTTCGCATAAAGCAATATATCAAGTTGCACAATGGAAAAACTTGTTAAAAACAAGAGGCATTAATGCAAAAAAATTAAAACGGCTAACTACAGATAGTCTGAAAACCACTCGAAAAGATGAAATATTACAATGGTATAATAATACACGTACACCTAACGAGTACTTTGTAATTATAGATGATGACAAAATGTTAAATGGCTTACCCGAATATATAAAATCGAGTCTCGTGTTGACCAGCTCTTCTGTCGGACTTACCGATGACCTCGCTGATGAGGCTATCTCTATTTTACAGAAGATGCATATCAATAAACATAAACAATTTTAAATTAAAGCTTTACATTTTAAAAGATTAAGCCGAATTGAAGCTATTTAAAGTAGCGCCCCTCCTTTTGCACCGGTTCCATGATCAGCATTAAAGCTACCCGTGTTTACCGGCTATTATACTTATCTTCGCAACATCGCTATTAAACAATGAAAAACACATACTACCTTAAACAAAGTCCTCTTATCTTTTTGGCTCTTGCCTTAATCATATCTTCGTGCACAAAAATACCAGGGCATTACATCAACGGTAATACAACAACTACAGGTGCAACATTCACTTATCAGTTAGGTAGCGCCGCATCTGTTACTTTAACTACACCATCTCATCTGATAAGCTTTGCGCAGGCGAATGCAGGTGGCCCGGATGTTACTGTAATTTCTGCATTTAACATCAGCACTTCCGATAATATTGGCTTACAGTTTGATGCCACCCAACCGGGAACTTATACTTCTTCGTTCGGATATTTTGAGGTAGGCGCTCTTAAACTCCATGTGCCACCTGGCGGAGAAACCATTAAGGTAACTACATACAACTTCGCCGACAACGGCCAGCAGTTAAAGGGTACTATAAAAGGTTCTTTCAGCGGCTTTATGGCCGACTCTTTAAATAACCAGGTAAAATTTAGCGGATCGTTTAACATTACGCAATAAACAAGCCATCAAATTATTGCTGTACAAGCAGTAATTTATCCTGAAGATCAAAAGTTATTTTTGACCCTAACCAATTGATCCAAATAATACCATCGTAGATGAGCCCATCAACGAATTGGACGGGAAAGTTGGAGGTGCTGATTGCCGCATCATGAGCCGACGCAAGTTTATTTAATTTAGTTAAATAAATAGTTGATACGTATTTAGTGTCAACCTCGCTCTTTTTTGCAATTCTTTTTACCCTTACCGTGTCGTTCACATCCACATTCAACTGCTTCAGATATTTGGAGTTAATTCTGAAAACATCTTTGCCGGCACCACTATCCATAGATAACTGTAGCGTAAGCGTATCATTGATTTTGAAATAAGAGAAAATTGTGAGTGACCTATCGCGCGACTGCTCTAATTGTACAGGCATAGGCTTGGCAATTTTTTTTATTGCACTAAGCGTTTGTTTCGACTCAAGCACAATCACTTTCTTATTGAAATCGATAGTAAATGGCTGTGATTCCAGTAATTTTAATGATAAGATACCATCAATATCTCCCAAGTTAAAATCCAGCCAGCTTACCTCTTCTTCCTCTTTCTGAAAACCACCTAACTGAACACCTTTAACCCGGAACAGATCGGCATCCACCCGCTCTCCGGTAGCCCTGAAACCTGTATAAGAACCGGAACTTACTGTATGTTTCAGCTTATTAAAAAACACCTTGGTAAATACCGTTAACCCAGCACCTGTATCAAATATAAAACGGCCTTCTACCCCATCTATTTTGGCTTTTACTAAAATATGGCCCGATTGTAACATTTCAAAAGGGATCTCATTTTTCACTTCAGTTTTGGCAAATGCCGCAGAGTTAAGCAATACGATAAGGCAGGAAAGTAATAATAGTCGCATGTTTTTTTGTAATATTAAATAAACATACTAAAAAATTTACAAGTGCTGCCTGTTCTTTATGCTGAAAATAAACAGAAAAAAATTGGACATGAGTGAAGGTGTTTATACCATATTGATTATCAATTAAACACTTGCGGCCCTTGCTGTATCCTATACCTTTATAAGCGATGTGATAAACACGAAACATCAGCATTTACCTTTGGCAAGCTTAAGCGCTAATTCAAGCTTTTTAAAGGAAGAACGCTTCTGTTGTTGAATGACAACGCAATAAACTGATCGTTATTTTCGGCGATATCGTCCTTCATCAGCTGCTCCAACAAAGAAAATTTGAACTCTTGCTTATAAACTTCCTCACCATAAGTAAACGCCACCGGAAGAAGTATGGGGGTAGCGTTCATGCCTTCAAAATTCACACTAAACAGGTTGTTTATCTTATTCTTTACTTGTTCATCCCGTTCACCATCGATATTGAAAATCTTATCAGCTATGGCTTCAATAAACTCCGTATCATGTCGCCTGCTCCCTATAGTGTAGATGCTGTAATATACCTGGGTAGCGTCGTTCCCGTAAATTTTCTTCGCAATGCATACTTTAACATTGTCTAAGTTTTCAGTTATTTTCTTTTTAGCGTTTACCTGTATAACAATAACAGCCACGATGCAAACCAATGTAACTCCGGCACCTATAATGGCGTAATTGGTATAAATGGGATCAGTTTTTCCCATTCCATAAAATGCATAAACTAAAAAAGCGGCAATAAAACCAATAATTAAAGGTACAGCTACAAATTTATTTTGGCCCGTGCTGCCCTGGGCAGCATACGACTTTTTTAAATCCTCGTTTTGTTCTAATCGGTTTAATAATTCGGCTGTAAAAATCATAGGACAAAATTTAGTAGATGAAAGTTATAACGACATTTTATTCAAACACGATGTTATCGGCATTTCTTAACTACATTAATCAAGCCACGCTTTATTACATTAAACCCTTCAGGTAATTACTTCCAGTCTAAAACTTTTTCAATCGTGTTAAATCGTCAAGGATATATCTCGGTCACCGGTAACCTATTTACCTTTTGCGTATCAACGCAATTTTTAATCTGCGCTCATGAGCACAGAAGCGTTTTATATTATAAAGGTTATCGTTACTGGCATTTATAAAAAATACAAAGTACTTTGAAAATAAAAGTAAATTGATATTTTTGTTTCCCGGATACCTATAATAGTCCTTTTATTAATTGAAGATTTATAAATACAAAGCCATAACCTTAAATGATTGGATAATTTAAGATGATGAATGCACAAACATATTCCTTTTACAACAAATTCGCCTTTTTATACCCTTTGATAGATGTTGTCCTCCAACCACAAAAAAAGGTTTTATTCAGCGAGGTCAACATGTTGCCCGAAGGCTTTTTACTGGAAATCGGCATCGGCAATGGCGCTCATTTCCAGTTTTACAAAAAGCATAAAATCACCGGTATCGATACATCTGCAGCAATGATTAAACAAGCCCGGAAAAAAAATTACGACAATGTAACGGTTTTAAAAATGGATGGCGAAGCTCTTTTGTTTGATGATGGAGCGTTTGACTATGTTGTTCTTTCGCATGTTATAGCCGTAGTGGATAATCCGGACCAATTACTGGCAGAAGTATTCAGGGTGTTAAAACCACAGGGGCAGGTGTTTATCCTCAATCATTTCACACCCAATAACTGGCTTGGGAAAATTGATCGCGCTTTTGAAAAAATTTCGACGCTACTTCATTTTAAGTCGTTTTTCCACATTCATAACATAGCGGCTATAACAAAATTCACCCTTTTAAAAGAGGTAAACTTTGGTTTGGTGCCCTATTTCAAACTTTTAATTTACCAGAAGAAGTGAAAAAGAAATATATTTTTATTTGTGTAGCGATGCTCATCAGTTTGTTTATTTATTTATTCTATCGAACAGACAGGACATTTGTAAACGAAATTGCGATTCGCCTGATTTCATTCCAGAAATATAAAATGTTAAAGGCTCGCGTAGGGCGGTTATTGCCACTAAATAGCCTGGCTATTTACTCTTTGCCCGAAGGCTTATGGGTATTTTGTATAACACTTACATCAAAAACGTTTTACGTTAAGCTTAATAAATGGCGGCTAAACTGCGTATTTATACCGCTTATATTTTGTGTTAGCTTAGAAATACTTCAGTTATGGCATATTACCAATGGACGGTTTGACTTTATGGACATTGCGGTTTCTCTTGTATTTTGGATAATAGCAAGTAATATTTTGACTGAGAAGGACGAAAAGCAAAATATATTTGCCCGGCCTAACTCAAACTCCATTATTTGTTTGGCCAGTTATTGTATTGTTTATTTGGCACATGTTTTTAAATAGAAAAGCAGATGCGTTGTACGAGCAGAATTAAGGAACATCTGGCAAGCTATCGACATGCTATACGAGGGATAGTGATGGCATTTCGGTATGAGCATAGTATGACCTTCCATTTTGCAGCTGCTGCTGCAGTAGTGGTAGTAAATAGCCTGCTAAAGGTGAATCAAACCGAGTGGCTCATCACCCTGATGCTGATTGGCCTGGCCTGGACGGCTGAAGTTTTCAACACAGCTATTGAAAAATTAGCAGACCGGATTTCTAAAGAACAAGACCCACTGATTGGACAGGCAAAAGATTTGGCCTCGGCGGCTGTGTTAATTATCTGCCTCTTCTCGGTTTTATGTGCCATCATCATATACTTCCCTTATTTGTCGAAAAAAATTTGATCAGCAGGATTTTGCGAGGTTTGACTTTATTGGCAACGTTTAAAATATAAACACCATCGGTAGGTGCAGGCTTTGATTTTCAAACCGATGCGTTCAACGGAACGGATCATCCACGCTTGAGCAGCTTCATCATATTCGCGTTTATATGGGCGGAAAACAAAGACGGTGCCGATGGCTCATTTATAGGCCAAACTGTAGCAATTTGACGGTGCAAAATAATGCGGTGCACAACGAGACGGCTTTTATCGCCTGTCGGCATGGATATTGTTTTCGAAAACGAACCATGAAGAACTTATTGATCACCACAAATTTCAACTCTCCACGCCATGAAAACTAACTGTACGGTAGCCGAACTATACCCCTACCAGGAGCGCGACCTGAATGTTTTGTTTGAGCGGCTGGAACGCGCCCCGGCACAACAAAGGCTGCTTTACCAACTGCCTACCGGCGGCGGCAAAACCCGCATATTTTCGGAAATTGCAGGCCGCTATATTGCCCAGTACGGTAAAAAGGTGATGGTGCTGACGCACCGGGTAGAGCTGTGCAGCCAAACCTCGGCCGCGCTCAAGGCCTTAGGTATCCGTAATAAGGTAATCAACAGCCAGGTAAAAAAGATCTCCGCAAAAGAGAACTATCGCTGCTTTGTAGCCATGGTAGAAACATTGAAGAACCGGATTAAAGCGGGTATCATTGCTACAAAAGATATCGGGCTGGTAATTATTGATGAGGCACACCATAATTCTTTCCAAAAACTGTTGGGTAAGTTTGAGCAGGCCACCGTAATTGGTGTAACTGCCACACCCTTCAGCTCAGATATCAACCTACCTATGCGCAAGCATTACCAGGAACTGGTGGTTGGCGAAAGTATTGAGAACCTGATTGCACAGGGCTTTTTAGCTAAACCTACCAACTGGCGTTATGATGTGGAACTGAATACCTTGCAAACCGGCATCAGCGGCGATTTTACGGTAGCCACATCGGATGCCTTGTACACCTCACCGGCTATGCTTGAACTATTGTTGCACGCCTATGAGGCGCATGCCAAAAACAAAAAAACGCTTATCTTCAATAATGGTATTTTTACCTCTAAAGCGGTATTGAAATTATTTACCGATGCAGGTTACCCGGCGAAACACCTGGATAACCACACCGCACCATCAGAACGTGCAGAGATACTTAAATGGTTTAAAAAAACTAAAGGCGCTATCCTCACCTCGGTTTCTATTTTAACCACCGGTTTTGACGAGCCTACAGTACAGGCGGTGATCCTGAACAGGGCTACTACCTCACTTACCCTTTATCATCAGATGATTGGCAGGGCGGCGCGCCGCTTACCGCAAAAGAAAACCTTTACCATTATTGACCTGGGTAATAATACCGACCGATTTGGTGAATGGCATGTACCTATCGACTGGCAACGGGTGTTTGAGCAACCAGAGGCCTATTACGAAGCCTTACACAGCAAGAGCGAATTTGAGGCACACCAATTACCTGCCGACCTTCGCGCCAAGTTCCCCAACACCCTGCAATTGTCATTTGACATCCAGCAGGCCCACCAGGAAGCCGTGGCTAATCAGCTCAAATCAAAAATTGTGATCAGGGATGCTATCCGCCAGCATGCGCTGATGTGCGCCGATAACAGCAATCAACTGACCGAAGCCCTGGCTTTGACCGAACTGCTGGAAAAAGAGATAGCCTGGCGCGTAAAACAGTATGCCAAATGCTTGGGCCGGGTGACTAAAAACTATACCGAATGGCTAACGGAGGACTATAAATCGCGCTTACGGACGCTAATCACCAAGATCATGAATCGTCGTGCGTTGCACCTCAGATCGGCTTAATCAAAAGTCAGATCAGATAGGAAGGGCCGCCAATTCCATTTCAAAAAAACAATAATGCAGCCCGTTACCGGCAGAGAAATAAACCGAAGCCGGGGCTGCATTTTTTCAATTCCTGTTATTAACGGGGGCTTACATCTTCATTTATGCTATCGGCTGTAAACCGACCGGCCCATTTTAGCGCTGATTGGTCCAAACCAGTTTGCTTACGTCGTATCCTAAGTTTTGCGCCTGTTTTAAATAGGCCGTTTGTATAGCCGCGGGGATATCTTTTTCTCTGGATAACAACCAAAGATAATCCAGGTTATTCCCGGCCACCATGGCGTACTTATATTCAGGGTCGATGGCTATGACGTTATAACCGGCATAAAAGGGGCCAAAAAATGAAACCTTTAAACGGGCGGCATCGGGTGTTTTAACAAATTTGGCTTTGCCAATACTTTGTTTCCATTGTTTTTTCACATAGTTGTAACCCTTATTATCCACGCGGATGGATCCATCCGGGTTAAGTGAATACTCGGCGGTAACGTGGTCGAGATTCTTCTCGAATTTAAAGTCCATCCGCGCAATTTCGTACCATTTGCCCAGGTAACTATCCTTACGGAAAGGGCTAACTGCCTTCGCCCCTTTTGGGATTGTAACGCAGGATAAAAAATTCATAGCGATAGCAGCCGCGCCAATACCCATGGCCACGCCAATTTGCATTTTATTCAATCTGATCATCATCAAACTTAACAAACTCATCATCCGGTAGTTTTACACAAGATGAAAACATTTACCGGAATTAATAGAGTTGATGATGATTAACAAACTAATTTGTTGGTATATCCTGATGTTTTATAAGCTAAAATGCCATTAGAGAATCTGGGGGCTTTAACCAATCTTAAAAAATTAAAGAAACTTTACGTTTCGCCTGATGAGCTCCCTACGGTCGGTTTATTCATCTATTGTTTGTTTTTCAAGGTATTCATGAGGTCGCTTTGTTTTGGTTCTTTCTGTGTCAAGACAAAATTGCGATATCAAATCTTCACGCCAAAAACAAACAATAGTGAATAACGAGCAAAGCCTTCAAGCGGCGATTGAGCGGGCCGATGTTCTAAATTAAAGGCTACTATATATTAGAGCAATAATATACATATTGACAATCAACAACTTAGGCAAGCTAAATAATAAGTCGCATCAAAAAACACCTCGTACAAGGCCATGCCGCACGTCCTTCGACAGGCTTAGGATGACCGCTTTTGCGCACAAAAAAGGACGTGTTATACTGAGTAAGGATCCGGCTCTAAATTAAGAATACTGATTGGTGCATACTTATCGCGCGCAAAAGGTCGTATGTATGAAATGGTTCGATAGATGATGTAAAAGAGTTCTTGAAAAAAAGGTTGTAGCTTAATAGTGAACCATTAACAAACACTTTAAACCAAGAACTCATGAAACAAGGTACACAATTAGATTTTAGCGGACAAACTATTTTTGTTGGCATAGATGTACACAAGAAGTCCTGGAAGGTCAGCCTTCGCAGCACCCATATGGAGCTAAAGACGTTTTCCCAGGAACCTTCACCTAAGGCCTTAAGCGGGCATCTACAACAGAACTATCCTTCGGCCGATTACAGGCTCGTTTACGAAGCCGGTTTTTGCGGCTTTGGCTATCAGCGACAGTTTAGTGAGCTGGGGATGTCCTGCATCGTCGTAAATCCTGCCGATGTCCCGCTGACAGACAAGGAAAAGCAGCGCAAATCAGATACGGTCGATTGCCGGAAACTCAGTAAAACATTAAGTGAAGGAGCCCTGAAAGGTATCTTCGTGCCTGGCATCGAGCAACAGGATGACCGCGGTATTATCCGTGTTTACCAGCAAATGATCAAAGATCAGACACGCTATAAGAACCGAATAAAAGGATGGCTTAACTTCCAGGACCAGTCGGTGACGGTAGACACCGATAAATACTGGTCGAATCATTATATCTGCCTGCTCAAGGCCCTTTGCTTGCCTTCATCAGCACGGATCAACCTGGATATTCTGCTACAGGGATACCAGCAGACCCGTATCATGGTACTCACAGCCACCAGGGAAGTCAGAGCCCTATCCAGGCAGCCACGTTATCAACAAATTATAAAACTGATCCGGACCATCCCCGGTATAGGCGAGATTACCGCCTTATTATTTGTCACAGAGATCGGCGACATTGAACGCTTTGATTCCCTGGATGCCTTGTGTGGATATATAGGCTTGGTACCGGATATGCATAGTTCCGGCGATCAAAAAATCATATTGGGGCTCACTAAAAGAGCTCATCATCAATTACGGGAGAAGCTTATCGAGGCCTCTTGGATAGCTGTCAGGCTCGACCCGGCCATGACGCTGGCTTTCAATAACCTTTGCAAAAAAATGAAAAAGAATAAGGCCATCATCAGGATAGCTAAAAAAATGCTCAACCGGATACGGTTCGTTATGAAGAATCAAAAACCTTACGTAACTTCGGTTGTCAAATAAGTCCACAAGGACAAATGCCTGATAAAGCCGGTTTGGTTTTTTTATGAAATGGGCAAACCGAAGCGAGGGATCTGCGGCCCGAAAGGTGTCTGCTATACAAAAGGTTACGGTTGCCCTTTTATCCAAATAATTTGAACGCGATCCTGCAGCCTGCAAAGTGTCTGCTTATAGGAGGTTAGCTGGTCATTTATCAACGCATTAAAATAAAAATTCGTGAAGGTTTTTTTAGCCATTCAGTGAACAGGATAAATAAAAAGCCTCCTTTGACAGAGGCCTTTATCCGTGGTTCAGCAAATCATATTGCTGGCAGGTTGCTCCTCAGCAGCGCCTGTTTCCTCTTTTGATTTGCACTGGAAAGTTAAACAAACAGGGCCATGCTTTGACCAAAAATATTTAAAACATTTAAGCAATACGTGTTATAACCCCTTTTTAAGCCCTTTTGCCTCGTTTACCTTGCATATTTCATCATAGGAGGTCCCTCCTCGCGTCGGGATGACATGACGGAGAAAAACTTAATATTGAAAACCAACAACTTACCAGCAAGTCATCGTAAGTACCAATTACAATAACATCGCACCACTACCTAACATCAATTCATTTAAAATCAATAAATTAAATTCAAATTCATATAATTATTGAACAAGCTGTTTTGTGGCATTCCACGCTTCTACCGTAAGTGTGGGTTTTCCGCCTTTTAATTTTGATGTTGGGGCACTTACTGTTATCGTAATACTTGTGTTAGGAGCCAGCGTGAAGTAAGCTGCACTCCAATAGCTTGGCCTTACTTCTTCTTGATCAACCATTAATTGAGGTCGGATAAAAAAAGCGATCCCATTACCCGGATTACTTACCTGTAGTGTCCAGTCATCTTCAAACTTCCCTTGTTTCAGTTTTGTCACCCGGGCATTAAGGTGTACCGGTGGCAGCGTATTCAACGGTTTATAATCATTCCCCGGCGCCATCCAATAAGCATTACGGGAGATCACATCGCCTTTACCGTTTTTTAAACGGAGCAGTACAAAGCTAAATCCCTTAACCGACTTCAAATCGGCAGCCAGGTTTACACCCACTTTAACACCCTCATCATCAATACCTAACATCGCATTTTTTTCATATTTAAGCTTACTATACTGGTCGTATATTTCGGCTTGCATACTTACAGGGCCGGTAGGCTGATGCGCCCGGTTGATCAGTACCACCGTTGAATCATTCTGATTGAACTGCACATGTACCGGTTCTACCGCATTTTGCATAAAGTAATAGCCGGCATTAGGTTGCAGATACCAATCGTAAATTTGCCACACCACGCTTGGAAAAGCCGAGTTGAGTTTCCAGAGCATAACACCACCGGTTTCAGTCAGTTTATGCCCAACCGATTCAAAGATGCCCTGGTAGCCAGTAGCGTTCATCAACTGCATTTTATTAGAAAAATCGAGCCTGCTAAGCGGCGCGCCATACCGGCTCACCATTTCTTTGTAATACTCATCATATTTTGCCGCGCCCGTTGCTGCATCATGATATCCCCACATGTTATTGAGCGGGAAAGGCAGCGTATTATCCCAGCTTGTATCTGGTATATTTTTGGCGAGTGTGTTATAAGGCGGTTGGGATGGCAGGCCCGTTTCGTCCTTAAAAACCCAATCCTTGCCTGCATCAGCTAACTTGTAATAGGCTTTGGGGTCTTTCCAGGCGTAAGGTCCGCCGCTGTAAACACCCGCCGGGCCGTCATCCGGCCAGGCACCCGCCCAACCAACCGGCAGCTTGGCAAAGCCGGACGAGCTTGGAATATAAGGGCGGGTACCATCTAACTTGATAATGCTGTTTCGCATCTGGTCGTACAGTTCTTTCCGGGCATGGCCTTCGTTACCACCGGTCCAAACCAGTAAGCTGGGATGGTTTCTGATGCGGTAAATGGTGCTCTTGATATTGTTAACAAACACGTTACTTTCCAGCGGCCAGTCCGGCGAGCCCTTAAACTCGCCCTGGGTATCGCCGGTTATCCAAAAATCCGACCATACCATCAAACCATATTTGTCGCAATCGTTCCAAAACTGGTCGGGTGGTGTAATGCCGCCGCCCCAAATCCTAACCAGGTTTACATTCGCGTTCCGGCAAAGCTGAAGCTCATGATCATACCGGGCCGAATCGCGGTTCACCATCAAATCGGGTACCCAGGCCCCTCCATTCAAATGCACCCGTCGGCCATTCACAAAAAACTCCCGGCGAACAAATCCATTTACATCCGTAGTTTTAGTGGCAACATTGCGAATGCCAAAAACAAACGAAGTATCATCTAAAACCCGGCCTTGGTTTACATATTGTAAACGAATACGGTACAAATTGGCGCGCCCGTACCCATTTGGCCACCATAACCTCGGCTGTTTGATCACGAGCTCTTTAAATTGACCAGCACCCAGATCGATCGTTTTAACTTCGCCCGGCTGCATACTTACCGTATGGTTTAACGTTAGGGTTGCTCCGGCAAAGTTTTCAGGCATTATACTTAACCGCAGCTTGCCGTTAACCGGTTGCCCGCCGTAGTTAGCAAGTGTTAGTCCCAAAGCCAGGTCGGCGGCTTTAGTGGTATCGGGTAACCCCGGCAAATTGGTAACCAATTTAGGATGGCTAATGGTTACCATACCGGTGGTACGCAGGTAAACAGGCTGCCAGATACCCATGTTGCGATCACGAACGGGTGGCATCCAATCCCATCCGGCCGAACATAGCATGGTTACGTTCTTACCGATATCGCCGGTAGGGCCTCCGTTTTCATAAAAGGGGCCTAATGCTTTCAGCTGTTCTTTGGCGGGTAGGCCCGGATAGTCTAAAGGATAAATTTTTACAGCCAGTATATTACTGCCCCCAGCTTTAACCTGTTTGGAGATATTCAGACTGTATTCGGCAAACATACCCACCATTTGTGTAGAGTCGGCAATACGAACGCCGTTTAGCCAAACTTCGGCCCGGTAGTTAATGCCTTTAAAAATGAGCTGAAAAAGCCTGCCTTTATCTGCTGCCGGTACGGTAAAAATTGTACGATACCAATAAGGGTTTTTCCATGGATTGGGATGCCCTTTGATATAGCTGTATTTTTCCAGTCGATACGCCTTATTAAACTCGTCGGAAGCATCGGGTATCAACATATTATTGAGCCCGAAGTATGGGCTTGGATAAACACTGTTGGCTACCAGCCCGCCGAGCACTGTGCATGGTACACGTACCGGATACCATTTACCTGCCGGTTGCTCGTTTTTTTGCGTTAAGCGGGCACCATCTGCCTTAGTTAATACAGATGATTGCAGTTGAAATTCGGTTAGTTGCACCTGTTTTACCCCGCCAGCTTGCGCATAAGCCCGATGCGCCAGCCAGCCGGGCAATAAACACAACAGCAAAAAACAAAATAACTTGTTATTCATTTTAATTGGTTTAATAGTTTTTCCGCCTCGATCGGCCATCTAAAGCAGCAATTCCCTACCTGCCGCCAGAAATGATCTTTTTAAAAAACCTGAATCATTTAAGGATAAATTCATCAGCATGATTAGAACAAATATATCTTAATTTAATGCTAAATCAGGGCGACGAAAAATCCTTTTCAAATGCATATCAACCTGTTACACCTGATATCATACCTCAACAAAGTCTTTTTAACCCTATTTGTTAAACCACATCCAAGCAAATGCCGTTTTCCTAATTAAAAGGGCCGTTTAAAATATGAGATCGACGCGGTATCATTTTCCTCTGCCGGCACATTAGGCCCGTTATTAAAATAATAAGCTACTTTAAGCGTTAATTGCAGGGTATGAAATACAGATGTGTGGGGATTGGCATGGCTGCTTTATTGCTAACGGTTGTGGCTGGGTGTGGGTTGGTAAAATCATTGGGGAAAAATCCGGAGGGCGAAGAACTTACCCGCTTAGAGGCTTTGCCTAACTACAAAAGTGCCAGTTTTGAAAATGTGGCCGAACGATCAGACTCTACTGTTAAGCAAAGCCCACTGCGTTTGATGTTTCAAAAGCACCCCGAAAGCATCCGGCCTTCTCAAGCGCTACCGTGGGTTAAAACTGATTTGAAGACCTTGGCCTCACCAGCGCCAACCATCGTTTGGTTCGGGCATTCGTCTTTACTCATCAAAACCGGGCAGGGTAATATACTCATCGATCCTATTTTTAGCAATCATGCCGGGCCAGTGCCTGGGTTAATTACGGCTTTCCCGGGTACTAAGCACTACCACGCCGAGGATATGCCGCCAATTGATGTGCTGATCATTTCTCATGACCATTATGACCACCTGGATTATCGCACCCTGAAAAAACTGAAAGACCGAATTAAAATGGCAGTAGTGCCGATGGGTGTAAAGGCCGATTTAGTGTATTGGGGATTTGATCCTAAAAAGATAATCGAACTGAATTGGAACGAATCAACCACGCTGCCTGGTGGCCTGAAAATTACCGCCACACCGGCCCAGCACCGCAGCAACCGTACATACGCTACCGAAAATAAAACACTTTGGGCATCTTACGTGATACAGGCAGACCATTACCGGCTGTTTTACAGCGGCGATAGCGGTTATGGGCCTCTGTTTAAACAAATAGGCCAGCAATATGGCCCTTTTGATCTGGCCCTGCTGGAGTGTGGGCAGTACAGCCCTAATTGGCCATGGACACATTTGTGGCTCGGTCAACCTGCGCAGGCTGCCGTTGACCTGCAAGCCCGTTTGCTACAGCCCATCCACTGGGCTAAGTTTAAGGAGGCTAACCAACCCTGGAACGAACCTATAGAAAAGCTGATGCCCGCTGCCGAAAAATTAGGCGTGCGGATGAACGTTCCTCGTATCGGGGAGCCTTACACCCTGGGCGATCCGCCGAAAGAAGTAGTTTGGTGGGATTTTAACTAAATCATTTTCGGGGAGAAGGCCATTTCGGTATTTTGAATATGGCGCCATTAGCTTCGTTCAGGATTTCAGTGAAAATATATGCCTTAAAATGTTTAACAGGATATAAAACTCACCTTTGCCTGCGTACACAACAGTTCAACTGCCAGGTTGCCTGAGGCGTTCAGCTTAAGTTCGGTTACCGTGTAGCTATGTTGATGTGCGGCAGCAAAGCCAATGCCAAACTGCCACAGCCGCCATCTTGTGCCTGACGGGTTAGGTATGTTCAGGTCGACTACTTTTATCAATGCCACCAAGCACCCGTGCAAGATACTGGCTCATCCTGAGCGTTTTTGCATCATATTAGTTTACGCCAATAAAAATGTCCACTTCCGGGTTTTCGCCGTTTTGAGACAGTGCGCCGTAAAGCTCATAATCATAGCGGTAACTGCGGTGTAGGGTTTCATCATTCTGCCAGATCTGTTGCCAGGTTTCAACAATGGCCTGCGGCATGGTGCCTTTTGCAGTAAATTTTTTAAACTGCTGGGGCTCGAAAGTGCGGCCCACCAAACCTTCGGGAACAGCATCCAGCGAGTGCACCTTAAAGCCGATGAAGGTTGTATACTCCCCGGTATAGTCGCTTTCGTAATCGGTATACACGGAATAAACCTCGTCGCCAGCTTTATTCGTAATCTTTCCGGGAATATCCTCGCCGTAAAAGCGGCCCCAAAGTTGCCCGATGTCCTGCGCAGCCTGTCCGTTTTGGTTCGTGGTGCTGACAGCGATACCGATGATGTTCAAACTTTCCATAGGTTGTAAAAGTATAAAAAGTAATTTTATAAACCCCCAAAGTATAGTGATGAGAAAAGTGATGTTTGCGATGAATATCAGCATCGGCGACTGTTGTGAATATACTCATTTTGGGGCACTCGTCCACTAACGAGCGCAAGATTAAGCCTGAATAAAATTGTGAAAACGCATGTGGACAAGCACAACAGAAGGAACAGTTTGAACGGTGCAAACACCGGACAGAAGCAGCATCATTCTATTTCGAGATGTTTTGCAAAGCCACTAAATCATCCTTTTGGTTGGCCCAGAGAACCGCCCCCCTATCCATGTGTTAAACATGCTGAAATCCCAACCGCTTACTTTACCATCTGTTTTGATTTGATTAGCCAGCGTTTGCTTTATTTTAATGTACGATGCAGGCGTTACCAAATATTGCGCACTTGCTAACAGGTAATTTTTTATCGAAATATAATTTTTACTATAAATGGCGGGATCAGGTTCCGTCAAAACATCAATGGCACGTGCCGACTGGCTATCCATGATCAGCACCTCGGCAAAATCAAGGTTGATATTATCAAAGTGTTGCTTTAATATTAATGAACTGCCGTTATCAGTCATTTTTATTAAAATTTATTTATGGAATAGTATACTCCATTGCATCTAACCCAAAACCAAACACAGATGAGAAAATTTTACATTACCGCGCTTTTATTGGTTAATATATTTACCTGTTATGGGCAAAAGAGCATAACCTTTAAGGTTGAGGACCTAAAACCGCCGGAAAAACTTTTAAGGGTTGAGGATTACCGGGTGATACTTGAAGATCTTATCCGGCAGGATAACGGCATATCAAGATACCCGCTCAACAAGCCGCATACCAACCCTGCATTTAACATCATTGCCCAAAGCGAGGTTCACGATAGCTTGGTAACACGCGGCTATCATCCTTTTTTTGAAGGTATGTATGCCGCTTACGCAGATCACCGTCCGTTTACGCTATCGCCGGATATGATGTGGCTGCTCATTAGCCAGGGTTTTGCCAACCACGTTAACAACAACAGCGAAGAACTGCGTAAATTATTTGTTGATTTTGATGGAAAAACAAGCTTAATTGTACAAAACAACAAGATCAAACTGGATGATGCCAAAAGCCCCTGGCCTGAGGTTTTCCCCGAGTTTAGTAAGCAAATAGCCGATCATACCGGCAAGCAGCTTACCGATGCATTAACTGCCGATTTTAGCACAACTACGCCGGTTACGAAGGTAGCATCGCAAATCACGTTGATGAATGCCGTAAAATCGTACTTTGATTTTATAGTGATCATGATAGGCTGCGGGATACCCAAAATAACTTTAGAAGGCACCCCGCAAGACTGGCGACGTGTTTTAACCAAAACCGAGGCCTTGAGAAAATACAAACTTGACTGGTGGATTGACGAAATTGAACCTTTATTGAAACAATTTATACTGGCATCGGAGGGTAAAGCTGACCGGGATTTTTGGAAAGATATGTTTAAATATCATTCGGAAGGTAAATGCGGTTCGCCTACCATTATTGATGGGTGGATAGTTAAGTTTTTTCCGTATAATAAAGATGGTAAACGCATGGAGCTAAAAGAGATTGCGGGAACGGGCGGCCTGCCTAACGAAATAGTAAAAGTTGACCTGGAATATCAATCAGGCGATGGCGCAGGTAATTTTGTTAAAACCCCGCTTGAATTATGGGCTGGCTTTGTTGGCTTAAAGCAGAATGATAGAACATTTGGTCTTCGTCCCGAAATTGGCTGGATGATTAGAAAAAAAGACACAGCAGCAGTTAGCCAACCGTTAGTAGATCAATTAAAGCAGCAAAACACGCTTGATAATTGGGGTGGCATTATGCTGCGCAGTAAAACAATTCCGCCCGAGATTTTCTATATAGGGCCTATCAAATTGCTCGAAATTTACTTTACCAATGGCGTAGATATTCCCAACGAAATGGCGAATATAAAAGTGCAGCAGTTTAAAATACATGGCGATATTACACTCGCCGAAACAGACAGGATACGCAAGCTAATGCCTGATACAAAACTCATTATTAACAATCAAGAAGTTAAAACCATGTTATTCAAACAATAAATTTCCCTTTATTTGTCACCATATTTTAGTGATAATTTATTACAAGGCCGATTTGACTTCTGAACAATCAATTCATCAGGGGAGTTAAGTAGTATCATCAAAATGGCCTATCGAAATTTTAAATGCTGCCAGTAATTTTACTTACTACCCTTATTCTATTACAAAATGGCGCCACAATAGGGTTTATTTCATTACAAAAACGGTGTTTATTTACCCTTATTCATTTTAAAAAGCTTCCTGCAAAAAACTATTTATATATTTTATGCCGGTTGGATATATTATTTTCGGTATATTAGTTACTCTATGCTTTTTCGTTACCTACTGTTGTTTTTTATTGTTTTTCCCTTTTACGGGGCACGTGCCCAGCAAGATGTTGACTTTCATTTAAGCGGGACGTTTTTGGCCGGTAAAAATATCCTGAAAGTTAAGCGCGATTTTAATGATCTTTATCTTTGGATACTGGCTCAAAATAACGAAGTATATCGGATGAACAGTGTTACAAAAGTGGTTGACGACTACAGCAGCCAGTTCAGCGCTTACAGCGGCTATCAATTTATCGACATTGCCGGGCGCAGCCAGGACACGGTTTTTATTGCCACTAATTCGTCCAATGTTATAGAATATAAAAAGGGAACCTATAAATTAATAACGCCGGCCGATGGTGTACCTGGGTTGGTGAATTCTATAGGAATCGATTACACCGGCAGCTATCAAAACTACCCTTTTGTTAAATTTAACAACCAACATGCCTTATTAATTGCTACAAATCATGGCCTTTGCCGTTACGACTATAAAACTGAGCTCATGCTTTCCAATTCATCAACAGTGGCGAGCAGGGTTTTCAAAGCCACTTACAGAAATGAATTGACAAGCTATTTAGAGTTCGGCATGGACCCTGACCCTGCAATTTTATATCCTGTTATGGGATACATGCTTGGGCTTTATGGTGGCGACCTTTGGTATGGCACTTCCACTTTGGGCTACAATTTGAATTGCGCTTCTTATACGCAGGGACTGATAGAGGATAACGGGTATATCACAACCTATATGAACCTTTACTGGGGGACTGAAAAAGGCTTATTCCAAAACAACCGTGCAAACTCAAAAGGCTCCGGTTACCCCCATTACCATTATCTCGACGGCATCAACGTAAACGCAATCACATCAATTTATGGACTAACGGCATTTGGGAATATTGCAAACCCGGGTTTAATCAAAGAAAATTTATTGGTTGGCACTGATGCCGGATTATATTTTTCAAATTCCGGGTACCAAATATTTGGTTCTGCTACCCTTCCTCATTATACGATGTTTCTACTTAATGATCTGGGAACAAAAAAGATCAATGACATTTGCGTAAATGCGACCTCATACGCTAAGCCCGTATGTGAAGATGGCGCCTGGATAGCCGCCACTGATGGATTATACCTGATAACACCCAATTTCGCGCCGTATGTCAATACGGCTAATAAGCTATCGGCCATACAATTTACAGGGCAAAATCCCAATATCAGCCAGCTACAAATATGCGCAAATACCACAACCAGCGCTTCCGTTTTAGGCTATGCTTATACAGGCGGCGTAATTCAATGGTATAAAGATGGGCAGCCCATGATAGGGCAGGTAGGGAATTCATTATCGATAGCTGCAGCCGGCGACTACTACATAACCATGTATGACCCTTGCTCCCCTGTATATTTCGAGTCTAATCACCTTACGGTAACCACCATCACAGCTCCTTTATTTACTTTTAATTATCCCGATCAGCAAAGTTATTGCGATGGCAGCACGGCTACCTTAACAACAGGGGCTAACGCGGCTTACCAATACCGTTGGTATAAGGATGGCGTGCTCAATGGTAACACAACGGCAACGCTAAACACCACCATCAGCGGTAAATACAAACTCGAAGTAAGCAGTTGCCAGGGCAATGGCTGGGTAGCATCAAAAGAAGTACAGTTAACGTTTGTAAAAATGCCGCAGCCCGTAATAACGGCTGATAAAGCAGCATACTGCCTGGGTGAGCAAGCTACGTTGGCAGCTACCGTGCCAATTGACGGTTCGCAGATCATCAACTGGCAGGCGTATCAATACCGTTGGTATAAAGATGGGGTTTTAAACGGTTTAACCACAGCATCAATTAAAATTAGCCAGCCAGGCAAATACAAAGTAGAAGTATTATCCTGCGCTGGCACCTGGGTAGCATCGCAGGAAACTGCGATTGGCTTTATAACCATAAATGTACCTATCATCACTACAGATAAGATGGCTTATTGCATTGGCGACCAGGCCACCCTGAAAACCAGTTTTGTTAACGATGGCACCTACACCATCAACTGGTACCGCGATGGCATCCTTATTCCTTCTGTACAAAACAGCACATCGTTAACCACTATCCAAGGCGGGAATTATACGGTAGATGTAGCAAGCAAGCTAACCTCATGCAGCCAATCATCTGCTGCTTACACTTTGGATTTTCAAAATCCGCCAACCGTCAATTTACAACAAACTACCAACACCACTTTGTGCGCCGGGCAAACAGTCAATCTAACGGCTACTTTTCCAACCGGCAGTACGATCAAATGGTCAACGGGTGAAACCACCGCCAGCATTAGCGTAACACAGGGCGGCACCTATTCTGCAACCGTTACATCTGCTTCCGGTTGTACAGCTTATCAAAGTATAGCAGTGCAATTTTTAAGCAATCCTGTTTTAGCACTTACAAATGCCACATTGTGTCAGTATACGAATGAAACCATCACTTTAACGGCTCCTTCGGGTTTTGCAAAATACGAATGGAACGGCTCAGCAGGTTCGTCAAGCTTTATCACCGGGAATATTGGCAAAGTTTCTTTAAAGGTTACTGATCATAATGGTTGTACGGCAACACAAATAATCACCATCAGCAGCCAATGTAAAGATATACACATACCTAATACTTTTACTCCGAATGGCGACGGGCAAAATGATACCTGGGAAATAAGCGGGCTCAATGCTGATCATACTACAAACATCAAAGTATATTCACGCTGGGGAGCCTTGGTGTATAGCCAAAATGGTTATTCAAAACCCTGGGATGGTACATCGGCCGGAAAAAAACTTCCGGAAGGACCATATTATTATATTATTAGCACACACGGCGCTAAGCAAGTGTTAAGCGGTTCCGTAACGCTGATTTATTAAGGGAAGGGTCAATAAGTTTGCTTCCCATTCTATCCTGATTTCTTACACAAGAATAGTTTACAAAAGCGATACAATATTGACGAAGCAGTTATAAAAGGAAGCCTTACTAATAAACCAAAGGTGCCAATAAATTAGCGTCCGCTATAGATCATTTTTTATCCATACGGTGTATTTTTGAGTCGAATTATTTATGCTTCTATTAAAAATGAGTGGACAATAAATAAAATCGACATCAGATTAATGTAGCCGTCGTTACAGCAAGATGCTTAATTGTATTATCAAATAATGTTTAATTTGATAATACAACGCAGAAACGTCTCCTTCAACGTTCGCGCCGAATATTCAATAAATAACAGGTTGCTTGAACAGTATAAGCATATTGACCTCCCGTTGCTCTTTTGTTAAACCTAAGCCCATGCCGGCTAAAATATTCAGTAGGCTTTGCGGATTTTCCGGCTGGAAAGAGAATTTAATATCAAATTTTTCTGCGTTGCCGGTTTCATCTACTACCAGCTTTTCTATACCATAGTTTTCCACATATTGTGCAAACTCCTTCATGGTGATCATTTGCTGGTCGATCTCCCCATGCCTGGCATAGTAAGTGCGTTCACCGGATGTATTTTTTTTAATAGACCTGAATTTTGTGGTATCAGTGATCCGCAAAATTTGGACATCTTTAATTACCGGTTTGATCTTTGCTTGTAGGTCGAAGCGTTTGGCCAGCTCTTTTTGCAATGCCGGCAACAGGTCTGCCGGATTTTGGACGATCAGGTCCAGGCAATAAACCGGCGCTTTTTTACCAACTTCTGTTTCATCAATAGTGCGGCTATAGGGATAGTGGCCATTAGCCAACATATAAAGGGTAGTCAAAGGCAGGTTGATGCACGTTAATCTTCGCCCGCTAAAAGCTTTATTGTCCAGCCAAGTTGTGCTTAACCCGGGATCTCCTTTGATCTCTGCCTGCATCATGAACCGGTATTGCACGGTATCTGAAGCGAAAAAGTTTTGTTTGATCAAATCCTCATGACTAACCAGGTTATCTTTTTTTTCCGGCAGGTGTACCTGTTGCTTTTTAAGTAGGCTATCAATTACTTTTTCGGTGATCGATTCCGGGCTGGTGGCCGCAATCAATTTGCCATTGGGTCCAATAAGGATAGAATGCGGGATCAACTGATGCGGGAAGACCTTCGCGATAGCACGACCAGTATCTATAGCAAACCAAAAATTAGCTGGTTTAGATTTGATGTACAATGCCGCCCGCTTTTCGGTTTCATCGGTTACGGCAATTATCTGCAGAGATTTTGGGTACTTGGTCTGTAATTTATTTAAATGGGGCATCGCTATTAAACACGAGCCGCACCAGGTAGCCCAAAATTCCAACAGGACTACTTTGCCTTTAAGCTGGCTCAGGCTTGTGGATTTAACCGGCGAGTTAAGCAGTGTTTTAAAATCCAAATTGGGAACCGTTTCGCTTTTTTTAACCTGGGCAACAGAAGCTTGTGCTGCACCTAACAGTAAAAGGATAAATATTCTTTTCATAAATCTTTTTTTTATAAAAGTACTCCTGCCATCAACCATCGCACCTTAACATAGGTTAACCAAAGTTAATTAGTGTTAACGCCCACTTTTCCTGAAGCGCTTATTGTAATTTTACATTAATGAAAAAGCATATCTTACTTATCCTGGTACTGATGTCGCTGTGTGTCACGGGTATTGTTGGCTTACAGCTTTTTTGGAATTATCAGAACTACCGAACAACAGTAAGAGCATTTGATCATGATATCAATGAAGCCTTGAATATCGCAGTGGCCAAAGAAACAGATCAGCGGCAGGAACAGATCGTCACAAAGTTTAAGGGCTGGCTGGCAGATACCTCTTTAATCATCATTACGGCTGATCACAAAAACCGGGATAGTATGACTGTATTTTACACGCGGGATGCGCACCCCAAATTTAAAGAAGATAAAAAAAGTAAGTCCCAGTTCGGTCTGAACGATTTTAAGGAAAAACTGGACCATATTACGCCAAAAGCAAAGGCTTTAATGATTAAACATTTCGGGGATAGGATATTGAAGCGTGATCTTAAGGAAGGGATCGTTTACTATTACACGCAAATGCTGGGCGATAGCCTGGTGAAGGTATTTAATGCCAGCAAAGTAAAGCCGCCTGACCTGGAACAACTTTTCAAGCGAGAGCTGGCAAACAAGAATATCAATGCACCCTTTGTGTTCAATCCGACAGGTCAGACCGGCTTGTATCTGACCAGAAAGGTCAATACCAATTTCAGGAAGCCTTTCAAAAACGATTTTGTTTACGCGGGTATTGAAAGCCCCAATACTTATTTTTTCAAAGAAATGAAATGGGTTATTATTACCTCGCTGCTTTTAATCATTATCACGATTAGTTGTTTTACCTATACGGTGAGGACGTTGCTATCTCAGCAAAAATTGGCCGAATTAAAGGAGGATTTTATTAACAATATGACGCATGAGCTCAACACACCAATATCATCCATTAAAATCACCACTGAGGCACTGAAGACGTTTAAGTATAATCCGGATATACAAAGAGAATATCTGGACATGATCAGCTATCAGTCTGATAAGCTTCAGGACCTCACCAGCAAGATTTTAAACACTGGCCGGCTAATTAAAAACCATTCTGCCAATTGGACCGAAATTGATTTTAACGAATTGGTGTCAGCGGCGATTAATGACTTGCGACCACTAATAGAAAGCCATGATGCAATTGTCGATTACCGACCCTCTGAAGCGGCGCCCAGCATACGTGGCGATATTTCCAGCTTAAGGAACGTGATGGTAAACCTTATTGATAATGCGTTGAAATATGCGACTGGCAGACCGTCGGTTTCCATTGAAGTAATGGCATTAGTTAACCACGCCGTTATTAAGATAACAGACAATGGCATTGGCATTCCGCGCGAGTACCATGCTCAGGTATTCGAGCAATTTTTCCGGGTTCCGCAAGGCAATTTACATGATGTCAAAGGCTTTGGCCTGGGTTTGAGCTATGTCAAACAAGTGATCCAACAGCACCACGGCGAAGTAACCGTAGCTGACCATCAACCAACCGGCAGCGTGTTTACGATTAAATTACCGCTAAGCTGATGGATAAGCTTAATCTTTTGCTGGTAGAAGACGAACCTTTTTTAGCACGAGTAGTCCAAGACAGCCTGGAACAGCTGGGTTACAGCGTAGTACATGCACCTGACGGAAGAAAGGCTTTTAGCTTATTTCATAATCAGTTTTTTGACCTGTGTATCATCGATGTGATGTTGCCCTATACGGATGGCTTCACACTGGTAAAACAAATCAGATCGTCAGGGTCGCAGGTGCCGGTTTTATTTCTTACAGCAAAAACCGCGACCAATGATCTGATCGAAGGGTATCAGAGCGGTGGAAATGACTATCTTAAAAAGCCTTTTAGCTTAGAAGAGCTCTTCTTAAGAATTAACGAATTATTAAAAAGAGCTAAGCCGCCTCATTCAGCTTTTGAGACGCAATCAGCCATTGGCAAATATGTATTTGTTCCACACCAGCAGCTTTTGAAATTTGGAAGTGAAGAGCACCGGTTGTCCCACCGCGAAACCCAACTGTTAAAGCTACTTTATGATCACCGGAATGCTTTATTGGAGAGGAAACAGGCGCTGATTACTTTATGGGGTGATGACAGTTTTTTCAACACGCGTACCATGGATGTATTCATTAACAAATTACGTAAACATTTACAACACGATACTGCCGTACAAATCATCAACGTTAGGGGCATTGGGTATAAGTTAATTTGTTAACAACAGGCTCGTTTCATGATTTATCCTATTAAAGCTAACGAGCATTACAGATCACAACAAAGGGCTATTTCGTGCTATGCGCCGTTAAGGTACCGCTTCAGATCGCTTCCCAATATAAAACTCCCAACCTTCTACAAATCTTGGTATGGCAAAGTGCTGGTTATGTGGATACAATGTCGGCTACTGATTTTTTTAAACGACAAGCAAATCCAGAGAAATATGGCAACAATTGCCGGAAGAAGTTAGGAATAAAATTAGTCCCAGAAGAATTACTGATTTGCTTGGCAAAAGTCCGAGGAATGCCATTGTCGTAAAGGATGGGAAGCGGGGGCGGGAGCAACTGTTTCGGTTGAAAGCCGTGTCTGAGAAATAATCGAACAGTCTCGGGGTATGATTATTGATAAAATATTCTTTAAATTTGTATGAACACTCATTTCTACATCCATGCAGATAGAAACACGTAAATTACATTTGATTGAAGAAATGCTCAAAGTAAAAAGTGAGGCTACTTTATCTGCTTTAGAGAACTTGCTAAAGAGGTCAGCGAAAGATACAGGCACAAAAAATACTCCAAATCTAAAAGAGTTTTCGGGAATATGGTCTAAGGATGAAGCGGAAGAAATAGAGCGTATCATAGCTGAGTCCTGTGAAACAATCCATCCCGATGACTGGAAATAATCTGCTGGACACTAATATCGTTATCGAATTATTTAAAGGCGATGCTGCTATCACATCGTTTCTTGAAAGCCTGGAAGACGATATAAATATTCCCTTTGCTGCATTAGGAGAACTCTACCTGGGTGCCTACCGATCTGCCAACCCAAACAAACACATCAAACAGATCAATGCTTTTCTCAAAAAATGCAATGTATTGATCGCCGACGAAGCAACCGCCAATCATTATGCACAGATCAAAACAGCCTTGTTGCAAAAAGGCAAACCGATACCTGAAAACGATATATGGATAGCAGCAGTTGCCCAACAATTCGATCTTAAACTGCACACTAAAGATAGGCACTTCAAAGAAATCGATCTTCTGAATTTACAGAGCTGGTAAATTACCACACCAGCCAATTCGCCCCGCTCGCATTTGCGGCCTATCGCCCCCGCGCGCATTCCCGCACTGTTCCGGTAAGCAATAGCGGACAGCAGAGCGCACAAAAAAGCCAAGCGAGGCCTGGCTTTTCAATTTATCGGGTTGTATATTTTATTTCTTTCTCAGTTTGTTTAAGCCTTTCCTAATTTTTTTGCTAACCTACCGGAATTCGATTCGTTAGTATTAGTAAGCTTGTATTAAAACCTGTGCAGGGATATGTAGAACTTCGTTCAATTTTCTAATCATGGCTAAGCTCAATTTTCTCTTTCCGGAAAGAATCTCAGATTTGCGGGAGCGGTACCCCAAAATATCACCCAACTCTTTTTCAGAAATTCCCATTTGATCCAGTCTGAACTTAATGGCCTCTAACGGATTTGGAGATGGTATGGGATGATGCACCAACTCATATTCTTTAATAAGTATACTAAGCACCTCTAATTCATCGGAGGCAGTTGACCCCTCCTTTATATCAGTTTGCATCAGTTCGTACACACGAGCTAAAGCGTCATTATATTGTTCTTCTGTTTTAATTGGCTTTAACATAACTTACTGTTTTTGCATCTATTTGATCATACTGTTTGTGTGTTCCGAACCATACTACAAATGCGATCTTTAGTCTATACTCAATATCTACAATCAAGCTGTAAGTATTACCTTGAATATTGAAAACACCCCGTTTGGTTGTAAGTATAGACGCATTTCGATACTGATCCTTTAATTCATTAGGACTATTCCAGGATGCCGCTGAGGCCTCTTCATACCAACTCAACAAAGCTTGTTCAGCCTGGTGATAATCGGCGGCATAGTCTTTTAAAGTTTTTGCTGCTATTACTCGCATCGCTTTTACGAATATATCAAATGTTACCAAATTGGTAACATTTGATATTGGAATATTTATAGTTATACAAATTGTCAATATAGCACACTACCTTAGGTTTTAATTTTAAAACCAATCGGCGCTCGCGGATCATTTTTTTGAAAGCGTCCGGAGCGTATCGCCTTCCACTTCTTTTTGAGATCGCAATTTGCGACCTCAAATTCTTCATCGGTTAGACGAAACATAAATCCCATCGAAAATGACACCAAAATGCAACAAAAAACCCCTCAAACGTAGCGTTTGAAGGGTTTTAGTGGTGTTTGATACCGTTTCAGTGGAGCCGGAGGGAACGATAATTATTGAATTTATCGCTATTAATCAGCTCTTTATGTTTTTATAATCCTTGGAAGGTCACCGAATAGGTCACCACCAAAATAAACCAAATAATGCTGTTGCTTATTGATAACAAATATAACGAATAACATTTTTATTTGTGCAATAATTTTCTGTTTGCGATTCCCTTATCTGTTATAAATTTATCACAAGTTCAGTTGAATAAATGGTATATTGAATTTCATGATGCACGTAATTAAATAATGACTGCCTTTATTCTATTACAAGATATAATAAAAACAGGGGTTATTCTATTACAAAAAAGGTGTAAATTTGCCCTTATTCTGTTACATTAAGTGCGGATTTTGGAATATGGCTTTTAAAAGAAGTATAGAAGATTATCTTAATCGCTGGAAATTAAGCACTGCGCGTAAGCCGCTTATCATAAGAGGCGCACGGCAGGTTGGCAAAACTACGTTAATACGGGATTTTGCCCAAACCTACGCACATGCTATTGTGCTCAACTTAGAAAAGCCAGCAGACCGCCGTTACTTTGACGATTTTGATGATGTGCAAACCATTTTTGAAGCTTTATTTTTAGCACATAATATTCCTTCATCGGCGATCACAAATACTCTTTTATTTATCGATGAAATACAGGAGAGCCCCAAGGCCATCCAGTTGTTACGCTATTTTTATGAAGAAATACCTGCGCTTCATGTCATCAGCGCAGGTTCATTGTTGGAGTTTGCCATGCAGAAAGTGCATAGCTTCCCTGTAGGTCGTGTGGAATTTTTATATCTCCATCCGCTTAATTTTCAGGAATACCTGGAAGCCACCGGAAAGCAGGCGTTGCTGCAACAATTACGACAGGTCCCGGTGAAAGCTTTTGCCCATCAAACGTTAATGGATGCCTTTCATCGCTATGCGATTATCGGAGGTATGCCCGAAGTAATCAAAACAGACGTTGAGAAACATAGCCTTTCAGATTTACGGATTATCTATGAAAGCATTTGGGGTACTTACAAAAATGATGTAGAAAAATACACATCCAACGAGACTGAAAGGAAAATCATTAAACATTTAATGGATACTGCACCGCTGTACTTGGACGAACGTGTAAAATTTCAAGGCTTCGGAAATTCCAATTATAGGTCACGAGAAGTAGGAGAAGCGTTCAGAACCCTGGACGAGGCAAAGATCGTGCGTTTGATCTACCCAACTACAGACCTGCACCCGCCATTGAAGGCTGATTTGAAGAAAGCGCCGCGTTTACAATTCTTAGATACTGGCCTGGTCAATTATTCTTTAGGCATTCAAGCCGAAATGCTGGCAATGGATGATTTAAACAGTGCTTATAAGGGGGCTGTGATACCCCATTTGGTAACGCAGGAACTGATCTCCATCCAAAGTATTTCAGCTCAAACACCGAATTTTTGGGTAAGAGAAAAAGCGCAGTCAAACGCTGAAGTTGATTTATTGTGCGCTTACGGCAAGTTGGTTATTCCCATAGAAATAAAATCGGGCAGTACAGGTAGTTTAAAATCACTCCATCAGTTCATTGAAGCCTCTGATCACCCATATGCTATTCGGATGTACGCAGGAGCGTTCAAAGTAGAGCAAGCTATTACGCCTAATAAAAAACCTTATTTGTTGATGAATCTTCCTTACTATGCCGGCACTGCACTACTCCAATATATTGAATGGTTTTTACAACAGAGACTTGAGACAGACATTTCAGAGTAATCTATAGGCACTTGCCCTCATAGATTTGGTAATTTACCGGCTCTGTAAACTCAGAAGATCGATTCCTTTGAGGTGCTTATCTTTAGTGTTTGGTATTACTCAATAGTCCCAATTCATGAAAATTGTTTTTCTCGTTTAAGCACTAATCATTTTCCACGGGGTCTATTTTTACCACCTGAGTTTCTTTCTTGTTGGAAATGCTACCGTTTTTATTGATTTTGTTAGTCCTTCTTAATGTTAATCTCGCAATATCATATACAGGCACCTCTTTGGGGATAAGATCAATGATATCACACTCAAATACCTTCGATAAAAGTTTCATAAAGGGGCTCTTTACTGCGAACGATAAGACCTTTCTTTTTTTCGAGCCAGTAAGAATATCTGGTTCTTAAAAAAACCGACCAATGAGGGACGGTTGAGAATCAGTCCTTTAGGGTGTGTTCGGTTTTTTGCATACCAAAATAGTATCTCGCTCCACTTCGTCACTCATGCTCCTCGTGCTACCCAGCTGTTTAGCTGCTGATAATATATGCTGTTCAATTGTCTGGTTGTGTTGCTATAGGCAAAGCCCGCAGCACTGTTTCAATTAATTTTTTCAAGATTATCCGGCCAATAAATAAGGCTCCCTTTTGCCGGGTGAAAAGATGGTTGATAACGGATATATCCATACTCATCCAGCTCCCTAATACACTTATGATAAGTCGCAATGGATACGATTTTGGCATAAGCCATCACCGTTTTACGGGTGATGGCAAAAGGACTGGCGAAGCCGCTCCGCTGCCAAAAAATAAATAAGCCCGTGAATAAGCTGACATGAGTCGCCAGTACCCGTTTATCGCTTCCCATGCGTTTGATCAGGTCGTTATAGCTTGCTAATTTTTTTGAGATAATCATTTTCCGTTACCCTCCAAAACCTTGTTAATGTCTTCCAACTTGTAATACATGATGCTGCCAATCTTGGTAAAGCGTAGAGTACCGTTGATGCGCAGGTTCTGTAAGGTGCCGGGTGATATATTCAGCATCTTTCTGACTTCGCAGCTTTTTTGGAGATTCTGGAGTGCTTGACCAGGCCATTCCGCAGGCTTTAGAGCACCCATTTGTGTAATCGTTTTTTATAAAATACGTTTATAATCAATGATCTGATATGAGTGTCGCGGAATCAGCTTTCTACTTTTCCGGAACGAGGTGTCAATGGATCCGGAATATCCACTATCGGGACCTGATACTCACGGTGGAAAGCCATGAACAGCAGCGGCGTGAAATTGGCTACGATGGCCTGCGTGACAAAGCCGAGGTAACAGGACCGCTTGATGATGCTGTAGTCTTGGGAAGGTCTCATTATCGCTTCAGCCAATGTTTCCCCAGCCAGTTGCGTACCGGCTCGTCATAGAGCTTCAAACATGCCCATGCTACGCCCAAGCACATAATGAAAGTGGTGATACCGACGAAAACATGGGTGCTGACAGGCGAATCCATGTGATTCTCGGCCCAGCTCATGTGCATGTACATAATGGGATAATGGGTGATGTAGAGGGGGAAGGAGAGCTGTCCGACGACAGTGCAGATACGGGTGGCACGACGCCCCTGCAGGCGGCTGCCAGCGCCAATAGAGAGGATGAGGGGAAAGAGCAGCAGGATGGCACAGAGCTCGTAGATACCCTCGTAAAGTGGGCTGATGTCGGTGAGCATAGGAGTAGAAACCATGGTAATGATAAGGAGCGATGCGGCCCAGAAGCCACCTTTGATAGAGATAAAACGATTGATGCGCGAGAGCAGCAGCCCCATGGTGAATGGGAACATAAGGCGCACCATGGCACGATAGACGTGCTCAGGATCGAAGATGAAGCCGCCATTGATGGTGTATTGGTAACCTTTGTCCACCAGATTGCCCCACAGATTGAGTTGCAAGCACAGATCGGCCGATAGTAGGGCACAGAAGGCCACGATGATACCCAGCTGCACCTTATTTACGCGACGCAAGAAGAAGGCATAGAGGACATTGGCTACATATTCGTAAATAAGGGTCCAAATAGGACCATTGATACTGGTGAGCTCGCCCCAACCACGGATGTCCATCGACTTGGGCAGCGGAATCATGCAGATGAGAAGCAATGCCTCGAGCATCAACATATACCAGGGGGCAGAATCAACTGCATTGAAGGTGGGACCACCCGAATAATAGAAGAAGCAGATGCCAATGAGCACACCCATGATGGCCATAGGCTGCAGACGGGTGAGGCGGCGCTTGAAGAAGCCCCAGGTGGTCATCTTGTCCCAACGGTCATCGTAGGCATAACCGAGCACAAGGCCACTGAGCGCAAAAAAGAAATCCACCGACATGAAGCCGTGGGGCATCACCCAACGAGAGATCTCAGAGGGATAACACTCCATCATGTGAAACATCACAACACCCAGAGCCGCAACGCCTCTGAGTCCGTCCAGAATCTCGTAACGTGGTTTGGATTCCTGATAGGTATTGGTTTGCTGATACATTTTGTAGAAATAATTAAGAAAGATGATCGTACTTTTTTTGGGTGCAAAAAAATGACATCTTTCGTAATGGACAATAGTTATTTATAACCATTCAGAGCAGCCCCATGGCTCGAGCCACACGACAAGCCTCGATGGCATGATCCACGTTGAGTTTCTCCAGTATGTTCTGGCGATGACGATTCACAGTGTTGATGCTGATGGACAAGAGGTCGGCAATCTCCTTCGAGAGCTTGCCCTGGTCGATGAGTCGGAGCACTTCGCACTCACGGGTAGAGAGCACATGAGCGTAATCCTGATTCGTCAGCACACGTCTCTCACCTGTGCGGGTATTGATTATTTTGGCCTGATGCTGCTCCTCTCGGGCCAAAGTATAGACACATGCCATGAGGCGGAAACTTCCGTTCGACGAGGCTTCCATCGGGAAAATACGGTGTTCGACGACACGGTAGTTGCCCTCCTTGTCACGCAGTCGCATATAGTCGCTGAGGTAGAAATCGCGACGACGGGCGATGGGTATTGGCTTGAGCAGATGGACAAAAGCGAGTTCGTCGGCATGACGCTGAACTAAATCGTCGGCATCAGCTCGATTGAAAATGAAGTCTTCGTAGAGCGAAGGAATTATATCCTGGCGCTCTTCGACGGTCAAACCGAGTTCGTCGGCCAGCCCACCGAAATAGCAGTAACTGCAATTGAGCTTGTTGTCACCCATCGAGACAATAGCATTCTCGGTGAACGCATACACGCGGGCCAGCGATCGGCACTCGGCTATCTGGCTGGCTTCGCCCTCATCCTCAGCGAAGGGCTGAGACATATACATATTGTTGATCTTTTTGAAATCATTGTCCATTATTCCTCCTTGGTCATGGGGATATTAGTATGAATCGTAATCTCTCATGCTGCAAAGATAACGTATTCAAGTCTCGCAAGTAAAATTTAGGCCGCCTTTGCTAATACTAGTCTATCAAAGTTGATATAATGTTTGAACGTCTCGCTTTTGTTAATCAATGCATCAAGAACGTGTTCGTCGTCTGTATCAAAAGCCACACTTAGGGTATTTGGCAAACAATTGTTTAGGTTGGCGTTGATTTTTACTGTCGTTCCCAATTTTTGCTGTAAACCATGTAGGAGTTTATCACGAAGGGTTGAAAGGTGAATGCTGTTCGCTGAAAGGTTTTGCTGTGCTAATTCACACGCTTTTCCAAGCCCAACAATGTAGGGAACATTTTCTGTTCCCGGACGAATTCCCTTTTCCTGACTTGCTCCATGTATTAAATTTTCAATTTTTGTACCCTGCGTGTGTACGAACTAATGCAAACTGATATACAGGAAGGGTCAACTGCCTCCGACGACTTAGAGGTGATTAGTATTCTTATTAAAGAATATGAGTTAGTGTATCATCCCATACCGTCTCCAAATCCGTTAGAGGCCATTAAATTCAGACTGGATCAAATGGGGATTTCTGAAAAAGAGTTGGGCGATATTTTGGGGTACCGCTCCCGCAAATCTGAGATTCTTTCCGGAAAGAGAAAATTGAGCTTAGCCATGATTAGAAAATTGAACGAAGTTTTACATATCTCTGCACTGGTTTTAATACAAGCTTACTAATACTAACGAAGCAAATTTCCGGAAGGTTAGCAGACAACTAAGGAAAAGCTTGAAACAAACTGCGAAAGAAATAAAACATACACCCCTAATAAATTGAAAAGCCAGGCCTTGCTTGGTTTTTTTTTGTGGGCCACTCCTGTCTGCTATAGCTTACAAACCTTTCACCGTAAACAACAAAACACCGGAACAGCGAGGGAATGTGCGCCGGGGTTCGGTAGGGCACAAATGCGGGCGGGGCAATAGACTGGTTTGGTAATTTACCAGCTCTGTAAGTTCAGAAGATCGATTTCTTTGAAGTGCTTATCCTTTGTGTGCAGTTTAAGATCGTATTGTTGGGCAACTGCCGCTATCCATATATCGTTTTCAGGTATCGGTTTGCCTTTTTGCAACAAGGCTGTTTTGATCTGTGCATAATGATTGGCAGTTTCTTTGTCGGCGATCAATACATTGCATCTTTTGAGAAAAGCATTGATCTGTTTGATGTGTTTGTTTGGGTTGGCAGATCGGTAGGCACCCAGGTAGAGTTCTCCTAATACAGCAAAGGGAATATTTATATCGTCTTCCAGGCTTTCAAGAAACGCTGTGATAGCAACATCGCCTTTAAATAATTCGATAACGATATTAGTGTCCAGCAGATTATTTCCAGTCATCGGGATGGATTGTTTCACAGGACTCAGCTATGATACGCTCTATTTCTTCCGCTTCGTCCTTAGACCATATTCCCGAAAACTCTTTTAGATTTGGAGTGTTTTTTGTGCCTGTATCTTTCGCTGATCTCTTTAACAAGTTCTCCAAAGCCGATAAAGTAGCCTCACTTTTTACTTTGAGCATTTCTTCAATCAAATGTAATTTACGTGTTTCTATCTGCATGGATGTAGAAATTAGTGTTCATACAAATTTAAAGAATATTTTATCAATAACCATAAAGCAAAAAGAAGGACTGTTTTTTTTGTAAGTGCGAGCTGCCATTTATTTGCTTTTTTTGATTTGTTGCTTCGCTAACTTTTTATCCTCTAACTCCTTTTTTGCTTTGTTTTCCAAATATATCTCGATAGGTGATGGATTATCATCCCATTCGGTCGGCTCTAATAATGCACGAATGTCTATATGGCCCAATTCAGCAATTTTTGATAGGCTTTTTAGGGAGGGTTGAGTAGCGTTTCTACACCAACGTGAAACGGTGTCGTTTGTGACTTTTAAAAGTTTAGCTAATTCTAATTGATCAAGGCCCACCTCATCTAAAAATATACTTATTCGATTAATCCTGTTTTTCCTCTTTTTCATTGCTGACAGCAAATATACTGAAGTATAAATAATTGAAAATCAGTAATTTATATACATATTAAATCTTAAATTAGATTTAATATGTATAATTATTTGCTTTTAAAATCTAATTTTAATAAATTTGAATAGATGTAAAAAATCTATTAATTTAATTTAAAAGACTGTTATTATATAAATAAGGTATATTTTAATTATTACGAGCCTCGCGGTCGAAAACTGGTAATTATCGTGCGATGGTAAGTATTGCGCCAAAGATCTATCTTTGCAGTCCCTTTCCTTTTGGGAGGGGGGCTGGCGCTTGCTTATTTTATTGTACGATAGTCGTTCCGAAAGGGATGATGAAGCTGAAACTTTAAATTTATTAAAGTGTAGGCGGGTTCAACCAGTACCCCGACTGCAATAAGATGCAAGTGTCCAGCCCCCCTTTTTAAGGTTGGATGCTTATTTCTTAGTAGGGCTCATTATTTGTACAGGTAATAATGAGCGGAAAACAACAAATAGACAGTCCGGTTGATATGGAATCCCTGAGGGGATTAATTGGTGAATTTTTCCCTGAATTAAACGGTTCGGCATCGGATGACATCCTTTGGCCTTGGTTTGTTTTTGCCATTGCTGGTAACGGCCAACCCATTAAGAACCTTCAGGTGGACGAACTCGCCAAATTTTCCGATCAGTTAACAAAGTTAGTAGCCGCAGTCCACCAGTGGGGCCGCATGCAGCAACTGGCAGCAAACAGCCAGGAGGAAAATCGCCATGCATAGCCACGCGGTACAAACCTGGCTGCTACTTATCTGCCCGCCCGAGTGAAAGCGTTTTGATTTCCCCCGACAGTCGCCGTCCTAAAAAGCGGCGCTGTTTTTTGCGTCATTAAATCATTATAACTAACGCCCTCATTTCATGAAAAAAATAACGATTTACATCGTCTTGGCCGCGCTTTGTTTAAATTTTAACGTACTGGCCCAAGACAAAACACCCAATATAGCCGCCTTAAAAATAGGCGACAAAGTACCTGATATTACCATTAACAATATTATCAACTACAAAGACAACGGAGGCAAATCTACTACTACCGCCAAAATATCTGATTTCAAAGGCAAACTACTCATACTCGACTTTTGGGCTACATGGTGCAGTTCCTGCATTGTAAACTTCCCTAAAATTGAAGACCTGGAAAAGGAGTTTGGGTCGAAACTGCAAATCCTTGCAGTAACCAATCAGAATAGAAATACTATCAATAAGTTCTTTGCATCAGAAGCAGGGCATAAATATCATATTACTTCTGCTGTCAACGATACTTTGTTGGCTAAGCTTTTTCCGCACCGTCTTATTCCTCATTGTGTCTGGATCAGTCAAGACGGCCATGTTATTGCAATTACTTCTGCCGAGGATGTAAATAAGGTAAATCTTACTAAAGCGATTTCAAATATAGAAAGCCATCTTACCGTTAAGAAGGACTTAGAGGAAAGCCGTCCCTTATTCCTATCAGAAAACTATCCGTTCGATAGCAAATTAATTTACTATTCCATATTCTCCAAAGGTGCCTACAGCGGCTTGGGAAGTGGAACACAATTTCGGAAAAGCAATGGTATTGTATACGGAAGAGCATTTACCAATGAGGTTTTGATCAATATTTATCTGGCTGCAGCCAGGGGATTATTTGAACAGCTAAAGGATAGCTATAATAGTAAGCGGTTACTATTAAATGTTGCTGATACCACTAAGGTTTTATTGACAAAAGGTGAGTATGGTATATTCAAAACAGATAACCAATATAATTTCGACCTGATCGTCCCCATTGCACAGACAGACTCATTATATACCCGAATGTTGCGTGACCTGAATCGCTATACTGATTACTTTGGGCGCATAGAGAAGAGGGATGTACAATGTCTGGTACTCAAAAGAACCAGTGGTGTTGATAAACTAAAATCGAAAGGCGGTAAAAATGAAAATACCTTATTTTTCAAAAAACCTGCTCATCTAACCAATTTTCCGATTAACTACCTTATAAAAAGGCTCAACGCTGAAACCAGCATATCGATGCCGGTTATTGATGAAACCAATTATCATCAGATGATAGATATTCAACTATCAGGTTCGCTTGATCTGGATAGCTTGAGAGCAGATTTGAAAAGGTATGATCTCGATTTAGTTAAAGAACGACGCTCCTTAAACATGTTCATCCTTAGTGATAAGCCCTCGTTATCGGCAGATATCAAAGCACGGCCATAACCAATTAATCTACCTTCAATTGCTCTAAAATGAAACAACTGTTACTCACTATACTTATTGGGTTCGCTTTTTATATTTCTTATGCGCAGCAACATGCCCTCAAAGGGACGGTAATTTCCGCTGCGGATAAGCAACCGCTTTCTGGTGCTACTTTAACAATTCAGGAAAGTCGACAAATAGCAACTACAGATAAAAATGGCAATTTTACTATCGCTACGTTACTTCCAAACCTGACGCTTTCGATAAGCTATATTGGTTTTCAAAGTCAGGAAATTAAAGTAAGCCTGCCTGTTACATCCGCTATAATGATTACTTTATTGCCAAAAACAAGCCAGCTATCAGAGGTTACAGTCAGCACCGGCTATCAGACACTTCCTAAAGAACGGGCAACAGGCTCATTTGAACAACTCGATAAAAGAATACTTAGTCAACAAGTAAGCCCCGACATATTAAGCCGTTTACCCGCCATTGCGAATAGCGTTATTGCTGATCGGACTACAGGAGGTTCTAATGGCAGATTAATGATCCGTGGTCTAAGCACCATTCAGGGGCCAAAAGACCCGCTCGTAATCGTGGATAATTTCCCATATGACGGCAATATCAGCAATATCAATCCAAACGATGTAGAAAGTGTCACTATCCTGAAAGACGCAGCAGCAGCTTCAATTTGGGGAGCACAGGCCGGAAATGGTGTAGTTGTTATCACAACGAAAAAAGGCCGCTTTAACCAACCCTTAACCGTAACTTTAAACAGTAACCTGTCCATCAGCAGAAAACCCGATCTGTCTTATATCCCCCAAATATCCTCGTCGGACTTTATTGATGTGGAAGAAATGCTATTTGGCAAAGGCTATTATAAAAGTCAGATCAATTCTTCAAGTCATCCGGCACTTTCCCCTGTAATTGAATTGCTGAACAAAGAAACTAATGGTACGTTATCGGCGGCAGCTGCAAATTCACAGATCAACGCCCTGCGCAATGTGGATGTTCGGAATGATTTTAGTAAATACTTTTACCAGCCTGCGGTAAACCAGCAGTATGCACTGAGCCTGGAGGGAGGAACGAAACAAATGGCATGGACAGCAACGGGTGGCTACGATAAAGACATCAGTAATCTGGACGCAAGATATGACCGTCTAAACCTGCGCTTTCAAAATAAATACCAGGTTTATAAAGATTTACAGATTACGTCCGGGATTTGGTTCACACAGAGCAATACGATAAGCGGAAAACCTGGATACGGTGATATTATCCCCAAAAGCGGCTATTATCTTTATCCTTACGCACAACTGGCCGATGCTAACGGCAATCCAATAGCCCTGACTAAGGACTATGAACAGACCTATTTGTCAACAGCAGGAAACGGTAAATTACTGGACTGGAATTACTATCCGTTAACAGACTATCAGCACGCCACTACTACTACTGGCATTGCAGATGTGGTAGCTAATGCAGGTGTGAACTGCCGTATCTGGAAAGGGTTGAATGCCGATGTGAAATACCAGTTCGAGCGGCAGCAAACAACCACCAAAAGTCTTTGGGATCAGAACAGTTATTTTGCCCGTGATCTGGTCAACCGGTTTACACAGATCAATTCCGCAGGGGTAGTCACCAATAATATTCCGGCAGGCGGAATAACGGATTTAAGTGATGCCACACTGAAAGCGCATGACCTGAGAGGCCAGCTGAATTTTACTCATACCTGGGGTGTAAATGATATTTCCGCGCTTGCGGGTGGTGAATTACGTTCTGCTCATACCATAAGCGACCGGAACCGCTTTTACGGATACAACGATGATCTCCTGACGTATGGCAATGTGAACTATACTACGCAATACCCTAATTTTATCACAGGCAGCAACGCACTGATACCGGATAACCGTGATATCAGTGACCAGATCACAAACTATGTATCGTATTTTGCCAATGCTGCCTATACTTATCGATCCAAATATATTATTTCTGTAAGTGGGCGGCGGGATGCATCTAATTTATTTGGCTTAAATACAAATGACCAGTGGAACCCATTCTGGTCGGCAGGAGCCAGCTGGAACCTTTCGGACGAAAGCTTTTACCATAGCGAATTACTTCCTTATTTGAGATTAAGGGCAACCTATGGCTATAGCGGGAACATTAACCCGGCACTGGTGGCTGCAAATACCATCGCTTATTATTCCGGCACAAGTCCGTATACCTCGAGGCCTTACGCCCGTTTCAGTAACTATTATAATCCTGATCTGAAATGGGAAAACTCCCGGATGATCAATATAGCGGCTGATTTTCATACAAAAGGGAACCGGATCAGTGGTAGCCTGGAGGTTTATCAAAAAAAGGGAACTGATTTATTTGGAACCGCCATTTTGGATTATACTGCTGGTATCGGTACGCAGATCGTAAAAAATGTAGCCAGTATGAAAGGAAAGGGGATTGACCTGCAATTAAAAACAATCAATCTTGAGCAGAAGATCAAATGGTACACTACACTTAACTTTAGTTATTACAAAGATCAGGTCGTTGATTATTATTTGAAATCTTTGCAGGGCAGTAATTTTATTTCTTACAATAACAATGTGACCGTTTCAGGTTTAAAAGGCTATCCGGTTTATGGTGTATTCGCCTATAAATCGGCCGGTCTTGACCCACAGACAGGAGATCCGCGAGGCTACCTGAACGGGCAGGTAAGCAAAGATTATACAGCGATTACAGGCAGCGGTACTCAGGTCGGCGATCTTCAATATTTTGGTTCGGCGATTCCTACAGGATTCGGTTCTGTAATTAACACCTTTTCTTATGGGCACCTGACTCTGGATTTCGACATTGTTTATAAGCTCGGTTATTATTTCAGGAAAACATCTATTAATTATTCTTCCCTATACTCCACCTGGCTTGGAAATTCGGATTATGCCAACCGTTGGCAAAAGCCCGGCGACGAGCGGACGACCAATGTGCCGTCCATGGTCTATCCGGCAAGTTCAGCACGGGATAATTTCTATGCCGGTTCGGCATCATTGGTGGAGAAAGGTGATCATATCCGCTTACAGTACATTAACCTGGGTTATGAACTGAATAAGGAAGCCTGGCATCAATTGCCATTTAAATCCGTGCAGGTATATCTCAATATTAGTAACCTCGGTATCATCTGGAGGGCCAATAAGTCAGGTATAGACCCGGATTACTACAATAGTACTTATCCTTTGAATAACCCGGTAACCTTTGCTTTTGGCCTTAAAACAACCTTTTAATTCAGCGCATCATGAAAAAAACATTTATACATAGATCATTTATTGTTTTGTCCATCGTGTTAGCCTGGTTTATGGCGGGATGCAAAAAGTACCTTGACGAGAAGTCAAGTAAGAAACTGGTGATCCCAAGCAATTTGACGGACTTACAGGCATTATTGGACAATTATTCAACGATGAATTACTCCGGAGCCAATTCCCATGAAGAAAGTACGAACGACTATTATTTAACCGATGCGGATTACACTGCGCTCTATTCGATATTTGATCAGTCCATGTACACCTGGCAAAAGGAACATCTTTTTGATATAGGCGCAAATGGCAATGACTGGTCATATACTTACCGTGCTGTTTATTTCTCCAATTCTGTACTGGATGAACTTAACCAAATTGCACGTACATCTGCAAATCAAACCAATTGGGATAATATCAAAGGCCAGGCACTGGTTTTCAGGGCTAACCGGTTTCTGGATGCCTTGTCGATATGGTCACTGGCATACGACCAGACTACCGCGGCTACAGACCTTGGTATTCCCCTACGGCTTGACCCGGATTTCAATGAGAAAACAGTCAGGGCATCTGTTCAGCAAAGTTATCAGCAGGTGATTTCCGATATAAGAACTGCGATACCAATTTTGCCAGTTACTCCTGCAAGTGTTTTGCGTCCGTCAAAACCGGCGGCTTACGCCTTGCTTGCCCGCACCTATCTATGGATGCGTGATTATACCCGTGCCGGACTGTATGCAGACTCTTCGCTTCAATTGTACAATAAACTGTTAGACTATAACACCTTAATCCCCACAGACGGATATCCCGTAAAAGACCTGAATGCTGAAACCTTATTTGAACGGGCTTCAGCGCTTTCTGACCCCTTAAATAATAGCGTTGCCAAAATTGATCCTTTACTTTATCAATCCTATGCTTCGAATGACTTAAGAAAAATGATTTTCTTTAAGGCAAATACGGATGGATCGGTTGGGTTCAAAGGGTGCTATGTCGGTAATGCGACGTTATTTACCGGAATAGCGACAGATGAAGTTTATTTGACCAGGGCTGAATATTATGCAAGGCAGAATAATGTAACTGCGGCAATGGCTGATTTAAATACTCTGCTGAGCAAACGCTGGAAAACAGGTAAATTCATCGCTTTAACAGCTGCTACACCGGCAGATGCCCTCACACTGATATTACAGGAGCGTCGAAAGGAATTACTGATGCGGGGATTAAGGTGGATGGATATTAAAAGGTTGAATAAGGAAGGTGCAAGTATCAGCCTGCAAAGAACAGTTAACGGGCAGGCCTATAACTTACCTGCGGGAGATTTTCGTTTTGCTTTGCCTATACCCGATGATATTATATCGTTGGCAGGAATAACGCAAAATTATAGGTGAGATGATAAATTTGTATGACAGAATACATGAATTAGTCAATCTATAAGCATACCATGCAATAAATAATCGCATGATATGCTGTGTATTATCCTAAATATTTGGATAATTTAAAAAACTGATATTTATTTAATCAGGGTCTTTGCTGAGGTGCCAGGGCCATTACATCATCTTTGGTTTCACCATTCAGGAAAGTCTGAAGCTCTGCCTGATCACTCGCGGCAACGGAAATGGAACAGGGACGGTTACCCCCAGACTGACAATCTGTAGGCACTGTATTAGTTGACCAGTTGCTGGAGGTGAGAATAGCAGAGGCGCTGCTGCTTGAACCATTATAATACCAGGTTGTGTTATCCTGCTTCTTAATAGCTTTTGCTTCACCGGGCGCTTTCATCGCCATCATGGTGCCAGTACCTAAGACAACGAAAAATAGCAATGCAATAGTTGCTGCTATTTTGTTTTTGATTGGGTTGAACAGTTTGCTGTTCATAACATGGTCTTTTTTTGCTAAAAAAGATTACCTTAAAAAATGTCTGATTTGGTATATTTATATCGCGTTTTGTCTTTAGGCAGACCTCACCGTAACTTTTTACATCCCTGATGTATCGGTTACCTGATCCCGAATAGCCCGGCACGGCTATTCGGGTTTTTCGTGAACAGCGCAAACTTACGGTCGCGTGTAACTCTGTTGACAACTCTCTTTCGGGCGTAAGTACAGGTCAAAAGTGGTTTTACTGATATGGTTTGACACCACACCGATGCAGCCATGTACGCCCTGATGAAACGGATGCATAGCACTACCATAGCGGCCAACATGGTCTTTGCAGCAATTGCCGCTGCCATATCCTTGATCTTTGCTGCATCTACGTTTTTCATCTTCTTTACATTTTGCTCTTTATTGAACTTACATTTCACCGGCGCAGCCCAGGCACCGCCTGCCCTCAACTTCGGCACTTTATCGATGTTGCCTTCGTCCCTTACATGAGTTCCCAGTCCAATCTTGCCAGTAACCACCGGTTTATACATGGAATGGTTTGCGCCACTGCTACCATGAATTTTGTGTGTGATTTACTACCGTGTTCATAAGCCTTTTTATTAAATTGGATTTAAAACTTGTTAACTGTAGTAAATTTCGGGAATGGGTGCGTAACCCCGAAGCAGAAAACACACCACTTTCAGCTAATTTCAGGCCTGATTGGTCTTAAAAATGTGTGTTTTTTGCCGGTGGCTTTTTTAGAAAGCCCAGAAAAATGGCAGAAAACGCCCTTTAAAGTAATTTGAAGGCGGATTTTTAAAGTATTTGGTGAATTGTACACTGAAACTATGCAAATCCTTATAGCCGACGTGGATGTACACTTCGTTTACCTGCATTTTTTCTTTGGACAGCAGCCGTTTGGCATGTTCCATCCGGACCTGGATCAGGAAATTATGGGGTGTCGTCTCAAACTCCTCTTTAAAGTCTGTAATCAGCGTTTTTTCACTGATGTGAAATTGGTTTGCGATAGAAGCGTTATCCAGCGTGGAATCGGCATAGTTTTCTTCCAGAAAGTCCTTGATGCGATAGGGACGCTGGGTGAATTTGGCATCCAGCAGCCGCTGGTAATCGGCTATCACTATTTTAGTCTGCTTGGACAAGGTGGCTTCCAGGTCTTCACCCAATACCTCTTCTTCTCTAAATAGTTGCTCCATGCTTTGTTTCATGTCGTTGTCCATCTGGCAGGCAGGCATATGTCCGAACAGTTCATCGCTATGTTCCATGCTTTCTATGAACGGCTTCAGGCGTGGGTAACGCTTTAAATGCCTGATGATCCAGTTCGCCCTTGGGCATAGGTAGCATAAACGATAGCTGCCCGCTGGCAGACGGTACTTATATTCACCTTTTTTATTATAGGTGACATAGCACGTGTTACCTGGTGCCTCGGCGATCAGCTTTCCGTCTGGGGTGTGAAAAGTAATCATGCCTTCCAACATCAGAAACAGGAACAGACTTGGGCTTTCAACCAGATAGGTCGCTTCAAGGTCTTGATGCAATTTAAATTCCACCACTTCCATAAAAAAGAGAATATGGCTGTGAAACTGGCAGACAATCGTCCCTTCTTCAATGGTAATCTGCTCGGTTTCAGCGTAGGGTATCCTGTATTTACACCATTCGGGAATCTTGCCGGTGATTGTAGTTATAATGGATTGGGAATTAAATCCCAGTTTGATTGGCCTTTCCATAATAATTCATGCTTTATGATTTATAATCAAGTGGTTTTAAAAAGCAAGAATATTCCGGTACAGGGACATTTGAAAATAGTTTCAACAAATGCTGTATTTGGTGGAATGAATGGCTTGTTTCGGGGAATGAACGATGCACAGGCAAGCCTGAAGTTACCGTTTGTGCGAAGTGGTCAAAAACACCCTCGGACGTATTTCGGCAGAGGATCGTATTTTTCAGGTTGATGTGTTCTTCCTGTAAATAGGTGGTTTTCGTATAAGACATAGACATTCGTATTGAGATCAGGTATCAGCATAGTATCATTGTTATTTATCAATAGTTAAACAGGTATCTACTAAATTAATATTATTGTATTTTCATTCAAAATACCTGGGCATATCTGAAACCGAAAATTTGGATTTTCTATGTTTTCGCGCAGAAATATGCGCGAAAAGGCATATTTCTACACGGATATTATTAAAAAGTCTACTGCGGATAAGCTTGGCGAAGAAGGATTATTGTAATTTTAAGGGTAACCGGTTAAAGGCCTGGATCTGGGAACTAACATATTTTATTCCTAACTATGTTAGTTATATAACCTGAACAACCCGTACCACCTGATCTGCACTTTCCCCGAAGTTCCGCCGATACAAATCTGAAATGGGGCGGATACCACACGGCTTTCATATTAAACCTCTACTTTTCTTGTCACCGCTCAAAAGGCATTATACTATGGTTGCTTTCAAAATTGGTGCCGATGATGTTACTATTTCTATAGGAATAATAACGGTATGTCAGGACAGTCACGGCATCCGGTTCCGGCAAGCGATTGCAGGCCACCCGCGATAGAGCGGGTTACCTGCCACCGCCTGCCTCACCGCCCACAGCAAAACAGCCATCCGCTACGCTTCCGGCTGATTTGCTTTTCCCGTTGCTCCTGAAAAGAAACAGCCAATTACGCCACAATCGCAAAGATAGCCCTCGCCGGGATAAACGTAAAGGGTATATAAACAGGCGGTTTTGTTTGTTTTTTTTATTGGTCCGCCTGCCCTTGACATTTACCCCGGCTCCGCGCTGTTGTTGCTTAAGTGGTGAAAATGGGCGGGTGTGCGTAATGACTTGCAGGGCGCAAATGTCCGCTTTTATAGCTGTTTCGGTAGAATAGATTAGAAATGTCCTGGAACCGTTTTGAGATTAGTGTATTCACGGTAACTTGTCTGACAAGAGGCTGTAGACCAGTAGCTCAACCCGGCTATTGCCATGCCTTGTAAAATAAGTCCAGTCAACGCGCCCGCGTTTAGCAAAGATGTACGTTTGTCCACAAAAACGGTCTTTGCCGCCTGCCGCATAGGCTTACCCGGGGGGCGGAACTTCCCCGTTGAAAGCGTGTCAAATAGGCAAAGAAATAATTATCGCCAATAGTTTTACGCCGCCTATGGATCACGCCCATTTAGAATACGGCAAGGCATTCACTTCTTTGACCAATGCCAACCCATCTGCCTTAGGGTAAATTCGTTCCAGGTAGGTTTTAAAAGCCAGGGTAACCTCGGTGCTTTGCCATTCCATCATGGTCAGGCAAAGCTCCGGCCAGCGCTTCCTCTCCGACATGAAACCGTATAAAGGCAGGTAGGGCGGCGCGGAATCAAAGGCGTTTCTGACGAGCTTATCATACCGCGTTTTTTCGAAATTCCGTTTAAAGTCCCGCACCAGGTCATAAGCTACCACATGCTTGCCGCCGTGCCTGACCAGGTCGCCCAGGAAGGGCGAACCATCATCCCAAAAGAAATTAAACAGGTAATCCCGGAAACCCTTTTCTGACAAGTCGCATAAATCAACGCTGTAATAGGCGTAAGCTGCTTTAAACGTTTCCATAGAAAAGTCATCCCGGTGCTTTTCGATGATAAAGCTGATGACTTCCTTTTCTTTTTTGATAGCCAATTCAATATCCGGCCCTTTGCTTCCTGCTCCCGGCACATCGAGAAAAAAGCGCGGTTTGGAAAACAATCCGAAATAATAGCTTTTAAAATAAATGGTCTGCCGTTCATAGGTCACCATGACATATAAGGGATGAGTAGCTACCCCGTGAAAATCTACCTGTTTCAGGCGGTCATTGAAGTAGGTTTTATAACTGATCTTATTCATCGGAAAAGAATTAGAAAAAAAATAAAATATTTTCTGACGGCTTTTGATGCGTTTTGATGCAGGTCAAGTTTCTAAAAATTGAAGATCCGCAGCAAAGTCTGTCAAAAACCAGCGGAAACGCGGTATTTCCTGTTAAAAGCAAAGCTACCCATAAGTTATGATATATTTTAATTTGTCATAACATTTCTATACATTCGTATTGATTTCTATAAAGCAGTAACTCCTGCAGTATTCCCCGGATTGGGTAATATCAACGTAACCAGCGAAAATCGACTGGGCCGAAACAAAAATTTTAATGGTTTTACTAATACGAATATACAATGACAGCTATTGATTTAATTACTAAAGAAGACCTGAAACAGTTAGAGAACAAACTGTTAAACGCGATTGAGGCGATCAGGCATCCCGCAGGCGGAGGCCAAAGCAAGCAATGGCTGAAAAGCCAGGAAGTGCGGAAGCTGCTGAACATTTCGCCGGGCGCGCTACAAAACCTGCGGATTAACGGCACGCTTCGTTATACCAAGATCGGCGGCATCCTTTATTATAAACTGGAAGACATCAACAAATTACTGGAAGGAGGTTTGCAATGATTGCTAAGGTTATCCGGCAGGAAGCTGCCGTCTACAGTAAATGGATCAGGTGCATGTCGCAGGACAACCGGTTGCTGGCTACCCATGTCAGCCTGTTCTCCGGCCTGTTTGCCTGCTACCAGCGGAGCGGGTTTGTCAATCCGTTTCCTGTGAACCGGAAAACGCTGATGGCCTACGGCAAGATCGCTTCAATAGCCACTTACCACAAGTGTATCCGGGAGCTGGATGAGTTTGGTTATATCCGTTACCAGCCGTCCTTTCACCCAACCAAGGGCAGCCTCGTTTACTGGCCGGAATGGTCGGGATGACCGGGAGCTACTTTATATCCCGATATGGCGATATAACATAGCTGTATAGCTAGTATCTGGCTATACAGCTATAAAATCTCCAAGTACAAAATAGCTGAATATCTATGCATCTGGATATACAGCTATATAGATATTAAATCTCCCGGTACCTCGTACCGGGAGATTAAGTAACCAGCAACTTAGTAACTTGATACGACATGACCAGCGATTTAGTAACCCGTTATCAGATAACGGGAGATGGTATAACCCGTCACAATAGAACCAGCGATTTAATCGCCAGATACAAAGGAGCCGGTTACGGCGTAACTAACAGCCGTATACCAGCCTTCGTATTGGCGCTGACAGCGCCAATACGAAGGCCAATACCTAAAAAGCATCGTTTTTGTAACACAAAAACAGTTAAGGCCATGCCTAAACCACGGCAAACGGCTCAGGGGCCGGTAAAAACTGCGTTTTTACCAAAAGCGCGTGTCCAAACGAAAAATCGTTTGGAGCAAGCGGGAATTGGGCATAGCCCTATTCTGCTTGCCATTTGCGCTGCAAATGGGGTTTTGAGTATCCTCCGGGGATACTCAGCCGCTTTTTTACCGGCAAAAAGAAAGAAAACAGGATACCCACGGGTATCCTCCATAGCTGTATATACGCTTAACGCGCTGTATCGCCCCACACCAGGCGGTTGGTACAGCCTATTACCAATAACAAAGAATATATGGACGATATTAATGTTAAGTCAGTAAGATACCCCGAAGCGGTTGACCATAAGTTTGAAAAGATAGCCCTTAAACTGGGCCGCACCAAACGCCAGGTCTTTATTCAGATGGTGGACTATTTTTATAAAAGCAAGAAAGACCCTGCAGACCTGAATGATGAACTGTTAAAAAATTCACTGATGAAGAACCATCAGCAATATATCGGTTTTATCAGGACACAGGAGGACATGCTGCTCATCCCGATTAAAACAGAGATGGACAGGGTTTCCGAATCACAGGGCGAGATCATCCAGCGGTTTAATACCGAAGTCCTGGAGCACAATGTAAAAGTGCTGAACAATCAAACCGCCCATTCCAAAGCGTTCGGCGAATTAGGCCGTGTGCTGGACATCATCCTGAAAGCCATGCAAATCAAAGAGAACCTGAAAAGACAGTTTGTGCTGATCCTTGATGGCTATATCCGGTCGCGGGAGGCATTTGGCATGATGACATCCGGAAGAGAAAAGGAAGAACTGGTTGCTGCCACTAAAGAGCAGGTGAGGTTACTATAATAATTTAATTCCCCCTTTAGGGCATAGCCGTCAACTTTAGAAAAAAAAGGGATAAAATTTTTTTAGAGCAAGAATCGGAACTGCAAAATTGCAGTCATTATTCGAGCGAATGAGTTCGGAACTATTTGAACCAACGGTGTTAGATGGCCTGGCCCGTAAAACAGAGGCGATACAACGCAAACGAAAAGTGGGAGGCAAGGAACTATTGGATATGGCGTTATTTGATGGAGATCAATCGTTTAACGGCATGAGTATGCAGTTAATGCGGAGGGATGGGCTTGATATTTCGAAGCAGGCATTGCATCAAAGACATCACAGCAATATGACAAAGTTTGTACAAGCCGTTTTTGAGCAATTAATAGCAGTTGAGTTACCGCAAGAGCAAACACAGGGCTTGGAGATCCGTATCAAAGATTCTACCCGTTTCGCGTTGCCGGAAGTTATTGCAGAGACATTCCCCGGAACAAAAGGAAGTGGGATGAAAGCGGGAGCATCTGTACAATTTGAATTTGAAATCAAAAGTGGTAAAAGCGATATCAAAGTAACTCCGGCCAACGCAAATGACCAGGGTGAGAGTCATCTGGACAAGGCATCAATTCAGCCGGGGGTATTATATATGAGAGATCTGGGTTACACTCACTTGAGTTATATGAACAATATTAACAAAGTCAAAGCTTTCTTTATTAATAAATTATGTCCGAAAACAACGATTTATCTATTAAAGGACGACCAATACCAAAAGTTAGAGTTGTCGAAACTACAAGGCATAACCGGCGTATTTGATCAACAGGTATATATCGGAGCTGATAAGATGCCGGTAAGGATAATAATAGAACCGGTAAGTGAAGAGCTCAAGGCAAGGCGGATAGCCAATACTGAAAAGTACAATAAAAAGAAAGGCAGTACCACCAGTAAGGGATTCAAAGAGCGGGCAGGGTTTAACTTTATTGTTACCAACCTGGTGAGCGAAAAATATAGCGCTGAATTGATCCAAAAGTTATATCACCTGCGATGGCAGATAGAATTGGTTTTTAAAGCATGGAAGTCGTTTTTAAAGATACACACGTTCCCCAAAGGAAGTTCGGATCGTATAACCAGTATATTATACAGTAAGTTGATCTGGGCAGTTTTGAGTTGGAAAATATGCATGGCTATCGGTAAGATAGGTCAAATTAGTGTTTTAAAGGTGCATCGACTAATCGCTTCTACGAAAGAAGAATTGCGAGCGCAGCTTTTAGGGATATGCTCAAAGTGGTTAGCTCTGTTGGAGAAATTAAACTTAAAGCACCTTTCAAAAGAGCACAGAAAACATAGGTTAAAAATAGAAGAAATTGTAATAAGTATTTGATTATTAGATATTTAAATACTATATTTAGATAGTTAAACAAAAATAAGAAAGGCGGGGTCATCTAAACCTCCCCGCCTTAAAAAACGAAAAATATGAGAGTAAAAATACATAGGTTTGCCCATGCGGGCAAACCGCGCCTAAAAATTAAATAACTGAAAATCAATTATGTATGAGTACAGTCGCTTAAATTGACGGCTATGCCCTTTAGGGGGTTAGGGGGCGTATGTTTATCAATATTTCAGACAGCAGGGAAGCGGAAAACAAAGGGAGCAGCAGCAAGCTGGTGCATTACCTCGAAAAAGAGAACCGGACCGATAACAGGCAAAAACCGGAATACTGGTTCAACGGGCAACAGGTGAGTATTCAGCCTTATGAGGTCATGCGGAAAATAGACGGGAATGTTGCCAAGCTTGGTAAGGACGATGCCAAATTCTTTTTGGTCAATATCAGCCCGAGCCAAAAGGAGATCGCTTTTCTAAAGGAGCAATACGGCGAAGATGGTGCCAGAGACCAAATGAAAGGATTTGCGGTCAGGGTAATGGATGCCTACGCGCAGAATTTCAAACGAGAGAGCATCAACGGACATGAAGACCTGATATGGTTTGCCAAGCTGGAAAACTACCGCTATTACAGCCACAACGACCCGGAGGTTAAACAAGGGCTCAAAAAGCGGGGCGACCGCAAGGATGGCGAACAGCTGCATGTTCAGGTCATTGTCAGCCGTAAAGACGCGACCAATACCATTAAACTTAGCCCCATGAACAATTCGCGCGGAAAAAATGCGGCGCATTCCAAAAAGATGGGCCAGTTTGACCGTTTGGCATTTAAAAAATGCGGTGAAAGTCTCTTCGACAGCCTGTTTGAATTTGACAGGCAGCTTAAAGATACACTGGCGTATGCCAATACCAAAAAGAACGGTAGCCTGACCGAAAGGGCGACAATGGAAAAACTGGAACAGGAAACATGCGCTAAAATGCGAGAGGCAGAGATTGGTACAGACCTTTCCCCGGAACAGGTAGATTTAGAATTGGCACCAGACACACAAGAACAGACAGCGGAAATAGGCTATTCGCATGAAAGTTGGGCTGCACCTTTCCGAATAGACATCGCAGACGATATTGATGACGAGGCCATTCACGGCAGGAACCGACACCGCAAAAGGAAAGCCAGAACCAATACCCGGTAGGCGTTGACTCTTTATTTAGGGGAATATTTTTACAGAATGATAGCTACAGTTGTATCCATGCATCTTCATCGCTTAATGAAGCTAGTATGCCTAATCGGACAAAACTTAATTTTTCAATCTTGTCCAATCCAGTAGCCCATACTGAACAATTCTCGAATTGTATTGTGAAAGATCTGCGTAAAATGGCGTTTTAGATTGTGTGGTTCGTTCCTCTAACTACAAATAGTAAACAAGGTGTTTAACAATTATCAAATTATAAGTTTGCTTTCTGTTTGCAAACACCTTAATGATAATAAATAGTTATCTGCTGTTGAATCTTAACAAACCCACTGCATTTAGATAGCAGACAAATTTTTGTTCCTATTTCTTTATAGCAATGTCCTATACGACGAAACCAAGCAATTAGAAAATCATTGGCTGGTTTCGTTAATTGGTATGACCTTTTATATTATTTAACTCGTTAAAACGCTCCATATATATATCAAAATGGATCAGATCACTGCGGCCGAGGTTGCTGTAAAAAAGATATTCTGGAATTACTTGTTGTTCATTTGGCTGTTTGTAAGTCTGTTCGGAATAAACTTTACGTCGTTGGTGAAACAGCATACTTCTGTTATATGCATTGGCCTGTTCTTGCATATTACGTCTGTAAATGCCACCACCCGTTTTAAGGTCGAGTGATTGCCGGAATGTTTCAGAGATATAAGACGTCCTGATCATATGTGATAAAAAGCTGAGCCAGTTCGGATGTATTGGCTCCGTCGCTGCAAGTCTGAGATTATTTAATAACCGAAGATAAAGAGTACTGCTGGAATCAATAGCAATAGGCAGGTAAGTTGTAGTGACAGATAAGCAATGGTTCTCGAAAAACGCGTTGGCAATCGTATTAATAGTGCCATAAGTAGGTGCAGTGTTGCAGGCGCATAAGAACACCAAAGGAGCACTGATGTTGTGAAGGACAACAAGTGGGCCGGTAAGTTGCTCGTCACCCAGCATTAGAAATGATGTTTTGTTTTCAGAGTTATAACCTCCGTGGCAATCGAAAATAAGCAGATCCGGTTTATATTTTCTAAATGCTTTTACTGCTGCGGCCACGGACAGACATACTTCAGTAACAAATTCATGCGTTTTAGCTAACTCTTTGACTTGGTAACGCCATGGCAGTAACTCCATGTCATTACTACCAAAAATAACAAGTGTCTTTTTCAGGATATCTTTGGGCACAGTGTAAATGAAATGCTCATTGGCAGCAAAGGAACTCATTAAACCGTGAAGTGCAGTTTCAGGAAGTCTGCAGATATCATGGGTGAAAGACAGCGGCACTCCGTCTGTTTCCAACCATTCTATAGGGAGGTCAGTAATGGCCACAATCTGACGATTTTCCACAAGTAATTTAGCCTTTAATCCCGGAGATAATGTGCGTTCAGCTAGCTGACTTCCAAATTTAGAAATGGTGTCTTTGAGTATTTTACGCGTTTCATGATCAGCATATTGTTCGATCTGAGAGGCGTCGAAAGCTGATAAGGTTTGGTTCAGTGTTTTGCCTTGGAATGGCAGTCGGATAATTGGAGAATAGGCAAATGAGGCATGAAGCGCGCCTAATGAATCAAGATATTTAATTTTTTGAAGAGTCACCCGCATCACCATACGCATTGATGCTTCGGTCATTGGTGGAAGAGAGTTAATATAATTCTGCGTCTGTTCAAAATCTAAAGACGTAAGGAGATTAACCAACTCCTCATCAAATTCAGCTGAAGCCGAACTTCGGTCTAACTTCACGAGATCGGGATTTTGGTAAGGAGCGATGATCAGGAGGGGTGAATACATGGTTTCGATCGCATGGACTGGTTTGATAATGTTATGCTCACGCATTAACTCAAAGAATTTATCAATCTTCCTCGTTGATCGGATCAACGTTTTAAGGCGCCCAAATGAGTAAGGGGCTTTTTGCGCTTCGATGAGCTCGCGCTCATGTTCCGCTTTAATTTCCTCTTTACTTTTCTCAATTGTTCCGGGGCCGTACTTAAAGTTTCCAATAATCGAATTGAGCAAATGATAATTATTTTGTGCAGGCACAAATACGGGGAAATCATAAAAATCCCGGGAGTAGAGGTCCACATGTGGGTGAAAAGTAATATCGGGAGCCCCAATTAGTTTGAGGATATGCTGATGTTCTGCATAAAGCATCCGCAAAAATTCTCCTGGGTCACTTACTTCGTTGTCAAGGCCGAGTGGCTGATCATCTTTTTTATTAAAAAAAAAGTAATAGTTTAAGGGCTGATGGGCATCCATAAGCGTATTTAAAACGCTATCCAGTTCAGGAACATTTGTGTTGATCAGGTAAAGCCGGATAATATTCCTGCGACTATTTGCCAAGTAAGGAATGAGGCTTGACGGATAGAGTACATTTAAACGGTAAGGGTTGTCATTTCTCAGACGATAAGCATTTTCGAAGAAATTGACCGGGTTGTCTATTTGCAGGATATCCTTTGGCAAGCGTCGTACAAAGTCGAGTGCGGGCCCTTCGAGTTCCTCTGGAGGAATGAAAGGGATAAATAAATCATCTTTTTGGGTGATGAGCAAGTAATGAATTTGCGTGATCTGGTTGGGTCTAAGTGATAACATGCGAACTGATAGGGTTTAAAGTAGCAATTTAGAATATTCGCAGGAATTTATCGGTAAATTTGATCTAAACGAATACGATGCATCCAGTGAACTTCAAGCTGCCTGACCTTGCCATTTTGCTTAAACGAAAACAATACAAGCTTATTATAGAGATCACTTCGGGCCTAGCAATAGACAATCATCAATATTTTCATTCTCATCTCTATCATTTCCGTGCATTGGCAGAATTGGGAAAATTTGCTAGTGCCAGTAGGCATTGTAAGAAGTTAATTGCTGTGATGCCTTCTAATCATGACTTCTACCCTCTATTCCAGGCATGGAATATTTTTCTTGAACTTTTTGTTACAGAAAAGAATAATTTCCAAGAGGTATTTGAAAAACTCGGCGAAAGTGGATGTACAGAAGATCAGACTTTGAAAGCTTTAATATGCTATTTGCAAAGTCGCGTCATATCATTTGGGATGGCCGTTGGTAGTTGGCCACAAAACGCGGTAAATCATGCTATAACACTCATGCAAGATGCAGCAGATACTTATTTAAGAAGTGATAATCTAATAGAATACGGTTCAGCAATAAAAGCCATAGCGCTTCTTTACAGTAGCTATAATAACGGCGATATCCCGAAGGCAATTCTGTGTTTGCAACAGTTGTTACCTTTCAGCACCCATCCTGATAATTTATACTTTACGACAACGGTTCGACTATCACTTTTAATTCTTGAAAACCAGGCTGCTTTTGATACAGGTTGTTTTCTGGATCAGAACAAAAATGAACAACGAATTAATGAACTTATCTGTCAATTCCTACTAGCGGGTCATCCGTTGGGGGAAGCTGATGTCAAATTTGAATGGGGAATGCTTTTATTAGAATACGGTTACGAAAAAGGCATGCCATTTTTGTTCAATGCGATCAAATTATATGATAAATATGGGGAGTTCAGTAACCGCCAGTCGGCTTGGAAAAAAATAGCAGACTGGCATGAGCGGAGGGGCCAGGCAGAAGAAGCCGACAATGCCTATCGGGAAAGCGCGAAAGTGGATACCCATATCGAACTGGAAATGACCGGAGCAATACAGGCTATCTTGGAGATTCACCATGCATTCATGGCTAAGCCGGAACGGGAAGCTGTGCGACTCGGCAGATTTTATTTAAATAAATACAAAGAAAGCCGCATGGCTCCGCAACTCAGGGCGCTGCTGGCGAATGCACTTAGTCAGGGCACGGGAAAGACGGAGGCCCTGGAGCACTTTGAAGCCATTGTTGACTATTATCAAGGTTCATCACCAAGTAGTTTTTTGAGCGACGCCTTATTCAACTACAGCAACGCGCTTTTCTCAGTTGACCCTATCGCTGCAAAGAATGCTGCTTTGAAGGCGATCGACATTGCACTCGAATTAAAAGACTACATTTCATTAGGGAAATATTTTCGCGAGTTGGCGCTGCACCTTTCCCAGCAAAAAAAAATAGCTCCCCTTTTAGTTGCAGGGCTGTTGCATTTAAAAGAAGAAGGATTTAAATTTGCAGAAAAAAGAGTATGGACAAGGGCATCATAACCTATTTGCAGAAGTTGCCAGACGTGCGTAGAAAGGCTGGTCAGCGGCATGACCAAACGTTTATTTTGTTATTATTTGTGATGGGGACGATGAGTGGTTATTACGGCTATCGTGCTCTGGGTGATTTTATAAAGCGTAATCAAAAAGATCTTTTGACTTATTTCACTCCGAAAAAATCCCGTTTGCCTACGTTTTATACCGTGAGGCGTGTACTGCAGAATTTAGATTTTGAAAGTTTAAGCGAAGTTTTTTATCAATGGGCCAGTCAGTATACAGAAATCAATAAAAATGAATGGATGAATATAGATGGCAAAGCGATCAAAGGGACAATGAGTGATTATGCGCTTGAAAAACAGCGATTTGTAAATTTGGTGAGTATCTATAATGGGAGCCGTGGTCAAGTATTAGCCCAGGGTCTTGTAGACAATTCAAAGGAAAGTGAAATTCCGGTGGTACGCAAGCTTATTGCTGAACTGGGATTGGAAGGGGTAACGTTTACGCTTGACGCCTTACATTGCCAAAAAAAACAGTTGAGCTGATAATAGGTACGAATAATGATTATATGATAGGCGTAAAAAAGAATCAAAAGGGCCTTTATGAAAAAATAGCGGCGCTGACATCGGATACAGCAAAGGTTTGCAGCAAGTTCGTTGAATTGGAGAAAAATAAAGGACGTACAGAGCGCAGATCGGTATGTATATGCCCGGCGCCAGAAGAAATCAGTAAAGCCTGGATAGGCGCCAGTCAGGTAATCAAGGTAGAGCGTTGGGTAAAAGACAAAAATAAGATCAGTGAGGATTGCGCATTCTATATCAGCAGTGTGAGGGAAAATGCACAATTGTTATGCTATGGAATCAGAAGTCATTGGGGGATAGAGAATAAGCTACATTGGGTAAAGGATGTCACGTTTAAAGAGGATGCCTCCCGCATTAGAACTTCTCATGCACCAGAAAATATATCGGTGTTTAGAAACATCGCTATTAACGTTTTCAGAGCTCATGGCTTTCAAAATATAGCACAAGCACAAAGACTCGTTTGCAATGACATCGGCAGATTGAAACAATTACTCACTTAGAATGCAACAGCCCTGCTTTTAGTTGGGGCTAATGAGATCGAAGATACTTTCCGGAAAGCCCATGATTCATTTGCTCACGTGCAAACGCTAAAAGCGCACATTGAAAAGTTCAATGCGATACAGCAACTGGGCAACTATTATTTTAATGAAAGGCAATTTGATAAAGCCCTAAACTGCCTGGATCAGGCGCATAAATTTTATCATTCCAATAACCTCAGGATCAATTCTGCATTCGTGTTATCGCATATCGGACTTCTCAAATTTGAAGTGGCGAGGACTAACCGTATTTCGTCCTTACTATTGGAGGCCGCTACCGATTTTGCAAAATCCGCGCAGGACTTCATTCAGATAAATGGGCATCGCTTTTCATGGAGAAGTACACTGTTGGAGGCGCAGTCTATCGCAGAATATGCATCGTTGTATACTGTGGGAGAACTAGCAGAGCTTAGTTTTGAAAGAGCACAGACTTGTTTTTTACGTGCCGCTAATGTTGTCGATTATCTAAAAGGGCTTCAGCAGGTCGTCCTGTCAAAATACGATGAACAGTTTACACATGTTAATGGATTTTCGGGCCATCCCACAGATTTCAATAAAGTATTTACAGGGGCTTTTAAGGCTGCTTTCTTCGGCAGAAAGCGCGCAGATCTTGCTCTTGAGTGGGTGGAGCGAAATAAAAGCAGACGGCTGCAAACAGAACTTTGGAGAACCAGTAACATATTTGCGCCTGAGGATATGGCTTACGTGCCGGGATTTGAAGAATTGAGAGAGATGCTGATGGCATATCAGTTAGATTTCTCTACTGAAAAGATGATGTTTTGCGAATTCTTTATCCTTGATCAAACCATTATTCTTTTTCTGATAAGGCCGGAGTGGAGCGGTCCTAAATATTTTACATTAGCTGTTCAATCTGATGAAATCCGCCGTGAAGTAAACACTTTGATAAATGATCCGATAGCCAACGGAAATATGACAACTGCTTTACCATTAATTCAACATATCCTCAATCATAGCGACCGTGATGATCTGCTATATATAATTCCGCATGGTTTTTTGCATCAATTACCATTCCATATGATCGATGTTGGTCAGGGCGAATACTTGATCCAACGTAACCCCGTAGCTTATTTGCCGGCCTTATCTATTTTATATCATCTTCAAAATAAATCGAAGGCGAAAGAAGGAAAGGTAGCTGTAAAATTCGCAGTCTTTGGAAATTCGCGGGAGGACCTGCAGTTTTCTGAAGATGAGGCTATTTATGTGAGCACTTTACTTGACAGTGACTGTTATCTTCGTAACAGTGCAGATAAGGACACATTTATCAACGCATTGTCTCACTCCTCTGTGCTACATTTCGCCGGTCATGCGGAATCCGAGCCCGTTAAGGGCCTGGACCAGATCCTTCTCTTAGCAAGACAGGAAAGTATTTCGGCCAGAGAGCTCATGCTGATCAGAAACAATCTCGAATTGCTCGTGTTAAGTGGCTGTCAGACAGGCATAAATGCTATTGAGGCAGACACAGACGAAATAATCGGATTTCCCGCAGCCGCGCTGACAGCCGGGGCGTCTGCCGTAATTACAACATTATGGAAAGTGGAAGATAAATCGACAAGACAATTTTTTAAATATTTTTACGAATCGTTTCGAAACAGGAAGTTGTCTAAAATTCGTTCACTTCAGTATGCCATGAAAGCCCTGATTAAAAACCCCGATTACGAACCATTCAACTGGGCGCCATTTATATTTACGGGCAGGTAGCTGTCAAATTAATTTACAGGCGCTTTAATCATCCCGCTTCCGTAATCTTCAGACATTTCTCCGCTTAAAAGCTCGTCGTCACAGGATACCATCAAATTTGAATGAAGCATATTAGTATGGAATTGGTTCTTCTTCATTAATTTTTCTGCCCACATTGCAGCAATCCCGGCGACGTGTGGGGTAGCCATGCTGGTACCGTTTAGAGAGATGAGTCCGGTTGAGTTAGCTTCCGCTGAAAGAATATCCATTCCCGGACCAGATAACATCACCCCCGTATTTGAAAATGGTGCAACATATAAACCTTTGCCATTCCATCCGAGCGCCCCCACGGAGATAATCTGTCGGGAAACAGCCGGTGGGCTAACAGCAATTTTATAGTCGGGGCGTGCGCTCTCATTGCCAGCCGCGGCGATAATCGTAACCGGCTGTGATGCCTCTGCATGCGCCTGTGTGGTTACAAGATCAGCCAGGCTTTCAAACAGTAGTACGTTTTTGCGGTAGCCTTCCAATGCGAAGGAAATCGCCGCCTCTTTATGCATACCTGCGAGCTCAAGCTCTTCGACAAAACCTGGGAAGTCCATACCTAAGGACATAGAAATAATATTTGCACCTTCTTTCACCGCCCATTGGACGGCATTGACCAGCATGTCACTTCCGCCCGCGTTTTTGCCGAGTACTTTTCCGATCAATACATTATCCGCTTCCCTTGCTACTCCTATACGATACCCGGAAACATCTCGTCCAAAAGCTACCCCTGCACAATGCGTTCCATGGCCTTCCGTATCGCCGTTACCTTCTCCTGTAAAATCTTTTTCCGTTATACGAATACCCGCAAAAGCAGGATGACTTCTGTCAATTCCGGTATCTAAGATACATATCCTTACGCCTGCGCCTTGATATGGGCTGGTATCTGCGCCAATAGCTTTGATATTCCATAGCGGCTGACTTTCGGGCCTTGTACTTTCAGTTCCACGAAATGGTTTTATCAATTTAAGTGGCATCGCAGGAGCTATGGCCAGTACTTCCCTATTCCTATCCTGAATTCGTCTGACCTGGTCGCCTTCCAATTGTTCTACTGCGACTTTTATCTCAGGGGCGACAACGAACTTGTCCATTTTTTTGCTGAGTTTTGACAGGCTCGGTCCGGAAGTGCGACCGCGAAAGCCGCCTGTTGTTGATTTGTCGGTATAAAGTATTATGTGATTTATTTTCATGGTTGTCCTTTAAATTAAAGTTTACATATAGGGTCGATTTGCATGATCAAAGTCCTCGAAGAAATGTGCCCCATTCGAAGGTATCCATCTGTTGACGAAATTCTTCAAACTTCATGACTCGATTCAACGGCTTGTTGATTGTGCGTGCGGCATATTGGCTTTTTCCCTTATAATCATCGGCATCGTTCAATCCAAAACGAAGCCCCGTTTTTTCCTCGATCAGACTTATTTTGATCTGCGCCGCCAAAAGCTCTTTTTTTTGAAATAGCCGCTCAATAGCTGCTCTTGTAAGTGTTGGTTTTACCGTTTTAAGTATTTCCAGTAAAGGCCCTTTTTGAGTTTTAAGCTTATCCAGATATGGCTCCTGGCTCATAAGGAAACCAAGTGCTTTCAGATTTCCTGCATTTTCAAAAACGAGGATTTTCCAAAAATTCATCGGCACCAACAATCCATTGATGTATTGTGCTTTATTGAATATAGGGCCGGAAAACAGGGTAATCTTATTATCCTGAAAAATATTTCTCGCGGCACAATAGTCCTCTAAATAATTCCAAACTACACCATTGAAATACGGGATTTGCGGACAGCAATTCGTATAGTGGAAAGTATCTCCTATGGCAATTTTCTGCTCTTTGGCAGTCCCCCAGGCCGGATCGTAATAACGTACCAAATGTCCTTTGGCCAAGCCTGAATGCAGGTAATCTGCATTTCCATACTGCAACGTGTTTTCACCGGTGATGATGCGTTCGTCGGCATACCAAGAATCGCTACCGCGTTCATCGTGCACCATGCCTAAAAGGTTGGTTTTGCCATACATATTGACGGCGCTGAAAAACGGCAGGCGTGCATCTTTATTAAATGATACACTGAAATGGGTATAATCCAACACTTTGTCACCATTCGGGCCGGCATTTTTCAACACGCTTGCAACTTTATCCATGTCAGTTGAGGCTATCAATGGCAATGGCAGCCGGACACTTAGAAAACCTGGATCATATCCTTTTCGATTATTCAATTGATCTGTATGTACAGCCTGCTCAAATTTGGGGACGTTTAAAGAATGTCTTAGAGCTAATTTGAAAAGTTTCATGATAAGTATTTAAATCAGGAAAAATTCAAATTAGAAAGAAATGAAGAGACCTCTTGATTGCTTTTTGATTGACCGAGATCATTATTGCAAACAACCTCGCTAATCTCAGCGCCGTTGCTTTTATAGTAAATGTCGCCAGCACCAAAACTTGTTTCATACAGATGAAATCCGTCTGGTAATTTCGGGATAACGCCGTTTATGGAAGATATACTATTTTTTTGGATGGTGTAATGAAAATAAGGCATAGGATTAAAGATTTATGGCAAATTACTGATTTTTTGCTATTAATTAAAAGTGATTCACCATTACAGCAAAGATTAATGGTGTTTGATATTTTAATCAATTTTAAGTAAGAAGAGTGGAAAAAAATGCAGCAAAATATGGGAATGTCGATTTGGTATGCTGATATTCAGGAAATCAATGTGCTAATGGGTTTACCGGACGCTTTAGGTAATGTTTTAAAAGGTTCGATTTGTCCCTGGAAGAGCTCATATTACGCAGATTGATCAGTTACTCTATGGACATGATTTATAGCGGCCCTCAATTCAAAAAAACTGTACTTGTTCCCAGCCTTAATTTTCAGTTCGTTAATGTCAACGTTTCCATGTGGTATCAGTGTTAGCAGGTTAATGATCTTTTCTGGTGGTAAAATCTCCTCCAATTTTATCATTCCTGTTTTGATCAGTTCAGTAATGTGGTTTTCAACAACATGTAGTGCCAACTGCCGTTTTTCGGCAATTTCTTGAAGCGACGCGCCTGTGCGGAAATATTCATAGGTTTTTTGCTGTGTCGCTTGTTTGTTGTTTGGCCTGTTCCGGGTATTTGAAACGGTGGCTGTTGGCATGCTGTTCAACGGTTTTTTTAACTGATTATAATTAAAAAACAGATCCTCCGGGCTCAATCCATTCATCATGCCAGAGGCAAGACTTTGAGCTATTTCCAGGTCCATTTGCTTATGTTTAAGTAGGTCCATTATTTTTATATTGGCTTCCTGGAACTCTTTTTGGTCTTTATCTTCAACAGCTGTTGAAAAAATGGAATGTGCCAAAGGTGTCAGATCTTTTTCAATGATACCGTCGAAATACACACGGGCAGCCATTACTCTTTCCGTAATATATTTAAAATCAACCGTCGATTTTGAAACCTGCTCTGTTAAAAGGCGGACAAGTTTTAAAGAAGTTTGCTGTTGTTGTTCAACTATCCCGCATAACTCTTCTATCTTTAAAAGCTTGTCGAATTTTGCCGTTATTCGCCAGGAATCAATTTGCTTGGCTGTATTATGAAGATAAGCGGAAAGGGAATTCCAGCTGAAAGCGCTGATCAGTAGATTGAATACGTAGTTCCGGCTTTCCTGGTCCAACGATGATTCCGGACTGGCTTCTGCCTGGCATTGCATCACAAAGTTGAGGACAATTTCGCTTTGTTTAAGGGTTTCCGCTGAAATGGGCGAGGATAAAAACAATCCTTCGAAATTTGTCAAGCGGCTTAAGGCGACATAAACCTGTCCCTCTGAAAACGATTCGGCGGCATCGATGACGGCCTCATCAAATGATAAGCCCTGGCTTTTATGAATAGTTACCGCCCAGGCCAGCCGGAGCGGAAACTGTTTCAATTCGCCCAGAGTGCTGACAATTGTTTTTTCATCAACATAACCATATGATAAGTTTTTCCAAGACTCTTTCTGGATCAAAACCGGCTCGTCAAATTCATTGAAAACTACTGCTATAGCGTTATCTGAAATCTGATAAACATTGCCAATCTTTCCATTGTAGAACCTTTGCCTACCGTCTGTATCGTTTTTGGTTACCATCACCCGCGCACCGACCTTTATTTTTAGTTCGGCCTCGCCCGGAAAGTTTTTGCTGTCAAATTTACCGATGACCTGCGCAGGGTAAGTAAACATCTCGCCCGGTAATTCCGCCAAGTTTCTTGCATTAATTTCCTCCACTTTGCGAACGTGGGAAGTCAGCGTAATCATTTGATTTTGCCGGATGCTGTTAGGGTCAATAACTTTTCTATTCAGTTCATCGAGATTTTGTTGTTCGATTTCATTATGTCTTATTTTATTAAGCAGTCCGATAAAATAAGGGTCTTTTTGACGATAGATGGTTGACAGTTCGATATAAATCACCTTAGACTGTCGAATGACATGTGCATCAAAAAAATAGCGAGAGGAATAACACGCTGAGAAAGCCGCCTCTTCGTCGCCGGTCAACACCGGGGAAAGCTGAAACAAATCACCGATAAATAACACTTGAACGCCTCCGAATGCACGTTCCGGGACATTTCGGATCTGTTTAAGTAATAGATCGATCATGTCCAGAAGATCCGCCCTTACGACCGAAACCTCATCGATAACCAATAGTTCTAGTGTTAAGTTAAATATAATATGACGTATAAAAGCGTATATTTGTAAAACAAATTACAGATGGTACGTTATACGATAAAACTTACAAAAGAGGAGGTTGGAGAGTTATACTCGATAATCAACAAGGGCTCCCATAGTTCTCAAACATTCCGGACAGCCTATATACTATTGAATTGTGATGAAGGGGAATATGCGGAGAAAATAACAAATGAACAGATCAGCAAAGTCCTGAAAGTAGGGATGCGAACGATAGACCGGGTGAAGAAAAAGTTTATTGAAGAGGGTTTTGAAGGTGTTTTAGATCGTCGCCCCACCAGCCGTGTTTATGAAACAAAATCAGATGGCGATGTAGAAGCGAAGCTGGTTGCCTTGTGTTGCAGCGAGCCGCCTGAGGGGTTTGCTAAATGGTCATTAAGGCTACTCGCCGATAAAATGGTAGAGTTGGAATATGTAGAAAGTATTTCGCATGTAACAGTAAGAAGTGTGCTTAAAAAAACGAACTTAAGCCTTGGAAAGTAAAGGGCTGGGTAATACCACCGGAAAAAAGCAGCGAATTTGTAGCCAATATGGAACGCGTATTGGATGTATACAAAAAACCTTATGATGAGGAATTTCCGGTTGTATGTATGGATGAGTCGCCAAAACAATTGATAGAAGAAGGGCAGCCCTCTCAAGCCATGAAGCCTGGCCAAGGAGGCAAGAGTAGATTACGAGTACATAAGGCATGGGGTAGTCAATATATTTATGGCCAACGAGCCTTTGAGGGGCAAGCGCTTTGTAGAAATTACGGCGTTTAAAACCAAAAAGGACTGGGCTTTATTCGTAAAAAGAATAGCAGATGAATGGTACCCGACAGCGAAAAAAATAACTTTAGTAATGGACAATTTTAAAACCCATTCGGCCTCTGCATTTTACGAGACATTTGAACCAGCCGAAGCCAAAAGGCTATGGGATAGGTTTGAGTTTGTTTATACGCCCAAGCATGGAAGCTGGCTCAATATGGCCGAGATAGAATTGCATGTATTGAATGGGCAATGCCTAAACAGGCATATTTCAACAATGCTGAAGATCAATGAAGAGGTAGCGGCATGGCAACACAACAGAAATAATAAGAACAGCAAAATTAACTGGCAGTTCGAAAATAAAGATGCGCGAATAAAACTGAAAAGACTTTATCCGTCATTACACGATTAACATAACACTAGGTTCTTCAGCAACTCGAGTTTGGAGGTGTTGTAATTTGTGTTTTTTAGGATATGTGTTTGTAAGGCAACATTCGCCTGTAACGCGTGAATATCCTCTCCCGGTAAAAAAATGGCGTTAGGCAGATTGAAAAGAGAATTAAGGGTAACCCCGCCCGCGTTGAGTGCGGCTATACCGGTATACGCTGTAATAAGGAACTTTTTCTTCGTAATCGTTTGAAGGTTGCGTAAAAAAGTAGTTTTTCCCGTTCCGGCTTTCCCTGTTAAAAAAATATTTCGGCCGGTTTGGTTGATATATTTTCCGGCCAGTACTAATTCTTTATTTTTTGCTTCATCCATAACAAGGTTTAAAGATAGGGCTTATTCGTGTTTTACTGCTCAAAACAACCTAAAGAAACCATTTAACGGGTTGAAATTGTATCTTTATTTGATCAGCTACCTTTTCGGTAACCTGATTGCATATATATAAGTAAGAGCTATGATAGACTACAAAGACATAATGCAATTGATCATCAATCAAGACCCCAAAGGACTTGAGGAATTGTATGATACATATGGTAAAAAATTCTATACCTATTGTGTCCATAATTGGCATTTATCTGAAGATGAGTCCTGGGAAGTTATTTATAAGACGTTGGAAACACTGATCCTTAAACTGGCTCATTATGAGTTTGAATCTAAGCAGCATTTTGACAACTTTCTATATAAGGTTCTGACTAATTTTCTTCGGCAATATTTCAGGAAAAACCGCTGCAACAGTGAGCATGAATTAGCGTATGTCGATTTGACGGGTGAGGAAGCAGATTCCAGTGAAATTAACAAGCATATTAATCAGCTTTCATTTACTGATTATTATAAATCAGAGTTTATTGACAGCCCGGAATTGCTCCATTTGAATGAGGCATTGGAAACATTAGACCCGCTGGACAAGGATATTTTGCTTTTACGTGCGCAAAATTACAGTTACGACGAAATATCCGCTTTCCTTGGGGTTGAGAATAAGCAACTTAAAGTGACTCATCACCGTGCTAAGAAGAAACTGATTGATAAATTAATTGAAAAACAACTATAAGCCATGAACAACCGCATTGATATTACGGATGAAGCCTTGAGGATATACTATCTGGAGAGTGCAAAGGAGGCTGATGATCATATTGCTGAACGAGAGATCAGCTACGTACTTACGTTATCGCCTGACGACGAGATTGATCAGGGACGCGAAACTCAACTTATGAAAAAATTGCGGGATGTCCTGCTCAATATGTCGCTGGGCCAATTGATCCAGGAGCGGATGGTGCAGTCTTCAATTTCTGAAGACTTGCTTGCGGAATCCTCTTCTTTGCCTGTAGAAATGATCCGGGAAATAGTTGAGGATAAAATATATGCGAACAACATTCCAGTTGTGATTCTGAAAGACCTGTTAAAGGGCTTGAAGATCTCGTTTGAAAAAGCAGAACGTGCCATTCATAAGACCTTCGAGATATTACAGCATCAGAATCTGGGGAAAAGCAATTTTTCAGCTTTTAACCCTTCATTTCGTAAAAGTGTTTATATCTCCAAGGATATGATCTCTGATATCGTTCCGAAGACAGATGGCAAAGAATTGTTTGAAAACAAGCTGGCGATGGAAAAATACCTTACCCGTTTAAATGAACTTTTAAGCGAATAAGTCATGAATGTGAAATGGGCCTATACGACTGTTAATACCTGGAGGGAATGTAATCGCAAATATTACTTCGCTTCTGTTTTAGCTAACCATAACCGCAAAAATTTGGTCAGACGGAAAGCCTATGAACTTCGTGCCATGCAGAATTTAACAATGTGGAAGGGAAGTGTGGTCGATAAGTTTTTAGAAGTGGTGATCATACCAATGATTACAGCGCAAAAAGAATTGGATTTTCAGAGCCTTTCCGAGCAAGCTGTAGCATTCGCCCGGAAACAATTCCGTTTTTCCGAAAACAAGCTTTACGATAATCCAGAATTGAAAAAAGGGGATATTGAAAGTGAATATTGTATTCTTGACATCCATGAAACCGGTCAACCATACACAGAGCAGGAGTTGGTAGCATGTTATGATGATATACGGAAAGCCATATTAAATATTCCGTTAGTCGTTTTACCGGACGGTCGCCATTTGATGAATTTGCTTAAAGAGGCAAACTGGCTGAAGCCAAATGTGGAGGACAGATTAGTTTACGTGGGTAACGCGATTGTCAAACCCCAAATGGACTTACTGGTCTCCGATAACTGGAAGCCGGTCATCATAGATTGGAAATTGTCCGACAGCATGGTTTCCGACTACGCTCGCCAGCTACAGATAAGCGGTCTGACCATTTATAAAAAAAGACTGGATACACCGGGTAAGCCGCCTTATCTATTTGAAGATATCGGGCTTTTAGAGGTTAATCTGTTAAAGGGCATTGCCAAACATCACGACTTTAATCAGGAGATATATAACAATATGATCGATTATATCTCCCTGACAAGCCGTGATATCGCGCTTATGACGGGCGAGGATATTGATATTGAAGATTTTGAGCTTACAAACAACCAGGTTTCCTGCAAAAACTGCAATTTCAGATTGCTATGCGGGTATTTAATAAAAAATAACAATATATACGATGAAGGATCATATCTTAAATCTGTACCGGATAGACAACTTGTCTGAACTAGACTTCTCTTATAAACTGATCGATTTCGACCTGTCGTTTATTGCAGGCAAGGAAGAATTGCTCAACAAGCAACTGCAAAAAATTGCGGAAGAGGTTTCTTCAGTTACTAAGGGTCCAACTGCTGTTTTGAAAAGGAACCAACGGTTTTTTGTAGCTGTTCCGGCTGATAAGCAGATGGAGGACCGAAGCATAGATGGCATACCTTTCAGTATCCCAATCAAACTTCTCCCGGAGGTATACCGGATCGATTCAAAAGATATACAAGGTCATCAGCTTGACGTAGTCTATAAATTCCTTGATTATGAAATCAGGCGGCAGTTGGGGCAGCATCGTGATCTTTGGAAATTGAATACCCATCAGTTTTTTCTCCGGGAGCCGATGAAGGGCATCCAGGGATCGATAAACGTTTTTGAGGGCTTTACTTACAAGTTGGCACGGTTAGCTGATGGGCATTTCTATGTCACCTTGGATCTTTCTACTAAGTATATTGATAAATATTGTCTTTCTCATTATATCAATGAAGGAAATGTGCGGACTTTTGAAAATAACTACAAAGGCAGGCGTTTCCTCTATTTGAACGGCGATAATTGGTATACCATTGAACTACTGGGATTTGGAAAATCCGTCAAAGAACAGGATTTTATCAGAGAAGGTACGACTTATAATGTATTGAATTATATTACTGAAAAGATAGAACATAGCCGTACCGATCTGAAGAGGTATGTCAAGCCGAATGACCTTTCCATGTCCTACACTTATCCCGGGAGAACCATGGATCCTCATAGCGGTGCCACTTCCCTGGCTAGAATGCTTTACAATACCAAGGATGAAAGGGTGAAGTCGCTGCATTACCTGTCGATCAAAGGCCCATCGAAGCGATTTGAAGCAATCAATAATTATATCAGTTCCTATTTCAAGAACCTGAAATTTAATGCCGGTAAGTTACTTATCAGCAATGAGCCACTAGTGGAAAAGATTAAAAATTTCTGGATACCTGAACTGTTGTTCAATAACAATCGGCGCTTGAAAATCACCGGTTTTAATTCCGGGATGCGGGATTTTGCTTACCAACGGAAACAACTTATCAAGAATAACGGGGTTCTTAACCGCACTTCTTTTGATGTGCAGTATCTTCTTGTTCCGGATGAACAGTATATGGACGCCAATCTTGTGGAGGGGTTCAAAAATAATGCTGAGTTCCTGATCAAGAAATTAGCACCGGCTTTTGATAAATTCATAATTATCCGTTACCCTGTCAAAAGCTGTACCTCTGCATCTGTGCAGATTCAGGAGATCGAAAAGGTGCTTCACCGCAGGAATGCGTTACATGGTTTTGCGCTGGTGGTACTCCCTGACTTGGATGCTTTCTCACCGGCCTTTCTAAAAACGTTTCACGAACTGCTTAAAAGCAAGTTCTATCCTGACCTAAAAGTGCAATGTGCATCGGCGCATAACATCAGCTCATTCTTCAAACCGTTTTCTACTGCTGGCAACAATGGCATAGTTGAATACCGTGTAGTAGAAGCCTTAAAGGGGCGCTTCAGTTCTTACCTTTTTTATCTGGTGCTTGAACACCTGATCGTAAATAGAAAATGGCCGTATGCTTTGGCCAAAAACTTGTTTTATGATATCTATATCGGGATCGATGTGCATGACCGCCATGCGGGTTTTACATTTTTCTTTAAAAACGGTGAGCAAATTATCTTTCACCCGGAAGAAGTACCGCAGAAAACAAACTCCCAGCGCGTGGAGAAAGTCAGGGCAAAGACGTTGAATAAGGTGATCTACGAAAAGCTGAAATTGTATATCCCGCTTTTCGCGCCTAATCCTAACGGAATCGTAATTGTAAGGGACGGCAGAAGCTTTGGAGTAGAATATAAAGCGTTGCAGGCCGCCATTAACACCCTCGCCGCTGAGGGAATTGTCAATAAAGATACAGTGAAATATGGCGTTGTGGATCTACATAAACAGAGTTCCGTTCCGATCAGGATCGCGGCAAAAACAAACAGCTATGACCAACTGGAAAACCCGGTAGCAGGCTCTTATAAACTGGTATCACCGAAGGAAGGATTTATTTTTAGTACCGGTTATCCGTTCGATATTAAAGGAACTTCAAGGCCCCTAAACCTATCCATGAAAGAAGGCGATCTCGATTTTATGAAGGTCATGGAGGACGTTTTCTGTCAAATCATGCTGGCTTTTTCAGCGCCTGACAAAAGTAACTTCCTCCCGGTTATCATTAAACTCATCGATACCCTGCTCGAGCCGTTGACCGCTACCCGAGAGACTGCGGATGAGGCTGAAGAGGATGAAGAAGAAATGATGGACATCAATTAAATTTAAATATCATGAGTGATGTAAGCATATTGTCCAACCAGTACAATCAATTGGTTGCGACCTCGGATAAAGTAAATAACTCGGTTATTACTTTTAAAAAAGAATACCTCTTGACCGATAAGAGCAACAAGGATAAATATCCGAAGTTAGCGGTGTCCGCAGAAGAACATGCGGAAGCTAAAAAGACCCTCACAGCTTTTTTGGATAATATTAAAAAGATCATGGATGACAATGAGTTAAAGTCGGATTTCATACCATCGCTGATCATTCTTGATTATAAAAACCGATTGTCCCAGCACCATGACCTGGAAAATGGTTTAAAAACTTTGATCGATCGGGTGGCGAATGATCAGCCTATTGAATATAAAGAACTGCTGGTACTTGACGATCTATTAACGGTACTTGACAGCGAGCGGAGCACATTGTTCAGGAAGCTAAGAAAAGGGCGCGGATGATTTTTTTTCTGAAAGGGTTATTCTTTGACCAAGCATCCAAAATCTCCAAAATGATGGAGGAATTGAATGCCTCAACAATTTCGCCGGAGATTGACAGCGCCTTTTTGCAAAAAACGAAGGACCTTTTGCATGAACTTTATCAGGAAACTCAATTGTTAATCGGTTCTGGCGACTTGGACATCGAATCGTTAGCGTCCAATAATATCATTCGCTATAATACGATTCACGAGAAGATTCTAAATATCGAGCTATTCCGGTTTTTAGTAATAATCAACTATGACGATGCAGAGATTTATTTCAAAAAAAAGATTACTAAAATTTATGAGGAGATTAATTGCTTTTTTCAAAATCCGCCGATCATTACGACAATCAGTAATTCCGATGATTATTTTTGGGCGTTTCCCGGCTATGATATCATTGCCGTACCCAATGGAGAACAGCGGAACTTGTTGAATTTGCCCGATCTATATCACGAAATGGGGCACCTATTTTTCAGCCAATATGAAAAATTCCTGATTGGCAAGATCAATAAATCTATTGAGGTATTTTACAACAAAGAAATCATTCGGGTAGACAGCGAGCAACGCGCGCAGACACTAAAAGGTTTTTACAGAGAAAAACTTGTCAGATGGGCCAACGCGTGGGTCATGGAGTTTTCTTGTGACCTGATTGCTACCTACCTTGTCGGCCCAGCATATGCCTGGACTAATCTTAAGATATGTACATTAAGCAGCGGGCACTCCAACATATACAACGATTCGGCCAAGCACCCTTCGGACGAAGCACGGATGAGGGCGATTTGTTACCTGCTGTCCAAAATGGGACATTCGGCAGAAGTTTCTGAAATTGACGCGGCTTGGGATAAATTTCTGAAAGCTACTAATAACCCCGTTCCGGCTAATTACGGCGATGTATTTCCGAAAGAATTACTAGTGTCACGTCAAGTTAAAATTGTCGGGTAAAGGCGTTTGAGTTTAATCCTTGCATCGTCATTTGTAAATTGCCAGTTAATGGTAGCTTCTTTATTGTTTCGGTGGGTTTGCCAGGCCAACACTTCTTTTTGCATCTTTTTGATATTGTCAATCCTTCGGTTTAGACATTGTCCCATCAAAACATTTAACTCTATTTCTGCCATGTTCAACCAACTGCCATGCTTTGGGGTGTAAACAAATTCAAACCTGTCCCTTAGTCGTTTGGCTTCTTTCGGCTCAAAGGCCTCGTACAACGCTGCTGGTTTATGTGTGCCAAGGTTATCCATTACCAAGGTTATTTTAGTGACTTTCGGGTACCAATCGTCGGCTATTTGTTTGATGAATTTTGCCCAGTCTGTTTTTGTTTTCCGTTCTGTCACCTCCACATATCTTTTCCCGTTCAATGGCTCTGATGCCAAGAATATATTGGCTACCCCGCAACGCGCATATTCAAAATCTTCCCGAGCATCTTGTCCGGGTTTCATTGGGATGGGCAACCGTGTTTCTGTAATCAGCTGTTTTGGGGACTCATCCATACAAACGACCGGAAACTCTTGGCTATAAGGTCGTTTATATACATCCAGCAAATGCTCCATATTAGCAACAAAATCACTGCTTTGGTGCGGTGGTATTACCCAGCCTTTTACTTTCCAGGGTTTTAACTCGTTTTTTTTAACGTCTTTCTTATCGTTTCATAGGAAATATCTTCTACATATTTCAACTCAACCATTTTATCAGCCAATAAACGTAGCGACCATTTTGAAAAGCCTTCGGGTGCTTTGCCACAACTTAATGCTATTAAATGCGCCTCGGCTTCCCCGTCTATTTTTTTTGCTTTTGTCTTGATTATAGGCTTACGGTCCAGGCACGCTTCAAAACCGTCTTCAACAAAACGCTGTTTGACCCGGTCAATCATTCGCATGCTTACTTTTAAAACACGGCTGACTTCTTCGTTGATGATCTTTTCCCCAAGTCCACTTTCATCGCAATTCAATAAAATATAAGCATTGCGATACTGTTGGGCACTGTGAGAACCCTTGCTGATTATTGCACTTAGCCGCCCCCGCTCTTCTTCTGTTAACGTTACTCTATACTTTATCATATCCGTTTTGGATGATAAAGGTATAATAAATATACGACAATATCAAATTGACGCGACACTAGAGGAACTTGCTGATAATGTCTACGAAGGATGCAAAAAAATAGACCTGAGGGTTTACGCGCATCAACTCTCCAAATATGGTCAGCCGATATCCAAAATACTAAATGATGCTTGGGCAGAGCTTTTTGAAAACCCGGAAAATTTTGCCGACTGGGAAAAGCAAAGAATTGTGGAGATCAATGCCTCGCTGTGAGCTCAGAAAAATAATGCACTTATCGTAACTTAATTTGCGTGATTTTAAAAAGATTAATCCAGAGAAAATTATGATAAATAATATATTGTGCTAATGCCCAGAACTAACAGATCATAATTGAAATATAATTGTTAATCGCCCTAATGTCAATTATAGCGATGGACAGTTATTTGTATTTCCTTATTTTGACTTTATTGTCTTTGTATTTGATGCAAATACCTAAGAACTTACACAGTTCTTGGTTGCGGAGAAATTACATAATTTTTATAAGGCGAATTACTTCAGCTATACAAAACGATTCGATATTCTTGAATTATTGAACTCACAGTTCTCCATCGATAAACGATAACTGAACATTATCGATGAAAATACCATCAGTGTAGGGCTTCTGGAAGAAAAGTATAAATTTAGGCCTTCTGGAAAATAGCATCAACCTCAAAACAAACAACCTGCCTATTCGAAGTCCTTCGGTGTTACTACAAGGGTAGGCAGAACGAAAACAGATAAAAATGCTGTCGAAAAGAGTGAAATAATTACCCATCAAAGTCTTTGGCTTAAGCGACGTAATTGTCAAAATAATTCAAAGTCAGTTAACAGGTTATGATGAAATTATTATCAATTGCCCTAATTCTGTGACAAAATATACCATAATTTACCCTAATTCTGTGACATGTTTGGAGATTCTGGAGTGCTTGACCAGGCCATTCCGCAGGCTTTAGAGCACCCATTTGTGTAATCGTTTTTTATAAAATACGTTTATAATCAATGATCTGATATGGTCAAAGTGTCGCGGAATCTGCTTTCTACTTTTCCGGAACGAGGTGTCAATGGATCCGGAATATCCAGCCTGTTAATCTTTGCAGCACTCAATATCATTCTACCACTACCACAAGCACAGTCTGCAATTGTTTGTCCATCGGTAGGATTGCCAACGCTTATAGTTGCCATCATGGAGCAGACTCATCATGCTCTCCTTGTTGGGGAAAGGACACGCCTCGATGATGGGGCTACAAAGCACCTCGATCAGGCCACTGCCGACGGCATAAATGCTGACGCATAGGAGTATGCCCACCAACGGATTGGGGAAGAGCGCAGGAACAATGGCCAAGCCTGCGAGACCCAGAGCCGAGGTGACCTCAGAGATGATGATGATGATGATGATGATGCGATAGTTGATGTTCTTGAACTTGGCACACAGGAACTCTGTAACGAGTTGGACAATGTAGAAAACAGCTGGAATCAGGGCTAAACTGGCTATCGGGACCTGATACTCACGGTGGAAAGCCATGAACAGCAGCGGCGTGAAATTGGCTACGATGGCCTGCGTGACAAAGCCGAGGTAACAGGACCGCTTGATGATGCTGTAGTCTTGGGAAGGTCTCATTATCGCTTCAGCCAATGTTTCCCCAGCCAGTTGCGTACCGGCTCGTCATAGAGCTTCAAACATGCCCATGCTACGCCCAAGCACATAATGAAAGTGGTGATACCGACGAAAACATGGGTGCTGACAGGCGAATCCATGTGATTCTCGGCCCAGCTCATGTGCATGTACATAATGGGATAATGGGTGATGTAGAGGGGGAAGGAGAGCTGTCCGACGACAGTGCAGATACGGGTGGCACGACGCCCCTGCAGGCGGCTGCCAGCGCCAATAGAGAGGATGAGGGGAAAGAGCAGCAGGATGGCACAGAGCTCGTAGATACCCTCGTAAAGTGGGCTGATGTCGGTGAGCATAGGAGTAGAAACCATGGTAATGATAAGGAGCGATGCGGCCCAGAAGCCACCTTTGATAGAGATAAAACGATTGATGCGCGAGAGCAGCAGCCCCATGGTGAATGGGAACATAAGGCGCACCATGGCACGATAGACGTGCTCAGGATCGAAGATGAAGCCGCCATTGATGGTGTATTGGTAACCTTTGTCCACCAGATTGCCCCACAGATTGAGTTGCAAGCACAGATCGGCCGATAGTAGGGCACAGAAGGCCACGATGATACCCAGCTGCACCTTATTTACGCGACGCAAGAAGAAGGCATAGAGGACATTGGCTACATATTCGTAAATAAGGGTCCAAATAGGACCATTGATACTGGTGAGCTCGCCCCAACCACGGATGTCCATCGACTTGGGCAGCGGAATCATGCAGATGAGAAGCAATGCCTCGAGCATCAACATATACCAGGGGGCAGAATCAACTGCATTGAAGGTGGGACCACCCGAATAATAGAAGAAGCAGATGCCAATGAGCACACCCATGATGGCCATAGGCTGCAGACGGGTGAGGCGGCGCTTGAAGAAGCCCCAGGTGGTCATCTTGTCCCAACGGTCATCGTAGGCATAACCGAGCACAAGGCCACTGAGCGCAAAAAAGAAATCCACCGACATGAAGCCGTGGGGCATCACCCAACGAGAGATCTCAGAGGGATAACACTCCATCATGTGAAACATCACAACACCCAGAGCCGCAACGCCTCTGAGTCCGTCCAGAATCTCGTAACGTGGTTTGGATTCCTGATAGGTATTGGTTTGCTGATACATTTTGTAGAAATAATTAAGAAAGATGATCGTACTTTTTTTGGGTGCAAAAAAATGACATCTTTCGTAATGGACAATAGTTATTTATAACCATTCAGAGCAGCCCCATGGCTCGAGCCACACGACAAGCCTCGATGGCATGATCCACGTTGAGTTTCTCCAGTATGTTCTGGCGATGACGATTCACAGTGTTGATGCTGATGGACAAGAGGTCGGCAATCTCCTTCGAGAGCTTGCCCTGGTCGATGAGTCGGAGCACTTCGCACTCACGGGTAGAGAGCACATGAGCGTAATCCTGATTCGTCAGCACACGTCTCTCACCTGTGCGGGTATTGATTATTTTGGCCTGATGCTGTTCCTCTCGGGCCAAAGTATAGACACATGCCATGAGGCGGAAACTTCCGTTCGACGAGGCTTCCATAGGGAAAATACGGTGTTCGACGACACGGTAGTTGCCCTCCTTGTCACGCAGTCGCATATAGTCGCTGAGGTAGAAATCGCGACGACGGGCGATGGGTATTGGCTTGAGCAGATGGACAAAAGCGAGTTCGTCGGCATGACGCTGAACTAAATCGTCGGCATCAGCTCGATTGAAAATGAAGTCTTCGTAGAGCGAAGGAATTATATCCTGGCGCTCTTCGACGGTCAAACCGAGTTCGTCGGCCAGCCCACCGAAATAGCAGTAACTGCAATTGAGCTTGTTGTCACCCATCGAGACAATAGCATTCTCGGTGAACGCATACACGCGGGCCAGCGATCGGCACTCGGCTATCTGGCTGGCTTCGCCCTCATCCTCAGCGAAGGGCTGAGACATATACATATTGTTGATCTTTTTGAAATCATTGTCCATTATTCCTCCTTGGTCATGGGGATATTAGTATGAATCGTAATCTCTCATGCTGCAAAGATAACGTATTCAAGTCTCGCAAGTAAAATTTAGGCCGCCTTTGCTAATACTAGTCTATCAAAGTTGATATAATGTTTGAACGTCTCGCTTTTGTTAATCAATGCATCAAGAACGTGTTCGTCGTCCGTATCAAAAGCCACACTTAGGGTATTTGGAAAACAATTGTTTAGGTTGGCGTTGATTTTTACTGTCGTTCCCAATTTTTGCTGTAAACCATGTAGGAGTTTATCACGAAGGGTTGAAAGGTGAATGCTGTTCGCTGAAAGGTTTTGCTGTGCTAATTCACACGCTTTTCCAAGCCCAACAATGTAGGGAACATTTTCTGTTCCCGGACGAATTCCCTTTTCCTGACTTGCTCCATGTATTAAATTTTCAATTTTTGTACCCCGCCTGATGTACAATGCCCCAATCCCTTTGGGTGCATACAATTTATGTCCGGCTATAGTGAGTAAGTCAACGTTTAGTTTTTGTACATCGACTTCAATTTTACCCAGCGATTGTGCAGCATCGGTGTGGAAAGCTATCTGGCTTTTTCTGGCAATTGTGGCTATTTCGCTAATGGGTTGAATGGTTCCCACCTCGTTGTTAGCGTGCATGATGGTAATTAATGCAGTGTCGGGGCGAATCGACTTTTCAACATCGGCAGGTTCAACCCTGCCAAAAGTATCTGCCGAAAGGTAGGTGATTGGAGATTCTGGAGTGCTTGACCAGGCCATTCCGCAGGCTTTAGAGCACCCATTTGTGTAATCGTTTTTTATAAAATACGTTTATAATCAATGATCTGATATGGTCAAATTGTCGCGGAATCTGCTTTCTACTTTTCCGGAACGAGGTGTCAATGGATCCGGAATATCCACGTAAGGATGGCTATACGCATATTAACCAATTACGCTCAGCCGGTGTTCCCGAAGCTGCTTTAGAAAAATTGGCCGATGCCGATGCGTTCCGTTCGATGGGCACCGATCGCCGGATGGCACTTTGGGAAATATCGGCTTTGGCTGACCGGCCCGTTGGTTTATTTGACGGGCAGGTTTCAGAAACGGTGTTAGAAGATGCTGTACCGCTACCACTGATGACCCGTGGCGAGCATGTGGTGCAGGATTATATTTCAACCGGGCTGTCGCTTAAAGACCACCCGGTTGGGCTGGTTCGCACGCAGCTCAATCGCCTGTACAATGTGAGGATTAGCGACCTGGCCAAATATAAAGACGGGGATTCTATTTGTTTAGCGGGATTAATCACGGTGCGCCAACGTCCGGGTACCGCCAAAGGTGTACTCTTTATGACGCTGGAAGACGAAACAGGTTCGGCAAACGTAGTGGTCTGGCAACAACTATTCGATACTTACCGTAAAGAGATCGTGCAATCCAAATTACTGATGGTAGCAGGTAAATTACAAATAGCCAATGGCGTTACACACCTCGTCGCCCGCAAATGCTTTAACCTGAGCGCATTGCTCCGCAGTCTCACCGAAACCAATTTGCCGCAAACCCTGATGCGCGGTGACGAAACCACCCAACCGGTTAATTATGATGGGCGGTCTGCTGCCCCGGCAGTGTCCACAGAAGGCGCTTTTCATAAGGGGCGCAACTTTCATTAATAACCCTCGGATTTAAACTCTAATTCAATTATTATATTAGCCACATGAACTGTAAATTAAACTATTTATAGTCACTTACTTATTACCATATCTGTTAAATTTAATTTCGTTCTGCGTATTTTTAAATTTAATGTTTTCAAAGCCTGAACGATGCTGACTATTGAACTAATCGAAACCAAATTAAAGATCATGAACCCGGACGGGTTTCACCGTTTATGTGATGCCTACTTATTTTTTGAAGGTGAAGATGAATTCGATAGTATAGCTCCGGTTGGCCAAGTGGAGGGCAAACAAAAAGCAAGAAAAGGAACCCCGGACACAAGGATAAGGCGTACAGATGGTAGCTATATTTTTATTCAATACACCACACAGGAGGACTATCCGAAAACTGCCCTGCTTTATAAAAAGCTGGAAGAAGATTTAAATAACTGTTTTAATCCCCGTAAAACGAAAGTAAGTCTGACTCACCTGGAATTAGTAATTCTTTGTTTTAACAGCAATATCGGGAATGCCGAGGAACAAAAGCTCAGGGATATAGCCTGGGCTAAAGGAAAAAGGCTACAATTGATCAACCTATCTACGCTGGCACATAAAATAGTTAAGGATTATCCATTTTTAGCTAAAGAGCATCTTGGAATTGAAATAGAAAGTTTTCAGTTATTACCGATTAAAAAATTTATTGAAGAATATGAACGAGGGGGGATCGCAACGCCTTTATCCAACACGTTTCTTTATCGTGAAAAGGAAATGGCTGGTATTGAAAATTCAATACTAGCCAATTTGATCACCGTTATTTCAGGAAAAGCTGGAGTTGGTAAAACGAAACTTGTTGTTGAAAACTTAAAGGCGTTTACTAAGACCCATCGAAATTTCCAAGCTTTTTGCATTCGTAACAAAGATCAGCCCTTATTAATGGACCTCAGGCGTCATCTGTCAGGGAAGAAAAAAAAATACCTCATTTTCATTGATGATGCTAACAAAAGCATTGCGCAGCTAAGAGATGTTCTTATGTTTTACCAGGAAAATCAAGCTGATTTCCGGCTAATTTTAACAGTTCGCGATTATGTACTAAAAGATATCGAGCCATTTATCAAGGGGTATCGAAATGCCATCATCAACGTTAAAAATTTTGATAGTCAGCAGATAAAAGCAATTGTAAAAGCCAAACCATTTTCAATTCGGCACCCCTTATTCTTAGAGCGCATCAGAGAGGTTGCCAGAGGTAATCCCCGTCTCGCAATTATGACTGCAATTGCGGCAAAAGACAGAACACTTGAGGAACTCAATAATGTTGCGGAGATCTACAAGCTGTATTTTGAACGCATCACAGGCGATAACCCATTATTAGCTTCAGAATATTATTTACGCGTACTTGGCGTTTTAGCCTTCTTTCGATCCATAGATAAGGATGATCAACGTGTTTCAGGAAAGATCCTGCCCGCTTTTGGCCTTAATGAAAATGATTTCTGGACGAAGCTTTACGAGTTGGAAAGAAATGAGATCGTAGATGTTTTTACAGATCGTTCTTCTGCCCGTTTCTCAGACCAGATCCTTGAAGGTTATTTATTTTTCCGCGTATTCTTTGTCGACAAACTGCTTGATTACAGTGTTATACTTGAAAATTTTTATCCGGATTATGCCGGCAGAGTTAAGTACACGGCAATTGATGCGAACAATACTTTCGGATTTGAAGATTTCGGCAATTTGATAAGGCCTTATATCTATCAAAAGTATCAGCATATAATTGATTCCGGATGCAATGCCAAAGATTTTCTTGGAATTTTCTGGTATCATTTACAGGATGAAACCCTGTTATACATCAAACAACAAATAACTGCATTGCCTGATGCTGAGAATTTCGTTCTCGAAAATAGAATAGCTACAGCCAGGTTTAATGAAAAGGTGTTTGGCGTTGCCGGAGATATTACCCCTAATAAGGACGCGAAGGATGATTTACTTGAGCTGCTTTCTCCATTCACATATAATCTGACTAACGATTTTGACCTTGCCGTACAGTTAACATTTGATTTACTTAAAAAGAAACCGTTGTTGGTAGAACGGGTAGCTAGGGAGGTCAAATCTTCTTTTAACTTTTCGGTAAAGGACGGTATTTATCATTACTACCGTGAGGAACGATTTGCGAACTTACTGATAGAAAAAACTAAAACTAACAAACCGGTCTTTTTTTACCTGTTTCTTAAGTTGGTGCCTCATTTTCTGAAGACCAGGTTCGATACTTCTTTTTCAGAAGGACGAAACATCAATATAAGTTATATCGAACCATCAGCATCAGAAAAATACCTTCAGATCAGATCCCTATTCTGGAAAAGATTTAATGAAACATACGGACTGTTCCCGTTACTTTCTATTTTCAGCTTTAAGGCCATTCTGGATTCTTTCGGCCCTGATTTTCAAAAGGAAGTGCGTACATCAGATTGGGCTTTTATTGAGGCAATATTTAACCAGCACTTTAGCTTTGACCGTTTTCCGGATGTATATGCTATCAATGAGTTTATAAACCGTGGTGCACGGATGGGCCTTGACAAAAAGCTGTATTCGGAGATTAAAAACAAAGCCCAAACGCCTGATTACAAGAGCTTTCTGGTTTTGGATTATAATCAACTACGCAACAAGGAACGCTTTCCACGCGAAGACCAGCAATTTCATGACTGGCATAATTGGTTTCTTGAGGAAAAGAAGAAGGATATTTTAAAAACGTTCAATCACAAAAATATTGAAGGTTATAAGGATACGTTTAATTTCATCAATACCTGTATGGAATTACAGTTATGGGATTTTTATAACGTCAGCAATGCCGCGCAGATCCTATTTAACGCCGCTGTTGAAAAGGGAATATCTATCGGGGAATTCCTGGTCTATCTTATCCATTTACCGAAATTTAATCAGATTTTCAGTTTTGACCGGCTGTTTAATTATCTAAGGGATTTGGCTCCGCACTCAATACCAGGCCTGGCGAGCATTTTAAACTCAGAAAATTATCCTAATAAATTTCATGTTTTATTAGCCTATTATAACAGCCTTGATGACCGATATATCAATAAAAACAGATCTCAAGCTTATCTGAATCTTTTAGAAGATTTTGAAGGCAGATTCTATCTATACTTCAGCAATGTGGCAAGTTACCTGAAAATCGATCGTTTATTTCTAATCAAAGCCTTAAAGGTGCTTATAGCCAATGCTGAGTCTGGCAAAAGCGACTACATACTGAACGACGATTTTTTTGAAAACCATGAAGATGATGTCCGGGATACAGGGCTTATGGAAAAGGCCTACCTTCAAATGCTCAAAAAAGAGGATCATTACGATCTTGACGGCAGAGAATTAATGGTCATATTGAAACGTCGTTCATCATTTTTCCTCAAGGTTTTAGATCAATTATCAGACGAACGCTCAATTCATCGAAGTGATGAGAAGAAAATTGCAAAGGTTTGGGAACTATCAGATGCATTTAAAATCATTGAAAAAGCGACTAACTTTTTAGCATCTCACCAACGTTACTACTATCACGCAGAAGAATTACTGGCTGAGTTGTTTGAAAATACGATCACAGTTCCTAATTACCGGGAAAACAGGCGTAAATTTTTGAAAGCATATATAGCAGCAAATGCCGAAAATATTAATCGAATGAAAGCTGTTTTTAAGGTAATTGGAGGTAAAGTACAGGAAGACTATGATGAATTATTAACGGTTTTCCTTGAATCAAATAAAAGCTTTGTCCAGTTTGAAAAGATTCGCTGGGACGAAAGAACTATGCGGCTATTAAGTGGTGATGCGATATCCGGCGAGATTGACGAACGGGCATGGCAAAGAGTAAAGGCTGTACTGGAGAAAATGCAGCCCTCGGGAGATTACCTTGAACACCGTGTTTTTGTGGGCAAACAAATTGCCTATTGCCAGAGAAGCACGATTAGGGAAAGGAAACATAATTTTTTAAGAGATGACTATTAAGGGCGATGTTTGAGCCTGTAACTAAATCAAAAAGTAATTTCAACTGAACCAATGGATAAAGTATTAACCGAGCAACTTGAAAGTATTGCCAGTACAGATTGGGGAACTTATTACCTGAACAGGTATTATTTTTCTATTCAGACCAAATGGGTGAGAAGTGCAGCCGGATTTAACCCTGAACATCGCGCTTTGTCTAAAGAAGTTCAAAACAAATTGCAGCAGGAGAATTTACCGGCGATCTTTCATGAATTCTTTCATTACATACATGATGTAAGCACGATTTTAAGCAGTGCAATATTTCAGAACCGGATTGCCATGCTTTCCATTTTCACGGGTTACCTCGAGAAAAATCCTGCATCTGCTGTTTCTTTAGGTACGGATACCAATTTTGACCTCGTCACAAAGTTTATCAATTGCTGGCAGTCCAATGAAGCGCTAACGGGTTCTACCGATTTAGAATTTCCTATGAGGAAAATTGAGCGTATTGCTCCTGGTAAAAAGGAAGTTCATTTCCCTTTAGCGCCCCAAGGCAAGCAGAACGGTGCAATTCCCTTTCCCGAAATCACTTATTCTGGTTATCTGAACGGGAAACCGGCAAAGACAATGATCACGTTGGGCAGATTTTACCTGTTTGAATTTTTAGCTTATGAAATGGATCAAATTCTTGATAAGCGCCAAAAAAAACTGGATAAAATCGAAGACCCGTTGAGGTTTACTGAATACACGGTATGCAGAATGATTGCTCTAGAGATTTTTCCAGATGTGAAGCAGGAAATCGCTATGGCTGCTGGGCTACTGGCCCTTGAACATATAGATGGCGGCAATGCATTTATTTCCATATTACAACGGATCGGTAATGCTTTTTACAATGGAATAGGCCAGGAAGTGACACTCTCTGAGATTAAAAATGAGGTGAAGCAAGTATTGATTAAGCAGAGAGCCAATTTTTTCGCGCAGCAGGATGAGTATGTTAAAGCATTTGCCGGACGGCATCAATTAGAAATTGCGTACACATACCTTGCTGATGTCAGCAAGACGCTATATGATAAACGCATTGATGATCTTTGCTTTGAATTGGATTGGCTATTAAAAGGGGAGTACGGCAAGATCTTGAAAACAGCGGCGATGTGCGATTACCTATACAAATTCCTTCCTGACACAGGTAGTGATGACCCTGAGTTTGACCGGGATTTCATGGCAACCATATTACCTGATCAAATTTCGGTTGCAATGAAAGCGCTTGTCGGCTTTGATCATTATTTTCTAAGTCATAGAGGTGGCATGTCCACCGCGCTTGTAGAAAGATTTCCACAAAAAAATCATTGCTGCCCATTCTATACATGTTGTGATCTTCAAGACAGAAAAGATAATCCAGAAATCTGCGAGAATAAACCCTGGAGGATTTATGAAGTTCAATTCAATCGTGATAAAAAATATTGCTGGTATGCAACAGGGGTGTTAGAAGCTAAAGGCGAATCAATCCGTCGCAATTAGTTTGCGAATTCAAATCCTTTTATAGCGTTAATAATTTTTGCAGATAATTATCACTCATGATATGGCCGTAAGTGCCTACCGGATCTTTTGCATCAAGCAAATCAAAAGCGCGTTGCGCACCAATGAACGGGACAAACATTCTGACCGCATGCAGGTAATTTTCGTAACGTTCCAGTTTGGCGCTGGCAGCGATCTCTCTTAAGGTTGATTTCGCAGCCAAGTAATGTGCTTCATGGCTAGCAAGAATGCGGAGAACTGTTTTGTTGGAAGGTTTTACAGAACGGCGTCCCCTGACTGAACCCCCAATCTTGTTCCAGGATGGAAGGACTTTGTTAATTTGGAGGAAGCTTTCGATTAAAAAGCCTTCCAATCGCTGAATTTCGTCAATACCACTTTGGCCTGTTTCACTCGCCAGTTCATTCTCTTCAAACAGTTCAGAAAACTGCTCCCGCACTTTGCGTATAGATGGCTGAGAGAGTGGAGATTGCACAACTATGGAAAAGCCAAGCTTTTCATTCTCGTTAAAATACTTTTTTACTTGTTCTACCTTACAGCCTCGCGGGTCTATGCTTGGGTAATAATCATTATGTTGTTTAAAGCGTTCAGTGAGATCAACTGCCAGGCCTACATAAAGTATTTCTTTCGTTTCGTAGTTCCAGTAACAATAAATACCTGCTGATGCCCATCCGTAGGTGTCATTTGGATTGCAAAGAGTATCTAACGCAGCAACAATTTGATCCCGTTCATCCCATTTATATGCATCTGAAATAATAGTTCGCAACATAGTTAGGCTCTTTCAGGTTCGGCGTTGGCATCTCTAAGCAAAATCCAGTATTTTAAATCGAGATAAATTATTTTACGGTCTGCAATCGCTTCATGGATAGTGATACTTTTCTCCGCTATGTATTGATCTATATTAAGCATCTTATGTTTAATTAACCCGATCTCGGTAAGCTATCAATATGGTAATAATATCACGCTGCGCAAATCCCGCCTGACTAAGTACACAGCAAACCAGAATCACTTTAAGCTTTTGTGTAAGTTCATATAGTTCTATTCCGGCAGCTACATGTGCGCTCGCCATTTTGGGAAAGAAATGCGAATAGTAATGACGAGAATTGACCACTATATCCAGATCAAGTGGGGTGTTTTTAACCAACTGCACATATGAAAACTCGTCGCGCAAAAAGGTTAGCTGCTCTATCAATGTAGGAAACTTCTTTTTTGCCGGGATGTTCGGCCTGAACCTGGTTGCGTAGCCCTCCAAAGCCTGTACGACAATCAGGAAATCTCCGGTATTGAATATGTTCTTTTCCTTAATGCTTTCAATAAGATGTTTTAAGATCGGCGCCATTAAATCATCAAACCCGTACCAATTCTTAATTACATCTTCAAAAGAGGCTTCGATATGGTCATAGGTAAACAAAAAGTCTTTGGTGTTTATGGTATCCGCATTTACCTTATCTAATTGATTATAATAGCAGCTGATAGGGTGATAAATTCTCTCGCCATCTTTTAACTCCTGAAATTCATTGGGGGAGTATAGTTCGATGGATTGGTAGCCAATGCTGCATAGCGTACCGAGCGTGAGAAACGATTTGAATTTTGACACCTGTGATAGCAATTCACGAAAGGGCAGGTTACTTTTTGAAAGGATGTTTAATTGGTATGCCTGCCGGACGAGCAATTTTTCATCATGAGGTGTCGCGGGCGGCGAACAGGTAAATTCTAACTCCAAATCTAAATTATTGTCAAGTTGTACAGAAATAAGGTTGCTGTTATCACGATCAAAACTCAGGTTAAAACCATTCATGTTATCATTCTTAAATGGTATGGAGTATTTAACGCAATAGTGGTTTACCCATTTAGTCAGGCCGGGCATTTTAACCGTCACCTGATTAAAGGCTGCATCTTGCAGGTTACTTAAATGTATCCCCATTAAACAGTATTGGACGCTGAACTTTTGCATCGGGAAAGAGCAGCTAAAATTCAGGGTGCCATAAGACGAACAGTTGAGCAAAGTAATACTTTTGGCATCAGAACTTTCTCCCAGGATGATATCAGTGCGCTTTGAGTCATCCTGCGTTAAGGCAAACATATAATCATGCGGGTCGTTGAAAGAACCGATTAATTCCAGCGTAATTTTTTGGTTAGGCAGGTAACTTAAAATTCCTGCAACCCTATTATCCGGATCATCAGGTAAAAACCAGTATCCTTTTACTTCAACAGCATCAATCATTTATTTATGTGATGCCGTTGATTAGGTTTATGGCTTTCCGGCAAAACGAAGCAAATTTAAGAAACGCTTTTAGATGATTAAAGTGGTGCTCATTCGTAAGTTCAAATATGTCCAATAAGAAAATCCAGCATTCTGACTTTGAAAGTTTTGTAAGGAGGCTTTAGCAGATAAGTAAAATCTAATTTGGATTGGATGAAAACAGACCTTGAATTTGAAAAGGAACAGAAACCTTCAAATCCACGGTAACTTCCCATTCCGCTTTTCCCAACTCCGCCAAATGGCGAGTCATCTTGCAAAAGATGTAAAAAAACGTCGTTGACGGTGATCCCACCCGATAACGTTTCTGATTTCAAACGGCTTAAATTTTCGTTGTTACTTCCGAAATAATACAACGCAAGAGGTTGCTTGTGCATTCCTACGGCTTTTATTACCTCGGCGAAATCTCTGTAAGGAATGATTGGAAGAACTGGCCCAAAAATCTCAAAGGACATAATCTCCATATCTTCGTTAAGGCACCGTTCTCGCGCCTTTTTTCTTGGCATCTGCTATCAGTTCAATGATTCGTGCTTTTTCTTTTTCATTTATGATGCTGGTTAATAGTGTTATGCCTTTATATATTTTTTTATATTCTCCGCAAAAAGCTTCTATGTATTCTTCCAATTGATTTTCGGGAACGAAGAGATAGTCAGGAGCAACGCAAATCTGCCCTCCGTTACATAGTTTTCCAAACAATAGGCAAAAACCAGAATATTGATATTGAAAGTGAGCTCTTTACGTGATTTTTCACGTTCCCTCCGGCTTTTTCCGTAAGCCTAAAGCTGCTTAGGTGTAGCTTTAGGTTAGCATGCCAGCCCAGAATTAAATATTTCGAACACTAATATCAATCAATTGGCCAATTTCAGCTTCAATAACTGCATATCTTCACTAACTTTAGAATCCAGTATTTTGGCGTAATGCTGCGTTGTCCTGATATTTTTATGACCGAGCATTTTACTTACGCTCTCAATAGATACGCCATTGGCTAAAGTTACGGAAGTGGCAAACGTATGCCTTGCAATATGAAAAGTCAATTCTTTATTAATTCCACAAATATCCGCTATCTCTTTTAAATAACTGTTCATTTTTTGGTTCGATAATACAGGCAAAACTTTATCCATATCAGCACATTCAGGGTGATGCTTATATTTCTGAATGATTTCCGAGGCTTGCGTTAAAAGTGGTATTCGGGATGCTGTATTGGTTTTTTGCCTTGTGGTGAAAATCCATTGCTGTCCGTCTATGCCTTTAATAATTTCAGAGCGTTTAAGTTGCTTAACATCTATATACGCAAGCCCGGTATAACAACAGAAAATAAATATATCTTTCACCTGCTCAATCCGTGAACTGCTGTACGATTTGGTAGCCATTGTTTCTAATTCTTCTTTAGTCAGATATTCCCGCGCTACTACTTTTACTTTAGGCTTATACTTAATAAAAGGATCTTTGTCGAGCCATCCGTTGTCAATACACATCAGGATGATTTTTTTAAAGTTCTTCATGTACTTTACGGTGGAGTTATTGGCACACTTGCGCTCCGAACGTAAATAAAAATCGTAGGACATAATAAATTCATGGTCAATACCTTCGATATTTATATCATCTACTTTATACTTCCATTTCAAAAATGCCTGGGTATGCTTTAAACTGGTTTCGTAGCGGTCAGCCGTTCCTTGGGCATATTCAGTTCCGATAAGTGCGGCAACCTGCCTGTTATGCTCTTTAAAGATTGGTATCAGCATTTTACAGGTTGTCACTTCTTCTTTTTTTAGCAAGGCATTTTTTAGATTGACCGCCGTTAATGGTAGTTTCTTTTCCATTAGGTATCGGTGGATTTCGTAAACCTCATGTTCGAGGGTTTTTAGGTAGTTATTAAGCGAGCGTACTTCCTCACTGGTGCCATTTAGTTTCTGTCCGTTTGCATTCCATTTGTCGGGATTGACATAGCGTTTAGAGGAAATCTCAATACGTTCTCCATCGACTGTAATCCGTAAATAAACAGGAGCAGTTCCGTTTCCGGTCATTTTTGATCGCTTCACATAGAAGAGTAGTCCAAAAGTTTTGTTCATCGCTTTAAGCTTTAAAAGTTATAAAATTAGTTCCTTTTATGGCTGCTATCAAGATGTTTAATGGCTGAACATGCTCAATAACAGCACCTTATAAGCTTTCTGGTGACCTATTGGGCTTTTAACCCCTACAGGTCACCAATAGGTCACCAGAAGTATGCGATTATTTGGTTTTATTTGAATAGGCTATAAACAAAAAACGCCGTAAATGATTCATTTACAGCGTTTTTGATGTTCTTTAAAACATGCTTAGTGGAGCCGGAGGGATTCGAACCCTCGTCCAAACATGGTATAAGGTAGGCTTTCTACATGCTTATCTGCTGTTAGGTTGTCGGGAAGTAGAAGGTCAGCCGCTCACCTGTACTATCTTCCGTATGTGCTGTTTCTCGTTCGCTTATCGCACCTTTCGCAAACCAGTTTCATTTTTCGGTGCCCCTGTTGCCGGTTCAACGAAACAGAACACCGGCGGGACAAAAGCTAGTTAATTCTAAATTAAGCAGCTAAGGCAAATTGATTTTCGCCATTTGAAAGTTTGAGTGTTCAGATTAAAGCGCTAATTCACCCAACGCGCTGCATGCTTACATACTTATCTCCATCCTGTCAATTCCGGTCGACCCCATTTTTAGTCTTGAGTCTTTAGCCCTGAGTCAAAAGTCAAAGATAAGGTTACAAAGATACTTAATTAACCTGAAAGCCGGAAGCGCAAAGCATCAAGCTTTTTTGCCCCCGGTTTATATTTACTAAGCTCCTGTTTATTGGCCCTGATTAAGCTTTGCACTTTCGGTTTCGGGTATCAGGGCCACCCTTCCCGGATATACCAGCAAAGCCTGTTCCAAACAGGTCATCGCCTTTTGCAAATCGTCGGCATTTAAAACATAAGCCATTCTTACCTGGTTTGTGCCTGCGCCCGGGGTACTGTAGAAGCCGGTAGCAGGTGCCATCATTACGGTTTGGTTATGGTATTCAAACTCCTCGAGTATCCACTGGCAAAACTTATCGGCATTATCAATGGGTAAAGTGGCAACCACGTAAAAGGCGCCGCCAGGGTTGGGGCAAAATACGCCGTCCATTTTGTTAAGGGCCTGTACCAGTACATCGCGGCGATGGGTGTATTCTTTATTTACCTTTTCAAAGTATTCGTCGGGGGTATCAACGGCAGCTTCGCCGGCAATTTGCTCAACCATACCGGGGCTTAACCGGGCCTGAGCAAATTTAAGGGCCGATGCTATAATGGCTTTGTTTTTGGTGATCATGCAGCCCAGGCGTGCGCCGCAGGCACTGTAACGCTTGCTCACCGTATCCAGCACTACCACATGCTCGTCCAGGCCATCCAGGTGCATGGGCGATGTAAAGGTGCGGCCATCGTAGCAAAACTCGCGGTAGGCCTCGTCCGAAAACAGGTACAGATCGTATTTCAATGCCAGTTCTTTCAAGGCTTCGAGCTCTTCCGGCGAGTATAAATATCCTGTTGGGTTGTTGGGGTTACAAATCATGATGCCTTTGGTTTTATCGGTGATCAGCTTTTCAAATTCGCTTATCGCCGGCAAGGCAAAACCATTTTCAATATACGATAATATGGGTTTCACCACAACGTCGCTTTGGCAGGCAAAACCGTTATAGTTGGCATAAAAAGGTTCGGGGATAATCACCTCGTCGCCGGGGTTAAGGCAGGTAAGCATCGTGATGATGATAGCTTCAGACCCTCCGGTAGTTACGATGATATCATCTGGGGTGATGTTATAGCCCAATTTATTATAGTACGAAGTAAGTTTGGTGCGGTAAGATAAAGTACCCTCTGAAGCGGTATAGGCCCAAACCTTAAAATCGATATTTTTAATGGCATTGAGCATTACCTCGGGTGTTTCAATATCCGGCTGGCCGATATTAAGGTGATAAACCTTTTTACCCTGCTGTTTGGCTTTGTCGGCAAAGGGCGTTAACTTTCTGATGGGGGAAGCGGGCATCTCCAGGCCCTTTGTTGAAATACTTGGCATGGCGCAAAATTAATAAAAAACCGCAATGTTAGATATGGGGGTATATCGCCACAGTTAATAAACCGTTTGTTTATATTAAAAGCTATCATTCTGGCATTTAAAATGGCATTTGGCACCCTGATAAGCAAATATATTTACCTAACAGCAAGTACGAGGGGGGCTGAAACCAAAAAGGTCCCCGCCTAAATAGCAGGAACCTTCAAATTCTTATCGCCGTAATTGCTTACCGGCTTCCTGTAGTGGCTGGCGCCGTAACCACCTCGCCGGTAATAATTAAATATTTAGTAGGTGTTTTAGCGTTTGATGTTACTACAATGGTTTTATTAAAAACTGACGCAACCGCTGCATTGTAAGTAATTTTAATGGTACCTTTTCCACCTTTTAATACAGGGGTTTTGGTAAAATCGGCAATGGTACACCCACATGTTGGCTTAACGTCGGTAATAATCAGGGGTTCCTGGCCAACGTTAGTATAAGTAAAATCGCAGGTAACAGGTTTGCCTTGCGGAATTTTTCCAAAATCGTGTTTCTCTTCGGCAAATTTAAATTCGGCTTTGTTATCAGTTTGCGCCGAGGCTGTAACGGTAAACCCTAAAATTACAGCGCAGATCATCATTAATTTTTTCATCAGATATATTGCTTTTTTTTATTTGTAACGAAGCTATGCGGATTAAAAGTCCATAAATGCTTCGTTGCTTCTTTTTACGTTAATTTATACTATTTGTTTTAAATCAGCCTGGCTTTATACGATTGCGGCTGATATCAATTTGACTAAAGCAAATACCGATAGTTTTATCGGCTTGTTCTTTATTTACTAATTATTTGTTAATCAACCCCTATCCAAAAAAGCTTTCAGTTTTAACAACGTTGAATAGCCCATTTCACAGATATTTATTATCATTGTACCACACGGCACTATCTATCCGTGCGTTCATATACAAATATAAGTAAATATTCACTTACAAGAAACTATTGTAAAAACTATCAGTTTTGTAAGTGAGTTATAACGTAAGCAGAATAGAATTTTATATTTTTGCTTAGTAAACCAAATTTTATATGCCTACTACTGCGCTTGACACTTCAAACAAACCCGAAACCGCCCTTAGCTTTAACGATTTTAAAAACATCGTGATAACGGATTACCGTGTAGGCTTTGAAAGCAGACAGGCCAGCCTGATTGGCCGCAGGGAGGTTTTGACGGGCAAGGCTAAATTCGGGATTTTTGGCGATGGCAAGGAAGTGGCCCAACTGGCTATGGCTAAAAGCTTTAGGCCTGGAGATTGGCGCGCAGGTTATTACCGTGACCAAACCTTTATGTTTGCCACGGGCATGAGCACCCTGAAGGAATTTTTTGCACAATTATACGCTAACCCGGATGTGGAGAAGGACCCCGCATCTGCCGGAAGGCAAATGAACTGCCACTTCGCTACGCGTACCATTAACCAACAGGGCGAATGGAACAACCTGACGGAGATGATGAACTGCGCGGCAGATATATCAACTACCGGCGGCCATATGCCCCGTTTACTGGGCCTGGCTTATGCGTCAAAGCTGTTTAGGCAAAACAAGGAGCTGGAGCACCTTAGCAATTTTTCTATCAATGGTAACGAGGTTGCTTTTGGCACTATAGGTAATGCATCAACTTCCGAAGGCCTGTTTTTCGAGGCTTTTAACGCGGCCGGTGTATTGCAGGTGCCTATGGCTATTTCCATTTGGGATGATGCTTATGGTATTTCTGTTCCGGCTAAATATCAAACTACCAAAGAGGATATATCCGAAATACTCAAAGGCTTTCAGCGCGAAGAGGGCACCAACGGATACGAAATATTTAAGGTACGGGGCTGGGACTATGTAGCCTTGTGCGAAACTTACGAAAAGGCCATCAGCATTTGCCGCCAGGAGCATGTGCCGGTGATGATACACGTTACCGAAATGACGCAGCCGCAAGGCCACTCCACTTCCGGATCGCATGAGCGTTACAAATCGAAAGAACGTTTGGCATGGGAAGATGAGCACGATTGTTTATTGCAGATGCGTAAATGGATGGTAGAATCGGCGATAGCCACGTCTGAAGAATTGGATTTGCTGGAAGAAGAGGCAAAAAAATATGTCCGCAGCTGCCAGCGCGAGGCCTGGAACGATTTACAGAACGAAATTAAGGCCGGGCTTAACCACGCCAATACGCTTATTAATAACCTGGCTTCGGCGTCGGCAAAAAGCGACAGGTTGCAGGAAATAGCAAAAACGTTAGCCGAGTGTATCGATCCGGCCCGCAGGGATGTGGTAGCCGCTGTGCGCCAGGCATTATTAGCCACCGTTAAAGAAAACAACGAGGCACGTGGTGTTCTTTTAAGCTGGATAAAAAACGAAACCGAAAAAAATAAAGATCGCTTTAACTCTAAATTATTTACTGATACGCCTTACAGTCCGCTTAAGGTGCCCGTTGTTGCAGCAGCATATGCCGACGACGCCCGGACAGTTGATGGCCGCGAGGTTTTAAACGCCTGCTTTGATACCAACTTTACGCGCGACAAAACTATTGTTGCTTTTGGTGAAGATGTAGGCGCCATTGGCGATGTAAACCAAGGCTTTGCAGGCTTGCAAGCCAAATACAGCGATTTACGGATTGCTGATACCGGCATCCGCGAAGCTACCATTATTGGGCAGGGTATGGGCCTGGCCATGCGTGGCTTACGCCCCATTGCCGAGATACAGTACCTGGATTACCTGATGTATGCCATGAACGTTTTAAGCGACGATCTGGCCAGTTTAAGCTACCGTACCTTTGCCGGCCAAAAGGCCCCGCTTATTGTGCGCACGCGCGGCCACAGGCTCGAAGGGATATGGCACTCGGGTTCGCCGCTTGGTTTTATTTTAAATGCCTTACGTGGCATACACATTTGCGTACCCCGCAACATGACACAGGCCGCCGGTATGTACAACACCCTGCTGCGTGGCGATGAGCCCGCGCTGGTAATTGAATGCCTTAACGGCTACCGCCTGAAAGAAAAATTGCCAGCCAACGTGGGTGATTTTACCGTGCCACTGGGCAAAGCCGAAATTTTGCGCCAGGGCAGCGATATCACGGTGATATCCTACGGCTCAACATTACGCATGGTACAGGAAGCGGCAGCCGACCTGGAAGCGATAGGTATTAACATTGAAATTATTGACCCGCAAACGCTGTATCCTTTTGATCTGGACCACATCTGCGCCGAATCGTTAAAGAAAACTAACAAACTTTTAATTGTTGACGAGGATGTACCCGGCGGAGCATCGGCCTACATACTGCAACATATTTTAGAAGTACAGAACGGCTACTACCATTTAGATGGCCAGCCCTGTACCCTGACAGCCAAACAGCACCGCCCTCCCTACGGCTCCGATGGCGACTACTTTAGCAAACCATCGCACGAGGATATTGTTGAAACCATCTACAACATCATGGGCGAAACCAACCCTGATCGATATCCGGCTATTTATTGAGTTACTGGTTGGTGAGTTATTGGTTATGGAGTTACTGAGTTATTGGGTTAATAGGTTATTAAGTTATTGGATGAATCATTAATGGTTATTGAGCAATTAGATGATTGGTTATTGGGTTAATAGGTTACTGGATAATTGTTAATGATTTTTTATTGGTTATTGAATAATGTGAGAGGACCCAACCAAAAGCAAAACCAACATCCCAAAACAAAATTTAATTGAATTCGCCTTCCTTGCGAAAATAAATATACACAACGGCTATTTTACGATAAAAAATAGCCGTTTCTGATTTCAAAACAGCGGTCTTTTAGTTTAGCCCCACCTAACCCCATGATGAAAAGTCAATAATGAAGTAACCAATAACTAAATAACCAATAACCTATTAACTGAATAACCAATAACTAAATAACCAATAACCTAATAACAAATAACTGAATAACCAATAACCTAATAACTCAGTAACCCAATAACCAATAACTACTCCTCCATCTCCCCTTCCCACTTGCTCACAACGGCGGTGGCCATGGCATTGCCTAATACGTTGGTTGCCGAGCGGCCCATGTCCAGCAGCGGGTCAATCCCAATTAGCAGGGCCAGGCCGGCTTCGGGGATATTAAAGGCCGAAATGGTTCCGGCAATCACTACCAGCGATGCACGGGGCACACCAGCTATTCCTTTGCTGGTGAGCATCAGGATGAGCAGCATGGTAAATTGCTGGGCGGTAGAAAGGTGAATATTATACGCTTGCGCGATAAACAGGGAGGCAAACGTCATGTACATCATGGAGCCGTCCAGGTTAAAGGAGTAGCCTAAAGGCAGTACAAAGCTTACAATTTTATCCTTACAGCCAAATCGTTCCAGTTCAATTAATACACGCGGGTAGGCGGCCTCACTGGTTGATGTGCCGAAGGCTATCAGCATGGCATCCTTAATGCTGCTCACCAAGGTAAACACACGTTTTTTGAGCACCACAAAACCAGCCATGATAATAATGAGCCACAGTAACAACAGGCCCGAATAAAACTCACCAATAAAAATGGCGTAGGTTGATAATATCCCTAAACCCTGTTTGGCTACTATAGCTGTTATAGCTCCAAATACAGCCAGGGGTGCCAGCTTCATTACGTAGCCGGTAATCTTCATAATTACATGTGCTATGGCATCCATGGCTTTAATAACTATTAAACCCTGCGCTCCTACGGCAGCGGTGGCCACACCAAAAAATATGGCGAATACCACAATCTGCAAAATCTCGTTATTGGCCATGGCTTCAATAAAACTTTTAGGCACCACGTGGTTCATAAACTCTTTGAGCGAAAGGGCGCTTTTTTTAATATCCGTACCCAAATGGCTATCGGGCAAGGGGATGTGCATGTGGCTGCCCGGCTGGTACAGGTTAACCAATACCATACCCACTAAAAGCGATATGAGTGTAGCACTGATAAACCAAAGCATTGTTTTACCGCCAATGCGGCCTACGGCACTAATATCGCCAACTTTAGCTACTCCAACCACCAGCGTAGTAAATACCAGCGGCGCTACAATCATTTTAATGAGGCGTAAAAATATATCGCTCAAAATGGTAAAGCCTTCCAGTTTATCCTCGCGGATGGTATCGTTCTCTTTCCTTATTTTCAGTTGAGCCGATCTTTGCACTTTTAAATCTTTATAATCGGCAAGGGTAGTATCTTTCAATAAAACAATCCGGTTATCCAGCGTTTTAATAGTAGCCTCGGCGTTGGCTAACCTGTCGTTATAAGGTTTAAGCACGGTGATATTATAAATATACCCGGCAACTACGCCTGCCACTAAAGCTATAAAAATGAAAAGTGTAAGTTTGTTTTTAGGCATATGGGTAGTTTTATAAAGGTCTAAAACTACAACTAATTACTATTTTGTTGAAATTTTAAAGGAGTATATGGGTATTAAACAATACGGCTTACAGGAAATAAAGAAGGAACTACAGCAAATTAACGGTAAACAAGCGGTAGAGATTTGTTTGCGCATGGCGCGATATAAAAAAGAGAATAAAGAATTGCTGGCCTATTTATTATTTGATGCCGATGATGAATTATCCTTTGCCGAAAACTTTAAACAGGATATTGGCTTACAGATGAGTCAGGTACCATCGTTAAGCTACCAGGCTGCCAAGGTTTTACGTAAAATACTAAAGCAAATTACCAAGTATGCTAAATTTACCGGATCGAAACAGGTTGAAGTAGAACTGCTCATCAGCTTTAGCCGAAACTACCTGGAATATGTTGACAGGCGCACATCCTACAAACCACTCCGGATTATCCTGATCAAGCAACTCGAAAAAACAAAAAAAGCGATTGCAAAGCTGCACGAAGACTTGCAGTTTGATTATAACCTCGAATTTGATAATTTGCTTAACGATGCTATTCAACATTTACCCTGGCTGCATAAAGATGAACTGATGTTGTAACATTTTTTAGGGCAGTGCATCTAAACTTAAATTAACTAACAACGTGTCGAGCAAAGAAGCGGTTTTCAAGCAAATATTTGAAGCTAATTCAAAAAAGATTTTCCATTTATGCTACGGTTATACCGGCGATGACGACGCTGCGAACGACCTGCTTCAGGAAACTTTTTTGAAGGTTTGGCAAAATCTTGATAAGTTTAGAAACCAGGCCATGATATCTACCTGGATATACCGCATTGCCGTTAATACTTGTTTAACTTATTTACGATCGGAAAAGCGACAGGCCAAAGAGGAGTTGACACCGCTGATAGCAGATACCAGGCGCGAGGAGTTTAGCGAAAAAAACGAACAGGTGGCGCTACTCTATAAATGCATCTCCAAACTGGAAGAATCGGAAAGGATTATTATTACTATGGTATTAGACGAATTACCTTATCCGGAAATTGCCGATATATCGGGCATATCAGAAGGCAACCTACGGGTTAAAATTTATCGTATCAAACAAAAATTGACAGATTTATATAACCACTATGAAAGACTTTGAGCATTTAATGACGGTTTGGCAAAACCAGCCCGTTAAGGAGCAGCTTTCTGTGGATGAGGCGCTCAAACAGGTAAAGAAGGGGATGAGTGGGTTAAGGCTGAAAACCATGCAGGGCATCATAGGCATATCAATAGCGTTAGCCGTAATTGTGATCTCGTTATTGTTTGCCGTATTTACCTCATGGGCAAGTTATATTGGCTTATTAGCGCTGATCATCGGCATGAGCATTTATCTTTCTTTACAAATTGGAGACTACCGCACCATCTCGAGCCACGACCCTACCATCGACCCGGTTAAGTATTTAGATACCCTTAAAATTTATCAAAAACGCAGGGCCTATCTATACGACAGGTTTTACTATATCTACGCCGCCATTATTACCATTGGTATAGGCTTTTACACCGTTGAGGCGCTTGAAGGCAAGGCACTTTTAGTTAAACTGGTTTACTATGCCTTAACTACCGCCTTCATTGTATTTTGTTCCCTCTTCCTGAAAGACAGGATCATCAGCAATGAAAAAGAAAAAGTAAAGTTGATTATTGAAAAACTGGAGCGATTGAAAGATCAGTTTGAAGGATAGTGTTAAGTAAAAAAAACAGGGATGACGTTTGAACCTTATGGATTACCAAGCGCAGATAGCAAAAGTGCGCAAAGGCCTGACTGCACGCCGGGCCGGGTTTGGCCTGTAGGTGGAAGGATCGGGCAGTCTTGATTTTTTTGGTTACTTTTTGTATCAAGACAAAAAGTAACAAGCCCTTCCCGCGGCGATTGAGCGGGACGATATTGTAAGTTAAGAATACTGCTTGTCGGAGAAAAAATAGCACATTGACAATCAGCGCACCGAATATGATGGATACTTACCGCTTTTAAAAGGTCCCTCCTCGCGTCGGGATAACATGATGGAGAGCAAAATACAACCATTTTTTTAGCTCCGTCAGGTGCTACCCTATCCTCCGGCAATAATCATAATTAAAACATCACCGGCGAAAAAATTTGATCGCGCACATCAATACAAACAAAAAAACGTGTTGGCCTTCACCAACACGCATCAAAAAGGCACCTCACCTTAATTAATCAACACAAATTACTGCTTACTGGCAAAACTCTTGAGCTTTTCTTTCATTTCGGCCTCATATTGCTGGTACAACTTATACTGGTCGGCGGTTAGCGCGGTTTTCAGGTCGGCATCCTTTGCTTTTTGGATAGACATAGCCTGGCGAAATTTCGCCATCCGGCCGCCGTCGCCTTTAAGTATCGGGTCGAACTGAAGGGCGTATTTAAGGTTAATAGCCTGTACCTTTACTACCTGGTTGGTATCCAGCTGTAGCTTAGTTTTCATTAATGTAGTTTGGTAAGCGGCCCTTTGCTCGGGGGTTTTACTTTTAAGCGCCTGGGCTGCATCCTGCGCCAGCGTTGCCTGGGCCATAAATAACATGGCTACCGCTAAATAGGCTGTTAAACGATGAATTGCTTTTTTCATGATTTGTTGGTTTGTTAAATATATTAGTTTTTACTACGATATGGAATAATTTGTACCGCTGTTAAGCATCAACGCAGCCTTGTTACCACCTAAAAAATGTGATGGTGATTGGATTGAAACTAATGGCGAACTATCACTACCCGCCTGGCCGCAACGGGCCGCGCAACTACAGCGGGCCTAACAACTACACGGCGTACCGGTGCTACTACTACTGGCCTACGCGTAACTACTACTACACGCCGGGCCGGAGCTGCAACTAATACGCGTGTTTGAGCCTGGGCATCAATGCCGCTTGCAAAGACCAGGGCAACAATCAGAATGATCTTTTTCATAGGTTTTTTATGTGTGTTAAAAATTGTTATTGATTAACCGATAGATAGACAGCAGGCAAAGCCTCTGGTTTTCCGGAACGGGACGAAACGCCGGTGTTGGTGGGTGAAGGGGCTGTAGGGCTGGGCGAAGCGCTATCTGTTTTAATAATATGGCCCGGTTTAAACCAGCTGATGAAGCCCCACAAGTTGAGTTTAAAAGGGTTATAGCTTAAAAAACCGGTGGTTAGGCCATAGTTCACCTTTTCTGTTTCAGGTTGATAGGTGTTAAAAAGCCGGTCCCAGATGATGAGCACGCCGCCAAAATTTTTATCGATATAAATAGGGTTCATGCCATGATGCACCCGGTGCGATGATGGCGTATCTAATACCTTTTCTACCACACCCAGGGTACCTACCGCCTCGGTATGCAAAAAAAACTGGTAGGCCAGGTTGAGCGCGTACGACAGGACGATATAATCGGTAGGCAGCCCGAGCAATGCCGCCGGAATAAAAAACAGCGGACTAATGATGGCCGAAAACCAGTTGAGGCGATAAGCCGCCGTTAAGTTAAGGCGCATAGCCGAGTGATGGATAAGATGAAAGGCCCACAAGGGTTTCCAGCTATGCGATACGCGGTGGAACCAATAGTAAATAAAGTCGGCGGTGATAAAGGTGAGTACAAACACCCAACCATTATGCGGCAGTTTAACCGGCGCTAATTTTGCAAAAACACCCAGCAGAGCCAACTGGTAACCCGCAAAAAAGTATTTGGAGAGCTGAAAGCCGACAAAAACCGACAGGTTTGAAAGTGTTTCTTTCACTTGGTAAGCGCCGATATTTTTGCGCCAGCTCCAGATGATCTCGGCAGTAATTAAGCCGAACAGAAATAGCAGGATATAAATAGAGTATGGGCCAAATTGATGTTGCATGATGTTGCATTTTTATGCGTGCCTTAACTAACACAGCATAAAATTGAGCAACAAAAGAATGATTAGGCTGCCTGAACCCGGCGAAACTGAAAAACCAGGGGGTGAAGCGTATCAGCGGTTCATCCAGGCCTTAAACTCGGGCGTGCGTACCTTGCTGATCAGGATGCGCTCGGTAGGTTCGGGCTTACACCCTTGTAATACGACAGTGGTTGATGATAAACTGGGAGAGATCTGTGTTTCAATACGGGTGCCTGTACTGACCAAGAAGGCTCCATCCAAAGCTCAAAAAAATAAATGATTGTGCCCTAATAAAGGGAAAGCGACAAGATGCAGGCCGGTTAAGACATTTAACTGGATAGATACCGGCCCGCATATTTGCGTCAATAAAAAGATTATTTTTGCTGAATACTGCTCAAGCTATTAACTTTCTTAATTAGTTGATTAATCTGCGCTTGTTGTTTCTTTGATGTACTCTGTTGTGTGGTAATGGTTGCATTTTGCTTTTGGAGTTGTTTATCTTTTTGAATAAGGTATAACGTTAACTCTTCAACTTTCTGCAACAAAAGTTGATTCATCTTTCCCAAATCCAAACCCTCCTTAGCTGCTTGTTCAGCAGAGGGAACATTGGGCAAATGATGGTTTTCTTTAAGGTATATGTAAAGGTTGTTTAAAGATGTTAATTTGTAATCATCGTTAAAAACATAATCAGCCAGTGGTCCATTAAGATCCACTTTAACGCTTTGCGCATGGATGGTGCCTTTTACAGTCAATTTTTCATCCGGCACTGCTGTCCCTATGCCCACGTTGCCTGCAAAATAATTATTATTGGTTGTACCGTTAAAAAATGCAGTTCCTCCCATACTTGCGCCATGAGAGTTTACATAACTATCCAAATCAGTTTTATAAGAATATGTCGGTCCATTTGTTTGCTGATAAGGCAAAGCATTCTGTATCCCATCGTACACTGTCACATTAGGGTTAGCAGGCGCATTAACATAATAGGTTGTGGAGCCACCTTTAATCCAGATAACAATTACCTGATTGTTGCTGCTGGTTGAACAGTCCATCCAACCAGCAATAAAGGCTGTATTTGTAACCTGATTGTTTTGTTGGATATCGGCATCAATAAAATTTGACCCATTGCCCCAACTGGTTACATGAAACCTGAACTTAGCTATCATACTACCACGCCACGTTGCATCTAAATGGACACTCGACCGTCCAATTTCCAATTCCGTGGCTTTGTCATTGGCCCAATAAACATCCGTAAACACGACAGGATAAAATTTATCACCATCGCCCTGTACTGTAAAACTGGCGAAATATTGGGCAAAGCTAACTTTCGATACTGTCAAAATAAACAGAACGATAACGATAGAAGCGATTTTTTTCATGATAGGTTTGATTACTTATGTTGGTTATTAGTTATTCTTTCTCATCTGCCTGCGAAACAAATAATCAAAATCCGGCAGCTATCCACGCCACATTTTTACGACTTGTAATTTTTGTATAGTGCGACTTATAATCACGCTATGTTATATAGATATGTCGTTTCTTTATATTCTTGATATTCTATACTATTTAATATCAAATCTACCGACTTCAAAAGTTTAAGACTACAATAGCTCAAAAAATATTTTGCGATTGCTTGCGCTGCCTACAGATCAAACGTATCAGCGGTTCATCCAGGCCTTAAACTCGGGCGTGCGTACCTTGCTGATCAGGATGCGCTCGGTAGGTTCGGGCTTAACCTTTACCAGCAGGCGGCCGTTAAAATAAAACTCAACCTCGGTAATGCAGCCACGGTTGACGATGAACTGGCGGTTGGCTCTAAAAAATAATTGCGGATCGAGTAATTGCTCCAGTTGTTCCATCGTAAATTCCATTACGTACTGGTGGCCGTCGGTGGTGTGGGCGTAAACCAGTTCGCTAGCAGTATAAAACCAGGCAATTTTAGCTGTTTCAACCGGGATCAGCTTATCGCGAAAATGTACCAGAAACGATTTTTTGTACGAACGGGTGAGTTGATCAATTTGCTGTAGCACCTGGCTGATACGGCCATTGTCGGCGGCTTCGGCTGGCGGCTGGCCCGTAAGGCTCCTAAACTTTTTAAGCGCATTGCCAATCTCCTTTTCATCAAACGGTTTCAGTATATAATCAATCCCGTTATTTTTAAAGGCCTGGATGGCATAATCGTTATAGGCTGTTACAAAAATAACAGGGCTGGTAATATCAACCGCTTTAAAAATATCGAATGATAGCCCGTCGGCCAGCCTGATATCCATCATAATAAGGTCGTAACCGTCCGTAGAGCAGTTAAACCATTCTACAGCCTCGCTTACCGATGCCAGGGTAGCAGCAATGGTTATGCTGCCATCCACCAACTGCAACAGGTGCGCAAGGTTGCGCGCGGTTACGGCCTCATCTTCAACTACAGCTATACGCAACGCTTTCATGTAGTAAGGGGTAATTTAACCGTAAAATATTCGTGGGTTTTGCTAATCTCAATTTCGCTTTGCATCATAATTTTAAAGCGTTCGTTCAGGTTGGCCAGTCCTAATCCATTGCTGCTTTCGGGCGCAGGTATCTGGCGGATGTTATTAGTAATTACCAGTTTGGCAGGTTGTTGCTGCGCAGCAAAGCCAGAACTAACGGTATCAGAAGCAGCTTCTCCCCTGCTTCCTAAGCTCTCGCTGGTCCCAACTAAATATTCTCCACTCCCCACTAACCCTTCCCCAACCATACTCTCCATATAAATACGTACCCTTAAGGGCTTTTTACGGGTGGCGGCATTGTGTTTCACCGCGTTTTCCAACAATGGCTGTAACGATAAATGCGGTAGCTTTAAATTACGCATTTGCGAAGGTATATCCACATCAAGCTCAAAGGCATCTTCCAGCCGCATGGTAATTAGTTGGGCAAACGATTGCAGCATGGTTAGCTCTTCATCCAGGCTTACCAGGTTTACCTTAGCGTGGGTAATAGCGTACCTAAAAACGTTGGAGAGTTCGCGCAGGTATTTTTGTGCCAGGTCCGGATCTTCGCGGATAACGCCCGAAAGACTGCTTAAGGCGTTAAACAAAAAGTGCGGATTCATTTGTTCTTTAAGCAGCTCCAGTTCGGCGGCCATGTAGGCGCTTTTTAAATGTTCGTGTGCTATTTCTTTTTCTTTACCCTCGCGCAGCAACAGGATAATTTTGACAACAATGCCGATCAGGACGGTACTGAGCAAAAACCGGCCAAAATGCCCCGGCCAGAAAAACCGGCGCAGAGAGCTATCGGCAAACAGGCTAAACTGCAGGCTTATGCTCAGAATGGCTGTACCGGCAATTACAAAGGCATTGGCGGCATAATAAAGTATAAGCCGTTTTTGCTGACGGCAAATGGCTATCCGGCTGCTTCTTTGTAGGTTAAGATAAAACATAAGGTAGCAAAAAAGCAGGTTAAACCCGGCCTGGAAACTTAGCTCGGCCAGGTTAAAATGCCAGTAACGTGCAACAACGCCATTCTCGCGCAAGGCCAGCAGTTTCGCCGAATTCATCATCAGGGCAATTAACAGCGAACTGTACCAGCAAATACGCCGTTCGTTTTTATCCATTGATAAAGATATTTAAAATAGCGATTAATAGATGCGATATCAGGAGCTCAAGCTGACAAATCGGGGGGCGAATTGATGGAATTGGTTATTGAGTTATTGGGGCGGATTAGTTTGTTCAAAATAACTTACAACCTATCTCCAACAGTGTTAATTCATATGTGAGGAAGATACCTTTATAATCAATAAACATGCAGCACATCCGGGCCCGTACCTGATGGCTATCAGACTCTGGGTTGATAACCGTCATTGCAGCGCACCGGTTAGTAGTTTAAGTTTGAATGATTTTATTTTAAGCTACCTGATGATGAATGATAAAAAAAATCCGTTAGAGTTATTTGAGCAGGAAGCTCCGGAAGTTTCCAATGCCTTTAACCAACTCATTGAGGCTCTAAAAAACACAACCGGGCTGGATGCTAAAACCAAGCAATTAATTTACATAGGCATTAAAGCGGTTTTGGGTGATGTTAGGGCTATCTATTACCACGTTGCCATGGCCAAACAACTGGGCGCCACCCGTAAAGAGATCAGGGATACCATATTAATTACCTTAACCGTAAATGGGTTAAGCGGTGTTGCCGCTTGTTTACCGGTGGCGCTAAACGTTTACGATGAAGCAGGGAACTAATTTGACACATGGCGGTTGATATTTAATAAACTATGGTGAATAAGAGCAGTTAGTTAGATTGGGGTTGATGGTAACAACTATAAACAAGTTTATATGATTGAGATCACATTAGCAACTGATAAAACTCATCGCGCTATTTGAGCAATTATTCGCAATTTTATATTGCCTTTCGGGGATAGGGCCATCCAACCCTGCTTAGGCCATTTAATTGATGATGATGATCACCTAAATACTAAACGCCATGAAAAAAATAAGTGCCGCTTTTGATGGATTAAAATTTTCGAACACCACACTGGAGTATGCCATTAAATTGGCCGATAGTAGTAACGCATTACTTTCGGGCGTTTTTCTGGACGATTTTTTATACCATAGCTTTAATATGTTTGATGTGGTAGGCAGCCGCGGCCTGCCTGGCGAGCAGGTGAAGCAATTGGAGGAGGAAGACGAAATTACGCGCATGCAAGCGGTAAACAAGTTTTGCTCTACCTGCATTAAAGAACGTGTTAAATATGTTACCCACCACGACAAAAGCTTTGCCATTGATGAATTACTGAAAGAAAGTATTTATAGCGATATGCTGCTGATTGGGAAAGACGAAACATTGGGCCAGGTAAACGAATTGGCACCTACATCGTTTGTGCGTAGCTTACTGGCCGGAACGCATTGCCCGGTGCTGATTGTGCCTAAAGAATATAAGCCTATTGAAAATATAATACTACTGTACGATGGTAAGCCATCATCGGTATATGCCATAAAAATGTTCAATTATTTGCTGCCCTGGTTACGCCGTACCAAGGTAGAAGTAGTATCGGTTATTGACCCCGAAAGCGATATTTTACTGCCTGAGGATAGCCTGTTCAGGGAGTTTGTAAAATGCCATTACCCGGCGGCTACTTGTGCTTTACTAAAAGGTAATCCGCAAAAAGAGATCATCGCTTACCTGAAAAACGAGACACCTAACAGCATTGTAATATTAGGCGCTTATCAACGCAGCCAGGTATCCCGCTGGATAAAAACAAGCATGGCCGATATTTTAATGAACGAGTTTGATTTACCTTTGTTTATAGCCCATAATAAATCTTAAAAATATCATATAAATAGACGTGCGCAAAGCTACCCTGACATATGCAGCGTGATTGCGAAATATTTTTTGATATGCCTGATTTTTAGTAGTTTTATTACAGGGCAGATACTTTCGTTTGGTGTAATTAATACTACCGGATGCCAAGGGCTCATGAGAAAAAAACGGCCAATTATTTCTTCAGAATAACAACTTAAAAACATGAAAAAGATTTTATTTCTTACCGGTGATTTTGCAGAGGACTACGAAACCATGGTTCCTTTCCAGATGTTGCAGATGGTGGGTTTTGAGGTACACGCGGTTTGCCCCGGCAAAAAGAAGGGTCAAACGGTAAAAACCGCCATTCACGATTTTGAAGGCGATCAAACCTATACCGAAAAACCGGGACACAATTTCCAGTTAACTTATTCTTTTGATGACGTAAACCCTGCCGATTACGATGGCCTGGCCATTGCAGGCGGTCGCGCTCCCGAGTACCTGCGCCTAAACGAAAAGGTGATTAATATAGTACAGTATTTTATGCAGCATAATAAACCGGTAGCTGCTATATGCCATGCACCGCAGATACTGGCCGCAGCAGGAGTTTTAAAGGGACGCAAGCTTACGGCCTACCCGGCAGTGGGGCCCGAAGTGACGCTTGCAGGGGGCTTGTTCCAGTCGGCACAGCCTAACGAAGCCGTGGTAGATGGTAACCTGGTAACCTCGCCTGCCTGGCCCGGTCATCCGGCATTTGTTGCCGCTTTTATTAAACTATTGGGAGTAAAAATTGAGCTGTAATAATACAACCAGCTTTTTTAAAAGATATGCTGTTGATTAAACCTGGTTAGATCTGGCCGGTTGTTGTGTCCAACAACCGGCCAGATTTTTTTTAAGCATTGCAACGCCCCCTCCGGGTTAGATTAATGCGGGCGCATAAACCCCTTATACACTTTATAACCGTGTTTTTAAAGAAAGCCTGTGAAACCTAATCCTTCATTTTTACGGAGAGATATTTTAGTGCGTAGCAGTATACTCCACTCAAAAAATCAGTGTAATCAAACAAATCATTCTTAAATAAGTGGGGCAATTACAGCTCGTCGTCCTTCTTTACCTCACCCCTTTCAACAGTAATGGTACATTCGCCTACCAACGCAGCCAGCGCGCCAATGGCCGCCAGTACAGGCGCAACCAGTGCACCAACCAGGCCAATGCTTAATGGAATGCTCATAAACTCCTTGCCCGATTTATCGGTAATGGTAATTTTGGTTACGTTACCTTCCGCTATCAGTTCCTTAACTTTCTTCAGCAGGGTTTCTCCGTTTAACGAAAACGATTCTTTATTTGCCATGATAGGATGTATTTTTTAAAGTTTAATTGTTTACCAAGTTATCTATAATTCAGCATAAATTTTAAAAATAGCAATCAAAGAAAACTCTCTTTTACAACAACATGAGCCAACTTTTTTTAAGCGATGAGATTAATTCCCGTCAATTATCTTCATGCATCTGCCCGCCGCCGCTCTCCTTCCTACATCCTACGGTCTTACCAGGCTTGCTTCTTACTTCCTGCTTCTTACTTCCTGCTTCTCACTTCTCTCTCCCCCCTAACTAATTTGCCTGCATTAGCTATATTTATACCTTTGCAATATGCCTGCTCTTCAAAATATTAAGGTTGCGGTTGATGCCGTTGTGTTTGGCTATACCTCAAAGGATGGCTTGGCCGTGCTGCTGATTAAGCGGAATATTGAACCATTTAAAGAGATGTGGGCGCTCCCCGGCGGTTTGGTAAAGGATGAGGAATCGCTTGAGGAAGCCGTGCAGCGCGAACTGAAGGAAGAAACTGGCGTAGCCATCAATTACCTGGAACAACTGTACAGCTTTGGCCAGCCCGGACGCGACCCGCGCAACCGGGTAATCTCCATTACTTATTACGGACTGGTTAAGCCCGACGCCTTTGAAATTAAGGCCGATACCGATGCCAGCGATGTGAACTGGTTTAATATTAAAAAGCTGCCACAACTGGCTTTTGACCACCAGGAGATTATCCGTGTGGCACATCAGCGCCTTAAAAACAAAATTTTATACGAGCCTGTAGGCTTTGAGCTGCTCGACGAAAAATTCGCCTTCTCCGAACTCGAAAAACTGTACATGACCGTACTCGACCGCCCCATTGACCGCCGGAACTTTAAAAAGAAGATCAACAAATTTGGCTTTTTAGAAGAAACCAACCAGAAGCAATTGCTGGAAGGCGCGGGCCGCCCCGGAAACCTGTTCCGCTTTAACCAGCAGAAGTACTTCGAGTTAAAAAAAGAAGGCATCAACTTCGAGATTTAAAGCTCCTTTTTCTCTTTTTTTTAAAATAAATAAAAAAATAATTTGCGTATTAAAAACACATATTTATATTTGCGTATAATTAACGCAAATATCTATGAAAACAGCAGTTATTATCGCCCGTTTCCAAACACCTTACCTGCACAACGGGCACAAGGAGTTGATTAGCCAGGTACAAAAAAAACATGGCAAGCTCATTATTATTTTGGGCGTTAGCCCGATAGTTGGCAGCCGCAAAAACCCTTACGATTATTATACCCGCGAAAAGATGATCAAAAAGGATTACCCGGAAATTATCGTTTTGCCGGTAAGCGATCATCCGAGCGATAAACTATGGTCGGATAACCTGGATAACCTATTGAAGGGCGTCTTCCCGAACGAACAATTTTGCCTGTATGGCAGTCGTGATAGTTTTATACCCTTCTATTCCGGCAGGTTTGAAACCATCGAGCTGCCCGAGCATGGCGATTACAACGCGACTGAACTGCGCAAGCAATATGCCGACAAGGTTTTTGATTCCAACGATTTTAGAGCCGGTATTTTATATGCCTACTATAACCAATACACCAAGGTTTACCCTACCGTTGATGTAGCGGTTTTCCGGAATAATAAAACCGAAATTTTGTTGGGCAAAAAAGCGATCAACAATAAATGGCGCTTTATAGGCGGCTTTGCCGACCCGGAGGATGCCGATTACGAAAGCGCTGCCCAGCGCGAGCTGACCGAAGAATGCGGCAATTTAACAACAAGCCCGATGATATATGAAACTTCCCGAAAAATAAACGATTGGCGCTACCGCAACGAGGCTGATAAAATTATCACACTACTGTTCAGCTGCGATTACCAGGCCGGAGATCCAGTCGCGCAAGACGATATTGCCGATCTCGACTGGTTTAAACTGGCTGATCTGCCTAACATGATCAGCAACGGGCAGATCAGCGATGAACATGTGGAGATGTTCAACTTAATCATTAACAAATACCTTAAAAAATAACATCATGAAACGCGAAAACTTAGTATTGCTGGCAGATGCCTACAAATACGCTCACCATAAATTATATTACCCCGGTACCACACAAATTTACAGTTACTTAGAAAGCCGAGGCGGTTTATTTAACGAGACCATTTTCTTCGGTTTGCAATATTTTTTAAAGGAATACCTACAGGGCCCGGCCTTTACCCAGCAGGAACTGGACGAAGCCGACGGCTTTTTGAAACAGGTATTTGGCCGCGATGATGTTTTTGATAAAAGTAAGTTTCAATACCTGCTTGATACCTATAACGGCCACCTGCCCGTAAAAATAAAAGCCGTTGCCGAGGGCACCGCCGTACCCACAGGCAATGTATTAATGACCATTGAAAACACCGACCCGCAATGCTACTGGCTCACTAACTTTTTAGAAACCCTGCTGATGCAGGTTTGGTACCCCTGCACTGTGGCTACCTTAAGTAACCAGATCAGGAAGGTGATTACCCAATACTACCAGGAAACAGCTACCGAAGGCGCCGAAGCAGGGATTGATTTTGTTCTCAACGATTTTGGCTTCCGGGGTGTAAGCAGTGTGGAGAGCGCCAAAATTGGAGGTGCTGCCCATCTGGTTAATTTCAGCGGCAGCGATAACCTGGCAGGCTCAGGCATGGCCATCAATTATTATAACGCCCAACAGGTTTACGGCCTAAGTATCCCGGCAACGGAACACAGCATTTGTACCTTGCTGGGCCGCGATGGAGAGCTCGAGGTATTTAAACATGTGCTCAGCACCTTCCCTACCGGAACGATCGCCTGCGTATCAGATAGCTATAACATTTTCCGCGCCTGCCAGGATTACTGGGGCAAAGAGCTAAAGGAAACCATTTTAAACCGGCAAGGTACCCTGGTGATCCGCCCAGATAGCGGCGACCCAATCATGACGCTGCTTAAAATCTTCGAGATCCTGTTCGCCCAGTTCGGCTTTACCACCAATGCCAAAGGCTACAAGGTATTGCCGCCACAACTCAGGGTAATCCAGGGCGACGGGGTAAATTACGAAGCCATTAAAGAAGTATATGCCGCGCTGAAGCAAAACAACATCAGCGCCGAAAACTTAGTGTTGGGCATGGGCGGCGCCTTACTGCAAAAGGTTGACCGCGACACCCAAACGTTTGCTATTAAATGCAGCAACGCCACCATCAACGGTAAAGAGGTAAACGTAGAAAAAAGCCCAACCGAAATGGACAGCCAGGGCAACATTACCGAGAGCTTTAAAAAGAGCAAATCAGGCCGTTTAAAATTGATCAGGATAAATGGAAGCTTTAAAACTGTAAACCAAAATGATTACCCCGAACTGGGCGATGAGCTGCAAACTGTATTTGAAAACGGTGAGTTAGTGAATAGTATCAGCTTTGAGCAGGTAAAGGCGAATGCACGGCAGTTTTGAGTAGGAAGTCCCGAGCCGGGAGTCTTAAGCCCGGAGTCCTAAGTCGGCATTTCAATGCTTATCGCTCAGAAATCCTGACTCAAGACTCAGAACTCCCGGCTCAAGACTCAGGACTAATACAAATCATCACCACACACAAATGATCATGAAGCCCAAATTGCTTTTTCTGATACTGATACAATTGGCAGCTTTACAAATTAAAGCCCAAACGCCTGTAAAACGTGATACGGCACGTGTGATTAAGGAAGTGTCCGTTACTTACCAGGCCGACCGTTTAACTCCGGTTACCTTCCAGAACATCAGCGGGAAGGATTTAAAATCTAAATCAACCGGGCAGGAGCCATCTTTTTTATTGTCGGAAACACCTTCAATTACTGTGTATTCTGATGCTGGCAGTACGCAGGGTTATTCTTATTTCCGGATGCGGGGGATTGATCAAACACGCATCAACATATCCTTAGACGGCGTCCCTTTAAACGAACCTGAAGACCAGGGGGCCTATTTTTCCAACTATCCCGATATCATTAACTCGGTTAGCCGCATCCAGATCCAGCGCGGGGTAGGCACCAGTAAAAACGGCGTGGCCAGTTATGGTGGTAGCGTTCAGTTGTTTTCGCCCAACCTTTCCGATTCTGCCTATACTACCATCGGCCTGAGCTATGGTTCGTTCAATAGCCATCGGGCCTTTGCCGAGTTTAACAGCGGCATTAAAAATAGGAAAGCCTTTTATGTACGCGCCTCTCAACTCTACTCTGATGGGTATAAGTACAACTCATCCAACAGCTCGCAATCGGTTTTCATGAGCGGAGCGCTGATGTATGATAAAGCCACCTACAAGCTAAACGTATTGGCCGGCCACCAGCAAAACCAACTGGCCTGGCTGGGCGTATCTCAACCGCTGATTGATGCCGACAGAAGAACCAATACCGACTCGAACGAAAGGGATAACTTTACCCAATGCTTGGTTCAACTGCAAGCTTCCTGGCATCCCAGCCGCTCGTCTACCTTTCAATCAAGCGTTTACTATACCTTTTTGCGGGGCAATTATGATTTTAACCAGAACAGCTTTTTAGGTTTGCCAGGCACCAGCGAATTGTATAACTACGCCTTTCAATCCAATCTGGTGGGCATGTTCAGCAATTACACGTACTCCAAAAACAATTTCAACTGGACAACCGGCGTGCATGGCAACACCTACCAAAGGCGGCATATTGGCAGCGTAAATACAGCCGGGCAGCTCTACCAAAACACCGGCTATAAAAATGAGCTGAGCATATTTAGCAAAGTTGATTATACCATAAATAAGCTGACACTGTTTGCCGATGTACAAGCCCGTTACGCATCGTTTGATTATCATGGCGATGTGCCATTCACCAAGATGGATTGGTATTTTATCAACCCTAAAGCGGGCATCAGCTTCCAGCTCGACAACAACTTTGTTTTATATTACAGTATTGGCAGGACCGGTCGCGAGCCAACCCGTAACGATATGTTTGGCGGCAACGATAATTTACTGGCCGATAGTTTGGGGCGCCCGGTACTTTCAATTAAAGCACCCGAGTATACCGTAGACCAGGAATTGGGCTTCAGGCATCAATCGGGCAAAATTAACCTGAATTTTAATCTCTACTATATGGATTTTAAAAACGAGATTGTGCTCGACGGAAAGTTTGGCCCTAACGGACTGGCCCTCACCAATGAAATTGAGCGGAGCTACAGAACCGGGGCCGAGTTAACGCTAAGCTATAAAATTAATCCGCACATCAGCCTCATCAACAATTCGTCGTTTAACTACAGCCGCATCAAGGAGCAGCAACAAACCTTTAGCCCTATATTAACACCACCGCTTATTGTTAACCAGGAAGTTACCTATGGCACAAAACAATTTTTATTGGGTTTATCGGCACGTTACCAGGATCAATCGTTTATCGATTTTGCCAACAGCAGCCAGCTTAACCACTACATTATTTAAAATGCGCGGGTACAATATGATATAAAGGGCTTTCAATTTGGTATTTTCGCCAATAACATCACCAATACCAAATACTATAACAACGGTTATGTGGATGTAGATGGCAGTAAAAAGTATTTTGTTCAGTCGCCGGCAAATTTTTATACCTCTGTAAAATATAGTTTCTGATGCGCTTTTTTGAGATAACAAATATTGCCTTTACGCTGCTTGGTTACCCTATTAGCTACGTAGAACTCATAGGCACCTTGTTTGGCCTAATTTCTGTCTATTTTGCGTCAAGGGCCAATATTTTAACCTGGGGAACGGGCATTATTAACGAGGTTTTCCTTTTTATCCTCTTCTTCCAGGTGCAGTTGTATGCCGATATGTTTCTGCAGGTTTACTTTTTTGTGGTCACCATTTACGGTTGGTACCAATGGAATACCCAGGGTACTGCCAACCGCATTTCTGTACTGCATTTAAAAGGCCGCTTAATAACCGCCTTCATCATCGTTGCGGGATCAATAGCTGTAGGCTTCCTTATCAAAAATATCCACACCTACCTGCCTGCCTATTTTAAAATCAAGGCGGCTTATCCCTTTACAGATTCACTGGTGATGGTGCTCAGTATTATAGCTACTGTTTTGCTGGCGCGAAAGAAAATTGACAACTGGTATTTATGGATATTGGTAGATGTGATTTGCGTGATCCTTTATTTTAAAAAAGGCGTTTACTTTTTATCGCTCGAGTATTTTATTTTTCTCGGGCTGGCTTCGTACGGGCTGTTTAGCTGGCAAAAACAATTAAAGCATGATTAAGGCCTTCGTATTCGGAAAGTTTTTACCCTTTCACAAGGGGCACCAGGCCATGATCAGCTTCGCGCTAAGCCAATGCGATTTTTTATCGGTTTTGGTGTGCTGCGATCAAGAAGAGCAAATACCCGCAGCGGTTAGAAAAAATTGGATTGAAACCACCTTTGCCGATACCGCTAACCTGGAGGTAAAAGTTCTTCAATATGATCATCATCTGCTGCCCAATACCTCGGTAGCATCGTTAAGTATTTCAGAACGCTGGTCGGATGTTTTTAAAAAGCTTTATCCCGATTATAATCTGCTGATCACATCCGAACCGTATGGTGAGTTTGTTGCCAATTTTATGCACATCCGGCACATTCCCTTTGATCCGGCTAAAGTTCAGTTCCCAACATCGGCCACGGCCATCCGTAATCACTTGTTTGCCAACTGGCATTTTTTACCGGCAGCCGTTAAGCCTTATTTTGCTATCAAAGTGGTTATCCTCGGGACTGAATCAACCGGAAAAACTACCCTGACCCAACAACTTGCCGCGCATTATAACTGTAGTTGCGTACTTGAGGCCGGTCGGGAGCTAATTACCGATTCGAACAATTTTGCAATGAATGATTTGCACCTGGTTGCTAATGAGCATACCAAAAGAATTGCACAAGCTATGCTGGGCGATAGTCCGTTAATGATTATTGACACCGACATACATATCACAAAATCATATAGCCGGTTTATGTTCGATCAGGAATTGCCGGTTAACCATTCTGTTTATGATACGCAAAGTGCCAGTCTGTATCTCTATTTAAATAACGACGTGCCGTATCACCAGGACGGAACACGGTTGAGCCACCCCGATCGCGATTTACTGGACCGCTCTCACCGCGAAGTTCTGGCAGCGCACATGGTTCAGTTTACAGAAATATCCGGCAATTGGCCAAGCAGATTTGAGCAGGCCGTTTTACACATTTCAAAAATCATCAACTCAAAATTAAACCTATAAAATGAAGAAGATATTATTCCACATCAGCGATTACCAATACCTGGCCGAAAAAGTACTGGCGACAGGCAGTTTTGAAAAAGGCGAACTGGAGGTAAGCAGTTTTTCGGACGGGGAACGCTACCAACGCATCCTGACTGATATTGACGGCCGCGATATCGTGCTGATTGGCGGAACGGTAAGCGACGGCGCTACACTTGAGTTGTTCGACCTGGCATCGTCCCTGGTGAGCTATGGGGCCAACTCCTTAACGCTGGTGGTACCCTACTTTGGCTACTCTACGATGGAGCGTGCCGTGTTGCCCGGCGAAATTGTAACGGCTAAAACCAGGGCCAGGCTGCTCTCGGCCATCCCACGCAGCAACAAGGGCAACAAGCTCTTGCTGTTCGATCTGCACTCCGAGGGTATTCAATATTATTTTGAGCACGATATTTACCCCGTTCATGTGTATTGCAAGGACATTGTGCTGCAAGCTGCGCTACAATACGGCGGAGATAATTTTGTGATGGCCAGTACAGATGCGGGCCGTGCCAAGTGGGTAGAATCGCTGGCCAACGACCTCGGCGTAAATGCGGCCTTTATCCTGAAAAGAAGGCTAAAAGGCGACCATACCGAAGTGAGCGCCATTAACGCCGATGTAAGCGGCAAAACGGTTATTATTTATGACGACATGATCCGCTCTGGCGGCAGCATCGTCAATGCCGCTCAAACCTATAAAAATGCCGGTGCAGCTGCAATTTATGTAATTACCACCCACGGCTTGTTTGTAAACGATGGCATCCGCAAATTAAAGGAATCCGGCCTGATCAAAAAACTGATCTGTACCGACTCGCACGTGCATACTGCCAATATCCAGGATGATTTTGTGGATGTAAGGAGCTTAGCCGGTTTGATTTGCGCGGAGATCAGTTAATTATTAATCAAAATTTCTAAATCATGAAACCAAGCCTCTTTAGCTACGATACCTGCCTTGATGTATTGCTGGGGGTAGCCATCGGCGATGCCTTAGGCGTACCTGTTGAATTTAAGAGTCGCGAAGAGATCAGCAAAAACCCGGTTACAGATATGAGAGGCTATGGCTCGCACCAGATGCCGACCGGAACTTTCTCTGATGATGCTTCGCTAACCTTTTGCCTGGCCGAAGCGCTGGCATCGGGCTTTAATTTAAATACTATTGCCCAAAACTTTGTAAACTGGCGCTACGATAACTATTGGGCAGCCCGAAACGAAGTATTTGACATCGGCATCACCACGCAGAATGCCATTACACGGTTAACCAAAGGTACACGGCCGGATTTGGCCGGCGATTTTGAGACCTACAGCAATGGTAATGGTTCGCTAATGCGCATTTTACCCCTGCTCTTGTACCTGGTTGATAAACCGGTGGATGAGCGCTACGCAATAACCAAACAGGTATCGTCCATCACACACGGGCACGTTCGCTCGGTAATTGCCTGTTTTTACTACCTGGAGTTTGCTTCTGGCTTATTAAAGGGAACGGATAAATTTGAGATCTATCACCAACTACAAACCAGCATTTCCGATTTTCTGGACCATAAAGCCATTAACCCAACCGAGAAAAACATTTTTAACAGACTGCTAACTGACCGGATTGACTTAATCCCCGAAAACCAGATCAGCAGTGGCGGCTATGTGGTACACACCCTCGAAGCCAGCATTTGGTGTCTGCTCAACACCAGCAACTACAGCGAAGCAGTGCTAAAAGCGGTTAATTTAGGCAGCGATACCGATACCACCGGCGCGGTAACGGGTGGACTGGCAGCTTTACTATACGGACACCAAAGCATCCCGGAACAGTGGCTTAATGTACTGTCCCGTAAGGATGATATTATGGATCTGGGGGCAAGGATGTTTAAAGCATTATCTGAAAATTAACGGATAAACACAGGTTGGTAAGATCAAGAAATGGTAATAAGTTCGTTGCCTACCGTGGAACGCGCGCACCAGCATTAGACAAAACCATTACGTTAGGCGGTTTACACAGTGTTGCAAAGTTCGTCGCGCGGTGAGACACCCCCCTGCAGCCGCACTCCCAAACCCGCCCCTCTTGAGAGGGGATCCAAAAAAAATATACTCATTATCAGCATTATATAAGTAAAAAAGCTTTGACCCGTGCGATTCCCCTCTCGAGAGGGGCGTAGGGGTGTGTCCTATGCGAGGGATAATTTAACCACCTTTCCGTCAAAGGAAATTACCTTAATTCCCCCACCAAATTAAAACACCTCCAAAAACTGGGCAGGTACGCCATCGGTAATCCATACCTTGTTTTCGGATAAATAAAACGCATAGCCCTGTTGGTGCATATCCGCGGCAAGCACTTTTAAAATAACGGGTTTGCCGTGCCTGCTGCCAACTTTGGTGGCGGTTTCCACATCGTGGCTCAGGTGTACGTGCTGGCGGGCGCGTTTTTCGAGGCCAGTTTTCAGGATGGCGTCAACCGATTGGCTGCCCGTGCCATGGTATAATATTTCGGGAGGTATCTGCGGGAGGTAACCCAGTTCAACTTCAACCGAATGGCCCTGGCTTGCCCTGATATAAGTTTGGCTTTCATCAAAAGCGAAGCGTTTTTTAGCGTTGGTATCAACCACGTATTTCAACACATCCATATTGAGCGCCTTGCCGTGCGCGTTGGCTTTTTCCAGCAGGTCGGTAACTTTAACCCAGCCCTGCTCATCCATTTCAATACCAATTAGCTCCGGCTGATGCCTTAAAACAAGGCTTAAAAATTTACTAATGCTGGTGATTTGCTTTTCGGATATCATGATGGGCAAAGTTAAAAATTAAATGGGCAGAATGCCAGCGGAATATCCGAGTAATCGGCCACGCCCCTACTTGCAAGGCTTTTGACACTGCCCCTTACCACACCCTATCGCTGCTTTATTATCAGGACTTTGAAAGGGGCAATACTGCCCATCGCCACAATAAAAATTACTATTTCTTGCTTTTCCCGTTCAATTCGCCTATCTGGAAGGCTGTTTCGGCCTTGGCTTCCTTCATTACAAAGGTACTCTGTACCGATCCCATGGGGATGGTTTCAAAAATATGGTTCATCAAAAACTCGTGATACGCATCCAGATCTTTAACAGCCACCCGCAGGATAAAATCATACTGGCCCGACATGTGGTAACATTCCAAAACCTCTGGAAATTTGATGATCTCGCTCTCAAAATGGTTGAGACTTTCGCGATTGTGATCGCGGAGTTGCACATGGGTAAAAGCCATAAGTCCGCGGCCAATCTTTTTACGGTCAAGTACGGCAACGTATTTCTTGATGTAGCCTTGATCTTGCAATTTGCGAATCCTGTCGTTGATAGGGCTGGCGGTTTTATGTAATTTTTCGCCTATTTCTTTGTTGGTGAGGCGTGCATTTTCTTGCAAGAGCTGCAATATGCGGATATCGGTGGAGTCGAGCGCGTTAAGCATAATGGTTATTTTAACTGATTCCGGTTAAGGGTTGTTCTGTAAACAGATTTTAAATCTGTTTATTATCTAAATAACAGGATAAAAAACTGAATATATTCAAATATAGTAAATACCATCCTGTAAATAGTAAAATTTACATTTTATTTATGACTGCTATAAACTCCAATAAGAAAACGATGATCCTGGTAACCGGCGCCTGCGGCCAAATTGGCACCGAACTGGTAAAAGCCCTGAGGGAAAAACATGGCCGCGACAAGGTAGTTGCAACCGACCGCCATTTTGCAAGCGACAGCCTGCAGGAAACAGGCCCGTACTTTAAGCTGGATGTTTTAGATAAATATGAACTGGAGAACCTGGTTTGCAGCTTGGGTATAACGCAAATTTACCACCTGGCGGCGGTATTATCGGCCAGCGGCGAAAACAACCCGCTTGCCACCTGGAACCTCAATATGGAGAGCCTGCTTAACGTACTGGAAATTGCCCGCCAGGAAAAACTGGACAAAGTATTTTGGCCCAGCAGCATAGCAGTTTTTGGCCCATCGTCGCCACGGATTAATTGCCCACAGCATACCGTTACCGAGCCCACTACAGTTTACGGCATCAGCAAAAACGCGGGCGAACACTGGTGCATGTACTATTTTGAAAAATTCGGTTTGGATGTACGCAGTTTACGTTATCCGGGGTTAATTAGCTACTCGGCCAAGGCTGGCGGCGGTACTACCGATTATGCCGTGGATATTTTTCACCAGGCGGTGGCCCAAGGCGAGTATGTATGTTTTTTAAGGGAAGATACCCTGTTGCCGATGCTTTATATGCCCGATGCCATCCGTGCTACACTGGAATTGATGGATGCACCGGCAGAGCAAATTACCGTCCGTACATCCTATAACCTTGCGGGCTTAAGCTTTACACCAGCAGAGCTGGCCAAGGCAATCCAAACAGAATTGCCTGGTTTTAAAATTAGTTACCAGCCCGATTTCCGCCAGACGATTGCCGATAGCTGGCCCGGATCAATCAACGACTCGGAGGCCCGCAACCACTGGAACTGGGAACCCGCCTACAACCTTAACGCCATGACGGCCGATATGTTGAAGCATATTGGCCCAAATACCAGCGAAAAGAACGGTTAAGCGCAGCTTGCAACAAGAAAAAGCCCATCAGATGATTTAGATGGGCTATTTATAAACTTCAGGTTGATGCAATGGCTTTTACCCTTGCATCAAACTTTAAGATACCGGGCTGCTGGCAAACAAGCTCCCGGTATGATGAAACGTTTGTTATTAGTTTGTTAAGTGAGCGGGGCCGCTTGAGTAACGGCCCCATTTTTTTGAGTTAAAAATGTTCGGATTACCGATCCCGCGGCCGATTTAACAAGGTGCAGCGGGAACGGAATTTGAACGGCTAAAAGCTATTTCCAAATTGTTCTTTATCGTTTTTTCATTGCGTTAATGAAAGTCAGTTAATTTTAAGAATCAGGCACCTCTCTGGGAATGGGGGTGTTTTTTTGTTTGGGGGGATGAGGCCTTACCGGCGGATTTGACACCAGGCCGGATGACATGAAATAAAAAGGCCTCATCTAAAAAGATGAAGCCTTGCATTAATGAGTACCAGATATTGTGATTATAAGGTTTTCGGATTATTATTCAAAACTTATCCAGGTTCTGCCCGTTGCAACGCTAACCCAGTCATAGCTTGATGGGCCGGTTTGAAACACATAATAGCCTTGCGCATCAATAAACCTGTCACGTACAGCGTTAACAACCGTAGCTACCGCAGGAACGGTGGATGTACCAAAACTTCCAAAATAAGTGCAAACTAACCTGCCGTCTGTTGGATAAGTAGGTACTACGGCGGGCCCATACGCACCTACGGCGCCATTTGCCCAAAAGCCAACCCTGTCATATGATGCGTTGTATTTTGTATAAAAGGCAATAAAGTTGAAGGTTGGAATAATTCCGCTCACGTTCAGTGCATCGGGAACGCCATCAATAGTAAAACCATAGTACGATATCCAGTAGTTGGTAATGGGCACAATGGTAACCTCAAACCGTTTAGCCGAAGTTAAATCGATAGCAACGGGTGTAGTAGCGTTGTTAATAGCTACACTACTGGTACCTGCGGTTGCGGTGGCCGTAAAGCTGGGTAAATCAACCTGCAACGCACTAATTGTACTAAATGTTAATGTGCCGTCAACAAACGGCTGGCTCAGCATTACGCCATTGGGGGTATAGGAGTAATAGGCTACAAACCTCTGAAAAACGCCTGCCGAACTATAATTTATAGTTAAAACCTTGGCTTTGGTGTTAAAAATTAAATCATAATTCTTTCCGTTGATGGTGGCGCGCTTATAGTACGCTCTAAACTTATTCAGGTTGGCAACTGATGTCATCGCTGTAGCCATTTGGCCGGCGAGGTAATTATCGCCCTCGGCCTTTGCTATTTTGACTAAAGTAAGGCCGCATCCATAGCTATTACCCACTAATTTAACGGTATCGCCGGTGGCTGATGCATACTTAAATGTGAACGACGTATCAATACCGAGACTTTTTACGGATGCAATAGTACCGAATGCTGACGTTGATGAAAGCGCCAAAGTTGGGTTGGTGTTATAAACCGTAGCGGTATATTTAGCTGTGCCCACTGTTGCTGCCGATGCTGAAGAATAATCTAACACAAATTTAGAATCGCCAGTGGTTTCAAATTTAAAGAAACCGTTATACATGGTGCCCTTAGCTGTATTAAAGGTGGCCTTCCAGCCGTCGCCAGCGGTGATAGTGGCCTGATATTTTTGGACTACCGGGTTTTGATCGTCAAAAGATTTTTCTAATGGTATTTTAGTAAGGCTATCTTTTTTACACGCCGTAAAGCAAGTGAATGCCAGTGCGCTTAAGTATAAATATTTTTTCATTTGATATTTTTTTAAAATATGTACTTAGCTAATTAAAACCGTATCCATATCCGGCTGTCTGCAACACTCACCAGGTCATAAGAAAAATCGCTGGTTGGAAATACGTAATATCCTGATGTATTGAATAACTGTGTTCTGAAATTGGTGACGTATGTGGTATACGGCGCTCCCGGCGAAGTACCTTGAAATCCAAATCCACCGGGATTTGCAAATACGATGGCACCATTGGCAGGCAAAGTGGTATTGAAAGCCGGGCCGTAGCTTCTGGAGCCATAATAAATAAAGATCACGTCGGCCGGGTTATTATAGTAATTAGGATAGTAAGCAATCACAGAAAAACCAGGTATGGTTGTCAGCTTGAAATAATCAATTACTCCGCCAACTGTAAAACCTGTGTAGCTGCCGTATCCGCCGCCATCGGTAAACATTTTTCTGGCCGCGGTTAAACTGATTGTTAGTGGTGTGGCTACATTGGTGGTGGCGCCTGCAACAGTTCCGGCGGTAAAGCTCATTTTGCCTTGAGGTATATCGAAGGTAAAATTATGCATTTCAGAGATATTGGTGGTGCCATCTACAAACGGATGGAGTAAGGATAGCCCCGTTGTTGATACCGAATAGTAAGTAGAAAAACTTTTAAAAGTTCCGTTTACGGGGTAATAAAAACTAACTGTTTTCAACTGGGTATTGATGGCGATATCGTAAGTTTTTCCGCCTATTGATAATAAGTTATAGTAATAGTTAAAGTTTGACATTTGATTCAGGGAAGTATTAAAGGCTGTCGCTTTGGCTATAAAATCGTCGCCATCAGTTTGCTTTTTTCTCACTAAAATCAAATCACTATTGTTAACATTACCTTTTAACCTAATGGTATCGGTTGTTGCGGAAATGAACGAGAACTCAAAATCAGAAACTAAGCCGACTCCCTGTGATCCTCCGCTTTTGGCAGGATCGGGGTCGGCCAAAATATGCAGGTAAGTGTAGGTATCGAAATATAACGAAGGCAGCATGGCCGCTTTCAGCCGGTATGAACTTTCAAGCGGTGTGCTTGCGCTTGTGGCGTTAATATCTGCCAGCGTGGTAACCCGGTTAGTGTTGGTAAATTGAAAGGTAAATGTGTATGACCCGCCCCCGGCCGGGAACATATAACCAATCCAACCGTAGGTTGAGCCGGATAACTGAGATTGGTAGGCTGCAAGCTGCGCATTGATCCTATCGTCCGGGCGAACTTCTGGCAGGTTGCTTTTTTTGCAGGCAGATAGCGTTAGCATCAGCAACGCGGCATATAGTAATAACTTTTTCATTTAATCGATTTTGGTTAAATTAAGTTGTTGCTTTAACAATGGCGGCTGCAACTTCGGCCTGTAAGGCAACAAAGTCGATATTATAAGCCGTTTTAAAATACGAGATAACGATAGCGTTTTTCTGCTTCAAGATATTTGCCGCAGTAGGGTTAGTGGCGTTTACCGTAGTTACCATGCTATCAAAACTCGCCTGGCCCTCAATTAACAAATAGGCTACGGTTTCTACAAAGTCCTCATCAACACCCGCTTTGGCATAAGCGGTTACCAAACCCTGTAAGTTTGCCTGAGCATTGGTATTATTAAACCATGTTGCGGTATACCACTCAGGATTTAAACTTTTAAAGGCCTGAGGGTATAAAACATTCTGGTGTAAAATATGCGCAAATTCGTGCTCGATGGTGTGCATCATTTGCCTAACTGCTGGTAAATTCTTTTTATCAAAATCATTAATCACAAACAGTGTTATTTTGCGGCCACCTTCGGCTTCGCCCAACGTAATGGTTCCGTTACTATTATACTGTGCGCTGCCTACCAAAACAAACTCTTTAGGCGAATACTTGCGGATAAAGCCATTTCCGGCCAGTTTATCATATGGATCTATCCAAATTGTTTTTACCAGGTTCATCACCGGCATTACCAGTGATTCCTTAGGCGGTACCAGGTCTTTGCTGATATCCAATTCATAAGGGTCCCATTTATATTTTACCTCAATATTGTAGGGCACAACATAGGTATTAAGCAAATAGGTATCTATAGTTCCTGCCACCCAGGTATCACCACCTAAACCATTTATGGGGGTGGTCGGGATAACATCTTTTTTAGCGCATGAGGTAATGGTTAATCCTAATCCTAAGATGATTACTAATGCATTTTTAAAATATATATTTTTCATATACTTAGTTTTTAATGTTAATTAACGTGGGTTTCTTTCCAGCCCGGCCAAAGTAGCTTCTGCTGGCAATTGTAACTGCCTGTGCGGGTCGTTGGGGCCCAAAGTATAGGTAGTTTTGCCATCAAAAGCTGTATGTACAACAGGCAGGTTATAGCGTAAAATATCAAACCACCTTAATCCTTCAAAACAAAATTCAACACGTTTAAAATCGAGTATGGTTGATATCAATCCATCTTTTAAGCTCATGCTCGGATAAAATCTCAATACCTTATCAGTAGTAATGGCCAGGGTTGTAGCATTATAGGTTGGATTACCGGAACTTAACACCGCCCTCACGCTGGCATAGTCGTTTAAATCCTGAATTACCGCTGCTGTATTGCCTAAGTAGGTATTGGCTTCGGCCCTGTTAAACAACACTTCTTCGGCGGTGAATAAAGGAATGATATTGTATGGATCGCCGGTGCTGCTGTTTTGGCTTGTTAACACAAAATGCTCTCTGAATTTTGGAACATTCAATACTTCTGGTGTACCTCCGTAAACAATCCACCCCCAAGTTCCACTGGTTACATTAGTGCCACTGTAAATTTTCGACATAATGTCGTTGGTTAGTCCGTAATTATAACTTGCGTATGAACGCCCCCACAGTGATTGTGCCTCAACTAATAAAATGTTAGATTTATTGGTAGCTTGGGTGTATTGGGCCTGCAGGTCATAATATTGTAACGAGCGGTACGCTGTGCTGTTAACAGGCTTCAAATTAGGTAAGATATTACCGCCGCCAAACACTTGGTTAGCATGGTCTACCACTTTTTGATAATCCTTTTTGAAAAGATAAAAACGAGCGGCAAACGCATGTGCAGCACCGCTTGTAAAATGGTACTTAGGAACAGTGTAAACTTTATCCTGTATTAAAGGCAATCCCACAGTTATATCGCTTTCAATTTGCTGGTAAACATAAGCTACAGTTTTGCGCGAATATTTGGCGAATACAACAGTTTCCGGCACTGTTACATAAGGTATCCCCGGGTCGGTTCCGGCTGTGGCTACGTTATATGGTTTACAATAAAGAGTAACAAGCATAAAATGGGCATACGCGCGCGCTAAAAGTGCCTCGCCTTTTTGAGCGGCATAATCGGCCTGATTAGTAGCAACATCAATAGCTGCCAGTGCTTGGTTGGCGGCCGCAATGGCTTTGTAGCAGGCATTCCAATAATAATCCGGCGTATCAAGATCCCGGCCTCTTACATCAATAAAGTGCCATGGGTCGCTGTTAAGCACATCGGTACTCGCTGTACCTTTGTCGCCGGCATTGTCCGTCATCGACTCAGTAAAGGTGATGTAGTTTGCCTGCGGATAGGCGGTTACCAGCAATTCGGCCACCTTGTCTACCGTATTTAGTTTTGCACGGTCATCCGGCGAGTGCTCCAGGTACTTTGAGCAGCTTGAAACAGAAACTCCGAGCGTTATAAGCAATATATATTTAATCTTCTTCATTGATGATAATTTAAAACCCAACTTTTAATGATACAGTGAACTGACGCGGAATAGGTAAAGCCACGCCACCCGAGCTAAAAAATTCCGGGTCTTGCCCGTTTAATTTACTGTCGGAGTAAATCAGCCAAAGGTTATTTGTTACAACGTTTAATGATGCATTGTTTAAGCCCAATTTGGTAGTGTACTTAGTTGGCACATTGTAGCCAAGCGATACCTGTTTTAACCGGATAAAGCCACCATCGGCAACCCTCGCGCTTGAGTAATTGTAGGCGTTATAAGGGTAGGTGCCATCAAGCTGGCTAACGCCCCTCGGATCAACAATGGATGGTACAAATGTTATTTTCTCATCGTCAGGTAATACGTAGCGGCTTAAAAACTCGTTAGGCAAGGCATCCAAATCGCTGTATTTGTTTTTGTATACCGGATTAAGCCTTACCTTGTTGCCGCCGCTAAAAGTAATTAAAGCTGATAAGGTGAAGTTTTTATAAGTGAAGGTATTGTAAAAACCACCTGTATAAAGCGGATCAACCGGCCCCTCGTAAGTCAGGAACGAGGTATTAGGATCTTGCAGGTAAACGCTTGAGCTCTGGATACCTTTCTCGTTAATAAAAATAGGCACACCCGCTAAACCATGATTCTCTCTATAATCCTGCAGTTTTTGAAAATCGATAGAGAACAAGCCCCTGGTGGGATAACCTTCTTTAGGCCCGCCATCGGCACCGATAAGGTCAAATATATTAGGCTCACTTTTCAGGTTGGTGATTTTACCTTTGCTTAGTCCAAAAGTTAACTGGCTCTTAAAGCCGAAATCTTTTTTCTTTAAAATGGTACCACCCAAGGTAAACTCCACCCCCTGGGTGTGCAGGTCGGCGTAGTTGGCAACTTTAAGCGCTTCGCCGCCAACACCCGATGTACGGATTTGGCCAATCAGGTCGAAGCCTTCACGGTTATATATATCGGCACTTAATGATAACCTATTTTTAAACAAATTAATATCAATACCAATATTGGTTTCGTACTGCTTTTCCCAGGTTAACTGAGAGTTTTCAAGGCCTGCAATGTACAGCGCAGTCTCCACTTCCGATAAGTAAGGGCGTTTGGTGCTTGTGCTTTGCAAAACAAGGCTGGAGTTAGTTGCCGTTCCGTAACTGGCCACAAGGCCGTATCCAACCCTTAACTTCAATCCGTCAATAACAGATTGGTTTTTCATAAACTCTTCTTCGTCAACGTTCCACGAGCCGCTTACGTTCCAGGTAGGTAACCAGCGCGCCTGGCTCGATTCGCCTAACAGGTTCGACCCATCGTAACGTATAGTACCTTTCAGATTGTATTTTTCGTTGTAAGAGTAGGTACCATCGGCCACAAAAGCGGCAAACCTATCGTACCTGTTGGTAATGCTGTAATAATTAAAGTTGCCCTCTACAGCTTGTTTAATGGCGTTAGGATCAATAAACGGAACACCGCCTTTATCAAACTGATAGCCATAACCGGTAAACGAACGGTTTTGCCTGTTGGCAAATTGCAGCTGCTGAGCGGCAAACAAACCTATTTTATGTTTACCGAAGGTTTTATCAAAGTTTAAGGTATTCCTGAAAAAATAACTTACAAGGTAATCATCAACCGTATAATAAAAACCACCTTGCGGCAAAACAACAACAGGCTCGGCGTTGGCATCGTCAGGATTGCGGTATAAAAACCGGTTGTTTTCCCTTACCGTGGCATCATAATCAGCGCGGTAAGCTTCGGCCATATTGGAGTTTTCGCGAACTTTATGCTCCTGGCTCGACTTAGTGTATCGATACGAACCATCGAACGAGTATTTCAGGTTTTTAAATATTTGATATTTAAATAAGGTTTGAATGCTCAGGTCAACCTGTGTTAAATTCAACGTATTGTTATCCAGCTCATTCAAAATATTAAACGGCGCGTAGTTACGGGTAAAATACTCCCGGTTGCCATTTTCATCATAGGCTGTTAGCGTACGGCTGGTATTAATGGCATAGCTGAACGGGTTGATATCAAAATCCCTTGAATACTCTCCTGTAACGGGGTTACCCGTGCGGCCAAGTGTTCCGGGGGCTTGTTGATCGCGGATGGATCCTTTGGTGATAAAGCCGAGGCTAACTTTAGGCGACAAGTTAAAGTTTGTATTAACATTTGCTGTAAAACGTTGCACCTTATCGGCAACCGTCCAACCGTTATCTTTTAAGTAACTGGTTGAGTAATACGTTTGCGATTTTTCGGTACCGGTTGAAACGCTTAATGAATGCTCCTGCATAAACGAGTTTTTAAACAGGATATCAAACCAATTGGTATTGGCCTGCGCGTAACGGTTTAAAAATGTGTTGCGCGATTCGGGCGTATTTAATATAGTGCCGTTGGTTATACCCTGGGCAAGCTTAGCATAAACACCACCATTCTCGGCCCTTGATACAGTCGAATAGTTTAAAAAGCCCTCACGTTGTAATTGCGAGTAAACTGACATCTGATCGTACGAATTCATGATATCAAACGTACTGTAAGTTGGTTTTAAGTAGCTGGAATAGTTACCTGTGTATGATACTATAGGGTTACCAACACGCCCCTTTTTGGTGGTGATGATAATAACCCCGTTCATCGCCCTTGCGCCGTACAATGAGGTAGCCGTGGCATCCTTCAATATCTCAAAACTTTCAATATCATCCGGGTTAATACCCGCCACTGCCGAACCCAATAAAGTAGATGGATCACCGGTAGAAAGCTGTTCGTTGGATATATTAACCACGTCTTCTAAAATAATACCATCAACAACCCACAGGGGTTTGTTTTCGCCGGTAATTGAAGTGGCTCCGCGGATCCTGATTTTGGGAGCGGCACCAAATGTTCCGGATACGTTTTGTACTGACACACCGGCCACACGCCCTTCGAGCATCCGGCTTACATCAGCTATACCATCACGCTTTGCATCCGCAGCCTTTAATGTAGTGGCAGCGCCTGTAAAAAGTTTCTTTTTAATATCCTGGTAACCGGTAACCACAACTTCTTTCATATTGTTGGCCGTAGGTTCGAGCGATACCACAATCGTAGTTTTGCCGGTAACGCTGATCTCCTGCGTTTTGTAGCCTATCATACTAAAAACCAATATGGCGTTTTCTTTTACCTTAATCTGATAATCGCCGTTTTGGCCGGTTGCTACAGCGTTGCGTGTTCCTTTTTCTAAAATGGTTACGCCGATTAAAACATCACCGGTGCTATTGGGGCCGCTACTTTCAACAACCTTACCCCTGATAATAATATCGGCAACAACCTGTTTTTTTAGGATAACCTTGTTGCCAACTACCCTGTAGGCTATGCCGTAAGTACCTAATTGCTGCAAGGCCGCATCAACTGTTTTGGCCCCAGGCGGAATATTGATATCCAGGTTTTTGTTGATTTCGGCCGCATCGTAAACAAAATTAACGTGATACTGCAATTCCATTTTTTTAAGCACGCTTTCAAGCCTTTCGGTATGAGCTTGCTGGTCGGGCACGGCAAAAACCTTTGGAACATACAGGTAAATGATTGCTAAAAGGAGAAGGAAAGTTTTAATTTTTAATTTTCGCTTTTTGTAAAAATTTTCATCCATAATTGTTTGTTGTTTATTAAAAATTCATGAGGTGAGTGAGTTATTATTTTAAAATGCTTTGAACTACAATCGAATCGCTGCTCAGCTGTTTGATTTTAATGGGATAGGTATTTTGCAGCACAACCATAATATCGTTCAGCTTATTATCCTTAAAAGTGGCATTGAGTTTTTTAAAGGCCGAAATATTGCCGGCTATTACAATTTTAACTTTATAATATTCTTGAAGCTGTCTGCACACATCTGTTAGCGATGCATCAACAAATTGAAGTTGGTGGGTTAACCAGGCTTGGCTATTTTGGTTGTCGGCAGTTAATATCACCTGCCGCCTATCGATTTCACTATAAATAATACCTGTGCCAGCATGCAGTATTGATCCGTCGGCCCGGTCGGCGTCGGGCTGAAACTTAACTACACCTGTTTTAACATTCAATGCAATTTGGCGATTGTGGTTGTTGATATTGAACGAGGTGCCCAACACCGTTACCAACGATTGGTTAATTTGAACCACAAAAGGATGCAAAGTATCCCGGTGTATCTTGAAAAATGCTTGTCCTTTTACCAGGCTGATCTCCCTGGTATCGCCTTTAAACTTTTCCGGATACTTGAGCTGGCTGAACTGATCCAGGAAAATTTTGCTACCATCATTAAGCGTAACCGAATCAATTGTGCCCCCTGTGGTTTTTACAAGGTAATTAACTTTGCTATTTTGCTGATACAGCAAATACCAGCCCGCACCTATTAGTAAAACTGCGGCGGCGGCGGCTATCCATCTTTTAAAATTAGATTTTTCGGGATTTACTTGCTCTGTGGGATGCTTAAGCTCAGCAAGTTTCGTTTCCAATTGCAATACAGCATCATTATTATCAAGATGCTCTAATTTTTGTAGGTCGGTTGAATTATTCCAGATGGTTACCATCTGGTCGTAAATGCGTTTGTACTCTGTTGATTGCTCAATTAGCAAGTTTATCTCGCTATGCAAATAATATCGTGCGGGTTATTGAGGCATTGTATAACTTTTCTTAAAAAATCTTCCTGTTCAACCATAAAGTATCTCGGTTTTTGCAGTAAGACAAATAACGCACAGGTTTACCCCCAGTGCTTTTTATATTATTTTAGAAAAAAGTTAAAAAAGTGCGTATTTATTCGAAATAGCCTTAAAAAAGGCACAAAAACCGAAAATCACTTCAATTATTTTCCAAAATGACTATTAATAGCCAATATTTCTGGAGCTGACAAAAACAACAGGGTAAAAACTTTCAGTTTATACAAATTATTAGCTTCATCCTTTTCATACAGCCTTTCGCGGAGGGTTTTCAAGGCTTTAATCATGTGGTTTTCTACCGTTTTCTCGGATATATTAAGCAGAACAGCTATTTCCCGATACTTTAAGCCTTCAAAGCGACTCAGTTTGAAAACCTTTTTACACTGGGCGGGCAAAAGTTCAATCTCGTTATAAATCAAAATTTTCAGTTCCTGTTCCGCATGCAAATCTTCCAGCGAATCATAAGTAACATCATTAGCAATTTTTAAGTGGTGCTGGCTGATGTTTTTTTCGCGTTTGATGTGGTTTAAGGAGGAATTGATAGCCGAGCGATATAGATACGATTTAATCGAAGCTTCGTTGTCCAGCTCAAAGGGCTGCTCCCACATTTTCAGAAATACATCCTGAACAATCTCCTTGGCTACATCAATTTCTTTAACGTATTTATCAGATGCGAGTACTAAAACTTTATAATATTTGCGATAGAGCGAAGTAAAGGCAGAGTGCTCCTTATTACGAATACCTTCGAGGTATTTGAGATCGGTATGGTCATCAAATGATCTTACAGTATTCATTGCGTTTTTCAAGTCAGTTAATCTATCAATATATCATATTTTATCAGGATGATATCTATTTCCTGATCCGCAAAGCCCTTCTTATAACTATACGGAATTTAACAAATAAGGTTTTTAAAATTGTTAAGCCCTAATTTTTTTAAAAAAAATGCCATTAATATACGTTAATTTATATTTGACCATTGTAGTAAATTTAAGGTTTAATGTAAATTAAACACTAATAGGGTCACTTTATTAAAACTAAACCAGATGCAAAAAACCAGTTAGCCATGCATTGCATTTATTATTTCTTTAGAGCATCAAGTTGTCTCAATCTCCCGAATAATCTTGTTGCTGAATGCAAGCTAATGATAATTAACTAAACCTAAAAGTATTTTTTTCAAAAAGGAAATTAATATCCTACAGTTAATGTATAACCTACAGCATTGTTATGCCCATATCCTCAAATGGCTTCTCCCGGAATAAAAAACCTTTAGCAACAAAATTGATATAGGCGGATACAGCCACAGCGCACATTAGGCCATATCACGAATGCTATAACCATGGTGAACAATTAAATCATCTTAAAACTTGGCAGTCATATCAACAAAGGGAACTATTTGGCTCCCCTGAGGTTTCTGGTTAAATGCAGAAAAAAAGATATATTTATTATTCTTATCTATACCCGGAAACACTTGGCCTATCACCTTTTTAATGCTTTCGTTCTCTTTTCTTAATCCGGTGGTATCGCTTAATTTAATGCGCGACAAATAATAAATGGCCGGAAATACACCAGCATCATTTGTCTGGTTGGTTATCCTGAATATTTGGGGTTTGGTTGATACCTGGCTAACTGCCAAAGGCAGCTTGTATTTGGTATTAGCCTCGTTTACTAATTGCCTGTAAAACTTTCTCATTTCTGCGTCTTGTGGGTATTCCCACACTATACTCGGGTTGTTGCATTTGCCTGCCTGGTCCATCGAGTTTGTTGCGTCAATCAAATAGCCTTTTTCATATTCATCCTTTGCCTGTTTAAATAACTGGGGCGCTGTTTTGCCATTGCAGGTATATTGCTGCAAATCAAGTTTATTCAATTTCCAACCATAGTCGTAGTTACAATATACGGCAGATATCACCCACTTATCGCCTGTAGTCTTAGGTATCATAAAAGCGATATACATTTCTTCGGTTAAGGCCCGGCACCTCAGCGTATATTTATTACCGTCAAGGGCGGTAGTTTTTACAACATGGGTATCTGTGGGCTTATAGTTAATAATATAACATTCATCCAGCATATGATAGCTACCCAGCTGGCATTGGTTGCTCAGCAACTCTATCAGCCTTTTGTTATCACCATTATCAAGTAACTCTTTCGACATCATGTTTTCTACATCGGCTGACTTATTGGCTTTTAAAGCGGCAAAAAGCTCATCGTTTAATTTACGGAAATCCTGATGCCTGCCGCTGTTAATCTGGTTGTTTTTCCATACGCCAGGGTCGCCTGGTCCGCAACTTTGAAAAACAAAAACAATAACAAAAAAAGCAAGAGCTTTAATTAAATAAGGTAGGTTTAAAGGTTTCATGTCAGTAATATATTGATCAAATATGAGTAGAATATTTGATTAACATATTAAAAAAAATCATCCTTATTATAAATTTAAGCTAAGCATATGGCCACCATCAGGCCGAGGATATGGACTAATCTTTCATCAAGTTTCCCCCAATCCGTTCAAACCCTAAAGCATCCCAGAGGCTGGATTATATCACCTATTGCACAGCAAAATTCTACTCCAAATCCAACCGCAAACCATCGTAGGCCAGGTAAATACCTGCAGGCAGCAGCTGAGACACATCCTGATGTTTACCAAGACGGTGACTGATATGTGTGAAGTAGGTTTGCTCGGCACCTATTTGCTGGGCGAAGGCGATGGCTTCGCTTAAGGTGAAGTGTGATATATGGTTTTCTTTTTGTAGCGCGTTGATCACCAATATTTTGGTGCCTTTTATTTTTTCGATTTCGGTATCGGTAATGGTTTTGGCATCGGTGATGTAGGTAAAATCGCCTATCCTGAAGCCGAGTACAGGCAGCTTGTAGTGCATCGCTTCAATAGGGGTGATGTGCACCCGGCCAATGTTAAAGGAGTGCCGATCGTCGATAGTATGCAGATCTACCTGGGGGATGCCGGGGTATTTAAATTCGTGGAAGATGTAGGCGAATTCGCGCTTCAGGGCGGCTTGTACGCGCTCGGTGGCGTAAATATCGATGGCGGATTGTTGCTTGTAGTTGAAGGCGCGGATATCGTCGAGCCCGGCTACGTGGTCTTTATGTTCGTGGGTAAATACGATGGCGTCGAGGTGGGTAACGTGGGCGCGCAGCATCTGGTACCGGAAATCGGGACCGGAGTCGACCACGATTACTTTGCCCTCCGACTCCACCATAATGGACGAGCGCAGACGCTTATCATGCTTGTCGGCCGAGGTGCAGACCTCGCAATCGCAGGCTATTACGGGTACGCCTTGTGATGTTCCGGTACCTAAAAATGTTATGATCACAGTTGTAGCTTTGTTTGTTTTACCTGGTGCAATATAGCTATCTGTTTTTCATCAAGCAATTGATGATCGATTTCTAATTCGGATAATAAATCGGCAATGGACTGGATCTTGCTTTCGAGGTTCGAGAATTTATTGATCACCACGATCTTACTGTTGAGCAGCAAACAGGCGCCGGTTTTAAAGTTCCCTTTTTCGTACCGCACCTTATAACCTGCGGACTTGAGCACGTTCTCCAGTTTTTCGAGGGAGTGTTGGGTGGGAGTCATGGTTTAGTATTGAGATGTGCGTATTGCGTATTGAGATGTTTTTTTTAATTTGTTGATCGCTTGAATAATAATATATTCTTAAATTATTGATTATCAACTTGTCGGTATTTGCGTTGACAATCAGTATTCTTAAATTAGAACATCGGCGCGCTCAATCGCCGCGCGAAGAAGCCCCACCCAAACCTCCCCGGTAGGGAGGGCTTAAAAAGTCTCCCCTACCGGGGGAGATTAGAGGGGGCTTTGGACTGCCCGATCCTTCCGCCCACAGGCCAACTCCCGGCCCGGCGTGCAGTCGGGCTTTTGCGCACTTTTGCCTGTGCCGCAATAATTACCGAGGTTCAAACGTCATCCCTTTTTTTTCCGGATGGCCTCGGGATGTGTTACTTATAAACACATCCCGAGCGGCTCCCCTCTTGAGAGGGGGCGGGTTGGGCGGTGCGCGATGGCAGGGGGTGTGTTTCTTCGCGCGACGAAATTTGCCCGCCTTGCTTATCGCTCGTATAGTACACACCCCGCGCGATTCCCCTCTCGAGAGGGGAATCGCGCGGGGCCGCCGCTTTTTTTTCAGGCTCCCCTCTTGAGAGCAGGGCTGTTGCATTCTAAGTGAGTAATTGTTTCAATCTGCCGATGTCATTGCAAACGAGTCTTTGTGCTTGTGCTATATTTTGAAAGCCATGAGCTCTGAAAACGTTAATAGCGATGTTTCTAAACACCGATATATTTTCTGGTGCATGAGAAGTTCTAATGCGGGAGGCATCCTCTTTAAACGTGACATCCTTTACCCAATGTAGCTTATTCTCTATCCCCCAATGACTTCTGATTCCATAGCATAACAATTGTGCATTTTCCCTCACACTGCTGATATAGAATGCGCAATCCTCACTGATCTTATTTTTGTCTTTTACCCAACGCTCTACCTTGATTACCTGACTGGCGCCTATCCAGGCTTTACTGATTTCTTCTGGCGCCGGGCATATACATACCGATCTGCGCTCTGTACGTCCTTTATTTTTCTCCAATTCAACGAACTTGCTGCAAACCTTTGCTGTATCCGATGTCAGCGCCGCTATTTTTTCATAAAGGCCCTTTTGATTCTTTTTTACGCCTATCATATAATCATTATTCGTACCTATTATCAGCTCAACTGTTTTTTTTGGCAATGTAAGGCGTCAAGCGTAAACGTTACCCCTTCCAATCCCAGTTCAGCAATAAGCTTGCGTACCACCGGAATTTCACTTTCCTTTGAATTGTCTACAAGACCCTGGGCTAATACTTGACCACGGCTCCCATTATAGATACTTACCAAATTTACAAATCGCTGTTTTTCAAGCGCATAATCACTCATTGTCCCTTTGATCGCTTTGCCATCTATATTCATCCATTCATTTTTATTGATTTCTGTATACTGACTGGCCCATTGATAAAAAACTTCGCTTAAACTTTCAAAATCTAAATTCTGCAGTACACGCCTCACGGTATAAAACGTAGGCAAACGGGATTTTTTCGGAGTGAAATAAGTCAAAAGATCTTTTTGATTACGCTTTATAAAATCACCCAGAGCACGATAGCCGTAATAACCACTCATCGTCCCCATCACAAATAATAACAAAATAAACGTTTGGTCATGCCGCTGACCAGCCTTTCTACGCACGTCTGGCAACTTCTGCAAATAGGTTATGATGCCCTTGTCCATACTCTTTTTTCTGCAAATTTAAATCCTTCTTCTTTTAAATGCAACAGCCCTGCTCTTGAGAGGGGGCGGGCTGGGCGGTGCGCGATGGCAGGGGGTGTGTTTCGACGCGCGACGAACTTTTTGCGGAATTGTTCATCGCTCGTATAGAACACACCCCTCCGCCCCTCTCGAGAGGGGAATCGCGCGGGCCGCCGCTTTTTTTCTTACTTCTTACCTCTTACTTCTCGCCTCTCGCTTCTTACTTCTTACCTCTCGCTTCTCGCCTCTCCCCTCACTACCTCAAATCAACCACCTCAACGCCTGGGTGCGATTTGACGTCGAAGGCGAAAACTTCTTCGGATACTTTGAAGTTAGGCACAAAGGTTTGCATGCTGTAGGTGTATTTGTTACCGTTTTTATCAAATATCTGGGCGCTGTAAATTTGCTTTTTGGCTTTATCAATCAGCAGGCGCACTTTAAAAAAGGGTTTCTTGGCGTCGGTGGGCGTCATGTCAATCACCTGGCAGGTGGTGGCTCCGGCTTTTTGTTCGCCGGCGTAAATGTATTTAAAGCCTTTTTCGTAAATGGTGAAGATGTGGGCCGGGTTAAGGGCATCGTCGTTTACGGCTACGTTGTTGAGCTGTACCTCGTTATCTTTTTTAAGGTAGGTCCATTGCTGTTTGCCGTCGCTTATCAGCTCCTGGGCAATTACAGGTGTTTGACTGCTGCCTTTGCTGTACAGGGTTACCTTAAACTTGTTGGTTTTTGATTTGGCTATCAACGTACCGGTTTGGCTTTCTTTTACGTTGGCCTGCGGGCTCTCGAGCGTGTACACAAAGTTGGTTTTAATAACGTCGTACGTTTTGTACTTGCGGCTTACCTCGTTTAAAATCAGTTTGGCTTGCGCGTCTTTCTGAGCAAAAGTGGTGCCCAGGGTGGCGGTAAAAAGTAATAAATATATAATGTAGGGTTTCATAAGCTTGTTTTAAAATTTACTTGTCGTCCATGTTGCTCAAAAACTGCTCCAAAGCGTAATCGTCGGGTATTAAAACCTCGCGGGCCTTGCTGCCCTCAAAGGGGCCTACAATGCCGGCGGCTTCCAGCTGATCAATAATACGGCCGGCGCGGTTGTAGCCCAGCTTGAGCTTGCGCTGGATGAGCGATGTGGAGCCCTGCTGATGCAGCACAATAAGGCGGGCGGCGTCCTCAAACATGGGATCGCGGTTATCAGCATCGAACTCTTTGGGGCCGCTTTCGGCACCTTCGCCTACGTATTCGGGCAGCAGGTGGGCGGTAGAGTATCCGCGCTGGGCGCCAATAAAATCGGAGATCTTATCTACCTCGGGCGTATCTACAAAGGCGCATTGCAGGCGGATGAGATCGTTACCGGTAGAGAGCAGCATATCCCCGCGACCAATGAGCTGATCGGCACCGCCGGAATCAAGAATGGTGCGCGAATCGATTTTAGACTGTACCCTGAACGCGATACGCGCCGGGAAGTTGGCCTTAATGGTACCGGTAATAATATTAACCGACGGACGCTGCGTGGCGATCACCAGGTGGATACCAATAGCGCGGGCCAGCTGCGCCAAACGGGCAATGGGCACCTCAACCTCTTTACCGGCCGTCATCATCAAATCGGCAAACTCATCCACTATCAGCACAATAAAGGGCAAAAAGCGATGGCCCTCGGTGGGCAGCAGCTTGCGGTTAACAAATTTAACGTTGTACTCCTTGAGGTTACGTACCTGGGCGTCCTTCAATAAATCGTAGCGCTGGTCCATCTCGATACAGAGCGAGTTGAGCGTGTTGATCACCTTTTTGGTGTCAGTTATAATGGCGTCGGCCTCGTCGGGCAGTTTGGCCAAAAAGTGCCTTTCTATTTTACGGAACAGCGTAAGCTCCACCTTTTTAGGGTCAACCAGTACAAACTTAAGCTCGGCAGGGTGTTTTTTATAGAGCAGCGATACCAGGATGGCATTGATACCTACCGACTTACCCTGACCGGTGGCCCCTGCTACCAGCAAGTGGGGCATTTTGGCCAGGTCGGCAATAAAAATCTCATTCGAGATGGTTTTGCCCAGGGCGATGGGCAGATCCATGGTGGTGTTCTGAAATTTCTCCGACGCGATAACCGAGCGCATCGACACCATCTCGGGATGCTGGTTAGGTACCTCGATACCAATGGTACCCTTACCCGGCATAGGCGCTATGATGCGGATACCCAGCGCGGCTAAACTGAGGGCGATATCATCTTCCAGGTTTTTAATTTTGGAGATGCGCACGCCTGGCGCGGGGATAATTTCGTACAGGGTAACCGTGGGGCCGATAGTCGCCTTAATTTTATCAATCTCGATATTGTAATGGTTCAGGGTTTCAACAATTTTATTTTTGTTGGCCTCCAGTTCCTCGGTATTCACTACTATTTTATGCGAACCGTAATTCTCCAACAGATCGAGCGTAGGGAACTGGTACGACGACAGATCCAAACGCGGATCAAAGGCGCCGAACTGCTCTACCAGATCGTTGGCCGTTACCACATCTTCCTTCTCGATACTCAGGATCGAATCGGGCCGGGTTTCGCTCACCGTAAGCGGAATCTCCGTTTCGGGGCTTGGCTCGGGCATTAAAACCAATGGCTCGTGGATGGGTTTTTCGATATTGAAGATGGGGCCCTTGGGCTCTACTACCTCAGGTTCGGGCTCAGGCTCGGTAAAGCGGGTTGATGGCAGTACGCCCTCCTGCGTAAGCTTAGGGCCTCGGCCGGGCCACTCAACCGGGGTAAAGGGCGTTTCGGGCTCGCCGGGTATTTTGGATGTATTGGCCCTGATATAGGGCTCGCCAATATCGGCCACATCGTCAAAGCCGGGCAGGTTGTTCTCTTTCTTTTTACGTTCGGGAAGTTTAAAATCAATGTTATAGGCGATGATCAGAAACGTAACGGCGGCAAATATCAGTAGCCCTGCTGCGCCAGCCTGCCCTATCTGGGCATCGAGCAAACGGTTGGTCCAGTAGCCAAACTCGCCCTCCAAAAAATGCGGATAATCAATAATAAACCCATGTACAAAGCCAATGGCTATCGAAAAAAAGATGATGCCGAACAAGGCGTACGCCAGCGTTTTATTAACCGGGAACAGGCGCACCTTAAACAACAGCCGGTAGCCGATAATAAAAAATACGGCCACAAATATAAACGAGGCTATGCCAAACCACTCAAACATAAACTGGTTGGATAGCAGCGCGCCAAACTTACCCAGCCAGTTATCAACCATAGGGTTTTTAACGCCGTTATCCATCAGCTCCTGCTGGGTTTTAAACAGGTTGTGCCAGCCGCCGTTGGCCTTTAAAACATAGCTCTGATCTTCCTGCCAGGTAAACAGGTACGATGTAAAGGCAATTAAAAAATAAACCGATACCACCAGGAAAAATAAACCCAGTACCTTAATAAAGCGCCCGTCCTTCAGGTTAAACAAGGGCAGGCTCTCTACCTTTTGTTTAACTTGCTTAAGGGGCCTCTCGCCCTTTACAGATGCCTTGGGGTTACTTTCGTCTTTAAAAGTATTCGACTTAAACTGATTTCCTTTCACAGGCATACCTCTATTCAACAGTGTTAAAGCGCAAATATAAAGTTAATAGATAAAACAACTTATTTGTGACGCTTTTTAATTTTTTTACTAATATTGAAATCGATGAATGCTGCTACTCTGGAACAATACATTGAAACAAGTAACATTGAAGGCTTAACCGCCCTGCTTAACCATGAACCCGCCCTGGCTGGCAGTGTTACCAGCGCAGGCGTATCGGCCCTGATGCTGGCCTGCTACTACCGCAAGCCCCAGGTTATAGCCCTTTTAAGCCAATACATTAGTCAGCTGAGCCTGTTTGAAGCCGCCGCCACCGGCAGGCTCGATGTGCTGAGCCGCCTGCTGGCCGAACAGCCCGGCATGGTGAACGAGTTTTCGACCGATGGCTTTACACCCCTCGGCCTGGCCTGCTATTTTGGCCAGCCCCAGGTGGCCAGCTTTTTGATCAGCAGTGGGGCCGATGTCAACCTGTCGTCGCGCAATGGCTTCCACGTCACGCCCCTCCACTCCGCCGTGGCCGCCAACCAAACTGAAATTACCCGCCTGCTGATTGAGCACGGTGCCAACGTAAACGTTAAACAGCAATTGGGCGTAACGCCCCTGCACTCAGCTGCCCAAAACGGCAACGTTGAGATACTGATTATGCTGCTCGAAAACAACGCCGCCATTGATGCCCGCATGGAAGGCGGCAAAGTACCCGCAGACCTGGCCCTGGAAAAAGGCTTCGACGATATCGCAGGGATATTGATGGATTGAGTTTTTTATTGATTGAATGATTGATTTTTGAGTGATTGATTATGGAGGGATGACGGATTTTTTAGCGGTTTGAACCCTGTCGCTGTCCGAAATCGCTGTTCGAAGTCTCTGACTTCGAACGACTATGCGGGTAGTCTCCGACTACCGGTGATGATTTTGGCCAAGTACAAAGAGTTTAATGTTAGCCGGTAGTCGGAGACTACCCGCATACAGGTTCGTAGACAAAGTCTACGAACAACACGTTCGACGATATCGAAGGGATATTGATGGATTGAGTTTTTTTAATGATTGAATGATTGATTTTTGAGTGATTGATTTGTGGATGGAGTGACGGATTTTTTAGCGGTTTTAGCTCCTCAGCCCTTCACATAAATCACCTGTTTGGTTTCAAAAAACTCTTCGTCAAAATAGTCTTTCAAGTGGTATTGCTTTACCTTGAGGGCCGATTCTTTGATCTCCTGGCCCAAGTCGCCCCCTTTGAGGTAGAGTATGCCGTTGGTCAGCGTGTTTTTGGATGTTTTGTTAAACTTATCTTTTACCCAGGGATAAAAATCTTTGAGCTGCGTTACCGCTCGCGATACCACAAAATCAAACTTGCCGGGTATCTCCTCGGCACGGTTGTGGGATGCCTTTACGTTTTGCAGGCCCAGGGCAGCGGCCACTTCGGTTACTACCTTGATTTTTTTTCCTATCGAATCAACCAGATGAAACTCGGTCTCGGGGAACATGATAGCAAGCGGGATGCCTGGAAAACCGCCGCCGGTACCTACATCAAGCACCTGCTCGCCGGGTAAAAAGGGCATTACCTTAGCAATACCCAAGGAGTGCAGTACATGGCGCTCAAAAAGCAGGTCGATATCCTTACGGGATATCACGTTGATCTGGTTATTCCAATGGATATACAGATCTAACAACCGGGCATATTGGCTTTGCTGTAAGTGGGTTAAAGCCGGGAAGTATTTGGTTATGATATCAGATGTCATCACGGTTGCGCGCGTTTACAATGTTGCTTAACAGGTACCTGGCCCTAAATAGTTGCGCTTTAACGGTACCCAGAGGCAGGTCGAGCTGCTCGGCAATTTCCTCATACGATAGCTCATCAAAATAGCGCAACACGATGAGGTTACGGTAGCGCGGTGGCAGGCCGTCTATCAGGAGTTTGAGTAGCTGGGTTTGTTCGCGCTTCATCGAAACCTCTTCCGGGTTCAGCGCGTCCGATTTAATTTGCAGCTGCCGGTCGTCGCCGTCCTCATCAACCATACTGTTGATAGAGGTGGTATTGAGTTTCTTTTTGCGGATAAAATCAATACAATTATTGGTACCTACACGAAAAAGCCAGGTACTAAAGGCATATTCGGGTTGGTAACGATCAAGCTTTTCAAAGGCTTTGGCAAAGGTTTCTACCGTAAGGTCCATGGCGTCCTCCTTGTTATTCACCATTTTAAGGGCCATAAAGTAGATCGAATCCTTATAGCGGTGCATCAATTCAGCAAAGGCCTTTTGGTCGCCCTCGCGGGCTTTGTTAACTAACTTAAAGTCGTTTTTAGCATTTTCAGAAAAGTTAGCATTTACTTCCATTGCTTCGTTTTAGTAAAGGTACCTATTAAGCCAAATATGTTTAAATATAAGTAATAAACAAAATCGAATATGGGCAACCACCAGATCAAGTCGGCGCAGCGCAATTTGGTAAATACCTTATTATAGATAACCACCTGTAGAATTAGCCTGAACAGATATAAACCAAGAATCAGCAGGGGCTCCAATTGGATGGTTAACAAATAAATAAACAAACCGTAGTAAACAAAGCCGCTCAGGGCATCAAAACTCAAAAACCGGCGGTGTTTGCTTTTATACAACTTACCCACGCCCATGTGACGCTTTTTTTGCCGGTAGTAGGATCGTAACGTTGGCTTAACCTCGCTTTGGGTATGCGCATCGGGGTGTATCTCAATATCAAGGTTAGCCGGGGTAGCGTTTTGATTTACAAACAAATCATCATCGCCAGATAGGATGTGCATATGCGCTGCAAAGCCCTTATTTTTAAAAAACAAGGTTTTGGTATAGGCCAGGTTGCGGCCAATACCCATATAGGCATCGCCACTTAGCGCGGCAGATAAATAATTAATGGCCGTTTTGAGGGTTTCAAACCGGGCGAACAGGTTAAGCAGGCCACGGCTGCGTTGGTATGGCGAGTAACCTAAAACAATAGACACATCTCCTTTAAACTTACTGGCCATCCGGCTTATCCAATGGCTTGATGTGGGTTCGCAGTCGGCGTCGGTAAACAGCAGGTGCTCATACCGGGCAGCTTTAATGCCCAGGGTAAGGGCAAATTTTTTGCCGGTTTTAAAGCGGGGGTGTTCCTCAATGGTTACTATCCTAAGTTTAGGGTATTGCTTTTCGTAAATATTGAGTAACTCGTCGGTATGGTCAAACGAGCAATCGTTCACAACAATCACCTCGTACTCGGGATAATCCTGATCTAAAATAAGGGGCAGGTTATGCTTTAAGTTAGCATATTCGTTACGGGCGGCTATAATAACCGATACCGGTAACTGGCCAACCGGGGTATCGTTTTGGGGCTTGTACCTTGCCAGGCGATTATGATTGGCTATCAGATAATACAGCTGGGCTATAAAACAAAGCAGGAAAACAACGAATAATATATCTTTAATATAAACTTCCAAAACGGGGTACTTAATTACAGGGAGCAAATTTGTTAAAATTAGACGAATTTACCTTGGTATTGATAAAATAATTCACCTTATAAATAAGGGCTTTATTTGCTATTTTTGCCTCCCTAAATGAAATTCAAATTAACAGCAACCGATCCGTCATCAAAAGCCCGCGCGGGCGAGATAACTACGGATCATGGCACCATACAAACGCCTATATTTATGCCTGTAGGCACCGCCGGAACGGTTAAAGCCGTACACCAGCGCGAATTAAAGCAGGATATTGAGGCGCAAATTATCCTGGGTAATACCTACCATTTATACTTGCGCCCCGGTTTGGATACCCTTGAACGGGCAGGCGGACTGCATAAATTTAACGGCTGGGACGGCCCAATTTTAACCGATAGCGGCGGTTACCAGGTATACTCGTTAACCGAAGTGCGCAAAATTAAGGAGGAAGGGGTTACCTTTCGCTCCCATATCGATGGCTCCAAACACCTGTTTACACCCGAAAACGTGATGGATATACAGCGCACCATAGGCGCCGATATTATCATGGCCTTTGATGAGTGTACCCCCTACCCCTGCGATTACGGCTACGCGCGCCGATCTATCGAGATGACGCACCGTTGGCTACAGCGCTGCTGCACCCGTTTTGACGAAACCGAACCTAAATATGGTTACAACCAAACCCTGTTCCCTATTGTGCAGGGCTCGGTATATAAGGATCTGAGGGTAAAATCGGCAGAGGTGATTGCATCCTTCGAGCGCGAAGGCAACGCCATTGGCGGCTTATCTGTTGGTGAGCCGGCCGAAGAGATGTACGCCATGACGGAAGTAGTATGCAATATTTTACCCGAAGAAAAGCCCCGCTACCTGATGGGGGTGGGTACCCCGGTAAACCTACTGGAAAACATTGCCCTGGGTATTGATATGTTTGATTGCGTAATGCCTACCCGCAATGGCCGCAACGGTATGCTGTTCACTAAAAACGGTATTATCAACATCAAGAACGAAAAATGGAAGAACGACTTCTCGGCCATTGACGAGGATAGCGACCTTTTTGCCGATATAAGCTATTCAAAAGCGTATCTTCGCCACCTCATTCACTCCGGAGAGATGCTTGGCGCTCAAATTGCTACCTTGCATAATCTGCATTTTTACCTTTGGCTGGTTAAGCAGGCCAGGGAAAAAATCATTTCGGGCGAATTTTACAACTGGAAAAACACCATGGTTAAATCACTCTCTCAACGCTTATAGTACATGTTAGGCAAATACATCAAAATTTTCGACTGGTACATCATCAAAAAATACCTGGGCACCTTTGTGTTTACCATTGCTATTTTTATTGTGGTGATTGTTGTTTTTGATGTATCCGAAAAACTGGATAACTTTTTAAAGAACAACGTATCCTTAAAAGAGATTATTTTTGAGTATTACGCCGGTAGTATTCCCTTTTATATCGATATGCTATCGCCACTCATTAACTTTTTGGCGGTCATATTTTTCACGGCCAAAATGGCAAACCAAACCGAAATTGTACCCGTACTCAGTAGCGGGGCCAGCTTTAACCGCTTTTTAAGGCCGTACTTTATTTGCGCTTCGCTCATATTTATTGTGTCCTTACTGGCCGATATCTACCTCATCCCCTTTACCAACAAACTTAAAATCACTTTTGAAAATGCTTACGTAGTACTCGAAGATCCTACTAAAAGCGATGTGCATATCAAACTGGACGAGCATACTTTTGTATACATGCAATCGTTTGATAATGCCAGTAAAACAGGCTACCAGTTTACCCTCGAAAAGTTTGACGGCGATGTTTTAAAACAGAAATTAACGGCCAATAAAATAGTTTACGACTCGTTGAAAAGGGTATGGTCTATCCAGCAATTTGACACCCGCTACGTAAACGGACTGCGCGAAAAGATGGTGCATGGTGAGAAAAAGGATACCGTACTGGATATGGTTCCGGCAGATTTTGTGCTGCATAACAACATCTATAGTGCCATGTCCCGGAAAGAGCTCGACAATAACATCAAAAAAGAAGAGTACCGCGGCACGGGCGTAATTAACGATATGCTGATTGAAAAATACAAACGCTTTGTACACCCCATGGCCTCCTTTGTGCTTACCCTCATAGGCGTTTCGCTATCATCCCGCAAGGTGCGCGGCGGCGTTGGTTTACCGTTAGGTATAGGCTTTTTCTTATGTTTCGCCTATATCGTGGTTGATCAGTTCGCGGTCGTATTCTCGCTTAAAGGCGGCTTACCGCCTATTATCGCGGTGTTTATCCCCAATACCTTATTCGGCCTGTTAGGCTATTATCTTTTACGCAAGGCCCCTAAATAACACTAATGACAACTTTAACTACTACCAAAAGCGGGCTGAACAAGAACCTGCTGATACTGCATTTCACCGTTTTTATATGGGGTTTTACAGGCATACTGGGCGCGCTTATCCATGTACATTCTGTATACCTGGTGTGGTACCGTGTGCTTATAGCCCTTGTTACTCTGTTTGCCTGGTTTAAATTTAACCGTACCGATATTAAGGTAAACCGCAGCACTTTCTTAAGGCTGTTTTTTACCGGCGCGCTGGTAGGCGGCCACTGGCTCCTGTTCTTCCAATCCATTAAATCATCAACGGTATCGGTAACGCTGGTATGCCTATCATCCATCACTTTATTCACCGCAATTTTCGAGCCCCTACTCAGCAAAAAAAAGATCTCGAAACTGGAAATCATGGCCGGCCTGTTCATCATTTGCGGTATCTTTTTAATTTTCAAATTCGAAACTCAATACACTTTGGGTATCATCCTGGGTTTGGCAAGCGCATCTTTCGCCAGCTTGTTTTCCATCATCAACTCCAAACAAATTAAACAACGCCAAGCCCCGGTAATTGCTTTTTACGAATTGATGGGCGCCCTATTCTGGATCAGTATTTACCTGCTTTTTACCGGGGGCTTTAACAGCGATATGAAGCTTATACCATCAGATATGGGCTATCTTTTAATACTCGGCACGGTGTGTACCTCCCTTGCCTACGTAGCCGGGGTATCGGTAATGAAAGAACTTTCGGCCTTTAGGGTAGCACTTATCACCAACCTTGAGCCGGTATATGGCATCATCATGGCATTCGTTTTTTTTGGCGACCTGGGCAAAATGACCATCGGATTTTGGGCCGGGGCCGTGATCATCCTGTCAACTATTTTTCTTTTCCCTATAGTACAAACCCAGGTAATCAACCGCAGAAAGGCATCCTGAAACAGGTGCCTTTAATACCATGTTGCCGAAAATGCAACAGTGAAAATTTTGATAAAAATTTAAAATAAAAAGCAACTTATCATCCCTCGTTCACCGGCTTTATATCACTCCCTGATCCCGCCGCTTGTATGCATCTTGTAGCCCTCACACCCAATCTCATCACTCTATCCGTTCCTATTTTTCCCTTCCTACGTTCTGCCTCCTGCATATTTTCTATCGCCCCTTCTCGTTCCGTTATGGCGTTTCCCTTCGGGTCGCGCTTTTCGTTCATACTGCGCAGGCCTTAGCCACATGGCCGGTATCCACTGCAATCGCTAACGCTAAAAAAAATAAAATAGTTCCGCTTAGCGTCAATGTTTAATAGCAAAACATCTCGAATAAATCTGATCTGTTTAACCTCCAGATATTTATTTTCTTTAGTAAAAAAATCTCCACAAACCTTTCAAGAAGCACAAATCCTGAGGCTGAAATATAAACAGAATCACTCCTCCGAAACTGTCCCCATTAAGAAATTTATCATACCATACCCAGTCTAAAATCCATCATAACCTATACCCACCAATATTAAGTAATCATAGTTATGCCCCGGAGTCTCAACATAGTTTCAACCGGTGAAATGCCATCAAAAAAACAGCTGAAGCACGATAGAAAAAGCAGAACGATCGCGCTGAATAAGCCTTGAGGAAATGAATTACACTACTCCATTTAGGCATCAAAAACGTTACTCATCTATCTAAATTTATCGCCCTAAAATCGTTACTCCATATCGGCATAGCAAAGGTTGTATAGATGTAACAACCGAAGAAAACCAACCTATCCGGTTATGGCTAAATTGAGCAAATCATTCTTTAAGCGCAGCAAAAAAATCCACTTTTTTAACCCTGAATATATGCGTGATATTGCTATATCCAACTCCAGGAATTTAACTACGCTATTAAGCCATGGCTCTTAACCATCTATTTACAAAAGCAACATTCAGTTTCGGACGATAACGATTTATTCCGCCCCCGGTACTGTACGTCGCCCAACAACTTAACACCACATCACTCGCCGATTACAAGACTTTATCCACGGCCTATTTTTAGCCCGTTTAAGCAACTCTAACCATCGCTACGACCCATAAACCATTCTGGAGAAAATAATCGCACACACGCAAATTCATCCTTCAACTTAGTGTACGTTTAACCAAATCGAAATAAAATTCTAAATCCGCATAAAAACCCGTAAAATAAAACTCAAAATCTCACATAAAAACAATATCAATTTAAATTATAACCTTATAATTCAAATTGATATACTATTTAACGAATCAATCAATTTAAGTAAATAAATTTAACTAAAAAACCAAATAACTAATAAATTTAGCAATCAATTTTCGCCAGTGTAACAAAACGCCTTACTGTTTTATAATCAGTACCTAATCCATTTTAAATAAACCAATACTTGGCCCTAAGTGCTGATGGCGAATATGGTGACTTAGTGTATCAGGTTACAAAATCAAAAACCAGAAAAAAAGCCAGATGCATATCAGGTTTTCGGCAACGGCAAAAAAACCCAAAAAATCGACTTAGATTAACCCAGGGATCCATATACACATAACAAATTGAAAAACAAGAGAATCCAGTCATCGATTGTTAATATCGGCCCAAACTGATTAAAATTAAAACTATACTTCTATATACGTCCAAAGCTATGATCAGCCATTGGTACAAGCAGCAGCATGCCGTTGTCAGAGAAGAAATAGCAACAAACGTTGGGTGTTTTAAGATCACTGGAAAATCTATACTCACTTATAGCTTCCGGTAACATCTCTCCTATTTAATAGAAGTCAATACAAATTCCCGGCCATACCCGGGGGGAAATCGCACGGAGCCAAGAACTTTTTGAGTTCGATTTCATCTGCTGAAAATCAATTTTGGATGGAGGTTTCAGCTGATGTATCGATACAGAGAAGGCCGGGTTTGACGGTGTCGCCGCTGGTGTATCGATCGCCAGTATACGAGCACTTGGCTGTGTCCTAAATACGCCGGTAAACCGACCGAAGAGCATATCCATCTACCACTCTCCAGAGGGAATCCCTACTTGAACAGTGCACTTTAAAAGTCCAGCTCACATCAAAAGAAAACCAAGTCGATTTCCAACTCCCGTCTCAAGAAAAATAGGCGGTACCGGATAGTGCGGATGCGCTCTCATTACAGCGGCCCGAAGAGCATATAATGACTTTCTGAAATATCGGTTTCGAGCCACCCGAAAAAACATACCCATTAGTAACTCTCAAGAACGGAGTTGCATTTGGCCGATGCTCGTTTAATGGTTTAATTACCGTCAACAAAAATCACTTTTGAATACCAATCCAATTTCATTACCGGGCGAGGTTCGGCATTTTCAGCGCGGTTGCGAGTGCCTGTGTCGCTGTGCAACGAATATGCAATAGCATCTCATCATGTCATTGATAAACCGCTCCAAAAAGCCCCATCTCTACGCGCATCTCAAGAGGAAGAATCAAATTTCGGCAATGCTCTTTAGGAACTCCATTGCCATCAACAAAAAAATCTTTTTTTTCAAAAAGCAACTTTTCAACTCACCCTTCCGGGACGATCAGCGAGCTGCATTGTATCGACCCAAGGCAATGTCCATTGAACCGCCTGAAGAGGTACCAACATACTCATCCTACAAAGCCGTAATCACTCAAAACAAGTGTTCTTGGCAATTCTACTTTTTGATAAAAAAGCATACTAAATATCTCGATCCAGATCGGGCCCTACTGTATAATATAGTATCATATATTTCTCCCAAACTCACCTTTCTCCATTAATCGCCGAAACAACAAAGCGGTACATTATTTTTTACTACTGATGCTTTATTAAATTTTTAAAACCCGATATTGGTTTATCTGTTCACTATTTAACTATGCGCATCAAAACCATCTTCCTCATCGTCATCACCATTCTGCTAACTGTCATTATTATGCAGAACAACCAGGATGTAAAATTTACGGTACTGTTTTCACAGTTCTACATTTCAAACCTCATTATTATGGCGCTGATGGCCATTGCTGGTTTTGTAATAGGCTTCCTGATAGGTAGGCCGCGAAAGGTAAAATTTGACAACACGCACCCATCGCTCGATAACCCTACCGGCAAGAAATCCGATACACTAAGTGATGAAGACAGGGAGTATATTAATTAATTTTACCCCGCACAATGTTATCTGCAATTCGCCGTTTTAATTCCATCAAAACATCAATCAGGTTTTTGATTTTTGCTTTGTATTAACACAACGTAAAACCTCTATGAAAATAGGATTTATCGGTCTCGGAAACATGGGTACGCCCATGGCTCAAAACTTAATTAAAGCGGGTTACCACTTACAGGTTTACAACCGCACCATTCAAAAAGCCGACGACCTCGACCAAGCGTCGATCACCAAATGTAAAAGCCCTGCCGAAGCTGCCGCAAACGTACCGTTTGTGGTAACCATGCTATCGGAAGATGAAATATTAAAAGAAGCTGTTTCGGGCGAAGCCGGACTGTTGCATTCCTTGCAGAAAGGCGGGGTGCATATTTCCATGAGTACCATTTCGCCCGAAACTTCCCAACTGCTCCACGGTCTGCACCAGCAAGCCGGGAGCCATTACATTGCCGCCCCTGTTTTTGGCAGACCAGAAGCAGCGGCGGCAAAAAAATTATTTGTATGCACATCCGGCGGTGCCAAGGCCAAAGAAATGGCCCGCCCAATTTTAGAAGCACTCGGCCAGGGAATTTATGATTTTGGCGAAACCCCGGGTGGCGCAAACGTGGTTAAGATAGCCGGTAATTTTATGATACTGGCTTCGCTTGAGATGATGGCAGAAGCCTTTACTTTGGCCGAGAAGAACGGCTTGGACCGTGCCGCCGTTGCCAACTTTTTTGGGGCCACTTTATTTAACGCCCCTATTTACCAAAACTACGGCAAACTGATTGCTAACAAACAGTACCAACCCGTAGGGTTTAAAGCGAGCCTGGGACTTAAAGATGCCCGCCTGGCGGTTAAACTATCGCAAACCAGCCAAACGCCCATGCCACTGGCTATGCTTGCCCACAACCGTTTATTAACCTCCATTGCCAAAGGCGACGGCGATAAGGATTGGGTTGAAGCTTTTGGCAAAGGTGTTGCGGAAGATGCCGGGGTGTGAGCATTGCTGATGACAAAGACTGAACAGGGGCAACCTGTAGTGACAGGCTTGCTAATTATTTTGAAACAGGGTATCTTATCAAGCGTCATGACGCAACCCCAGGGAGTGGCTTGCTTGCTTATACTGGTATGTGTCTCATCACAACAAACACACGCTTCAAATGCTTTTGCGTGATCATTAAACTTAGCGATACCAACAATTAAAGTGCGTTAAACATAACGCACTTTAATAAACTTTATAACTGCCCACTGCCCTATTGATTCTACTTCTCACTTGTCAATAAAAATCCAACCGGCGGCAACAAATTATTCTATTATATTTGTAGTTTTGGTGCAATTAAATAAAATATGCCTGAAATTGAAATATCGGATCAAAATTTTGATCTCTCCTTTTTAATGGAAATTGCTGACGGAAGTAACGAGTTCCTGGTTGAATCCATTGAGTTATTTTTAAAACAAACTCCTGAGCTCATGCTGGCTATTGATCATGCCATCAAATCCCAGGATTGGGCTGCAGCCGGACAATCTGCCCATAAATTAAAACCCAACCTGGGCTTTTTTGGCATGTTGGGTGGGCAAACTTTGATGCAGGAACTTGAAGCCCTGGCCAAAACTGCACCGGACAGCCAACTTATCAAAGCTAAATTTGATGAGCTACAAGCCATCATCACACCTACCTTAGTTAAGCTCGAAGTAATTAAGAATGCAAAAGCAGCTGAACTTTAAACCAGGTGTAGTTTAAAGGTATAACTTTCCATAATCAGGTTGGCTAACAGGTTTTTACAAGCCTGTTCAACCTTCTCAGTAGCGGCTTCTTCGTTAGCGGCTTCAATTTCAAGCGAAATGTGCTTTCCGATACGTACATTCTGGATTTCTGAAAGGCCTATATTTTTCATACTTCCGGTTACGGCTTTACCTTGTGGGTCAAGTATTTCTTTTTTAGGCATTACATCAATTTCTGCTTGATATTTGTTCATTTGGAAAATCTGAATTGGATTACTGATAAGACGATGTACACAAATATAATCGCCGGAATTGCCACAAATTTAAAAATTACTATCGCAATTGTCGAGAATATCAGCAATAAATATCGGTAAATATTCTCCTGAAAATCAGGGCTTTTAAACTTGAGCGACATTAAAGGAATTTCGGCCACCAGCAATGAGCACATAATAAGCACAAAGCACGACAGAAAAAAGGGGTTTAAAATATATTCGCGGTAAAACGGATTGCCCTGCCAAAGTATAAGCGGAAAGGAAGCTATCAGGATGGCGTTGGCAGGTGTGGGCAGCCCGATAAAGATATCGGTTTGGCGCTCGTCGGTATTAAACTTAGCCAAACGCAGGGCAGAGAATACCGGGATTAAAAAAGCAATGTAGTTTAAGTAACGGCTTACATGTTCAATTTGCGGGGCCTGCAATAAAAGCTCGTACAATATGGCCGATGGCAATACGCCGAAGCTCACCAGGTCAGCCAGCGAATCCAGATCCTTGCCTATGCCAGAAAAGGATTGCAGCAGGCGCGAGGCAAATCCGTCGAAAAAATCAAACAGTGCCGCTAAAAAAATGGCGTAAGCGGCAAGCAGTAAATTATGTTGAAAAGTAAAAACGATGCCTAAGCAGCCGCTGAACAAATTTGCACAGGTAATAGCATTAGGAATATGTTTCCTTACTCGTTGCTGCATCTGCTGTGGATGAAATTGATTCATGTATTTATAACGGAATTATTGAGCATCAAGTGTAATTACCGGTTGCGCAATAATTCCGTTACACAAAACTATTAAGAATTCATGGATATCAGGAATTCTTCGTTAGTTTTTGTTCCTCTCATTTGAGCCTGAAGGAATTCCATCGATTCCTGCGAATTCATATCGGCTAAATGGTTACGTAGTATCCAGATGCGTTGCAGTGTATCGCGATCAAGCAACAGATCGTCGCGGCGGGTACTTGATGCAGTAAGATCGATAGCCGGGAAGATGCGCTTGTTGGATAATTTACGATCCAGTTGAAGCTCCATGTTACCGGTACCCTTAAATTCTTCAAAAATAACCTCGTCCATTTTTGATCCGGTTTCGGTAAGTGCCGTAGCGATGATGGTTAACGATCCGCCATCTTCAATTTTACGGGCCGCTCCAAAAAAGCGTTTCGGTTTGTGAAGCGCGTTGGCATCCACACCACCCGATAGTATTTTACCTGATGCTGGTGCCACAGTGTTGTAGGCACGTGCCAAACGGGTGATAGAATCCAACAGGATCACTACATCGTGGCCGCACTCAACCATACGTTTCGCTTTTTCTAAAACAATGTTGGCTATTTTAACATGGCGCTCGGCAGGCTCATCAAAAGTTGATGATACCACTTCGGCGCGCACGCTGCGGGCCATATCGGTAACCTCCTCTGGGCGCTCATCAATCAGCAAGATGATCAGGTAAACCTCGGGGTGGTTGCGGGCAATAGCGTTGGCTACATCCTTTAACAACATGGTTTTACCGGTTTTAGGCTGGGCCACAATTAAACCACGCTGCCCTTTACCAATGGGTGCAAACAAATCAATAATACGGGTGGAGTAATTACCGCTTTCGGTAAACAGGTTCAGCCTTTCTGATGGGAAAAGTGGCGTTAAGTGATCAAACGGAACCCTATCGCGTACTTCTGCAGGTATGCGGCCGTTAATGGCCTCTACACGTACCAGCGGGAAATATTTTTCGCCTTCTTTGGGTGGGCGTATGCTGCCCCTTACGGTATCGCCCGTTTTTAAGCCAAACAGCTTAATTTGCGATTGCGATACGTAAATATCATCCGGCGAGGTTAAGTAGTTATAATCAGACGAGCGTAAAAAGCCGTAACCATCGGGCATAATCTCCAAAACACCTTCGTTAACAATCACATTGTCAAAATCAAGGTTAATGGCAGGCTCCTGGTTTTTTGGCTGAGCCACGGCACCATTGGTATTGCCGTTGGCGTTAGTATTGTTGGCGTTAAAACGGCGCTCAAATTTTTGCGGGCGTCCGTCGGTGCCAAGGGGTGGTGGTTCGGGCCCTTTGGCAATGGCTTCGGCGATAGTCCGGGTAGCAGGCGTTTCAGTTTTTTTAGCTTTTGGCTGTTGTTCTAAAGGCTCTGGTTCGGGGTCAAGCGGACTATCAAAATTAGTGTCATTCACCTGTACCTCAACCCGCGGCTCGTTCTTGGTTTTAATGGTACGTACCCTTTTACGTGGTGCGGCATTAGCGTCAGACTCGGCAACGGCAGCAACTTCTTCAGTTGTAACTGCAGGAGCCTCTTCGGTAGTAGCGGCGGGAGTATAATTGGAGGTAACAGCTTCTTGTTGGGCGCGTGCAGCTTCTATTAATTGTTGCTGCTCAACTATTTTTGTAATCAGCTCGGCCTTTCTCAGGCTATCGGCCTCGGCAATACCAAAGCTTTTGGCCATTACGCGTAACTCCGATACGAGCTTATCGTTTAATTGATTGTTGTTAGACATGTGATGAATAAATATTTCAAAAGGATATTTTTGGGTAGAAATTACCTTGCAACCAGCGCGTGTATTTTAAAACTGCAATTATTAATAAATTATTGGAAAAATTTTAAACTGATTCTTTGGTGCAAGAAATTCAGGAAAACGGTACAATTTTAGACAATTAATTTAAAAGATCAAATTTTTTTATAAATATAATAGCTTAAACTGGCAGGTATTACCTAATTTTACTTTTTTTGCACAAAACAACAACCAAAAACTATGCCATCGCGCCAGCAACTCATCCAACAAATAAAAATAAAAAAAAGTTTTTTATGCGTTGGCTTAGATACCGATATCCAAAAGATACCCTCTTTTCTGTTAGACCACGAAGACCCGGTATACGAATTTAACCGCCAGATTATTGATGCCACGCGCGATCTGTGTGTATCTTACAAGCCCAATTCGGCCTTTTACGAGAGCCGGGGTGTTAAGGGGCTCCAAAGCTTAGCCAAAACCTGGCAGTATTTGCCGCAGGAGTGTTTAAACATCATTGATGCCAAGCGCGGCGACCTGGGCAACACCACCGATATGTATGCCAAAGCTTTTTTTGACGAAGCATCATCGGGCCTAAGTTTTGATGCCATTACCGTAGCACCCTATATGGGGGCTGATAGCGTAACACCCTATTTAAGCTATGATGGTAAGTGGGTTATCCTGTTAGGCCTTACCTCAAACAGCGGTAGTAAAGATTTTCAATACCTGGTTACCAAAGGGGGATACCTGTACGAAGAGGTGGTAAAAAAAGCAGCCACCTGGGCCGGCGACGACAGGATGATGTTTGTTGTAGGCGCCACCAAAAGCACCGAGTTTACCAACATCCGCAAATACGCGCCCAATCACTTTTTGCTGGTACCCGGCGTAGGCGCGCAAGGCGGCAGCCTTGCCGATGTTTGCCAATATGGTATTACCAAAGATTGCGGCCTTATTGTAAACGCATCGCGCTCCATCATTTACGCCTCCAACGGACGCGACTTTGCCGAAGCGGCCCGCGCCGAAGCCCAAAGCCTGCAGCAGCAGATGCAACTGGAGCTGGAAAAGGCGGGGGTGATTTAGTTTTTTTGGACCATGGTTGATGGTCCATAGTAAGAAAACTATTCGGTTTGAATTGAAAGGCGGTAACAAAAAGCGGCGGATTGTATTCACATCCACTCATTAATTTATATAATGAGTAATAACAATTCACACAGATTATCTAAATTGCGTTCAATAAATAACAAACCAAACGTCTATCACCAACCTGAATCATGAAGAAGATAGCTAACACGATGAACCGTCATCTATAACCCATAAAACTAAAAACAATTAACTAAAAACCATCTCCCCCCATGGACCATCGACTATGGACCATGGACAAAAAAGCCACCCATGCTCTTCACCGAAGACTTCCTCCAATATGTATGGAAATTTAGGCTCTTTGACCTGAAGGCCCTTATCACTACCGACGGCGAAACCATCGAGATCCTTTCCCCTGGGTTACAAAACACCCATGCCGGGCCCGATTTTCATGATGCCAAAGTACGCATTGGCAATACCCTTTGGGTTGGCAATGCCGAAGTGCACATCAGTTCGTCCGAATGGAAAAAACATGGACACCAAACCGACAATGCTTATCATAATGTGATACTGCATGTGGTTTATAAGCACGACGAAGAAGTTTATCATCCCAACGGCAGCCCGATACCTACCCTCGAACTGCATAACCGCATCCCGCCCGAACTTTACCAACGCTACCACCACCTCATTTTTGGCGAGCAGCAAATTATCCCCTGCGAAAAAGCCATCGGCAGCATTGATGGGCTTATTTTGCAAAACTGGCTTACCCGTGTACTGGTTGAGCGTCTGCAAAACCGCTCGATAGCCCTTAACCAAGCCCTTGCCGCCAATCGGGGCGATTGGGAAGAAACCTTTTACCAGGTGCTGGCCGCCAACTTTGGCTTCAAAGTAAACGCTCTGCCGTTCGAGTTGTTAGCCAAATCATTACCCCAGAATATTTTGGCTAAGCACAAAAATAACCCCATGCAAATTGAGGCCCTTATTTTTGGACAGGCGGGCTTTTTAACCGACGATTTACAGGACGATTATCCCAACACCCTCAAAACAGAATACCGCTTTCTTCAAAAAAAGTACAAACTTCAGCCCATCGAAAAACACTTGTGGAAATTTTTGCGCCTGCGCCCGCTCAACTTCCCCACCATCCGGCTGGCCCAGTTTGCCGCCCTGGTGAGCCGTTCAAATCACCTGTTTTCTAAAGTACTTGACACCCGCGAGCCCGAGGCTCTGTACAAACTTTTTAGCGAGGTAACGGTAAACCCCTACTGGGATAACCATTACCAGTTTGATAAGCCATCGGTACCTGTAGCCAAAACACTGGGCAAATCATCAGTTAACATTTTGTTATTAAATACATTATGCTTAATTTTATTTGCGTATGGCAATCACCATCAGCAGGAGCGCTATATTAACCGGAGTTTAAAACTTTTAGAGCTTATCCCTGTTGAAAAGAATCGGATAATTGATAATTTTGCTTTACTTGGCGTAAAAGTTAAAACGGCCTACGAATCGCAGGCTTTGCTCGAATTAAAAAACTCGTATTGTGATCACAAAAAATGCCTGCAATGCGGCGTTGGAATTAAAATATTAAAGTTAGCTTGAAAGATTATGTTGCAGCGGATAATTACTTTTTTTGAACGTTACTCCTTCGGGGTTTGCACTTACCTGGGCGAGCGTTTCAATATTTCCATCTCCAAAATCAGGTTATTTTTTATCTACTCCTCGTTTCTGGCAGTAGGTTTCCCGCTTATCTTTTACTTCTTCGCCGGCATCGTTTTAGATATCCGCAACTACGTTAAACGTATCCACACCCGCGTAACCGACTTTTAAATTTCCTTTATTTAAGCATGTGGGCGTTGCCTCCGGCCGCGCTATCCGCTCATACTGCGCAGGCCTTAGCCACTTGGCCGGTATCCGCTACTAACGCTAACGCGGTTTATCGGTTAATTACTTGTTGGCTAAAGAGTTATTACACTTTAATTATAAACAACACGCCATCCGGAAAAATCACGGATGACGTTTGAACCTCGCAGACCGTTAGGTGCATAAAGAAAGTGCACAAAAGCCCGACTGCACGCCGGGCCGGGAGCTGGCCTGTGGGCGGAATGATCGGGCAGTCTTGATGTTATTCACCTGTTGTTTGTTTTTTTAAGGTTCATGAGCTCCCTACGGTCGGTTTATTCATTATTGTTTGTTTTTCAAGGTATTCATGAGGTCGCTGCCGCTTAGTTTTGATTACTTTTGTATCAAGACAAAACTGCGTAGCATTCATTCACACCGAAAACAAACACCCGTGAATAAAGTGACAAGCCCCCTCCCGCGGCGTTTGAGCGGGACAATGTTCTAAGTTAAGAATACTGATTATAGGAGCAAAAACAGACGCAATGATAATCAACAACTTAAATAAGACATCATTATAAGGAGATACGACGAGGCGACCTCTGCTATATATGGCGAACTTGCAGAGCAGCGCTGCCTATGTAAAGATTGCTTCGTACCTCGCAATGACGATTTAATACTGATAATCAATAACTTAAAATCACGTCATCATAAGTACCCCCCGAAATGTACTGTACCGTTAATAGCATTGGCTGTATACTCCCCCTCCCACAAACATTCACTATATACCGTTGTTACACAGAAAATAACATTTGCTATATCACCATTCTAAAAATTTTGAATTATTTTACACAACAAATTTTATGTGTCGATTAAAATGAAACCGAATCACAACCGAAAGTTATACAATACCTTCCTATAAACATTCTATAAGTTGCAACAACGATTATAAATTTGTGATATACTCCAAAACATCCTCCTGATGAAGCTCAACTTTGCTTTAATTTTCAAAAAAAATTATCACAGTTTATTTTCATTAATTGTACTGATTGCCATTTGCATTTTGAGCATCAGGCAAAGCTATTTACTCTTTCACACCGTAATCGAGCTTTTCTCTATTGTGGTGGCCTTCGCTGTATTTATCGTGAGCTGGAATGCCCGCAAAATGCAGGATAATAACTATCTCTTTTTTGTGGGTATTGCTTACCTGGCTATTGCCGCGCTTGATCTATTGCATACCCTCACCTACGAAGGAATGAATATCATCCCCCAGAATCACTTTTACGCCAATCAATTTTGGGTAGCCACCAGGATGTTCGAGGCCTTAACTTTTGTTACAGGTTTCATTTTTATCAATAAACATAAGCGTTTAAACGCCGACTTGATTTTGATCTGTTATTTTTTCATCGCTGTTCTTATTTCATTTTCTATCCTGTTATGGCCTGTTTTTCCGGTATGTTTTATTGAGGGGAAAGGGCAAACCACATTTAAGGTTTACGCCGAATATATCATCATAGCCATACTACTTTTAGCCTGCTATCTTTTACGCAAAAACCGGCCGCATTTCAGTTTGTATGTTTACCGCTTGCTATTTGTTTCACTACTGTTTACCGTACTGAGCGAGTTCTGTTTTACATTGTACATCTCTAACTACAGTACGGCTAACGCCATAGGCCATTGCGCCAAATTGCTGGCCTTTATTTTAATTTATAAAGGCAACGTAGAAACTGGATTTTCAAGGCCAACAGACTTGATTTTTAAAAACCTTACCGATAACGAGGAAAAATACAGAACGCTCGCAAAAAATATGCCCGGCCTCATTATGCGTTTTGGACCCGACCTGACCTGTATTTACACCAACGATAATACATTAGACTCGACATCAATTGCAGAACACATTGAGCTGCTGTTGCTTCAGGCGCATCAGGACGTGGAAGTAAAACAAACCACGCTCCAAATACCCATCGGCAATAAAATTCATTATTACGCAACACAAGTAATTCCAGAACGAATCAGCGGTAAGGGAGAACAGTATTACCTGGTAATTTGTCAGGACATTACCAACCTAAAAGTTGCCGAACAGGAATTACAGGCATTGAATACAACCAGAGACAAGTTGTTTTCGATCATCGCTCATGACCTGCGAAATCCGTTTACCTCGCTATTGTCGTACAGCGAAATCATCGCTAAAAATGCCAATAATCTGGAGAAAGAAAAAATAAGCCAAATGGGGGTGCGTATGAATCAATCTGCCAAACAAGCTTATTTTTTATTGGAAAATCTGCTTAATTGGTGCAGGGCGCAAACCGGTGTTCTGCGGGTCAATCCACAACCTGTAGCCGCTATGCAGTTATTACAGGTAGCCAAACGTTTTGGCGAACCGATGGCCTTAGCCAAAAACATCGTTATTGTGATAGAGGATAGCCCGGATGTAAAAATTAACACCGACGAACAAATGATAGGCACAGTATTGCGCAATTTAACGGGCAACGCCATCAAATTCAGTCACCCGGGCAGTACCGTTGTTTTAAGTACGGTACAAATACACGAAGAGCTCATCTTCAAGGTGACAGACACGGGCGTAGGTATTGAAGATGACATGCAAAAGAAGCTGATGTTAACAGGCGAAAGCTACACCAGCCCAGGCACAGCCGCCGAAAAAGGTACCGGGTTAGGCCTTGTACTTTGCCGGGAATTTATTGAGCTTAATGGTGGCAAATTATGGCTCGAAAGCAAAGTTAACATAGGTACCACCTGTTGTTTCAGCTTGCCATTTCCTGGTGAGCAGCTCACCGACGAAACATGATCTATATGAGTCCTCGCTGCATACAGGTTGCTTTAGTTGTGGTTGTTTAACTACAAGCTGGGGCGCTTGCTGTAGCGGTGTTATACATAGTCGGGACTACAAGCATAGTGATTCGAAGCCAAAACCTTCGAATAGCCGGTGTATAGCCTTAACGAATTATCGCAACCCACCCACTTAGCGGTGTAGCACTCTTTTTTGTCTTGATTTCGTAATAGTAGGTACCGGATGGCAAATCCTTTCCGTTAAATTTTCCATCCCATTTAAATCCGTTAGCCTGTTTATTCACTAATATATTCCCATATCGGTTATAAATTCGAACAGTTGCTGTACCATCATGTTCAACTCCCCCTATTTCCCATAAGTCATTTATTCCATCACCGTTTGGTGTAAAAGTATTAGGGATAATAACTTGTTCGCACCAGGGTGTTACCTCGAAGGTAGTTTGGGCCATACATCCATCAGCAGTAGTTGCAATCAATAAATAAGTTCCGGGAGATGTTACATCAAGATAATTGACGGTTGTAGATCGCCCGTTCCATTGATAATTTACAAAACCGCTTTGTGCCTCAATTCGCAATTTATCACCCGCCATGGTACAGATGGTTTTGTTTTCAATTGCGGCAAGCTGCACTTGAGGCAACACCGTTACATCTACTGCCTGCGTAGTTTCGCAACTGCCTGCAGATTTAAGCTTTACTGTATATTGCCCTGATTTGCTTACAGATATTTGGGGCGTAGTTTCTCCTGTCGACCATAAATAAGAGTCTGCAGTAACGCTTGTACTCAAAGTTACCCGATCCCCATAGCAAATGGATCCGGACTTGCTTTTTAAGATATTGAATTTAATGGGTTGATTAAAAGAGAGATTATAAACCGATGACAGCTTTTGGCATTCGTTGCTCAGAAATATTGCATTATAAGCGCCGGGAGTAGTAACTGAAATTGTGTTTTGGTTGGCATTGGCGATAAGCTCATTACCGTTTAGGTACCACTTCATATTGTACTGATTATCGTTGGTTACTGATAAAATAGCAGTCTCACCACTGCAATATGATACTTTGTCTGTTGTGATAACAGGCATTGGTATATCTGTCCTTGAAATAGTAATGGTTTTTGACTGTTTATAAAAAGTGCCACAATTGCTTACTTCAACATGATATTGTCCCGGCTGAGTGGCAGTGTAATCGCTTGACGTAGCTCCCGATATTTGTACGTCGTCTTTAAACCAACGATAGGTATAACCCGGTAAAAATCCTGTTGCAAGAGTGTAAGACGTTCCTTCGCATATTGAAATCTTATCCGGATAGTTAAATGTAATTTGCGGATCAGAAGCTGATTGAATAATGAAATTGACAGATTTTATAGCTACACCTTCACATGTCGAAATAACCTCGGCGTGATAAATTCCCGCATCCGTAAATGTTACAGCTTGTTTATTCAACCTATCCGGCAATTCAACACCATCTTTAAACCACTTGATTAATAACGATGTATTAGGATGATTCAACAATTGCAAATTTACAGGCTGTGCGTTGTCGCATCGGTTAAATACCGCGTTACCATCTGCGTTATAAGTTGGCGTAGTACCACCATAAGTTGCAAAATTTTGAACACGAAGGTTATCATAGCCTTGCTGATTATAAGATAAATATACTTGGTAAACACCATCTGCTGTAGCAATGTAAGCAGTGTTATCACAAACAAACGTAAAGTATGATGGCTCTGGATCTTTTCGTGAATCGATCAAAACGTCGTTTACTTTCACAACAGGAAAATCCGGGAACGATGTAAACTTAATAGCAGTCAAATTCACAGCTTGAGTTTCTGTCGGAAAAATAGTATTAGGTGTATATTGTAATCCGGTATTAGTTCCGGCTATTAAATAGTGCTGCGGGGCAATTTCAGTCAGGGCCATAGCTTCACTTATCGCATTTACCTGTTCGGTTATAGGATGGACGAGTTGGGTTAAATTGCAGGAAAGGGAATAAAAAGCATACAAGCCGGTGGTGCTTGACCATACAATATAATTGCGATAATTTGAGCCGTAGAGGCCACCCGAAAATAGATCAAAAGAATGGAACGGCATTATACTTGCGGTAAATTGTCCCTTGTCAGGCGTGAATTTCATATCGCCATTTACAAATAATGTAAAGTCAAAAATGTTATAAAACGAGTAATCAGCAGTAGTTGTACAGTAATTATTCGGTATATTATTTCGCATCGAAATTCCCTTAAACGAGGAACGAATATAGTCCCAGTTGTTGGATGGGGCCGGTATAGGGCGCCCACCCGTAAACTGTTGAAACGAAGTATTACCTTTGGGCAATAAGTAAACGTTATTATTAGTTGTGATCATCAAACAGCCACCTTTTAAGTCGTAAAAATCCTGCGATGCATTATATGCCGGATCAACAATGGCGATGCCGTTGATTTGAGTCACCAAAGGGTCGGGAATGGTTAATTGGGTGGCAACCCCGTTTCTAACATTTACAATTGTACTGCCAACCAAAAAATACATATCATCAATGGTGTATCCAGCCACATCGTTAACGGGCATGCCACTCACCGGGGTATATAAATCAAAATTAGACGATGCAGCTTTTTTGTAATAGACTTTATGATCCTGACTTAGCGCCCATACCGTATAATCTTCTGGTGAAACTTCTACCTTTTTAATGTTTTGCCCGGTTAAAAAATGGCTACCCATGGAAAGTTTAAGTTGCGCCAATGCGGGTGAGACGTATAACGCCAGAATAATAGATAGAAAGTAGAATCGCATCAGGAAACATGCTAATATTTTCTAAATATCGGAGAATATTTTGCTTCTTGCCAACACAAAGCATATTTTTTGTTCCTAATATAGTTCGTTCAAGAAGGTATCGTTTTGACCTATCAACCGGTAATTAAACCCACGATTTTAGCCTAAGTCGAAAAATCACTGTGCCGGTAGTAATTCGAAGTTAAAAACGTCCAGTAGCAGCAGGGCCTATGTTTTATCCAGAGAAGCCCCCCGTGCGATTCCTCTCTCGCAGAGGGGCGGGGAACTGCGCACAACAAACAAACACCAGCCCGCCCGATCACTGCCGCAAGCACTCTCACCTGTGATCATCGCGCTGAATAACCAGCCTATTATGGGGTACGTGTTGTGAATGGATTGATAAGCATTATAGGCTGCTTGGGGTCCATAAGTGAGGAGTATTGTGGTAGCTGCGCGCAAAAAAGGCTTTACCTTGCGTAACTTTAACTATCATTCGGCTTTGGAAACTTAATCGTTGGCAGTGTTTCACCTTTTTTCTTAGCCAACACGTAGTGAGACCAATTTTCTATTTCCTGTTCCCCATAAATTATCATTCGTACTTCAATATCTTTTGTGTCCATATCACCAATATATATTTTCTGATGGTTGGGTACATTTTCGTAAGCAATTCTTAATTTTTCTTGATTGCTTCTGCTTGGGTTGTGTAAATAATCTTGATGTGCTTGTCTGCAAATTTCTAATGTAGTAGGCTCGCCTTTCAATCGTTTTTGAATATCCTTTATCTCCAAAAGCTTATCTTGAATAAATGAAGCATATAATTTTTTCGCGATGGAGAAATTGCCAAGACCATAAATATATACTATTGAACCGGCAGGTATGTCGGTTAATAAAGCCCCTTCTACAATATATTTTCCCACGCTGTTCGTAGACTTCGTCTACGAACCACTATGCCGGTAGTCTCAGACTACCGGTTAAAATATTTTCCTTTTTTTTTAAAATAACCAGACGTTAATTAGAAATGCCTTAACTACCTCGAAACAAGATGTTGAAATAATAACATATCGAAGTGCGAACCAGCGAACACCCCACTAACAGACTATCCCAGCAATCTATTACTTAGCAAATCAATCACTTACCGCACCCCAACCCCCACCATCAACCTCACATCACCCCCACTCTTAAAACAATAAAAGAATAAGGCGGCAACTCAATCGCATCATCATCCGGGAATACTATTTGGCTAACAACAGGAAGCACCGTTTTATCTGCCGGATTACCGGAGAGTATGGTTTTGGTGATAGTACCGCCTGTTCTTTTAATTCCGTTTAGGTTAATGGCCAATTTTACGCTTACCGGTAAAAAGTTAACGAGTTTAACAACGAGGTTATTGGTTTTGCTATCCTTTACAATGGAGTACGCTATCCGCTTTTTGACAGCATCGTTTTGATTGGTGAGCGTTAAACTGGCTGGGATATAATGGTCGCCAGCGTTTTGTCCGTATAGTTGCTGTACGTAATAACCTGTGGTGGGTTTTACATCGGTGTTGTTAAAGTAGATCAGGTCGGGATCCCATTGGGTATGGCCATCACGGGCCATCAAGGGTGCGTAAGAGGCCATGCTCACCACATCGCCATTGCGCTCTATCGAGGTTAAGTACAGCGCTTCGGCCAGCGAGGTTTCCCAATAGCTTTTATTTCCGCCGGGCAGGCTCGCGGCGTATTCGCCAAGGTAAACTTTTGATTTTTTGCGGTCGTAACGGTCGTAAAAGTTTTGGTTATTGATAAACCAGCCCGGAGTTTGATAATAGTGTTCATCTATCAATGGCACTTTTAACGCGGTGGCTATCTTCCAGCCCTCTATGTAATCCGCACCTTCAAAAAAGGGTCCGGCAGTGCCGATGATAGTGATTTCGGGATGCGCTTGATGCAGCGCTTTATAAATGTAGGTGAACCTTTCTTTAAAAACCTGGGTAATCTGGTCTTCATTGCCAATGCCGATATATTTCAGGTTAAAAGGAGCCGGATGGCCTGCCTCGGCACGTTTTTTACCCCAGGTAGTATTTATATCGCCGTTGGCATATTCAACCAGGTCAATAATATCCTGGGTGTATTGCGGCATCTCGCTCATGGGTATCCCGCCTTGCTGGCCGCCGTTTGCCGAGTTTTGGCAGGGAACACCTGCAGCAATCACCGGGACAGGCTCGGCGCCGATATCCTCGCAAAACTGGAAGTACTCAAAATAACCCAGTCCCTTGGTTTGGTGGTAGTTCCACAGGTTACGGTCGGGCACCCGCGCTTCCAGCGGGCCTATCGATGTTTTCCACCTGTAAATATTCTGCAAGCCATCACCATGCGAAAGGCAACCGCCGGGGAAACGCACAAAACGTGGATGTATATCGGCTATGGCCTGGGCCAGGTCGGCGCGCAATCCGTTGGGCCGGTTCTTAAAAGTGGCTGCGGGGAACAAGGATACCATGTCTGCCGCCATACGCCCGGCATGGAGTGGCTGTAATTCCAACCTGACATCGCTGGCCGTTTCCGTTGGAACAAGTTCGGCTTTAACCTGTCCCCATGATGAAGCCGCCATGTTAACATCGGCCCTGGCCAATACACCCGCCTTATCGCTTACCAATTGGATTGCCACCTGGCCTTTTAAACCGTTTAGCTGTTTCAGGAAAGCCGAAAAATGGTACGTCTCTCCCTTTTTCACAGCAATGGCATCATATCCCGTATTAACCAAAGCAGCTCCGGGCGTTTTCACGTCAAGTACAGCATAATGCGGGTTATTGTAATGCACCGGCGCTACCGAATCGATAAAAAAAGTTGCACCATCGCCCTTTAAACTCCAGGCGTAACTGCTGTTCCATTTGGTATCTCTGAACTGCTTATCGCGCGGCAAATATTCAAAATCGCGATTCTGAATTAGCTCGGCATAAAGGCCGCCATCAGCAGCGTAGTTGATGTCTTCAAAAAAAACGCCCGTCAGCATTGTGCTGATCGCCTTGGTTTTTTCGGGCAGCAGCGTCAATTTGGCATCGATGGTTTTCAGGCCGGCAAATCGTTGGGCATCATCTTTGGTGATCTCCGCGTTTTGCCTGGTTTGGTATTGCTGTAACTCGTAGGTTTTGGTCAAGCCGTCAACCACCGTCCAGGCAACACGATGCATTTGCCCGGTTACCGGGCCATTGATATTGGCCGTTACGTTAACATTGCGGTAAGCAGAAAAGGGAACAATTACCGCCGGGGTATAAGTTTTAAAATCTGTGGTTACGGTTTTAAAATATTGGCCGTTGGCATCGGTATAAACAATAGTATAATTATCGGCAGCCCGGTTATAGCTGATAACAGGACGCAGCACATTTTTACCGCTTTTAACATAAGGGTAAGCTTGCGGCCCCCAATGTACCAGGTCGGCCGAACCGGCTTGGGCAAATTGCAAAGCCCGGTCGTTCAATTGCCATACGCATTGCCATCCCCCTTTGCGACCTTGTATCAGGCAGGGCGCAATCATTTTCTTTTCGCTGCCCCAGGTACTGTAATCGCACTTTAAATAAGTATAGCCATCGCCTACGGGCGTCCAACTGATTTTATCCAAGCTCCAGGCAAAACGCAGGCCGTTGGTTCCGTAAGCGAACAGGTAAACAGAATCAGGCTCGTTTCTGAAGGCAGAAACCGGGATTAAAAATGCGAGGTTCAGTAGCAGCAAAAAGAAAGTTTTCTTCATATCGATGGTTTAAAATTGCATATCCGTTTCCGCTGATAAGCAATACGCTGAATTTCCTTTTGGGTGATCTGTACCATGCCCGGATGTTCAGGTATCGAAAATTGATAGCGTTTATTACGGCCACAATACACAATTGGTTTATAACTGTTAAAATTACATTTATAAAATGATCCGGCGAAAAAAAAATGAAGATACAGGATAGTTAGACTGTAAAAACAGCGGTATAAGCACTTGCCTGTATCAGGTAAACTATATTGCATTCATCAGGGTTTGTTTTTATTGCTGATACCTTTGATCTTAAGAATACCCTGCTCGCTTAGCTGCTCTTCTTTTACCATACGCCAGCACACTTTCTATCGGCATAACACCTATTGCTGGTAAGCCGACTATTCCATCTATTTCGCCTCATCCCCGTTTATCCTTCAGTAGTATGATAACATTATTCTGCCTAAAACCCGGCTAAGGCCGTTAATTCGCCAATATTTTCAGGTTAAATATTATTTACAAAAAAATTGCTTTTAACATATTAATTTATCACCTTTAAGTGTTGGTAATCAATAAAGTAATTGCTCCCCCAATTATAACATTGCTCCAGGCATGCTGCATCGTTAGCAGTATGGGGAGAGGCCGCTACCAATTGAATAAATCTACAAAGACCTAATTATCAATACACATAAGGTAATATATTGCTGGAAGTCAACACTACTGGGTTTATTTTCCATTGACAACCTGCACTTGCTTCGTTTTCGCATGATTAAAAAAATGACAGACGGCGCCATGGATCTGCTATGCCCAAAAATTTAATATTAATACCTAAATAATACCTATAAACTTAATCACAATTATGAAAAACTTCAAAAAAATCAAACCACTGCTTATCATCGGCAGCCTCCTGCTGATTGTTATCGCCTGTAGTACGCTTACGCATACCGACGGGCAGGATGCTTATCTCAACTTCCCCGAGAAATTAACACCCGTTACTCCTTATGATGTGGATACCTCGCTGGAACGCAAACTGCTGCACGAGCAAAAATTTGCGGAGGCACAGCGGCTGTTCGAGGTACTATCATGGCAAATGTTCATTTCTTTAAACTGGCCGGTGAATGACAAGGGCGAGCCTAAGGCCGACATTACAGATGCCGGCAAACGGATATGGGAAGGCTGGAAAGAGAGTTATGAAGTTTTCAGGGTGAACGGCGATAAACCGCATGTATGGGGAAGTAAAGCCGACTTGCCCGATGAGCTTAAAGGCATGAAAGTAAAAGAAGGCGAGGAAGTTTTGTACCGTACCAGCAAATTTGCTGAATTTAAGGATGAGCGCTGGAAAAGGGGCGGCAAAGGTAGGAAGCCTTTCATTCAGCCCGATGATGTAGACCAGGCATTCACCTCCCCTATCTGGGATCAGAGCGGAAACGTGGTGCGTTACGAGATCAGGCTTAATAAACCAACGGTTAAATACATTACGGATAGCGTACTTTATAATTTTGACGGGCAAATAGCCTTTTACAAGCATGGTAGCAAGGTAGCCTTCCCTTCGGGCACGGTAGATCAACCTGGCTCCATCGAACTAAAATTCGCCTGGAAAATACTGGTACCCGGTAAAGATATTTTCGAAAGGTATTTCGCCAAAAAAGTGATCATTCCTGATCCTAAAAACCCCGACGGCAGGGAAGTAACCGTGGGGCTTGTAGGAATGCATATCGGAACAAAAACTGTATCATCACCACAATGGATCTGGGCTACATTTGAACAGGTAGATAACGTAGCAACTGATGCGCTCCAAAAAATTGATGGCCATTATCTGAAACCCTCTTTTTACGACCCCGACTGCGCTACCTGCCCGGTTAACCTATACCCCAGCAGTACACCAAAAAAGAACCAGATCCAACGTATCTTCCCAATCCCGTTGGCCACACAAAACCTGAATAAACAGGTTCAAGCCCTGCTGAAACAAAAAAAATCTTTCTGGCAGTATTATGAGCTGATAGGCACACAATGGCCCACCGACCCAACTTCGCCCGCTTATCCGCTCAATGCTTCGGTTTATAAATTGCCCGATGCTGTAGCCAATAAATCAGGAGGTAAACCTACGCCGGTGTTTTTAACCAATATGGTGATGGAAACCTATTTTCAGGGCGGCACTAATATCGACAGTACATCCAACTACAATAAGTACATCGCCAACGAACCGGCCTATTTCCAGATTGAGGGCAGTCCGCATAATGATCCTGCCAATACAAATAAAATGATCTTCGGCACCGAAGGTTGTGTCAATTGCCACTCGTCGGCCAGTATAGCCATCGGCGATACCCTTATCGGCGGCATAAAAACAGCAAAGTTTGGCCCTCCGCGTATAGGCGATTTCGAGTGGTTGCTACAGCGCAAGGCACACTTTAAAACTTCGGCAAGTACAATATCAACCTCTAAAAAATAACCAGCATGAGTTACGGATTCGTCAACGTTAACGCGTTCACCCCCAATACCAGCGGGTGGACCACCATTGGAAATATCAGTAAATATACGCAAACCGGCAATGTATTTACTTTACAGCTACAGCGAGATGCTACCTTGAGTTTGCAGATATCGGTATTATCTCCAAGTACTTTCAGGGTAAGGTTTAATCCTTCGGCTAATTTCAATTATACTATAGAAACCTCTCCGGCTGTTATCAACAGGTCTATAGCGCCGGTCACGGTTAATACATCCAAATCAACTGCCAACATGCTGGTGATAGACACCGGCACGATACAAATCTGTGTGGCTCTGAATCCCTACCTTATCCAGGTATTCAAAAACGGGCAGCTCATCAACCAGGATACTTCAGGCCAAAACCTGGTGTATATACCCGGCCAGCGGGTGATAGCTAATTTTAAAGCCACTCCGCAAAATGCCAAATATTGCGGTTTCGGCGAAAAGGCAGGTAGTACATTGTTGAAGAACAACTATACCATGACGTTTTTTAACTTTGATAACTACAGCTATTCTTCGGGTATTATTCCCGCCGGTAACAGCGGTGGCCCCCTCAATCCGTCGGAGCCATTGTATTGCTCGGTACCTTTATTGCTGGAGATCAATCCAGCTCCGCAGGGTGCTTACGCGGGCAGCCCCTATGCTTATGGCATCTTCTTCGACAATACGTCGCAGTCTTATTTCAATGTGGGTTCCAACGACTATTCGGACATGACAGGTAAATATTACTTTGGAGCGCTTTACGGCGATATGGACTACTATTTTATGTATGGCGACCAGGTAACGGGTGTACTAAAACAATACACTACACTCACAGGCAGATCGGCCATGCCGCCGAAGTATGTATTTGGTTATCACCAGGGCGGCTACGGCTATTTCAACAGCTCGATATTGGCTGTAGTAGCTAACTCTTACCGGGCGGCTAACATCCCGATAGACGGCCTTCATATCGACGTGGATTTCCAGGACAATTACCGCACTTTCACCAGCAGTAAAATGAAATTCCCGAACGTAAGTAATTTTATGGACTATCTGCATTCCATCGGCTTTAAATGCAGTACCAATATCACCCCGCTAATGACGGCGAATCCCCTGGACGAAAACGGTGAGGCCTCCGTTTACCAGCAGCGTAAAAACATGATGGACGTCAACGGCTCCAACGGCTTGATCTATAATACCAGGGCAGGCCAGGGAGAAAGCCCCAATCTATACGCGGGTACTGTTTCGTACGGCATGAACCTGGGTAATAATCCTTACCCTGCGCCACCGCTCCAACCCAATAACCAGGGGCAAATACCTTTACAAGCCACCGGCAACTATGCCGATTTTAGCAGGGAAGATGTGAGAAAAAAATGGGGCGACCAGTACATACACCTGATTAATGAAGTTGGCATGGATATGATATGGCAGGACATGACTGACCCGGCGATAGCTAATCCACCTGCCAGCACCTTTCCGCTTGATCTGATGCAGAGCAACGGAATTACCTATGTGCCCCATGCCACCATACACAACGAATATGCGCTTAACCTGGTAAACGCCACCTATAGCGGGCTTCAAAGGCTCAGCCCAGAAAAAAGGCCATTCATTATAGCCCGGGGCGGCTATGCAGGCATGCAGCGTTACGCAGCATTATGGACGGGAGACTCGGCCTCAAGCTGGGACTTTTTACAAATCAATATACCCGAGGTGCTCAATATCGGTTTATCGGGGATACCCATCAGCGGTTGCGATATCGGGGGCTTTGCCGTTTCAAACGACCCCAATGGCACCACCTCAGGCTTTTATGTGAGCTATGGCAAGGTATATGGCGGTATTACCAATTACGAGCTGTTTACCCGATGGATACAACTGGGCGCATTTTTACCCTGGTTCCGCAACCATTATAACGGGTACAATAAGCAATTCCAGGAGATATACGCCTACGGGGAGCCCGTGCCCACTAACTGCCGCAAGTACATCCAACTGAGGTACAGACTGATCCAGTTATTTTACGATGCCATGTACGAATGGACATTAAACGGCACCCCTATTGCAAGGGCGCTGTTTATTAATGACGGGCACGACCCAAATGTATACAATCATTTAAATGATCAGTTTTTTGTGGGCAAGGATATGCTGGTTGCCCCCATCCTTACCCAGCACGAATCCCTGCCTAATCCTACGCCGCCCTACCGGCAAGTTTACCTGCCGGCAGGATGCAACTGGTATGCTTTCATGAATAACCAATACCCGCTATCAGCACCTGTTCCGGGCGGCACCACCATCAACTATTATGCCGACCTTACCTTGGTACCGATCTACATCCGCGAGGGCGCTATCATCCCTACCCGCGAACTGGAGCAATATGTTGGGCAGCTTCCCGTGAACCCGTTAACCATCAATATTTATCCCGGGAAAGACGACAGCTACCATTTGTATCTGGATGACGGCACTACAACCAATGCGGAAAAGAACGGGCAGTTCCGCTATGTTGAGATAGCGCATCATACAGCCAACAATACAAGGTCGGTAACGCTCACCAGGATCACCGATAATTATCAACCAGCTGAACCTTATTATTTTATAGCTTTACTGCAAACGGGCAAACCATCGGCAGTCAATATTCAAAACAAGGTACTTCCGCAGCTAAGTACACCCGGGCAACTGGCTTCAGCTCCGGTAAACAGCTATTATTGGAACGCCAGCATACAGATCACTTTCATCAAGGTATTTGATAACGCATCGAGCCTTGTAATTAACGCGACATTTTAAATATAAAAAGCATCATGAGTCATTTAATATTCACGTTAGACTTTCACGAAATAGTTCGCGGAAAGCTAAAAAAAGGGCAACAGTGCACCATCAATTACGATCCGCTGCGGCTGGCTACCAGTAAAGAAGGCTTTGTACACGGTAGCCCCGATTTCGAATTTACTGCTTATGTACTTTTTAAGCCTACCGGCCAACAAACCGTTAAACTAAGCTCTGATACCGGCATCGTTCCGGATGCAGTACCACAACGCAACGGCCAGGGTGCTATGCTAACCGGTAATTTTGAGATACCGGAAAACGCGGAAGAGATTATAACCTGGATCAGCATGAAGGATAACCACGGCGAATATTTCTATGACAGCGATTTCGGGAAAAACTTTCATTTCCGTTTAGAAACAGAGGATATAAAGGCTATCGAACCATCGGTAACAAACCATGAAACTTCCGGTTTAGCTAATTTTAGCGTGAAGGTTACTACATCAGCAACGGTAGACCAAGTAATGATACGCTACCGGGTAAGTAACGGATCGAGCCCTTTAACAGAAATTCCGGTTGGCCTTGTTTCAATACCACGGCAAGATGGACTGACGGATTGGTCTACGCCAGATATTGATGTGCCCTATGGCGCTGTTACTATTTTCGACCTGATTTATTTTGTTGATGGAGAGCGCTATATTGTTGAAAATAACGGTAACTACTTTATAACCGAGGCGGTATAACACCTGTATTTTTTTTACAAAACAAAAAATAATAAGCCTGCGGTAACAAAACCGCAGGCTTTATTGTTGTGACGGTTTGTTAACCATAAACTATTAAGCACCTATCAATAACGAATCAAGCTGGGTGCCGCTATCGTTAAAGGTGGTGGCTCTTAACCCTGTTTTGTCGTATTTTAATTTGATTAAAGTACGGATGTGATCCAACGGGCCTCCGCCTATAATCACCGGATAATTGTGCTCCCCGGCTTTCGGCGGGTGTAAGCCATAAACGTGGGTATGGCCGCTAATCAGCACGCTGATCTTTGCATCGTTTAACAGGGGCGCCCATAGCTGGCGGCAGTGCTGAACGCCGTGGCCGGTACCGGCGTAAAACAAGGGAATATGGCTGAATACTATTTTATACTTTGCATCTTTAAATTCCTTTTTCTGGAGTTCTTTTTCAAGCCATTGCTTTTGCTGTTCCCTGTAGCTGTCAAAATCAACCAGGCCAGCATATTCCGGGTGATCGTCCGCTTTGTCCTCGCCCGAGTCGAGCACGATGATATACATGGGGCCGTGCGTAAAAGAATAATAGTATTTTTCATCCACACCGTTAAAATAAGCATGTAGATCGCGGGCGAAAGCGCCCCGTGTTTCGTGATTGCCACGAGATAAAATAAAAGGGATGTTTGCACCGGCCGCCTTAACCAGGGGACTAATCAAATGATCAACTAATTGTTGTTCGTCTTTTTGCCAGTTAAACATATCGCCGTTTAAAAAGATAAAGTCGGCATCGGGGTGGTGAAATTGTAATATTTGTTGAAACGATTCTGGTCTGTCGTGAATATCGTTCAAAATCCAGATCTCAGCATCATCCCCGGCAGCCTTTAAGGTTTTGAATGTTAAAATTTCGCTGGTGTAGGTGTTGCCGTAAGTCACCTTATAAGGTTTAAAATCAATTATTTCTTTCGACAGGATCTGGTAATAGTATATTTTGCCAGGCTTTAGTCCGTCTATCGTGATGGCCTGTATTGTTGTGTTTGCATTAGCCAATCCGTCGGTCGATTGATGTTGTATCTGATCCAATTGCGTTGGGCTTTCGCCAAATTTTATCCAGCTGTAAACAGGCTTGTTGGTTATCCACCTGATGGTTACCTGATTTTGACGGGGCGACTGCAGATAAGGACCGCATTTAATCAACTCCTGATTATCGGGCATACGGATTCCTCCACGCAGTAAGGATGGCAGTAATGTTGCCCCTGTTACCAGGGATAGAGAGGTTAAAAAAGATTTGCGGGGTATTTTATTATTCAACATAAATCATTCTTTTAAATGCGGGTAATTGTTGCTAAAATCACGCTTGCTATAATACCTTGATGTAAAAGGCAAAAGCAGGTTAAGCACGCTGTAGGCATGCTTAACCTGCTAAAAATATTATTGCCAGCCCGGATTTTGTTTCAAATTTGGATTAAGCTGCAATTCCTGCACGGGTATCGGGAAAAGGTAATCGCGATTTTCGTTGAACGTTTTGGGGATATTGCCGTTCACGGCGATGTTACCGCTCGACCCGTTATCTAAAATCACGTCATTCCCCAGTTTCAAAAATTGGACGCCCGATCCGCTGGGTTTGGTGCCGGTGTAAATGATCAGGTCATTTTTGCCATCGCCATCCAGGTCGAAGCTACCCGCTCCCGGAAAATACTGGCCCTTAAACGGTACCGCGAGTAAATGGCCTTCTTTCCAGCGCATCAAATCGTTCCACCTGAAGCCTTCCATCACTAACTCTAACCTGCGCTCCCTCCTCACTTCTAAAATGGCACCCTGGTTGGCGCCGCTTACATTGATGTATTGTTTGGCAAGGTATGGATCGGGGCGGTTAATGGCATCGGCCAGGTTCAGATTGGGCATCCCCACCCGGTCACGGAGTAGTTTGATGGACGCATCCACGTCGGCCTGGCTCAGGGTACCGGTTTCGGCTTTAGCCTCAGCATAGTTGAGCAAAACCTCCGCATACCTGAAGATAGGCAAGGCATTGTACGATTTACTGATCCCATCTTCGGTGGCTGCGGTTACAAACTTAATCATCTGGTAGCCGGTTGTGGCCGCGGTATAGGTAGGTGTAAGGTTAGTTGTGCCGCCTATCCGCTGATAGCCCGGTGCCCGCACTGTTTGATATAGCCGCGGATCCCGGTTTTGCATCTCGGCATAAAAAGCCATGGTTGCATAACCTGGCTGATCGGTAAAGCGGCTACCATCCTTCATCAGGTAACTGTTCACCAAACTTTTTTCCATCCCCGGCCTTCCGTAGGATGATACCATGGTATAATAATTAACACTGTGATAGATAGACAGCGACACGTTATACTGCCGGGCCAAAATCACCTCGTCGGTAACGGGGTTGTAAGATGCAAAAAGATCGCGGTACGCTATATTGGGCGTAGTTTTATAAATCTTATACAGGCCCGATTGCATTAACAACAACGAGGCATCCGCCGATTTCTGCAAAAAATCTGTAGCGTTTGGTAAGCCAAACTCAGTATGGTACTTTCTGAAGGTACCCTCAAATAAACAGATACGCGATTTGAGCGCAAGTGCCGTTGATTTTGTAATCTGCGAAACATCTTTAGCCGTTCCTAAATTTGCAATTGCAAAATCAATATCATTCATAACAGAATCCATCACCACAGTGCGCGGTGTACGGGGGGTAGTCAGCATGGCTACGTCGTTTGATTCCAAAGGTTTGGAATACCAGGGCACATCGCCAAAGCGGGCCACCATATTAAAATAAAAGTAAGCCCTGAAAAACTTAGCTACGCCAACATATTTATTGGTGATGTTATTAGTGAGGCCTCCAATTTTGTAATTCTGTAAAAAATAATTGATGTTGCGCAAGTTACCCCAGCTCCACCCTCCCCCTGAAATGGGGATTGTACGGTTGCCGGTCAGCAGGTCAGAATAGCTGTCCCTTACGATATTGTCTGCACTTTCATTATACAAACTGGTAAAGGCGTTATCATCTTTATCAGCCAGCGGCAGCATGCTGTCGTAAAACGAGTTTACATAAAGTTGCAGCTCACTTTCGGAGTTGAAAGCATTTTCGGGCGAGATTTGCGAAAGCGGCTGCCGGTCCAACACCTTGGTACAACTTTCAAACAAAATCAAACTTAATATCGCTATTATAAAAATATTTTTCATTGTGTTTTTATCGGTAATTAAAAGGTGATATCGATGCCAAAAGCGTAGTTTTTAAAGAATGGGTAATCATTCCCGTTGGTATCATCTGCTGAGCCGGAAGCCACTTGTTCAGGGTCAATGTATTTATTTTTCAGCTTGGTGAATGTTAATAAATTTTGGCCGCTAAAGTAAACGCGCACCTTTTGGAGTTTAACACGCTCAACCAATTGCTTGGGCAAGGTATAGCCTACGGTGAGGTTTTTAAGCCGAATGTAGGCTAAGTCCTGCAAATACTTATCGTTAGTGGTATGCAACTCGCCGCCGCCGCTGTAGGCCTCATATCCGCGCAATAGCGGGAAGTAAGCATCCGGATTGCTTGGCGACCACATTTGTGACGGCATATCTTTCGGGATAAAGGAAAAGTACGGACGGGAATAAGGCCCCCAGAACATTCCTGCATCCGACCCCGGAAACCAGTTTTGCTTGCCTATACCTTGAAACGCGAACGACATATCGATGTTATTCCAGCTGAAGCCGCCGGTGATGCCGTAAGAGTACCTTGGCAGCCGGTTACCAATAACCCGCATATCGCCATGGTTAGCTAATGTATTTTGGCCGTTATTGATCACACCGTCACCATTCAGGTCTAAGTATTTAATATCTCCGGCATGTAACGATTTCCATTCGCCCGGCGATCCCAATATCTGCGTGTTTACCGCCGTTTGATTAACGGGATAGCTTTGCGCTTCGGCGTCCGTCTTAAAATATCCTCCAATGGCATAGCCCCATATTTCGCCAACGTTTTGGCCTACATAATAGTTACTTAACTGGTTGGTGGGGTTATCAAACTTGGTTATTTTGGTGGTAAAGTCTGATAGTACAACTCCTATATTGTACCTAAAATCTTTACCGGCCAGCATCAACCTGCTATTCCATTGCACCGACAGATCAAAACCATCGGTTTCTAAATTACCGGCATTTTGCTTGGGTGAGCCTGCGCCAAATACAGCGGGCAAGGTTTGTCCGTTCACCAGCATATCCGTAGTCTTTCTTTTATAAATATCATAGGATACCTGCAACCTGTTATCAAAAAAGTTCACATCGGCACCCCAGTCAATGGTAGCCGATTTTTCCCAGGTAAAATTGGGCGATACCGGCGTAGGCGATTTGAGTGTCTGGGTTTGACTTCCGTTACTGATCCAACCGGAAAGGCCGGTATTGACTACCGGAATATAAGGGTATAAATTGCTGGCACCCGAGCCTACGTCCTGGTTGCCCAAAGTTCCGTATGAGCCACGCAGCTTTAATTCAGATACTACGCTCTTTAACGGTTTAAAAAACGGCTCCTGGCTCACACGCCATCCTGCGGATACCGAAGGGAAAAACCCAAACCGGCTGTCAGGCCGGAAACGAGATGTGCCATCGTAGCGGCCATTAAATTCAACCAGGTATTTGTTATCGTAATCATAATTGGCGCGACCAAAAAAACCGAGCAATGCCCATTGGCTGCTGTTACCACCGTTTTGCTCTAATCCAGTACCTAAATCAAGCTGGTTCAAATCTTCGGATAAAAGGTTTTGCACCGAACCGCTGTTAGAAGTATAGGTTTTAATTTCCTGGTTAACACCGGCCATTAATTTCATATGGTGCTTACTGATGTTTTGCGAATAGGTGCCATAAAAATTAACGGTATGCTGGTTATCCAGATGCGTGTTCTGGGTTAACTGGTCGGTACCTAAATAGGATACTTTGCCCGGAAAAATGGAGTAGGGTATCAACGTTTTGCGTTGATAATCAGAATACGGAATTAATTCGAAAGTGTAATTCCCTGTGAACACGAGATTTTTGGAGACATCAATATTGAAGCCGACTGTATTGGTGATATCGTAATTGCGGTTTCCGCCGTGTGTTTTGCCATGTTGCAGATCGGCAAAAATACCGTTACCTATATCATAACTGTTTAAATTGGTTTTATAGGTAAAAGTACCATCAGGATTCTGCGGAACATAAGACGCCATAGCGTGAACCGCGAAATTGAAAAAATTAGTATTGATACCGTAACCCGGCCAGGTATAATCATTTGCCGAAAACTGGGTATTGGTGTACATGCTCAACCAGTTATTTACCCGCGCGTTAACCTTAGCCCTGAAATTATAGGAGTGAAAAATATCGGTATTTAAATATGGCTGATACATCCCCTTTTGTTCAAACGCCCTGCCTGATATCAGGAAGGTAACCTTGTCGGATCCTCCGGATAGGGAAAGATTTTGTGATACGGAAGGCTGCGAATTTTGGTACAGCCAGTGATACCAGTCGGTACTGCCGTAATAAACATACTGATCCACACCGTTACGGTTTTGAACCACAACTGATGGTAACGATTTATCGGTTTGCCGCTTTTTTAACTCCGCGTAATCTGCATCGGTATATTTGGTGTATGAGCTACCATTGTGGCGTGAGAAAGAAACATCAACAAGCGAATCCATGGTAAAGCCGTCTGTAATAAAATCGGTTCTGGTGGTTTGCTTTTGAATGCCGTAATTCATGTTATAGTTCACGGTCAGCTTTCCGGCTTTGCCTTGCTTGGTAGTAACCAAAATAACGCCGAATGCGCCGCGCGCGCCATATATGGCTGATGATGCGGCATCTTTAAGTACGGAGATGGATTCCACATCGCTCGGGTTGATCATGTTGATGTTACCCGGAACACCATCAACTAAAATTAAAGGCGTACCACCGTTTATTGAAGCTGTTCCGCGGATGTTATAGGTTCCGCCGCTGCCCGGATGCCCGTCGCTAAAGGTGATGTTGAGGTTAGGCACAACCCCTTGTAATGATTGCGCTATATTGGCCACCGGTTTGTCTGCAAATATCTTACCGTCAACCTGGCTTACGGCTCCGGTAAGGTTAACTTTTTTCTGCACGCCGTAACCTACCACAACTACATCATTTAAGCTGTTTACGCTGGGCAATAGCGTCACTTTTAACGACTGCTGACCGCCAATTTTAATTTCCTGAGTAGTATAACCTATAAATGAAAAAACAAGCGTTGCCTTATCATTGGTAACATTGATGGTAAAGAGGCCTTTATTATCGGCTACCGCTACATGATTGGTGGCTTTTTCTTTAATGGTAACACCCGGAAGGGGATTGCCGAGCTCATCAACAATGGTACCTGTAATGGCAATAACAACTGGCGCAGCAATTTCCGGCTGCTGAATTTCTTCTTTTTTGCGAAGGATGATCGTTCTGTCGTCAATGGTATAGGTAAATGGCTGGCCTTTAAAAAGTTGATCCAATACCTGCTTTACGGTGGCACCTTTTACCGTGATTGATACCCTGGCGGCCTGTTTAATTTGTTTGTTATCGTAAAAAAATTCGTACCCGCTTTGTTCCTGTATACTGCCGAGCACCTTTTCCATCGGCACATTTTTTTCAGCGAGATTGATACTTTGGGAGAATACGGCCGCCGACAGATGGAGAGAAGCGGCAATTATAATCATTAATGTTAGTTTCATTACCACGATAATTTTCGGCGTAACATTCTTTGCATGCGGCATTTTACCACATAAGTTTAAAACCATACTTTTGTAATGTTTGGGTTGTTAATTAATAATTCTTGGTCGGATTTTTTTTTAGCTTGTGGCCCAGATATTTACCGGGGGTGTTTCCAGCACTTCCGGTTCTTTTCTATGGCCAGCTCTTGTTAAAGTTGTGTAATAACGTTCATGTCCTCCTTTCTCCTTAAATAGCAATAGGTTAATGCAGTTCAGGGCAATACAATGAGTTGCTTTCCTTCTATTTTGAAATTCACGCCGCCCAGACTCAGTATTTTGAGCACCCTGGACAGGTTAGCCTGCCGGGTAATTTTGCCGTTAAACTGATGCTCGCCAATTTTGCCGTTATAAATCACTTTCACATCATACCATCTTGCAAACTGGCGCATAATGGTTGGCAGATCGGCATTATTAAACCGGAAATACCCGTCCTTCCAGGCTACTTCATCCATGGCCTTAACCTGATCGTTAATTGTTATTTCTGTTCCGCCTGCCTTGGTGCGGGCCTGTTGCCCTGGTTTAATAATCAATTCGTTTTGCCCT